>NZ_JBEGGL010000002.1:0-1052159 GCF_040203315.1 Xanthomonas sp. WHRI 8393 | reverse complement strand
CAGGATCTTGCCGATCGCCTCGGCCGGGTGCGCCATCGCGCCCTGGCTGCCGACCCGGGCGCCCATCAGCAACGGTGTGAAAAACACCCCCAGCAGGCTGGAAACAGCGCCGGAAAGCCGCCACTGGTCCGGATCTCCAATCGATTGCATGGCGCTGGCCGTTTCCAGGCGTTCCGAGCGCCTCAGACTGGACCTCCGACCAGCCAGCGCATCCGCCCGCACGACGACGCCAACGCATCGCCGCCCTGGAAAAAAGTCAATCACGCCATTGACTTAAAGCGCTCGGACCCGGCCGCACGCACAGCCCCGCACCGTCCCGATACACCAGCGCCCCCGCGCCGGAACCCCGGCACCCCGTTTTGGCACGCCGCGTGCATTAGCTCTGCCGAGACCGCAGCCAGCGCCACCGCTGCGGGGCGAGAGCAGCACTTGGAACAACCGAACGGGACAGGCAACTCATGACGCTGGCAGCACACCCACATTCATCGCGCACCCGTCCGGCGTCCGGCGGGTCCCGTTCCTGGAGGCACTTCGCATGAAAATCAAACGCTTCGTTGCCCCGGACATGCGCACCGCATTCCGCATGGTGCGTGAAGAACACGGCCCGGACGCAGTGATCCTGTCCAATCGCCGCACCGCCGAAGGCATCGAGATCGTCGCTGCCAGCAACTACGACGAGGAACTCGTGCAGCGCGCCCTGGAAACCGCGCGCTCCGAGACGCCGGCCGTTGCCGCCGCGCCGATCCCGTCGGCACCGGCCCCGCAGGCACCGGTCCCGCAAGTCGCCGCCGCGCCGGTCCACGCACCGCTGAAGCCGGCCGCCGATGCCGGCACGAGCCAGCGCCAGCGCGTTGCCAGTGCCGCCGAGGACATGATCGCCGCGATGGCGCTGCGCCAGCCGGTCAACGTGCCGCGCCAGCCGCAGGTGCCGGCACCGGTGCGTAGCGCCGCCGTCCCCTCGCCCGCCGCCCAGGCCCTGGCCCACGCCGTTGCGGTGACCGCCGCGCCGCGCCAGGAACACGCGCTGTCGGCCGTGCCGGAACAGCTGTTCGCCGATTTCCTGACCACCGCGCCGGTGCAGCGTGCCGCCGTGCAGGCCGCCCCGGTGCAGGCGCCGACCCCGATCATGGCCGCCGCCGCTGCGCCTGCGCAGGCCGGCTACGACCAGGACGAAGACGCGCTGGACGACGACGCCGACTTCGACCTGGACGCGCTGCCGCAGATCCTGCCGCCGGCCGCATTGCCGCCGCTGGTGGTTGCCCCGCCGGCGCTGGCCGCGGTGCCGGTCGCCGCCGCCCCGGCGCCGCAGAACGATGAAGAACTCAAGCAGTTGCGTGGCGAGCTGGCGCTGATGCGGCAGATGATCGAGCGCGAAATGAACCGCCTCACCGACGAGCGCCTGCGTGGCTCGCCGGTGCGCGCGCAGGCTCTGGAGCTGATGGACGACTACGGCTTCGACGCCGGCCTGATCCGCGACGTGGCACTGCAGATCCCGGCCGATACCGAATTGCACCGCGGCCGCGGGCTGATGCTGGGGCTGCTGTCCAAGCGCCTGCCGGTGGCCCCGGTCGACCCGCTGGAACGCGGCGGCGTGATCGCCCTGGTCGGCCCGACCGGCGCCGGCAAGACCACCACCATCGCCAAGCTCGCCCAGCGCTTCGCCGCCCAGCACGCCCCGCGCGACGTGGCCCTGGTCACCACCGACACCCAGCGCGTCGGCGGCCGCGAGCAGTTGCACAGCTACGGCCGTCAGCTCGGCATCGCCGTGCACGAGGCCGACAGCGCCGAGAGCCTGCTGGAACTGCTCGAGCGCCTGCGCGACTACAAGCTGGTGCTGATCGACACCGCCGGCATGGGCCAGCGCGACCGCGCCCTGGCCGCGCAGCTGAACTGGCTGCGCGCCGCGCACCAGGTCACCTCGCTGCTGGTGCTGCCTGCCAACGCGCACTTTTCCGACCTCGACGAGGTCGTGCGCCGCTTCGCCCACGCCAAGCCCCAGGGCGTGGTGCTGACCAAACTTGACGAGACCGGCCGCTTCGGTAGTGCGCTGTCGGTCGTCGTCGATCACCAAATGCCCATCACCTGGGTGACTGACGGACAGCGGGTCCCCGACGACCTGCACCGCGCCAATGCCGCCAGTCTCGTTCTTCGCCTTGAAGATTTGCGGCGCGCTGCCGATAAGCCCTGTACTCCGGAGCACAACCATGCAGTCGCGTGAATACGCCAAGCTGACCAACGCCTTCCCCCTGTCGGCGACCCGTCCCGAGCCCCTGGGCCCGGTGCGCACCATTGCCGTGACCGGTGGCAAGGGCGGCGTGGGTAAAACCAACATCTCCGCCAACCTGGCCGTAGCGCTGGCCGACATGGGCAAGCGCACCCTGCTGCTGGATGCCGACCTGGGCCTGGCCAACCTGGACGTGGTGCTGGGCCTGTCGCCCAAGTACACCCTGGCCGACCTGATCGCCGGCCGCTGCACGCTGGATGAAGTGATCATCGAAGGCCCCGGCGGCGTGCTGGTGGTCCCGGCGGCTTCCGGTCGCCGCCACATGGCCGAACTGGCCCCGGCCCAGCACATCGGCCTGGTCAACGTGTTCTCCGAGCTGGAGCGCGACCTGGACGTGATGGTCATCGACACCGCCGCCGGCATCACCGACAGCGTGCTGACCTTCTGCCAGGCCGCCCAGGACACCGTGGTGGTGGTCTGCGACGAGCCGGCCTCGATCACCGATGCCTACGCGCTGATCAAGGTGCTCTCGCGCGAACGCGGCGTGGACCGCCTGCAGATCATCGCCAACATGGTGCGCGACCCCAACGAGGGCCGCCTGCTGTACGACAAGCTGTCGCGGGTCTGCGAAAAATTCCTCGGCGACGTGTCGCTGAACTACCTCGGCCACGTGCCGCAGGACGACTGGTTGCGCCTGTCGGTGCAGCGCCAGCAGCCGGTCATCAAGGCCTACCCCGCCAGTCCGTCGGCGCAGGCCATTGCAGAAATCGCTCGCCGTACCTCGCGCTGGCAGGCCCCCACCGTGCCGCGCGGCAATGTCGAGTTCTTCGTCGAACGCATCATCCAACGGGGAGTGGCCGCATGAGCACCGCTACCGCAACCACGGCCAGCGCGCAGTACCGCGCCGTGCAGCGCAACAACGCCAACGATATCGTCACCCAGCACGCCGACCTGGTGCGCCGTATCGCCCACCATCTGGCCGCGCGCCTGCCGGCGAGCGTGGAAGTGGACGATCTGATCCAGGCCGGCATGATCGGCCTGATCGAAGCCTCGCGCAGTTACGACTCCGAACAGGGCGCCTCGTTCGAGACCTATGCCTCGATCCGCATCCGCGGCTCGATGATCGACGAAATCCGGCGGGGCGACTGGGTGCCGCGCTCGGTGCACCGCCGCGCACGCGACGCTGCCGCCGCCGTGCGCAAGATCGAACAGCACACCGGCCGCGCCGCCGCCGCCACCGAAGTGGCCGCCGCGATGGAGATGCCGCTGCCCGACTACCTGCGTCTGATGGAAGATGCCGCCCGCGGCCAGGTGCTGAGCCTGGAGTCGCGGATCGAGGATCACGGCGAGCTGGACACCACCGCCAAGGGCGGCCCCAATCCGCAGCAGATGATGGAGCGTGGCGAATTCGGCCGCGAGCTGGGCAAGGCCATCGGCCAGTTGCCCGAGCGCGAGCAGCTGGTGCTGTCGCTGTACTACGAACAGGAATTGAACCTGAAAGAAATCGGCGCCGTGCTCGGTGTCAGCGAATCGCGCGTCTGCCAGATCCATGGCCAGGCGGTGGTGCGTCTGCGCGGCCGCCTCAAGGTCTTCGAACTGGCCGATGCCGGTGTCGAAATTGACGAATGATTTTTTCGCGCATTTTTTAGTGTTAGGAGCTTGATGTGAACAAGAACATGCGGATTTTGATCGTGGACGACTTCTCGACGATGCGACGTATCGTCAAGAATCTGTTGGGCGATCTGGGCTTCACCAATACCGCAGAGGCCGAAGACGGCAACAGCGCATTGGCGGCGTTGCGGGCCGGCCCGTTCGATTTCGTGGTCACCGACTGGAACATGCCCGGCATGACCGGCATCGACCTGCTGCGCAACATCCGCGCCGACGCCAAGCTCAAGCACCTGCCGGTGATGATGGTGACCGCCGAAGCCAAGCGCGAGCAGATCATCGAAGCGGCCCAGTGCGGCGTGAACGGCTACATCATCAAGCCGTTCACCGCACAGACGCTGGAAGAGAAGCTGGGCAAGGTGTTCGAACGTCTGGCGGCGACCGCCTGATGAACGCCACCGTGGAAGCCGATGCCGAACGTGCCGCCCTGATCGAGCGCCTGCAGCACGCGCTCGATGCACTGGAAAGCGGTGACCAGGTCGCCTGGCGGCGCGAGGTGGACCACCTCGCCGCGCTGCGCACGCGCCCGATGATGCAGAGCCTGAGCCGGCTCGCGCGCGAACTCGGGCAGGCGCTGGGCGAGCTGCCCACCGTGCCCGAGGAAGCCGGCGAACTGGACGATGCCTGCTCGCGCCTGGACCACGTGGTGGAAATGACCGAGAAGGCCAGCCATCGCACGCTGGATCTGGTCGAGGAATGCCGCGAGCTGGCCAACCAGCTGCGCGACGGTGGCCTGAACCAGGACCAGGGCGCGCTGATGGACAAGATGCGCCATAACCTGACCGAGCTGTCGCTGGCGCAGAGCTACCAGGACCTGAGCGGCCAGATCATCCGTCGCGTGGCCGGGATCGTGCGGCGCGTGCACGAGGGCTTCGGTGCACTCGGCCTGCCGCCGAAGAATCCCGAGCCGAAGAAAGACGACGGCGGTCTTGCCGGTCCTGCAGTCAAGGGCCTGGACCGTCACGCGGTGTCGCAGGACGACGCCGACGACCTGCTGTCCGGATTGGGGCTGTAACCATGAGTGCTGTTCCAGACGATATTGCTGCCGATTTCATTGTCGAGGCCCAGGAAATCCTGGATCGCCTCGGCGAACAGCTGGTGTCGCTGGAACAGGCACCGGACGAAGCCGACCAGCTCAACGCGGTATTCCGCGGCTTCCACACGCTCAAGGGCGGCGCCGGCTTCCTGGCGATCAAGCCGATGGTCGAGCTCTGCCACGCCGCCGAGGAAACCCTGGGCATGGCGCGCTCCGGCCAGGCGGTGTTGCAGGCGCATCACTTCGATGCCGCGCAGCAGTCGCTGGATTATCTGCAGGCCATGCTGGATGCGATGGGCTCGGGCGAAACCGTGCCGCATGCACCGGCCTCGCTGATTGCGCAGTTCGATGCCAAGAGCGGCCCGCCGGCGGTCAAGGCCGCGCCCAAGGCCGCTGCCGCCGCACCCGCACACGATGACGCACACGGCGCTGCTGCGCCGGGCGCCAAGGCCGCGCCCAAGGCGGCGGCCAAGGCGGCCGACGCCGAGCAGACCGTGCGCGTGGACACCAAGCGCCTGGACGCCATCGTCAACCTGATCGGCGAACTGGTGCTGTCGCGCAACCGTCTCAAGACCCTGCGCACCCGCCTGCGCGACGAAGAACTCGACCGCGCGGTCAGCACGCTGGACATCGCCACCGCGCGTCTGCAGACCGCGGTGATGCGCACCCGCATGCAACCGGTGAGCAAGGTGTTCGCGCGCTTTCCCAAGGTGGCCCGCGATGTCGCGCGCACGCTGTCCAAGGAAGTGGAACTGGAACTGATCGGCGCCGAGACGGAACTGGACCGCAACCTGGTCGAGGCCCTGGCCGATCCGCTGGTGCACCTGGTGCGCAACGCGATCGACCACGGCATCGAATCCCCGGCCCTGCGCGAAGCCACCGGCAAGCCGCGCAGCGGCCATGTGCGCCTGTCCGCGCAGCAGGAAGGCGACTACGTCAGCATCGAGATCCAGGATGACGGCGCCGGCATCGACCCCGAACGCCTGCGCGAGATCGCCCGCAACAAGGGTCTGATCGATGCCGAAGCCGCCGCCCGCCTGAGCACCGACGAGTGCCTGCATCTGATCTTCATGCCGGGCTTTTCGACCAAGGCCGAGGTCACCGACATCTCCGGCCGCGGCGTGGGCATGGACGTGGTGCAATCGCGCATCCGCGAACTCAGCGGACAGATCCAGATCCAGTCCGAACTGGGCCGCGGCAGCCGCTTCATGATCCGCGTGCCGCTGACCCTGGCGATCCTGCCGACCCTGCTGGTGCAGGCCGGCGAAGCCGTCTACGCCTTGCCGCTGGCGCGCGTGGTCGAAGTGCTGCACGCCCCGCAGACCTCGCTGGGCTGGTTCGACGGCCGCGCCGTGCTGGACCGCCGCTCGCATACCCTGCCGCTGATCGACCTGCGCCGCTGGCTGGGCGTGCCTGCCGAACAGCCGCCGCTATTGACGGTGGTGCTGCTGCAGGCCGGCGAAACCCGCTTCGGCCTGGTGGTGGACCAGGTCCGCGGCCGCGAGGAAGTGGTGATCAAGCCCCTGCCCCGTGCCCTGCGCGGCCTGCCCGGCTACGCCGGCGCCACCCTGATCGGCGACGGCCGCATGGCGCTGATCCTGGATGTGGATGGGCTGCGTTCCAGCGATCATTGAGGTTGGGGATTCGGGATTGGGAGAATCGGGAATCGGGAATCGGGAATCGGGAATCGGGAAGACGATCCTGGTTGCCTGATCTAACGACAACGGCCGCGTACTGCGGCCGTTGTCGTGTCACTACCAGCATGGCTGCCGATCTATGCCGCTACGCGCGCAGGCATGGGCGCGATGGTTTAGCGACGGCCAGGCTGCCGTGGAAGTGAACCTGGAACCGTTATTTCCCGTTGTGCGCTGGTGTGGCTGCGACGCTAGTGGCATCCGGCACCGAGGTCAATCGCAAGGCGTCTGGCAGACGCAGCATCATCGCCGCACGCTGCGCGCCTTGGCCGGCACCTCCACCGGCGGCAACACCTCCATCAGCAGCTGCCCTTCGCTGGCGGTGATGCGCAGCTTGGTGCCGATGGCAAAGCCCAGTTGTTCCAGCCATAGGCCGCTGAGGCGGACGTGGGGCACGTGCTGGTCGCCGGCGTGGTCGTGGGCGCCGGGGTAATGGGTGTAGCTGACGGTGCATTGGCGCGGGCGGCGGGCGCGGCGGGGTGCGCGCAGCGTGCCGGGGCCTTGCGGGGAGGCGTCCGGGTCGGGGGGCAGCATCGGTGGCAGCTTGGTGCGGTCGGGTTCCACAACGACCCACTGCACCCGGTTGGGCGTCGCGGGGCGCGTACGCTTGCGGGTGGGCCGTGCGCTGGCAGATGTCGTGGGTGGGCGGCGGCGTGTCATGACGCCTCCGGCTGGTGGCGGGTGATGGATGCGGCCGCGCACTGCTGCAGCGCCACGGCACTGCGTGCGAACCGGCTGCGCAAGGTTTGCGGCAACGCGCCGAGCTGGCGACTCAGCGGATGCGCAGGATGCTCGCTCGCCTGCTCAACAGCTGCGCGTGCGGCGAGCCGGCGCAGCACCTCGACCACATCCCACCGCAGGCGGTGAGCGGAAGCTGGCAACAGATCAACCGGCACAGATGCCGGCATGGATGATGCGGTAGACATGACAACGCCCTCCTGGAACAACCCAAGAACCGCCACCAACGGCGACGGGATGTCGGGAGGTTCGAAACCGCACGTAGCCGGCGGGCATATTCCCCTTGCGGGTGTTGTATTAGCCGCCCTCCCGACGCAGGCATTGCATCGGCTTGTACCTGCAGGATGCAGGCACAAAAAACCCACCGGTTTGACGGAGGTGGGTACCGCTACGTGAGGAGTTTCGACGCTCCTTGGGATTAGATTGCAAGTGCACGGTCCGGCGTGTCAATACACGCTGATGGCACCCAACAGCCTCTCCACCGGATCGTGCGAGTTCGCGCTCGTGCCGTGGCCACCGGCGCTGGAGCGCCAGCTCAGCAAGCCAGTCGCAGGCATCATGCGTGGCGATGGAACAACTGGCAGTTCGTCGCGGCCGTGGCGGACCAACTATCGCTTGACCGCTCCTTGTTCTCCCGCATGCTCTCCTATACTTGATGAGAGGGGGGAAGAACGATGTTCGAAATTACTGGCGCACAAGTCGCCGACCTCAATGACGCCGATCTGCGGACACTCGTCGCTCGTCTCGCTTTGGCAGAATTGCGGGCGCAGGGTTGCCCCAGTTCGTCGGTGACCGCTGGCGGCAATCAGGATGCGGCCGATGGCGGGCTTGATGTCCGGGTCGAGTGCCCGTCCGCACTGCTGATGCC
The DNA here is from genome assembly GCF_040203315.1 of Xanthomonas sp. WHRI 8393. Lineage (NCBI taxonomy): Bacteria > Pseudomonadati > Pseudomonadota > Gammaproteobacteria > Lysobacterales > Lysobacteraceae > Xanthomonas > Xanthomonas sp. WHRI 8393. The sequence continues at coordinate 1,043,931 of NZ_JBEGGL010000002.1, read as the reverse complement.
GGATTTCGTGCCGAGCCAGCACACAGGGTTTCAGGTGAAGAAGCCCGACATGCCGGCGAGCGCAATCCGCAATGAGATGCGTCCTGGCGGCGTACTACGGCCGGTCATCGCCGAACTCGCCGCTCGCTCGGGCGCCTACATCATCGTCAGCGCGCAAGGGTCGGTCGCAGACAAGCCGCTGAGCGATCGTCGCGATGCGATACGGGCGCAGCTAGACGGTCTGCCTGAGGCCGGGCAGTTGCATAGCGACTTCTACGATCGCGACCGGCTGGCTACATGGGTCAATCACTATCCCGGGATTGCCACCTGGGTCCGCATGCGGCTCGGCATCGGTATGTCGGGCTGGAGCAGCATCGGCGATTGGTGCGGCGTCGGCGTGAGCGAGGAGACGCCCTATCTCTTCAATGACAAGGCTTGCCTAACTGATGAGCGAACGAGCGACCGCGAGCAACTCACCATCGGCGAGGGTATCGCCCGTCTTCGCGTCTCTCTGACCAAAGCTCGCCAATGTATCCGGTTGATCGGCTTGTCCGGTCTCGGAAAGACTCGTCTCGTGCAGGCACTGTTCGAGGATGGTGTCGGGGAGGCGCCGCTGGACCCGGGGCTTGCCGTTTATACCGACTATTCGGTCGAGACTGACCCGATCGCCCGGGACATGGCGCGCCAGCTAGTTATCGCACGGCAGCGTGCGATCCTGATCGTCGATAACTGCAATCCGGCGACGCACAGCGAACTTGCCCGCATCTGTTCGGAAGCGGGGAGCCAAGTCAGCCTCCTCACGGTCGAATATGATGTTCGCGACGATGAGCCCGAGCGTACCGAGGTCTTTCGCCTGCAATCAGCATCGCCCGAAATGGTGGAACTGTGGCTGGAAAAGATCTTTTCCAATGTGACGCAGGTGGACCGGCGCACGATATCGGAGTTCAGCGACGGCAATTTCCGCGTGGCGCGCGGCCTCGCCGAAACCCTCGGGAAAGGCGAGACCCTGGGAAAGCTCAAGAGCCGTGACCTCTTCGAGCGGATTTTTCACCAGCGCAACGAGCCCGACCGGGATCTCCTTTCCGCCGCCGAAGACCTTGCGCTGCTCTATTCGATCGATGGCGAAGACACGTCGGAAAGCGGCGAACTTGCGCGGGTTGCTGCTATTCGCGGCGCTTCCGTGGCGACGATATATGCGGCGCTGAACACGCTTCGTCAGCGCGGGATCGCGCAGCTGCGCGGACGGTGGCGCGCGATCCTGCCGCACGCGATCGCCAACCCGCTCGCCGGGTTCGCCCTCGAACGCATGCCCCCGGCCGATTTCGATCGCTTCTGCACGTCGCTCACGGCGCGGATGCAGAAGTCCCTTTCGCGCCGCCTCGGCTATCTGCACGACAGCGCCGAGGCACGGGCCGCGGTCGAGCGCTGGCTTGGTGCCGACGGTCTTCTTGGCGATCTCACGGCGTTGGGCGAAGACGGCCTCCAGATCATCACGAATATCGCTCCGGTCGCGCCCGATGCCGTGCTCGCAAAGATCGAGCGAGACGTGGCCGGGCCGCGAGGCGCCGAGATACTCGATCCGCAGTCGAGCGATCGATGGCAGTGGATACGGTTGATCAAGCTCCTCGCTTACGATCCACCGCTATTCGACCGCGCGGCGACATTGCTTGCCCGGTTCCTTTCCGCCGAACCGCCCAATCACCACAACAACTCGGCATCGGACATGTTCGCCGAGCTGTTTCACCTGCACCTGTCCGGCACCAAGGCTTTGCCGGACCAGCGACGATCGCTTGTGCGCCGGTTCGCGCAATCTGGTGATCCGGCTTTGATGCGCTGCGCCGGCGTCGCCCTCAATGCGCTGCTGAAGGCGCACCATTTCAGTTCATCCAGCGACTTCGACTTCGGCGCCCGGTCACGCGACTATGGCTGGCACCCGCCGACCTATGGCGACATCTGGGCCTGGTACAACGGCGCGGTCGACTTGGCGGTCGAGCTTTCGCCAATCATCGAAAACGCCCGGGACCACCTTGCCCATAGCATAAGGGAGCTGTGGCATTTCGGCCCCTGTCACGATGCGCTCGAACGGGCAGCGACCCACTTCTCTTCCGAGCGGCCCTGGATCGAGGGGTGGATCGGCTTCCGCACAGCGCTGCGTTTCGAGGGCGACGCTATGCCTGATGAGGTGCGCGCGCGTCTCACCGCGCTCATCGACCGCCTGAAACCCACCGATCTTCTCCATCAGGCCCGTGCGGTGGTACTGGGGCGCAGCAGTTTCGGTTGGGATGTCGCTGACGGTGATGCCGACGACGGCGATGTCATGAAGCCGTATGAGCGCGCCTCCCAGCTCGCGAAAGAGATCGGAACCGCGCTCGCGCACGACCCGGAGACGCGCGCTACCTTCATCGCCGAACTGCTCGTCGAACAACATCCGCAGCGCGCCTACGAGTGCGGCATCGGCCTGTCGGATGGCGCCGCCGATCTTGATGCGATGTGGCGGGAACTGCTGGGCCTCTTCTCTGCCGCCGATGTGGACAGCCGGAATGCGACGGTGCTGGGCGGGTTCATCCATGGCGCAAACGCCAGGGATTTGGCCTTCGCCGACGCCGCGCTGGAGGATGTGATCGAGAATCCCGATCTCGCCGCGAGCTTGCCCTATCTTCAGGCGCGTGTTGCTATCGATACCCAGGGCATTGCGCGGCTTCGGCGTGCGATTGAACATGGCGTCCTTTCGGCGCGGACTTTTCACAGCATCGCCAATGGCAGCGTCGGCGAGTCTCCACCCGACGCGCTTGGGCCGCTGCTCACGGACATCGCCAGTCTCGCCGACGGCGTGGAGATCGCGCTCGATATCCTTCACATGCACTTCTACCGCGTTCGGGAGGAGGGCCAACAACGCGCTCCATCCTTGATTGCCGTCGGCCGTGAGCTGCTGCTGCGCGCCGACTTCGGGAAGAAGCAGTCGCCTCGCGATTTTGGGCTGCATACCGTCATTCGGGTCTGCTGCGCCGGACCTGATGGTGCGGCGACGCTGCGCGAGATCTGCGCGCGGGTCCGGGTCGGGCTGGAGACCGTCTATATCTCGTCCTACGATCTTGGTTATGTCTTGAAGGCGCTCTTCGAAACGCATCCCCTCATCGCTCTCGACGAATTCCTGCTTCCTGAGCTCCGGCCGAGGAATCGGGTACTGTTTGAGGGGGACTTCGGGTCTGGCACGCCGGTGGAAGATGTCGGCGCCGAAACCCTTGTTCAGTGGGCGAATATCGATCCGGATCGGCGCTATCCGCTGCTTGGCAAAAGCATTCCCATGTTCAAGCGGCGGCAGGGCGAAGAGGAGAATGGTGTCTCCACGCTTTTCCTGGAAATATTGGGCCACGCGCGAGACAAGCGGGCGTTTCTCGGTGATATCTGGTCACGGCTGCATCCGCGCAGCTGGAGTGGCTCGCTCGCCGATATCCTGGTTCGGCGTCGCGCAGCTATCACAACGCTGGGTGACAATGTCGGAGGCGAGGTTCGGCAATGGGTCACCGACATGCTGCCCGAACTGGAACGCTGGATCGAACGTGAGAGCAAGCGCGATCGGGAAGGCGAGCAGAGTTTCGAATAGCTGCTGATCCGAGCATCCTCAGCGGGGCTCTGACGCCGATCGCGGCTATCTCAGAGTCTTAGGCCGGACCCGCCGCCCTTTGCATTTCTGCCCCACGGCTTCGCGCTGGGCGAATGGCCGGTTTTGGCACACCGCTGCCGAACGGCTGCTTTGGGTCGGGAGCTGCCCTATCCCCGATAAACATCCCTAATTCTAATATTGGATAGCAGTTCCCCTACCCTACCGAGAAGCCCCGTAGCGGAGCGTCGATCGGCCCACCGAGCGCTAGCAGACGCTCCATTGCGTGGTCGTCGCCGGTACGGCGCGAACCAGCATCCGATCGGCAAGGGCCCGGACTGGGCGATGCCGCCCGGGCAGTGGCGTTACCTGCTGGTCGGCGAGAAGTTCTGGGCTCCGCGCGTCTTTCGCCACTGGATCCACGCGATCGCGGCGACGAAGAAGACGCTGCACAGGTAACTGCCTTCCGGCCCTTGCGCGCCACCGGTCAGAGCGTCGAGGCCTTGCGGGCGTAGCGCCACCAGCAGCGCCGGCAAGTGCGCATCGATGCCGGTGACGGGCAGTTCGAAGCCGGTCGCGAGCAACCAGTTCCACCCCGCGTGCCAGCCCATCACGCCCCAGATATTGCCGGTCCGCAGCGCCCAGGCGCAGGCGAATAGCGAGAACAGGAACGTGCCGAGCATGACCCGGGGCGGCTGGTGCGGACTGAAATGCAGGAAGCAGAAAACGAGCGACACCAGCAGCACTGCCACCGCGACATTGGTCATGCGCGCGACCACCGACAGCATCCAGCCGCGGAAGATGACTTCCTCCACGCTCGCCTGGAACATGAAACTCAATAGCAGCAGACTGATGTGCAGCAGACTGACGGGCGACCGCCAGGCCTGCCCCAAGCCCGCCGCCTGCATGCCGCCAGCCATCCAGATCGCGACTACGACCAGCGCGACCGTGCCGAATCCAACGGCCAGTCCGCGAAGGAAGGTTTTCAGCGGCGCCGGACCGGTCAGCCCGATACTCGCCAGCGAGCGCCCTTCGACGAAGCGTACCCAGACGAGCACGGCCGCCAGCGTCGGCGCGAAGCCGATCCACAACAGCGCATACAAGCCAGCGAGGCCGATCGGGTCGCCGTGCGGCGTCGACCAATGCTGCGACTGCATCCACCCGTCCAGCGCGATCGTTGGTGCCGCGTTGAACAGGATCATCAGGATCGGCGTCACCCAGGCCCAGGGCAGCCAGCCGCGGGCTGGATCGGGCGAATACAGGGCAACGGGGGTCATGCGGGGGCTCCAGGTCGACGTGATCGCCGCTGCAAGTTGCCATCCGCGCGGGGGCGTGGCAATCCGCTTGCGACCAAGCCACAGAAGCCGCAGATGAATCACCCGGATCGCCGACGAAATGGCGCTGCGTCGTCGCCCGTGGTGTCGAAATAATGGGTCGAAATAACGGGCCCAGGTCCACTTCTTTTCAGCAAGGCCCGACTAGATCGCCGCATCGCGCGACGGTTTGACCGCGGTGCGGCAGCCAGCGTCGGCGTGGCCAGCGACGGCACCGGGGACAGGGAGAGCATTCGCACCAGCAAAGACCTCATGCGATGAGATCCCGCGGTGAACGACCGCGCACACGCGACGATGTCGTCGCGGACAGCGAACACTGCAGTCCGGCCGTCGCCAAACCATTGCGCCCATACCGCCACGCGGCAGGCATGGGCGCGACACGCTGGACCTAGAACTTGTAGGTCAGCCCGAGGTACGCCAGCCGGCCTGCGTAGCCGCCGGTATAGAAGCGGGCGCGGGTGTCCTCGCCCAGGTGCGAGCGGGACTCCTGCTTGGTCAGGTTCAGCACCGAGGCGGTGAGGCTGAGCGCCGGGGTGATGTTGTACGCCGCGTTCAGATCGATCTGGTAGTACGACTCCTCAAAGACGTTCAACCCGTTGACCAGGCCTTGCACCAGCTCGCCGCGACGGTTGTACGAGGCGCGCAGCAGCAGGCTGTCGGTCTCGTAGAACACGGTGAGGTTGGTCTGGTTCCTGGCGCTGCCCGGCATGGAGGTCTTGCCGGCCTCGGTGCCATCCTCCAGCCGCACCGCCGCCTTGCTGGCATCGTTGTAGGTGTAGTTGAACTGCACACCAAGACCGAATGGCAACGTGTGCTGCGCATAGAGCTCCACACCCTGCGAGACCGCATCCTGGCCGCCGGCCTGGGTGCTGTAGTTCTGCACGGTGACCGGTTGCCCGTCGACCATCATGTTGACGTCGCTGATGACGTCGACCGCAAAGTTCTCCACGTTCTTGCGGAACAGTCCCACACCCGCCACCGAGCCCGGCTGGAAATACCATTCCAGCCCCAGGTCGAACTGGTTGGCCTTGTACGGCTCCAGGTTCTTGTTGCTGCCCGAGCCGTACCAACCCTGCTCGCTGGCACCGCCGGTCAGGCGCCGGTCGGCCACGTACTCGGGACTGTAAAACTCCAGGCTGCCAGGCGCGGCGATGTCGTTGTAGCTGGGACGTGCGATCACCTTGGCGGCTGCCGCGCGCAGCAGCAGGTTCTCGGTCAAGTCGTAGGCCAGGTTGAAACTCGGCAGCACGTCGGTGTAGTTGCGGTCCAGCCCGCTGACCACGAACGACTCGGTGCGTTGCACGCTGTCGGACAAACGCCAGTAGCCTTCGGTCCCGCAATAGGTGTCGGCCGGGGCGCCGCTGGGCATGGCGGCGCCCTGCTGGCAGGCCAGCGGATTGCCGTCGGCGCTATCGAAGAAGTAGTCGTTGTAGGCGGTCACCTTGTCGGTGGAATCGGCACGCTGGCCGGTGCGCGCCACCCGCACGCCGACGTTGCCACGCAGCCGCTCGGTGTGGAAGTTGAGTTGCAGGTAGGTGGAATAGATCTCCTCGTCGACGTTGTAGACGAAGTTGTCTTCGCTGCGGGTCTGCATCGCGCCGTAGGTCTGGTTCAAGTAGCCGATGTAGCCCGGGAAGTTGATCGCCGGGAACGCGCTGGCGTTGACGCCACCGGCCAGGTTGTCCTGCGCGAACAGCAGGCCCGGCGAGAACTGGGTGGCGATGGCATTGCAGCGCCCGTTCCAGTAGCGGTTGTCGTAGTCGCCCGGATCGGTGCCCGGGCACACCCAGTAGTTGTTGCCGGTACTGCGGTGGATGCCGCCGTCGCGACGCTTGAGGCCAAACTGCAGCGAGTCGACGACCTCACCATCGAAATGCCAGGTGGTATCGATCTGCGCGTACTGCTGCTGATTGGTGTTACGGGTCCAGGACGAGCCGGTCGAGCCCAGGTCGACCTGCAGGATGCCGTCGCGCAGGTTCTGCATCAGCTGCGGCGAGAATGTCATGGACGGCGTGCCGGTCAGGTCCCAGGCGCTGGCGAAGTTGCCGTTGGTCCAGCTGCCGTCGGCGTTCTGCAGGCGCGGCTTGATCGGCAGGGAGAACTGCAGCTCCGGCCCGCCCTTGGCCCAGGTGCGGCCGACCTTGAACGCCACGTCCACCTGCTCGCCACGCCATTCGCCGCCCAGGTCCACCGTCTGCGACTGCGATTTCTCGATGTTGTAGCTGCCGGTGATCTGCGGCGTCGGCACGGTGCAATCGTCCGAGCCCCAGCCGCCCGGCGGCAGGCCGGCCGCGGCGGCCTGCGCCTCGCTGCAATAATAGGTCTTGCCCGGACGCAGGCTGTAGGCGGCGCCAGTGACGATGGTGCCGCTGGGATCGAACTGCAGCCCGTCGAGCAGACGGCCGCCGCGCCAGTTGCCGTCGCCGTTATAGCGGGCAATGTTCCACTCGGGAATCTTGATGGTATTGGTCTGCGAGTCCTGCGACAGGTCGAAGCGGAAGTAGTTCGCGGTCAGCGTCAGGTCGTCGGTCGGCTTGAACTGCAAGGTCAGTTGCCCACCCTTGCGCTCGCGCTCCTCGCGTTTGGCGTCCAGGCTGACCGCCGTCGGCATCATGAAACCGGTGTAGTAATTGCTGTTCTGGTCCCAGAAACCGGTACCGCCCCACCAGTTGGCGTTGAAGTCCGACGGTTTTCCATTCACGTCGACCGCCGGGCCGACTTCGTCGCGGCCGTACCACTGCCAGCTCTCGGTACTGGCATTGAGCGTGCGAGCGGTGCGCTTCTGCTGCGTGTAGCCCACGAAGACACCGAAGCGGTTGTCCTTGTCGTGCCACGAGTACGAACCGGAGAACTGGCCGTCGGTCTTCTTGCTGGTATCCGACCAGGTGCCCTCGGCCGAGACGAAGCCGGAATGTGGCTCCAGTTCCAGCGGGCGCCGCGTCTGCAGGATCACCGTGCCGCCGATGCCGCCTTCGTCGATGCGTGCTTCCGGGGTCTTGTACAGCTCCGCGCTGCCCAACAGGTTCGACGGCAGCAGCGTGTAGTTGAACGAGCGCGTCGGGTCGCCGTTGGATTCGGCGGTGGCGATGTAGTTGCCGTTCAATTCGGTCAGCACCAGCTCCGAGGACAGGCCGCGCACACTGACGTTCTTGCCTTCGCCGCCGTCGCGGCTGATGACCACGCCGGGCACGCGCTGCAGCGCATCGGCCACGTTCTTGTCGGGGAACTTGCCCACGTCCTCGGCGGTGATCACATCGACCACGGCGTTGGCGTTGCGCTTCTGCTCCAGACTTTTTTCGATCGCGTAGCGGTAGCCGGTCACCGTCACCGCATCCAGGTCCGTGGCCTGCACTTCGGCCTGGCCGGTGGGCGCCGGCGTGGCATCGGCCTGCTGGGCGGCAGCGGTGGTAGAGGCGGCGCTCGCGAACAAGACGATGGCGATACCGGCGGACAGCGTGCTGCGGTTGCGTGCGAATGGCATGCAGTTCATTTCGATCATGCTCTCCCAATAGTGATTGGCTTCGGCCGATTCCTGTCGATCCAACGATCCGCCAAGAACGCTGCGCGAAGTGACACAAAAATATCCGGCGCCGTTGCGCCCCCCCTCCTCTTGCGTCCGCTTCCACGCAGATGCAATTAGATCGTTCTAATACCGTGGAAAGCTAAGTAGCACAGCCCATGCGGCAGCGCATTCTGCCCCGCAACAGGCCCGCGGCATTGCAGGGCATCCACGATGGCCGGCCGGCCCGCCACGCTTGCACGCGGCATGGCACGGCCTGCCGCGTTGCCGGCTGCAGCAGCGTGATCGCTGCAAGCAATGCATCCTTGCCCGCAACCGGACGCAAGCGGTTTGCCGACGCGCCAGCACACACCTTGTTTGAAACCGAGCTCAGCAAGAGACTGGATCGACGTGAGGGCATCGCCTGCCACACGCCGCTTGGCGGCCATCGCCAACGCGATCGCCACACCGAACATGCGCGCGCTTGTTGCCTGCGTACACGCGCAAGGACGGCGGGGCCTGCTGCGGCATTGATGACACGCCTTGGTCGGAAGCGCATGCGCCGATGACCTGTCAACCCTGCATCGCCGCCAGCGTGGAAGCGGCCCATGCCGCAAAACGACAACTTTCTGGCGCATCGACCGAGTGCGTCTATCAAGTCCGCCGGGCTCGCGCCGATATCGCTTCCATGGACAGACTCAGCATCATCGGACTGGTGCTCGCGATCGTGGCGATCGTGGGCGGCAGCGTGTTGAAAGGCGCCGGCATTTCGTCGCTGTGGTCGCCGGCTGCCTTCGTGATCGTGATCGTCGGCACCGTGGCGGCGATCCTGCTGCACACCTCGCCGGCAGTTTTCCGGCGCGCCTTCAAGATCCTGCGCTGGGTGATCCAGCCGCCGGCCAGCGACCGCCCGCAGTTGCTGGCGCGCATCGTCGAATGGAGCAACATCGCCCGCCGCCAGGGCCTGCTGGGCCTGGAAGACCAGCTCCCGCGCCAGGACGACGCGTTCCTGCGCAAGGGCCTGCAGATGCTGGTCGATGGCGTGGAGCCCGAATCCATGCGGCACATGCTCGAGATCGAAATGGACAACCAGGAGCGTCAGGATCTTGCCGCGGCCAAGGTGTTCGAAGGCATGGGCATCTATGCGCCCACGCTGGGCATCATCGGCGCGGTGCTGGGGCTGATGGCGGTGATGAAGAACCTGGCCGACCCGGCCATGCTCGGCCATGGCATCGCCGCGGCGTTCACCGCCACCATCTACGGCATCGCCTCGGCCAATCTGCTGTTCCTGCCGGTCGCCGCCAAGCTCAAGAGCGTCATCCACTGCAGCACCAACGAGCGCGAAATGGCGATCGAAGGCCTGATCGCGATCGCCCAGGGCGAGAACCCGCGCAACATCGAGTCGAAATTGGCCGGATACTTGCATTAGTCCCGTCATGGCCCGCCGTCGCAAACATCACGAAGACCATGGCAACCACGAAGCGTGGGCGATCCCGTATGCCGACCTGATGACGCTGCTGCTGGCGTTCTTCGTTGTGATGTACGCAATCTCCTCGCTCAACGAGGGCAAGTACAAGGTCATGGCGCAGGCGCTGACCACCGCTTTCGGCGGCTCGTCCACTGCCGCCAGCCCGGTGCAGATCGGCAAGCCCCAGACCCTGGGCGCCGATTACGACCGCCCCTCGGTGATCAAGGCCGGCGCCCCGATGGCCGCCTCCAGCGGGCCGACCGACCCCACCCTGCTGCCGTCGATGGCCGCGCAGATGCGCATGCCGGTGTCGCTGCGCAACCAGGCGCAGCTGGCGCGCGCGCAGCGGCAGATGGACGCGGTGGCCCAGCAGCTGAGCAAGACGCTGGCGCCGCTGATCGAGCAGAAACTCATCACCATCCGCCGCAACGACCTGTGGATCGAGGTGGAGATCAACAGCGACATCCTGTTCGGCACCGGCTCGGCCTCGCTGGCCGGCAGCGCCCGCGGCACCCTGTCGGCGCTGGCCGCGGTGCTGCGCGATGCGCCCAATGGCGTGCGCGTGGAGGGGTATACCGACAACCAGCCGATCGCCACCGCACAGTTCCCCTCCAACTGGGAGCTGTCGGCCGCGCGCGCCGCCAGCGTGGTGCACCTGTTTGCCGACGACGGCGTGGCCCCGCAACGATTGGCGATGGTGGGCTATGGAGAATTCCGCGCACGTGCCGATAACAGCACTGAGGCGGGACGGAATGCGAACCGGCGTGTGGTGTTGATCATCCTCGCTGACTCGGCTGGCTCACTCGCACCCGATCCGCCATCGCAGATGCATGCGACCGCCGCCGGGGCGCCCAAGCTTCCCAAGTCTGACGGCGGCCAAACGGCCGTCACCACCGAAAGCGGCACAAGTTCCGTCCCCGCCGTAATTCAAGGAGTGCAGTGAGATGCGTATCTGGGCAATCGCCAACCAAAAGGGCGGCGTCGGCAAGACCACCACGACGCTGGCATTGGGTCGCGGCCTGGCCGCGCTCGGCCACCGGGTATTGTTGATCGACCTCGATCCGCACTCCTCCCTCACCCGCGCGTTCGGTGTGGCGATCGACCCGCCGCCGCGCGGTGTGCTGGACCTGTTCGGCACCCCGCCGAGCGACCTGGCCAGCCTGGCCCATGAAAGCGCCATCCCCGGCCTGTCCTACGTGTGCGCACAAGCCGCACTGGCCACGCTGGAACGCCGCAGCGCCAACCAGCCCGGCCTGGGCCTGGCGCTGCAGAACGCGATGACCCGGCACGCCGGCCAGCACGACTACATCCTGCTCGACTGCCCGCCCACGCTCGGCCTGCTGATGATCAACGCCCTGGCCGCCTGCGACCGCGTGGTGGTGCCCACCCAGGCCGAGCCGCTGGCGCTGCATGGCCTGGCCAGCATGGTGCGGACTGCCGACATGGTGCAGCGCTCGCGTCGCCGCGCGCTGCCGGTGTCGATCCTGCCGACCCTGTTCGACCGTCGCACCCGCGCCGGCACCGAGACACTCAAGGAGATGCAGGACACCTACGGCGCCGTCGTCTGGGAAGACGCGGTGCCGGTGGATACCCGAATCTGCAATGCCGCCGCACTGACCGTTCCCGCCACCGGCGGCGACTACCAGGGCCGCGGCCTGTCCGCCTATCGCCGCGCGCTGGAATGGGTGCTGGCCGATGACGCGATGCGTATGGAGCAAGCTGCATGAGCAACCACACCGCCAACGGTGAGCTGGACGATTATCTGGAAGGCCTGTTGCACGATGCCGGCGTCGAGATCCCCGCTGCCACCGCTGCCGCCCCTGCTGCCAGCGAGGCTCCGGCGCCTGCGGACGCAGACGTTGCGCTGGCCGAGCCGCCGGTGCAGGCTGCCACGGCTCCCGAAGCGGCCGCCGTGTCGGAAGCGGCTACCGCCCACGCGGTTGCCGCGGTGGCGAGCGCCGACGCGATCGCTGCAGACTTCCTCGCAGAAATGGATGCCGACCCGGCCTTCGGGGCGCCGGTGGCTGCTGCGCCCAGCGCCGCGGACATCGCTGCAGACTTCCTGGCCGAAATGGATGCCGACCCGGCCTTCGGGCCGCCGGTGGTCGCCGCGCCCAGCGCCGCGGATATCGCCGCCGATTTCCTGGCCGAAATGGATGCCGACCCGGCTTTCGGGCCGCCGGTGGTCGCCGCGCCCAGCGCCGCGGATATCGCTGCCGATTTCCTGGCCGAAACGGATGCCGACCCGGCCTTTGCCGCCGCTGCGCCCAGCCCGTTCATGAGCACTGCCGACCTGATGGCCGAAATGGACGCCGACCCGGCGTTTGCCACCGCTGCCGCCGGCGCGGACCTGCTGGCGGCCGATCTGTTGTCGGAGATGGATGCCGACCCCGCCTTCGCCGATGCCGCACCCGCCCCGCCGGCACCCGCTCCGGCACCGCCGCGCCCTGCACCGGCACCGCACCGCGCACCGCCGTCGCCGATCTATCCGCAAGGCCTGCAGGCGCTGCTGGCTCCCGGCCAGGCCGAGCACATCCAGGCCGAGCGGCGCGCCAGCGAACGCAGTACGCGCTGGCTGCGCCTGCGCTGCGGCGAGCAGACCTACGCGCTGGAATTGCTCAAGGTGCAGGAAGTGGTGCTGCCGGTGCCGCTGCTGCCGTTGCGCGGCACCGCCAGCGCAATGCTCGGCATCATGAACCTGCGTGGCCAGGTGGTGCCGGTGATCGACCTGGGCATGCATCTGGGCTCGGCACCGATCGACATGGATCTGCAGACGCGTGTGGTGGTGCTCGAAGAAAATGGCGAAACCATGGGCCTGCGCGTGTCGGCGGTGGAGGATGTGACCAGCCTGACCGATCAGCAGATCGAGCCGCCGGACAACGCCCGCCTGTGCCGCATTTCCAACAACCTGTTCCGCGGCGTCGCGCGGCTGGGCCATCAGCCGATGATCCTGCTCGATGCCAGCCATCTGCTGCATTGATCCAGCGCGCAGCTGACGCGCACCTGCACGCGCAACGATTCAGCGTTAAAGCTTTCCCGCCCCCCGCCGTTAGTACGCATAGAACCATCCGTTCGGAGCAACAATGAGCACAGTGACATTGGGTGAGGATCTCGGCATCGAGACCAGCGCCGACCTCAAGCAGAAGCTTGCCGCGTTCCTGACCCAGGACGGCGACCTGGTGCTCAATGCCGGCGACGTCCGGCGCATCCATACCGCCAGCGTGCAGTTGCTCTGCGCCTTTGTGCAGACGCGCCGCCAGGCGGGCTTGCATACCGAATTCGATGGCTGCAACGACACTTTTAGAGATGCGGCCCGTCTGCTCGGCGTCACCGACGCGCTCGGACTTTCCGCATCCAATGACAACCTGAAATCTGTGGAGAACGCCGCATGAGCGCACGTATCTTGGTGGTGGACGATTCGGCGTCAATGCGCCAGATGGTCTCTTTCGCCCTCACCTCTGCCGGCTTTGCCGTCGAAGAAGCCGAGGACGGCGCCGTTGCGCTGGGCCGCGCGAAGGGCCAACGCTTCAATGCGGTGGTGACCGACGTGAACATGCCCAACATGGACGGCATCTCGCTGATCCGCGAGCTGCGCCAGCTGCCGGACTACAAGTTCACCCCGATGCTGATGCTCACCACCGAGTCGGCGGCCGACAAGAAGTCCGAAGGCAAGGCCGCCGGTGCCACCGGCTGGCTGGTCAAGCCGTTCAATCCGGAACAGCTGATCGCCACCGTCCAGAAAGTTCTGGGTTAATCCTTACTCGCTTCACCATCGGATCTCACGCCCATGAGCATGGACCTGCAACGTTTCCACGCCACCTTTTTCGAGGAAAGCCGCGAAGGGCTGGACGCGATGGAGGCCGGGCTGTTGTCCCTTGAAGAGGGCAACCGCGACCCGGAAATCATCAACTCGGTGTTCCGCGCCGCGCACTCGATCAAGGGCGGCGCGGCCACCTTCGGTTTCGAAGCCGTCGCCGGCCTGACCCACGTGCTGGAGACGCTGCTGGACGAGCTGCGCTCCAACAAGCGCCAGCTCGAACCCAATGCGGTCGATGCCATGCTCGGCTCGGTCGACGTGCTGCGCGCCCTGCTGCGCGAAGCCGAACACGGCACCCCGGCCGACCCGGCCGCGGTCAAGGCCGTGCATACCCGGTTGAACGCCGTGCTGGCCGGCGAAGCGCCGACCGCTGCGGCGGTCGCCAAGCCGAAGGAAGAAGAACCCGAAGCCTGGCATATCGGTTTCACCCCGGCGCCGTCGCTGTTCATGAGCGGCAACGACCCGCTGCGCATCATCCGCGAGCTCGAGCACCTGGGCCCGCTGCAGATTGCCGCACGCCTGGAGCGCATGCCGGGCTTTGAGAACATCGACCCGCTGGAAGCCTACCTGGCCTGGGATCTGGGCCTGATCGGCAAGATTCCGCGCAGCAAGATCGAAGACACCTTCGCCTGGGTGGTGGACGATTGCGAGCTGGACATCCGCCCGATGGCGGTGCCCGGCCCGCCGCCGAGCCTGGCCGTCGAAGCCACTGTCGCGGCGCCGGTCGCCGTCGCTGCGGCACCTGCCGCCGCTGCCGAACCTGCGGCCGCTGCTGCTGCCACGCCGGCCAAGGCCGCCGCTGCCGAAGCAGAAACCTCGATCCGCGTCAGCGTCGACAAGGTCGATGCATTGATCAATCTGGTCGGCGAGCTGGTCATCACCCAGGCCATGCTCAAGCAGGTCTCCACCGGCCTGGATCCGGCGCATGCCGAACAGCTGTTCGCCGGCCTGGATCTGCTCGAACGCAATACCCGCGATCTGCAGGAAGCGGTCATCGGCGTGCGCATGCTGCCGGTGGATGCGGTGTTCCGCCGCTTCCCGCGCCTGGTCCGCGACCTCTCCAGCCGCCTCGGCAAGCAGGTGCGCCTGCGCACCATCGGCGAAGGCACCGAGTTGGACAAGGGCCTGATCGAAAAGATTGCCGATCCGTTGGTGCACCTGGTGCGCAACTCGATCGACCACGGTCTGGAAATGCCCGATACGCGTCGCGCCTCCGGCAAGGACGAGACCGGCACGATTACCCTGGCGGCCTCGCATCAGGGTGGCCATATCGTGATCGAAGTCAGCGACGACGGCCGTGGCCTCAATCGCGCCAAGATCCTGGAAAAAGCGGCCGAACGCGGCATCGCCGTGCCGGACAACCCGACCGATGCGCAGGTGTGGGATCTGATCTTCGCACCGGGCTTCTCCACTGCCGATGCCGTCACCGACCTGTCCGGCCGTGGCGTCGGCATGGACGTGGTCCGCCGCAATATCCAGGGCCTGGGTGGCGAAGTGCAGCTGGAAAGCAATGCTGGCAGCGGTACCCGCGTGCTGATCCGTCTGCCGCTGACCCTGGCCATCCTCGACGGCATGACCGTCTCGGTGGCCGGCGAAACCCTGATCCTGCCGCTGGCCTATGTGCTCGAAGCCCT
Organism: Xanthomonas sp. WHRI 8393; assembly: GCF_040203315.1. Lineage (NCBI taxonomy): Bacteria > Pseudomonadati > Pseudomonadota > Gammaproteobacteria > Lysobacterales > Lysobacteraceae > Xanthomonas > Xanthomonas sp. WHRI 8393. Next base: position 1,028,599 of record NZ_JBEGGL010000002.1, on the reverse strand, counting down.
GCAGCCGGCACCGGAAGACATCCGCTCGATGGCCGGCGACGGCCGGGTGCTACGGGTGCGCGGCGAATACCTGCCGATCCTGTCGCTCACCGATTACTACGGCTTCGGCGGGCAGCAGTCCTCGCAGGAACCGCTGGTGGTGGTGGTCGAAGGCGATGGCCAGAAGATCGCGCTGGAAGTGGACGAACTGCTCGGCCAGCAACAGGTGGTGGTCAAGAACATCGAGAACAACTACCGCCGTATCCCGGGCGTGTCCGGCGCCACCATCCTGGGCGATGGCCGGGTCTCGCTGATCGTGGACATCGGTGGGCTGGTGCGCTCGCTGCGCGTGCCGCAGGCCGCCTGAGTCAGTACAACAACTGCGGCACGGACGCCGCATCGCAACACCTGCAACACATCCAACACCATGGTGTGATGTTTCCGGCGGTCTGGGGCCCGCCGGCAGCGCCGAACCCGCGCGGCATGGCACGACCCGCGGGGTGTCCTGGCCCGCGGCCATGTCCGACTCAGCGACCGTCCTGGCGCGTCTGCCCGCTTGCAGACGCCAACGCTGCCCATTGATCTCTGTACGCACGAGATGACTTCGATGAACTGGTTCCGCAATCTCGCCGTTGCCCGCAAGCTCGCCGTTGCCTTTTCCATTACCGTCCTGATCACGCTCAGCCTTGGCGTATTCGCGCTGACACGCATGCAATCCAGTGCGCATCTGCTGCGCGAGATCGGCTATACCTGGGCACCGGCGGTGCAACAGCTCAGCGAAATGCGCGCGCTGCTTGGCGAATTCCGCACCTACGAGCTCGCGCAACTTGCGCACGCAGACGATCCGAAGGCGGTGCAGAACTACTTCGAGCGCATGGACAAGGCCCGCAGCGAGGTCGAGATCGCGCAGACTGCGTATGCCAGGACCACGCAGCCGGGCAAGGAGGCCGAGCTGTACGAGGCGGTCAAGCAGAAGCTCGCCGACTACTACAAGGCCAACGCGGCGCTTGGCGCAGCCGTGCGTGCCGGCGACCTGGTCACCGCCAACACCGTGTCCGACGAGCAGTCGCGCCCCGCACGTCGCGATCTGTTCGCCAAGCTGGTGGAGCTGACCAAGTTCAATACCGCGCAGATGAATGCCGAAATCGCCATGGCCGAAGCGGCGTATCAAACCTCGGTGCGCATCATGCTCGCAGCGATGACGCTGGCGGTGCTGCTGGCCGCGTCCGCAGGCTGGTTCATCGCCCGCAGCATCGCCGGGCCGCTCGGTCGCGCCACGCGGGTGGCCGGCGCCATCGCCCAAGGCAAGCTGGATAACGCCATCCATGTCGACAGCCGCGACGAAGCGGGCCAGCTGCTGCGCAGCATGCAGGACATGCAGCGACAACTGCAGGCAGTGTTGGCGGCGCAATCGGAAATGGCGCAACGCCACGAGGCCGGCGAGATCAGCTACCGCATGGATCAAAGCGCATTTCCGGGCGATTACGGCACCATGGTGCACGACACCAACAGTCTGGTCGGCTCGCATATCGCGGTGAAGATGAAGCTGGCGCAGATCATGTCGCGCTATGCAGTCGGCGATCTGAGCCAGGACATGGACCGCCTGCCCGGCGAAAAAGCCGTGCTCAGTCAGACCATGGATACGGTCAAGCACAACCTGTCGGCGATGAACAGCGAGATCAGGCTGCTCGCACAGGCCGCTGCCAACGGCGACTTCAGCGTGCGCGGCGATGCGCAGCGTTTCCAGTACGATTTCCACGCGATGGTGGACAGCCTCAATCAGCTGATGGCCACCGCCGATGCCAACTTGCGCTCCCTGTCGACGCTGTTGCAGGCGATTGCCGCCGGCGACCTGACCGCACGCATGCACGGCCAGTTCAACGGCGTCTTCGCGCAGATGCGCGACGATGCCAACGCCACCACCGAGCAACTGGCCAGCATCGTCGGGCGCATCCAGCAGGCCGCCGGCTCGATCAATTCGGCCGCCAGCGACATCGCCGCCGGCAACCAGGACCTGTCGCAGCGCACCGAGCAGCAGGCGGCCAACCTGGAAGAAACCGCCGCCTCGATGGAAGAGCTCACCTCCACCGTGCGGCAGAACGCCGAGCATGCGCGCCAGGCCAACCAGCTGGCGATCGGCGCCGCCGCAGTGGCCTCGCAAGGCGGCAGCGTGGTCGCACAGGTGGTCACCACCATGTCCGGGATCGAGGTGTCTTCCAAGAAGATCGCCGACATCATCAGCGTCATCGACGGTATCGCCTTCCAGACCAATATCCTGGCCTTGAACGCGGCGGTGGAGGCGGCGCGTGCCGGCGAACAGGGGCGCGGGTTCGCCGTGGTCGCCTCGGAAGTACGCACGCTGGCGCAGCGCTCGGCCGGTGCGGCCAAGGAAATCAAACAGCTGATCGACGATTCGGTCGGCAAGGTGGCGCAGGGCTCGGCCTTGGTGGATCAGGCCGGCAAGACCATGGCCGACATCGTGTCTTCGGTGCAGCGCGTGACCGACATCATGGGCGAAATCTCCGCCGCCTCGCAGGAGCAGTCGGCCGGCATCGAACAGGTCAACCTGACCGTGACCCAGATGGACGAGGCCACCCAGCAGAACGCGGCACTGGTGGAGGAAGCCACCGCCGCTGCGCGTACGATGGAAGCACAGGCTGGCCAGCTGTCCGATGCGGTGGCGATCTTCAAGATCCAGCCGCATGCTGCGCTGTCGCCGGCAAGCCGCCAATCCGCCCCGCGGCATCTGGCCGTGGTTTAAGCCAAACGAGGCTGCCCTCGTCCCCTCCCCGGGGCTGCACGCCACTGTCGTGCGCGGGAACAAGCAACCGCGCTGTCGGGTCTGGCACCTCTATATCGACACCCGCAACGCCCCGATCCTGTCGGGGCGTCTTGCCATCCGACAGCGACTCACAGACGCACCACAGCATCCCTGCGATCGCCTGGCAATGCTGCCGTTGGTCGAAAGATGATCAAGCACAAGCTTCGACGGCCGATACCAGGAGCAATGAGGGCTGCCTGGCCCGCGCCACGTCCAAGGAAGTCCGCATGCCTACCGTCAACTCACCCCGCTCTGCCCGCCACATGCTGGGCTCGGTGTTCGCCGTCGCGCTGCTGGCTGCCAGCGTCTGGTTACCGCCCTCCTTCGCAGCGCCGGCCGCGCCGGTTTCGGTCCTGCTGGACAACATCCCGATGAGCGCGTTGCAGTCGCTCGCCATCGACCTGGTGCAGTTGCGCGACGACCAGCGGGCGCAGCTTGCCGCCGCGCACGATCCCGCCCGCATCGAGGCCTACGACGAGCGCCTGGGTCAGCTGCGTCAACGCATTGCACGACATGCGGGCTACTTCCAGGCCAGCGCGCCGCAGGGCGAGCAGGCGCGCCAGTTTGCGCTGGTGCAGCAGCAGTTGGGCCACTACCTGGCGCAGCATCGGCAGGCCAACCGCGCCCTGCACGAGGGCGACCTGCAATACGCGCAGGCCCTGTCGCTGGGCCATGCCGGCGACACGCGCCATGTGCTGTGGACCGAACTGCAGGCCCTGCAGCAATCGGTCGCCAGCGTGCGCACCACGCAACGCAACTGAGCATTGTCCGCACTGCGACCCCAGCGGTCGCAGCGGCGTTGCAGCATTCCCGGTTAGCCAGGCAGGCGCCGCGCCAAACCACGCGGCCTGCCGTGCAGGTAAGCGTGCGCCCTGCCCCGACTGATCCCAATGCCGCATGCCCTGCCCGCGCGGGTGCGCGCCGCCGCCGCGCAGCGCCGGCAACCGGCTCAGGCGCGCTGGGCATGCGGCCACAGCCGCAAACACGCTGAAAAACCGCCATCAGACCGGCTATCGCGCGGCACTCAACCTTTTGGGGATCAGGTCGCTATTCGACTTATCCCGGTCACATTCCTTTGCTGGATACCTACCATGACCTTCAAGACCACGATTGCAAACACGCTGGCCAACGTTCCGCTGAAGCGCAAGTTTCTGGCGCAGACCGCACTGGTGGCGCTGGGCATCATCGCGCTGGCAGTGATCGCCGCCCGCATGCAATACGTGGATCTCACCGATACGCGCCGCGACGGGCTCAAGAGTCAGATCGAGATGGCGATTGCGGTGGTCAATGGCTACGCCGAGCGCGCCGAGAAGGGCGAGATGGACGTGGACAGTGCCAAGAAAGCCGCGCTGCATACCTTGTCCACCATGCGCGCACGTGGCGGCGTGGATTACATCTACGTCACCGACCAGACGCCGGTGATGCTGATGCACCCCATCCGCCCGGATCTCAACGGCAAGCCGCTCAACGATGTGCTGAGCCCGGACGGCAAGCGGATTTTCCCGGCCTTCGTCGCTGCGGCGCAGGCCGGCGGCGGCTACGTCGATTACGCCTGGGCCAAGCCGGGTGAAAAAGAGCCGGTGCAGAAGACCTCGTACGCCGCGCTGTACAAGCCGTGGGGCTGGGTGATCGGCACCGGCGTGTATCTGGACGACACCCAGTCGCAGGCGCTGGCCTTCACCGGCGTCGTCACCCTGGCCGGCGGCGTGCTGGTGCTGCTCAACCTGCTGGTGGGCTGGCTGATCGGCAATTCGATCCTGGAGCCGGTCTCGCGTGCGCTCGCCGCCATCAAGGGCGTGGCGCGTGGCGACCTGAGCGTGCGCACCGCACAGCACGGCAGCGATGAAATCGGCCAGATGCTCAAGGCCACCGACGACATGGTGCACACGCTGGAGCGCTTCTCCGCGCAGACCAAGGTGATGGTGCACATGCACGCCGGCGAAGACGTCGGCCACCGCATGCCCACCGATTTCCCCGGTGTCTACGGCGAACTGGCCGGCGGCATCAATACGATGATCTTCGAACACCTGGACGCCATCATCGATGCGATCGGCATCCTCAACGAGTACGCGCAAGGCGACCTGTCGCGCGACGCCGCGCGCCTGCCCGGCACGCGTGCGGTGCTGCACGAAGCGATGGATGCGGCCAAGGCCAGCCTGCTGGCGATCAACACCGAGATCAAGCGCCTGGCCCAGGCCGCAGCCAATGGCGACTTCAGCCAGCGCGGCGATGCCACGCGCTTCAAGCACGACTCGGCGCGCATGATCAACGACCTCAACGCGATGATGGAAGTCAGCGACCGCAACCTGGGCAAGCTGTCCGAGCTGCTGGCCGCGCTGGCCGAAGGCGACCTCACCGCGCGCATGGATGGTCAGTTCCACGGCGTGTTCGCACGCATGCGCGATGACGCCAACACCACGGCCACGCAGCTGGCCGGCATCGTCGGGCGCATCCAGCAGGCCGCCGGTGCCATCACCGGGTCGGCCAGCGAGATCGCCGCCGGCAACAACGACCTGTCGCAGCGTACCGAGCAGCAGGCCGCCAACCTGGAAGAAACCGCCGCCTCGATGGAGGAGCTCACCGCCACCGTCAAGCAGAACGCCGAGCACGCGCGCCAGGCCAACCAGCTGGCGATCGGTGCCGCCTCGGTGGCCTCGCAGGGCGGCCAGGTGGTGAGCCAGGTGGTGGACACCATGTCCGGCATCCAGACCTCGTCCAGGAAGATCGCCGAGATCATCTCGGTCATCGACGGCATCGCCTTCCAGACCAACATCCTGGCCTTGAACGCAGCGGTGGAAGCGGCGCGTGCCGGCGAACAGGGCCGCGGCTTTGCGGTGGTCGCCAGCGAAGTGCGCACGCTGGCACAGCGTTCGGCCGGCGCGGCCAAGGAGATCAAGCACCTGATCGACGATTCGGTCGGCAAGGTGGCGCAGGGGTCGGCGCTGGTGGATCAGGCCGGCAAGACCATGGCCGACATCGTGTCCTCGGTGCAGCGCGTGACCGACATCATGAGCGAGATCTCCGCCGCCTCACAGGAACAATCGGCCGGCATCGAGCAGGTCAACCTCACCGTCACCCAGATGGACGAGAGCACCCAGCAGAACGCCGCGCTGGTGGAAGAAGCCACCGCCGCCGCCAACGCCATGCAGCAGCAGGCGCAGCAGCTTGACGAGGCGGTGTCCAGCTTCCGCGTGAGCGCTGCCTCGTCGGCGCAGCGCGGCAGCGGCCGCGCTGCCGCGCGCGCGGAGGCCTTGCGCGTCGCCAGCTGATGACTGCCAGATCGTTCCCGCACTCCCTCCCTCACTTCGAAGCCACGCCCATGCCCTCGTCCCCCACGCAACCCCGCTCCGGCGGCAGTCTTGCGTATCGCCTGATGCTCGGCACCGCCGTCGCTGCGTTGCTGTGCTTCGGCCTCACTGCGGCGATCAGCTACTGGCAAAGCAGCCGCGCACTGATCGCCTCGGCACAGACCACGATGCAGAACGCGGCACGCTATCAGGCCGAGCAGATCGGCAGCGAGCTGGGGCAGGCGTTCACCACCGGCCAGTCGGTCGCCAGCGCCTTGCTGGCGCAGCGTGCGCACGGCGGGGTGAGCCGCGAGGCGGCGTCGGCGATTGTGCACGACCAGTTGCAGAACCATCCCGAATGGGTGGGCATGGGCACGTTGTGGGAGCCGCAGGCCTTCGACGGCAAAGACAGCGACTATGTCGATGCCGAGGGTCACGACAACACCGGCCGTTTCATGACCTACTGGGCCTACAACGGGCAATCGCTGATCCGCGAACCCCTGGTCGGTTACGAAAAACCCGGCGACGGCGACTGGAACCTTAAACCGCGCGAGCTGGGCCGGCAGATCGTGGCCGGCCCCTACGATTACCAGATCGGCGGCAAGCCGGTGCTGATGACCACCTTGTCCACGCCCATCCTGGATCAGGGCAAGTATGTGGGCGTGGTATCGGTGGATTTCGCCCTGGCCGCGTTGCAGAAGCGCCTGAGCGCCTTGCGTCCGATGGACGATGGCTATGTCGAGCTGATCTCGCCCGCCGGGGTGATTCTGGCCTCGCGCGACGCCGCGCGGATCGGCAAGCCGGCCGACGGCGCGGACTATCGCGCGATGCTGGCGGCCACCAGGGCCGGCAAGGACTATCTGGACTTCACACCGGATGCCGCCGGCATGGTCAGCGCCTATGTGCCGTTGCAGATCGGCCAGGCGCAGGAGCGTTTTGCGCTGGGCGTGGTGGTGCCGTATGCGGCGATCATGCAGCAGGCACATCGCCTGTTGTGGACCATTCTGGCGGTCGGCCTGGGCTCGGCGCTGGTGCTCAGCCTGGCGCTGTTCGTACTGTTGCGGCGTCAGGTGGTGGGTCCGCTGGACGCCGCGGCCAAGGTGGCCGGTGCGATTGCCTCCGGCAAGCTGGACAACCAGATTGCCGCGCAGCGCCAGGACGAAGTGGGCCGCCTGATGGGCGCCATGCAGCGCATGCAGACCGACCTGCGCCAGCGCATTGAACGCGACGCACAGATCGCCAACGAAAACCTGCGCATCCGCACCGCGCTGGAACATTCGGAAATGGAAGTGCTGCTGGCCGACGAGCAACACACTGCCGTGTTCATCACCGAGGCGCTGCACACCTCGTTCAAATGCGGCGAAGCGGCATTTCATGCCAAGGGCCAGCAGGGCTTCAGCGCCGATGCGGTGGTCGGCAAACCGCTGGACTACGTGTTCGGCACCGATGCCGAGGGCAAGGCGCGGTTGCAGCGCCTGCAGCAACTGCAGTCCACCACGCTGGAGCGCTACACCTTCGGCCCGGTGACGCTGGATCTGACCATGACCCCGCTCTACGCCGCCGACGGCCATCGCAGCGGCAGCATGCTGCTGTGGCGCAATGTCAGTGCCGAAGTCAGCACGCAGGCAGAGGTCGCCGCGCTGGTGCAGTCGGCGCTGATGGGCGACTTCGGCCAGCGTCTTGCGCTGGACGACAAGCGCGGCTTCTATCTGGAGTTCGGCCGTCAGCTCAACGGCTTGCTGGAAACCACCTCGCAAGGCCTCGAGCGTATTTCCCGCCTGCTCAGCGCGCTGGCCGAGGGCAACCTCACCGTGCGCATGGACGGGCAGTTCCAGGGCGTGTTCGCACGCATGCGCGACGATGCCAATGCCACCGTGGCGCAACTCACCGGCATCGTCTCGGGCATCCAGACCTCGGCCACGCAGATCAACGCGGCCGCCAGCGAGATCGCCGCAGGCAACAGCGACCTGTCGCAACGCACCGAACAACAGGCCGCCAACCTGGAAGAAACCGCCGCCTCGATGGAGGAGCTGACCTCCACCGTCAAGCAGAACGCCGAGCACGCACGCCAGGCCAACCAGCTGGCGATCGGCGCGGCCGATGTCGCCTCGCATGGCGGCGCGGTGGTGGCGCAGGTGGTCACCACCATGTCCGGCATCGAGGTCTCGTCGAAGAAGATCGCCGAGATCATCTCGGTCATCGACGGCATCGCGTTCCAGACCAATATCCTGGCCTTGAACGCGGCAGTGGAAGCGGCGCGCGCCGGCGAACAGGGCCGCGGTTTCGCCGTGGTCGCCAGCGAAGTGCGGACACTGGCGCAGCGCTCGGCCGGCGCGGCCAAGGAGATCAAGCACCTGATCGACGATTCGGTCGGCAAGGTGGCGCAAGGCTCGTCGCTGGTGCAGCAGGCCGGCACCACCATGGCCGAGATCGTCGCTAGCGTGCAGCGCGTCACCGACATCATGGGCGAGATCTCCGCCGCCTCGCAGGAGCAATCCAGCGGCATCGAGCAGGTCAACCTGACCGTGACCCAGATGGACGAGGCCACCCAGCAAAACGCGGCATTGGTGGAAGAAGCCACTGCCGCTGCACGCGCGATGGAAGAACAGGCCGGCCAGCTGACCGAGGCGGTGGCGGTGTTCAAGCTCAGCCATGCCGGCAGGCCGGCGGCGATTGCCCCTGCCGCCAGACCGGTGGTCAGCGCGGTTGCGCCATCCACACGGGCGCCGACCGACAAGAAACGTGCGGCGGTAACGCCGCGTCCCCCCACCCGCAAGTCGCCCGGCAGTGTCGCCGGCAACGACAGCCAGTGGCAGGATTTCTGAGTGCGGTGTCGGCAGCTGCGCACGCGCGCAGTTGCCGACACAGGATGAAGCACATCCACATCGTCCTATCGCGGACCTGACACTCGACCGCGTTCCCCTGCCCGGCTCCGGCCATCGGCCACGCTTAAAGATTCAGCCGCCGTTGCCGTTAGCGAGGAAGACATCGACTGCCTGCGCCCCCACCGTAGCAGCCGGTCCAGCAGCGCATGTGCCCGGTCGCCAGACCCGCGCATGCGCCCGGAGATTCGCGCGTTCCAGGGGTTGCCATGAAGCCATGCCTTGTTGCCAGCTGTATTGTGCTGTTTTGCGTCGTCGGCCATGCCCGCGCCGAAGATCCGATCGCCACCGACCGTCCTGATTTCGTCGAGTCCAGCCTCACCGTCGGCGACCGCCGGTTGCAGGTGGAAACCAGCGTCGCCTGGGAGCGCGATGCCTCGGTCGACGGATATTCCACGCCCACGCTGTTTCGCTACGGCCTCGGCCAGAGCTGGGAACTGCGGCTGGAAACCGACGGTTGGCAGCGCATCGACGCACCCGGCGAGGCCAAGGTGAGCGGCATGTCCGATGTGGCGCTCGGGGTCAAGCACCATCTTGCCGGGTCCGACGACGGCAAGGCCTCGCTGGCCTGGCTGCTGCATGTGGACCTGCCCAGCGGCGCCCGCGCCCTGCGTGGGCACGGTGCACGGCCATCGTTGCGGCTGGTGGCCGAATGGGAGCTCAGCGACAGCCTCTCGGCCGGGGTGATGCCCGGCGTGGTGTGGGACGACGATGGGCAAGGCAACCGCTACACCGCCGGCATCTTCGGTGCGGTGCTGGGCAAGGCCTGGAACGAGCGCGTGCGCTCCTTCGTGGAAGTGGCATTGCCGCAGGTCGCCAACAGCGAGGACGGCGGCACCGTGGCACTGCTCGACGTCGGCTCGGCCTGGCTGCTGAGCAACGACGTGCAACTGGATGCGGTGTACAGCCGCGGCCTCAACGATCGCTCACCGGATCACGCGCTCGGCGTGGGTCTGTCTTTCCGCTTCTGAAACAGGCCGCACAATGAAAATCATGCATATGCTGGGGATCCTGGTGCTGGTGGCAGCGTTGGCGCTGCTCGCGCTGGGCGGCGTCGGCTACAACGGCCAGCGCGGCCTGCTCGACGCGATCGCCGCACAGGTCATCTCCTCCGATGCGCTGCGCAACCACATGCAGGCCGACATGATGCACGACGCCCTGCGCGGCGACGTCACAGCCGCCCTGCTGGCCGCCTCGCGCCAGGACGCCGCCGCGATCGCAGAAGCACGCAGCGCACTGGGCGAACACGCCACGGAATTTCGTCAGGCGCTGCAGGCCAACCGCAAACTGCCGCTGGACCCGGCACTGCGCAGCGATCTGGACGCGGCGGCACCGGCATTGCAGGCCTATATCGGCGCGGCCGACCAGGTCATGACCCTGGCCGAGACGCAGGCCGACAGCGGCGCGGCCTACGCCGACTTCACCGCCAAGTTCGCCGAGCTGGAAACCCGCATGGGCGCGATCAGCGAGCGCATCCTGGCCTTGAACAAGGCCAATCGGCTCAAGGCCGAACAGGACAGCCACCGGGTGATGTGGCAGCAAGGCGGCGCGGTGGTGCTCGCTTTCGTCTGCCTGGCACTGGCCGCCGGCTGGATCCTGCGCTCGGTGTTCGGCCTGCTCGGCGGCGAGCCGCAGCTGGCCATGAGCGCTGCGCAGCACATCGCCGAAGGTCGCCTGGACCAGCCCATTCCGGTGGCCGCACATCACACGCGCAGCCTGATGGCCGCACTGGCGCGCATGCAGCGCGACCTGCGCGAACGCCTGGAGCGCGAGCGCAGCGTCGCTGCGGAAAACCTGCGCATCCGCACCGCGCTCGACAACGCCTCCACCGGCATGTACATCGCCGACCCGGACCTGACCATCATCTACGCCAACACCGCGCTGCGGACCTTGCTGCAGATCTATGCCGACGACATCCATGCCTGCGCGCCGGCGTTCGACCGCTCCAGCAACCTGATCGGCCAATCGGTGTCCATGCTGGAAGTGGGCAATGCGCAGGATGCGGAGATCTATCAACGTCTGGATCGCCAGGATTCGGCGCAACGCCAGGTGCAGTACCGCGCGGCATGCATCACCCAGGATGTCTCGGCGATCCGCGACTCGGCCGGTGCGCATCTGGGCTTTGTCTGCGAATGGCGCGACCGCACCGCCGAGGCACGCGTGGAAATCGACGTGGCCGATGTGGTGCGCAGCGCCGCGGCCGGCGACCTGTCCAGGCGTATCGACAGCGCCGGCAAGCAAGGCTTCTTCCTGCAGCTGGCGCAACAGCTCAACGCACTGCTCGATGCCAACGCGGTCAGCATCGCCGAGGTCTCGCGCCTGCTCAGCGCACTGGCCGATGGCGACCTGAGCGCGCGCATGCAGGGTGATTTCCACGGCGTGTTTGCCCGCATGCGCGACGACGCCAACACCACCGCCGAGCAGCTGGCACTGGTGATCGGACGCATCCAGCAAGCCGCCGGCAGCATCCACACCGCTTCCAGCGAGATCGCCGCCGGCAACAACGACCTGTCGCAGCGCACCGAACAACAGGCCGCCAATCTGGAAGAAACCGCCGCCTCGATGGAGGAGCTGACCTCCACCGTCAAGCAGAATGCCGAAAGCGCGCGCCAGGCCAACCAGCTGGTGATCGGCGCGGCCGGCGTCGCCTCCCAAGGCGGTGCGGTGGTGGCCAAGGTGGTCACCACCATGTCCGGCATCGAGGTCTCGTCGAAGAAGATCGCCGAGATCATCAGCGTCATCGACGGCATCGCCTTCCAGACCAATATCCTGGCCCTGAATGCAGCAGTGGAGGCGGCGCGTGCCGGCGAACAGGGGCGCGGCTTTGCGGTGGTCGCCTCGGAAGTACGCACGCTGGCGCAGCGCTCGGCCGGCGCGGCCAAGGAGATCAAGCACCTGATCGACGACTCGGTGAGCAAGGTCGCCGAAGGCTCGGTGCTGGTGCAGCAGGCCGGCACCACCATGGCCGACATCGTGGCCAGCGTGCAGCGTGTCACCGACATCATGGGCGAGATCGCCGCCGCCTCGCAGGAGCAGTCGGCCGGCATCGAGCAGGTCAACCTCACCATCACCCAGATGGACGAGGCCACCCAGCAGAACGCTGCGCTGGTGGAAGAAGCCACCGCCGCCGCGCGCACCATGGAAGACCAGGCCGGCCAGCTGGCCCAGGCGGTGTCGCGCTTCACCCTTGCCGATGCGCCGGCACCGATGGCGGCAGCGCCGGCGGCCACGGCGGCAGTGGCTGCGCCCAAGCGCAGCCCCGGCGCAGCGGCTGCACGCAAACCGGCAACCACGCCGGTGCTTGCCAGCGGCAACGACGGGCAGTGGCAGGACTTCTGAGCCACGCGTGCAGGCGGCCCAAGCCTGGGCCGCACCCGCGTAGCTGCCGCGCCACCGGCGTGCCCGCCCTGCCCGCCGCGGCTGCGTTGCCGGCGGCCTGATTGCGGCATCCGCGGGCTGGCCACGGCACCGTTCATCCTTCAAAGATAAAGAATCATGCCGGGCAGCCGCTAGCGTGCTGGAGAGCGTTCCTGCGCAATGCCCCGGAGTTACTGATGAACAAGTTCAACGATTGGCCGATCCGCCGCAAATTGATGTTTGCCTTTTGCCTGAGTGCCGTGTTGACCGCCCTGCTTGGCGGGCTCGGTTTTTCGCGCATGCAGCAGATGCAGCGGCAGACCACCCTGATCAACCAGGACGTGGTGCCGGTGTTGAGCCGTCTATCCGAGCTACGTGGCTTTGCCGGCGAATTCCGCGTCTATGAAGTGGGCCAGTTCGTCAATCTGGACGATCCGGAACGCTATGCGATGTTCTTCAAGCGCATGGACGAGATCCAGGCCAAGTACGTCGAAACGCAAAAGCTGCTGGACGCCAAGATCGGCGCCGGCTCGCCGCTGCAGGCCGAATACGCGAAGCTGAGCGATGCCAGCACGCGTTACTTTGCCGCCAACCAGCAGCTGCGCAAGCTCTATGCAGAACCCGACCGCGCTGCGGCGATGGAATTTTCGCGCAAGCAGTCCGGCGAGATCCGCAAGGAACTGTTCGCCTCGGTCGACAAGCTGTATGCACAGCAATCCAAGGCCCTGAGCGACATGGTCGCGGCCAGCGACGCCTCGTTCAAGCTGACCAGCGCGGTGCTGCTGATCGGCACGCTGCTGATGGCCGCGCTGTCGGTGACCTTCGGCTGGCTGATCGCGCGCGGCATCACCAATCCGCTGTCCAAGGCGCTGGGCGCCATCAAGGCGGTCTCGCGTGGCGATCTGAGCGTGCAGGTCAGCAAGACCAGCAAGGACGAAATCGGCCAAATGCTCGACGCCACCGGCAGCATGACGCAGATGCTGCGCCGCTTCAGCGACGAAACCGCGCGCATGTCGCACCTGCATGCGGCCGAAGACATCACCCACCGCATGCCGGAGGATTTCCCCGGCGTGTACGGCACCCTGGCCGGCGGCATCAACACGATGATCTTCGAGCATCTGGATGCCATCACCGACGCGGTGCGCATCCTCAACCAGTACGCACAGGGCGATTTGACCCAGGACGCACGTCGTCTGCCGGCCAGCCGCGCCATCCTTCATGAGGCGATGGATGCGGCCAAGGCCAGCCTGTTGTCGATCAACACCGAGATCAAGCAGCTGGCGCAAGCCGCAGCGGCCGGCGATTTCAGCGCACGCGGCGACGCGACGCGCTTCAAGTACGACTTCGCGGTGATGGTGGCGGACCTGAACTCGATGATGGAGGTCAGCGACCGCAATCTGGGCAAGCTGTCGCAGCTGCTCGGCGCCGTCGCCGAAGGCGACCTGACCGCACGCATGGACGGCGAATTCCACGGCGTGTTCGCGCGCCTGCGCGACGATGCCAATGCCACCACCCAGCGCCTGACCGACATCGTCGGGCGCATCAAGCACTCCACCCTGGCCATCAACACCGCCGCTGGCGAAATCGCCGCCGGCAACCAGGACCTGTCGCAGCGCACCGAACAGCAGGCCGCCAACTTGGAAGAAACCGCTGCCTCGATGGAAGAGCTCACCTCCACCGTCAAGCAGAATGCCGAGCACGCACGCCAGGCCAACCAGCTGGCGATCGGCGCGGCCGATGTGGCCTCGCACGGCGGCAGCGTGGTCGGCCAGGTGGTCACCACCATGTCCGGTATCCAGACCTCGTCCAAGAAGATCGCCGAGATCATCAGCGTGATCGACGGCATCGCCTTCCAGACCAACATCCTGGCCTTGAATGCGGCGGTGGAAGCGGCGCGTGCCGGTGAACAGGGCCGCGGCTTTGCGGTGGTCGCCAGCGAAGTGCGCACGCTGGCGCAGCGTTCGGCCGGCGCCGCCAAGGAAATCAAGAGCCTGATCGACGACTCGGTCAGCAAGGTGGCCGAAGGCTCGGCGCTGGTGAACCAGGCCGGCACCACCATGAGCGAGATCGTCTCCTCGGTGCAGCGCGTGACCGACATCATGAGCGAAATCTCCGCCGCCTCGCAGGAACAGTCGGCCGGCATCGAGCAGGTCAACCAGACCGTCACCCACATGGACGAAGCCACCCAGCAAAACGCCGCGCTGGTGGAAGAAGCCACCGCCGCCGCGCGTTCGATGGAAGAACAGGCGCAGCAGCTCACCGAAGCGGTGGCCCTGTTCCGCCTGTCGGCCGAACTGGAAGCGGTGACGCGTGCCACACCGGTGCTGCGCCAGATCGCTGCCAAGCGGCCCGCTGCCGCCAGCGCAGCGGCGACCAAGCCGCCGGTCGCCAGGCCCGCTGCACGCGCCGCAGTGGCGCTGGCACCGTCCAACGAGTCGGATTGGGCCGAGTTCTAGGAAACGCCGCAGCGGCCGCGCACTGGCCGCTGTAAAAGACACAAGCCGCGCTCCTGGGAGCGCGGCTTTTTTATTGCCGCATCGCTTTTTGAAAAGACACATCAACCCGACAGGAAATAAAACAACTTTAAAATAACCTTTTACTTATGTAGCAATATTCAAACTGTCGAGTTCGGCATTATTTCCACTGGTAGCGATTACAAAAACCGATTAACTCCATCTCTGGCGACTTATATTCTTCACAAGCCTGACCGGGTTATATATTTTTTTGATATCGAGGTATTCAGCACTACGGTCGTGCGCCGTTACTGCGCATAGCGACATGTCACGCAAAATACGGGCTGGCATTATCCGGTCGCTCCCATCCATCGCATAACGCCTTCCAGGATCTGTCATGACTGCACTTCTCCAACGCTACAACGTCGGACCTCGGCTGGCGGCGGCTTTTGCTGTCCTGATCGTTTTATCCGGCCTCATTGCCTTTATCGGTTACCGCGGCCTGACTTCCGCGCGCGCGCTGGTGGACCAGCTGGTGCATCAGAACATGGAGAAGATCCGCCTCTCCCACGCCATGATGAATGCCAATTCCGTCATTGCGATGCAGATCCGTAACGTGGTGCTGCCCACCAGCAATGAAGATAATGTCAAGTTTATCGAGCTCATCCAGGCGGCGCGCGCCGACTACTCCAAGGCACGCGAAGTGCTGTATGCGATTCCACCGTCTGACCAGGGACGTGAGATCCGCGCAGAAATCGATCGCCGGCGCGCCGTGGTCAAGGCACTGAACGACAAGGTCATGGATCTGGTCATGACCGGCCACAGCGACGAGGCGCTGCCCTTGCTGCTGACCCAGGCCGCACCGGCGATGCAGCAATGGCAGGACAAGATCGCCGAGAACATCGCCCTGCAGGACAAGCTGGCTGGTGAGGCCTCTGCGGTCGCACTGCAATCCATGGACGACTCGCGCAAGCTGCTGGTCGGCGGCTCGCTGCTGGTGGTGCTGCTGAGCGGCGTGCTGGGCCTGCTGATCACCCGCAGCCTCACCCATCCGCTGAGCCGGGCCACCCGCGCAGCCGAATCGATTGCCGGCGGCAAACTGGATAACGACGTCGACACCCAATTCAACGACGAAAGCGGCCGTCTGCTCAAGGCGATGAGCAAGATGCAGCTGCAGTTGCGCAACCTGCTCGCCGCGCAGACCGACATGGCCAAGCGCCACGACGACGGCCAGATCAGCTTCCGCATCGATGCCACCGCCTTCCCCGGCGAGTACGGCCGCATGGCGCACGACACCAACACGTTGGTGGGCTCGCATATCGCGGTGAAGATGCGCCTGGCGCAGATCATGGGCCGCTACGCGATCGGCGACCTGTCCGAAGACATGGAGAAACTGCCCGGCGAAAAGGCCGTGCTCAGCGAGACCATGGCGCAGGTCAAGGTCAATCTCGGTGCGATGAATACCGAGATCAAGCACCTGGCCGTGTCGGCGGCCAACGGCGACTTCAGCGCCCGCGGCGATGCCGAGCGCTTCCAGTACGACTTCCGCCTGATGGTGGAAAGCCTCAACAACCTGATGTCCACCGCCGACGGCAACCTGCAGTCGCTCTCCACCCTGCTGCAGTCCATCGCCGCCGGCGACCTCACCGCGCGCATGAGCGGCGACTTCCGCGGGGTGTTCGCGCAGATGCGTGACGACGCCAATGCCACGGCCACGCAGCTGGCCGAGATCGTCAGCGGCATCAAGGCCTCGGCGGTGTCGATCAAGGGCGCCGCCAGCGAGATCGCGGCCGGCAACCAGGATCTGTCGCAGCGCACCGAGCAGCAGGCTGCCAATCTGGAAGAAACCGCCGCCTCGATGGAAGAGCTCACCTCCACCGTCAAGCAGAACGCCGAAAGCGCACGCCAGGCCAACCAGCTCGCCATCGGCGCGGCCGGCGTGGCCTCGCAGGGCGGCGAGATCGTCAGCAAGGTGGTCGAGACGATGAGCGGCATCGAAGCCTCGTCCAAGAAGATCGCCGACATCATCTCGGTCATCGACGGCATCTCGTTCCAGACCAACATCCTGGCCTTGAACGCTGCGGTGGAAGCCGCCCGCGCCGGCGAGCAGGGCCGCGGCTTTGCCGTGGTCGCCTCGGAAGTGCGCACGCTGGCGCAGCGCTCGTCCGCGGCGGCCAGGGAGATCAAGGGGCTGATCGACGACTCGGTGCAGCGTGTCTCCGAGGGGTCGGTGCTGGTGCACAGCGCCGGCAAGACCATGGGCGAGATCGTGTCCAGCGTGCAGCGGGTCACCGACATCATGGGCGAGATCTCCGCTGCCTCGCAGGAGCAGTCCTCCGGCATCGAGCAGGTCAACCAGACCGTCACCCAGATGGACGAGGCCACCCAGCAGAACGCCGCGCTAGTGGAAGAAGCTACCGCCGCCGCACGTGCGCTGGAAGACCAGGCCACCCAGCTCACCGACGCGGTGGCGGTGTTCAAGACCGATGCCGCCCATGCCCTGGCGCCGGTGCGCACCGCCGCGCCGCGGCCGGTGGTGACTCCCGCGCTGAAGGCCAAGGTGGTCGCGGCCGGACGCACCGCCGCGTCCAAGCCGCGCGCCGTGGTCACCGCACCAAGCAACGACGCCAGCTGGCAGGAGTTCTGAGCCAAGCGAGCACAACAGTCTGAATGGAGCCGGTCGGCATCGATGCCGACCGGCTCAAGGCATAACTGTTATGGGCCGATAGGCTGCGTACGCCTACGAGAATCCTCCATGACCACTTCGCCCGCGCTGTCGCCGCAGACCGCCCCACCCTCTCACCAGCGCTGGAGCGGCCGCTGGGATGATCTGGCGATCGCCAAGAAAC
The DNA here is from genome assembly GCF_040203315.1 of Xanthomonas sp. WHRI 8393. Taxonomy (NCBI): domain Bacteria; kingdom Pseudomonadati; phylum Pseudomonadota; class Gammaproteobacteria; order Lysobacterales; family Lysobacteraceae; genus Xanthomonas; species Xanthomonas sp. WHRI 8393. The sequence continues at coordinate 1,010,971 of NZ_JBEGGL010000002.1, read as the reverse complement.
TCGGCATGATCGGCATCCTGGCCTTGGCCGGCCTGGTCATTCCGGTACTGCTGTACAGCGGCAAGCTCAACGAAAGTGTGGCCATCAGCAGCAACGAGTTGCGTAGCTATGCGCCGCTTGGGCAGATGCTGGGCCTGATCACCGACCTGCACGCCGCCCACGTCGACAGCGGTGACGCCGCTGCAGCCGCGGCCGCGCGCGCCGATCGCGATCTGCAACAACTGCTGGCCACCACCGCCACGATGCCGGGCTTCGAACGCAGCCAGAAGGCCTTGCTGGGCCTGCAGCAGCGTCACGTTGCCAGTGCCGCTGCAGACGGCTACGCCGCGGTCAGCGAGCAGGCGTTTGCTGCGCTCGACGCCTTGCGCGACGACAGCCAGCTGGTCTATACCCCTTATATCGAGAGCTACCACCTGGTGGTGGCCACCCTGATCTACAGCCCCGATGCCACCGAATCGCTGACCCGCCTGGATGCGGCCAGCGATCCGTCGCAGGCGGCCGACAGCCGCGCCATGCTGCGCGAACAGCTCGGCCAGTTGGCTCGCAGCCATGCGCGCTTCCGGCATGAGCTGGACAAGGCGATGGGCCTGCTGGAACAACCCGACCCCGCCCTGGCCGATGCCGCCAGGACCGAAACCGCGCGTGCAACCGCGGCGCTGGCCGCACTCGGCACCGCGCTGGACGGCAGCGACGCCAACGCCGACACCCAATGGAACGCTGCGCTCGACGATCTCGGCCAAGCCATGCAGGCGCTCAGCAGCGTCTCGCTGCAGGCCTTGCAGCGCCAGTCCGAACGCCACCTGGCCGATGCCCGCAACGCGATGTGGCAGGCCATTGCCGGGTTGACGCTGCTGGCGGTGCTGATCGCAGCGCTGGGCTGGTACACCTTGTCGCGGCTGACCCGCAATGTGCGCCGCGCCGCTGTGGTGGCCGCCAATATCGCGCAAGGCCAGCTCGGCGAGCGCATCGCCGCGCCCAGCCGCGATGAAACCGGCCAGCTGCTCGACAACATGCGCCGGATGCAGGAGCAGCTGCAGCGGGTGCTGGCCGCGCAGAGCGAGATGGCCCAGCGCCACGACGCCGGCCAGATCAGTTATCGCATGGACGCCGAGACCTTCCCGGGCGCGTACGCCACCATGGTGCGCGACACCAACGCGCTGGTCGGCTCGCATATCGCGGTGAAGATGAAACTCGCCCAGATCATGTCGCGTTATGCCATCGGCGACCTGAGCCAGGACATGGACCGCCTGCCCGGCGAAAAAGCCGTGTTCAGCGACACCATGGACGCGGTCAAGCGCAACCTGTCTGCGATGAACAGCGAGATCAAGCTGCTGGCGCAGGCTGCAGCCACCGGCGATTTCAGCGTGCGTGGCGATACCCAGCGCTTCCAGCACGACTTCCTGGCCATGGTGGAAAGCCTCAACCAGCTGATGGCCACCGCCGATGGCAATCTGGGCGCGCTATCCAGCGTGCTGCGGGCCATCGCCGCCGGCGACCTCACCACCCGCATGCATGGTGACTTCCACGGCGTATTCGCGCAGATGCGCGACGATGCCAATGCCACCGTGGTGCAACTGGCCGATATCGTCGGACGCATCCAGCAGTCCACCGACACGATCAACGATGCCGCCAGCGAGATTGCCGCCGGCAACCAGGACCTGTCGCAGCGCACCGAGCAGCAGGCCGCCAACCTGGAAGAAACCGCCGCCTCGATGGAGGAACTCACCTCCACCGTGCGCAACAACGCCGAGCATGCGCGGCGCGCCAACCAGCTGGTGGTCGGTGCCGCCGCGGTGGCCGCGCAAGGTGGCACGGTGGTCGGCGAAGTGGTCGGCACCATGGCCGGCATCCAGGCCGCCTCGCGCAAGATCGCCGACATCATCTCGGTCATCGACGGCATCGCGTTCCAGACCAATATCCTGGCCTTGAATGCGGCGGTGGAAGCTGCACGCGCCGGCGAACAGGGGCGCGGCTTTGCGGTGGTCGCCTCCGAGGTACGTACCCTGGCGCAGCGCTCGGCCGGCGCGGCCAAGGAGATCAAGCAGCTGATCGACGATTCGGTGAACCGGGTCGAGCAAGGCAACGTGCTGGTCAGCCAGGCCGGCCGCACCATGCAGGACATCGTCGATTCGGTGCGCGGCGTCACCGAGATCATGCACGAGATCAGCGAAGCCTCGCAGCAGCAGTCGCAGGGTATCGAACAGGTCGGCCAGACCATCGCGCAGATGGACCAATCCACCCAGCAGAACGCCGCGCTGGTGGAAGAAGCCACTGCCGCCGCGCGTGCGATGGAAGCACAGGCGCAGCAGCTGCGCGATGCGGTGTCGGTGTTCCAACTGCACGGCCTCGCCAGGCCAGCCAGGCTCGTGCGCGCCGCGTGACGCGGTCGCATGCGGATGTGCGTGTGCGCGCCGCGCGGTCTGTCGCACACCTGCGGGCCGGCGTACGGGGCTCTCGTGCAACGTGACAGCCCCTGTTCCGTGAGAAAGCGCTGCATCTGATCCAAACCAATGCAGCGGCATGAGATCACCGCTGCCGCGTCAACACGGCGCAGGGCACGTTCGATGCCTGGCGCAGGCAAAGCCCTGCTTCTACGCGCGGTTGCGACAAGGTCGCATCGCCGGGTGGATTGCTACATCCGCCGGTGTCTTGCACCCGGCCATGCTCGCGCCTGGCGTCTCGCATCGCGCCCGATGGGGTGAGATAGATGTGAATCCGCCGATGCGGGCAGGCGCGTTGATAGCGCTCCCATCAGCATTTTTCGGCCGTTTGTGCACATGCGCGTCACTTCGGTGACGGCCACCCATACGCAGCGGGGCTGACCAGTTCAGTGCCATAGCCGCTGGCCGTTACCTACAACGGCACGCCTACCTGCCTTGCAATCGCCCGGGCCGCGCTACGGCCCGGGCGATGGATCGGCTGGATGCCTGCCTGCTGCGCCGTCACTGCGCATCGCCCACGCGTCAACCCGACGCGTCTTGTTCCTTCTTGTCCCACTGCCTTGAGACCCCCAAATGATCGCTCTTCTTCAACGGTACAACGTCGGCAAGCGCCTGAGCTTCGCCTTCGGCACGCTGATCCTGTTGTCGTGCGCACTTGTCGCCGCCGGCCTGCATACATTGGCGCAGGCCCGCGATCGCATGGACACGGTGGTCAACCGCAACATCACGATCATGCAGTACGCTCAGGACATGACCAACGCCACCTCGGTCATCGCCGTGCAGTTGCGCAACATCGTGTTGCCGACCTCGCAAGAAGACAATCTGCGCTTCTACGCCATCATCAAGAACCAGCTGAAGAGCTACGAAGACACGCGCCGCAAGCTGTATGCGTTTTCGGCCTCGCCCCAGGCCACCCAGATCCGCGAGCGGATCGACCTTGCCAGTGAGCAGGCCCGCGAGACCAGGGACACCGTCGTGCAGCTGGGCCTGACCGGCAAGGCTGATGAGGCACTCAAGCTGTTGCTGGAAAAGGCCGCACCGGGCACGCAGCAATGGCAGGATGCGTTGACGGAGTATTCGGATCTGCAGCGTCAGCGCACCCAGGAAGCCTATGTGGCCACGACGGCAGAAATGGCCCGCGGCCGTGCGCTGTTGATCGGCGGCGGCGTGGCGGTGGTGCTGTTCAGTACCCTGCTCGGCTTCCTGATCACCCGCAGCCTGGTGCGCCCGTTGACCCAGGCCACCCGCGCCGCCGAAGCGATCGCCAACGGCAATCTCGACAACGACGTACGCACGCAGTCCAACGACGAAACCGGCCGCCTGTTGCAGGCCATGGATCGCATGCAGGGCCAGGTGCGCAACCTCATCACCGCGCAGCTGGACATGGCCAAGCGCCACGATGATGGTCAGATCAGCTTCCGCATGGATGCCGGCGCCTTCCCGGGCGACTTCGGCCGCATGGCCAAGGACACCAACGAGCTGGTCGCCGCGCACATCAAGGTCAAGATGCAGACCATCCACCTGGTGGAGCGCTATGCGATCGGTGACCTGAGCGAAGACATGCCGCAGCTGCCGGGCGAAAAAGCCGCCATCACCACGGCAATGAATCAGGTCAAATTGAACCTGTCGACGATGAACGCCGAGATCAAGCAGCTGGCACAGGCCGCCGCCAACGGCGACTTCACCGCGCGTGGCAATGCCGAGCAGTTCCAGTTCGACTTCCGCATCATGGTGGAAAGCCTCAACACCTTGATGGCCACCGCCGACGGCAACCTGCAGTCGCTGTCCGGCCTGCTGCAGTCGATCGCCGCCGGCGATCTCACCGCACGCATGAGTGGCCAGTACCAGGGCGTGTTTGCACAGATGCGCGACGACGCCAACGCCACCGCCGAACAGCTGGCCGGCATCGTGGGCCGCATCCAGAGCGCTGCCGACGCGATCGGCCTGGCATCAGGCGAAATCGCTTCCGGCAACCAGGATCTGTCGCAGCGCACCGAGCAGCAGGCCGCCAACCTGGAAGAAACCGCCGCCTCGATGGAAGAGCTCACCTCCACCGTCAAGCAGAATGCCGAACACGCCAGCCAGGCCAACCAGCTCGCCATCGGCGCGGCGGCAGTGGCGTCGCAGGGCGGCGATGTGGTGGCCAAGGTGGTCACCACCATGTCCGACATCCAGAGCTCGTCGAAGAAGATCGCCGAGATCATCAGCGTGATCGACGGCATCGCGTTCCAGACCAATATCCTGGCCTTGAATGCCGCGGTGGAAGCGGCGCGTGCCGGCGAACAGGGGCGCGGCTTTGCAGTGGTCGCCAGCGAAGTACGCACCCTGGCGCAGCGCTCGGCCGGTGCGGCCAAGGAGATCAAGCACCTGATCGACGACTCGGTCGACAAGGTCACCCAGGGTGCCACCCTGGTCGACCAGGCCGGTACCACCATGGCCGAAATCGTTGCCAGCGTGCAGCGCGTCACCAACATCATGGGCGAGATTTCCTCTGCGTCGCAGGAGCAGTACTCCGGCATCGAGCAGGTCAACCAGACCGTGACCCAGATGGACGAGACCACCCAGCAGAATGCCGCGCTGGTGGAAGAAGCCACCGCCGCCGCACGGGCGATGGAAGAACAGGCCCAGCAGCTCACCGAAGCGGTCGCCGTGTTCAAGGTTGCCGAACACGCACCGGTGGCGCGCCAGTTGTCGGCCATTGCCAATGCGCCCGCCAATGCCCGCAGCACACCGCGCCCGATCGCCCGCGCCAGCACGGCCGCGCCCGTGCGCCGCAGCACCGCGGGTGCATCGGCAACGGCAAACGACGTGGGCGACTGGCAGGAGTTCTAAACCGCCAACAGGTGCTGTCAGCACATCGACAGCAGTGCACGCCAGTTGTTGCAACCGGCGTGCACGATGCGCGGGATACATATGCTCGACACCACGCTCGAGCACGCGGCCTTGCAGTTCCGCATCCGCAGCAAGGTCACAACGGCACCGCACACGCGGTGCCGTTTTGCGTTGTGCGCGCCATGCCAACTGTCCGCAAGCCCGCATACACCGCGTCCGGCGTGAAAACGCACTTCACATCGCGCACCCCGGACTCTCTCGCGTTGCCTCCAAAACCGCGTTCAACGGGTGTTTTCTAGGGGAATTCCTGACACACCCCCACCAATTCCCTACCCCTTGTACACATGGCAGTCACGTGCCTGAGACCCGGCTTTACCGGCCAGCCCGGCTTGCCTCAATACAGCAGTTCTAACGCCGTTATCTGACCGACGCATCACACAAGGCATGACGTGCGACGCACTGCTCCAGCACTGCATCGCATGCCAGTCCACCTAACGGCACATTCGCTCAGGTCACCCAATGAATTCCTTTCTGCACCGCTTCAACGTCGGCAAGCGCCTCTCCCTGGCCTTCGGCGTGCTGATCCTTCTGTCCTGCGCGCTGGTGGCCGCCGGCCTGTACACGCTCAGCCAGGCGCGTGAGCGCCTGGATACCATCGTCAACCGCAACATGGCGATGATCCAGTACGCCACCGACATGCTGGACGCCAATGCCACCATCTCGTTGAACCTGCGCAACATCGTGCTGCCGACCACTGCCGAGCAGAATCGCCAGTTCGGCGAAGTGATCGACGCCCAGCGCATCCGCTACAAGGAACTGCGCGAGAAGCTCTACGCGTTCCCCGCCGACGCGCACGACCAGCAATTGCGCAACGCGCTGGATCTGACCCGCGAGCAGGCGCTGGCGCATAACCAGCAGGTGCGCGAACTGGGCACGGCCGGTAAGGTCGACCAGGCCATGCCGATCCTGCTCGAACGCGCCGCACCGGCCACCCAGCGCTGGCAGGATGCGATCCGCACCTACTCGGACGCGCAGCGCAAGAGCAGCCAGCTGGCCTACGACCAGGCCAATGCCTCGATGGCGCGTGGCCGCGCCATGCTGATCGGCGGCGGCCTGGCCGTGGTGCTGCTGAGCGCCCTGCTGGCCTGGACGATCACCCGCAGCCTCACCGGCCCGTTGAACCGCGCCACCCGCGCCGCCGAGGCGATCGCCGACGGCCGGCTCGATAACCAAGTGCACAGCGAGGCCAGCGATGAAACCGGTCGTCTGCTGCAGGCAATGGACAAGATGCAGTCGCAGGTGCGCAACCTGATCACCGCGCAGCTTGACATGGCCAAGCGCCACGACAACGGCCAGATCAGCTTCCGCATGGATGCCGACGCGTTCCCGGGCGACTACGGCCGCATGGCCGGCGATACCAACGCCCTGGTCGACAGCCACGTCCAGGTCACGCTGCGTCTGGCGCAGATCATGGGCCGCTACGCCATCGGCGACCTCAGCGAGGACATGGACGCGCTGCCCGGCGAAAAGGCCAGGCTGACCGACACCATGGCGCAGGTGAAAACCAACCTGGCGGCGATGAATCAGCAGATCAAGCAGCTGGCCCAGTCGGCTGCCGACGGCAACTTCGGTGCACGCGGCGATGCGGCGCAGTTCCAGTTCGATTTCCGCGTCATGGTCGAGAGCCTCAACCAGTTGATGGCCACCGCCGACGGCAGCCTGCAGTCGTTGTCGGGCATCCTGCGCGCGATTGCGGCGGGCGACCTGACCGCACGCATGGACGGCGAGTTCAAGGGCGTGTTTGCACAGATGCGCGACGACGCCAACGCCACCGCGACCCAGTTGTCCGGCATCGTCGGGCACATCCAGCACTCGGCCACCTCGATCAACGCCGCCGCCAGCGAGATCGCCGCCGGCAACCAGGATCTGTCGCAGCGCACCGAACAGCAGGCCGCCAACCTGGAGGAAACCGCCGCCTCGATGGAGGAGCTCACCTCCACCGTGCGCCAGAACGCCGAAAGCGCACGCCAGGCCAATCAACTCGCCATCGGCGCCGCCAGCGTGGCCTCGCAGGGCGGCGAGGTGGTCAGCAGGGTGGTCGACACCATGAGCGGCATCGAGGCCTCGTCCAAGCGCATCGCCGACATCATCAGCGTCATCGACGGCATCTCGTTCCAGACCAACATCCTGGCCCTGAATGCAGCAGTGGAAGCAGCGCGTGCCGGCGACCAGGGCCGCGGCTTTGCGGTGGTCGCCTCCGAGGTGCGCACCCTGGCACAGCGTTCGTCGGCGGCGGCCAAGGAGATCAAGAGCCTGATCGACGACTCCGTGCAGCGGGTGGCCGACGGTTCGCAGCTGGTGGACCAGGCCGGCAAGACCATGGCCGAGATCGTGGCCAGCGTGCAGCGTGTCACCAACATCATGGGCGAGATCTCCGCCGCCTCGCAGGAACAGTCGGCCGGCATCGAGCAGGTCAACCAGACCGTCACCCACATGGACGAAGCCACCCAGCAAAACGCCGCGCTGGTGGAAGAAGCCACCGCCGCCGCCCGCGCGATGGAAGAACAGGCCCAGCAGCTCACCGAGGCGGTGGCCGTGTTCAAGATCGTCGAGCAGGGCCCGGCCGCACGTCAGCCCGCGTCGATGGTCGCTGCGCCGGTCAATGCACGCTTTGCCGCCCGCCCGGCTGCCCGTGCCGGCAGCAACGCGGCCCCGCGCCGCAGCAACACCGGCAAGACGACGGTGGCAGCCACCGCCGATCCGAGCGACTGGCAGGAGTTCTGAGCCCCACCGCAACGCGTCACACCCGCAGTCTCCAGAAATACCATTCGAGCGCAGTTTGATTCGGTGACGAATCTTGAGGGTCGCTTCCTGGCGAGGGAAGCGGCCCTTTTTTTGTTCCGAGAATCTGTCGACATCCGCCGGCGGGCGTCAGGCGACGCGTCATACTTCATCAAGAATTAACAATTACTACATCGCCGCAGCGGCCCAATCGGGAAAGCGAACTGGACAATTGTGCGGATTTCGACACAAACCATCAATTAATTGCATAAACGGCCGCTATCGACTTCACGCATCCGTAACGCCCTCCCCCGGGCAAGGTCGATTCCTCATGCACTCCTTCAACCGCCTGTCCGTCGGCACCCGGCTGTCCGCGCTGCTGACCGTGGTGATCGCGCTCTCCCTCGGCCTGCTGGCCCTGACCATCTACCGCCAGTCCGCCGACGACATCGAATCCCAGGTCAAGGCCGAGCTGCGCTCCAGCACCCGGTTGATGCAGCAGTCGGTGGCGATGTACGACGTCACCCTGACCGAGGGCACCCAGCGCCTGGGCAGCGTATTTGAGACCATGCTCCCCAGCGGCGAGCGCACTCTCGACACCGCCAGCACCGTCGCCATCGGCGCGCAGCAGACGCCGTCGCTGCGTGCCGGCAAGCATGCACTGAATCTCAACTTCGACGCCGTGGATCGCTTCGCGCAGACCGCCGGCGGGGTCGCCACGATCTTTGCGCGCACCGGTGACGACTTCGTGCGCATCACCACCTCGCTGCGCAACAAGCAGAACGAGCGCGTGATCGGCACCCTGCTCGACCGCAAGGGCAAGGCCTACGCCGCACTGTCGCAAGGCAAGGCCTTCACCGGCCAGGCGCAGCTGTTCGGCGAGCAGTACATGACCCATTACCAGCCGCTGCGCAACGCCGCCGGCGAGGTGATCGGCGCACTGTTCGTCGGGCGCAACTACACCCAGGGCCTGGCCGCGCTGAAGGCGCAGGTCAGCACCACCAAGCTGGGCCAGGACGGTTATTTCCTCATCGTCGACATGGCGCCGGGCGAGCACCAGGGCCAGGTCATCGCCGCACCGCCGGGCACACCGGCCACGCTGGCGGCGCTGGTGCCGGCCGAGCAGCAATCGCTGCTGCAGTCGGTGCTGGACGGCAAGCAGCCCAGCGCCAGCCTGCAGTTGCGCGATGCCCAGGGCAACGCCCAGGCCTTCGAAGTCACCGCCCAGCGCTACGCGCCGTGGCAGTGGGCGGTGATCGGCACCCAGCCGCGCAGTGCCATCGACGGCCCGCTGGACGAGCTGATGGGCAGCATGCTGCTGTTCTCGCTGGTGGTGCTGGGCCTGTGCATCGCAGTGGTCTTCATCGCCGCGCGCAAGATGGTCACCCGCCCGCTGCTGGCGGTGGAACGCGTGCTCGGCGATGTGGCTGCCGGGCGCCTGGACAACCCGATCGAGATCGACCGCCACGACGAACTCGGTCGCCTGCTGCTCAACGCGCGCGCCATGCGCGACGACCTGCGCGCGCGGCTGCAACGCGATCAGCTGATCGCCAGCGAAGCGCTGCGCGTGCGCACCGCGCTGGACGATGTCAGCACCAACGTGATGATCGCCGATGCCGATCGCCGCATCATCTACGTCAACCGCCCGCTGCAACGCATGCTCAAGAGCGTGCAGGACGAACTGCGCCGCGACCTGCCCAACTTCGATGCCGATGCGCTGATCGATGCCAGCATCGACCAGTTCCATCGCAAGCCCGAGCACCAGGCACGCATGCTCGACCAGCTCACCGGCACGCACACCGCGCAGATCCATGTGGGTGGCCGCACCATGCGGCTGGTGGTCAACCCGGTGCTGGGCGCGGCCGGCGAGCGCATGGGCTTTGTGGTCGAGTGGGCCGACCGCACCCAGGAAGTCCAGGTGGAACAGGAGGTCGCACGTATCGTGCAGGCCGCCGCCGCCGGCGACCTGAGCGAGCGCGTCGGCCTGGAAGGCAAGCAGGGCTTCCTGCTGCTGCTCGCCCAGCAACTCAACGCGCTGCTGGACAACAACGCGGACGGGCTGTCGCGCGTGTCCGCCCTGCTCTCTGCGTTGTCGCAGGGCGATCTGACCGCGCGCATGGATGGCGACCTGCAAGGCGTGTTCGCCACCATCCGCGACGATGCCAATGCCACTGCCGACCAGCTGGCCGGCATCGTGCGCCGGATCAAGGACTCCTCGCTGGCGATCAACTCGGCCGCCACCGAGATCGCCACCGGCAATGGCGACCTGTCGCGTCGCACCGAACAGCAGGCCGCGGCCCTGGAAGAAACCGCCGCCTCGATGGAGGAGCTCACCGCCACCGTCAAGCAAAATGCCGACAACGCCGACCAGGCCAATCGGCTGGTGCTGGACGCCGCCGGCGTGGCGGCCCAGGGCGGCGATGTGGTCGGCCGCGTGGTCACCACCATGGCCGACATCGACACCTCGTCCAAGAAGATCGCCGAGATCATCGGCGTCATCGACGGCATCGCCTTCCAGACCAATATCCTGGCCTTGAACGCGGCAGTGGAAGCCGCACGCGCCGGCGAACAGGGCCGCGGCTTCGCCGTGGTCGCCTCGGAAGTACGTACGCTTGCACAGCGTTCGGCCGGCGCAGCCAAGGAGATCAAGCACCTGATCCAGGACTCGGTCACCCGCATCGGCAACGGCGCCGCACTGGCGTCCGAAGCCGGCAACACCATGCAGCAGGTGGTCAGCTCGGTGCAGCGCGTCACCGACATCATGAACGAGATCACCAGCGCCTCGCGCGAGCAGGCCGCCGGCATCACCCAGGTCAACCAGACCGTCACCCAGATGGACGAAACCACCCAGCAGAACGCCGCGCTGGTGGAAGAAGCCACCGCGGCTGCACGCGCGATGGAAGACCAGGCCGCGCAACTGGTGGATGCAGTGGCCGTGTTCCGCCTGGAACAGCAGGACCAGCTGAACACCTTGCTGGCCAACGCACGCCACGCCTACACCTGATGCGACAGACGACGACGGCGCGCCCGTCGAATATGTAAGTCGAGGGCGCGATGCCCTCGCCGCTTGCGGGACAGGCCATCAATCCGTCAGTGGAGACTGCGCCTCGTCGTTGAGGCGCGATCCGCTGATTGAATCAAAAGCTCAGTGAGTCGAGTGCGCGGTGCCCTCACCGCTCGCGGGACACGCCGTGCATCCGTCCATGGAGGCTCCTTGGCGGCATCCATGCCGCCAAGGGTCCCGCAACCGGCGAGGACACCGCGCCAGACAGCTAGTCGGCTGCTTTCTTGAAAGCGTATTGTTCGGCTTGCGAATGGAAAATGGTCAGAGGTTGATCGAACGCTTAGTGATCCGACCAGCACATGTCATGCATCGCTTCCCCTATGCATACCGACCATCTCAACTGGTCCTTGCCCGCTCACCGTCGCGGGACCTTACGCGGCATGGATGCCGCGTAAGAGCCTACAGGGACGTACTTGCGGCGTGTCCTGCGATGGTGGGCGGGCAAGGGCCCTGCAGCCAGCCCGCAGATCACCCGCTCTGCGACTTATATATCTGCACTACCCAAGTCCATCGAAACACGGCAACTAAAAAAGAGGCCTGGAACCCTGCACACAGACCATTTCCACTGGTCCCTGTCCGCCCACCGTCGCGGGACCTTTCGCGGCATGGATGCCGCGCCACCGCCTAAATGGATGGACTTGCAGCGTGTTCTGCGATGGCGGGCGGACAAGGGCCCTGCAGCCAAGCGGCAGCACCACGCGCTCTACACTTGATCCATGTGCACTATTAGCCGCTGGGAACACAACGCCCAAAGCAACAAGGCTTCACGCAGCAGTTTTTCGTCAGCCGCTCTTAAAGATTTCGCTTTGCCGCCGATATCAAGGCGACGCCGGGACAACCGTTCCGGCGTCTTCCCGCATCCACAGTACCTGTGCCCATGTCCCAAGGCGATACCTCAGAGTTGGACCACGACGCAGACCACCTTGCCGAAGGTGACGAGCGCTATCTGCTGCGCAACAAACGGCAGATCCGTGGCCTGCTACGCCAGTTGCTCGACCAGCGCGCCATCGTGACCATGCATGTGGCCGGGCGCGACATGGCCGTGCCCACCGCCGTGCTCGAGGTGGACGAAGACGACGACTGCGTGATTCTGGACGGCAGCCATAACGAGGCCTCCAACCGCGCCATCCAGGACGCCAAGTACCTGCTGTGCTACGCACAACTGGAACGGGTCAATATCCGCTTCCGCCTGGAAACGCCCGAGCGGCTGGAGCGCGACATCCACGTCGCCTTCCGCGCCGAGCTGCCCGAGGCGATGTATCACCTGCAGCGTCGCGAGTCGTACCGGCTGGAAACGCCGATCACCGACTCGCCCGTCTGCATCATTCGCCAGGACGAGGCACAGGGTGGCAATCTCAACCTGCAGCTGCGCGTGATCGATATCAGCAGCGGCGGCCTGGCGGTCTCGCTCACCGATGGCATGCCTCTGCTCGAACCGCAGCACACCTACCGCAATTGCACGCTGCAACTGCCCGACACCGCGCCGATCACCCTGCCGCTGACGGTGTGCAGCCAGTACAAGCAAACCCTGCCCAACGGCAGCGAAGGTTTCCGCGTCGGCATGCAGTTCAGCGACCTGCCACGCGGCGCCGACGAGACCATCCAGCGCTACATCTTCCGGGTCGACCGCCAGCGCAATGCGCGCAAGAGCGGCGTGTTCTGAACCCACCCGCACCAGCCACGGCGCGCGGCTAAAGTTGCCCTGCGCTGCGCCGATGTTGCTAGGGCAATCCTCATCCGCATGCTTTTCCTATAGCTGCAATCCGACACTCAGCCGCAACGCCCGGAGTTTCCATGAACGACAAAAGCACGACCACCGGCACCGGTGGTGAATTCCTCAGCTTCGCCCTGGGCGAAGAACACTACGGCGTGGACATCCTGAAGGTGCAGGAAATCCGCGGCTACGATTCGGTCACCCGCCTGCCCGACGCACCGGACTACATCAAGGGTGTGATCAACCTGCGCGGCACCATCGTGCCGGTGATCGACCTGCGCCTGAAGCTGCGTCTGAAAGAAGCGCGCTACGACGCCTTCACCGTGATGATCGTGCTCAACGTCGAAGACCGCGTCGTCGGCATCGTGGTGGACAGCGTCTCGGACGTGATTCCGCTCAACGACGATCAGATCCGCCCCACCCCTGAATTCGGCGCCTCGGTCGACACCCGCTTCATCTCGGGCATCGGCACCCAGGACGATCGCATGCTGATCCTGCTGGATATCGAGACCCTGCTGGACAGCACCGAGCTCGGACAGCAGCAGCTGGCCGAAGAAGCGGCCTGATTCAGACCATCTGGTGTCGGGAGCTTCCCGACACGAGACGCACAACGAAGTTGAAGTGAGATAGAAATCACGTTTTTCGGATTCAAGTTGAACGGCGGCTAGCCGATAGCTGAATAGAAGCCCGCGTACACAAACGGGTCACCGTTCGACTTTTGATTCTGGAGAATCCCTATGAAGTTCCTGCTCTCGCTCCTCCCCGTCGCTGCTCTCGTGATTGTTGCTCCCACGCTGTCGGCTCAGTCGCAGGAAATGATTCCGCCGGAAATGGCGACCCGTTTCGTCGGCAAGGACGGCATGGTGTGCGGCAAGGTCGAAAAGGCCAAGTACGCCCAGAGCTCGGAAGGTGAACCCACCTTCCTGTACATGGGTGGCATGTTCCCGCGTCACACCTTCTCGGCCCGCATCGACGGCGCCAACCGCGGCAAGTTCAGCTTTGCCCCGGAAAGCCTGGAAGGCAAGGACGTCTGTGTGCTCGGCAAGATCCAGCGCGACAGCTCGCGTGCCGAAATCGAAGTCAGCTCGCCGGCCAGCCTGAAGCTGGCCACCATCAAGTAATCGCCCCGCAGATCGCCACGCTTTCGCGCGTGGCGATCTGCCGTTTGCGGTTATGCGCACTGACTTCTATCGGGGAATCGTGTCAATGCAATGGATCAACAATCTCAAACTGATGCCCAAGCTGATGCTGGCGTTCGGCATCGTGCTGCTGATCATGCTGGTGCAGGGCATCATCGCCTATGCGGGCCTGGCGTCGCTCAATAACGTCACCCGCGACCTGGCCGGCAACACCATGTCCAGCGTGCGCGAAGCAGGCGACCTGCGCGGCATGCTCGGCGAATATCGAAATGCGGCCTATCAGAATCTGGTGCGCGCCAGCGACTCGGTCAAGCAGGAAGCCAAGGTCCGCGCCAAGCGGCTCCATGGCGAAATCGATGCCACGATCAAGGGCTATCCCCGCCTGATCGAGAGCCCGCAGCAGAAGAAGCTGTTCGACGTGTTCGTGGCCGACTGGAAGAAGGCAGCCGCGTCCTACGCCAGCGTCGACGAAATGATCGAGCTCAATCTGCCCGACGATGCCGTCGACACCTTCGTCGGCGAGACCCGCACCCTGCACAACAAGGCCAAGGATTCGCTGGCCGCATTGATCGTCGAAGACAACAAGTTGGCGCAGGCTGCCAAGAGCAAGGCCGAAAAGGTCCATGCCACCTCGGTGTCGCTGACCGTGATGGTGCTGTTGATCGGCATCGCCGGTGGCCTGGGCCTGGCATTCCTGTTCGCACGCTCCATCGTCAAGAGCATGCGCGGCGCCGTGTCCACCGCCACCGAAATCGCCAGCGGCAAGCTCGATGGCCAGATCAATGTGCAGGGCCAGGACGAAGTGGGCGAACTGATGCGCTCCATGCACCGCATGCAGCGCGACCTGAAGGAACGCATCGAACGCGATCAGAAGATCGCCGACGAAAACCTGCGTATCCGTACCGCGCTGGACGAATCGTCCACCGGCACCTTCATCACCAATGCCGATCGCACCATCATCTACGCCAACGAGGCGTTCATGAAGATTGTGACGCATTACGAAGGCAGCATCCGCCTGGCATCGTCCGACTTCGATGCGACCAAGATCATCGGCCAGCACATCAGCTATCTCGGCATGCCCGAATCGACCGTGCGCAAGGCCATCGCAGCACTGGAACGCGACGGCATCACCAGCTTCGAAGAGCGCTATGGCGAGTTCGTGGTGACCCAGACCGTCACCTCGATCAAGAACGAGCACGGCGAAAGCACCGGCGAGGTCTGCGAGTGGCGCGACCGCACCATCGAAGTCCAGGTCGAAGAAGAAGTCGCCCGCATCGTGCGTGCCGCCGCCAGCGGCGACATGAGCGGCCGGGTGGAAACCGACGGCAAGCAGGGCTTCTTCCTGCAGCTGGCCCAGCAGCTCAACGGCCTGCTGGATGCCAATGCCGGCAGCCTGGAGCAGATCTCGGCATTGCTGTCGGCGCTGTCGCGCGGTGACCTGACCGTGCGCATGCATGGCGAATTCAGCGGCGTGTTCGCACAGATGCGCGACGATGCCAATGCCACCGCCGAGCAGCTGGCCGACATCGTCGGGCGCATCAAGTTCTCGTCCACGGCGATCAACTCGGCGGCCGGCGAGATCGCCTCCGGCAACAGCGATCTGTCGCATCGTACCGAGCAGCAGGCCGCCAATCTGGAAGAAACCGCCGCCTCGATGGAGGAGCTCACCTCCACCGTCCGGCAGAACGCCGAAAGCGCCCGTCAGGCCAACCAGCTGGCCATCGGCGCCACCGGCGTGGCCTCGCAGGGCGGCGAGGTGGTCTCGCAGGTGGTCACCACCATGTCGGGCATCGAAGCCTCGTCCAAGAAGATCGCCGACATCATCTCGGTGATCGACGGCATCGCGTTCCAGACTAACATCCTGGCCCTGAACGCGGCGGTGGAAGCCGCTCGTGCCGGCGAACAGGGTCGCGGCTTTGCCGTGGTCGCCTCGGAAGTGCGTACGCTGGCACAGCGCTCGGCCGGTGCCGCCAAGGAGATCAAGGGCCTGATCGACGACTCCGTGCACAAGGTGGCCGAGGGCTCGGCCCTGGTACGCAAGGCCGGTGCAACCATGGCCGAGATCGTGGCCAGCGTGCAGCGCGTGACCGACATCATGGGCGAGATCTCTGCGGCCTCGCAGGAACAGTCGACCGGCATCGAGCAGGTCAACCAGACCATCACCCAGATGGACGAGACCACCCAGCAGAACGCCGCCCTGGTGGAAGAAGCCACTGCGGCCGCACGCTCGATGGAAGAACAGGCCGGCCACCTGGCCGAAGCGGTGTCGGTGTTCAAGCTGGACGAGCCGGCCGCCCCGGCCGCGCGCGTACGCCCGGTCGCCTCGCGCCCGGTCGCGGTGAAGTCCGCAGCCAAGGCGGCGACGCGTGAAGCCACCCCATCGCGCCCGGCCAAGCCGCAGGCCGCGCTGGCCGACGGTAACTGGCAGGAGTTCTAAGCCGCTGCTGTCTCCCCACAAAGCCCCGGCACTGCCGGGGCTTTGTGTATCTGCCCCCGGCGCAGCGCGCACTGCCCTGCCGCCGGCTGCGATCGCACCGCCCGCGCAGCGCCGTGCACCGCCAGCGGACCCGGCTGTCTGCAATGCACGATTGGTGCTTCAGTTGCATGACCACATGGCCGATATCCAGTCATAGCTAACGACGCGTATGGATATGACGACCACCTCGACTCCCGCTTCAGACACACGCGAATTTGATTTTGGCGACCGCGATTTCAAGCGCGTCTGCGACCTGATCTATCAGCGTGTCGGCATCGCCCTGGCTCCGGCCAAGCGCGACATGGTGTATGGCCGGTTGTCGCGTCGCCTTCGCGTGCTCGGCCTGCGCTCCTTCCGCGACTACCTGGACCAGCTGGAAGCAGGCAACGACGAGGAGGAATGGCAGGCGTTCACCAACGCGCTGACCACCAACCTGACCTCGTTCTTCCGCGAGCCGCACCACTTCGACAAGCTGCGCGAAGAACTGCAAAAGCGCGCCTCGCAGGCGCCGTTGAAGATCTGGTCGTGCGCGGCTTCGACCGGTGAGGAGCCCTACTCCATCGCCATCACCGCCTGCGAAGCCTTCGGCACCTTGACCCCGCCGGTCAGCATCGTCGCTACCGACGTCGACACCCAGGTGCTGGAGACCGCCTCGCGCGGCGTCTACGCCATCGACCGCGTCGCCTCGCTGGACGCATCGATCAAGCGCAAGTACTTCCAGCGCGGCAGCGGCCCCAACGAAGGCAAGTGCCGGGTCATCCCGGCATTGCGCCAGCTCATCGAATACCGCCAGTTGAACCTGCTGGCACCGCGTTACGACGTGGGCGGCCCGTATGCGGCGTTGTTCTGCCGCAACGTGATGATCTACTTCGACAAACCGACCCAGCGCGGCATCCTGTCGCGGCTGGTCAGCCACATGGGCGACGACGGTCTGCTCTACACCGGGCATTCGGAGAACTACCTGCACGCGGCCGATCTGATCCAGCCGTGCGGGCGCACGCTGTATCGGCGCAGCCCGCGCGCGGGAGCGTCTGCATGAGTACCGCCGTGCAGGTCGACGATGTCATGCGCTACCGCGATTCGCGGTTCCAGACCATCACCGCCAAGCTGTTGCCCACCCAATACCTGGTGGTCGACGACGACACCGCGTTGACGACCACCTTGGGATCGTGCGTTGCCGCCTGCCTGCGCGACCCGGTCCTGAAGATCGGCGGCATGAATCACTTCCTGTTGCCGGAAGGACAGGTCGGCGATGGCGCACCCGCGCGTTACGGCAGTTATGCGATGGAGTTGCTGATCAACGACATGCTCAAGCGCGGCGCGCATCGCAAACGCATCGAAGCCAAGGTCTTCGGCGGCGCCAACGTGCTCAAGGGCTTCACCAGCAACCCGGTCGGCACCCGCAACGCCGAGTTCGTGCGCCAGTACCTGCAGGCCGAACACATTCCCATCATTGCCGAAGATCTGTGCGGCATCCATCCGCGCAAGGTGTGGTTCTTCCCGACGACCGGACGCGTGGTCGTGCAGCGCTTGCCGCATGCACACGAAGCCGAAGTCGCCGCCACCGAATCGGCCGTGCGCGCCCGTCTGTCCAAAGCACCGGTTACCGGTGGAGTGGAGTTGTTCGAATGACGCTGGAAACCCCTGTGCGTGTATTGATCGTCGACGACTCGGCGGTCGTACGCCAGATGCTGACCGAAATCCTCTCGCGCGATGCCGGCATCGAGGTGATCGGCTCGGCCGCCGACCCGATCCTGGCGCGCGAAAAGATCAAACGCCTCAATCCGGACGTGATCACGCTGGATGTGGAAATGCCGCGCATGGACGGCCTGGTGTTTCTGGAAAACCTGATGCGCCTGCGCCCCACCCCGGTGGTGATGATTTCGTCGCTGACCGAGCGCGGCGCCGACACCACCTTGCAGGCCCTGTCGCTAGGCGCGGTGGATTTCGTCTCCAAGCCCAAGATCGACGTCGCACGCGGGCTGGAAGGCTACGCGGAAGAAATCGTCAGCAAGGTCAAGATGGCCTCCAAGGCCAAGGTCAGCGCGCTCAATCGTCCCAGCGCGCCCAAGGTTACCCTGGACATGCAGTCCGCACCGGTTCCCGGCAGCGCGCTGCGCTTCCGCACCACCGACCGCCTGATCGCCATCGGCGCCTCGGCCGGCGGCACCGAAGCCCTGCGCGTGGTGCTCGAACACATGCCCGCCGATGCCCCGGCGGTGGTGATGACCCAGCATCTGCCGGCCAGCTTCAGCACCGCCTTCGCCGAACGCCTCAATCGCCACTCGGCGATGTCGGTGCGCGAGGCAAGCGATGGCGAGGCGATCCTGCCGGGCCACGCCTACCTGCCGCCGGGCGGCCAGCACCTGCGCATCATCCGCGACGGTGCGCGCTGGCGCTGCCGCATCGACGACGGCCCGCCGGTCAATCGCCACAA
This sequence comes from Xanthomonas sp. WHRI 8393, assembly GCF_040203315.1. NCBI lineage: Bacteria > Pseudomonadati > Pseudomonadota > Gammaproteobacteria > Lysobacterales > Lysobacteraceae > Xanthomonas > Xanthomonas sp. WHRI 8393. Next base: position 992,087 of record NZ_JBEGGL010000002.1, on the reverse strand, counting down.
GCCGGCGGTGGACGTGCTGTTCCGCTCCGTCGCCGCCAACGCCGGCCCGAACGCGGTCGGCGCCATCCTCACCGGCATGGGCGACGACGGTGCACGCGGCCTGCTGGAAATGTTGCAGGCCGGTGCGCCCACGCTGGTGCAGGACGAAGCCAGCAGCGTGGTGTGGGGCATGCCCGGCGCCGCCTACAAGCTCGGTGCCGCGCAGGAAGTGGTGCCGCTGAGCCGCGTTGCCGAGCGCCTGATCGCGCTGTCGGCACAGGCGCGTTGATCCGGCATGACCGTTCGTCCCCCGCATCCGGCTGAACAGGCGGCGGTTCCCGGCGTCGCGGTAACCGCATCGCTGGCGACGGCGGAGACACCGGCAGATCACGCGCCCCTGCCCAGGACGTTCAAGGTCGGGCCGATCACCGCTGGCGTGAGCAGGCCGGACGAACATCCCGATGCCACGCGCTCGCGCCTGCTGGCCGAAGCGCTGGACGGCAGCAGCAGTGCGATCCTGATCTGCGATCTCCAATCGCGCTTGCTCTACGCCAACGACGGCTTCCAGCGCATGTTCGGCTATACCGAGGCCGAACTGGTCGGCAAGCGTCCCTCGGACGTGCTGACCCGCGCGCAAAGCGACCAGGACGAGGTGGCGCGCATCCGCGACCGCGCCGATGCGTTGCAGCAGACCCAGGCCGACCTGCTGGTGTACCGCAAGGACGGCACGCCGCTGTGGATTTCGCTCAACTTCAATCCGATCTACGACGCCAGGCATCTGCCGTCGCATTACGTGGCGGTGCTGACCGACATCACCGACACCAAGATGCATGAGGTGCTGCAGCACCGCGTGCTCGAGGCGCTGGTGCAGGAACGGCCGCTGATCGATGTGATGACGCTGATCTGCACCGAGGTCGAGCGCATCGCACCGGACGTGCTGGCCACGGTCATGAGCGCGGACAACCAGGGCTGCCTGCATTCGCTGGCCGCCCCCAGCCTGCCGCCGGAATATGCCGATGCGGTCAACGGACTGAAGATCGCGCCGGGTGCAGGCGCCTGCGGTACGGCCGCCTGGCGCGGCCGCCCGGTGATGGTGGAAGACATCGCCACCGACCCGCTGTTTGCGCAATTCCGCGAACTGCTGCTGCCGATGGGTCTGCGCGCGTGCTGGAGCACACCGATCCGCTCCAACAGCGCACGCGTGCTGGGTACCTTCGCGCTGTACTACCGCAAGGCGCAGCGTGCCGATGCCTGGCACGTACGCCTCACCGATCTGTGCCAGCAGCTGTGCACGCTGGCGCTGGAACGCGAACAGATCCGCCAGCGCGTGCATCAACTGGCGTTCTACGATGCGCTGACCGGCCTGCCCAACCGCATCATGTTCAGCGCACGCGCCGAGCAAGCCCTGACACAGGCCGAATACGCCGGCGAACCGGCCACGTTGATGTTCATCAACATCGACCGCTTCAAGTTGATCAACGACAGCCAGGGCCATGCCGCCGGCGATGGCCTGTTGCGCGACATCGCCTTGCGCATCGGCGAACAGCTGACCGCCACCGCCATGCTGGCGCGCCTGGCCGGCGACGAATTCGCGCTCGCGCTGCCGCAATGCAGTGCCGAGCAAGCCAGTGCCGCCGCAGAACGCGTGCTGGGCACCATCGCCAGGCCGTTGCCGGTCGGGCACATGACCGTGCATCCGTCGGCCAGTATCGGCGTGGCGATGTTTCCCGAAGATGGGCGCGACATCAACATCCTGCTGCGGCATGCCGATCTGGCCATGAACCGCGCCAAGCAGGAAGGCGGTGGACGGTTCCGTTTCTTCAGTTCCGACATGAACCGCATGGCGCAGGAACGCGTTGCGCTGGAAGCGGAGCTGCGCCAGGCGATCGACCGCGATCAACTGCAGTTGCACTACCAACCGCAGTTGCACAGCGCCGCACCGCACGCGCTATACGGCGTGGAAGCGCTGTTGCGCTGGAATCATCCGCAGATGGGCGCCATTTCGCCGGCGCGGTTCCTGCCCGTGGCCGAAGAGCAAGGCATGATGCCGCAGCTCAACGACTGGGTGCTGCGCAGCGCCTGCCGGCAGATCGCCGATTGGCGCAAGCGCGGCGTGCCGGTGTCGCGCGTGTCGGTGAACCTGTCGGCGAGCAGCTTCGAAAGCCCGCGCATGCTCAGCGACCTGCTGCGCCTGATCGCCGACATGGGCGCGCAGCCCTCCGACCTCACCCTGGAAATGACCGAGAGCGTGATGCTCTCCGGGCAACCCGGCGTCCTGGAAAACCTGCACGCCATCCGCGAAGCCGGCATCTCGTTGTCGCTGGACGACTTCGGCACCGGCTATTCCAGCCTGAGCCACCTGCATCGCCTGCCGATCGACGAGCTCAAGCTGGACATGAGCTTCGTGCGCGACATCGAACACAGCGAAGACGCCCGCGCCCTCACCACCTCGGTGCTGCGCATCGGCGAGCATCTGCGCAAGCACGTGGTTGCCGAAGGCGTGGAAAACGAAGCCCAACGCCTGTTCCTCGCCGACCTCGGTTGCGAAGTGCTGCAGGGCTATCTGTTTTCGCGGCCATTGCCGGCGGCGGCACTGGAAGCCTGGTTGGGTACGCAGCCTTAGTGCGGCTCACGACAACTATGTCGTGGTTTATCAGGCTGTTCTCATAGCGTTTTACGCCCGCATCAACAGATCGAAGCAAACTGCCAGAAGGCAAGGCATCTGATCTGGTGCCTCTGTGCAGGGTCCTTGCCCGCCCACCCTCGCAGGACACGCCGCAAGTACATCCCTGTAGGCGCTTACGCGGCATCCATGCCGCGCAAGGTCCGGCGACGGTGCGCAGGCTAGGACCAAGTGAGGTGGTCGGTGCTCATCGTTGCAAGCAGCGCCAACTGAGGTGGCCGGTGCTCATGCTTGCAAGCAACGCATGGTGTCGTTCTGATCGCCAGATCAGCAGCACATCATGAGAGCGATGCCTGTGCCTGACTGTTGTCTTCAAGCGCGCGCCTTTGCATCCGCGTCGAATCCGATGCCACGGTGCGCTTCAACCAACCCAGCAATTGCGCAGTGACGAAGGCCGGATTCTCCAGCGATGCGATGTGCCCGGCATCGGGGATCAGCTCATAGTCGCACCCGATCACCTCGGCCATCAGCCACAGCTCTTCGGGCGGGCGCGGAATATCGTCTGCGCCGCCGAGCAGGAAGGTGCTGGCCGGATTCAGCGCGGACATCGCCTCCAGGCGATCCGCGCGCCCGAAGATCAGCCGGCCCAGCGGCACGATGGAGGTGCGCAACTGCTCGGCCGACAGCGCCGCCAGACGCTGCGCAAACGCAGCCGGCAGCGCGGAATTCAGATCGATGCCGGGGCGGAAAAAGATCGGCACGATCGCCTCGATCAACGCGGGCGTCACCTGCCCGGCCGCTTCGATCGCATCGAGCAGAGCGAAATAACGCGTTTGCGTGGCCTGCGGCTCGGCACCCAGGAAGGTATCCATCAGCACCAGGCTGCGCACACGCTGCGGTGCCAGCAGCGCCAGCTCGGCGCCCCACATGCCACCGACCGACAGGCCGACCACTGCGCATTGCGGTAGCTCCAGCGCATCCAGCAACAGCAGCATCTGCCTGGCAAGGTCGCCCACCGTCTGCGTGCCCGCTGGCAGTGCCGCCGATTGCCCGTGCCCCCACAACTCGGGAACGATGACCCGATAGTGCGGCGAGAGCGCCTGGATCTGCGGTTCCCACATGGCCGCGTCCCAGAGATAACTGTGGCCAAGCAACACCGGAAACCCTTGACCGTATTGTGCGTAATGCAGCGTTTGACCAGCGATCGTGCAAGTGGGCATTGGAGATCAATCAGAGCGATGGGAGCGGCGCCACTCTAGACCTCCGGACTTCAGATTTTTGTTGCAATGCGATAGCCGAGTTAACTGCGATTGCCTTAACTCCCGACATTACGCAGCTAAAACGAAGTCATCGCCCGAATAACGAAAAACGCCCGGCATTGCCGGGCGTTTTCGAACAGCTGAGCAACCAGCTGGATCAGGCAGCGACGGTGTCGGCCACGTCCTGATATTCCTGGATCTGATCGAAGTTCATGTAGCGGTAGATCTGATCGCCACTGGTCTTGATCACGCCCACATCGGCCATGTACTCGTCCTTGGTCGGGATGCGGCCCAGACGCGAGCAGATCGCCGCCAGTTCCGCCGAACCCAGGTACACGTTGGTATTGCGGCCCAGACGATTCGGGAAGTTACGCGTTGAGGTGGAGAACACCGTGGCGCCCTCGCGTGCCTGCGCCTGGTTGCCCATGCACAGCGAGCAGCCCGGCATTTCCATGCGTGCACCGGCCGCGCCGAAGGTGCCGTAATGGCCTTCCTTGGTCAGCTCGGAGGCGTCCATCTTGGTCGGCGGTGCAACCCACAGACGGGTCGGGATATCGCGCTTGCCTTCCAGCAACTTGGCAGCGGCACGGAAGTGACCGATGTTGGTCATGCACGAACCGATGAACACCTCGTCGATCGCCGCACCGGCCACGTCGGACAGCGTCTTGACGTCGTCCGGGTCGTTCGGGCACGCCACGATCGGCTCGTGGATGTCGGCCAGGTCGATCTCGATGACGGCGGCGTACTCGGCGTCGGCATCGGGCTGCAGCAGCTGCGGATCGGCCAGCCACTCTTCCATCTTCTTGATGCGGCGGCCCAGCGTGCGTGCATCGGCATAGCCTTCGGCAATCATCCAGCGCAGCAGGGTGATGTTGCTGGTCAGGTATTCGATGATCGGCGCCTTGTCCAGGTGCACGGTGCAACCGGCCGCCGAACGCTCGGCCGAGGCATCGGACAGCTCGAACGCCTGTTCCACCTTCAGGTTCGGCAGGCCTTCGATTTCCAGGATGCGGCCGGAGAAGATGTTCTTCTTGCCCTGCTTGGCCACGGTCAGCAGACCGTCCTTGATCGCGTACAGCGGGATCGCGTTGACCAGGTCACGCAAGGTCACGCCCGGCTGCATCTCACCCTTGAAGCGCACCAGCACGCTCTCGGGCATGTCCAGCGGCATCACGCCGGTGGCGGCCGCGAAGGCCACCAGGCCGGAGCCGGCCGGGAACGAAATGCCGATCGGGAAACGCGTGTGCGAGTCGCCACCGGTACCGACGGTGTCGGGCAGCAGCATGCGATTGAGCCAGCTGTGGATCACGCCATCGCCCGGACGCAGCGACACGCCGCCTCGGGTGGAGATGAACTCCGGCAAGGTGTGGTGGGTCTTGACGTCGACCGGCTTCGGATAAGCGGCGGTGTGGCAGAACGACTGCATCACCAGGTCGGCCGAGAAGCCCAGGCAAGCCAGGTCCTTGAGCTCGTCGCGGGTCATCGGGCCGGTGGTGTCCTGCGATCCCACCGAGGTCATCTTCGGCTCGCAATAGGTACCCGGGCGCATGCCCTGGCCTTCCGGCAAGCCGCAGGCGCGGCCGACCATCTTCTGCGCGAGCGAGAAGCCCTTGCCGGTGTCCGGCGGGTCCATCGGCAGGCGGAACAGGTCCGAGGCCGGCAGGCCCAGGAACTCGCGCGCCTTGGCGGTCAGGCCGCGGCCAACGATCAGCGGAATGCGGCCACCGGCGCGCACTTCGTCGAACAGCACATCCGACTTCATCGCGAACTCGGCGATCACCTGCCCGTTCTTCAGCGCCTTGCCGTCGTACGGACGCAGCTCGACCACATCGCCGTGCTCCATCTGCGACACGTCCAGCTCGATCGGCAACGCGCCGGCGTCTTCCATCGTGTTGTAGAAGATCGGGGCGATCTTGCTGCCCAGGCACACGCCGCCGAAGCGCTTGTTCGGAATGAACGGAATGTCCTCGCCGGTCCACCACAGCACCGAGTTGGTCGCCGACTTGCGCGAGGAACCGGTACCAACCACATCGCCCACGTAGGCGACCAGATGGCCCTTGTCCTTGAGATCGGCGATGGCCTGGATCGGGCCGCGCTTGCCGTCTTCTTCCGGCTCGAAGGCCGCGCCGTCGCGCTTGTTCTTCAGCATCGCCAGCGCGTGCAGCGGGATGTCCGGGCGCGTGGTCGCATCCGGAGCCGGCGACAGGTCGTCGGTGTTGGTCTCGCCCGGCACCTTGAACACGGTGACGGTCATGCTCTGCGGCACTTCCGGCTTGCTGGTGAACCACTCGGCATCGGCCCAGCTCTGCAGCACGGCCTTGGCATGCGCATTACCGGCTTCGGCCTTTTCCTGCACGTCGTGGAAGGCGTCGAACACCAGCAAGGTGTGCTTGAGCGCTTCGGCGGCGGTGGCGCCCAGCTCGGTGTTGTCGAGCAGGTCGATCAGCGGCTGGATGTTGTAGCCACCCAGCATGGTGCCGAGCAGCTCGGTTGCACGCGTCGGGCTGATCAGCGCGGTTTTCTCGGTGCCGAAGGCCACCGCAGCCAGGTACGAAGCCTTGACCTTGGCGGCATCATCCACGCCAGCCGGCACGCGCTGGCTGAGCAGCTCGACCAGGAATTCTTCTTCGCCCGCCGGCGGAGCCTTCAGCAGCTCGATGACCTCGGCGGTCTGCTGCGCGGTCAGCGGCAGCGGCGGGATACCGAGCGCGGCGCGCTCTGCAACGTGGTGGCGGTAGGCTTCCAACATGCGGATTCTCCGAAAGACAACAGTGAATGTGTAGACGCGAAACGTGGATCAGCTTGCGGGTTTGGGAACAACGATCTTCAAACCCTTGAAGTAGTCGCGGAAAAAGCCCTCGTCGCGGGTGATCAACCCGTCGCACTGGAGCAGCGCGTGGGCGCCGATCAGGAAATCGGCCACCACCCGCTCGCGTTTGCCGCCGCGCGCGCGGAAGCGCTTGTTCATATGGCCGGCGCGCACCGCCGCCGCTTCCTGGGTGGCTTCGTAACGCACCCCGATCGAGGCCAGGGTTTCCATCAGGTCGACCTGGGTATCGAGCATGGCCAGCACCTCGGCCACCACTGCATCGCAGACCACCACCTCGTCGCGCGCCAGCGCATCGCCGATGCAGATCTCCGACACCTCGCCGTAGACCGCATCGCCGACCAGGATGTCCAGCAGCACCGATGAATCCAGGGCGATCATGGGTCGAACGGATCCCCGGGGGCGCGGCCGCGGATGGCGCGCATCGCCTCGTCGGTGCTGGTCAGCCCGTCGACCAGCTTGAACTTGCCGCGCACCTTGCGCAGCGCCTCGCTGACGTCCTTGCGCAGGATGATGCGCCCGCCGTCGAGCTCGATCTTGAGTGTGGTGCCCTTGGTCAGTCCCAGGGCATCGCGCACGGCCTTGGGCAGCGTGATCTGTCCGCGTTCGGCAACTGTGGCTTCCATGGAGGTGACCCCGGCAAAAAGTATGCGCCGATTTTACATACTTGACTTGTCGTACTCAAGGCCACATACCCTGTCCTGCAACCGAACGTACACACTGAATTGGTCACACTGTTCCAAACAGACCTACAGCCTGCAGCCATAGGAGTGATGCATGAGCGATTCCTTTTCCACCCGCACCTCGCTTGAGGTCCACGGCAAGCGCTACGAGTACTACAGCCTGCCGAAGCTGGGCGAGCGCTTCGATATCGGCCACCTGCCCTATTCGATGAAGATCCTGCTGGAGAACCTGCTCCGGCACGAGGACGGCGGTGTCACCGTCGGCAAGGACCACATCGAAGCGGTCGCCAGGTGGGACCCCAAGGCCGAGCCCGATATCGAAATCGCCTTCATGCCCGCCCGCGTGGTGCTGCAGGACTTCACCGGCGTGCCATGCGTGGTCGACCTGGCCGCGATGCGCGATGCCGTGGTCAAGCTCGGCGGCAACGCCGACCAGATCAACCCGCAGATCCCCTCCGAACTGGTCATCGACCACTCGGTGCAGGTGGACGTGTTCGGCTCGGCCGATGCGCTCGACCTCAACGGCAAGATCGAATTCCAGCGCAACCAGGAACGCTACGGCTTCCTGCGCTGGGGCCAGAAGGCGTTCGAAAACTTCAAGGTGGTGCCGCCCAACACCGGCATCGTCCACCAGGTGAATCTGGAGAATCTGGCGCGCGTGGTGATGAGCGCGGACAAGGACGGGACACAGATCGCCTACCCGGACACCGTGTTCGGCACCGACAGCCATACCACCATGATCAACGGCATCGGCGTGCTGGGCTGGGGCGTGGGCGGGATCGAGGCCGAGGCCGCGATGCTGGGGCAGCCCTCGTCGATGCTGATTCCGCAGGTGGTCGGCTTCAAGCTCAGCGGCAAGCTGCCCGAAGGCGCCACCGCCACCGATCTGGTGCTCACCGTCACCCAGATGCTGCGCAAGGCCGGCGTGGTCGGCAAGTTCGTCGAGTTCTACGGCGAAGGCCTGCAGCATCTGCCGCTGGCCGACCGCGCCACCATCGGCAACATGGCACCGGAATACGGCGCCACTTGCGGCATCTTCCCGGTCGACGACGAATCGCTGACCTATCTGCGCCTGTCCGGCCGCAGCGAGGAGCAGATCGCGCTGGTCGAAGCCTATGCCAAGGCGCAGGGCCTGTGGCACGACGCCAACACCCCGCCGGCGCAGTACAGCGCCACGCTGGAGCTGGACATGGGCGAGGTCAAGCCGTCGCTGGCCGGCCCCAAGCGCCCGCAGGACCGCGTGCTGCTGGAAGACATGCAGTCCAACTTCCGCGAGAGCCTCAAGCCGTTCGTGGATGCGCGCAGCAAGCGCCTGACCGACATCAAGCAGGAAGACCGGCTGAAGAACGAAGGCGGCGGCGGCACTGCGGTCGGCGCCAAGGCAGCGCAGGCCGAGAGTTCCACCGACAGCGGTGCCGGCTGGCAGCTGCGCGACGGCTCGGTGGTGATCGCCGCGATCACCTCGTGCACCAACACCTCCAACCCGGCAGTGATGCTGGGCGCCGGCCTGCTCGCGCGTAACGCGGCGGCCAAGGGGCTGAAGGCGCAGCCATGGGTGAAGACCTCGCTCGGGCCGGGCTCACGCGTGGTCACCGATTACCTGAGCAAGGCCGGTGTGCTCGCCGATCTGGAAACGCTCGGTTTCTACGTGGTCGGCTACGGCTGCACCACCTGCATCGGCAACTCCGGCCCGCTGCCGGACGATGTGTCTGCGGCGATCGCCAAGGACGACCTGGTGGTGTCTTCGGTGTTGTCGGGCAACCGCAACTTCGAAGGCCGCGTGCATCCCGAAGTGAAGATGAACTACCTCGCCTCGCCGCCGCTGGTGGTGGCGTACGCGATCGCCGGTACCACCGACATCAACCTCACCACGGATCCGCTCGGCACCGGTAGCGACGGGCAGCCGGTGTATCTGCGCGACATCTGGCCGAGCAACAAGGAAATCGGCGACACCATCGCCGCCACCGTCGGCCCGGAAATGTTCAAGCAGAACTACGCCGACGTGTTCAAGGGCGACAGCCGCTGGAACACCATCGCCTCCCCGGATGGTGCGCTGTACGAATGGGACGCGGCCTCGACCTACATCAAGAACCCGCCCTACTTCGACGGCATGACCATGCAGGTCGGCCATGTCGAGGACGTGCACGGTGCGCGCATCATGGGCCTGTTCGGCGACTCGATCACCACCGACCACATCTCGCCGGCCGGCAACATCAAGAAGGATTCGCCGGCGGGCCGTTTCCTGCAGGAGCGCGGCGTGCAACCGGCCGACTTCAACAGCTACGGCAGCCGCCGCGGCAATGACGACGTGATGGTGCGCGGTACCTTCGCCAACATCCGCATCAAGAACCTGATGTTCGGCGGCGAAGAAGGCGGCAACACGCTGTACTACGGAAAGGACGGCGCGGCGCCGGAAAAACTGGCGATCTACGATGCGGCAGTGAAGTACAAGGCCGACGGCGTGCCGCTGGTGGTGCTGGCCGGCAAGGAATACGGTACCGGCTCCTCGCGCGACTGGGCGGCCAAGGGCACCAACCTGCTCGGCGTCAAGGCGGTGATCGCCGAGAGCTTCGAGCGTATCCATCGCTCCAACCTGGTCGGCATGGGCGTGCTGCCGCTGCAGTTCCTGGAGAACGAAAACGCGCAGACGCTGGGCCTGGATGGTTCCGAAGTGCTCGACATTACCGGCCTGCAGGACGGCGCCAGCCGCCGTGCCACCGTGGATGCCAGAAAGTCCGACGGCAGCGTCAAGCAGTTCCAGGTCAAGGTGCTGCTGCTGACGCCCAAGGAAGTGGAGTACTTCAAGCACGGCGGCCTGCTGCAGTACGTGCTGCGCCAACTGGCCGCACGCAAGGCAGCCTGATCGCAAGGCGCGCTGCGCCATCAGCTCGACGACACTCCCGCCGCCTGGCGGGAGTGTCGTTTTGGGTGGCCAGAACTCGCCAACGCCGGGACGGTGAACCGTCGTCGGAGGCAGCAAGACGCTGCACGCGACGCAGCGCAACGGGGGAGATACCTTGCCACCAGACACTGGCCGCGCTCGCCTGACGATGCGCACACCGGAGTCGCCGTGCTCAGCGCCCCGCGGGCTCCCATTGCGCGTGCGTCAGCTGCCAGTCGCCGTCCTGCAGGCGCCAGCCGGTGGTCACCTGATAGGTCTGTGCCTGCTCGGGCAGCCAGCGTCCGCTGCCACCGGTCAGCAGCGCGGTGAAGCGCACGCGCGCGGTGTCGTCGCGCAGCTGCACCTCCACCGGCCCCAGGGTCACGCCGATGCGGCGGTTGCCCAGCATCTGCAGTTGCATCAGTCGCCGCAGCCCGGCTGCGTCCAGCCCTTGTTCGCCGACAAAGTCCTCGGCCACCGGCGCCATCGCCGCGCCAATCTGCCGCGCCTCGATCGCCTGATGCATCGCTTCCAGTGTTGCGCGTAGCCGTTGCTCCGGTGCGGCACGCGTGCAACCGCTCAAGGCCACGACCAAAATCGCGACCAGCCCGACCCGCCACCACGCTTGAATGCTGCTCTGCATCACGCTTCGCCTTTTCCATCCATGACGGTATGCTGCCCGCTGTTGTAGTGCCGTGGAACACACCGCGTCACGTACCGAATACCCTGGAGGGGGGCAGATGAATCAGGCACGTCCTTGGTTGCAAAGTTATCCGGCCGGCGTTGCCGCCGAGATCGATCTGGAGCAGTTCCGTACCGTGGCCGAGGTGTTCGCCACCTCGGTCAAGCGGTTTGCCGACCGCCCCGCGTATCACAGCTTCGGCAAGACCATCACCTATCGCGAAGCTGATCAACTGGTCGAGCAGTTCGCCGCCTATCTGCTTGGCGAACTGCAGTTGAAGAAAGGCGACCGCGTCGCCCTGATGATGCCCAACTGCCTGCAGTATCCGGTCGCCACCTTCGGCATCCTGCGTGCCGGCCTGACCGTGGTCAACGTCAATCCGCTGTACACCCCGCGCGAGCTGAAGCATCAGCTGATCGACTCCGGCGCCAGCGTGCTGGTGGTGATCGACAACTTCGGCACCACCGTGCAGCAGGTCATCGCCGACACCCCGGTCAAGCAGGTGATCACCACCGGGCTGGGCGACATGCTCGGCTTCCCGAAAGCGGCGCTGGTCAATTTCGTCGTCAAGTACGTCAAGAAGCTGGTGCCCGATTACCGCATCAATGGCGCGATCCGTTTCCGCGACGCACTGGCGCTGGGCCGCAAGCACAGCGTGCCGACCTTGCAGATCGAGCCCGACGACATCGCCTTCCTGCAGTACACCGGCGGCACCACCGGCGTGGCCAAGGGCGCGATGCTCACCCACCGCAATCTGGTGGCCAACATGCAGCAGGCCCATCAGTGGCTTGCCGGCACCGGCAAGCTGGAAGAAGGCGCCGAGGTGGTGATCACCGCGCTGCCGCTGTACCACATCTTCGCATTGACGGCCAACGGCCTGGTCTTCATGAAGATCGGCGGCTGCAATCACCTGATCAGCAATCCGCGCGACATGCCCGGCTTCGTCAAGGAACTGAAGAAGACCCGCTTCACCGCCTTCACCGGGGTCAACACGCTGTTCAACGGCCTGCTCAATACCCCCGGCTTCGATCAGGTGGATTTCTCCTCGCTCAAGATGACCCTCGGCGGCGGCATGGCGGTGCAACGTTCGGTCGCCGAACGCTGGAAAAAAGTCACCGGCCTGACCCTGGTCGAGGCCTACGGCCTGACCGAAACCTCGCCGGCCGCCTGCATCAACCCGATGGACCTGAAGGACTACAACGGCTCGATCGGCCTGCCGATTCCGTCCACCGATGCCTGCATCAAGGACGACGCCGGTGTGGCGCTGCCATTGGGCGAGATCGGCGAGCTATGCATCAAGGGCCCGCAGGTGATGAAGGGCTACTGGAAGAAGCCCGAAGAAACCGCCAAGGTCATGGATGCCGACGGCTGGCTGCATACCGGCGATATCGCGCGGATGGACGAACAGGGCTTCGTCTACATCGTCGACCGCAAGAAGGACATGATCCTGGTGTCCGGCTTCAACGTGTATCCGAACGAGATCGAGGACGTGATTGCCGAGATGCCCGGCGTGCTGGAAGTGGCCGCCGTCGGCGTACCGGACGAAAAGTCCGGCGAGATCGTCAAGGCCGTCATCGTGAAGAAGGACCCTGCCCTGACCGCCGACGCCGTCAAGGCGCACTGCCGCGCCAACCTGACCGGCTACAAGCAGCCGCGAGTGATCGAATTCCGCAAGGAACTGCCGAAAACCAACGTCGGCAAGATCCTGCGCCGCGAATTGCGGGATACGCCACCCAGGTAATCGCAGACATGTCCCGGCAGGAAGTGAAGATCCTGCCGAAGATGCACACCAGAGGGCTTTCCCGGCGATGGGAAAGCCCTCTGCGTTCATGGAGATAGTGCCGGTGTAGCATCGATTTGGAGTGGATCGTGCGCGCCCGCCGGCATCCACTCTCCCATCGCGGGCCCTCCCAGGATCATGCCCATGAACACGATTGAAAAGCGCTACCTCGGCCGTCCTCACTCAACCATTCGTGTTGACTCATCGGTCGCCGACGGCACCCACTGGTTGTTTATGCATGCGGACGCGGATGCCGGAGTACGGCCGTGCTGCCGGACCGACTTGCTGGAAGACATGTGGGAGATCATGAGCACCATTACCCGCGCTCCGCATGAGCGTCGCACCGGCGAGCTCCGCCATTTCGTACTGGCCTCCGACGCGAACGCATTCAATCTCGGCGGCGATCTGGACCTGTTCGCACGCTTGATCCGCGAACAGAATCGCGAGCAGCTCATGCGTTATGCGATTCGCTGCGTGGAAGGCGTCCATCACCTGCATGTCGGCTTCGGTGGGGACGTACGCAGCATTGCGCTGCTGCAAGGCGATGCATTGGGAGGCGGGCTGGAGATGGCCCTGGCCTGCCACACCATCGTGGCCGAGGAAGGCATCGGCATGGGGCTGCCCGAGGTCCTGTTCGGCCTGTTTCCGGGCATGGGCGCGTATTCCTTCCTGTGCCGTCGCGTTTCGCCCCAACTGGCAGAGAAGATCATTCTCGATGGACGCATCTACAGCAGCGAAGAGATGCATGCGATGGGGATCGTGGACGTGCTGGTGCCCAAGGGACAGGGCGTCGCGGCTACCCAGACCCTCATCCGCCAGCAGAAGCGCATCTCCAATTCCTATCTGGCAATGAACGCGGCGCGCAATCTGGCACAGGCAGTGCCTTACGACGAATTGCTGCGCATTACCGAAGTCTGGGTCGACACGGCGCTGGCACTGAGCGACAAATCGCTGCGTACGATGGACCGCCTGGTCAAGGCACAAAATCGCCGAGCCGGCGCAAGCGTTGCCTGATTTTTGGTCGATCCAATACTGGGGGAATCAGGCCCGGCCGATGGCCGGGCTTTGCTCAGCCCGAATCGCCGTTGCCCGTGACGTCGCCATCGGATGCTTTCTGGGCCCGCAGGGCAAGCGCTTCGCGTCCTTGCATCAACCCGTGATTGAGCTGCTCCAGCCGCTGCCGCCATTCGGCGCGTAACTGGGCTTCGGAAAGCCGCATCAACTCACCGCCCTGCTCGGCCAGTCCGACCAGCCCGAGATTGCTGGACACCCCCTTGACGGCATGCGCATGCTCGCGCAACCGCTCCCAGTCCTGGTCGGCGGCGGCCTTGCCAAGCTGCACCACACAGGCAGCCGCATCGCTGAGGCACTGTTGGATGAACTCGCGTTCGAATTCCTTCCCCATGCCCAGTTCGGCCAGTTCGTCCAGGACCGCAGGATCGAGCACCACACCGCTCAACGCCGGGCCACGCTGGACGATGACCGGATCGGCCTGACGCAACTTCTGGTTGACGGCAATGTCGGCCAGGGTGTCCAGCAACTTGACCGCCGCAACGGGCTTTGCCAGAAATGCATATGCACCCGCTTGCTCGCAACTGCGAATCGACTCGGGTGTCACGTCGGCACTCAGCACCACCACCGGGGTGCCCGGTTTGCCACCCGCCTGCATGACCCGCAGTTGCTTGAGCATGTCCAGGCCGCTGACGCCGGGCATGTGCAGGTCGACGATGGCGGCGTCGTAGTCGGTTTCGGCCAACGCGTCCAGCACGGCCTCACCCCCATCCACGCAGGTCACGCGATGTCCCGCTTTCTGCAACAGCCGCTGCAGGACCAGGCGGTTGGCCAGGTGATCGTCTGCCACCAGGATCATCATGCTGCGTACGCGGGCACGGTGGCGCAGGAATGGATCGGCAAACGCGATCACGTTGCCCGGGATCGTTGTGGCATCGGCGTCCTGCAACACGGGCGGTGTCGAGGTGGCCGGCTTGGCGGTCGCCGGACCGAACGGGAGCTCGAACCAGAACAGGCTACCGCCTTCTGGATTTTCATCGAAACCGATTGCGCCGCCCATCGACTGGACCAGTCCCCGCGCGATGGTCGTTCCCAGCCCGCTGCCTTCGAACCGCCGGGCCAGTCCGGTATCGGCCTGTTCGAAGGCCTCGAACAGGCGCGGGCGCATGTCGACCGGCACGCCGATACCGGTATCCAGAATCTCGAACCGCAGCCGCAGTCCGGCGCGGGCATGCACTGCGGTCGCCGCCTGGGCATTGCTGACCGCCACGGTCAGCTGCACGCGGCCATGATCGGTGAACTTGACCGCATTGCCGACCAGATTGAGCAGGATTTGCTGCAGGTGGATCGCATCCCCATGCAAGAGCGTCGGCACGTCCTCTGCCACGTTCGCCCGGTAGTCCAGGCCCTTGGTCTTCGCCTGCGGTTCCAGGATCAGCGCAATGGCCTGCAGCGTATCGCGCAATGCGAAATCGGACGCATTGATGCGGAGCTTGCCGGCTTCGATGGCCGAGATGTCCAGCACCTCCTCCACCAGCGCCAGCAGACTGCGTGTGGAGGCTTGAATGGTTTTCAGGCATTCGCGCTGCTCATCGTCCAGACGCGTCGTTGCCAATACCTCGGTCATTCCGGACAGACCGTTCAGCGGTGTCCGAAACTCGTGACTCATGTTGGCCAGAAAGCGGCTCTTGGCCTCGCTGGCGCGGCGCGCCTCGGCGGTTGCACGGGTCAACTGCCGCAGCAGACTGGAGAAATACAGCGGAACGGCGGCCAGACCAACCGCAAGCCCGACCCCAAGGCGCTGGTTGCGTTGCCAATATTCGGTCATCGACAGCGTCGTGGAAAAGCTCACCACCGCCATTGCCACCGCAAGATACAGATAGCGGTTGCCGTAGCGCAGGCCGTTACCGACGGTGACCCACATCACCACGACATAGACCCAGGCCAGCGGCTCGCCCATCTGGATCATGCCGGCCGCCATCAACCCGTAATCGGCCAGCATGCCCAGGATGCGACGCGCATCCGAGCGGTCGGGTCGCCACAGCAGCCATCCAAACAACGCCAGGCCAAGCCCGAGACCTGTCAGCACGATGACCAAGACACCGGTGTGCTGGTGCAGCGGCAAACTGTGCCGGACACTCGGCACGAGGACATACGACAGGATCAGGCTGATCAGAACGATGCGGACGATCGCCTGGCCATGTTCGCTGTCAGGTCGATTCATCAACCGCTGCCGGATCCTTCCGAACGGATTCATAGCCTTACACCCCGGGTCGTGCCGATGCGGTCGAGAATTCGCCGCAGATCTGGTCCAGCTGCGCGCGGCCGCGCAGCAGCGCATCCACACAGCGTGGGTCGAACAGGCGACCGCGTTGTGCGTAGAGATAAGCCAGCGCGGCGTCCATGGTCCAGGCCTCCTTGTACGGGCGCGGCGACAACAGCGCGTCGAAGACGTCGGCCACCGCCACGATGCGCGCTTCCAGCGGAATCGCCTCGCCCACCAGTCCATCCGGATAGCCGGTGCCGTCGTAGCGCTCGTGGTGACGCAGCGCGATCAGGGCGCCGACCTGGATGAAGCGGTTCTGGCTGCCGCTGAGCAGCTCGTAGCCGATCCGCGGATGCCGCTTCATGATGCTCATCTCGTCGTCGGTGAGCTTGCCCGGCTTGAGCAGCACCGCATCGGGAATGGCGATCTTGCCCATGTCGTGCAGCGGTGCGGCC
This sequence comes from Xanthomonas sp. WHRI 8393, assembly GCF_040203315.1. Taxonomy (NCBI): domain Bacteria; kingdom Pseudomonadati; phylum Pseudomonadota; class Gammaproteobacteria; order Lysobacterales; family Lysobacteraceae; genus Xanthomonas; species Xanthomonas sp. WHRI 8393. Next base: position 975,641 of record NZ_JBEGGL010000002.1, on the reverse strand, counting down.
ATCTCGATGATGCGCACTTCTTCTTCCGACAAGCCGAGCTGCTCGGCGATCAGGCCGGCCACGTGCGACATGCGCTCCAGGAAGGCGCTGGTGCCCGAATCGCGGTACTCGATGGCACGCGCCAGCCGTGACAGCGTCTCGCGTTCGCGCTCCTCGACCTCGTTCATGCTGGCCAGCAGACGCTGCTCCAGCGACAGTGCGCGTTGCTTGACGCTTTCGCTCTGCTGACGCAGCTGCAGCAAATTGGCGCAGCGCGCACGCAGTTCGCGCGGGCGAATCGGCTTGACCAGGAAATCGATCACGCCCGCTTCCAGCGCCGCCTGGCGGATCGGCTCGTCGCCGACGATGGTGATCAGGATGATCGGAATATCGCGATGGCTGGGCAGCCGGCGCAGACGCCGGGCGAACTCCAGGCCATCCATGCCGGGCATGCGGTAGTCGAGCAGCAACAGGTCCACCCGTCCGGCCTCGCACCACGCCAGCGCGTCGAGCGGGTCACCGAAATCGTGGACTTTCAACTCCGGTGCGATGTCCTCGATGACGTGGCGCAGCATCGTCCGCGCAGACATCTGGTCATCGACAATGACGATGTTCAATCCCAGATCCGCCTTTTCCGACCAGCTTCCCGATGGATCCGCCGACGATACGCCGGCAAGATTACCCAAAACATCCTGCATAGCCGTTGCTCCTCTATCCCGAGAACGGAAAAGCGATGACGCCGGCCGCTGTGCCGACTCCCCCGACGATACGCCATTCGGGGCTCCGCTCTAGCATATGCAGTATCTGTGCCGTCGGCACGCCGACGGCACAAAAAAGATCAGGCTTCCGGACGCATGTACGGGAACAGCAGCACATCGCGGATCGAGGTGCTGCCGGTCAGCAGCATCACCAGCCGGTCGATGCCGATGCCCAGACCGCCGGTCGGCGCCATGCCGTACTCCAACGCACGGATGTAATCGGCGTCGTAATGCATCGCTTCGTCGTCTCCACCGTCCTTGGCCTGCACCTGCGCCTGGAAGCGCGCGGCCTGGTCTTCCGGGTCGTTGAGCTCGGAGAAGCCATTGGCGAGCTCCTTGCCGTTGATGAACAGCTCGAAGCGGTCGGTGTACCCCGGCTCGGTGTCGCTAGAACGCGCCAGCGGCGACACCTCGACCGGGTGGTCGGTGATGAAGGTCGGCTGCACCAGGGTGTGTTCCACGGTGGCCTCGAAGATTTCCAGCAGCAACTTGCCCCAGCCGTAGGACGGCTTGACCTTGATCTTAAGCCGCTCGCAATGGCGCAGCAGCGCATCGCGATCGGTGCAATCGGCCGCGCTGATCTCCGGATTGTGGTGACGAACGGCCTCATCCATGCGCCAGCGCCGGAAAGCCGGCGCCAGATCGATGGCGGCGCCGTCCCAGTTCACCTGGGCGGTGCCCAGTACCGACTGCGCAGTGTCGCGGATCACCTGCTCGGTCAGGTCCATGATCTCGTGGTACGTGGCATAGGCCTCGTAGAGCTCGAGCATGGTGAACTCGGGGTTGTGCCGGGTCGACACGCCCTCGTTGCGGAAATTGCGGTTGATCTCGTAGACCCGCTCCAGCCCACCGACCACCAGCCGCTTGAGGTACAGCTCCGGCGCCACGCGCAGGTACAGGTCCAGATCCAGCGCGTTGTGGTGGGTGGTGAACGGCTTGGCGGTGGCGCCACCGGGGATGTAATGCATCATCGGCGTTTCCACTTCCAGGAAGCGGCGCGTATCCAGCCAGGCGCGGATCGCGCGGATGATCCTGGAGCGCTTGATGAAGACCTCGCGCGCCTCCGGCGTGACAATCAGATCGACGTAGCGCTGGCGATAGCGCTGCTCTACGTCCGACAGGCCGTGCCACTTGTCCGGCAACGGACGCAGCGACTTGGTCAGCAGGCGCAACGCACTCGCCTTGACCGACAGCTCGCCGGTCTTGGTGCGGGTCAGCCCGCCCTCCACCGCCACGATGTCGCCGACATCCCAGCCCTTGAACGCGGCATAGGCATCGCCCAGCACATTGCCCTGCAGGAACAGCTGCACGCGCCCGGACTCGTCCTGGATCTGCGCAAAGCTGGCCTTGCCCATCACCCGCTTGGCCATCAGGCGGCCGGCCATCCTGACCGTGCGCCCGCTCGCTTCCAGCGCTTCGGATGTCCAGGTGTCGGCATCGGCAAATTCGGCCTGCAGATCGCCGGCGAAGTGTTCGCGCACGAAATCGTTGGGATAGGCGATGCCCTGGCCGCGCAACGCGCCCAGTTTCGCGCGACGCTCGGCGATGAGGCTGTTCTCGTCGGCGGGGATCTGCGGCGCGGGGGTCTGCTCGGTCATGGCGGGAATCGGTCTGCGATAGGTCGGGCGCGTGCCCGGTGGAGAATGCGGAACCGGGCTGGCCGGTTCCTGCGTTTTACGGTGTATCGGTGACAACTGCACGGCGCAACGGGACTGCGTGGCGATGTACAGGCTGCGTGGCGCTGCACATGTCGCAGCGTCCGCGAAAAAAGACGTCGCTGCGCGGCGGGCGCGGCGAGGTCTTGCTGCGGTCAGGCATCCAGGCGCTTGGAGCCTGCCGCCAGACCGGCCTTGAGGCTGGCCTCGACGAATTCGTCCAGGTCGCCGTCCAGCACTTTTTGGGTGTCGCTGCGTTCGATGCCGGTGCGCAGATCCTTGATGCGGCTCTGGTCGAGCACGTAGTTGCGGATCTGGCTGCCCCAGCCAATGTCGGACTTGGTGGCTTCCAGCGCGTCGCGCTCGACGTTGCGCTTCTGCACTTCCAGCTCGTACAACTTGGCGGCCAGCATCTTCATCGCGTTGTCGCGGTTCTGGTGCTGGCTGCGGCCGGTCTGGCAGGCGACCACGGTATTGGTCGGGATGTGCGTGATGCGCACCGCCGATTCGGTCTTGTTGACGTGCTGACCACCGGCGCCCGATGAGCGATACACGTCGGTCCGCAGATCGGCCGGGTTGATGTCGATCTCGATGTTGTCGTCCACTTCCGGCGACACGAACACCGAGGTGAAGCTGGTATGCCGGCGGTTGTCCGAATCGAACGGCGACTTGCGCACCAGCCGGTGCACGCCGATCTCGGTCTTCAGCCAGCCATAGGCGTACTCGCCCTCGATGCGGATCGTGGCCGACTTGATGCCCGCGACTTCGCCGCCGGACACTTCCATCAGCTCGGTCTTCCAGCCGCGCGACTCGGCCCAGCGCAGGTACATGCGCAACAGGATTTCGGCCCAGTCCTGCGCCTCGGTGCCGCCAGCGCCGGCCTGGATGTCGACGAACGCGTTGGCGCCGTCCATCTGGCCGGAGAACATGCGCTGGAATTCCAGCTTCTCGACATGGGTCTGGTACTTGTCCAGATCGGCGATCACCGCCACCGCGGTGTCCTCGTCCTGCTCGCTTTCGGCCAGTTCCAGCAGATCGGCCGCATCGCTCAGGCCGGCCAGCACATCGGCGATGCCGATGACGGTCTTTTCCAGCAGCGAGCGTTCGCGGCCCAGGGCCTGCGCGCGCTCGGCGTCGTTCCACACATCGGGGCTCTCAAGCTCCCGGCTGACTTCTTCTAGACGCTCTTTCTTGACGTCGTAGTCAAAGATACCCCCTGAGCGAGAGCACGCGATCGTTGAGATCGGTGATGCGCTGGCGGATCGGATTGGTTTCGATCATGACGGACTTCCGGCAAACAAGCTGGCTAGTTTAGCAAGCGGGCGACGGTGGCGGAACGCGGTAGGCATGCTGTTCAGCCCGGCATAGCCGGGACCGCTGGCGCCTCGGCATGTCCGGCGGCGCGCCGCAGCGGCGCCAGGTAACGACGGCTGCAGGGCAGCTGGCCATTGCCGGACAGATGCACGCGCGCCTCGCCTGCGTCCAGCGGTTCGATCGACACCACGCAGCCCAGGTTGACGATGTAGCTGCGATGGATTCGCACAAACACGGCCGGATCGAGTCTGGCCTCGATCGCGGCCATCGTGCTGCGCAGTGGGTAATCATGGCCGCGTACATGCAGGTTGACGTAGTTGCCCGACGCCTGGACCCATTCGATGTCGGCAGTGGCGACCAGGAAGTCGCGCCCCAGCTTGCGCACCAGAAAGCGTTCCGGACGGTCCAGCGGCTCGACCGGCGGGCCTTCGTCTGGCGCGGCCAGCAGCCGCACCTCGCCCTGCAGGCGGCGCAGCAAAAACCGGTAGCCATGCATGCACGCAACGATGATCGCGAAAGTACGCACGTCCTTGAGGTACTCGTAAAACAATTCCTGCGGCCACGCTCCAAAATCATAATGTTCGCCCAGCAGCCGATAGGTCAGCATGCGCAGGCCGACCATCGTGACGACATGCACCACCGAGACCGCCACGCTGACCAACAGATACCAGGGTAGCCGGCGCCGCCAGGTATCCAGATGTAACGGCAGCTTCCGCGTGAACCAGGCGATGACGGGGACGAGCATCAGCAGCCAGACCAAGCCGCTGGACATCTCCCACACCCAGGGTTCCCAGCTCTGGATCGGCAGCCCGGCGCGCCGGCGATCCATCAACTCGGTAACGGCGTTGCCACTGGCGTTGACCACCACCACCATCAGCCAAAACAACATGCCTGCGCTGCGCTGCCAAGGCAGAAAGCGCTCCAGGATCGTGCGTGCCGGGTCGGTACTCATCCCCATATTCTAGGCTGGCGGCGCCGATCGTCACCCCACGGCGGAACCCATTCGTCCCTGAAGATCCCTGTTTCGTCCCTTCCCGCTGGTCGCCCGCTGCGTCATCTCGCGTAGTTGGGGCATATCATCCTTGGTGCAGGGCGGCCAATGCAAAGGCGTCACGATCTGGACTGGCTGCGCGTCATCGCCTTCGGCCTATTGGTGCTTTATCACGTCGGCATGTATTACGTGACCTGGGACTGGCACGTCAAAAGTTCCTCGACCCACCTGATGCTGGAGCCGGTCATGCTGCTCAGCAGCCCGTGGCGGATGTCGCTGCTGTTCCTGATTTCCGGTGTCGCCACCGCCTTCATGCTGAACAACAAGCCCGAGGGCTTGCTGTACCGACGTTCGCGTCAGCTGCTACTGCCGCTGCTGTTCGGTATGGCCGTGATCGTGCCACCACAGTCCTACTTTCAAGTCGTCGAACAATTGCCCGGCGGCTACCGCCAGGGCTATCTGGCGTTTTATGCCAAGTATCTGAGCGCCTACCAAGGGTTTTGTGGAGCCGATGGCGACTGCCTGCGCCTGCCCACCTGGAATCACCTGTGGTTTTTGCCCTACCTGTGGGCGTACACCCTGGTGGTGTGGCTGCTCTGGCGCCTGCTTCCTGCGGCAGCGAAGGTGCGTCTGTGCGCATGGGCTGCGCGTCCGCTCCAGGGCTGGGGTGCGTTACTGGTACCGCTGACGCTACTGGCGGTCGCACGGCTGGTGCTGGTGGCTCGCTTCCAGCAAACCAACTGGCTGTTCGATGACTGGTACAACCACGCGCAGTACCTGCTGGTCTTCCTAATCGGGGTGCTGATCGCGCCAATAGCCAGCATCTGGGAATCGTTACAGCGCCTGCGCTGGGTAGCACTGCTGCTGGCCTCTTGCAGCTATGCGCTGATGATCCACACCTGGTACTTCTCCATCTATGACGATGCGCACCCGGCACCCACCGCCCTGCGCCTGCTCTTGCGTGCCGTGTGGGCGGTAGAACAATGGTGCGCGATCGCCGCCATCCTGGGCTTCGCCTATCGTTTCCGTCATGCCGATGGTGCCGTGCTGCGCTATCTCACTGCTGCAGTGTTTCCGGTATATGTCCTGCACCAGACGATCATCGTGGTACTGGCGCATTCCCTGAAGCCATTGGCGCTGCCGCAGCTAGCCGAGAGTGCGACGCTGATCGTCGCAACCGCTGTACTGTGCTTGGCCAGCTATGAGGTCATTCGCAAGCAGCGCTGGCTGCGGCCGCTATTTGGCCTGCCGACGTTACCGGCGCCGCGCGCCGCAATTCCAATAAAGGGTGAAACTGAGGTCTAGCAATGTCAGACCTGGCTTCTGACTCGGGAATGCAGCCGCGCATCTTCGACAAAACCGCCCGCTTGCCGTCCCCGGTTCGTCCCTGTGGGACCGCAACTGGTCACTCGGGGACGGCATTGCCGCCCTTGGCGCAGCTGCTTGGGGCCTGCGTTGCCGAGGATGCGGGCATGCCTCCTGCCGACACCACCATGACCGAACGCCGTCACGATATCGATGCCTTGCGCGTCTTCGCCTTCGCACTGCTGATCCTCTACCACGTGGGCATGGCCTATGTGGCCGACTGGGATTTCCACCTCAAGAGCGTGCACACCGCGCAATGGCTGCAATGGCCGATGATCGTGCTCAACCGCTGGCGGATGCCGCTGTTGTTCATGATCTCCGGCATCGCGATCGGGCTGGCGCGGCCGCAGGCCAGGCCCTGGCATTTCGCCCTGCAACGCTGCGGGCGATTGCTGCCGCCGCTGTTGTTCGGCATGTTCGTGGTGGTCGCGGTGCAGGCTTATTGCCAGGGCGTGAGCAACGGCAAGGTCAGCCCGGGCTTCGGCAGCTTCCTGTTGCGCTACTGGCAGGTGCGGCCATGGCCGGCCGGCAGTTTCGATGGCTGGCAGCACGGCATCACCTGGAACCATCTGTGGTATCTGGCCTATCTGCTGCCCTACACCATCGCCTTGATGGCGCTGGTATCGCTGACCCGACCGCTGCGGTTGGCCGCGTGGCCGCGCTTACCCGCCGCGCTGGCGGTGCCGGCACTGCTGCTGTTGCCGATCCTGTGGGAAGCGTTCTGCGTGCTGTGGGTGATGCCGCGGCATCCGCCCACCCACGCGCTGTTTGGCGACTGGTTCGTGCACGCCGAATCGTTTCCGCTGTTCGTCCTGGGGTATCTGCTGGCACGCCGCGAACGCTTCTGGCAGCTGGCCGTACAACTGCGCTGGCTCACCTCGGTCGCCGCGCTGGTGGCGATCGGCACCGAACTGGGCATTCGCTATGCCAGCATCCAGGGGCAGACTGCGCAACTGGGTGCACCGCTGGCCGCGCTGCCGTGGGAGGCGATCGAACACAGCGCACGGGCTGCCTACACCTGGCTGGCGCTGCTGACGATTCTTGGCTGGGCCAGGCTTCGATTGAATCGCCCGTTCCCCTGGCTGCCGTACTGCACGGAGGCGGTGTTCCCGTGGTACATCCTGCACCAGAGCCTGATCATCGTGACGCTGTACTGGCTGATGCCGCTGCATCTGAATGCCTGGCTGGAGCCGGCGCTGGTGATCGCCGCCACCGTGACCGGCTGCCTGGCGTTGCATGAGTTTGCGATCCGCCGGGTGCGCTGGTTGCGCCCCTTGTTCGGATTGCGTGCACGCAGGCCGCGACCGGCGAGCAAGACCGACAGCGCGCCGGTGCCGTCATGAAAATGTTGCGCAGGCGTGTGCCGCTTCGGCATGCGACGCACTGGACGGCCCGTCGGCAGCAACGCAAGATGCGCGCCGGACACGCTCTTTCGAAGACACCATGCGCCCTACCCTGCTCGCCGCCACCTTGTTGCTCGCACCCGTCGCCGCCCTTGCCGATGCGCCGGTCGGCATCGCCTTCGATCACCAGGACTGGACCATCGCCTGCGACAACACCCGCACCTGCCGCGCTGCCGGTTATCAGCCGGATGACGACGGCAGCACGCCGGTATCGGTCTTGCTGACCCGCAAGGCCGGTGCGGGGCAGCAGGTCACCGCCGAGTTGGTGCTGGGCCAGTACGACGAGCTCAAGATGCCGGCATCGCTCACCTTGCGCATCGACCAGCGCGACCTGGGCAAGCTGGCATTGAATCGCGACAGCGGCACCGCACCGCTGACCAGCGCGCAGGTGACCGCGCTGTTGGCCGCACTGACCCGCAGCAGCAAGATCGTGGCGGTCGGCAACGATGGTCGCCGCTGGCAGCTGTCGGATCGCGGTGCCGCGGCGGTGCTGCTGAAGATGGACGAGTTCCAGGGTCGGCTGGGCACGCGCGGCGCACTGGTGCGCAAGGGCGATCGCGACGACGCTGCGGTGCTGCCGGCCGTGCCGGCACCCCAGGTGCGTGCGGTCAAACTCGCAGTAACGCCAGCGGCCGATGCGCGCCTGGGCACGCTGCCGGCGCTCTACCAAGCACTGCGCGCCAGCTTGCCGGCCGATGAGGAATGCAAGGGGCTGCAGGCCGGCGATGCAGCCGAGCCGCTGACGGTTACCCGGCTCAGCAGCGACAAACTGCTGGTCTCGACTGACTGCTGGATGGGCGCCTACAACGTCGGCACCGGTTTCTGGGTCATCAATGCACGCGCGCCGTTCGCGCCGACGTTGGTGACCACGCACGCCAGCGATATCGACGGTTCCACTATCCTTGAATCGCAGAAGGGCCGCGGCCTGGGCGACTGCTACAGCGAGGCCAGCTGGACCTGGGACGGCCGCCGTTTTGTGCCGACCTCCAAATCCACCTCCGGCCTGTGCCGGCTGGTGGCCGCTGGCGGGGCGTGGGAATTGCCGACCTTGGTGACCGAAGTCAAGAAGGCGCCCTGACCGGGGCGAGGACGGTGCGAGCGTGCGCTTGCACTGTCTTGCAAGACACCTTGAGCGACGAACGAAACTACTTTGCCGCCATCATCAGGCAGGCGCTACTTGCGGCATGTACCACCACGTACATGCCGGCTGTGGGTTCGCCGTCCCGTACAGAGCGGTTGATGTGAAGCCTGGCTGCAGGGCCGCGCTGTCGCCCCTGCCGAAGCCCGCGATTGACAGCCGCGCGCTCAGCCAGTGACTGTCGCCGGCTCGCAATGCTCGACGATCAACTGCACTGCGGTGCCGCCGCGATAGTCGTCGCTGACCAGGCGGTACGCCAGCCGCACCATGCGTGCCGGCTCGCTGCCGCGCCAGCCGTTGAAGTGGATGGCGTTGAGCGGTTCGGCGCGGCCGGCGCGGCGCAGGGTGAGCTTGAGATGGCGTTCCTTGAGCAGGCGCCATTGCAGCACTTCGAACTGACCATCGAACAGCGGCTCGGGAAAGCCCTGCCCCCACGGCCCGGCCACGCGCAGCGCCTCGGCATGCAGGTGATCGAGTTCGTGCGCGGCCAGTTCGCCATCGCTATGCAACTCGGCATGCAGCAGCGAGGCGTCGACCATCGCCTGCACCTGGCGCTGGAATGCCTGTTCGAAGGTCGCCAGCGCGGCATGCTCCAGACTCAGCCCCGCGGCCATCGCATGCCCGCCGAACTTCTGGATCAGGCCCGGGTGGCGCGCATCCACTGCCGCCAGCACATCGCGGATATGCAGGCCGGGGATCGAGCGCGCCGAACCACGCAGCTGACTGCTGCCCGGCTCGGCCGGCGCCAATGCAATCACCGGGCGATGCAGGCGGTCCTTGAGCTTGGAGGCGACCAGGCCGATCACGCCCGGGTGCCAGTCGGCATCGAACAGGCACGCGGCGATCGGCAACGCGCCATCGGCATCGAGCACCACCTTGGTGACGGCCTGCTCGGCATCGTCGGTCATCAACTGCTGCACCGCGCGGCGCTCGGCGTTGATCTCTTCCAGGGTGCCGGCGATCTCGCGTGCCCGGTTCCAGTCCTCGCTGAGCAGCAGCTCGATGCCCAGCGCCATGTCTTCCAGCCGGCCGGCTGCGTTGAGACGCGGGCCCAACGCAAATCCGATGTCGCTGGCGCTCAGACGCGCCACATCGCGGCCGCTGGCATCGATCAAGGCGCGCAGGCCGATGCAACCCTTGCCCTCGCGCAGGCGGCGCAGGCCGGCCGACACCAGCGCGCGGTTGTTGGTGTCCAGCGGCACCAGATCGGCAACGGTGCCGACTGCCACCAGGTCCAGCAATACCGACAGATCCGGCTCGGCGCGTTCGGCGAAGGCACCGCGCGCGCGCAGCACGCCGCGCAAGGCCATCAGCACATAGAAGATCACCCCGACCCCGGCCAGGGATTTGCTCGGGAAGCGATCGTTGGCCAGATTCGGATCGACGATCGCATCGGCCGGCGGCAATACCTCGCCAGGCAGGTGATGGTCGGTGACCAGCACCGTCCAGCCACGCGCCTTGGCCGCAGACACGCCGGCGTGGCAGGCGATGCCGTGATCGACCGTGACCAGCAGATCCGGCTGCAATGCGGCCAGGTCCTCCACCAGGGCCGGCGACAGGCCGTAGCCATGCACCATGCGATTGGGTACCGCGTGATGCACATCCAGCGCACCGAGCATGCGCAAGCCACGCACGCCGACCGCACAGGCGGTGGCGCCATCGCAGTCGAAATCGCCCACCACCAGGATGCGCCGTTGCCGGGCGATCGCATCGGCCAGCAACTCGGCGGCCACGTCACTGTTGTGCAGCAACTGCGGCGACAGCAACTGACCCAGGCGCGGGTGCGCGCCGTGGGTATCGGTGACGCCGCGCGCGGCATAGATGCGGCGCAGCAGCGGCAACATGGCATCGGGCCAGCTGCCGGCCTGCCCGGGCGGGCGCCGAACGATCCGCGGGGTGGAGGTCATTGCGCCAGCTGTACGCGCGGCTTGCGCCAGAAACGCCAGCGTTGCGCAGGCGTCAGCGACACGGTTTCGCCGTCCTGGAAATCCAGCACCAGCCGATCCAGTTCGCCACGTGCCATCGCCGCCAGCAAGGGCGCCACCGCATCGTCGCTGAACTGCTGCAGCGAGCGCAGATGGCGCAGGTCCACCAACGCATCCACGCGTTGTTCGCCCTGCGCATCGGCACCGGCCGCCAGCGCCAGCGCACGCAGCAGCGATTCGCGGCTGCGCACCTGACGGTGCGGCGAGCTCACCGCATGCGGCAGCACGCCGCCGCCCCAGAACCACAGCGAATTGATCGCCGGCTTGCCGCTGGCCACGCGGCCCTCGTTCCAGGGATGCTGATGCAGCACCACCTGCGCCTCGGTCAGCAAGGCACGCCAGCGCCGGCCGATCTCGCCGGCCGGCAGATGCTCAAACAGGTCGTCGCCGATCGCCAGATCCGGTGGCGCAAATTCCGGCAATTTGGCATCCGGCGACAGCCGCAGGTACCAGCGCGCAGGCGTGGGCGCATCCAGCAGGAAGCCGGCATCGCCGAACATCGGCTTGAGGATGGGCAGCAACACCGCCAGGTCCTCGGCCGTGGGGCCGAGTGCCTCGCCGTAGCCCATCAAGCGCGCGCCCTGCATATCCGGCACCACATAGGCCGGATCGGCACGCACCCAGGTCGCACCCGCCGCATCGCCGGCATCGAGCTGGCGGGTCAACGCGGCCACCGGCCAGTGCGCAGGCGTCAGCGTGAAGTGGCGCTGCAGCTGCGCCACTTCGCCGGGCTCGGCACCGTGCTGGTCGGCACGCGCCAGTGCGCGTGCCACCGGCGTGTCGCCCAGTTCACCGGGCAGGCGGCGTTTTTCCGGCAGCAGCAGCGTGGCGGTGGTCATCGGGCGGTGACGGCGTTCAATCCCGGCCCGTCAGTCCAGATAGGCAACGCTGACCACTTCGTACTCGCGCTGGCCGGCCGGCGCATCGATGGTGACCGAGTCGCCTTCCAGCTTGCCGATCAACGCACGCGCCAGCGGCGAGGAGATCGCGATCATGCCCAGCTTGATGTCCGCTTCCAGATCGCCAACGATCTGGTAGCGCTTTTCTTCGTCGGTCTCGGTGTCGGCCAGCGTCACCGTGGCACCGAACACGATCTTGGTGCCGGCCGACAGCTTGGTGATGTCGATGATCTCGGCATGCGAGAGCTCGCCTTCCAGCTGCTTGATGCGGCCTTCGATGAAGCTCTGCTGCTCGCGCGCGGCGTGGTATTCGGCGTTTTCCTTCAGATCGCCGTGCGCGCGCGCTTCGGCGATCGCGTTGATCACCGCCGGACGCTTGACCGACTTCAGCTGGTCCAGCTCTTCGCGCAGACGCTGCGCGCCCTTTGCCGTCATGGGTGCTCTCATGCTTCCAGCTCCTTGTGCAGTTCCTGCAGCGACCAGACAGGGCCGGTGCCGCGGAATTCCAGCGAATGCACCAGCGCCTTGGCGCCGGCAACAGTGGTCGAATAGGTCACGCGATGCTGCAACGCTTCACGCCGGATCGAGAACGAGTCGGAGATGGCGGCGCGACCTTCAGTGGTGTTGACGATATACACGATCTCGCCGTTCTTGATCGAATCGACGATATGCGGGCGCCCTTCGGCGACCTTGTTGACGATCTCGCAGCTCAGCCCGTTCTGCTGCAGCCAGGCACCGGTACCGCGCGTGGCGACCAGCGTATAGCCACGCTCCACCAGCGCCTGCGCCACCGGCAACACGCGCTGCTTGTCCGGATCGCGCACCGACACGAACGCCTTGCCCACCGGCGGGGCCTTGATGCCGCCGGCCTCCTGCGCGCGTGCAAACGCGGCGCTGAAGCTGCGGCCCACGCCCATCACCTCACCGGTGGAGCGCATCTCCGGCCCGAGGATCGGGTCCACGCCCTGGAACTTGGCGAACGGGAAGATCGCCTCCTTCACCGAGTAATAGCCCGGCACGATTTCCTTGGTGGCGCCCTGCTCGGCCAGCGTCTTGCCGGCCATGCAGCGCGCGGCGATCTTGGCCAGCGGCATGCCGATCGCCTTGGACACGAACGGCACGGTGCGCGAGGCACGCGGATTCACTTCCAGCAGGAACACCACATCGTCGCCGGCCTCGTTCACCTGCACCGCGAACTGGGTATTCATCAGGCCGACCACGTTCAGGCCTTCGGCCAGCATCACCACCTGACGGCGCAGCTCGGCCTGGGTCTTGGGCGAGAGCGAGTACGGGGGCAGCGAGCAAGACGAATCGCCCGAATGCACGCCGGCCTCTTCGATGTGTTCCATCAGCCCGCCGATCAGCACGTTGCCGTCCTTGTCGGCAATGATGTCCACGTCCACTTCCACCGCGTTGTCGAGGAAGCGGTCCAGCAGCACCGGCGAATCGTTGGAGACCTTGACCGCGTCGCGCACATAGCGCGCCAAGTCGGATTCGCCGTAGACGATTTCCATCGCGCGGCCGCCCAGCACGTAGCTCGGGCGCACCACCAGCGGATAGCCGATTTCGCGCGCCAGCACCAGGGCTTCCTCGGCATTGCGGGCAATGCGGTTCGGCGGCTGCTTCAGGCCCAGCTTGTCGACCAATTGCTGGAACCGCTCGCGGTCTTCGGCCAGATCGATCGAATCGGGCGAGGTGCCGATCACCGGCACGCCGTTGGCTTCCAGCGCGCGCGCCAGCTTCAGCGGGGTCTGGCCGCCGTACTGCACGATCACGCCCTTGGGTTTTTCCAGCTCGACGATTTCCAGCACGTCTTCCAGCGTCAGCGGCTCGAAGTACAGACGGTCGGAAGTGTCGTAGTCGGTGGATACGGTCTCCGGGTTGCAGTTGACCATGATGGTCTCGTAGCCGTCATCGCGCAGCGCCAGCGCCGCATGCACGCAGCAGTAGTCGAACTCGATGCCCTGGCCGATGCGGTTGGGGCCACCGCCCAGGATCATGATCTTGTCGCGGTCGGTCGGCAGCGCCTCGCACTCGTCCTCGTAGGTCGAATACAGATACGCGGTGCTGGTGGCGAATTCGGCGGCGCAGGAATCCACGCGCTTGTAGACCGGGCGCACCTTGAGCGCGCGACGCAGCGTGCGCACCGATTCCTCGTTGGTGCCGGTCAGCTCGGCCAGGCGCGCGTCGGAGAAACCGGCGCGCTTGAGCGTGCGCAGACGCGCCGCATCCAGTGCCGGCATGCCGTCATCGGCCAGTTGCTGTTCGTGGCTGATCAGTTCTTCGATCTGATCCAGGAACCACGGGTCGATGAACGACAGCGCGTAGACATCGGCCACGCTCATGCCGGCGCGGAACGCATCGGCGACATAGAACAGCCGCTCCGGGCCCGGTGCCTTGAGCTCGCGCTTGAGCGCGGCGATATCGTCTTCGCTGCTCAGATCCAGGCCGGTCGGGTCCAGCCCGATCTTGCCGGTTTCCAGGCCACGCAGCGCCTTCTGCAGCGATTCCTGGAAGGTGCGGCCCATCGCCATCACCTCGCCCACCGACTTCATCTGGGTGGTCAGGCGCGCATCGGCCTGCGGGAATTTCTCGAACGCAAAGCGCGGGATCTTGGTGACCACGTAGTCGATCGACGGCTCGAACGAGGCCGGGGTCAGGCCACCGGTGATCTCGTTCTTCAATTCGTCCAGCGTGTAGCCCACCGCCAGCTTGGCGGCGACCTTGGCGATCGGGAAACCGGTGGCCTTGGACGCCAGCGCCGAGGAGCGCGACACGCGCGGGTTCATCTCGATCACCACCACGCGGCCGGTGGTCGGGCTGATGCCGAACTGCACGTTGGAGCCGCCGGTATCCACACCGATCTTGCGCAGCACTGCGATCGAGGCATCGCGCAGGCGCTGGTACTCCTTGTCGGTCAGCGTCTGCGCCGGCGCCACGGTGATCGAGTCGCCGGTATGCACGCCCATCGGATCGAGGTTTTCGATCGCGCAGACGATGATGCAGTTGTCCGCGGTGTCGCGGACCACTTCCATCTCGAATTCCTTCCAGCCCAGCACCGATTCTTCCACCAGCACTTCGGTGGTCGGCGACAGTTCCAGGCCACGGCCGACGATCTCGATCAGCTCTTCGCGGTTGTAGGCGATGCCGCCGCCGCTGCCGCCCAGGGTGAAGCTGGGACGGATGATGGTCGGGTAGCCGACCCGGGTCTGGATATCCAGCGCCTCTTCCAGCGTGTGCGCCACTTCGGCGCGGGGGCAATCCAGGCCGATCTCGCCCATCGCCACGCGGAACAGCTCGCGGTCTTCGGCCATGCGGATGGCTTCGCGCTTGGCACCGATCAGCTCGACGTTGTACTTCTCCAGCACGCCGTGGTCGGCCAGATCCAGCGCGCAGTTCAGCGCGGTCTGCCCGCCCATGGTCGGCAGCAGGGCATCGGGCTTTTCCTTGGCGATGATCTTCTCGACCGTCTGCCAGTTGATCGGCTCGATGTACACCGCATCGGCCATGTCCGGGTCGGTCATGATCGTGGCCGGATTGCTGTTGACCAGCACCACGCGATAGCCCTCGTCGCGCAGCGCCTTGCACGCCTGCGCGCCGGAGTAATCGAACTCGCAGGCCTGGCCGATGACGATCGGGCCGGCGCCGATGATCAGAATGGTTTTTAGGTCGGTGCGCTTTGGCATTTCTTTACTCGATTAGGAACATGCGGCAAGCCGCAGGTGCGGAAGAGTGGCCGCGGCGATCGCATCGCGACGCGGCGTGATAGTGCATCGGCTCGGCAGAGCCGAATGCCGGGTTCATCCGGCAGATCCATAGCCGAGGGCGCGCAGGGTGTGCTGAAGCCATTGATACAGCCCGAAGGACGCGGCAAAGCTGCCCAGGATCAGCAGCCAGCCGATCCCGGAGGTCTTGCCCCAACGGCGTACCTTGTCCGGGTCGGTGTTCTGCATGCGGTGGTGAAAAGATCCCCCTCCAACCACATAGCCGACACCGAAAACGAAGCACATCGGCACCAGCAAGGCCAGCTTCATGCCGCCGTGCAGCGTGATCGACTGTGCGCCAGCGCGTGCCTGCTCCAGCGGCATCCACACGCCCCAATACGTCAGCGCAACGCCCATCAGCACGATCAGCACACCCATCAAACGAGCGCTCATGCGCGCTTGGCATCCTTGGCCATCAACTCCACGAACCGGTCGAACAACGGCCCCACATCGCGCGGCCCCGGCGAGGCTTCCGGATGGCCCTGGAACGAGAACGCCGGTGCGTCGGTCAGCGCGATGCCCTGATTGGTGCCATCGAACAGCGACCGATGGGTCACCCGGACATTGGCCGGCAGCGTGCTTTCGTCGACCGCAAAGCCATGGTTCTGCGAGGTGATCATCACCCGCCCGCCGTCCAGATCCTGCACCGGATGGTTGGCGCCGTGATGGCCGGTGGTCATCTTGACCGTGCTGGCGCCGGCGGCCAGCGCCAGCAGCTGATGGCCCAGACAGATGCCGAAGGTGGGCACCTGCCTGGCGATCAGTTCCTGGATGGCGCTGATGGCGTAATCGCAGGGCTCCGGGTCGCCCGGGCCGTTGGACAGGAACACACCGTCGGGCTGCATTGCCAGCACCTCGGCCACTGGCGTGCGCGCCGGCACCACGGTGACGTCGCACCCACGGTCGGCCAGCATGCGCAGGATGTTGAGCTTGACGCCGTAATCGTAAGCAACAACCTTGTGCTTCAGCTCGGCGCGCACGAAGGTGTCGGAATTCAGATCCAGCGAGCCTTCCTGCCAGCTGTAACTGGTCTCGGTGGAAACCACCTTGGCCAGGTCCATGCCCTTCAGGCCGGGGAAGCTGCGCGCGGCTTCCAGCGCCTTGGCGACATCGATCTCGCCGGCCATCAGTGCGCCGTTCTGGGCGCCCTTCTGCCGTAACAGGCGGGTCAGCTTGCGGGTGTCGATGCCGGAAATGGCCACCACACCGCGGGCCTGCAGCCACTCCGGCAGTGCGACTTCGCTGCGCCAGCTGCTGGGGCGACGCGGCACGTCGCGCACGATCAGGCCGGCGGCCCAGATCTTGCTGGCCTCGTCATCCTGATCGGTAAAGCCGGTGTTGCCGATATGCGGATAGGTCAGCGTGACCATCTGGCGGGCGTAGGAGGGATCGGTCAGGACTTCCTGGTAACCGGTCATGGCGGTGTTGAACACCACTTCGCCGACGGAAAGCCCGTTGGCGCCTACGGATTCGCCCTCGAACACGGTGCCGTCTTCGAGGACAAGGATTGCGGGTTGGGTCACGTGGGGGTCTCGCTCTGGCTGCCTGGGACTCCGATGCGCTTCCGGCCAAATTCCGGTTGCAGCAAAGCGCGGACGCGGTGCTGAGGACCGGTCCGACGCTGGTTCGGGCAAGCGAGAATTGTAAAGGCAAGTGCCCCGGCATGCCAGCCTGGAGAACACCGGTCGCCGCAGTGCCACCGCAATGGCGGGATGAATGCGCCACCGCGATCACTTGCCATTCATGCGCGGCGATGCGCCGGCTTACAGCACCAGATCGCGCACGCGATAGCTGCCGGCCGGCTTGCCGAGCAGCCGCTTGGCCGCATGCAGGGCACCGCGCGCAAAGATGTCGCGGTTGGTGGCGCGGTGCACCAGCTCCACCCGCTCGCCCAGCCCGGTGAACTGCACCATGTGCTCGCCGACGATGTCGCCGGCGCGCAGGCTGGCAAAGCGCGGCTGCGCGCCGCTGCCGGTGGCCGCCTCCCCCAGCGTCAGTGCGGTTCCGGAGGGTGCGTCCTGCTTGTGCACGTGATGCGCCTCGACGATGTCGCAATCCCAGCCCGGCAGGCTGCCGGCGGCACGCTCCACCAGTTCGGTCAGCACCGCAACGCCCAGGCTGAAGTTGGACGCCCACACCAACGGGATCTGTTGCGCGGCCTCCAGCAACGCGGCGCGCTGCGCCTCATCCAGACCGGTGGTGCCGGACACCAGCGGTTTGCCGCGCTGCGCGCACAGCGCCAGGATCGGTGCGAAGCCCTGCGGCAGGCTGAAGTCGATTGCCACATCGAAGGCCGGCGCACCGCCGAGTTCGCTGGCGGCAAAGTACGGCACGCCGTCCACCACGCGTTGCGACGGCGAGCGCCCCACTACCGCACCGACGACGTGCAGCGCTTCGTCTTCGGCAGCCAGGCGCAGCAACGCCTTGCCCATCCGCCCGGAGGCGCCGTGGATCAGAACTTTCACAGGAGACGGTGTCATGGCGGCAGGCCTAGCTGGGCGATGGGGTTGTACAAGATAGCCGGGATTGGGGAGTTGGGATTGGGGATTGGTTGGGGGCGGGAATCGGGAATGGGGACTGGGGAATCGTTAGAGCGGGTGCGGGTGTGCACGTTTTACGTGCGGTGGCGCTTTGGCTTGGTGATATCCGCGAGGTGTGCGTGGTGGTTGATTGCTGAGTTGGGGGCGACACGGCTTGGCCGGCAGGTGTGGGTTGGCGCCATGCGTGTTCGACGTCGGTATACGCATGGCACACGCTGCAGCTGGCGCGGCTGCGGCCTTTGATGGCGCGATGCTGTTGGCGGCTCTCAGTCGCCTGCGCCTTGCAGGCGCTTGCTCCAGCTCTCTATTTCGCGGCGTTGCAGGCGGCGTTCGAACAGCGCCTGCCATGACGGCACCAGCGGCAGTTGCAGCACCTCGGTGATGGCGGCGACGTCGACATCGCGCGCATACAGCAGCTGTTGCAGGCGCGACAGCGTCCATTGCGGATGCGGTCGCTGCTGCAGTGTCAGCATGTCGCCGGCCGCAACGTCGCCGGGCTGCAGCACGCGGTAATACCAACCGGTGCGGCCGGTGTCCTGCACGCGGCGCGCCATGTCGCGCAGGCCGAAACGGTCGGACAGCTTCCAGCATGGCTGACGCAGCTGCGAGACCTCCACCACCGCCGTACCCAATGCAAAGCGATCGCCCAGGCAGACCTCGGCTTCGGTAAGGCCGAGGCTGCTCAGGTTCTCGCCGAATGCGCCGGCCGTCTCCAGCAACGCATGTGCACCGAGCTCGGTCCGCCAGGCGGCGTAGTGATCGCGTGGATAATGGTGGATCGCCTTGTCCGGCCCGCCATGCACACGCCGGTCGCCCTGCTCGTCGCCGTGCAGACCGTCGGGACCGACGTGCACCCTGCCGTCCACCGCCCGCTTGTCGATCGCGCTGCGGCTACCGGGCCGGGTGAAGTCGCGTGCGATGCCGATCGCAACGCTGTCGATGGTGATCGCAAGCGCAGGCGCCTGCACGCCAGCGGTCTGCGTGCTCACGCGCCCTGCCCGGGCAATTCGGCCAGCGCCTCGCGCAGCACCTCGCCCAGGACCTGGATGCCGGCGTCGATCCTGTCGCCGGGCACGGTGACAAACGACAGCCGCAAGGTATTGACCTGCGGCAAGGTGGCGTAGAACGGCGCGCCCGGCACGAATGCCACATTGCGCGCGATCGCACGCGCCAGCAGCGCGGTGCCGTCCAGCCCGGGCGGCAGGGTCACCCACAGGAACATGCCGCCTTCGGGGCGATTCCATTGCACCTGGGGCGGGAAATGCCGATCCAGTGCCTCCAGCATCAGGCTGCATTGACGTGCATACAGCGCGCGGATCTGAGGGATATGCGTGTCCAGGAAATCGTCCTGCAACGTCTGGTGGACCACGCGCTGGGTGAACGAGGGCGTATGCAGATCGGCCGCCTGCTTGGCCTGGATCAGCTTGCCCAGCACCGCTTCGGGCGCGACCACATAGCCCAGCCGCAACCCGGGTGCGAGCACCTTGGAGAACGAGCCCATGTAGATCACGCCCTCCGGGTTGAGCGACAACAGGCTCGGTAGCGGCTGGCCGCTGTAATACAGCTCGCCATACGGATCGTCTTCGACGATCGGCACACCCGCCTCCGCCGCCCGAGCCACCAGAGCCTGACGGCGCGCCAGCGGCAGCCGGCGACCGGTGGGGTTCTGGAAATTCGGCAGGCAATACAGAAAGCGCGCATCGGCCAGCATTGCTGGATCCAGCGCGTCCACCACCACTCCGTCCTCGTCCGAGGGCATGCCGACGAAACTCGGCTGGAACAGCGAGAACGCCTGCAGCGCGCCCAGGTAGCTCGGCGTTTCCACCAGCACCTTGCTGCCTTCGTCGATGAAGACCTTGCCGAGCAGGTCCAGGCCCTGCTGCGAGCCGGTGGTGATCAACACCTGGCTGGGTCGGATGCTGGCGCCGTCGCGGCTCAGGCGTGCGGCCACCCATTCGCGCAGTGGCGCATAGCCTTCGGTGGGGCCGTATTGCAGCGCGGCCTGCGGCGCATCGCGCAGCACCTGATCGCTGGCCGCACGCATGCGCTCCACCGGAAAGGTAGCCGGCGACGGCAGCCCGCCGGCGAAGGAAATCACCTCCGGTCGCTCGGTCACCTTGAGGATTTCGCGAATCGCCGAACTGGTCAGCGCCTGCGCACGTCGGGAGATCTGAAAGGAGGTCGTCATCGCGCAAGCATAACGAAGGCCCATGGCCGACGCGCTGTGCACTGCAGCGTCGACGACGCAACCCGGCCAGTGAAGGTATCGCCGCTGCGCCGACCATCGCCACGCGTCACGACACACGCCTGGGTTGCGGTGGCGCTACCGAAGAACTGCGGTGTGTCAGTGACGACGTGGCGGGGTCGGACCGCAGCTGTCGCAGCTACCGCAGGCTGCGGCGTTCTGCGCGGCCGGCGGCGCCACGCGGCGGCCCAGCGCCCGCATCCACGCAGGCCGCCCATCGCGCAGCAGGCCGATCGCCACTGCGCCACGCAGACGCCGCAGCGTGCCGGGAAATTGCTTCTTCATCACCACCCACAGGCTGAGCAACACCGCCAGCGCGATGACCAGGTACTGCAGCGTGAGCGACAGATCCACTTCAGCCGGCTCCCAGCAGCACGGCCAGCTGGTAGGTCACCAGCGAGGCCAGGTAGGCCAGCGCGAACAGGTACACCGCGCTGACCGTCATCTGCTTCCACGAGTTGGTTTCGCGCTTGATCGTGGCCAGCGTGGAGATGCACATCGGCGCGTAGATGTACCAGACCAGCAGCGACAGCGCGGTGGCCAGCGACCAGCCATCACTGATCAGCGGCGACAAGGCCTGCGCCGCGGCATCGTCGTCGGCAGCCGACAGCGCGTAGACGGTTGCCAGCGAGGCCACCGCCACTTCGCGCGCGGCCAGGCCGGGGATCAGCGCGATGCAGATCTGCCAGTTGAAGCCCAGCGGCGCGAAGAAGATCGCCATCGCATGGCCGATGCGCCCGGCGAAGCTGTAATCGATCGCCGGCAAGGTGGCGTCGGCCGGCGCTGCCGGGAACGACAGCAGGAACCACAGCAGGATGGTCAGGGCCAGAATGATGCCGCCGACGCGCTTGAGGAAGATCAGCGCACGCTCCCACAGCCCCAGCGCCAGGTCGGGCAGATGCGGCAGGCGATAGGAAGGCAGCTCCAGCATCAGCGGATGCTCGCTCTTGTCGCGGCGCCACTTCTTCATTGTCCACGACACCAGCAGCGCACTGACGATGGCCGCGGCATACAACCCGAACAGGATCAGGCCCTGCTGGTTGAAGATGCCCCACACGGTCTTCTGCGGGATGAAGGCGCCGATCAGCAAAGCATACACCGGCAGGCGCGCCGAACACGTCATCAATGGCGCGACCATGATGGTGGCGAGCCGGTCGCGCGGGTCCTGGATGCTGCGTGTGGACATGATGCCCGGCACCGCGCAGGCAAAGCTCGACAGCAACGGAATGAACGAGCGCCCGGACAAGCCGGCGGCAGACATCATGCGGTCGAGCAGGAAGGCCGCGCGCGGCAGGTAGCCGGACTCCTCCAGCGCCAGGATGAAGGCGAACAGGATCAGGATCTGCGGCAGGAAGATCACCACCCCGCCCAGGCCGGCGATGATGCCGTCCTTGAGCAGGCTGTTGAGCGGTCCTTCCGGCAAGGTGGCGCCGACCCACTCGCCCAGTGCCGAGGTGCCGCCGTCGATCAGGTCCATCACCGGCGTGGCCCAGGCATACACCGCCTGGAAGATCAGGAACATCACCACCGCCAGCGTGACCAGGCCCCAGAGCGGGTGCAGTAGCCAGCGGTCCAGCGCATCGTCCACCCGCGAGGTGCGGGTCGGCATGCTGACGGCCGCACTCAGAATCTGCCGCACCTGGGCGTGATAGTTGCCATCGGCCGGCGGCGTGGCGCTCGGTGCCGCCAGGCGCGCGGCCTGCGCGTCGATGCGCTCGACCAGCGCCTTGGCGCCGCCGCGGCGTACCGCCACGGTTTCCACCACCGGCACCCCGAGCGCCTGTTCCAGCGCCGGCAGGTCGATGACGATGCCGCGTCGTTGCGCGGCGTCGACCATGTTCAAGGCCACGATCATCGGCCGGCCCAGCTCGCGCAGCTCCAGCGCAAAGCGCAGGTGCAGGCGCAGGTTGGTCGCATCCATCACGCAGACCAGCACGTCCGGTGCTGGTTCGCCGGGATAGAAGCCACGGCACAGGTCGCGGGTGATCGCCTCGTCCAGGCTGGCCGGCTGCAGGCTATAGGCGCCGGGCAGATCCAGCACCGCGAAGTCGCGCCCGGATGGCGCACGGAACTGCCCTTCCTTGCGTTCGACGGTGACGCCGGTGTAGTTGGCGACCTTCTGCCGGCTGCCGGTCAGCTGATTGAACAGTGCGGTCTTGCCGCTGTTGGGATTGCCCACCAGTGCCAGCCGCAACGGAACGCTCGCCACGCTCATGCCTGTGCTCCATCGACGCGTACCTGCACGCGTGCGGCCTCACTGCGGCGCAGGGCGAACCGGGTGTAACCGACCTGTACCAGCAGCGGTTCGCGCCCGACCGGCCCGGTCGCCAGCACTGTGACTTCTTCGCCGGCGACAAAACCCAGTTCGCGCAGACGCCGGGCGATCGTGTCGTTGGGGAGGCGATCCTCCACGGAATCCACGATGGCGGCGCGATGCAAGGGCATGTCGGACAGCGTCACAAAGACGGCCTGATTGTTAGGAATGGTTCTCAATTCTAGCATCGACGCACCGCGTCATGGCTCAGCCGACCCGTGCCGCTATCATGGTTCGCATCCCATTCATGGACGTTGACGCAATGCAGGACACCGGCTTGATCGTGGAGGACCAGGGAGCGGTCCGCACGTTGCGACTGCACCGCCCGGCGGTGCACAACGCCTTCGATGCGACCTTGATCGGCGCGCTCACCGACGCCTTGCAGCAGGCCGGCCGGGCAGCGCAGATCCGCGTCGTCGTGATCACCGGTGCCGGCGCTGCGTTCTCTGCAGGAGCGGACCTGAACTGGATGCGCGGCATGGCCGGCGCCAGCGAGGCCGACAACGCGGCCGATGCGCTCGCCCTGGCACGCCTGATGCGCACGCTGGACGAGTTGCCCAAGCCGACCATCGCGCGCGTCAACGGCGCAGCGTTCGGCGGCGGCGTGGGCCTGGTGGCGTGCTGCGATATCGCCATCGGCTGCACCGAGGCGCGCTTCGGGCTGACCGAGAGCAAGCTCGGCCTGCTGCCGGCGGTGATTTCGCCGTATGTAATTGCAGCGATCGGCGCGCGCCAGGCACGGCGCTGGTTCGCCACTGCCGAGATCTTCGACGCCGCCACCGCGCAGCTGCTGGGCCTGTTGCATCAACTGGTTGCCGCCGACCAACTGGATATCGCGGTGGAGCGCCAGGTCCGCCTGTTGCTGGCGGCCGCGCCATTGGCCGCGGCCAGCGCCAAGGCGCTGGTGCGCGCGGTGCTGCCACCGATCGACCGCGACGCCATCGACGCTGCCAATGCCGCGTGGATCGCGCGCCTGCGCGTTTCCCCGGAAGGCCAGGAAGGCCTGGGCGCCTTCCTCGACAAGCGCAGCCCGGCCTGGGTGCCGGAGGGCGCGGCGTGAGCGACTTCGTCCGCATTGTCGAGGTCGGCCCGCGCGATGGCCTGCAGAACGAAGCGGCACCGATCGCCACCGCCGACAAGATCGCCTTGATCGATCAACTCTCCGCGACCGGGCTGCGCAGCATCGAGGCGACCAGCTTCGTCAGCCCGCGCTGGGTGCCGCAGTTGGCCGATGCGGCCGAGGTGTTCGCCGGCATCACCCAGGCGCCGGGCATCGCCTATCCGGTGCTGGTGCCGAACCTGCAGGGCTATGCGCGCGCACGCGCCGCCGGTGTGCAGGAGGTGGCGGTGTTCACCGCGGCGTCGGAGGCCTTCAATCGCACCAATACCAACGCCGGCATCGACGAATCGATCGCACGCTTTCGGCCGATCCTGGAACAGGCCGCGCTCGACGGCGTGCGCGTGCGCGGTTACGTCTCCACCGTGCTGGGCTGCCCGTATCAGGGCGCGGTGCCGGTGGCGGATGTGGTGGATGTCGCGCAACGGTTGTACGCACTGGGCTGCTACGAGATTTCGCTGGGCGACACCATCGGCGTCGGCACCCCGGCCAAGGCACGCCAGATGCTGGCCGCGGTGGCGCAAGCGGTCCCGATGCCGGCATTGGCCGTGCACTTCCACGACACCTACGGCCAGGCGCTGGCCAACATCGCCGCCTGCCTGGAGCAAGGCGTGCGCGTGGTCGATGCGGCGGTGTCCGGTGCCGGCGGCTGCCCCTACGCCAAGGGCGCCAGCGGCAATGTCGCCAGCGAAGATGTGGTGTATCTGCTGCATGGGCTAGGCATGTCGACCGGCATCGACCTGCCTGCCCTCGCCCGCACCGGCCGCTGGCTGGCGCAGTTGCTGGGCCGCGAGACCGGCAGCAAGGTCGGCAAGGCCTTGGCGGCCGCCGGCTGAGATTTCGGTCCCGCACGCCGCCACGCCCGTGCATCTTCCAGGGCGGGCGCACGGACGCTTCGGCTAGAATCGCCGGCTGCGTCGTCACCCGTTCGCCTGCCGGCATCCACCGGCTTCCAGGATTTCCAAGGAACCACCGCATGCAGCCTTCTTCTGTTCTTGCCATCGTCACCGGCGGCGTGTCCGGCCTGGGCCTGGCCGTGGCGCAGCGCATCGTGGCCGACGGCAGCAAGGTCGCCCTGTTCGACGTCAACGCCGACAAGGCCGAGGCGGCGCTGGCGCTGCTCGGTGACGGCAACGCGCAGTATTTCGCCACCGACGTCACCGACGAGGCGCAGGTCGCCGCCAACGTGGCGCAGGCCGCGCAGGCGCTGGGCGGGCTCAACCTGGCGGTGAACTGCGCCGGCATCCTGGGCTCGGGCCGCGTGCTCGGCAAGGAAGCGCCGATGCCGCTGGCAACCTTCCGCACCACGGTGCTGGTGAACCTGGTTGGCAGCTTCAATGTCGCCAAGGCCGCAGCCGATGTGATGCAGCACAACAGCGCCGGCGACGATGGCGAGCGCGGCGTGATCATCAACACCGCGTCGGTGGCCGCCTACGAAGGCCAGATCGGCCAGGCCGCCTATGCCGCCAGCAAGGGGGGCGTGGTCGGCATGACCTTGCCGATGGCGCGCGAGCTGGCCCGCTTCGGCATCCGCGTGATGACGATCGCACCGGGCGTGTTCTGGACCCCGATGGTGGACGGCATGCCCGAGGCGGTGCAGCAATCGCTGGCCGCGGCGATCCCGTTCCCCTCGCGCCTGGGCCAACCCGACGAATACGCCGACACCGTCGCCTTCATCCTGCGCAATCGCTACCTCAACGGCGACGTGATTCGCCTGGACGGCGGCGTGCGGTTGGCGCCCAAGTAGCGGGGATTGGTGCGTCGGGATTGGGGATTCGTAACAGCACTACTGCCCTGCCCGCCCGCTCCAGCCCTGCTTTGCCAATCCCTCATCCCAAATCACCAATCCCTGACTCATTCCATGAAAGCTAACGACATCAAGAAAGGCAACGTCGTCGAATACAACGGCGGCATCTACCAGATCCGCGACATCGAGCGCAGCTCGCCGCAGGGCCGCGGTGGCAACGTGCGCTTCCGCTTCATCATGTACAGCGTGCCCGGTGGCGCCAAGCTGGACGCCAGCTTCGACGCCGACGACAACCTGCCGGAAGTGGAGTTGCTGCGTCGCCTGTCGACATTTTCGTACAAGGATGGCGAGGCGTTCGTGTTCATGGACGACGAGGACTTCACTCCCTACACGCTGGATGCGGACGTGATCGGCACCGATGCCGGCTACATCATCGACGGGCTGACCGGCATCTACGTGCAGGTGATCGACGATCAGCCGGTGGCCGTGCAACTGCCGCAGACGGTGACGCTGGAAGTGGTCGAAACCCCGCCCGAACTCAAGGGCGGCACCGCCACCAAGCGGCCCAAGCCGGCCAAGCTCAACACCGGCCTGGAAATCATGGTGCCCGAGTACATCACCAACGGTGAGCGCGTGCTGGTCAACACCACCACCGGCGAATTCGCGGGCCGCGCCGACTGATGCGCAAGCTGGTCGTTGTGGTGACGCTGGGGCTGCTGGGCGCCTGCACGGCGCAACCAGCCCCGGCGCCGACAGCCACGCCCGCACCTGCGCCGGTGGCCTGCACCGATGCCAAGGTGGACGAGGAGTGGCTGCAACATCCGCCCGGCCTGTGCGGCATGCCGGAGGACGTACGCACGCTGGTGGAGGATTACGACACCTGCGAGCACTTCGCGGGCGAGGACCCGTACGACGCCGATCGTCGCCACGAGATCGAAGTGGCGATCGCGCAATTCTGCACGCCCGCACCGGCACGGCTTGCAAAGCTGATGCAGCAGTACCGCAACAACGCGCAGGTCAGCGACTGGCTGCGCAAGTATTCGGTGCAGGCGGATCTGCAACCGGCTGGCTGAGGTGCGCCGGCTGGTGTGACAGGTGCCAGCTGGTGCAATGCGTCGTCCCTGGCCGGAGCACCGGGAACCGGGACTTACCGCTGCAGGCGTTTGTCGGCAGCCGCATCACCGCGCGCTAGCTCGCGCAGGCGTGCGCGCAGGCGCTGCACATTCGCCTCGCCCTGCTCCAATCCAGTGCGGACGTCGGCCGGCAGTTGCTGCCGCCCCAGCGCCTGCAGTTGTTTCCAGCCGTCGACCAGTACGCCGGTTTCCTGCGCCACGCGCGCGCTCATGTCCTGCCGCTCGTCTGCTTGCGGCAGTCCGTAGCCGGCGCTGCCCAACAGCGTGGCCGGATGACTGAGCCGGGCCTGCCGCGCGAACAGCGACTGCAGCTGACCCTGCACCGAGTCACGCGCGGCCGCGCCGGGTGTCAGCAGGCGCTTGAGCGCATCGCGTGCCAGCAATTCCTGGCGGCGCAACGCTGCCTGTTCCAGCAACAACGCTGCAGCGGTCTCGCGCAGACCGCCGCGGTCGAACCACTGCGCACGCGCGTCCGCGCGCGCGTCCAGCCATTGCTCCACGCTGGTCTGCGGCACCGGCAGGCCGCGGCGGATCACCTCGAACATGGTCTGGTAATGCGCCGCCGCCGACTCGAAGTAATAGCCCTGGCGAATCGCCTGCGCAGGGTCGTCCAGCACCTGCATGTCGGCGATTCCGGCGCGCTGCAAGCGCTGCCTCACGCCGCGCGGGGTGATCGACGATAGCCGGGCCGCGGCCAGCCGCGGCACGCCGTCGTGCAGGAGCTTGAAGGTCTCCACCGCGCAGTTGTTGCCGATGAAGTAGTAGCGCCCGTCGTAACTCCAATGCACCTGCGCTGCGCGTGCGAGCAGCGCGGCGATCTCCCCGGGCGCCAGTGTCAGCGGCACCGACGACAGCGCGCGTAGCTCCACCTTGGTGTATTCGTCCACGACCTGATTCAACGGCAATACGAACAGCCGCGAGGGATACGAACCGGTCAGACCGCGCCAGCTGGAAATCTGCACATCGCCGACGAAGGCGCGGAACGACAGCACGCGGTGATACTGCAGATCCAGACGGCAATCGGGACCGGGCACGCGGCCAGGGGCACAGATCACCAGACGCAGCATGCTGTGGCCCCAGCGGCTCATCGGCTGCGCATTGCCCTCGGCCAGCAGGTAGTCCACCGCGTACACACGCGCTGGATCCAGTGCCAGCAGCGACATCGCGCCGGCATCGTTATCGGCCTGCAGGTACGGTAGCGTCGTCTCGCAATGGGTTGCACCGGGCATGCCACCGACCTGCTCGGCGAACCAGGCCGCCAGCGCCGGACGCCGGCAGTGATAATCGGCATCGAGCACGTAGTGTTCGAGATTCACCGCGACGAATTCGGCTGGGCTGCGCCGCTCGTAATCGTCGGGGCTGCGATCGCTGAACCGGTTTGCGCCACGCCCGATCCGCCAGGGACGCACCTGCCAGCCGGCCAGATCGCGCAGTCGCGGGTCGCGCGACAGGCCGCCGTGCGCACCGCGGTCCAGCACATGCGCCAGTTCATGCACCACGGCGGCCATTGCCGCGCGCGTGGCCGGTGCCTCGGGGTCGGTCTGCGTGGCTGTCGCCTGCACGCTCCAGGCATCCAGCAGGTCGCGATCGAGCAGGATGCGCCGGCCGATCGCGCGGCCATGCACGTGGGCCGGCAAATCCGTGCGCCACTGCAGTTGGATCGGTGCGTCGATGCGCTGCATCCAGGCCGGCGGCAGACGCTGCGCCACCTGTTCCACCAACGCGTGCGCGGCGTCGATCTGCGCCGCAGACAGGCCCTGCGGATCGACATCGATGCGTAATTCGGCCTGCGCCGCCGGTGCTATCGCTGCGGCCAGCCACAGCCACCAGCACCGGCGAGGAGAACTCACTGGGCCAGGATGGACTGCGCCAGCTCCAGATCGCTGGACAGCCGCGCCGCATCGCTACGGCTACGCAACTGCAGCAGCGCCGCTTCCAGCCGCGCGCCGCGGATCGCGCCATCGCTGGCGACGAAGCCGGCGGCATCTTCGCGTGCGTCGGCCACCACCTTGTCGTCGCCGGAACTGCTGCCGGAGGAATTGGACGACCCGGCCGACGATGCACCCGCCGAGGTTCCGGCCAGGCTGGATGCGAAGGCCGCCAGCGGCAGCAGCGTCAAAGCGCAAAACACGAGGGAGCGCATCATTGGCGTATCGATTCCATGTGAAGGTGGTGAAAGACTAACCGGCACGCGTGGCGGCAGGCGCGTCGTCCATCTCGAACAGCTTGCCGGGATTCAGCAAAAGATGAGGATCGAGCACATGTTTGATCCCGCGCATCAAAGCGATCTCCTCGGCCGAGCGCGTACTCCACAGATAGGCCTTCTTGACCAGGCCGATGCCATGTTCGGCAGAGATGCTGCCGCCAAAACGCTGCAAGGCCTGCGCCAGCAACTTGGTCACCTGATCGCAGGCCGCCACGAAATCGGCCTGGCTGGTGCCATCGGGCTTGAGCACGTTGATATGCAGGTTGCCGTCGCCGATATGGCCGAACCACACCACATCGAAATGCGGATACGCATCGTGCAGCAACGCCTGGGTTTCGGCCAGGAACGCCGGCATCGCCGAGATGCGCACCGACACGTCGTTCTTGTACGGCGTGTAGCGCGCCAGCGCTTCGGTGATACCTTCGCGCAGCCGCCACAGTTGCGCGGCCTGCGCATCGCTCTGGCTGATCACCCCGTCGCTGACCCAGCCCTGCTCCATGCAGGTCTCGAATGCCGCCATCGCTGCGGCTTCCTGCGCCTCGTCGCCAGCAGCGAATTCAGTGACCACGTAATACGGATGCACCTGCGCAAATGGCGCCTGCGCGCCGTGCGCCAGCACGTGTTCGAGCGCGCGGTCGGTGAAGAACTCGAACGCCTCCAGCCGCAGCTGCGCGCGGAACGCGGCAAACACCTGCATCAACACCTCGAATGAAGGCAGCGCCAGCAGCATCACGTTGCTGGGCGGCGGCGGCTCGGTCAGTCGCAATGTCGCTTCGACCACCACGCCGAGCGTGCCTTCGGAGCCGATCATCAGATGGCGGAAATCGTAGCCGCTGGAATTCTTCACCAGCGCGTTGTTGAGCTCCAGCAGTTCGCCGGCACCGGTGACCACCTTCAGGCCGGCGACCCAATCGCGGGTATTGCCGTAGCGGATCACGCGGATGCCGCCGGCATTGGTGGCGATATTGCCGCCGATCGAACATGAGCCGCGCGCGGCGAAATCCACCGGATACACCAGCCCATGCTCGCGCGCGGCATTGTGCACCGCTTCCAGCGGCATGCCGGCCTGGACGGTGAGCGTGCGATCCACCGCATTGAACTCCAGCGGCTTGTTCAGGCGCTCCAGGCTCAGCACCAGCTCGCCGTTGGCAGCCACCGCACCGCCGGACAAGCCGGTGCGCCCACCCGAGGGCACTACTGCAACCGCGTTCGCATTGGCCCAGCGCAGCACCGCCTGCACCTCGTCCACCGCACCGGGCAAGGCGATCGCCAGCGGGTTGGGCGTCCAGCGCCGCGTCCAGTCGCGGCCGTAGTGTTCCAGGTCGGCCGGCTCGGTCTTCAAACGCAACGCGGGCACGGCCTGTTGCAACGAAAGGATGCGGGGATCGGTCATGGCACACGGCGCTGCGGTAGGAACCGCACAGCGTGCCAGTGCGCGCCAGGCGCGTCCAGTTGCACGGCGTGGCGCCGCCACCGCGTTGGATTCAGCTGAAACCGTTGCACCGCAAGGACTTTGCCTGCGCAAACACTGCGTTGCGGGCGCCCCATCACGCGGCCCATCTGGCATAGTTGCCGACCCGATTGCTGCAATGCGCTCCCCCATGTCGCCGAAGAGAACCTCGTTTCCCAAGCAGGACATCCGCGTCCTGTTGCTGGAAGGCATCAGCCAGACGGCCGTGGATGTGTTCCGCGCCGCCGGTTATTCGCAGATCGAACTGCACGCCAAGTCGTTGCCGGAAGACGAGCTCATCGCGCGCATCGCCGAGGCGCATATCGTCGGCATCCGCTCGCGCACGCAGTTGAGCGCCGAGGTGCTGGCGCATGCCAAGCGGCTGATCGCAGTGGGCTGCTTCTGCATCGGCACCAACCAGGTCGATCTGGACGCGGCCGAGCTGGCCGGCATCCCGGTGTTCAACGCGCCCTACTCCAATACCCGCAGCGTGGCCGAGCTGGTCATCGCCGAGGCGATCCTGCTGTTGCGCGGCATCCCGCAGAAGAACGCCGAGTGCCATCGCGGCGGGTGGTCCAAGTCGGCCGCCGGCAGCCACGAAACGCGCGGCAAGGTGCTGGGCATCGTCGGTTACGGGCATATCGGCACCCAGGTCGGCGTGCTGGCCGAGTCGCTTGGCATGCAGGTGATCTTCCACGACATCGAAACCAAGCTGTCGCTGGGCAACGCGCGCGCGGCGATCGATCTGGACGACCTGCTGGCACGCGCGGACGTGGTGACCCTGCATGTGCCGGAGACGCCGTCGACCAAGGACATGATCGGCGCGGCGGAAATCGCGCGCATGAAGCACGGCGCGCATCTGATCAATGCCTCGCGCGGCACCGTGATCGACATCGACGCACTGGACGCAGCGCTGAGCTCGGGCCAGATCGGCGGCGCGGCGGTGGACGTGTTCCCGATCGAGCCCAAGGGCAATGGCGATGCGTTCGAATCAAAGTTGACCGCACACGACAACGTGATCCTGACCCCGCACGTGGGTGGCAGCACGCTGGAAGCGCAGGACAATATCGGCGTCGAAGTGGCCGCCAAGCTGGTGCGCTACAGCGACAACGGCAGCACCCTGTCGGCGGTGAACTTCCCCGAAGTCACCCTGCCCGAGCACCCCGACAGCCTGCGTCTGCTGCATATCCACCGCAATGTGCCGGGCGTGCTGTCCAAGATCAACGAACTGTTCTCGCGCCACAACGTCAACATCGACGGCCAGTTCCTGCGCACCGATCCCAAGGTGGGCTACGTGGTGATCGACGTCAGCGCCAGCGAGGCGCAGGCCACCGCATTGAAGGAAGGCCTGGCCTTGATCGAAGGGACCTTGCGGACGCGCATTTTGTACTGAGCGGACTTCGTACCGAGGTGATCCCTTCTGCCAACGGGAGAAGGTGTCCCGAAGGGCCGGATGAGGGGCGCTGCGGCCAACTTCGGCGCGTCTGCCATGGCAAACGCGTCGCCACGCGCCAGTAAGGGTGACTCGTAGACTGGCAGCCGGTGCCTGGCCGTACTCTCCCCCAACCCCCGCTCCGCGCCCCGGCCCGCGTTTGCCGCGCGGGCGCTCCCAGGCACGCGCGCCCATGGCGTGCAAGCTGTGCCTGCTTGTCTCGACGGGAGAGGGGCTTTCGCAGACCTGAGCACGAAAAAGCGTCTCATCACTCACCCACTGCTTCCAAGGCCATGACAGCGAATAGCCGAGGCAGCAGCGTGGCCGGGGATTGGCGGAAAGCGGCACAGGGATGTGCCGCGGCGGCGAGTCAGACAGGATGTCTGACCGAGCCGGGCAGCCGATCGCCGGCCGCGCTGCTGCCACCCACCGAAGCCGCTAAGCGACAGGCCAGGCCGCGCTTGTGGCGCGCAAGCAGTGCCTGCTCGCCCCCACGGGAGAGGGGCTTTGATTCGCAGACGTAAGCGTTCGGCAACGTCTCATCACTCACTCAATGTTTCCAAGGTCATGACAGCGAATGGCCGAGGCAGCGTGGCCGGGGATTGCCGAAAGCGGCGCACGGATGCGCCGCGGCGGCGAGTCAGACAGGATGTCTGACCGAGCCGGGCAGCCGATCGCTGGCCGCGCTGCTGCCACCCACCCAAGCCGCTAAGCGACAGGCCAGGCCGCGCTTGTGGCGCGCAAGCTGTGCCTGCTCGTCTCGACGGGAGAGGGGCTTTCGCAGACCTGAGCACGAAAAGGCGTCTCATCACTCACCCACTGCTTCCAAGGCCATGACA
Source organism: Xanthomonas sp. WHRI 8393 (assembly GCF_040203315.1). NCBI lineage: Bacteria > Pseudomonadati > Pseudomonadota > Gammaproteobacteria > Lysobacterales > Lysobacteraceae > Xanthomonas > Xanthomonas sp. WHRI 8393. The sequence goes on along the minus strand of NZ_JBEGGL010000002.1, from coordinate 943,367 downwards.
GCGAATGGCCGAGGCAGCAGCGTGGCCGGGGATTGGCGGAGAGCGGCACACGGATGTGCCGCGGCGGCGAGTCAGACAGGATGTCTGACCGAGCCGAGCAGCCGATCGCCGGCCGCGCTGCTGCCGCCCACCGAAGCCGGCAAGTAACAGGCGTGCCCGCGCTTGCGGCACCCGAGCCAGTGGCGCGCAAGCAGTGCCTTATCGCCCCGACAAAAGGGGCTTTGACAAGCTGCTCAACGCACGCGCGCCACCCACTTCTCCGCCATGCGCCGCATCGACGGATCCAGCTGCGGATCGGCAAGCAGCTCGGCGACCGGGCGCCATGCCAGGGCCAGCGATTCCTCGCTGACTTCGAATGCCTCGTCCGCTCCCGCCACCACCACATAGCGCGCATCGTAATGCCAGTGCCCGGCCACCTCGCCGCGCGCGGGAATCCAGTGCCGGTCCAGGTCGAAGATGGCCGCGTCAGCCAGGCGCAAGCCGGTCAATCCGGACTCCTCCTGCGCCTCGCGCAAGGCCACCTGCGCCAGGTCGCGGTCGCCGTCGGCGTGCCCGCCCAGCTGCAGCCAGCGTTGCAGCTTGCGGTGATGGGTCAGCAACGTGCGCGTGCCATCGGCGCTGACCACCCACGCCGAGCCGGTGAAATGACCTTCGACACGCTCGCGCAGGAACGGGTTGGTGGCATCGTCCAGCAGCTGAGCGAACTGCTCGGCCAGTTCCGCTTCGTCCGGCCAGCGTGCGCGGTAGTCGGCCAATCGCTGTTGCAGGGTTGCATCCACCATCTGTCGTTCCCGGTCGCCCATCGCGGGCCAGGCGGCCATTATCGCCATTCATGCTGCGTACGTGCTTGTCGTGAGCGTGTAGCTTTGGCAAGGTAGGCCGCTTGCCTGTCCCACCGGGACGCGGCGCACCACCTTCGCCCAGGCGCGCGCGCCTTAGTTGCCACTTAGGGATGTACCGAATGCTGAAGTCTCTGTTGAGGGTCAAACCGATCGAGCCCGCTGGACATGTCGACGGGGGCGAACCGGTCGAAGGCAGCCTGCAAGGCGAAGCCACCCTGCAACGCACCCTGACCGCCAAGCACCTGATCATGTTGGGAATCGGTGCGGTGATCGGCGCCGGCATCTTCGTGTTGACCGGCCAGGCCGCTGCCAACCATGCCGGCCCGGCGGTGATGCTGTCCTTCGTCTTCGCCGGCATCGCCTGTGCGTTCGCCGGCCTGTGCTACGCGGAGTTCGCGGCGATGATGCCGGTCTCCGGCAGCGCCTACTCGTATTCATATGCCACCCTCGGCGAGGGCATCGCCTGGTTCATCGGCTGGTGCCTGGTGCTGGAATACCTGTTCGCCGGCTCCAGCGTTGCGGTCGGCTGGTCCGCCTACCTGATCAGTTTCCTGACCGGCACGCTTGGATTGCCGTTCCCGGCCGAGCTGGCCGGGGCACCACTGGCCTGGGACGGCCACAACTTTGTCAGCTCCGGCAACCTCATCAACCTTCCGGCCGTGCTGATCGTGGCTGCGGTGAGCATGCTGTGCTACGTGGGCGTCACCCAGTCGGCGTTCGCCAACGCCATCGTGGTGGCGATCAAGGTCGTGGTGATCTGCCTGTTCGTCGGCTTCGGTATCGCCTACATCGACCCGGCCAACTGGCATCCCTTCATCCCGGAGAACACCGGGCCGGGCCAGTTCGGCTGGGACGGCGTGTTCCGCGCCGCGTCCATCGTGTTCTTCTCGTATATCGGCTTTGACGCGGTCTCCACCTCCGCCGGCGAGACCAAGGATCCGCAGAAGAACATGCCGATCGGCATTCTGGTATCGCTGGCGGTCTGCACCGTCATCTACATCATCGTCTGCGCGGTGCTGACCGGCCTGCTGCCCTATACCCAGCTCGGCACCGCCAAGCCGGTAGCCACCGCGCTGGAAGCGCACCCGCAACTGACCTGGCTCAAGACCGCGGTGGAGATCGGCGCGATCGCCGGCCTGTCCTCGGTGGTGCTGGTGATGCTGATGGCGCAGCCGCGCATCTTCTACACCATGGCCAAGGACGGGTTGATGCCCCGACTGTTCGGCAAGGTGCATCCGAAGTTCCATACCCCCTATGTCGGCACGATCTTCGTCGGCGTGGTCGCGGCGTTGCTGGCAGGGTTGATCCCGCTCAGCGTGCTGGGCGAACTGGTGTCGATGGGCACCCTGCTCGCCTTTGCCACCGTGTGCGCCGGGGTGATGGTGCTGCGTTTCACCAAGCCGGATCTGCCGCGCCCGTTCCGGGTGCCGCTGGCGATGCTGATCTGCCCGCTGGGCGCGCTGGCCTGCCTGTTCCTGTTCTTCCAGGCCTTCCAGGAACACTGGAAGGTGTTCGTGGGCTGGACCATGATCGGCCTGGTCATCTATTTCGGTTATGGCATTCGCCATAGCCGGCTGGCCCGCAAGGCTTGATTGCGAGTCCCTCGCAAGAGCCCGCACATCCGTGTGCGGGGATTTGACGACACGAGTCCCTCGCAACAGCCCGCACATCTCGCACACGCCCGCACCGCTACGTGCAGGGATTCAACAGGAACCGCTGCATGTTCAAGCAACTCTGGGCCACCAAGCACCCGCACGCCAGCCACGAGGCGGCCGACGGGCTGGGCCTGCAACGCGCACTCGGGCCGTGGGGGCTGACCGCCCTGGGCATCGGGGCGGTGATCGGCGGCGGCATCTTCGTCATCACCGGCCAAGCCGCGGCCGACCATGCCGGCCCGGCGATCATGCTGTCGTTCGTGCTGGCCGCGGTGTGCTGCGCGTTCTGCGCAATGGCCTACGCCGAGTTCGCGGCGATGGTGCCGGTGTCCGGCAGCGCCTACACCTATACCTATGCCACCTTCGGCGAACTGGCGGCCTGGTTCATCGGCTGGATGCTGGTGCTGGAGTACGGCGTGTCCGCCTCGGCGGTGGCGGTCAGCTGGACCGGCTATTTCCTCAGCCTGCTGGAACATTTCAACATTCACCTGCCGCCCGCCCTGGTCAGCGCGCCGCTGGACGGCAAGCTGCAGCGCACCGGCGCGATCGCCAACCTGCCTGCCGCCGGTATCGTGCTGCTGCTGACCTGGCTGTGCTACGTGGGCATCCGCAAGTCGTCGGCGATGAACATGGCGATGGTGATCCTCAAGACCGGGCTGATCCTGCTGGTGATCGCGGTGGGCTGGAAGTACGTGGATACCGCCAACTGGCACCCGTTCATTCCGGCCAACGAAGGTCCGGGCAAATATGGCATGGAAGGCGTGCTGCGCGGCGCGGCGATGGTGTTCTTCGCCTATATCGGCTTCGAGGCAGTGTCGGTGGCGGCACAGGAATCGCACCGCCCGCAACGCGACCTGCCAATCGGCATGATCCTGTCGCTGGTCATCTGCACCGTGCTCTACATCGCCATGGCGGCGGTGATGACCGGCCTGGTGCCCTACACCCTGCTCGGCACCGACGAGCCGGTGGTGACCGCGGTGGCGGCGCATCCGCAGCTGGCCTGGTTGCGCGTGGTGGTGGAAGTCGGCGCGCTGATCGGGCTGTCGTCGGTGGTGCTGGTGATGATCATCGGCCAGCCGCGCATCTTCATGATCATCGCGCGCGACGGGCTGCTGCCGTCGATCTTCACTCGCATCCATCCCAAGTACCGCACCCCGCACGTCAATACCGTGATCACCGGCGTGGGCATCGCCCTGCTGGCAGCGGTGTTCCCGCTGGATGTGCTGGGCGAGCTGACCTCGATGGGCACGCTGATCGCGTTCGCCGCGGTGTGCGCCGGCGTGCTGATCCTGCGCCGTACCCACCCGGAACTGCCGCGTCCGTTCCGCATGCCGGTGGCCTGGCTGATCTGCAGCGCCGGCGTGTTGAGCTGCCTGGCCCTGCTGTCGGCGATGACCCTGCACAACTGGATGCTGATGGGGGTGTGGACGCTGGTCGGGCTGGTGGTCTATTTCGGCTACGGCTATCGCCACAGCCGTCTGCGCGACGGTCGCTGAGCACACGCGTGGGCTGAGAGGGACTGATAGGACGCCCGCGCGCCGGTCTATCGCAGAGCGGCTGATCTGGGCGGGCTGATCTTTAGCTTGGTTGGTGGGCGCTGATCTGCGGCCTGGCTGCAGGGCCCTTGCCCGCCCACCCTCGCGGGACACGCCGCAAGTACGTCCCTGTAGGCTCTTACGCGGCATCCATGCCGCGTAAGGTCCCGCGATGGTGGGCGGGCAAGGACCTGTCGAGATAGTCGTACGCAGGGTTGCGAGCAGAGCATGCAGTGTGTTGCTCGGATAGCATCGCTTCCGATCCGGTTCCTGATTCAACCCGAGCAACAAGCAGCTTTCACAAGACCACCGATTCACTCTCTGGTGCGGTGGCCTTGCCGATTGCGGGACCGTGTGGCGGCATGGATGCCGCCACCGAGCCTACATGGACGTACTTGCGGCGTGTCCCGCGGGCGGTGAGGGCACCGCGCGCTCGACCGACCAGGCATTTGAACTGGCCTTCTGACTGCATCCAACAACAGACGACTGACAAACCCACCGCGCTCACTACCAGGCGCGCGCTCCTCACGTTTAGTAGGCCGCTCTGGGTACGGGCGTGGCGGGAACAAAACCCTGCTGCGCTGCACCTGACCGTAATCCGGCGGGGCAGTAGAATAGGTCCATGAATGCGACCACTGCCCCCCTGCCCTATAGCGCCGCGCGTCTGCACGAGCTGGCGCACCTGCTGATCGGCAATATCCGCGAACTGGCCCAGGCCGGCTGGACGCCGGCCACCAGCAGCAATTTCTCCCATCGCCTGGACGAACAGCACGCGGCGATCACCGTGTCCGGCCGCGACAAGGGCCGCCTGGTCGAAGAAGACATCATGGTGGTGGACTTCGATGGCCTGGCGGTTGGCCGCCCGTTACGCCCGTCTGCGGAAACACTGCTGCACACCCAACTGTATCGCCGCTTCCCCGAGATCGGCTGCGTGCTGCACACGCATTCGCCGGTGCAGACCATTGCCTCGCGGCTGTACGCCGGCAGCGGCATGATCCGGCTGGAGGGCTATGAGCTGTTGAAAGCCTTCGAAGGCAACACCACACATGAAACGGCAGTGGACGTGCCGGTGTTCGCCAATACGCAGGACATGCAGGTGCTGGCCGCGCAGGTCGAGGCCCTGCTGGACAAACAGAGCCTGTGGGGGTATCTCATCGAAGGACACGGTCTGTATGCCTGGGGCCGCAACATGGCCGAGGCGCGCCGTCACCTGGAGGCCTTCGAATTCCTGCTGCATTGCGAACTCGAACTGCTGAAGCTGCGCGGCCCGCGCTGAGTCCTCGCCACCTCCCCCTTTCCTTGTGAGCCAGATCGCCATGAGCCGACTTCGCATCTACAACGATTCCGATCCCAACCTGCCGCAGCTCGATAGCCGCGACGGCGAGCAGATTGCCGCCGAGCTGAGCAAGATCGGCGTGACCTTCGAGCGCTGGAAGGCCAATCAGCCGATCGAGCCGGGCGCATCACCCGAGCAGGTGATGGCAGCCTACCGCGAGGATATCGAGCGGCTCAGCGCCGAGCGTGGGCTGAAGACCGTCGATGTGGTCAGCATCGCGCCGGACAATCCCAAGCGCGAGGAAATGCGCGCCAAGTTCCTGGACGAGCACTTCCACAAGGAAGACGAGGTGCGCTTCTTCGTCGCCGGCTCGGGCCAGTTCACGCTGCACGTGGACAACAAGGTCTACGAGATCGAATGCGTGAAGGACGACCTGATCGCCGTGCCCGACAGCACCCTGCACTGGTTCGACATGGGGCCGGAGCCGCACTTCGTGGCGATCCGCTTCTTCACCGAGCCCGATGGCTGGGTCGGCCACTTCACCGGCACCGAAATCGCCCAACAATTCCCCCGCTACGCCCCCGAGAAACCTCCAAAGGCCAGCTGACGATGACACGACCGCAAGCGATCCTCACCGATATCGAAGGCACCACCAGCAGCATCTCGTTCGTCAAGGACGTGTTGTTTCCGTATGCGCGCCGCGCCATGCCGGCCTACGTGCAGGAGCACGGCGGTCACCCGCAGGTGCGGCACTGGCTCAACCAGGTGGCCGACGAGATCGGCGAGGACGTGCCGGACGAAGTCCTGGTCAGCACCCTGCAGACCTGGATCGACGAGGATCGCAAGCACACCGCACTCAAGGCGCTGCAGGGAATGATCTGGAGCGACGGCTACAAGACCGCCGACTTCACCGCGCACATCTATGCCGATGCGGCGATCCAGCTGCAGGCCTGGCATGCGGCCGGCATTCCGCTGTACGTGTATTCGTCCGGCTCGGTGCCGGCGCAGAAGCTGTTCTTTGCCCATAGCGATGCCGGCGACCTGAGCGCGCTGGTCACCGACTGGTTCGATACCGAAGTCGGTCCCAAGCGCGAGAGCGCCAGCTACCGTCGCATCGCCGAACGCATCGGCGTGCCGCCGGGCGAAATCCTGTTCCTGTCGGACGTGATCGAAGAGCTGGACGCCGCCAAGCGTGCCGGCTTGCGTACCGCGTTGCTGGACCGTCGCGAGGATTACCCGACCCCACGCTCGGCCGACGAGATCGGCAGCCACCAGCGCGTGGAAAGTTTCACCGAGCTGGCGCTGTAAGCGCGATCGGCAAGCCCGCTGCGCTCATCCTCGGGTGAGCGCAGTTGTTACTCGACCTTGCATGCGCTCCTGATGCATTGCGGTTCAAGCGCGCCGTGCGCACCCGCCTGACGGCAGGCCCGCGGCGCTGTTGCAGGCGTGGCTCAGCCGACCTTGCCGATGCGCAGTGGCGAGACTTGGCAGGCCTGCTGCAGGCAACGTGTTCTGCAAGATGTGCTTGAAGCGGATCGATGGACGTTGTGCAACGTCATGGCCTGCGTTGCGATCACTGCGCCCCCGCGCTCCACCCGTCCTCCCAGACCTCGGCGTTTGTCATGTCGCTGCATTCCCCTTTCGGACCGAGCGCCTTGCTGCGGCGACTCTCCTTGTTGATCGTCATCGTGGCCTTGATGGCCGGCTGTCATCCCGATGCCGGTGCCGCACTGCCGAACCAGGCGGCGGCAGGCAAGGATGAGGTCGACCCGGTCGACCAGGCGGCGCTTGCGCAGGCATTGAACGCGCTGCAGCCACAGCGTCCTGGGGTGACCGACCTGTATGTGGTCGGCTTCGCCGGCGATGCCAGCGACGATGTGTTTCGCAACGAGACGCTCTACCTCAGGCAGCTGTTCGAACAACGCTTCGCTGCGCGCGGCCGCGTGGTGACGCTGGTCAACAACCCCGACAATCTGGGCGAGCAGCCGTACGCACCGCTGGCAACCTATGACAACCTGTACGACACGCTCGCCGCAATCGGCAAGCGCATGGATCGCAAGGAAGACGCGCTGCTGCTGTTCGTCACCACCCATGGCACCGAAGACCACACGCTGTACGTGCAGCTGGACCAGGACGAGGAAGACTTCATCAGCCCGCAGGATCTGCGGCAGGCATTGGACGATGCCGGCATCGGCAATCGCATCATCGTGCTGTCGGCGTGCTACTCGGGCGGCTTCATTCCGGCGCTGCGTTCGCCGGACACGCTGATCCTCACCGCCGCGCGTGCTGACCGGCCCTCGTTCGGCTGCGGCAACACCTCCAATGCAACCTACTTCGGCCAGGCTTGGCTGATCGATGCGATGAACCGCAGCGACGACCCGCTGGCCGCATTCGATATGGCCAGGACAGCGATCACCGCGCGCGAGAAGCAGGAAGGCGAACTGCCGTCGTTGCCGCAGCAATCACTCGGCAAGCGCATCGCGCCGGTGCTGGCACGCTGGCGTGCGGGACTACAGGTAGGCCCGGCCGTGGCCTACCCGTATCCGCCGCTGGAGACCGCTCCGGATGCCGGGCAGGACCAGGATCCGGAATCCGATCCCGATAGCAGGTCGCTGGACGATCCGACCAAGGTCAAGGTGCCGGCCGCACCGGCCAGCCCGCGCAAACCGTCGCCCGTGCCGGCACCCGCAACGCCATGAAGATTGCCACGCGCTGAGACTAATTCTCATTTCGTCAGCGCTGGCGCAGCCTCGCTACACTCGCCCGGCCAGCCAGCTCACGCCAGCCAGCACCGATCCCCGCCAGCGCGCCATCGCCTGCCAGCCCGGATCCCGAAACGCCTCCCTCGTGGAGGCGTTTGTGTTTCCGGCGATAGGGTTCAAGCATCAACGAACCAACAACCAAACACCGTAGGAGCGCATTGATGCGCGACGGGCTTCACCCAAGAACCCCCGCACCACGCACGCATCCCTATCAGGGATCGGCGCGCTGCAAGCGATACACCGTGCGTGCGCTGTACTGCCCGGTCGGCAGCGATGCGCGCACGTCCACCGCGTGCTCGCCCACCTCCAGCGTGGTCGGCAACGCACCACGCCATAGATGCGTGGACGGCGTGGCCTCGGGCGAGCGGTCGTAGCCGCGCAATTGCTCGGCCGCATCGTCGCGCACGTTCTCGGCCAGCAGGCGCGGATCGGCGCGCTCCACCCGCTTCATCGGCTGCCATGCGCCATTGTCGATGCGCATCTCGACGAGGGTGTCGTCTTGGCCCATGAAGACATTGGCGTAGATCCCCCAGGCCGCATACGCACCCTGGCGCAGCACCTTGGGCGCGTGCAGCAGCAGTTGCGCATCATCGACCGAGCGCGCGACGTGATAGGCCAGCGTATAGTCGCCGCCGGGCGCGACCTGCAGCACCGCGTACCCGTTCGGCGTGCCGTCGCTCATCGTCGCGTCGGGAATGCCGTCGGCATCCTTGGCACCGGACCAGAACGCCCCGCAGGCCGCGCCGACGTTGTATTCGTGCAGCGGGCGGGCGCCCTGCCAACCTTCGTCGGCGCCGTGATCGACCTGTCGCTGGGTATGGCTGTGTGCGCTGAGCACCAGCACATGCGGAAAATCCTTCAACAAGGCGAACAGGCGGCGACGATCGGCATGCCGAAAGGTCTCCTGCCCCGGCGCCGCGTCGAACAACGGAATATGCATGCCCAGCACCAGCAGCCGCTCGCGCGGCAGCTGCGCCAGATAGGCCTGCAGGAACGTGAACTGATCCTCGCGCAGGCCGCCCACATAAGCCGGTTTGCCGCCTGGCGTATAGATCACATCGTCCAGGAACACGAAGCTGGCGTTGGCCTCTTCCACTGCATAGGTGTCCGGGCCGTAGACGGCACGCCAGCTGTCGAGCGAATGCGCATCGTCGCCGGCGTCGACGTTGAGATCGTGATTGCCCGGCACATGGAACCACGGCACCCCCAATTGGGTGGTGACCTTGTTCAAGGCCGGGTACAGGCTCAGATCGTCGCTGACGATATCGCCCAGCGTGGTGCCCAGCCTGGCCGAGGTCTTGCCGACGATCGGTGCCACGATATCGCGCTGGTAGTAGCCCACGTCGGTCAGGCTGGCGGTCTGGCTGTCGGCAAACACCAGCATCTGGAAGCCTTCCTTGCCGGCACTGGCGCGCGGGGTCAGCGCAAAATCCCAGTGCTGCGTATTGCGCCCGGTTGCGGCGATGCCCGGGTATTTGCGCTTGGCCGAGCCCTTGGGCGCGTAGTGACGCCAGAAACCCGGCAGTCCGTCGGCCGCTGGCACGAAGCTGCGCTCGCCCGGTTTGATCACGAACACCGTCTGCCCGTCACGCACCGGCAGGCGATAGCGGCCTTGCGCGTCGGTACGCACCAGTTGCTCGCCGTTGGAGACCGCTACATCGGCAATGCCCGGCTCATCGGCGCTGCGCCCGGCACGCCCGTCGCGTTCTTCGTAGATGGTGCCATCGACCACGGCATCGCGCGCGTAGGCGCTTCCCGCGAGCACACCCAGGGCCAACAGAGCGAAGCGAAGCTGCATGCGTTTTCCCGCGCGAAGATCAGCGGAAATTGTACCCGCCCTCGCCAGGCGCACGGCGCGAAAGACACGCCGACACGTGCCCCGTAGGAGCGCACCCGGGCGCGACGGGCCTTACCCCTAACGCGTCGCGCCCGGGTGCGCTCCTACATGACTACGTTACTTGTGCCGCGACTCCAATAGCGCCACCGCATCGCCCAGGCCCAGGCCTCGCGCACGCAGCAGCACGATCAGGTGATACAGCAGATCGGCAGACTCGCCGAGCAACTCGGCATCGCCCTGCACCACGCCGGCCAAGGCGGTTTCCACGCCCTCCTCGCCCACCTTCTGCGCAATGCGGCGGATGCCCTGCTCGAACAGCTTGGTGGTGTAGCTGCCGTGCGGGCGCTCCTGCTCGCGCGTGGCGATCAAGGCATCCAGGCTGCCGAGGAACTGGCCGGGCGCGCCCGGGAAGCAGCTAGTGCGGCCCAGATGGCAGGTCGGCCCGTGCGGGCGCGCCTGCACCAGCAGCGTGTCGGCGTCGCAATCGGTCTCGATCGACACCACCCGCAACACGTTGCCCGAGCTCTCGCCCTTGGTCCACAGGCGCTGCTTGCTGCGGCTGAAGAAGGTCACTTCGCCACGCTGCTGCGTCACCGCCAGCGCTTCGGCGTTCATGTAACCCAGCATCAGCACGCGCAGGTTGTCGGCGTCCTGCACGACCACCGGCAACAGGCCCTCGCCCTTGCTCCAGTCCAGCGCGGCGAGTGCGTCGCCCGCTGCCGTCTCGTTACTGCCCATCACGTACCTCGATCTGTTGCGCGCGCAAAAATTGCTTGAGTGCCGGGATCGGAATCGCGCCGCTGTGAAACACGCTTGCCGCCAGCGCGCCATCGACATCGGCCTGGTCGAACACGTCGGCAAAATGCTGCATCTCGCCAGCACCGCCGGAGGCGATCAACGGCACGTGGCAGAGCGCGCGCACCTGACGCAGCTGCGCGATGTCGTAGCCGCGCCGCACGCCGTCGTTGTCCATGCAGTTGAGCACGATCTCGCCCGCACCCAGGCGCTGCGCTTCGGCCACCCAGTCCAGCGTGCGCATCGGCAAGGCCTGGGTCTTGCTCGGGTCGCCAGTATAGCGACGCACCCTCCACTGCCCATCGTCCTCACGAATCGAGTCGACACCGACCACCACGCATTGCACGCCGAAGGCGTCGGCCAGCTCGGAGATCAACTGCGGCCTGCCAAGCGCCGGCGAGTTGATCGAAATCTTGTCGGCACCGGCATGCAGCACCGCGCGCGCGGTTTCGACATTACCGATGCCACCGGCCACGCAGAACGGGATATCGATCAGCCGCGCCACCCGCTCGACCCAGGTGTAGTCGACCGAGCGCCCTTCCGGGCTGGCACCGATGTCGTAGAACACCAGTTCGTCTGCGCCCTGCTCGCGGTAGCGCAGCGCCAGTTCGACGATGTCGCCCATGTCGATGTGGTCGCGGAACTTGACGCCCTTGACCACGCGCCCGTCGCGCACGTCCAGGCACGGAATGATACGGCGGCTCAGCATGCCAGTGCCTCCTTCAACGCCAGATGCCCTTCCAGCAAGGCCTTGCCGAGCACGATGCCGGCGCAGCCGGCAGCCTTGGCGGCCGCGACATCGGCCAGGTTGCGCGCACCACCGGACACCTGCACCTGCAACTGCGGCGCCAGCGTGCGCAGGTGCGCGTACAAATCCATGTTCGGGCCGGACAGCATGCCGTCGCGCGCGATGTCGGTGCACAGCAGATGCTGCAGGCCGGCCTGCGCGTAACGTACGGCCAACTGATCCAGCGTGGCCTCGGCGGGCTCGGTCCAGCCGTGCACCGGCAACTGCCATATGCCGTCGGCGTCCTGGCGCGTGTCCAGCGCGATGGTCAACCGATCGGCGCCAAATTCCTGCAGCCATTCGATAACGCTGTCGGGCTGGCGCACCGCCAACGAGCCGATCACCACGCGTGCGGCGCCGGCATCGAGGATACGCGCCACGTCCTCGCGTGAGCGCACGCCACCACCCGTCTGCACCCGCAAGCCGGTGGCACGTGCGATCTCGCCCAGTGTGGTGGCCAGCGTGTAACCACCGGCCTTTGCCGCATCCAGATCGACCAGATGCATCCACTGCGCGCCGGCATCGGCAAACGCCTGCGCGCGCGGCAGCACATCGTCGCCGTACTGCGTCTCGCGTGCGTAATCGCCTTGCAGCAGGCGCACCACGCGGCCGTTGCGGATATCCAGGGCCGGGTAAACGGTGAAACTCATGGGAAGCTCATCTCAAGAAAATTGCGCAGGATGCGTGCACCGGTTTCGGCCGAACGCTCGGGGTGGAACTGCGCGCCGCAGCGCAGGCCTTGCTGCACCACCGCTGTGAACAGGCCACCGTGATCGCAGGCGGCCACGGTGTCGGCCGTCACCGGCGCGGCATAACCATGCACGAAATACGCACTGGCACGCTCTGGCAGTCCGTCCAGCAGCGCGGACGCGCGCATCGGCACCAGCTGATTCCAACCCATATGCGGTACGCGAATGCCGAGCGCCGGCGTCATGTGACGCACGATGCCCGGCAGCAGACCCAGGCAGTCGACATCGCCTTCTTCGGAATGCTCGAACAGCAACTGCATCCCTAAGCAGATGCCGATCAGCGGCACCTGCAGTTGTCGCAACGGCTCGACCAGGCCCTGTGCGCGCAGGCGCGACATCGCTTCGGGCGCAGCGCCGACGCCAGGCAGGATCACCCGCTGCGCGCCCTGCAACCCGGCTGCATCACGTACCAGGCGCGCTTCCACGCCCAGCCGCTCCAACGCGTAGCGCACCGAGCCCAGATTGGCGCCGCCGGCATCGATCAACGCGACATCGGTCATAGCGCACCCTTGGTGGTGGGCAACGCGGTGCCTTCGCGACGGATCGCCTGGCGCAACGCACGCGCCAGGGCCTTGAAGCAGGCTTCGACCTTGTGGTGATCGTTCTCACCGCGCACGCTAAGGTGCAGGTTCAAACCGGAGGCGTCGCAGATCGAGCGGAAGAAATGCGGCACCAGTTCGGTCGGCATGTCGCCCACGCGCTCGCGTTTGAACTCGCCTTCGAACACGAAGTACGGCCGGCCACTGAAATCCAGCGCGGCACTGGCGATGGTTTCGTCCATCGGCAGCGTGAAGCCATGCTGCGCGGTGGCGCCGGCCACGCGCCACGGGCTGTCATCGGGATCGAAGCCGTAACGGCCGATGCCGCGCTTGTCGCCCAGCGCTTCGCGCAAGGCTTGGCCCAGCGCCAGACCGGTGTCTTCGATGGTGTGGTGCTCGTCGATGTGCAGGTCGCCTTCAGCGCGGATGTCCAGCGCAAAACCGCCGTGCTTGCCGATCTGTTCCAGCATGTGATCGAAAAACGGCAGGCCGGTGGCGGTCTTCGGCTCGGCCACGCGGTCCAGATCCAGTTCGACGCGGATCTTGGTTTCCTTGGTGTTGCGTTGAACCACCGCACGCCTTGGCGCATCGGCCAGCTCGTGCGCGATGCCGGGCCAGTCCCACTCGCCACCGAACTCGTCGGTGCGCAACTGGAAGCCACGGATATTGAGGTTCTGCGCGAACTGGATGTCGGTGATGCGGTCGCCCACCATTGCCGAGCGTGCCCAGTCGATCGTGCGGTCCTGCAGGTAAGGCACCATCAGGCCGACACCGGGTTTGCGCGTGGGCGCGTTGTCGGCCGGCCAGCTGCAATCAATCAACACCTCGCGGAACACGATGCCCTGGCTGGCGAAGATCTGCAGCATCAGGTTGTTGGGGCCATCGAAGGACGCGCGCGGATAGCTGTCGCTGCCCAGCCCGTCCTGGTTGCTGACGATGACGAACTGATAGCCGGCATCGCGCAACTTGAGCATCGCCGGAATCACGTTGTCGACCAGGCGCAGTTTTTCGTAGGCGTCGATCTGGTAATCGGCCGGCTCGGTGATCAGCGTGCCGTCGCGGTCGACGAAAAGAATCGGGGTCATGCGGCGGCCTCCTGCTTGCGTTGCAGCGCGCTCAGCACGCGCTCGTTCTGTTCGGGCGTGCCCAGGGTGATGCGCAGCGCGTCGGACAGCTGCGCAACCGCGCGTTGGTCGCGTACCACCACACCGGCCTCCAGCAATGCCTGGAATGCCGCCTCGGCATCGTCGAAGCGCACCAGCAAGAAGTTGCCCTGCGAGGGATACACCTGACGCACCCCGGCCAGTTGCTCGAGCGCCTGGTGCACGCGCGTGCGCTCGCTGCGCACCTCGGCGATGCGCCGACGCGTGACCTCCAGCGCAGGCGCCGACAAGGCCTGCTCGGCCATTGCCGCGCACGGCGTCGGCACCGGGTACGGCGCCTGGCAGCGCCGCAGCAGGGCGATCAGCTCGGCGTTGGCGATCAGGCTGCCGATGCGCGCCGCTGCCAGCGCATGCGCCTTGGACAGCGTGCGCAACATCGCCAGATTGTCGTAGCGCGCAAGCAGGCTCACAGCCGATGGCACATCGGAGAATTCGCCGTAGGCCTCGTCGACCACCACCAGCGCCTTGCCCTGCAGGGCCTGCACGGCGGTTTCGATCTCGTCCAGGGCAATCGCCGAGCCGGCCGGGTTGGACGGCGAACACAGGAACACCAGCTTGGCCTGCGAGGCCAGCGCTGCCGCGACGATCGCCGGGATATCCGCGTGAAAACCCGCAGGCCCGTCCACCAGCGGCACCTCGACCAGGGGTGCGTTCTGCAGGCGTGCGCACACCGCGTACATGCCGAACACCGGCGGCGTCACCACCACCGCATCGCGCCCGGGGGCGCACAGGCCGCGCACCAGCAGATCGATCGCCTCGTCGCTGCCGCGGCCGATCAACAGCTGCTCGGGCGCGCAGCCGTACAGCGTCGCCAGTGCGCTGCGCAAGCCCTTGGGTTGCGGATCCGGATACCGCCGCGTGCTCGCGCCCGGGTCGGCCGGATTGCCCCAAGCCGACTCGTTGGCGTTGAGCCACACATCGCCCTGCAAAGCGCTGGTGCGTGCCGACGAATAGCCGGCGAACGCACGCAGGTCCTCGCGCACCAGGTCCAGAATCGATGACGTGCTCATGCTGCCACTCCCATGCGCAATGCCACTGCATTGGCGTGCGCATCCAGGCCTTCGGCGCGCGCCAGAATCAGCGCGCATGCGCCGATGCCGTCGATGCCGGCCTTGCTGGCGGCCTGCACGCTGACCATGTTCTGGAAGCTGGCCACGCTTACGCCGCTATAGGCGCGCGCCGCGCCGCTGGTCGGCAACACATGGTTGGTGCCGCTGCAGTAATCGCCCAATGCTTCGGGCGTGTAATCGCCGAGAAACACCGAGCCAGCCGCTTCGACCTGGCTCAGCCACGCACGCGGCTCGCGCAGCGCGAGAATCAAATGCTCAGGTGCATAGCGGTTGCTGATCGCAAATGCCTCGTCCAGTGTCTGCACCTTGATCAGGCGCGATTGCGCCAGCGCCTGGCCTGCGATCCCGGCGCGCGACAGTTGCGCCAACTGGGTGTCCAGTTCCACCTGCACCGCCGCGATCAGCGCATCGCTGTCGGACAGCAGCAGCACCTGCGAGTCCGGGCCGTGTTCGGCCTGCGACAGCAGATCGGCGGCAACGAAGGCCGGCTGCGCACCGGCATCGGCGATCACCAGCACTTCGGACGGGCCGGCCGGCATGTCGATGGCCGCCGCGCCGGACTGCGCTACCTGCTGCTTGGCCTCGGTGACGAAGCTGTTGCCCGGGCCGAACAGCTTGTCGCAACTCGGAACCGATTCGCTGCCATACGCCATTGCCGCAATCGCCTGCGCACCGCCGAGCTTGAACACCCGGCGCACGCCGGTCAGCTGCGCGGCGACCAGCACTGCCGGATCCACGCTGCCGTCCTTGCGCGGCGGCGTGCACAACACCACCTCGCGGCACCCGGCCAGACGTGCCGGCACGCCCAGCATCAACGCAGTCGACGGCAACGGCGCACTGCCGGCCGGCACGTACAGGCCGACCCGGCCGATCGGCCGCACGATCTTTTCGCACACCACGCCCGGCGCGGTCTCCACCGCATACCCCTCGCTCATGCCGGCGCGGTGGAAGGTGTCGATGCGCGCCACCGCATCCTGCATGGCCTGACGCAGTTCCGGCGCCACGGCCGCTTCGGCGGCGGCGAATTCGGCCTCGCTCACGGCAAAGCTGTCCAGCGCCACGCCATCGAAACGCGCGGTGATCTCGCGCAAGGCGGCATCGCCGCGCGCGCGCACATCGGCAATCAATGCAGCCACCGCGTCGCGCGTCTGCGTGGCCACGGTCTGCACCGGGCGGGTCAATGCCTGCGTCCGCGCAGCGGCATCCAGTTGCGACCAATCGAGAATATTCATGCCAGCGAGCGCTCCACCGTCAACACCATCAGACCTTGCGCACCTGCGCGTTCGAGTTCTTCCAAGCGTTGCCAGGTCACCGCGCCATGACACATGGTCTGCAGGCGCAACGCGCCGTTGCCATCGTCGGGCAGTTGCACCAGCGGCTCTGCATCGGGCAGCAGACGGCGCAGCGCATCCACGTTGCCGTGTTCAGCGCGGAACATCAGCAGCTTGCTGTCGCGCAGCTTGAGCACGCCGTCCATGCGCCGCAGCAGCATCGCCAGCAGCGCGGCGCGTGCGTCGGCCGGCTCGCGCACCGCACCGGCCAGCACTGCTTCGCTCTCCATCACCAGCTCGACCGGCTTGAGCTGGTTGGCGGCCAGGGTGGCGCCGCTGGAAACCAGATCGCAGATCAGATCGGCGGTGCCCAGGCGCGGGGCGATCTCCACCGAGCCGGACAGCTCCACCACCGCCGCGTCGATGCCCTGGCGCTCCAGCCAGTCGGCCAGGATCGCAGGATAGCTGGTGGCGATGCGCTTGCCGGCCAGTTGCGCCACGCCCTGCCAATCCCACTCTTCCGGCACCGCGAGCATCAACCGGCACTGGCCGAAACCGACTCCGCGCACCGCGTGATACGCGGCCGGCAGGCCGTTGCGGCGGCGCTCGGATGCCTGCTCTTCGAGTTCGTTCTGGCCAACGATGCCCAGATCGCAGACGCCATCGGCGATCAGGCCGGGGATGTCGTCGTCGCGCACCAGCAGCAGGTCCACCGGCAGCGATTCGCCGTAGCAGAACAGCTTGTCGCGGCTCTGCCGCCAGCTCAGCCCGCAGGCCGCCAGCAGGCTGCGCGCCGGTTCGGCCAGACGGCCGCTCTTCTGGATGGCGATACGCAACCGGTCACGTGCCGGCGCTGCCGTGGAAGCACTCATCTTGTTCTCTCAGTGGGATTCGACAGGGCGCGACGATTGCTCGCGCAGGGCCTCGGCATAGCCGCCGGCGCCATGTTCCAGGGTGCGCGCAACGCGCCCGATGGTGGTCACGCTGACCTGGGTCAGCTCGTGGATTTCGCGATACGGCACGCCCTTGATCAACAAGGGCACCACCCGCCAGCGGTCGGACATGGCCTCCAGCTCGGCGGGCGTGCACAGGTCGCGCAGAAAGGCCTCGACCGCGCCGGGTTCCTTCAGGCACGCCAGCGCATCGGCCAGCATCTTGAGGGAGGCGGCGGCATCGGCACTTTCACGGGGGGCAGGTCGTTGTTTCATTGCGTTAATGTAATAGCGTGTTAGCACATTAACGCAGAGGCAGTCCCTGAGACAAGCCCGATGGGCGAAGCGTTCAGAGAAGTCCCGGACCGTGGCGGCGGACCAGAAACGACAGACCCACCGACACCAAGGTGCCAGTGGGCCTGTGCACGCTTTGGCAGGCGTGAGCGCCGCTACCCGTCTTTACCACCCTGGCGGCGCCATCGCGCTGCTTCCGGAGGCGTCAATCGCCGTTGACGTTACCGGCCACCAGCATCGCCCTGGCCTGCTCCAGCTCCACCAGCAAGGTGCTGGCCAGCTCGTCGCGGGCCACATCGAACTGCTGCTCGCGCACCAGGTCCTTGACCGCCACCACCCCGCGCGCCAGCTCGTCGTCGCCGGCCAGCACCACGAAGCGGATGCCCGCGCGTGCGGCGTACTGGAACTGCTTGCCGATCTTCTTCGGCTCCATCTGCACTTCGGTATTGATGCCGCCGATGCGCAGCCGGCGCGCGATATCCAGCGCATCGTCCAGGCGCGACTCGTCCATCAGCGCCACCATTGCGTGCACGCTGCTCTCGGCGATGCCCTGGATCAGGCCGGCCTCGCGCAGCTGCCAGAACAGCCGGGTCAGGCCGATCGAAATGCCAACGCCGGGCAACTTGGACTTGGTGTAGTGGCTGGCCAGGCTTTCGTAACGGCCGCCCGAGCAGATCGAGCCGATCTGCGGGTGGTCGGTCAGCGTGGTCTCGTAGACCGTGCCGGTGTAGTAGTCCAGCCCGCGCGCGATCGAGAAATTCAGGCAGTACGCGCTCTCGGGCACACCCAGTGCCTTGACCAGTTCCAGCACCTCGCGCAACTCGGCGATGCCCTCGCCCAGCGTCGCGCTCGCAGCGACCGAGGCCTCCAGCGCCTGCAGCTGCGCCAGCGCATCGGCATGCCCGTTCGAGCGCACCGCCACGAAGGCCAGGATCTTGTCGACCTGCGCGGCGGCGATGCCGAAGCCTTCGCCCACCAGCGTGTCGCGCACGTAATCGGCGCCGCGCTTGTCGATCTTGTCGACCTCGCGCAACACCGCCAGCTGCAGCTCGCCCTCGGCCACGCCCAGGCTTTCGAAGAAGCCGCGCAGCAGCTTGCGGTTGTTCAACTGCACCTTGAACGCGCCGATGCCCAGCTCGGCGAACACCGCGTGGATCACCGCCAGCACTTCGGCGTCGTAGCGGATGCTCAACGCATCCTTGCCGATCACGTCGATGTCGCACTGGTAGAACTCGCGGAACCGCCCGCGCTGGGCACGCTCGCCGCGATACACGCGCTGCATCTGGTAGCGGCGGAACGGGAAGCTCAAGTCGTGCTCGTGCTCGGCCACGTAGCGGGCCAGCGGCACGGTCAGGTCGAAACGCAGCGCCAGCTCCGGCAGGCCGCCCTCGCCGCCCTCGTCTGCCGCCGCGGCGGCATTGGCCAGCGCGCCGGTGGACTGCACGAAGTAGACCTGGCGCTCGGTCTCGCCGCCGGACTTGGTCAGCAACACATCGGACAGCTCGAACACCGGGGTTTCGACCGGCAGGAACCCGAACCGCTCGTAGTTGCGGCGGATGACGTCCAGCATGCGCTGGAACGCGATCTGCTCGCGCGGCAGCAATTCCATGATGCCGGGCGGCGTACGGGGCTTGATCACGAGCGAAACTCCTGCAGGGCAATGTGGCGAACGCGCAATTCTACCGGCTGCCGGCCGCGCTGACCGCATGGCGTATCATTCACACGCATTCCAGCAGTGCGTGACTCATGTACCGGCAGCTTCCAGACCCCAGCACGACCTGCCCGGCGCCCGGCGCGGCCACGCGCACCGATGCGCGCGGCTCCGACTGCGCACAGTGTGCGGTCCGCGGCCGGGCCATCTGCGCGGCGCTGTCGCCGCAGGAAATGGACGCACTCGACCAGGCCACCAGCGCCCAGTCCTACGCGCCCGGCAGCACCCTGGTGCGCGCCGGCGACACCCGCCACCACGTCTATACGCTGACCTCCGGTGCGCTGCGCATGGTGCGCACGCTGGCCGACGGCCGCCGCCAGGTCACCGGCTTCGTGCTGCCGGGCGATTACGTGGGGCTGACCGAAACCCCGCAGCACCGCCACGATATCGAAGCCATCATCGACAGCCGGGTCTGCCGCACGCCGCTGGCGCAGATGCGCCAGTTGCGCGAGCGCTACCCGCAGCTGGAACGCAAGCTGCTGCAGCGTGCCAGCATGGAGCTGGCCGCCGCGCAGGACACCGGCCTGCTGCTGGCGCGCCTGCAACCGGGCGAACGGCTGGCGCACTTCCTGCTGCGACTGGCCGCCCGCTCCACCCAGCCCGGCGCCAGCGGCGACACCGTCGCCCTGCCGATGAGCCGCAGCGATATCGCCGACCACCTGGGGCTGACCGTGGAAACGGTGAGCCGCACCTTCACCAAGCTGCGGCAACAGCAACTGATCGCGCTGCCGCAGCTGCATCTGGTGCAGATCCTGGATTACGCGGCGCTGCGCAGCCTGGCGGGCGATACCGTCTGAGACGCGACGGCCAGCAGGACCGATGCGACCAGCGAGCGCACGCATCCATAGGCGCAAGCGGTGCGACCGTTGGCATCACCAAACGCGGGATTCCTTGCGCGCCAGTCTGCACCAGACCACCGGCCGCGCTTTGCGCGTCGCGCAGACAGCAAGCGTCGCCGCATGACTGACCCGCAGATTCGAACGCGATGCCAGCACTTCAGGCTGATCGGGCGATCTTCACAGCCCGCGCCGCCTACAACGACTCAGCGACCGCCCACAGTCGCACTCGCCACCGCCGCACCGCAGCCGCCACCCAGTAGCCGCGATTGCCGCAGCCAGGCCCGGTCCGGGTAGTAGGCGAATACGAAGGCGCCTTCACGCAAGGTATCGATCAACTGTCTGGCCACCGCCGGACGCACCGCCGGGCAGCCCAGGCTGCGGCCAAGCCGGCCCTGCGTGCGGATCACCGCCTCGCTGACATAGGGCGCGCCGTGGATCACGATCGCGCGGTCGCGCGCATGGTCGTTGAAGCCGGGCTCCAGGCCCTTCAGCCGTAACGAATAACCGTTGTGGCCGGTATATGACTCCTGCGCGGTGAACGCGCCCAGGCTGGACTGGAAACTGCCGTCGTCGTTGGAAAACTTGGCCGCTAGGTTGTTGCCGGTATTGCGCCCATGCGCCACCCATTCCTGGAACAGCAGCCGCTGCCGCTCCAGATCGAACACCCACAGCCGGCGCTCGGTCGACGGCCGGCTGTAGTCGATGACGCTGAGCACGCGTTCGGCGCCCACCTGCTGGCGCTGCCGCGCGCATTGCAGCGCCTCGGCCGCCAGGGCCAGCACCTGGCGATCCAGCGACGGCGCCTGCCGCGCCAATGCATCGACCAGACCGATACGCGGTGCGCCCAGTCCCGGCAACGGCGCGGCGGAGATGGCATCGGCCGCACTGGCCATTCCAGCCGCTGCCCACCCGCACAACGCGGCGGCAACGGCGATCACTCGATAAGACATGCAACGACCCACATCGGACGCGGCGCCATGGCGGAACCGCACCCCCTACAAATAGCCGCATGTGCGGCACTTTCCAACCCCGGCAGGCTGAACGCGTTCGGTCAGGCGGCATCCGCAAGCAGGCGCTGCCGGAACGCCGCATAGTCCGGCGCCAGGGTTTCGGCATATGCAGGACGCTGCAGCAGCGCGGCCAGTGCCGGCGGCGCCTCCACCTCACGCCCGATCAGCGGCTCGACCACGCCTTCGAACTTGGCCGGATGTGCGGTGGCCGCCACCGCCCAGTCGCCGGTGCCCCCCTCGGCCCCTTCTGCGCGCAGCTGCTCCAGCACATGCACGGCGGTGGCGGTATGCGGGCAATGCACTTCGCCGTAGTGCGCAAAGCGCTGCTGCACGGTGTGGCGGATCGCAGCATCGTCCACCGAGAGCGCACGGAAGGCCTCGCGCAGCGCCGCATCGTCGCCCTGGTAGAGCCAGCGCAGCCGTTCGAAGTTGCTCGGCGCACCCACATCCATCGCATTGGCCAGCGTGGCGATGCTGGGCTGCGGCGCGTAATCGTCGCCGGCAAAATAATCCGGCAACACATGATTGGCATTGGACGCCAACGCGATACGGCCCAGCGGCACACCGAGCGCGCGCGCCAGGATCGCCGCCAGCCCGTTGCCCAGGTTGCCGGTGGGCACCACCAGATTCAGCGCCGCCCCCGCGCCGGCATGGTGCTGCAGGGCGGCGTGCGCGTAATAGCTCATCTGCGGCAGCAAGCGGCCCAAGCTGATGCTGTTGGCCGAACTCAGCGGCAGCTGCGCCTGCAGCGCGGCATCGTTCAAGGCCTGCTTGACCATCGCCTGGCAATCGTCGAACGAGCCGGCCACGCGCAGGGCGTGGATGTTGTCGCCGAAGCAGCCCAGCTGATGCGCCTGGCGCGGCGACACGCGCCCATCCGGATACAGCACCACCACGCGCAGACCCGGCTGGCGGTGGAATGCCGCGGCCACCGCAGCGCCGGTGTCGCCGGAGGTGGCGACCAGGATGGTGAGCGGGCGGTCTTCGGCACGGCGCAGGCGGGTCAGGCAGGCGGCAAGAAAGCGCGCGCCGAAATCCTTGAACGCGGCGGTCGGGCCATGGAACAGCTCCAGCGCGTAGTCGCCGGGCGTGCCCAGGGCCACCAGCGGCGCCGGGAAGTCGAAGGCTTCGGCACAGATGGCCGGCAGCTCGGCCGCCAGCGCATCGCCGTCGAAGAACGGCTGCAGCAACGTGGCGGCGGTGTCGGCCAAGGTGGTGCCGGCCGTCAGCGTGCGTGCCGGTGGCAGGGTCTGCGGCACGTACAGGCCGCCATCGGGCGCCAGGCCGGCGGCAATCGCCTGGCTCAGGCTTGCGGCGGGCGCGCCGCCACGGGTGGAGAGGAAGTTCATGGTGACGACTCCAGACAAGACGAAGACGGGGCGTGGCCCGTGAATGAGAAGGCCGGACACTGCGGCATGGCAGCGCCGCGTTGCGGCGGCGCCCGGCAAGGGCGGCGCAGCGCTATGCTGCGCGCACCTTCCAGTGGAGCCGGCAGATGATCAAGGTCAGCGTGATGTACCCGTACCGCGAAGGCGCCCGCTTCGACCACGCCTACTATCGCGACGCGCACATGCCGCTGGTGAGCGCGCGGATGGGCGCGGCCTGCCTGCGCTATACGGTGGACAAGGGCATCAGCGGCGGCGAGCCGGGCAGCCCCCCGGCCTTCATCGGCATGTGCCATATCTTCTGCGAGTCGGTGGAGGCCTTCGGCGCCAGCTTCGGGCCGCACGCCGAGGAGATTCTCGCCGATATCGCCAACTACACCGATCTTGCGCCAGTGATGCAGATCAGCGAGGTGGTGGTCGGTTAAAGCGTGCCTTGCGCGCTGCACGGCCTGCCTGCCGTGCGCGGGCGATCGATCGACGACGACATCCGCGCGATGGCTCATGCGAGCAACCGCGCGGCCGGGCTGGCGATCGGGGACACCCAGTGCTGGCTGTCCAGGCCAACACCTGCGAAGGCGGCCTTGACCGATGCGGCGGCCGCGTCGGCGGCCGCGCGCGATGCGAACCAGGCGAACACACTGGGGCCGGCGCCGGAGATGCTGGCGCCCAAGGCGTCGTGATCCAGCGCGGCCTGCTTGGCAGCGGCAAAGCCGGCGATCAAGGGCGCACGGCGTGGTTCGACCAGCACATCGCGCAGGCCCGCACGCACCAACCCCGCATCGCCGGCATGGCAGCCGGCCAGCACCAAGGCCAGATTGGTGCTCTGCGCGACGAACTCGCGCAGCTGATAGTCGCCGGCCAGGGCTTCGCGCGCGCGGCGCGTTTCCAGCACCGCATCCGGATGCACCAGCAGGCTATGCCATGCAGCCGGCACGTTGATCGGCACCAGCCGCTCCAACGTGCACAACACCAAGCCGCCTAGAAACAGCGGCCCCAGGTTGTCGCCATGGCGGCTACCACTGGCCACCGCCTCGCCATCGAGTGCGTGCTGGTAGAGCTGCTCGTTGCGCAGCGGCGCGTCCAGCAGCGCGTTGGCGGCAACCAACGCCGCCACGCATGACGCTGCCGAGCCGCCCATGCCCGAACTCAAGGCGATGCCTTTGTCGATTTCGATTTCAAAGCCGAACGGCAGCGACAACGCCGCGCGCAACGACATCAAGGCCGCACCCGCCGTGTTGCGTTCGGCATCCAGCGGCAGGGCCACGGTGGTGCCGCGGATGGCGGCGATTCGCACCACGGGCGCATCGATGCGCCGCACCGTGACGGTGTCGCCGACGCCGTCGATGGGATAGCCGAGCAGATCGAATCCCACCGCCACATTCGCCACCGAGGCCGGTGCGAAGGCGCGTGCCTGGCCAAGCTCGCGCGCTGCAATCGCCACCTGTTGCATCTCCGCGGACTGGTCTGCAACCGCCTGATTCACAAGCGTGCCCCCTCGCCCGCCGCCACCCGCAGCAGATCGGCAAACACGCCGGCCGCGGTGACTTCCGGGCCAGCGCCCGGGCCTTGCACCACCAACGGGTTTTCGCAGTAGCGACGCGTGGTGAACTGCACCACGTTGTCGGTCAGGCGCAAGTTGGCGAACGCGTGATCGGCCGGCAGTTCGACCAGGCCGACGCTAGGTGCGCGATCCGGCGGCAGCTGCGCGACATAGCGCAGCACATTGCCGCGTGCACGTGCGTCGGCCAGGCGCTGCGCGAACGTCGCATCCACCTCATGCAGGCGCGCCATGAAATCGTCCACGCTGGCCTGACGCAGTGCTTCGGGCACCAGGCTCTCGACCTGCACATCTTCCAGGCTGATCTCGCGCCCGGCTTCGCGCGCCAGGATCACCAGCTTGCGCGCCACATCCACACCCGACAGATCGTCGCGCGGATCCGGTTCGGTATAGCCCATGCCGCGCGCCTGCGTCACCAGTTCGGCGAACGGCACGCTGCCGTCGTACTTGTTGAACAGCCAGGCCAACGTGCCGGAGAAGATGCCTTCGATCGAGGTCACCGCATCGCCGGTGTCCACCAGATCGCGCAGCGTGGTGATCACCGGCAAGCCGGCGCCCACGGTGGCTTCGTAACGGAAGCGCGCGCCGCTGGCATCGGCCGCCGCACGGATCGCCTGATACCGCTGCAACGGACCGGAGCCGGCCTGCTTGTTCGGCGTCACCACATGGATGCCGGCAGCCAACCACTCCGCATAGCGATCGGCCACTTCCGCGCTGCCGCTGCAATCGATGATCACCGTATGCGGCAGATGCGCGGACAACAGGTGCGTGGTGAAACGCTCCAGATCGGTCGCGGTGGCTGCGGAGGCGAAGGCATCGCGCCAGTTGCCGACCAGGCCGCGCTCGTCCAGCAGCATGCGGCCACGCGATACCACCGCGCGCAGGCGCAGATCCAGGTTGGCCTTGCCCAGCAACTGCGGCTGCGCAATGCGCAACTGGTCCAGCAACGCCGCGCCCACGTTACCCGGGCCAATCACGCCCACCGAGAACGTCTGCGGCGACAGCCAGAAGCCGGCATGCGCAGCGCGCAAGGCCTTGGTCGCATGCGCTGCGTCGATGGCCACCGAGATGTTGCGCTCCGACGAACCCTGTGCGATCGCCAGGATATTGACCTGCGCACGCCCCAGTGACTCGAACAGCCGCGCCGCCACGCCCGGCTGTCCGGCCATGCCATCGCCCACTGCGGCGAGCACACTGATGCCGGTGGTCAGCTGCACACGCTGCACCTGACCGACCGTGAGTTCATGCGCAAACGCCTGCAGCAAGGCATTGCGCGCGCGCTCGGACTCGTGCTGCTTGACCACGCAACAGATCGAATGCTCGGACGAGCCCTGCGAGATCATCACCACCGACACCTGCGCCGTGCGCAGCGCCGCGAACACGCGCTCGGCGGTGCCGGGCACGCCGATCAATCCAGTGCCTTCCAGATTCAGCACGGCCAGGTCGGGGCTGAGCGTCAGCCCCTTGATCGGCCCGCTCACCGCGCTGCTGGCGGTGATGCGCGTACCCGGATGTTCGGGCTGGAACGTGTTGCGGATGATGATCGGCAAGCCGCGCTCGATGGCCGGCGACATGGTCTGCGGGTGCACCACCTTGGCGCCGAAATAGGCCAGCTCGCAGGCCTCGTCGTAGCTCAGCGTTTCCAGTTGCACCGCTTCGGGCACCACGCGCGGGTCGGCCGACAGTACGCCGTCCACGTCGGTCCAGATATGCAGCTCATCGGCATCGAACAAGGCCGCGAAAATTGCACCGGAATAATCGCTGCCGTTGCGCCCCAACGTGGTGATGCGGTCGGCGCGGTCGCGCGCCACAAACCCGGTGACCACCACGCGCGTCTGCGGATGCGCCTGGCGCCAGGTGGCAAGGCGCTGCGCGCTGGTGTCCCAGTCCACATCGACACCCAGTTCGCCACGGTTGACCACCAGCACATCGCGCGCATCCAGCACCGCGCAATCCTCGCCAAGCGCACGGAAATGGTCGCCCAGCAATTGCGCCGAATACACCTCGCCCAGACCTTGCACGCGGTCGAGCACCTCGCGCGGCAGCTCGCCGATCACCGCCAAGGCGCCGAGAATCTGCGACAGATGCTCGAAGCGCTCGTCCAGCCATTCGACGGTCGGCCCGGAATGCTCGCCCAGCAGGGCCACCGCCGCACCGCGATGGCGCGCCCGCGTCTCATGCCAGCGCTCGCGCCATTCGGGGCGGTTCTGCGCGGCCAGTTCGGCCAGCGCGATCAAGGCATCGGTCACCCCCTTCATCGCCGACACCACGGTGACCTGCACCGACTCGTCGCGTGCCAGCAACAGCTGCGCCACATGCCGGTAGCGCTCGGCATCGGCCACCGACGTGCCGCCGAATTTGTGCACGACGGTGCGTGCGGAAGATGCGGCAACAGCGGCGGGTTCGAGCAAAACAACAGGCGATGACATCGACAGACCTCGTTAGGGAGGCCCCGTCCGCATCAGATGAGGGAGGAAAGCCCCCGCATCCTGATCCGGGTGCGGGGCCGTTGTTTTCGGAAGTTACGCGAAGACGACGGGCCGCACCGGGCGAATGGTGACGGTGGTAATGGTGGTGCTAATGCCGGCCGCGCCCGCACCCGGCCGCAGCTGCGGCTGACAGGTAAGCGAAGCGGTGGCGCAGGCGTTATGCATGTACGCAAAAGACATCACCGGGCCGAGGCCTGTCAAGCGTTGCGTGACGGGGCGGCCGCACGCGCTCGGCAGACAGAACAGAAAACCTTGCTGTTCAGGGATTTAAGCGGCGCCCTCGCAAGCAATTGATTGCTATGGAAACTTTTGAAGCCACCTCAGTGGGTGGCGCTGCGCAGGTTTCGAGCATGGATTGGTGCAGTCGTGCGACTTGGCTAATGCGATGCGGCTGAAGGATCGCTTGTGCGCGAGTGCATCACATCGCTGCCGGTGTCACTACGCCAAGCAACATATCACTTCGGATCAACGGTAGATGATCGCCATCGCCGCGACGCACGGTGCAAGTCAGCAAGCGCAGCAGAAAGATCAGCCAAGCACCTGAGGATTGAGCTGCCAGACCGAAAAGTTGAGCCCAGCCGCGAAGCTCACCCACGCCAGATACGGCACCAATAACCACGCCGCCAGTGCCTGCCGCTTCGCGAACACGGCGATCGTTCCGGCCAACACCAGCCACAGCGCCACGATGTCGGCAAACGCCCAGGCTCCCAACTGCCACGCAAAGAACAGCCAGCTCCACAAACCATTGAGCGTCAACTGCAGCACGAACAGGCCCAGCGCCGGACGCGTCCCCGCCCGGCTGCCGCGCCGCCACACCAACCAGACCGACACCGCCATCATTCCGTACAACACTGTCCACACCGGTCCGAACAACCAGCCCGGCGGCGCCCACTCCGGCCGCGCAAGTTCTGCATAGAAGCCGGCCGCCTGGATGGATGCCATCGCACCAAGCCCAGCGACGGCATAGCAAAGCACCGGCCAACCCAGAAGGCCGAACCATTGCGATTTTTTTGAACGTCCTTGGGTCATGACTGCTTTGGCCTGTGATCCGCGCTCGTCAGCGTGGCAGAGCTTCTGTGCAAGCCGTGACTACGCGCATAAGCGAGTCCGCGCTCAGCTAACGCCGTACGGATTCGTGCCGTCATGTCCAATCTCCTCGGGATAGGTAATTGGACTCCAAAGCAATGCGCCACTCAAAATCGGGGGGATGTCGCGAGCGCGTTGGCATCGTATTGGATTTCGTTGAGTCGGGAAGGCCGATGCAAACCGGTTTCATCGAACGCCTCAACGGCAGCTAAAGGCGCGGCGTGCTGGGCATGCATCTCTTCCGCACGCTGAGCGAGGTCCGTGAGCAGACCGAGCAGTGGCTGGCCGACTACAACCAACAGATACCGCGCGACAGCGTGGGCGGGCTAACTCCCGCCGAGTTTGGCGATTAACATCAACCACAGACCTCTAATTTTCGCTGGAATTGAATTACGGGGATTCGACAATGGCATTCCAACGCCGACGGCCAGTGAAGGGCGCAATCCACCATAGCGACCAGGGCACGCAATACACCAGCGGTGCGTATCAGCGGCAATTGCAGGAAGCTGGGCTAGTCGCGAGCATGAGTTGCAAGGGCATGCCTTAAGACAATGCATTGATGGAAAGCTTCTTCAACTCGCTCAAGCAGGAACTGACGCACCACGAGCGCTTCGCCAGTCTCGACGAAGCGCGCGGGAAGGTGTTCGAGTACATCGAAGTGTTCTACAACCGGCAGCGGTTGCACAGTGCGCTGGGCTACCGCTGCCGGCCGAGTTCGAAAAGATGGTTATTGCCCCCTAATTAATCTGTCCGAGAAATCGGGGGTAGCTCAACCTGACCCCCTTATTCGTGGACCCCGTCATTCGTGATTTTATACGGCTCAAAGCCGGAGCCAAGTCAACCGTTCCTTCGAACAACTGACCTGTTTTTCTCAACGACTTTAGTACCATTAATAAAGCGGGTCAGATCTTGCAAGGCATTCTCGGCGCGCTTTTTACTTCCCCCGATAATCCATCGCTGCTTTTGATAATACCGATCGCACCGGCTTTGGTACCCATTACACCAAGCGACGACAGCGATGTATCCACAAGCATCAAGCTAGTCGCATGGCTCGCAGGCTGCATTGCTTGCTGATCGCGATCGGTCAAAGCACCAAATACGTTGGTGCCGATGAACGGTGTCAACGGATTGACCAGATACTGCTCTTTCTTTTCCGAAAAAACCCCGCTATCGGCGTCGCCGCCCACAGTTTAATGCCCAAAGTCTTCACCGGGCCACCTACCGCAGCCATCAAGACCAGCGCGGCAGTCTCTGCATTGTCTTCGCCCAGCCAGTTCTTGAACTGCTCTACCTTCTTCCCAAGCGTGTTGACGCTGGCGCCGTTGTTGCCAACCAGGCAGTACTTTCACTATTTCCTTCTCTTGATAAATTCCATCATTGCTCGGGCATCATGTTCAACCAAATCTTCTAACAGATCATGTGCTGCCCAATGTATGATTTCGTCCGTACCATCATCACCCTTACAAATAATCATATCACTAGAAAGAAATGAATCGGTTACTACGCAATTATCTTCACTTACGGCCAAAAATCCTTGATACCCCTCATGCGGTGTAATCCAATAGTATTTTTTTCCATTAACCCAATAAATTCCAAGAACTTCTATTGAATTTTCGCTATCATTCAACTTTATATGCATGTGACTATTTATCTCCCGAAGGATTTAAATCATACTGAGGCGTAAGAACTTTCATGTCATATGCCTTTCCAGTGCGCTCATTATATTGACGATTAATAGTTATATTATTTCCGTTTGGAAGCCAATGCGTTACTTGCATTTTTTGCCAGCCGTCCTCGCGGGGGAAATTTGGGTCATTATTAAGCTTTAAGGGTTCACCCTTCGACGGATCATCTTTTACTCTATTCCAGAGCACTTGTTCATTCAGATCCCGCGGAACTTTAGATTGCTCAAGCCTGGCTGTCGAGTGGCTTTCATAATTTACTGTTCCCGCTGGAAATTCATTAGAGGCATTTGCTTCACCATAGTAATCTCTATTAGATTTAGAACGTTCCACTACAGATGAAGGATGGTAGCTGTCACCAGCTACTGCTGGTTTTCCTCCAGAGAAGGTAAATGCATTATCTGCACCTTCAACTTTCGCCAAAAATCCGCCGCTATTTTTGATAATGCCGATCGCACCAGCTTTGGTGCCCACCACACCAAGTGACGACAGCAATGTATCCACAAGCATCGAGCTAGTCGCATGACTCGCAGGCTGCACCGCTTGCTGATCGCGATCGGTCAAAGCACCAAATGCGTTGGTGCCGATGAACGGTGTCAACGGATTGACTAGATACTCCTCTTTCTTTTCCGAAAAATACCCCGCTATCGGCGTTGCCGCCCACAGTGTACTGCCCAACGTCTTCACCGGGCCACCTGCCGCCGCCATCAAGACCAGCGCAGCAGTCTCTGCATTGTCTTCGCCCAGCCAGTTCTTGAACTGCTCTACCTTCTTCCCCAACCATCCTCTCTCTTCACACAAAGCAACGTATGCCGTTCGCCATTCAATTTCCCAAGCAAATTAACCACACCACTTTGATCCAAACCATACAACTCATCGTCCACATATGAGATCCAACTCGATTGTCAAGATAAAATTTCATATTAAGACCTAATCAATAAAGCACCATCAGGGTCAATAACTGTCAATTCCTTTAAACTGAGACGCGCGCGTCGCTGGTGCTTTCGTTCTAAGAAGCGTTGGAGCGATGACTGCTGACCTGGATCACCACCGGGGTAATGGCCGCCATGGTGCCAGCCGCTGCGCCGTGGGCATCGCGGCTGATCTTGCTCATGGTTGAGCCGGTATCGACCATCTTCTTGGTGGTCGAACCGCGTGCGCTGAGGTACGACGCACCCGGGTCGTAGGTCACGCACATCGAGAAGCCGCTCGACTTGCTCGCTGGCTGGCCTGGTGATCGACCGTGTCCTGGCGCGCCAGCAGGGCGATGTCCTTGGCCGCAAGCGTAACGTTCTTGCCGGCACCGATGTCCGCTAACGGGGGTCAGATTCACTTCCTCCGCAAATAGCAGTCTACGGCGTCAGCTCTTGCGAGGCTCCCTGCACATTAGCACCGATGTCTGGTTGCAAGTCTTGTGCGACGGCCGGCTTTGCACGCATTGAACTTGCCTGTGTCCCGCAGCACATCGTGCAGCCCGGGAACAACGCTTGCCATGCTTTCTTGATGATGGCGATCGACTACGCTATCTGCACCTGATGCATGAGGAGCCCTGCACGCCACAGGCTGCCAGCTGGATGCTTACGTATTGATGGACAACCATGTGCACTCGCTAGTCACGCTCTGCAGCGGGACCAATTGGGCAACTGATGCAACGACTTGGGGAAAACTACGTAGCATTGTGCAATGGCCGCCGTTGGCCCACTGGTACGCTATGGGAAGAGCAGCACAAAGCATCTCTTGTGGAGAGTGCGGACTACGTCCTTCGCTGCTATCGCCACATTGCACTCAATTCTGTGCGTGGTCGCCTGACCGACAACCCGGCAGAGTATCGCTGGGCCAGATGCTTAGCTAACCTAGCCAGCGCAGGCACTCCGCCCCCCCTTTCGCGGGCGTCATGCGCGATCATCGGCCACGCGAACCGAACACCGTCGACTGATAAGTTAACCTGACCTCGTTATTCGATGATCTGTTCCTAGGTGAAGCGCGTCTTCATGTCCAATCTCCTCTGGGTAGGGAATTGGACTCCAAACTGAGGCGCTACTCAAAATTGGGAGAGGAGGGACGTCGTAGTCATATCCACTTGAATTGAGGATCAACTTGAAACTCCAACCCTGCTACCTCCAAATTCTTTATAACATCATAAACCTCCGGAGCTTTTCCAGTAAAAATAACAAATGAACCCTGCTTGAGAAATTTTCTGGCCTCAATGAAATTCGAACCAACTACAGATGCAACCATTCGCACATGCTCAGAGTTACTAAAGTCACCACTACACCTAATACTGTATTCGTTATTGTCACTATCTATCTCAGGAATAACTGTAGTTACAAGCGACCATCCACAATTTTTACAAATAAGACCCTGAGTTCTGCCATCCATGCAAATATCTAAATGCCCCCCACAAACCTCGCCCCCAAAATATCATTCATTATTTGACCTTTGGTTGAAATATCTTGAACTCACCTTGCCGCGACAAATCAGGCTGATTAAACAGCGGAGAATTTCTGTCCAGTGAGCGCCGAGGAGCAACAACAATTTTACCATCGCCATAAGCCCAGACAAGATCAGTGGGCGCTTTAACCGGAACACCCATTTTGCTAGCCAGGTTTTGCGCAAAGCCTAGATCACAAGATCCAGTTTCGCGAGAGAGCAAGCGAATAGGTTGACCGCTATAACTTGGATCGCCTTTTATAAGCTTGGCCAGCACCCTCTGATCGGCTGCTACTGGACCATTTGGCATGAAGACTTCGACCTCATTCTTATTTCCGTGAGCGATAACTTCAAAAAAACAATCAGAATCAACATCTCTCCACTTAGAAGCATTCAAGAAAAATTGATCAGATTTCCCCATAAAATTCAGCGAACCAGGAACTACATCGACTGGCCTACTCGAATTTAGGTAGGTAACAATGTCATCAGCCTTAAACGCGTCGCCCACGCTTGTGGCTGCCCTTGCAGCGACACCACCCTTCCCCACATAGAGTTCTGGAGCAACGAGTGACAATACGTCAACGCTGACCTTGCCACCAATTGCACCCGCCTTGGCTATGTCATAGATATCCCAAGAGCCGTGCGTGTTCGTGTAGGCCGCAAATGCAAGATCCTCTGCATAGCCGCTAATACCAGCTTTTATTGCATTTAACGCGCCCTTTGCGTCGTTAAAGTTCTTCTCGGCAGTAGCTGCGTAACCATTCCCCCACAGATAGGCTAGTTGATCAATCGTTTGTCCGACCTGGCCTGCAGGACTCATACCTTTGGCCAGCTCTGCCATACCGGCAACCATTTCCCAGACCCGGCCGGTAGCACCGACCGTACCTGCTCCCATGCCCAGCGCCGCGCAGCGCAGAATCAGCGGTTGCAACTGATAGCGGGATGCTACCGTTCCATGCTACCGAAACCAGCGCTTGGTTGCTGCAATCACCCGCCATCGCATACGCCAGTTTGTGGCCAAGATCCGCAGTCGTCACATGTGGGACGAAGTCCTTGGTCAGCGTTCGGTCCTTGGAGGTTTTTGCCCGCAATCAACGCTGCGCTGCCATCGGCCTGCGCGCGGGTACCGTTCAGCGTCATGTCATTGCCGGAGAATAGTTGCAGGGTGTTCCTGGCGGTGATACCGGACAGGATGCCAACGCCGTTGATGGCCTTGGTCGCTTCGCTGACCAGATTGTTGCCGGCCACCAGTGCAACGTCGCGGCCCTGGATCTGGCCCTGGTTGAGCAGGTTGCCTGCGGTGATGCTGACATCGGCGCCTGCGATGACGCCCTGGTTGCTCATGGAATTGGTGGCGTTGAGCTCGACGTTGCCGCCGGCGATCAAGGCGCCATTGCCACGCAGCTGCAGCGAGTTGGAGGCCAGATACACGACGGGTACCAGCACCTTCTGGCCCTGGTAGTCCTGCTCCACCATCCAGACGATGTCCTGCGTCAGCGCGGCCGCTTGTGCGGCGGTCAAGCCCACGCCCATGCTCAGCTGCAGCTGACCTGCGGCGGCCACGCCCGACTCCAGCAAGGCGCGGTACTGTGCCACGCCATCGGCGTAGTTGCCCAGATAGCGGCGGCCAGTGAGCTGGGTGATCTGGTCCAGCACCAGGCGCTGCTCGTAGAAGCCATCGCCCAGGCGGGTCTGGGTCCACTCCGGGTCAACACCCAGCTTGTCCAGCAGCAAGTCGCTGCTGATGAAGTTGTCGTAGTTGACGAAGCGCGGGTCGGTCTCGATCAGGTAACGACGGCCCGGGCCGTTGCTGCGCCAGGCATTGATGCCGCCCAGCCCGTTGGCGGCACGGCCCATTGCAGTGAGATCGGTACCGGTGCCGCCGGATAGGCGATACAGCCCGCCAATGGGCAGGCCGCCCTATGCGCCGATGCTGTTAAGCGCGCTGCCGCTAATGCTGCGCCTTGACTGCTGGTCATGCTGGCGGTCAGGGCCGCCCCCTTAATTACCTCCGTCCCGGATGTTGCACAAATCATTGATTGGAAAGAGCTATAGCTGGGAAAACCTCAGCCTCCGCCCCTGATTTTTTTCAGGTTCGAGGTTCCACCTTACTACTCAACAACAGACCACGTATATTTCTCTAGAGAAGAAAATTCACAAAAATCCAAAAGAGCCATCCTTGCCAAATCATAACTCGCTAAAGAAGAGGATTCGTACTCTCCATATTGCCCACCAACACAAAGTTCAATATTGCTACCTGGCATATCTGACTTCACTTCATAGCTAATATCTTCCGGAGAAACTTTATTGACCAAGAATTTCTCACTTCCGCCACCAATAAAGAGCACCCAACCATCCTCTCTCTTCACACAAAGCAACGTATGCCGTTCACCATTCAATTTCCCAAGCAAATTAACCACACCACTTTGATCCAAACCATAGAACTCATCGTCCACATTATGAGCTCCAACTCGATTGTCAAGATAAAATTTCATATTAAGGCCTAATCAATAAAGGACCATCAGGGCCAATAACTGTCAATTCCTTTAAACCCAACTGACGAACCATAGTACGTATCCCACCGTTTTGTCCGCAAGCCTTACATGGCTGCCTATCCACATACATAGTCAAACTCTTACCACTAAAATCTCCACCACTGTTTTTTAGTTGATTCAAAACATCGATTTCCGCATGACTTTTCGATATATTGTTTACTCCAGAAGTAGGCTGGCCATGCGCATTTATACCATAAATTTCCTTGCCATCCACATTAATCTTTGCAATAGTTGATCTATCCGAGGCCGTACCAGATTCGGGCAAACCCAATTCAGTCCTGAATTTTTCCAGGCCTGAAAAAACGCCACCAATTTCATCAATGACCTGATCAGACGAAATTATTGATCCATTTGGCGACTGAACAACCACTTCACCATCAGAATTCAATAACCGCCTATAGCCTTGCGGCAAGCCGCCTGTTTCATTTGCCATTGCGCCAGCCGAATTGATCCGGCTATATCCCTTAGGTATTTCCGCGCTAGCAGCAGGCTTTAATTGGTTAATATATTCAATTACATCATCAGCCTTAAACGCCGTACCTACTTCCGTTGCAGCCTTTGCAGCGACACCACCCTTCCCTGCATAGAGCTCTGGAACAACGAGCGAGAGAACGTCAACGCTGACCTTGCCGCCGATTGCACCCGCCTTGGCTATGTCATAGATATCCCAAGAACCGTGCGTGTTCGTGTAGGCCGCAAATGCAAGATCCTCTGCATAGCCGCTGATACCAGTTTTTATTGCATTTAACGCGCCCTTTGCGTCGTTAAAGTTCTTCTCGGCAGTAGCTGCGTAACCATTCCCCCACAGGTAGGCTAGTTGATCAATCGATTTTCCGACCTGGCCTGCAGGACTCATACCTTTGGCCAGCTCTGCCACACCGGTAACCATTTCCCAAACCCGGCCGGTAGCACCGACCGTACCTGCTCCCATACCCAGCGCCGCGCGCAGCGCAGAATCAGCGGTAGCAACCGATAGCGGGATGCTACCGTTCCATGCTGCCGAAGCCAGCGCTTGGTTACTGCAATCACCTGCCATCGCACACGCAAGCTTGTGGCCAAGATCTGCAGTCGTCACATGGGTGACGAAGTCCTTGGTCAGTGAACCGTCCTTGTCGGAGTTGAACAGGCCAACCAACTCAGGCACGTGACCCGCAAGCCAAGCGGTGTATTCCCCAGCGTGATCGAGCTGATCTTGCATGGCTGCAGCGGCCAGCTGTTTTTGCTCCGCGCATCCGCCGCTAGCTGGATCGCTACACGCACCGCGCAACGCGAGATTGCGTTCTTCCGACAGCGCCTTCAGTTGCTCGGCGCGCTCACACTGGGTGCCAGACTTGGAACAAGCGATCAGGGCCGTGGCATATTCCATCCGCTCTTGGTGGCCGAGGTAATTGTTGGACACCTCATTCAAGGCTGCGGCACCGCCTGCAGCACCACCGGCCGCAGCGCCTAGCGCGCTCGCTGACAACCCTGTCAAGGTGGCAGCCACCGCTTTATTGATTCCGGCTTTCTCCAACGCTTCTGCCAGGTACGGTGCCGCCACGGTGCCTGCCGCTGCGCCTAGCGCTCCTTCTGTGCCACCTGTCAGACCACCCACAACCGCATGTGACAGCACACGCAACGTGCCGCCATTGCCCCAATCCTTCATCAACTGATCAGCTTCGGCCTGCTTGCTGTCGTCACCGGTTGCATCTGCTTCCGCATAGAGCTCGGCCGCCTTGTCAACTTTTCCCTGTGCGTAATCGCCAACAAACTTCGTTGCCTGCTGCCCTGCGGTGGCGGTGATCTGCGCTTGCGCGGCAACTTGGTCACGCAGTGCCTGACCATCCCATTGCTTGGTCAAGCCACCTGCGTCGTCGCCGCTGATCACATCGCGCTTAAGACCCGCCAATGCATCTGCAGCGGTCTTGCCAGACTTGGCGAGTTGCCCAGCCTCGTCGGTGATGAGCAAGCTGCCACCACTGATCCCGCTGGTGGTGGTCGATGTCGCATCGCCACTCTTGCTCCCAATGCCAGCCGCTGTACCGGTGCTTCCAGTCTGGAAGTTCTGCCACGACCAGTTTGCACCGTTGTTGACTGTCGGCTGGACCTGACCGGTTTCTCCTTGCTGCTTCTTGTCGCCTGTTCCCTTGCTATATCCGCCCGATAGACTGAACCCTTTGGCGTCGTAACTGCTGGTGTTTCCAATATCGCTATAGGTCAGCGTGCCGGTCTGCAGGCGGTTGACGCCGGCATCCACCGCCGCCTGGGTGCTGGCGATCACCGCGCCTTTCAGATCAGTATTGCCGCCGACACGGATGTTGAAGCCGCCGTCGCCGGCCTGGATACCGCTCTGTTCGGTCACGCTGGCGAAGTCACCGTTGACCTTGTTGCTGCTGTAGCTCGCGCTTGCACTAAAACCTGCGCCAAAGGTCACACTCGCGCCAACACTCTTGTCCTTGCTGTCGTACGTGCTGGTGTCCTGCAGGCTCTCGATGCTCAGATTGCCACCGACATCGGCGATCACCTTGTCCGCCGACA
Organism: Xanthomonas sp. WHRI 8393; assembly: GCF_040203315.1. NCBI lineage: Bacteria > Pseudomonadati > Pseudomonadota > Gammaproteobacteria > Lysobacterales > Lysobacteraceae > Xanthomonas > Xanthomonas sp. WHRI 8393. The sequence goes on along the minus strand of NZ_JBEGGL010000002.1, from coordinate 906,598 downwards.
GCTGCGCGCCCTTGAGTGTGGTGTCATTGCCACTGATGACCGTGGCCGTGTTGCCCGCAGCCAGATGACTATTGCTGTAGGTCACGTCCTCGCCATTGGCCTTGCCGCGCGATCCAGCTGCACTGATCATCACGCCAAATGCGGCACCATCCGGGCCGTAAGTGATGCCAACACCCAGCGACGCGCTGCTGCTCTTACTGGTACTTTTTTGCTCGGCGGTGTTCTTGGCTGCTTCGATGAGTACATCGTGATCGGCTGCCAGCAGCAGATCATTGCCCGCCTTGATGTCACTCCCACGAATCAACAAATTACTTTGGTCGCCACCGCCGGTTGCAATCAAGTTGACGTCACCACCTGCCTGTAGCTTGGAGCCTTGTGCGAGACTGGCCGTCTGCGTGCTCTTGCTCTCGCTCTTGCTGCCGCCAATGCTGATGGCAATGCTCAGATTGGCCCCCTGAGCTGCGCCGGCGGCGCTGCCACTGCTCAATGCGCTTCCGGCTTGGCCCAGCGCCTGTCCTGCCCCATATGCACTGTAGGCCGCCGATCCGAGCGCAAGTGCTTCCATGCGACTGTCGCCCTTGACCTCCTTGCTGGCCTTGTAGCTGTCGTTTGCCGCCTGCGCCAGGCTGATCGCAGCCGAGCTCAGGGTCAGCGACAAACCGCCTTGGCTAAACTTGCTGCGCTGTTCCGCATCACTGTCGTTGTAGACCTCCGTGATCGCGATGTCCTTGCCGGTCGCGGTCAGGTCGCCCTGCAACGCCATGACATCGCTGCCCGTAATCGCCAACTTGTTGCCGGCCATCAGGGTGACGTCACCCCCAAGGCTGCCGACCGTCGTTCCGGTATGCGTGATCTGGTCGATGTCGGCGCCAGTGGTGACCTTTTGCTTACCGAGCGTCACCCCAATACCGCCACTTCCGAACAGACCGGACTTGGTGGTGACTTTGTCATGCTCTTCGCTATGCGTGTTCTGAGCAGTTTCCAAGGTCAGGTTGTTGCCTGCTGCAAGCGTGACGTCGCCGGTGCCGACAATCTGCGCACCTTGCGACAGCAGATCGTTACCCGCCGCAATTTGCACCGTGTCACCACTGAGCGTGGTGGTGACCGCCACGTTGTCGTGCCACTCATCATGCGTGGTTGTGGTCTTGCTGGAGAACGTGCCCTTCTTCTTCTTGGTCATGTCCTGCACGGCGTCGTGCTGCTCGCTGGCGGCGAGCAGGTTGACGTCGTTGCCGGCAGCCAGGGTGATGCCGCCTTCCTTGGTGGCGGCAGATGCGGCGGTGAGGGCGATGTCATTGCCGGCCTGCATCGCCAGGTTTCCGCCGGCACTGAACTCGGTGCCGTGGACGGTTTCGTCGCTGGTACTGGTCGTCTGCTTAAAGCGCTTTCGCGTTTCCAGCGTGTTGCTGGTGTCCACCGTGGTCAGCGTGCTGGCATTGATGTCGTTGCCGGCGCTGATGCCCAGGCCCTTTCCGGCGTCCAGCTTGCCCGCGACCAGATTGACGTCGTTGCCGGCGCTGAGGATCAGGTTGCCGCCGGCGGTGAGTGCCTGCTGATCGATGCTCTGCGTGGTCGTGGTGGTGGTGACGCGCGTCTTGCCGTTGCGGGTCTTGTAGCTGTTGGTTTCGGTCTCGTTGAGGACGGACTCGACGTTGAGGTTGTTGCCTGCTGCGGCAATCAGATCGCCGCCGGCCTTGACGTCGGCCTGGCGGATGGTCAGGTCGTTGCCGGCGGTCAATTGCAGGCTGTCGCCGGTGCTGATGTTGGTGCGCGTGGCGACCTTGCCATCCAGGCCAGTGGTCGGGGTCAGCGAGAGGTTGTTGCCTGCCTGCAGTGCGGCACTGCCGCCGGCCTTGATGGTCACGCCATGCAGTTGCAGGTCGTTGCCTGCAGACATCACCAGATCCTTGCCAGTGGTCACCGACACCGCATCGCCACCGCGTAGCAGGCCGTTGTCGTCGCGCAAGGCGCTGGGCGTGAGGCTGAGGTTGTTGCCTGCGATCAACGCCGCACTGCCATCGGCCTGCACGCGGGTACCGCTCAACGTCATGTCATTGCCGGCGAATAGTTGCAGGGTGTTGCTGGCGGTGATGCCGGACAGGATGCCAACGCCGTTGATGGCCTTGGATGCTTCGCTGACCAGATTGTTGCCGGCCACCAGTGCCACGTCGCGACCCTGGATCTGGCCCTGATTGAGCAGGTCGTTGCGCGCTTCCAGGGCAACGCTGCCAGTGCCGCTGATGCGGCCCTGGTTGAGCAGGTTACCGGCGGTGACGCTGACGTCGGCACCGGCGATGACGCCCTGGTTGCTCATGGAATTGGTGGCGTTGAGCTCGACGTTGCCGCCTGCAATCAATGCGCCGTTGCCGCGCAACTGCAGCGAGTTGGAGGCCAGATACACCACCGGCACCAGCACCTTCTGGCCCTGGTAGTCCTGTTCGACCATCCACACGATGTCTTGCGTCAGTGCGGCCGCTTGTGCGGCGGTCAAGCCCACGCCCATGCTCAGCTGCAGCTGGCCTGCGGCGGCCACGCCCGACTCCAGCAAGGCGCGGTACTGCGCCACGCCATCGGCGTAGTTGCCCAGATAGCGGCGGCCGGTGAGCTGGGTGATCTGGTCCAGCACCAGGCGCTGCTCGTAGAAGCCATCGCCCAGGCGGGTCTGGGTCCACTCCGGGTCAACACCCAGCTTGTCCAGCAGGAAGTCGCTGCTGATGAAGTTGTCGTAGTTGACGAAGCGCGGGTCGGTCTCGATCAGGTAACGACGGCCGGGGCCATTGCTGCGCCAGGCATTGATGCCGCCCAGCCCGTTGGCGGCGCGGCCCATTGCGGTCAGATCGGTACCGGTGCCGCCGGATAGGCGATACAGCCCGCCAATGGGCAGATCGATCTGCGTCAGCGAGGTTTGCCCGCTACCCACAATGTTGGTCACCGGAATGGTGGCCGGATCGACTCGGGTACGGCTGTCGGTTGCGACGGCAGTGACGCCGGTACCGGCCGCGGTGGCCTGCACGTCTGCCTGATCGACGCTGCTGCGTACAAGCCCACTGTCGTTGGACGCGACAGGTGCAACCGACATCTTGACGATGCCACCCGATGTGGCCAGCGTTGCGTCCTGCGTGTTGGCGCCCACCTGGGTGCCTGCACTGCCGGTCGTACCGGTGGCAACACGAATACTGTTCGCGCCGCCATTGGCACGGCCGATCACTGCCTGGCCGCCCACTCCACCGGCGCTTTGCATGGCGCGACCAGTCAAGCCACCTTGTGCGCCGACACCATTCAGTGAAGCGCCGCTGATACCACGACCGTCGCTGCCGACGGCACCATTGCTGATGTTGGCACCATTGATGCTGACGCCTTGGCCACCGGTCATGCTGGCGCCCAGGGCGATATAGCTCGTATTGATCGTGGAAGAAGAAATGGTTTTTGATTCAGCATCATATGTACAGATAGGACGCCGATTTCCTTGGTTCAGCGCACAGTCGTCAATGACCGCTGTTACTGCATACTCGTAGTCTCTCTGTACGACTTGCCTATTCAAGGCAAGCGATTCGTTGAAGATCGACTCTCCACCAACGAAAAGCCCATCACTCAATCCACCCACACCACGTTGATTTATTTGCAGCGCACCAGCCGCCGCAATCGACGAAGTGTTATTGGTGACGCTTCCGGAAATCGCTATATTTCCTCCAGCCGCGATTCGTCCTTCCGCACTTGCAGCGATGAGACGCTCTTGCTGCTCGACCGAATAGGAACGATAAACACCAGGATTTTTTCCGACGTAAGGAATACGAATGAAGTAAGACTGCCTTGGATAGACGATTCCGCGTGACTCAATAAGCTCCTCGGGCATCGTTGCATTCGCAGCTGCCTTTTCTTGGTCGGTCAATGTACCCAATGCGGCAGTCAAAACCCGCCGCCGATTATTCAGCTGGTTGGCCGCAATCAAGATGCTTCCATCAGCCTCTATGCTGCCCGACAGGTTATTGACCACACCCGTACGCGATACCAAGGTGCCGCCGCCATCCTGCGCGCCGCCGATGGCGATATTGCCCAGGCTGAAGATGCGCGCGTCGCGATTGAGCAGTTGATCGCGCACGATCAGATTCATGTTGCCGGTGGAACCGAGCAAGGCCGAGCCATAGGCTGCGTTGTCGGTCGCGCCGCCGAAGTCGGCGCCGTTCACCAATGTGCCGGTGTTCACCGAGACGTTGCCGCCGACGATGCTGCCGGTGTTGTTGATGCTGTTCGCCACCAGCGACAGTGCGCCATTGCCGGAGATACTGCCGGCGTTGTCGATGATGTTGCCGCCGTTGAGGCGCGTGTCGTTGGACAGGATGTTGGCGCCTGCGCGGTTGGTGATGCTGCCTGCCGTAATGTCCAGGCTGCGCGCAGCCTTGAGCGTGGACTCGTTGACCAGGCTCCCACCGACGCGCAGGTTGAAAGTGCCGTTACTGGTCAGGTCTGCACCGGCGCGGTGGGTGTAGTCGCTACGCAAGGTCAGGTCCAGCAGGTTCTGCGCCAGGATGCTGCCGCCACCGTCGAAGCCGACGGTGTCGATCACCACATCGCCGGCGCCGCCGGTCACGCTGCCGGCGCCAATCTTGCCACCCGCGTTGATCAAGTTCTGCAGGTTCAGGCGGACTGCCTGCTCGGCCTTGATGGTGCCGTTCTGATTGTCTAGCGTGGCGCCTGCGCGCTGCAGCAGGAAGCTTGCGCCGGCATAGACGTTGCCGCTCTGGTTGTTCAAGTCAGTGGTGTTGGCGATCAGGTCGCCGCCGGCGACCAGCTGACCGCTGTTGTTGGCGATGCTGGCGGCATCGATCACCACGCTGCCGCGTCCACCGAGATTGCCGCCGCTGTTGGTCAATGCACCGCCAGTGGTGATGCGTGTCAGTCCACCGCCGTTGTTGACGATACTGCCTTGGCTATTGTCGATACTTCCGCCGGAGGCGGTCAGCGTATTGCCGGCATCGAGCTGGCCGCCGCTGTTGAGCAACGCGCCGGCGACGGCAACGTTGAGATCACGGCCAGCACTGAGCTTGCCGCCTTGGTGATTGTCCAGCTGGCCGCGTGCCGTGACGCTGAGGTCGCGCGCTGCTTGCAGACTGCCGCCGCTGCTGCTGATGTTTTCCGCAGTAACCACTGCGTCGCTGCCGGCACCGATCGTGCCGTTGCCGTTGTCCAGGCCACGATTGAGTTCGACGCGCAGGCTTCCACCCGCACCAGCGTTCGCGACCGCCTGCACAATGCCGCCGGCATTGCTGAGGCTGTCGGCACGCAAGGTCAGCGCACCACCGCTGGCCTGCAGCAAGCCGTTGCGGTTGTCGGCCGCGCCGGTACTTTGCACCTTCAATTCACGTGCTGAGACCGAACCACCGATGTTATTGAGGCCAGCAACAGTGAGTGCTGCATCGCCCGCTGCGGCAATCGCGCCGCCCTGGTTGTTCAACGCGCCACTCGCGTCCAGGTGCAGTTGCCCTTGCGTGAGGATGCGCCCACTGCTGTTGCCCAGCGCACTACGGCTGGTGACCGACAGGACGCCGGCACCGGCGTGCTCGATGCGTCCTTGTGCATTTTCCAGGCTGGCTGCAGTGATGGTCAGATCCTGCGCATTGCTGGCCAGCGTGCCACCGGTGTTGTCGATCGCGCCGCCGATGCTGACGCGGGTCAGTCCGTTGCCGCTTTGCACCAACCGCCCGCCGGCATTGCTCAGGCTGGCGCCGTCGATACTCAGCTGGTTGGCCTGCATCTGGCCGGCGACGGCGTTGAGACGCCCGTTGTCGATGTTGCCGCCGGCCTGCACGGTGAGCGTGCCGCCGGCAAGCAAATCACCGCCACGATGATCGAGGTTGCCGCCGGTGGTCAGTGCGACATTGCCGGTTGCGCGTGTGCTGGCACCCGCCAGCTGCAGCTGGCTGCCCTGCGCCGTGAGGTTGCCGCCAGCCAACAGCTTGCCGGAGGCGCTGAGTTGGCGATCGGCGATCAGGCTCAGCGTGCGTCCGCTGCCGAGGCTGCCGTCTGCGCTGATACCGGCGCCCACTGTGCCGGCGATACTGATCTCACCCGCACGCAGGCTCAAGTTGCCCGAAGCGGTGGTCTGCCCGGCGTTCTCGATGCGGGCCCCCTGCAGACCTACCGTCGTACCGCTGACGGTGCCCTGCTGACGCAACACGGCGTCGCTGGTCAAGGTGACCTGCTGAGCGCCGAGCTGACCGGCCACACCCAGATCGCCCTTGGAGCGTAATTCCAGCGTGCTGCCAGCGCTCAAGGTGCCGCTCTGTGCCACCGCGCCATCGGCCTGCGCCGAGAAGCTGCCTGCCGATGCGAGGCTGCCGCCGAGCTGCAGGTTGCCGCGGCTGATCAATGCGACATCGCCGCGCTCGCTGCCCAGCTGGCCGCTGCTGCTGACTTGCGCCGCTTCCACGCGCAGGCCATTGCCGCCGATCAGGTCACCGCGGTTGTCCACTGCTCCAGTGGCGACGACACCCAGGCGTTGCAGGCCATAGGCCTGACCGGTTTGACGCAGCGAACCGACGCCCAGCGTGAGTTGATTGCCAGCGCGCACGGCGCCAGCATTGTCGAGCAAGCCGCCGATGGCGAAGGTAGCGTCGCCCTGCGCGAGCAGCACGCCGCTGGCGGCATTGCTTGCGCTGGCTGCGGTGACGTTCAAGCTCTGACCAGCGACGACTTGCGCCGCATTGGTCAACGCGCCAGCTGCGCTCAGCACCACATTACGGTCGGCTTGCGCGACACCGGCAATCGCCAGGTCGCCGGTGCTGCGTAGATTCAAATCAGCGGCTGCATCGAGTGCGCCACGGCTGTCGATCGCGGCGCCATCCAGGCTGATAGCGCCACCGCTTTGCAGCACGGCAGCCTGACCGGTGCCGATCCGCGCGCCGCGCAGGGTTGCATCGCCCGTCGCCACCGCCTGTCCGTTCATTGTCAGTGCGCGCTGCGCCTGCAGATCCAGTTGCGTTGCCGACTGCAGCGTGCCTGCGGCGGTGAGATCGCGCCCGGCCTGTAGCGCGATCGATTGCGCCTTGAGAGAGCCCGCCTGCTGCAGATCGCCAACTGCAGTGGCCTGCAGTGTGGTCGCTGCGGCGACAACGCCTTGCAGCGTCATGTCGCCTTGGCTGATCAAGCTGACGTTGGCAGTTTCGCTACCGAGCTGGCCGCTGCTGCGTAAGCTGCCTGCCTCCACCTGCAGCGTGTCTTTGGCAATGAGGTTGCCGCGGTTGTCCAGCGTGCCAGTGACCTTCGCGGTCAGTGCCTTGCCTGCAATCGCAGTGCCGCTCTGGTCCATGCTTGCGGCGGTGATGCGCAGATCGCCGCCGCTCTGCAGGCTGCCGCCGTTCTGCAACGCGCCAGTGGTCAGCGTGACGCTGCCATCGGCCGCCAACACGCCGGCCGCCACGTTATTGATGTTGCCTGCCTGCACCGACAGATCACGGCCGGTAATCACCTGGCTCGCATTACTCAAGGTGCCGGTTGCGCTCAACACAACATCGCGATTGGCTTGCGCCACGCCTGCGAGCGCAAGTGCTCCCGTGCTGCGCAGGCGCAGGTCCGTGCCGGCATCGAGCGTGCCACGGCTGTCGATTGCCGCACCGTCCAGGCTGATCGCGCCGACGCTTTTCAGCACGGCGTCGCGGCCGGTGGCGATGCTGTTGCCGCGCAGGTTGGCGTCACTGCCCGCCTGCGCCTGACCGTTCAACGTCAGGCTACGCTGCGCCTGCAGATCCAACGCAGACGCGGACTGCAGGGTTCCACCGGCAGTGAGATCGCGGCCAGCCTGCAATGTCACGGCCTGCGCGTTGAGCGAGCCGGTCTGCAGCAGATTGGTGCCAGCGGTGGCTTGCAGCGTGGTCGCCGCAGCCACCACACCGTGCAGATCGATCGCGTTCTGGCTGGTCAGCGTCAGAGCGCCGTTGACCGAGCCGAGTTGCCCGCTGCTGACGATGCTGTCGGCAGCGATGCTCAGATCCTTGCCCGATACCAGCTGGCCCGCGTTCTCGAATGCGCCTGTCGACGAGATCGATACCGCATCCCCGCTGTAGACACGGCCGCGCTGCAGCAGCGTGCCGGTGTTCAGTGCAAGGCCACGCTCGCCATGCAGGCTGCCATTGTTTTCCAACACTCCGGCGACATCGACGCGCAGGTCGCGTAGTGCGCCCAGGGTTGCAGTTGCAGCATTGTTGGCACTGGCAGCCTGCAGGTGCAGATCGCGGGCTGCGACGACTTGAGCGCCATTGTTCAACGCGCCCGCAGCGGTCAGCGCAACATCGCGCCCGCCCTGGACCACGCCAGCCAGTGCAAGATCACCGGCGCTACGCACGCTCAAATCGGTCCCCGCATCGAGCGAACCGCGGCTATCGATGGAGCCGCCATCCAGGGTGATGCCGGCACCGCTCTGCAGCACTGCTGCAGCGCCTGTCAGAACTGTTGCGCCGGTGACGGTTGCCTCACCCGTACTCGATGCCTGTCCATTCAGGGCGAGCGTGCGCTGCGCCTGCAGATCCAACGTGGATGCCGATTGCAGAGCGCCATTTGCAGTGAGGTCGCGCCCCGCCTGCAATGCGATCGACTGTGCCTTGAGCGAACCGGCCTGCTGCAAATCGCCGCCAGCAGTCGCACGCAATGCATTGGCCGCTGCAACCACACCCTCGAGTTGCAGCGTGTCTCGGCTGTTCAACGTGACATCGGCCCGCTCGCTACCCAACTGCCCACTGCTACGCAGCGTGGCCGCATCGACCTGCAACGCATCCTTGGCAATCAGATTGCCACGATTGGCCAGCGTGCCTGCGATGGCGGCGCGCAATGCCTTGCCTGCAGACGCGCTGCCGCCCTGGTCCATATTGGCTGCGCTGATCTGCAGATCGCCACCGGCCTGCATGCGGCCAGCGTTGTTCAGCAGTGCCGTAGTGGTCAGGGCGATGTTGCCCTCGCCCGCCAACACACCGCTCGTGGTGTTGTCGAGGCTACCTGCCTGCACCGACAGATCGCGGCCTGCAAACGCCTGCGCTGCGTTACTGAGCGCGCCGGCTGCATTCAAAACAACGTCGCGCCCGCCTTGTGCCACACCCGCCAGCGCCAGATCGCCCTGGCTGCGGATGTGCAGATCGCTCCCTGCATCCAGCTTGCCGCGGCTGTCGATGGCCGCGCTGTCCAGCGCGATCGCTCCCGTACTCTGCAACACCGCATCCTGGCTGGTTGTCAGTGTGGCGGCGCGCAGCGAAGCATCACCGCCAGCCTGGCCCTGGGCAGCAAATGTCAGAGCACGCTGTGCCTGCAGATCCAGCGTGGACGCCGACTGCAGGTTGCCAGCAGCAGTGAGATCACGCCCGGCACTCAATGCCAGCGACTGCGCTCTTAGCGAGCCTGCCTGCTGCAGATCGCCAGCGGCGCTGGCCTGCAGCGTGGTCGCAGCGGCAACCACGCCTTGCAGCGCGATATCGCCCTGGCTGCCCAGACGAACACCTGCCGCTTCGCTGCCGAGTTGACCGCTGCTGCGCACGCTGCCGGCATCGATCTGTAGCGCGTTCCTGGCAATCACATTGCCAGCGTTGTCGAATGACCCGCTCACAGCTGCCGAAAGCGTGTTGCCCGAGCTGGCGCTGCCGCTTTGCGTGAACGCGCCAGCGGTCAGCTGCAGATCGCTTGCCGCATACAGGCTGCCGGCGTTATCCAATGTGCCGGCCGTGCGCACGCGCGCACCGGCATCCGACGAAAACGCGCCACTTTGCGCGTTGCGCAACGAGGCTGCCTCTACATCCAGCGCGCCAGCTGCGATCACCTTCGCGCGATTCTGCAGTGCTGCGCCCGCCTGCAATGTGGCTGAGCCAGCGCTCTGCACGGTGCCGTCCAACGCGAGCTCGGCAGCACTGGCGATGCGCAGGTCGCCACCTGCATCGATGACACCGTTGTGCTCGACCGCTGCGCCGCGCAATTGCACCGCGCCGTCGCCGCGGAGCTGACCACGCTGACGCAGCGCGCCGTTCGCCTGCAAATCGATCGTGCCTGTCGAACTCACCACGGCATCGCTGACGAGCTCACCGCCTGCGGCGATCACCAACCCACCGGCGGTGGTCTGCAGGGTGCCGGAGAGTGCGGTATCCCCGCCGCTACGAAGATTTACGCGACCGGCGTTGAGGATGCCCGAGACCTGCGCGTCCGCTGCGGCGTCCAGGCCCAAAGCAGTACCTGCCACGGTGTTGCCGCTGAGCGCCAGACCGCCGCGGCTGCGCAGCAGCGTCTCCCCACGCTGGCTGCCGATATCGCCACGACTGTCCAGCTGCGCTGCGTCAATGGTCAGCGCATTGCCTGCAACGAACGTGCCGCTATTGACCAGACCACCGGCAACCGCCGCCTGCGCATCGCGTGCGGCCGCCAGACTGCCCGTCGTGGTGACAGACGCTGCCTGGAGACGCAGATCGCGGCCCGCGTAGCCGCTACCGGCATTGTTCAACGCACCTGCACTGCGCAACTCCAGATCGCCACCCGCAGACACTACGCCGCGCTGTGCGATGTCGATACTCGCCGCATTGAGCGCCATTGCATCCGCTGCAATCAGCTGACCCTGCAGTTCCAGCCGACCGCCGGCTTGCACATCAGCACCCTGCCCGGCCTGCGCCAATCCACCCAGGCGCACGTTGCCGCTGCTGTTCACGCGAAAGGCGGTGGCCGCGTCCAGGGTGCCCAGTGCATCGATCGCGTTCGCATTCAGCCCGATCGCGCCGCCGCTCTGCAGCGTGCCGGTCAGGCCAATCTGCCCCGCGCGCAGGTTTGCAGCGGTTGCCGCATAGGCCACACCGCTGCTGCGCAACATGCCATCGGCGCCCAGATCCAGCGCACCCGTCGTATGCAGACTGCCATCGGCATTCAATTCCGAACCGAACAGACGGATGGCGCCGGCGCTGCTGCGGCCGCTGTGGCTCAACGTGCCACTGGCTTGTGCATCCAGGATACCGGCGGCGACCAGATCGCCTGCCAGGGTCATGCGCGCGCCGCGCAGATGCACATCGCCTTGCTGCGAGCCGAGCACGCCGCGCTGGTCGAGGTCACCGGCGGCACGCACACCCATTCCATCGCGCGCCACCGTGGTCCCGCTCAGGCTCACCTGGCCCGCGCTGTCGATCTGCAGATCGCCACTCTGCGCCGCCAGGGTGCCGCGACTCACCACGCCGACACCGGCTTCGGTCGCAATCAGGCGAATACGGTCGGCATACATGCCGCCCAGCTGCGCCACGTCGATGCCGATCGACGGTGCGGCGCCATCGGTGCCCGGCATCACGTCCAGCAGCATGCCGTCGTAGCTGACCCGCCCAGCACCCGCGGCAGCGACCAGTTCCCTGGTCCAGATCGAGCCCTCCACGCTGAGCTGACGCGACAGCAGGTCCAGGCGATCCACGTTAGACGCATCCAGACCGTTGCTGCCGATACTCAGCGCACCGCCGGTGATGCTGAAGCCGTTCAACGCACCATCGCTGCCCAGGTTGGGCGTGCCGGTGGTCAAGGTCACGCGCGCGGTGTTGAGAAACCCGCAGCCATCGCAGGAAATGCCGTTGGGGTTGGCGATCACCAATTGCGCCTTGGCACCGGCGATTTCGGTGTACCCCTGCAAGCGGCTGCTGGCCGAGGCCACCTCATTGAGGATCAGCGAGGCGGCACCGCTGCGCTGCAGATTGTCGTTACCGGCGACATAGCCGCCCAGCTCGGTCTTGGAGATCTGCGCGCTGTTGTTGAGGATCAACCCGTTCGGGCCGACGTTGAAATTGCTGTAGCGGTTATGCGAGATGCCGCGCGCATTGGGCGCGACGATGTCCACCACCGGCACGCCATTGGCGGCGACCTGTTGACCGGGTGTCTGGCCGCCGGGATTTGGCGTTGGTGCCACCTGTGCCCACGCCGGAAACGATGTCCAGGTGACCGTGCAGCACAGCAGCAACGCAAGCGCGCGCTTGCTTTGTTCGGCCAGGTAAGCACGTACGCTCATCGCTTCGGTGTCCATCGTTTCTCTCTCGCCACTGATCGGCGTCATCAATCAACAGCGCGCTGCCGGCTGGCGGCGCGATCCATGTCAGAACTGGTAGATCACACGCGCGCCATACGCCGGCTGCGCACTTCCAAACCCATCCGGGCGATGAATCGCCCAGCCGGCAAACGCATCGATGCTGGCACCGAACCAGCCCCCGCGCAGACCCACCGCGCCGCCCACCAGACTGCGGCCGCGCAGGCCGCTGGCACTGGTGCCATCGATGCGACCGGCATCCAGGCCCAGGTACGGTGTCAGCCCGATCTGCTGGATCGGAAAACTCAAGGTGTTGCGCCAATACGCGCCTTTTTCCGCGCCCAAGGTCGCTTCGCCATCGAAGCCGCGCACGCTGTAGCGGCCCCCGATGGTGACGAACTCCGAGCCAAGTAACAGCTCGCCTGCGGTTTGCGCACGCAGGCTGCTTTCCCACGCCATCGGCACCGGTCCCAGCTTGAACGGCATGGCGGTGCTCACGTCCAGCGTGGTCACGCCATAACGGAATGTCGGGAAGCCGATCTGCGGGTCGTAACCGGTCCACTGGCTGTTGAACCACGGCGTGCCACGCCGATGCGCGATGCGCACGTCCAACTGCATCGTCCCCAGATAACGGCGATGGGTGACGTAGAACTCTGCGCTGCTGGTATCGCGACGCTGGATGCCGATCTCCACGCCATCCAGATAGCTGCGCGCACGCCGCCGGCCAACCGTGACACCGGCAGAGGTCTTGCTGGTGCCGTTGCGATGCAATACGCGCTGGATATCCAGCTGCGCGTTGCTGGATTCGCCGCTGGACTGGAAGGTCTGCAAAAACCCGTCCACGCGCTGGTGGTAGCGGTACGACGAGGCCGACAACGCAAACGTCCACCAGCCCCATGGCAGGCTGTAACTGAGACTGTTGCCGCGCGTGCCGCGCTCTTCGTCGCGCGTGGCCAGGTCATGGCTGTAGCCGACGCTGAGCAGATCGTTGAGGCCCAGCGGGTTGTCGAGCGAAAAATCCAGCCCGCTCTGCACGCGCCCGGTGGCTTCCACGCCAGAGTCGTCGGCATTGGCCACGCCGCGCCAGCGCCGACCATGCTGCAAGGTGATGACCAGATCCGATTCGCCCGGTGCCTCGCCCGGCGCGATGTCGATCTTGGCGTCCTGCGAAGGCAGTCGCTTGAACTGCTCCACCGCCTGCTCGATCGCACGCAGGTCCAGCAGGTCGCCGTGCCGTAGCGGCAGCGCGCTCTTCCAATGTTCGCCGCCGGTGTCGGAAACCACGCGCACCGCACGCAAGCGGCCGGGCATCAGTTCGAAACGCAGTTCGCCGCGCGAAAGATCCTGTTCGGGCACGCCGATGCGGGTGGTGACCAGGCCGCGCGCGACCAGCTGATCCAGGGCGCGACGGCGGATGATGTCGATACCCGCGCGACCGATGCAGCGGCCCTCATAACGACGCAGCGAGGTCCACAACCACGCAAAGCGTGCACCGTCGTTTCCTGCACCGGACAGGCGCACGCGGGCGATCGGGAAACACAGTTCCTCCTTTGGCAGCACGGTGCTGCGCGCATCCACGCGCTCGGCATCCTCGCGCGGGCCGGCGAAGGGTGCTTGTCGCTCCTGTTCCTGACGCCGCTGAATCTCCTCGGCCTGGCGCAATTGCTCCTGGCGATCCAGCGTTGTCGGTGCTGTTTGTTGTGCAGCCGCCAGCCCGGCGACAGCCCATAGGCAAGCCGCCAGCGCCATTGGCGCCGAACGCATCCACATTTGTCCTGCCCCCTGTCCGGCGGGCCGCGCTTGGGCGCCCCGTCGCTCACACCGCCATGCCCGGCCACCAAGACGGCGACGCAACCTTCAGCACAACGAACGCGGCGCAACTGTGATGGAACGTTAAGAACTGGTCAACGCGCTATGTAGGGGCCACCCTGTAAGAAAAACCCGACCCTTTCACTTTTTGTGACGTAAATCACTTAAAAAGCGGGCGAAGATATCTCGGCCCACGCGCTCACTACCGAATTCGGTTGCTCCCAAACCGGAAACATCCGGCAACGTGCCGCTATCGTAGACAACAGAGTAATTACTTTTAATGCATATCTAACTGCGACCAGCGTGGCAAATCAGCGGCGTAGTTGAGTGATGCCGGTCTGGTCAATCTTCAGGTCTCCGAGGCGCCGCTGAAGGCAATTAATTAGGGCAGGAAGATTGCCTTAAAGCATTTTTAGTGACAAAAGTCACATTTAAAGCGAACTGATCCGATGAAGATCGCGTTAAATTCGTGATGACGTAGGCTTTACATAGGCATACGCAGTATCGCCAGTCGTCATACGCCTGGACCGCTAATGCACTGCCTTTTCCCCCAGCTTTTGCAACCACGTGCGTCGCGGTTGTCCTGACCGCACGGGCGCACTCACTCCTCTGCTCAGCCTCGCCTTGATTGCCGCATGTGTGCCCCAGGCGCACAGTGGTGAAGTGCGGCCGAACGGGGTGACTGACGCCTCCACCGCCCTCACTCCCATGCAGCAGGCTGAGCAATTGCGCGGCCAGCAACGCCATGCGGATGCCTTGGCCATCTATGAGCGCGTACTGCGTGCGAATCCGCGGGATCGTGGCGCCTACACCATGCGTGCGATCACGCTGAGCGACCTCGGCAGCGCACAGCTTGCAGCAGAGGCGGTATGGCGGCATCCGGACTGGTTCTCGCAGCAGGAGCGTGAGCGCATCGAAAACGATCGCGTCGCCCACATGATCGGCTGGGCCAGCGCCGAACCCATCGATGCGGCGCACCGCTATGCCGAGACCGATCAGGCCCTGGTCAATGTCGCCCGCATCGAACGCGAATCACCGCCGACACTGACCTGGGAAGCCACGCGGCTGCGCGTCGACAGCCTGGTCGCGCTCAACCAGCGCCAGCGCCATCGCGACGTGGTGGCCAACTACCAGGCGTTGAAGGCGGAAGGTATCGAGGTTCCCGCCTATGTATTGCCGACGGTCGGCGATTCGCTGATGGGCCTGCGTCGCCCGGCCGAGGCCGAAGCCGTGCTCCGGCAGGCCCTGCAGCACAATCCCGACGACTTCAATACGCAGCTGCTGCTGGGCTATGCCTTGCTCGAGCAGGAACGCTTCGACCTGGCGATGCCGCTGTTTGAAAGACTCGCGGCCACGCAGGCGCCGTGGCCGCGCCGCAACGGCGCCAGCAGCGGCTACGAAAACTGGGATCGCTTCAGCGCAGACATTGCCCTGGCCACCGCACGCTCGGCGGCCAACCACAATCGCGACGCAGACGC
This sequence comes from Xanthomonas sp. WHRI 8393, assembly GCF_040203315.1. NCBI lineage: Bacteria > Pseudomonadati > Pseudomonadota > Gammaproteobacteria > Lysobacterales > Lysobacteraceae > Xanthomonas > Xanthomonas sp. WHRI 8393. The sequence goes on along the minus strand of NZ_JBEGGL010000002.1, from coordinate 891,301 downwards.
CCTGTTGCGCGAACGTGTGGCCATCGGCCCCGACAATGCGGAGCTGCAGGCGGCACTGGCCTCGATCGAATTCCGTCGCGGGCACCCGAGCGCAGCGCTGCAACGCAACGCGATGGCATTGACGCTGGATCCGCACCAGAAACAGGCGCGCAGTGGCGTGGTCGAAGCGCAGCGCGATCTGGATCGCCTGGATCTGGCCGCAGCGACTTTTGCGCCGCTGCGCAAGGAATATCCGGATGACGCCGGCCTGCAGCGGCTTGGCGCCTCGCTGGAACGTCAACGCGGCTGGCAGGTACATCTCAGCCATGCGCGCGGCCGCAGCGACAACGACACCCTGACTAACAGCACTTCGCCGCTCGGCAACGACTTCGGCAGCACGCTGCTGGAAGCCGAATCGCCGCTGCTCGGCGAGCGCTGGCGCGTGGGATTGCGCGCACGCGACGATTGGGCCGATTTCCAGGACACGCGCGTGCGTTATCGCAGTTTCTGGCTGGGCGCGCACTACCGCTACGACCGCCTGGATGTCAGCGCCTACGGCGGACGCGCGCTCGACGAATTCGATCGCGATGGCACCGCCTGGGCGCTGGATGCCGGCTGGCGGTTTTCCGATGCCTGGTACGGCAGCCTGGCTTGGCGCACACGCGATCCGGACGCCTCATTGCAGGCACGCCGTTTCGGCATCACCGGCGACAGCATCGGTGCCGCCCTGCGCTGGACACCCAACGACGAAAGCCGTTGGGAACTGCAGGCACGCCAGCTGCGCTACAGCGACGGCAATCGGCGCGATCAGCTGGATCTGTCCGGCAGCCAGCGACTGTGGGCCAGCCCGCACCTGCTGCTGGATGGCCTGTTCGCCGCTTCGGCCGGACGTGCCGAAGACGACCGCGCCGTCAATTACTTCAATCCGCGCCGCAACTCTGCGGTGGCCGCCGGCGTGCGCATCGATCAGATCGGCTGGCGTCGCTACGACTACGCCTTCCGGCAGCGGCTGGAGGTCACCGTCGGGCCGACCTATCAGTCCGGCTTCGGCAGCCAGTGGGTGCCCAGTGCGGCCTACCGGCACCTGTGGTCGCTGGGCGACGGCAGTGCGCTGAGCTACGGCGTGAGCTGGTCTCGCCCGGTCTACGACGGCCAGCGCGAACAACAACTTGGATTCGACCTGGATTTCCGATGGGGAGGTACGCCTTGATCCGCCTGCCGCTGTTGCTGGTCGCCTTGCTGCTGATGACGTTCGCGTCGTCGGCGCAGGCGGGCCTGCTGGTGCTCAGCTACCACGATATTCGCGACGACGTCGCCGCCAAGGGCGATCCCGATCGTTATGCGGTGTCCACGAGCAACTTCGCCGCGCATCTGGACTGGCTGCGCTCGCACGCCTATCACCCGGTGAGTGTGCAGCAGGTCCTGGATGCACGTGCCGGCAGGCGCGCCCTGCCCTCCAGGCCGGTGCTACTGACCTTCGACGATGGCTTGCGCAGCGTCTACACGCGTGTGTTCCCCTTATTGCAGGCCTATGGCTATCCCGCGCTGGTCGCACCGGTCACCAGCTGGGTCGAATTGCCGGCCGACCAGGTGGTGCCCTACGGCCATCGCGATTTCACCCACGATGATTTCGTCACCTGGGCACAACTGCGCGAAATGCAGGATAGCGGCCTGATCGAAATCGGTTCGCACAGCGACGATCTGCACAAAGGTATCCCCGGCAATCCATTCGGCAATCAGACCCCGGCAGCGGTCACCCGTCGTTGGGAAGCGGGCAAGGGCTATGAGAGCGAAGCGGATTATCGCCAGCGCATCCAGACCGATCTGCGCCATAGCCGCGACGCCATCGTGGCGCACCTGGGCAAACCGCCGCGCGCCATGGTGTGGCCGTATGCCGCCTACAACCGCGCCAGCAACGCCATTGCCGCGCAACTGGGCATGACGCTCAGCTTCGACCTGGAAGGCCGTTCGCACGAAGCCGATATCGGCCAGCAGGGCCGCGACCGCGTGGACGGGCAATCGCTGGCCAGCCTCGGCCGCCTGTTGCTGTTCAACAACCCCGATGTGCGCGACCTGGCCGGCGAACTGCGACGCGACCTGTCGCGCGATGGCCTGCGTGCGATCCAGATCGATCTGGATTACGTCTACGACCCGGACCCGGCGCAGCTGGCACGCAACCTCGACATCCTGGTCCAGCGCGTCAAGGACATCGGCCCCAGCCATGTATTCCTGCAGGCCTTCGCCGACCCGGATGGCGATGGCGCAGCCGATGCGCTGTACTTCCCCAACCGGCATCTGCCGATGCGCGCGGATCTGTTCGGGCGTGTGGCCTGGCAGCTGCGCACCCGTGCCGGCGTGCGCGTGTTCGCCTGGTTGCCGGTGCTGGGCTTCCATCTGCCCGACGCGCAGCAGCAGGCGGCGCTGCAGATTCGCGGCAAGGACCCGAAGGATGTGCCGCGCCTGGATCCGGGCAATCCGCGCACGCATCAGCTGGTCGCCGACATCTACGAGGACCTGGCCGCCAACACCTACTTCGAAGGCCTGTTGTTCCACGACGATGCCTATCTGCGCGACGACGAAGTGCCTGCCTACGGCAATGGCGATCCTGCCACGCGCACGCAGCAGCTGATCGGCTTCACCCAGGAGCTGAAAGCAGCCGCCGAACGCTGGCGCCCCAAGCTGGTGACCGTGCGCAACCTGTTCGCGCAGCCAGTGCTGCAGCCGCATAGCGAGGCCTGGTTCGCGCAGCGCCTGGACGCATTTGCTTCGGCCTACGACTACACAGCGCTGATGGCGATGCCGTACATGGAGCAAGCCAACGACCCACAGCAGTGGCTTCAGCAGCTGGCGCAGCGGGTCGGCCAGCAGCCGCATGGTTTCGAGAAGACCATTTTCGAACTGCAGACCGTGGATTGGCGCACCGGCAAGCCCCTGCCGGAGGGCGTGCTGCTCGAACACAGCAAGTTGCTCCTGGCTGCGGGCGTGCGCCACCTGGCGTACTACCCCGACGACTTCATCGGCGGCCACCCGTCTCTTCCCGAAGCGCGCGAGGCCATGTCGGCTCGGCAATTCCCATATATCGAGCGGTAGCCGATGACGACCAGCCTCCTGTTGGGCGCCCTGTTCAACTTCGCGTTTTTCTATCCCATCATCATGGCGTTCTTCTGGATGATCGGAGGCACGTACTACTACCTGCGACGCGAACGCGGCACACCGGGTCCCTCGTCGCCGCCACCGTTGGCCAGCGAGCCGTTCGTGTCGTTGCTGGTGCCCTGCTACAACGAGGCCAAGCATGTCGGCGAAACCATCGCCGCGATGAGTGCGCAGAACTACCCGGACTTCGAGATCATCGCCATCAACGATGGCAGCAGCGACGACACCGCCCAAGCGCTCGACGACCTCACCCACCAGCATCCGCGCCTGCGCGTGGTACACCTGGAGCAGAACCACGGCAAGGCCAACGCGCTGCGCGTCGGCACGCTGGCGTCGCGCTCGGACTATCTGGTGTGCGTGGATGCCGACGCCATCCTGGACCCGAATGCCACCCGCTGGATGGTCGGCCACCTGATCTCCGGCCCGCGCGTCGGCGGCGTCACCGGCAACCCGCGGGTGCGTAACCGCACCACGCTGATGGGCCGCATGCAGGTGGGCGAATTCTCCGCCATCGTCGGTTTGATCAAGCGTGCGCAGCGTGTCTACGGGCGGCTGTTCACCGTGTCGGGCGTGATCTGCGCGTTCCGGCGGTCGGCGCTGCATCACGTCGGCTTCTGGTCCGACAACATGGTCACCGAAGACATCGACATCTCCTGGCGTCTGCAGCTCGACGACTGGGATATCCGCTACGAACCCAACGCACTGTGCTGGATCCTGATGCCGGAGACCTTCCGCGGCCTGTGGATGCAGCGCCTGCGCTGGGCGCGCGGCGGTGTGGAAGTGTTGCTGAGCCATGGCCGCCGCGTGCTGTCCTGGCGCAGCCGACGCATGTGGGGCGTGCTGCTGGAATACGCGCTTAGCCTGGCCTGGGCCTACACGATGCTCTTCATCATCGTGCTGTGGCTGCTCGGCAAGGTCATCCCGCTGCCGCCTGCGCTGTACGTCGACACCATCCTGCCGCGTTGGCATGGCCTGGTGCTGGCGGTGGTGTGCCTGATGCAGTTCGCCACCAGCCTGGTGATCGAACGCCGCTACGAAAAAGGCCTGGCGCGCCAGTTCTTCTGGGTGATCTGGTATCCGGTCGCCTTCTGGATGATCGGCATGCTCACTGCCGTCATCGCCTTCCCCCGTGCCCTGCTCGCGCGCCGCAGCAAACGCGCCCGCTGGAAAAGCCCCGACCGAGGAATCCAATGACACCGCCCATCATCAACCTGCCGCAACGCCTCGGCCGCTCGCGCCGCCTCGCCTACGGCGCCGCCACCGCTGGCGCCTGGATGGTCTACTTCTATCTGTGGGCCCCCCTGGCAACGCTGATCGCCTGGTTCTTCGGCCTGCGCAGCGCCTATATGGAGCTGTACCTCAAGCACAACGCGCTGGATCCGTTCGCACTGGGCGCCCTGCCGGTAATCGCCCTGATGAGCGCCATCACCACCGTCGGCTGGGCCGAGTACAACCGCATCCGCTTCGCCAAGGCCGATCAACGCAAACGCCGCCGCACCGTGCTCGAACCGGAAGTCGATCAACGCCTGGGCGTCCCCGAGCAACTCGGCAGCCTGCTGCGCCATAGCCGCATCTCCTCGGTGGCGATGGACAAGTTTGCACGACCGGTAGGGGTGCGGGTTGTGCGGCATGGCTGAGTCGGGTTGATGGACGATAGATACGACCGATCGCTCAGGCAATCGATGACCTCGCTCAGCAATGCGCCGAGCGCAAGCGTCAGTCCAGTCGATTCTGTTGACCCCGGCTCGATTCGAACGGGCGACCTTCCGGGGCTGCAGGGCTTCGTGCCGATCCATGGCCTCGCTGCGGCTAGGAGGAGGGAAGATTCGGTCCCTGTTGCTCGCGGGGGGCAGCGCCGAGCGTGTAGATGCAGATGACAACAGTCGACCTTGCTACACCATGGCTATGCTGGCGCAATTCAAGAATGTCTGAGCCATGACTGCACATCACTGAACAACGGCCTTCGGGCGTACAAGGCTTCCCCACGTACGAAGCGTATCCGTGGGACTCAGCTGACATACGCTGACCAAGCCTGTTGACAGCCGCTCGAAAATGTATGGAAAGGCCATGCTGGTTCCCTTTGTCAATCACAGCTATTGCAATAGCGAATTGCCAGACTTATTGTCTAGCGCACAAGACTAATTCACCAGAAACGTGATGCCGAAGTCTCAAAGCGTGGGTTTGCAACTGTCTTTCGCTCTGTATGGAGCGGCCAACAGAATGGCTCGGATGCATAAGCCGTTCCTTGAGCCACTGGGCCTGACGTTCCCGCAGTACCTTGTGATACTTGAGCTCCTGCATGGCTCGCCGCAGTCCGTAGGCATGCTTGGCGAGCGTCTCGACATGGACACCGGCACCATCACCCCCCTTGTGAAGCGGCTTGAAGCGGCGGGATTTGTTACCCGTACCCGCGACCCACGCGATGAAAGACGCGTGCTTGTTGATCTGACAGCGCGTGCCGGCGGCATCCGGGACGAGATCTTGAGCGTCAGCCAGAAGATCAAGAGTGCTTGCAAGCTCGACGAACAGGGCTTGATCGAGTTACGCGACACCTTGCAGGCCCTGAGTCGTCCTCAACTCGGCTAAAGACGCCGCCAGAGCCTTCTCTTCAACCCATTTATCTAGCGCACTATGTTGTAGTTCACCAGATTTTTCTGAGGTTCCGCGGCGGACTTGGAGGATTCTCTGAACGCCCTTACAAATCCGGGAGTATTCATAAAAATGCACAAAGCCAGAGAACAATCAGCAACGACCTCCGAAGGAATGCTCTCGTTCACCGAGGCAACTCGCGTGCGTCGCTCGATACGCGGCTTTCTGGATGGGCCGGTGCCGGATCGTGTTATCCGGGAGGTTCTGGAGGATGCGCAACACGCGCCGTCCAATTGCAACACGCAGCCTTGGAATACTCACATTGTCCGCGGCGACAAGCTCAAGCAGCTTTCCAGGGTACTGCATGCCAAGAACGACGCAGGAGAATTCACTCCCGACTTCTCGTTTGATCAGAATGACTTCTACGGCGAGTATCGCAAACGTAACGACGCGCTAGGCAAGGCCTATTACGAAGCCATGAACGTCATGCGCGAAGACAAGGAAGGCCGGCGCCGCGTAGGAGCGATGAACTACTCGTTTTTCAATGCCCCACAGGTCGCGTTCTTGTTCATGCCCTCATTTGGCGACAATGTACGCGTCGCCGGTGACATGGGCATGTATGGCCAGACCATCCTTCTGTCGCTTGCAGCTCGCGGACTCGGCGGCATCCCGCAAACCGCGCTCGCGTTCTTTGCCGGAACAATCCGCGAATTTCTTGGCATTCCCGACGAATTGAAGCTGCTGTTCGGCATCTCTTTCGGGTACGTAGATGAGGCAGCGCCTGGCAACCGGATTTATATGGATCGCGTGCCCGTCGACACGAGTACGACCTTCCATTCCTGACGCACGCCAGCGCGCATTCAATTATCCACCGCGCCCACTCCATTGAGTCGGGGCGGTGAACGGAGTGCTTCGCGCGGCTTGCCGCGCCTTTGGCAGCGATCGACCACTCAAAGGATAAACAATGAAAATAGGCATATTGGGAACCGGCCACATCGGCAAAACGCTCGTGAAGAAACTCAGTGCCGCAGGTCATGAAGTCAAAGTGGCCAATTCGCGAGGGCCGGACACCATCAAGGGCGACATCCTTGGGCATGGTGCCCGTGCCGTCACGTCCCTGGAAGCGGTACAGGACGTGGACGTGGTGATTCTATCGACGCCCCTCGGTGCCATTCCAAAGATAGCCCCACTGTTTGCCAACCTGTCTGCCAATCCCGTTGTGATCGACACTTCCAACTACTACCCCAAGCGCGATGGTGAGATTGCGGAGATCGAGGCTGGGCTGACAGAGAGCGAATGGGTCGCAGCACAGCTTGGCCGCTCTATCGCCAAGGCGTGGAATGCCATCACCTCCGCGTCCTTCGCGGAGAAGGGTGTCCCTGCCGGCGCGGAGGGGCGAATCGCCATCCCCGTCGCTGCCAACGATGACCGTGCACGCGACATGGCGATGAGGCTGGTGGACGATACCGGACTTGACGCCGTCCATTCGGGACCGCTCAGCGAATCATGGCGCCAGCAGCCTGGATCGCCAAGCTATTGCACTGACCTCACGCGCGAGGAGCTGCCCCAGGCCTTGAAGGCTACCGACCGTGCACGCTTGCCTAAGCGCCGCGACCTGGCGATCGAGGCGATCATGGAGCGGGTTGGCGACGGAACCACCAACCCCGACTCGGAGTATGCCGTTCGCCTTACCCGGGCGCTCTTCATGTGAGCGTCGCAACGTGCCTTGAGGAGCTACCTCAGCGGCAGACTGCCGGCTGATGGGTCCGAAACATATCGTCTTTTGCAATCAAGCGCGCCCTGCCCTCTTCGGGCGTGGGCACCGCCGGCGAGGCATAACAGGTCGATGAGGCGTTGCTCATGGTTCGAACGGACCACTGCGGCGTTCCGGCTATGGGTGAGCCGCCACGATGGCGGCACTCTGCTGCCTCGCTAAGTGTCCCTGCTCTTTCGCCTTGGGACATGCACGACGCCCAGATTGCCCTAGCCGGATCGCGCGTGCCCTGCACAACCCAAAAGTCACCACTGGAAAACGTTTATGAGCCAAAGCACTCCTCTCATCTTCCTCATGGGTACCACTGGCCAGACCGGCCGCCTAATTTTACAAGAGTTCGACAAGAACCCAGGCGACGTGCGCGTTCGCATCGGCGTGCGCAAGCAGGAGGATCTGGAACGGCTGCGCGCTGAGGGCCGTGATGCCGTGTTATTCGACCTCGATGATCCACGCACCTTTGCCACTGCGCTCTGCGGTGTCGATCGCATGAACGTCCTGACCGGCTATACCATCGCCATGACTCACCAGACCAAGACCGTGGTGGACGCGGCGAAAAAGGCCGGCGTCCGGCACATCGTCAACCAGGGAGTCTTCGCGGCAGACGACGCTACCGATTCGAAGTATTGCTGGTTCGCGCTGGTCGAAGCCTACATCGAGGCCAGCGGCATTGCCTGGACGCACCTGCACCCCAACGTGTTTCTCGAAAACATGCTGAGTGTGTCGCCGCCGGTCGGAGGCACGTTCTCGGTTTATTGGGGTGAGAACCGAGTCGGCTATGTCGCGCTTCACGATCTGGCGGCAGTAACTGCCAAGGTCCTGCGCGAGGGTCCGGAACGCCACGGGTCCAAGAACTACTACCTCAGTACCGAAACCATGACCGGCGCAGAGCTTGCCGCCGCGCTTAGCGAGGTGCTCGACCGTCCGATTCACTGCAACATGCTCGGTGTCTCTGATGTGGAAGCGCATTTCAAGAAAGGTACTGTGGAAGTCGAGGACTGGTATGCCCGTAGCTCATTCGAGCTACTGACACAGTTCGCCGATGGACGCATGGGCTACATGGGTACGGTCAAGGACGACGTCCCCTATCTGCTGGGCCGGCCAGCAATCAACGTCCGTGCTTGGGCGGAAATGCACAAAACGCAGCTCCTGGCATTCGTTGATAGCCCTTCGACGTGAAGCAGGGCTAGAAGTGCTTGATCAGGTAGCGCCTGCTGCCCGGCCAGGAATCGTGGACCGGGTCATTGGGTTCTCAACGTCTGCGATGTCGGTGACCGACCCTGTGGCATCGCGAGGGCACAGGGTCCGGGCACATGCAAGGCGGTGAGAACGCCGGTGTTGCGGTGCCGGGGGTGCAGTGACAGCTGCACGTCCAGCGCCCTGCTTTAGGGCCCCTGCCAGTTACCCGGCGGGCGCCAAGCCTGCGAAATGGCAGCCTTGGTCACGGCCTAGATCAGAACCTGCAGCGTCTGTAACGTCGCGGCACGGGGATATCGAACCAAACCCCGCAATACCAAAAACAGCCATCCCCTTCCCTGAACTCCCCGAGCCTGCGTTCGCCTGCACTGCGACCAGACGACCTGTCTGCCCACTGCCTACGAATTCATCTGGGCATCGATACCCAATGTCCACTATCACCTGATCGCACCAGATCCATTTGAAATCTTGGAGGATGATGGCCTGCACGGCATGGATGCCAACTCGCTCGGTTGGACATGGCAAGCCATACAACCCTTGGCAGTAGTCGTGCGAAATGGCAGTGCGCGCGTCGCGCCAAATCATTGTTTCCTGGTGACCCCGGCCCGATTCGAACGGACGACCTTCTCCTTAGGTGGGTGCTTGGGACGTGAGGCTTATCGCGCGCTCTGTGGCTGTGCTATGTCAATAGAGCTTGCATTGCAGGCTTTGGCTTTGTCACAGTTGCTGCCGTAAAACTGATTACGCCGAACTCTTGCAGGGACATCTGCGCCACCTGGATCGACACACAACACATTTAATTGATCGCGATTGATGGTCTCGCCGACGACGGGGTTCAGCCAATTCATGCCGACAGGTAGCTCGGTCAGCGTCCGACTTTTGGGGAACGATGACACTCGGCTCCTTGGATCGGCCGCGTCCGCCGCGCGTAGGTTCTCCTGCAGCTCGGGCGGGCCGATCTCCAGCAGCTCACCCACCATCGCACGTGGTGCCTTGATCCGGCGCGCCTGGGCGCCCTCGCTCCAACAGAAGGCTTTCACGTGGTTGTCGATGTCCATCACGGCGTCAAAATCCTGCGGGAATTCTTTGAACTCGGCTAGGATCTGCGCGGACTAACAAATGGCCGCCTCTCCAAAGCTGCGGTCGGTATCTTGGAGGCCGTGCCAGGCCAAAATCTCATCGAGCAGCCGGGAGACGAATTGAGCATCGTCGCCAGCGATGGCGCATCCCTCAACGAGGTTCGCCATGCCATCGAAGGCCAGCCAGAAGTGGCAACGGTCGGGGTTAATCTTCAGCAGCGCCGGCACTGCGGCATCAAGGTTCTCGAAATGGGTCTTAAGTTGGGTTCTGTCCATGCCCACAGTATCGGCGTAGCCATCTCACCGCTTAAAACCAATGTCCGTAGACTTCGCCCGATGGACGAAAACCAGACCCTCAGTCTCTTCGAATAGCTGCACTATCGCGTCGCGAGCACTGTCGACACATTTTCAGTTATGGAGCAATTTGAAGCCGAACTCCTCGCAAAATATCCAGCGGAAGTGATCGAAAGTCATCGAGCTGACGAGACACTGGCTCAACCGATTAGGATTAATTGAAGCCGATCGATTGATCGGCTTCGTTTTATTCAAGACATGCTTTCGCATGAAGTATTAAAGATAGATGTATCCTAGGATGCTTTCACGCGTGGCACCAGGAAGACCTTCACAAGTATCGGAGAGCGTATCGTAATGATCTAAATTGGGTTGGTAGTAGCAACGATAAAGAGGAACAGTGCCAGGCACCTGAACATCATTTAGGAAAGTGATATGGGGCGCCCATTCGGTCAGCGTCCAACCTTCGCAGTTAGGATCAGTAGAACTGAAATATCTTCCCTGCTCTCCCGTTGTACGGCTGCGCATATAGCAAGAAAACACTTGGTGCGAACCGGGAAACCATGAGTGTGAGCCAATCCCCAGAGTACCTTCCAGTTTCCAGCCTAGCTGACTCCAGTTATTCGGTAATTCCCCATGAGTCAGATGCATCTTGACTCGTGTGTTATGCAAGCGGAAGAGCGGCTTCGGATTCATACCCTCGGGGAACTGGAGCGCGACCGCTCCGCTGCGTAGCTCGAGCTTGCTAATATCACCAAGCGGCAGCAGATTTTCATATTCCTGAGCCGACGCGCTCCATGACAAGCCCGCACACATTGCTGCAACCGCTGAAAACAAAAGCGCCTTCGACATCCTGACCTCCAGTAAGATTTCCCCTGCTGCACCACCCTATGTGCCAAATACGGATTTCGCTATCAGGAATTTCTGATTTGGGAGTAGTGATTGTTCCAGGAACCTTCTAATTGCAGGCATCAACTGTTGTGTTTGCTGCGGATGTGTGCCGGTTGGGCGCTTCTCGGGCGCCTTGCGGATTGAGCTGACAATGGCCGTGTGCTAGGGGCTTACTGGGATGCGCAGACCGTGTAGATGTTGATGATCGCTGCGCCGTTGACATAGCCATAGGTGCGCCAGCCATTACCGTTCGGATAGCTCCCCACGACCGAAAATCGACCCGCGTTCATAGACTGGGTACGCCCATTATTTTCGGGCAAGCCCCCAACGAACGTCACTTTGTTCGGGTCACTGGTATTCCAGCCACCAGAAATCGGTGTGAAGCCGGCTGGGCATTGGGGGCTTGAATCCACGGCCTGCCCACCCGCGGTGATGGCGTACCCCTGTACCACGGTTTGGTAGGTAGCTGCCTGGGCAGAAGACATAGCGAGCATTGATGCAACGGCAAAAATCGGGGAAAGCAAGATTTTCATAACTTCTCCATGTCATAACGGGGAGCCGGCTTGAGCTTGCTCAGAGCTCCGCGAGTTGAGCGGCTGTCTTGGCAACGTGACCGGCAGGCCTAGACTACCCAGCTCCACCAACTCCCGCTATCGGCAAATCACCTTGCGTGGCGTCAGAATTGCCCGACGGCACATTCAGGGAGCTTGATCCTAATCCAATGCGTAACGGCCTCGATTTCGCACATCTCTACTCTGTAAAAATTTGGGTGCACCTGTGCACTGCCTCGCCCCACTGACGCTAGCCATCCAAAGCGAGGACTGTCTCCTCCAAGACGCTGGACGTCTTCGTCATTCGCATCGCGCCGCACGCAAGCGCCGCGTCGATCGGCGCACGCGTCGTGGTTTGCGGCGAGATCCTGGGCAGGGGCCCTACACCGTGGCACTCAAGACCGATGGATATACCGACATTTGCCGAGTGCCGAAGACCTCCGCGCCGTCCGTGCTGGTGAACGACATCGCCAGGGATCTCCGTGAGGACCACTTCTCAATCGCCGAACGGTTTCGGCCTGGCTAACTGGTTACGCCTTGGCCTTTCAAATTCCGGGGCCGCAGAGGCGTGCGCAAGGTCGGCGCCGTCGGTCGCTGGAAAAAATCTCAGCTGGTCAAGCCAGAGTTGCTTAACCTTCGCAAGACTGGCTGCGAAAACGAAGCGCTGTACCTATCGCCCAATTCCGCGCCGACGGGTCAGAGTCCCCTCGACCCGCCGGCAAACTACACACACGAATCTATCGTGACTTCAAAAAGCAAAGGAATCAGAGCCAGATGTAGCCAATGATCCCGTCGCTCGCGGGGAATCTCACATTTTCGCAGTTTACATCCAAGGTTTCGAAGTGGTCGGCCCAATTCCCGGGCTGCAGCCCACCGCGCATGCAGCGATAGAGCGGCACCGTGCCTGGAAGCTGGGTTGATGCTACATATCCAGTGATGGGCATAGATGCCGGGTACGGGACCTGGCCCTCGCAGTTCGGGTCAGGAGATGTGAACCGATCGCGATAGTTACTGGTGATGCATGCGTAGAGCGTGTGCCCACCGGCAAACGGCGTGAACGAAATGAAGCCGAGTACTCCCTGACGCTTACCTGGATGACTTTGCCCGACAGTCGTGATGGGCCTAGCCGAAAATGTGTCTTCTTGGAACTTCCAGCGTTCGAGCGAGATCAGAGTCACTCCTTCCGGCACAAGTGCAGGCTGTGCTGCTGCCTCCGCTGCAATTCGCGGGGTGACTCCAAGATAACGAACGTCCTGTGCAGCGGCGTTACAAGTGGCAGCGAGGGCGAGCCCAGCCGCCGCGGCGATGAAAACTTTTTTCATTGCAAAATCCTTTAAATCCATGCGAACTCACTGTCCGCCGACCGAGCATAGCAAAGGCATGCTTGTTTATGGCTGCTGCAAAGCGACAAGACGTCCCGGCCAATTCGCCGGATCTAAGAGGCCACCAATTACGCAGCAGCAAACGTAACTTTCGATGCAATCGCCGCTTAGGTTACAGCCTTGATCAGCGCCTGGAGCTTCCAGCCCTCAAGACCTCCGCCGGGTCCGCGCCGGGATAGCGGATGGCGTAGGTCGGCGCGATCAGGTCGACGATTGGCGCCGCAGCACGCCGAGGCGGTGCCGCGGTCCTCGACCTGGAGCGCCACCGTGCCGGCGTCGTTGATTGGGTTCCAGATGATTGTGATCTCCTGCGCGAGCGGATCTGCATCCGGGTCCGGCGTCACCACATTGATTGGTACGCCGCCAAGCATCCTACGACTGCGGGCAAGGCGCGTAGTGAGGTGAAGCGCTTTATCGCCAAGTTTGGCCACCGGCCGATCGACACGCTGCGCCCGGTGGAAATGGAAGGCTACAAGCGCGACCGCCTTCTCACCGATAAGGCGGCGCCGGAAACCGTTGGCAAAGAGATTAGCCGTCTGCAAGCGGCATTTCGCCGCGGCGTGGAGTGGAAGGAACTGGACGTCAACCCGCTCGAGATAGTGAAAGCACCACGCGGCGTACGCAGTGTGGCCGTTCGCTTTTACGACCGAGCCGCGATGCGGAAGCTCTACCGCGCGAACCCCGCACGCGCGCCACTGTGGCTTTTCATGGCGCACACCGGCTTGCGCCGTGGTGAGGTTGCCAAGTTGCACAAGTCCTCAGTGCAAGGCAGCAGGCTCATGATCGAGAGCGAGCCGGATGAAACGGGAAGCGGCCGTACCAAATCGGGCAAGTGGCGAGAGGTTCCGCTCAACCGCTATGCACGATGGGCACTGCGCCGACTCCCTGAGCGGCTTATCGACGTACACAAGGACACGATAAGCGACTGGTTCGCTGCCGATGCCCGCAAAGCAGGAATCGGGGGAAGCCTGCACCGGCTGCGCCACACCTTTTGCGCACACCTAGTCATGGCGGGCGTGCCGCTGCGCCGGGTCCAAGTTTTGGCAGGACACGCGGACTATGCGACAACTGAAAAATACTATGCACATTTGACGCCTCAGGGCGACGAGGCCGCGGTCAAACACCTGAGATTTTAAAGGCAGCCCGCGATGCTAAATGCTGCTGTGTCCACTGTGACCAACCCCTGTGGATATGTGCCCTGATAAGCGAAATGGGTAGTGCGCGCGTCGCGCTAAACCATTGATTCCTGGTGACCCCGGCCCGATTCGAACGGGCGACCTTCCCCTTAGGAGGGGGACGCTCTATCCAGCTGAGCTACGGGGCCAAGGTGGGCATTGTCGCACGATCGTTGCGATTGCCAAGCCGGCGGGTGGTCGGCGGAGCCTGCTAAAATCGGCGGCTACCCGTGTCGCGGGGGGCCGCTGGCCGCCACGCGACCGTCCCGACCTTTGGAGATCCCATGTCCGCTGACCTGCTCAAGGCGCTCGACCTCGCCGCGTCCAATTCCGGTACCTATCTTGGCGAGGCGACCTGGTCGCAGGCCACCGGCGCCGGGGTGCTGCAGCCGCTGAATCCGACCACCAACGCGGTGATCGCCGAGGTGCAGGCCACCACGCCGGAAGACTACGAGCTGATCGTCCAGCGTGCGCAGGCGGCCTTCAAGGTGTGGCGCACCACGCCTGCGCCGCACCGTGGCGAGGCGGTGCGCCTGTGTGGCGAGGCGCTGCGCGCGCACAAGGATGCGCTGGGCTCGCTGGTGGCGCTGGAAATGGGCAAGAGCAAGCCCGAGGGCGACGGCGAGGTGCAGGAGATGATCGACATCGCCGACTTCGCGGTCGGCCAGAGCCGCATGCTGTACGGCTACACCATGCATTCGGAGCGCCCGGGCCACCGCATGTACGAGCAGTACCAGCCGCTAGGTCTGGTCGGCATCATCAGCGCGTTCAACTTCCCGGTGGCAGTGTGGGCGTGGAATGCGTTCCTGGCGGCGATCTGCGGCGATATCTGCATCTGGAAGCCGTCCAACAAGACCCCGCTGACCGCGATCGCGACGATGAAGATCTGCAATGCGGCATTGAAGGACGCCGGCTTCCCGGACATCTTCTTCCTGATCAACGATGCCGGCACGGCGCTGTCGCAGAAGCTGGTCGAAGACGGCCGCGTGCCGCTGATCAGCTTCACCGGTTCGACCCAGATCGGTCGCGTGGTTGCGGAAAAGGTCGCGCACCGCCTGGGGCGTTGCCTGCTGGAGCTGGGCGGCAACAACGCCATCATCCTGGACGAGACCGCCGACCTGAAGCTGGCCATCCCGGGCATCGTGTTCGGCGCGGTGGGCACCGCCGGACAGCGCTGCACCACCACGCGCCGCCTGATCGTGCACGCATCCATCTACGACAACGTGCTGGCCACGCTGGTCAAGGCGTACAAGCAGCTCGACAGCAAGATCGGCGACCCGACCGACCCGGCAAACCTGATGGGCCCGCTCAACAGCCAGGGCGCGGTAGAGCAGTTCCTGGCCTCGATCGCCAAGGCCAAGGCCGCTGGCGGCACGGTCGAAGTGGGCGGCACCGCGATCGACCGCCCGGGCAACTTCGTGCTGCCTGCCATCGTCACCGGGCTGCAGAACAGCGACGCGGTGGTGCAGCACGAGACCTTCGCGCCGATCCTGTACGTGATGAAGTACAGCACGCTGGACGAGGCGATCGAGCTGCAGAACGGCGTGCCGCAGGGCCTGTCGTCGTCGATCTTCACCCAGAACCTGAAGGCGGCCGAGAAGTTCCTGTCGGCGGCCGGCAGCGACTGCGGCATCGCCAACGTCAACATCGGCACCTCCGGTGCGGAGATCGGCGGCGCGTTCGGCGGCGAAAAGGAGACCGGCGGTGGCCGCGAATCCGGCTCGGATGCGTGGAAGGTCTATATGCGTCGCCAGACCAATACGATCAACTACTCTGACTCGCTGCCACTGGCGCAGGGCATCAAGTTCGATCTTTGATCGATGTGCAGGCGCGCCGGGCATTGAGCCGGCGCGCTGTCGCAAGCGTACCGGAGCATGGCCGCCACGTTGCGCCTGCGTCCGGCTCAGCCAATCAGCGGCGGCTTGGTTCCGATGTCTTTGTCATTGGCAGTGCGCCACGCAGCCGCGCACGATCTCGGCACCCAACGTCTCATCGGCCGCTCGGTCCGATAGCGGGGCGACCAGACACGCAAGCCCTCCCATTCCGGTCAAAACCGGCCCCGCACCGCGTCTGGCCGCAGACGGCACGCCATTCGGGCGGCGGCTCTGGGATAATCGGCCCACGCCAGCCGTCGGCTGCCGCCACTTCAGGAGTTCATGATGAACGTCGTCGTTCGACAGACCAGTGCCATGGCCATCGTCAGCCTGGTCTCGGGCATTCTCGGCTGGACGCTGATCCCGTTCCTCGGCAGCCTCTGCGCCATCATCACCGGCCACCTGGCTCGCGGCGAAATCCGCCGCAATCCGCAGGGACTGGACGGCGACGGGCTGGCCATCGGCGGGCTGATTCTTGGCTGGCTGGCGGTCGCGCTCTGGGTGGCAGGGGTGGCGATCTTCATCCTGTTCTTCGGCGGCCTGGCCTGGCTTGCGGCCGCCAACAGTTGAGCATGGCCGCGCCCTCCTCCGCTCAACGCTTCAACGACCGCGTCGCGGCCTATGTGCGCTACCGGCCGAGCTATCCGCCGCAGCTGCTGCGCTGGCTGCACGAAGAGCTGGGCCTGACGCCGGCCACCGCGGTGGCCGATATCGGTGCCGGCACCGGCATCTCCAGCCGGCTGTTTCTGGAGGCCGGTTGTCCGGTCACTGCGGTGGAACCCAACCCGGCCATGCGCGCAGCCGCGCAGCAGTGGCTGGCGGAGTTCCCCAAGTTCCGCGCGGTCGACGGCACCGCCGAGGCCACCGGGCTGGCCGATGCCAGCGTCGGCTTGGTGTCCGCGGCGCAGGCCTTCCACTGGTTCGACGTGCAGGCGGTGCGTGCCGAGTGGGCGCGCATCCTGCAGCCCGGCGGGCTGGCGGTGATCTACTGGAACAGCCGCGAGCTGGACACCACCGACTTCCTGCGCGGCTACGAGCAACTGCTGCTGGACTACGGCACCGACTATTCGGCCGTGGCCGAACGCTATCAGGACGATGCCACCATGCAGGCGTGGTTCGGCGAAGGCTTCCGCGCGATGGCACGCTTTCCGAATGTGCAACGGCTGGACTTCGATGCCTTACGCGGCCGGCTGTTGTCTTCGTCGTATGCCCCGCTCGCGCATGACCCACGCCATGCCCCGATGCTCGCCGCGCTACGCACGCTGTTCGACGCGCATGCGCGCGACGGGCTGATCGACTTCCAATACCAGACCCGGGTGTTCGCCGGGGAATTGAACTGACCCGCATGTATTCGCTTGCCCGCCCCTTGCTGTTTTCCCTCGATGCCGAGCGCGCCCACGCGCTGGCATTGCGCTCCATCGATGTCGCCTACCGCACCGGCACCACGCCGCTGCTGGCCAAGCGCCCGGTGCCGCTGCCGACGCCGGCTTTCGGTCTGATGTTTCCCAACCCGGTCGGGCTCGGTGCCGGCCTGGACAAGAACGGCGAGCACATCGATGCGCTGCTCGCGCTGGGTTTCGGCTTCGTCGAGATCGGCACGGTGACGCCGCGGCCGCAGGAAGGCAATCCCACGCCGCGCATGTTCCGCTTGCCGGAATACCAGGCGGTGATCAACCGCATGGGCTTCAACAACCTGGGCGTGGACGTGCTGGTGGCCAACGTGCAACGCGCGCGGCGTCGCGGCGGCCTGCTCGGCATCAACATCGGCAAGAACAAGGACACGCCCAACGAGGAAGCCACCTGCGACTACCGCTATTGCATGGAGCGCGTATACCCGCTGGCCGACTACATCACCGTTAACATTTCTTCGCCCAACACTGCCGGCTTGCGCGAGCTGCAGGAAGAACAGGCGCTGCGCCGGCTGATCGCCGATCTGCGCGACACCCAGGAAGCCCTGGCCGCGCAACACGGCAAGCGCGTGCCGATGCTGGTGAAGGTGGCCCCGGATCTCAACGATCGCGACATCGATGCGGCCGCGCGCGTGCTGGCCGATCTGGCGGTGGATGGTGTGATCGCCACCAACACCACGGTGACGCGTACCCTGATCGCCAACCATCCGCTGGCTGCCGAGGCCGGCGGCCTGTCGGGCGCGCCGCTGCTGGGGCAATCCACGCTGGTGCTGCGCCGCCTGCGCGCGCGTCTGCCGGAGTCGATCCCGTTGATCGGCGTGGGCGGCATCAACTCCGGTGCGGATGCGGTGGCCAAGATGGCAGCCGGCGCGACGCTGGTGCAGTGCTACAGCGGCCTGGTGTATCGCGGGCCGCCGCTGATCGGCGAATGCGTGGACGCGATCCGTCGCCGCCGCGAAGCGCCCAGCGGCGGTGCGGTGTCGCCGCTATGAGCGATGCAACGCAGGCCGGCTGGCACTTGAGCGAACACGCGCCCCTGCGCGCGCTCAATACCTTTCATGTCGATGCCACGGCGCGCTGGTTGCTGAGCATCCACGCACCCGATGCCTTGCCGCAGGCGCTGGCAGCGCCGGAGATCGCCGGGCAACCGCTGCTGGTGCTGGGCAGCGGCAGCAACGTGCTGCTGGCCGGCGACCCACCGGGCTGCGTGCTGTGTTTCGAAAACCGCGACATCGCCATCATCGCGCACCACGCCGACCACGCCATCGTGCGCGCCGGTGCCGGCGTCAACTGGCACGCGCTGGTGCTGTATTCACTGCAGCAAGGCCTGTCGGGGCTGGAAAATCTGGCCTTGATTCCCGGCACCGTCGGCGCATGCCCGATCCAGAACATCGGCGCATACGGCGCGCAGGTGGGCGACTTCATCCATGTGGTGGACGCCTTCGATCTGCATGCCCAGCAGTTCGTGCGGCTGACCGCGGCCGAGTGCGCCTTTGCCTATCGCGACAGCGTGTTCAAGCAGCAGCCGGAGCGTTATCTGATCGTCGCGGTGGAATTCAATCTGCCGCTGCTGCACGAGTTGCGGCTGGACTACGCCGGTATCCGCGAGGAGCTGGCCAGCATGGGCGCCGACCTGGCCGGTGCCGCCGATGTGGCGCAGGCGGTGATCAACATCCGTCGGCGCAAACTGCCGGACCCGGATGTGCTCGGCAATGCCGGCAGCTTCTTCAAGAATCCCTTGCTGCCCAGCGAGCAGATTGCCGCGCTGCAGGCCACCTTTGCCGATATGCCGGTCTACCCCGGCGAACAGCCCGGCCAGGGCAAGTTGTCGGCGGCCTGGTTGATCGAGCAGTGCGGCTGGAAGGGCCGGCGCGAAGGCGATGCTGGAGTGTCGCCGGATCACGCCCTGGTGCTGGTCAACTACGGCACCGCCAGCGGTGCCCAGCTGCTGGACTTTGCGCGGCGCATCGCCGAATCGGTGCGCGAGCGTTACTCGGTGATCCTGGAGCCGGAGCCGCGCATCATCGGAGCGCATTGGTGATAGCGCAGCAGGCATCACGACGTGCTGCGCTGTGGATGCTCACCAGTACCTGCGCCTTCGGCCTGATGGCCATCTGCATCCGGCTGGCGTCGGGCACGATCGCCACCACCGAGATCGCGTTCTTTCGCAATGCGTTCGGGCTGTTGGCCCTGTTGCCGCTGATCCTGCGCGCCGGCAAGGCGCCGCGCACGCGGCAATTGCCGCAGTACCTGGCACGCACCCTGATCGGCCTGGCCTCGATGCTGTGCGGGTTCTGGGCGATCGGCCACCTGCCGTTGTCGCAGGCGATCTCGCTGTCGTATTCCACCCCGTTGTTCGTCACCGTGCTGGCCGTGGTGTGGCTGCACGAACAGGTGCGCCTGCGCCGCTGGCTGGCGGTGGCGGCCGGATTCATCGGCGTGTTGGTGATCCTGCGGCCAGGCTCGTCCACCTTTACGCCCGGTCTGCTGATTGCGCTGCTGGCAGCGGTGATCAGCGCCGTGGTGGCGATCCAGATCAAGCAGCTCTCGCGCAGCGACGACTCGGACACCGTGGTGTTCTACACCTATGTGTTCTGGGTGCCGATGTCGCTGATTCCGGCACTGTTTCAGTGGAGCTGGCCGCAGGGCATCGACTGGCTCTGGCTGGCGGCGACCGGCATCTTCGGCACCGCCGGCCAGCTGTTCTGGACGCGCGCGCTCAAGCTGGGCGAAGTCTCCGCACTGCAGCCAATCAGCTTCATGCAGCTGCCGCTGGTGGCGCTGCTGGGCTGGTGGCTGTTCGGCGAGGCGATCGAACACCATACCCTGATCGGTGCGGCCATCATCATCTGCGCCAATGTCTACATCGCCCATCGTGAAAGCGTGCTGGCACGTCGTGCCGCCACGCACGCACCGCTGGAAGGCGCAAAACCGGGCGAGTGATCGAGCGTCTGCGAGCGGCCTGACCGGCCCGCGCGGTGGCGTGGCGACGATGCCGACGTACACTGCGCTGGTACGCGCTCCCCGGCCATCGAAGGGGCGATGCGCACCCACTTCGTTGACTGTTCCAAGGTGAGGTCGGCATGCCGGTTCCAAGCAAAACCATCGGCCTGATCGGCGGCATGAGCTGGGAATCTACCCTGCCCTATTACCGCATCATCAACCAGCGGGTGCGCCTGGCCTGCGGCGGCCTGCATTCGGCCAGGCTGTTGCTGTACAGCGTCAATTTCCATGAGATCGAGCGCCTGCAACACGCCGGCGACTGGGACGGCGCAGGCCAGGCAATGGCGGCAGCGGCGCGCGCGCTGTATGCCGGCGGTGCCGACTTCCTGGTGCTGTGCACCAACACCATGCATTGCGTTGCCGATGCGATCACCTCCGCAACGCCGCTGCCCTTGCTGCATATCGCTGATGCCACCGCCGATGCGTTGATTGCGGCAGGCGTCACCCGTGTCGGGCTGCTCGGCACGCGTTTCACCATGGAACAGCCGTTCTATCGCGAGCGCCTGGCTGCGCGTGGCCTGCAGGTGCTGGTACCGCCGGCCGACGCACGTGCGCAACTGCATCGGGTGATCTACGACGAACTCTGCCAGGGCATCATCCGGCCGGAGTCGCGCGGCTATTTCCGCCAGGTCATGGCCGACCTCGGCCAGGAGGGTGCGCAAGCGATCATCCTGGGCTGCACCGAGATTTCGCTGCTGGTGGACAGCAGCGATGCGCAGCTGCCGTTGTTCGACACCACCGCACTGCATGCCGAAGCGGCGGCGCACGCAAGTGTGCGCGACTGATCGGCACCGAAGGCGCAGCCAGCGCGCCTTTCCCGAAGTGCATGCGCCTGGCCGTGGCGGGCAAGCGTGCAAGCTGCGCGTTGCCGCAGCAATAGCACGGATGACTCATACCTCACTGCTCCAGCACGCGCATGCGCGCGGGCACCTGCCACAGGATGTCATGCCTTGAAGACCCCTTCCGCAACAGGCACTGCACCCACAAGCCAGCTCACACGCGGCGACTACAAGACCCTGGCCCTGTCCGCGCTAGGCGGCGCGCTGGAATTCTACGACTTCATCATCTTCATCTTCTTCGCGACGGTGCTGGGAGAGCTGTTCTTTCCGCCGGGCATACCGGACTGGATGCGGCAGTTGCAGACTTTCGGCATCTTTGCTGCAGGCTACCTGATCCGTCCGCTGGGCGGGATCGTGATGGCGCACTTCGGCGACCTGCTCGGTCGCAAGCGCATGTTCGCGCTCAGCATCGGATTGATGGCCTTGCCGACGCTGGTCATCGGCGTGCTGCCGACCTACGCGCAGATCGGCCTGGCCGCCCCGCTCCTGCTGCTGACGATGCGGTTGCTGCAGGGCGCAGCCATCGGCGGCGAAGTTCCCAGTGCATGGGTCTTCGTCGCAGAGCACGTGCCTGCGCAACGCAGGGGACTGGCCTGCGGAACACTGACTGCCGGCCTGGCCGCCGGGGTGTTGCTCGGTTCGCTCAGCGCCGGGGCGATCAATCGCGCCTTCACGCCGCAGGAAATCGCCGACGACGCCTGGCGCCTGCCGTTCTTGGCCGGCGGCCTCTTCGGCCTGCTTTCCGTGTATCTGCGGCGCTGGCTGCACGAAACACCGGTGTTCGCCGAGCTGATGGCGATGCGTGCCGTCGCGCGCGAAACGCCGCTCAAGCTGGTGCTGCGCGATCATCCACGCAGTGTGGCGCAGTCGTTGTGGCTGACCTGGATGGTGGCAGCCGGGGTGCTGGTGGTGTCGTTGATGACGCCGACGCTGTTGCAGAGCGCGTACCACTACCCGGCAGCGGTCGCCTTGCAGGCCAACCTGCTCGCGGTCCTGCTGCAGGCGATCGGCTCGATCGTGGCCGGCGCCTTGTCCGATCGCTACGGCAACGGACGCGTGCTGCTTGCCGGCAGCGTGTTCCTGGGCGCCAGCGCCTGGCTGTTCTATCGCCTGGCCGGTGATCCGCAGTTGCTGTTCCCGCTGTACGCCCTGCTGGGCGCGGCGCTCGGCGTCCTGGGGGCGGTTCCGCGCGTCATGGTCGAAGCGTTTCCGCCGGTGGTGCGCCTGTCCGGCGTGTCGTTCGCCTATAACCTGGGCTATGCGGTATTCGGTGGCCTGACCCCGCTGGTGGTGGTGATGTTGCTCAAGCAACACCCGATGGGCCCGGCGTATTACATGATTCTGCTGGCCGCAATCGGCAGCGTGATCGGGCTGCAGTTGTGGCGCGGGGAGCGCGTACGTCGTTACTGAGTCGAACGCCGTGCCGGTCTGCGTCAGTCCCGGTCACACGCCTGCGCCGACCACCTTCGACGTCGGCCCGGCCGTACCCTCAGGCCGAGGTGAGATGGCGACGCCAATGCGGCCGCCGTGCGCCGCGAAACATCACCAGATACAGCCCGACCACCCATACCAGCGCGGCCGACCAGCCGCCCAGGATATCGGAAGGGTAATGCACGCCCAGGTAGATCCGCGACACACCGACCAGCACCGCGAACAGGCTGGCGGCAGTGGTCACCGGCCAGCGCCAGCGCGTGTTCCAGGCCAGCGCGATGACCACCGCAGCGAGCGTCATCGAGCCCATCGCATGCCCGCTGGGAAAGCTGAAAGTGCTTTCCGGGGCGATCGATTCCCACAGGCTCGGGCGGTCGCGCTGGAACACCTGCTTGGCGCCCATGTTCAACAAGGCCGAGCCGCCAAAGCCGAGTGCGGCAAAGGTTCCCTCGCGCCAGCGCCGCAACATCAGCAACACCAGCACGATGGCGACATCGGCCGGGATCACCCCGTACTGGTAGCCGATCTTGGAGACCACCCTGAAAAACGCATCCAGCCCCGGCGTGGCGATGCTGCGCATGCTCCACAGCAGGGGCTCGTCGAAATAGAAATTTTCCAGCTCGTGGACTTCGTCGGCCAGGTCGACGAACAAGCCCAACGGCAACAGCACGCCGGCAAACAGCAACGCCATGCGCCACGCATTGCTGCGCAGCCATCCCCTGAAACCGGCCGGCGATTCAGCCGGCGCGACGGACATAGGTGCGTTCGACGTACTGATCGATCAGATCGATGAACTCGTAGGCGATGTTTTCGCCACGCAAGGTGACGCTTTTTTCGCCATCGATGAACACTGGTGCCGACGGCGCCTCGCCGGTGCCCGGCAACGAGATGCCGATGTTGGCGTGGCGCGATTCGCCCGGCCCGTTGACCACGCAGCCCATCACCGCCAGGGTCATGTTTTCCGCGCCGGGGTTGCTGATCTTCCACTCCGGCATCTTGGCGCGCACGTGGTTCTGCACCACGCCGGCCAGTTCCTGGAAGAACTCGGAGGTGGTGCGGCCGCAGCCCGGGCAGGCCGTGACCATCGGCGTGAAGGCGCGCTGGCCGGTGGTCTGCAGCAGTTCCTGCGCGACGATCACTTCCTGGGTGCGCGACTGGCCCGGTTCCGGCGTCAGCGAGATGCGGATGGTGTCGCCGATGCCTTCCTGCAACAACACGCTCAGCGCCGCAGCCGAGGCCACGATGCCCTTGCTGCCGATGCCGGCCTCGGTCAGGCCCAGATGCAGCGCAAAGTCGCAGCGGCTCGCCATGTCGCGATACACCGCGATCAGCTCCTGCACACCGGATACCTTGGCCGACAGGATGATGCGCTCGCGCGCCAGCCCCAGTTCCACCGCGCGCTCGGCCGAATCCACTGCCGAACGGATCAAGGCCTCGCGCAGCACGCGGCCGGCATCCCAGGGGGTGTCGCGTTGCGAGTTCTCGTCCATCAGCTGCGCAGCCAGCGACTGGTCCAGCGAGCCCCAGTTGGCGCCGATGCGTACCGGTTTGTCGTACTTGATCGCGAACTCGATCAGCTGCGCGAACTGCAGGTCCTTCTTCTTGCCGAAGCCGACATTGCCCGGATTGATGCGGTACTTGGCCAGCGCTTCGGCGCAGGCCGGCTCGGCGGCGAGCAACTGGTGACCGTTGTAATGGAAATCGCCGATCAACGGCACCTCGATCCCCATCATGCGCAGCTTGTCGACGATGCGCGGAATGGCCGCAGCCGACTCTGCGTTGTTGACGGTCAGGCGCACCATTTCCGAGCCGGCGCGCCACAGGTCGGCCACCTGCTTGACGCTGCCGGCGATGTCGGCGGTATCGGTATTAGTCATCGACTGGACGACCACCGGGTGGCCGCCGCCCACAGTCACGCTGCCGATCTTGACGGCCTGGGTGATGCGGCGCGGCCAGGCGGTGGCGTCGGCGGGAGGGGTTGGGCGAGTCACGGCATCGTACATCGCGGTATTTTAGCCTGTCATCGGTCCGCTCACAGCTCAAGCGCTGCGCAGGCCGTCTTCCGGGCCGATGCGACGGTTTGTCGCAGGCCGCCACGCCCCCGAGCGCATAGCATTGCCGTGATGAATTCCTCAGACGCCTCCTTCCTGCGGACCCTGTGCAGCCTGCGCTGGCTGGCCACCGCCGGCCAGGCCGCCACCATCCTGGTCGCCACCGGCCTGATGGGCCTGGACCTGCCGCAGCAACCCTTGTGGGCCGGCGTGGCCGCACTGGCGGTGTTCAACCTGTATGCGCAACTGCGAGTGGCCCACCGTGGCGCGGTCAGCCCGGCCACCGAGTTCGGCCACATCCTGGTCGATGTCACCGTGCTGACCTGGATGGTGGGCTGGAGCGGCGGCATCGCCAACCCGTTCGGCTCGCTGTTCCTGGTGCTGATCGCGCTGGCCGCGCTGGCCCTGCCGCTGGGCTGGGCGATGGCCGTGGCGGCATCCTGTGTGGCCGGGTATGTGATCAGTGCAGCGTTCGGCCTGCCGCTGCCCTACGGCAGCTTCGACCCGCTCAGCCTGCACATGTGGGGCATGGCCGCCAACTTCCTGCTGTCGACGGTGGTGGTGCTGGCCTTCGCCACCCGGCTGGCCTTGTCGATGCGCGAACGCGAGCGCGAGATCTCCACGCTGCGCGAGCGATTTGCGCGTAACGAGGGCATCGTCGCGCTGGCCACGCACGCGGCCTCGGTGGCGCATGAACTCAACACGCCACTGGCGACGATGACCCTGCTGGTCGACGACATCGCCGACCAATGCGACCAGGGCGAATTGCGCGAGGATCTGGACACCCTGCGCGAACTGCTGGTGCAGTGCCACGAGCGCGTGCTGGCGCTGGCCGCACCGGCCGACAACGGCCACCTCAGCCGCGAGGTGGCGGTCAAGGACGTGCTGGAACAATGGCGGCTGGTACGCCCGACCATCGAGCTGCGCCGCAACGACGACGCACCGATGCGCCTGCTGCTGCAGCCCGGCGTCAGCCATCTGCTGATGGTGCTGCTCAACAATGCGGCCGATGCCGGCGAACGTGCCGGCCGGCCGCAGATCGATCTCACCCTGCGCGTGGAGCAGGACCATCTCAGCGGCGAAGTCCGCGACTATGGTCCGGGCTTCGACACCTCGCAGGCCATGTTGCCGGGCACCTTGTTCAACAGCGGCAAGCACGACGGCATGGGCGTCGGGCTGGCGCTCTCGCACGCCACCGTCGAGCGGCTGCAGGGCGAGTTGTGGATGCTGCCCGCCGAAGGCAGCGGCGCCCGCGTCGGTTTCCGTCTGCCGCTCTCCGAACACGAGGCACTCGCATGACAAGCACTCCCCTGCGTACCGGCCTGCTGGTCGACGACGACACCCTGTACCTGCGCACGCTGCAGCGCAGCCTCGCCCGCCGCGGCGTGGAAACCCTGACCGCCACCGACGCGGCCAGTGCCCTGTCGACCGCCCGCAGCGCCTTGCCCGATTTCGCCTTGATCGATCTCAAGCTCGGCCACGATTCCGGCCTGAGCCTGATCCAGCCGCTGCGCGAGATCCGCGCCGACATGCGCATCCTGCTGGTCACCGGCTATGCGAGCATCGCCACCGCGGTGGAGGCGATCAAGCTCGGCGCCGACGACTACCTGCCCAAGCCGGCCAATATCCCGACCATCATGCGGGCGCTGGGCGAAGAGGACGACGAGCTGCCGGAGCCGGACGAAGAAGAAACCGCGCGGGAAATGATGACACCGCTCAGCCGCCTGCAGTGGGAGCACATCCAGCAGGCGCTGCACGAAACCGGCGGCAATGTCTCCGCCGCCGCACGCCTGCTCGGCATGCACCGCCGCTCGCTGCAGCGCAAGCTGACCAAGCGGCCAAGCCCGGGGCCGTTACGCGAGCCCGGGCGTTGAGGCCTGGCATCGAGACGTTGAACCGTGGCGTTTTTCAGGCGCTACCCGAGGCTTGATCCATTCAACCATGGCGCTGTTTTTGGCGAGATCCGATACATAGCTCAAACGCTCGGTGAGTCGAGAGCGCGGTGCCCTCGCCGCTTGCGGGACACGCCGTGAATCCGTCCATGGAGGCTCCTTGGCGGCATCCATGCCGCCAAGGGTCCCGCAACCGGCAAGGACACCGCGCCAGACAGTTGGCCGGCTGCTTTCTTGAAAGCGTGTTGCTCGGCTTGCGGCAGCAGCTGCGACGTTTGCAGCTTGCGTGTTGAAAGCCCGTTTGCTGCTCGGCTTGCGACGCGAAAATAGTCAGAGGTTGATCGAACGCTTAGTGATCCGACCAACGCACGTCCTGTGTCATTTCCACTATGCACACCGACCATCTCGACGGGTCCTTGCCCGCCCACCGTCGCGGGACCTTACGCGGCAGGGATGCCGCGTAAGAGCCTACATGGACGTACTTGCGGCGTGTCCTGCGATGGTGGGCGGGCAAGGGCCCTGCAGCCAATTCACAGCGTCGAGAACACGGCGATGACACCGCACCGGTTGCCGGCTGTTTTGTTGAAAACCATGCACACCGACCATCTCGACGGGTCCTTGTCCGCCCACCGTCGCGGGACCTTACGCGGCATGGATGCCGCGTAAGAGCCTACAAGGACGTACTTGCGGCGTGTCCTGCGATGGTGGGCGGGCAAGGGCCCTGCAGACAAGCCGCAGCTCGGCAGCTAACTATCCACCCATCCCGAAAAACCAAAGACGCTGGCTGCAGGGCTTCACTCTCAACGTGGGCCGAACACGCTCGCCCTGCGCGAGGTCGCGGTGATGCCATCGGCGCCCAGGATCAAGTTGCGCCCCCAGCTGCTGAGGCGCGTGGCGTTCCAGCCGATTGCGATATCCAGCGATTGCGTGCTGCTGTCGTTGCCCGACCACGACCAGCCCAGATAGCCGACGTTGTAGTCGCGGGCACGGCGCATGATCGCTGCCTCGTCCACGTGCGCGCCGCGATGGTCTCCCCCGAACTCGCCGATCACCAGCGCCAGCTTTTTATCGCGGAAGGCGCGCAGATAATTGTTGACCGTCGCATCGCTGCCGAACACTTCGTACATGTGGACGCTGAAGATCAGGTTGCGGCGGCTGTCGCGCGCCAGCAACGCGGCAGCGTTGTCGCGCATGTAGAACTTCCAGTCCTGGCCCCAGTTCGGCGCATCCACCATCAGAGCGTGAGTCAATCCGGCCTTGCGCAATGCGGCGATTGCGGTTGCATGGCCGTTGACCCATTCGCTGGCGCTCAACTGATTGCCGAACGGCTCGTTGCCGATGTTGATGATGACCTGGTCTTCGTTGCCGATCAGCGCCTTGCGGATGCTGGTCCAGTACGCAGTAGCGTGGGCGAGGCCAGCGGCAGCGCCGTCTTCGCCATAGCCAGTGGTGTCGTGCACTTCCAGCACCGCGATCAGGCCCAGGCTTTTGCAACGCGCGATGATGCGCGACACCTCGGCCTCCGGCGTGCGGTTCCAGCGATAACCGGAACTGAGCACCACGCGCACGCTATTGGCGCCGGTGGCAGCGATGGCTGCCAGGGCCGCGTCGGTGCGGCTCGCGTACCAGGCATGCGGCAGATTGACGCCACGCAGGACCACGGTGTTGCCATTGGACTCACGCAGTTGTGTGCCGGACACCGACAGCCCCGCGTGCGCGGCAGACGACACTGCTAGGCCTGCAACGACCAGCAGCATGCGGTGGGCAAAACGAGACAACGGTGATTTCACGATCGATTTTTCCAGACAGGGGGAGGAGGACGAGCGATGGCGGCACACACAGTGCGCGTGAACACTGTGTCAATTTGACGTGCCAGCCGATGCAACCCCTGTCACATATCGAACAAGCGCCGAAACAAGTGCGCTGAACGATTACGTTGTTGTGGGGGACAAGGCAGGCGCACCCTCAGTCATCGGCGAGGGGGCGGCAATGTTTAGCGGTCGTGCGCCAGCGCCGACCACGACGCCGCACGTTTGCTTACATCACGCATGACGCGTGAGTCAGAGCGACCGTCGACCTGGCGCGTAGGCCGCCTCGTCATGCTGTGGCCTGATGCCATCGCACCGCTGTTGTCCCTGCAGCGGCGTTGGCGCAGCCATCGCGCGGCAATGCCGCCTCAACTGAACGCCACCTAGCAGCGTCGATCAAGGGATTACGCTTCAGGCCGATAGAAGCACATGCAATCCGTGCTTGCTCCTGCCAATTCCCCTCTTCCGCCCGTGGTCGACGAGTCGACCCGGTTGTCCGTCCTGCGTGGCCTGTGCCTGCTGGACTCGCCGCCGGACCCGGTGTTCGAGACCATCGCCGCCATGGCCGCCCGCAACCTGGGCGCAGAAATCGCGCTGGTGTCGCTGGTGGATGAGCATCGTCAGTGGTTCAAGGCCCGCATCGGCCTGGAACCGCAGGAAACGCCGCGCGACCAGGCGTTCTGCGCGCATGCGATCCGTGCCCCCGAGGTGATGGTAGTGCCCGACGCGCAACTGGATCCGCGCTTTTGCGACAACCCGCTGGTGCTGGGGCCACCCTTCATCCGCTTCTACGCCGGCGCGCCGCTGACGCTGCGCGACGGCCACCGCATCGGCACCTTGTGCGTGATCGGGACAAGCCCGCGTCCGGGCCTGGACGCCGAAGCGATCACCCAACTGGAAGGCCTGCGCGACCTGGCGGTGCTGCGGGTGGAAAACCTGCGCAGCACCACCTACCGCGACGGACCGACCGGGCTGCCCAATCGGTCGCGCTTTGCCGAAGACCTGGATGCCTGGCTGTCGCAACGCGATAGCGCGCCGGCCACTACCGCGGTGGCGGTCGACATCTGCGGCAGCGATTACTTCCGTGACATGGTCAAGGCGCTAGGCTGGGATTATGCCGACGGTTATGTGGCGATCGCGCAGCGTCGGCTGGCAGCGTATCTGCCCGCCGGCACCGCGCTGTATCGGCTGGACCCGACCACCTTCGGCTTTCTGGCCCAGGCCGAAACGCAGCGTCTGTCCGCGCTGTGCACCAAGGTCTCCAAGGCCTTTGCCGAGACGCTGGAACATCAGGGCATTCCGCATACCGCAGTGGCCTCGATCGGCGCGGTCTCGCTGCAGACCAGCTATGGCGCGGCCGACACCATCCGCTCACTGACCACCTCGGTGGACATCTCGCGCGAACGCGGCGTGCCGTGGAGCATGTACGAGCGCAAGCACGACGTGGCCCAGCGCAATACCTTCCGCCTGCTGGCTTCCCTGCCCGCCGCGCTGGACAGCGCCAGCCAGCTGCGCCTGCACTACCAGCCGCGCGTGGACCTGCACGATCACCGCTGCGTCGGAGTGGAGGCGCTGCTGCGCTGGCAGCATCCGATGATCGGCCCGGTGATGCCCGCCGACTTCGTGCCGATGGCCGAAAAAACCGCGTTGATCAACCGCATTACCGCCTGGGTCATCGACAACGGCATCGCCCAGGCCGCGCGCTGGCAGCAACAGGGCCTGGATTTCAACCTGGCCCTGAACGTGTCGGCCGCCGATCTGGACCGGCCCGGATTCGTCGGCCTGCTGCGGCGTGGCCTGGAGCGCCACAACCTGGATCCGCGCCGGCTGGAGATCGAATTCACCGAAAGCGCGATGATCCGCCACCCCGAGCATCTGGCCGAGCAATTGGCGGCCATCGCGGCGCTGGGCGTGCATATCGCCATCGACGACTTCGGCACCGGCTACAGCAATTTCAGCTATCTCAAGCAGCTGCCGGCCAGCTCGTTGAAGATCGATCAATCCTTCATCCGCTCATTGCCGGACAACCGCACCGACCGCACCCTGGTGCCGGCGATGATCCAGCTCGGCCACAGCCTGGGCCAGCGCGTGGTCGCCGAAGGCATCGAGTCGGCGGAGGCCTACGCGCAGCTGCGCACCTGGGGCTGCGACGAAGGTCAGGGCTACTGGATCGCCAAGCCGATGCCGGCGGCCGCACTGGAAACCTGGCTGCAGACGCCGTGGCATGAGCAGCTGGAAGCGCCGGTCAATCTGCTCGCTGCGAGCCTGGCCGCGGCGCGGGTGTAAGCGAAAGCAGCACAGCAGCCAAAACGCACGCGGCGCGACAACTGAGTGTCGCGCCGCGTGCGCACAACCAATTTCAGCGGACTGGCTGGGCGATTACCAGAACACCGCGTACAGCGCGACCAGGATCACCACCACCCCGATCGCACCGACCTTGAAGCCCAGCGTAGTGCCGTAGGCCACATCGTCGGTACGGATCAGGTCGCGTGCCTGGGTGGGCGCGGTCATCAACGACACCAGCACTGCCAGCACCAGCGCCGCCACGAACACCACGCCGATGCGGTCCATGAACGGCAGTTCCGGCCAGGCGAACTTGAGCGCGAACGACAGCACCACCGAGCCGATCGCCGCGGTCAGTGCGCCGGCCTCGTTGGCGCGCTTCCAGAACAGGCCAAGCATGAAGATCACCACCACGCCAGGCGTAAAGAAGCCGGTGAATTCCTGGATGAACTGGAAGCCCTGATCGAAGTTGCCCAGCAGCGGCCGCGCGGTCAGGATGCCGATCACCACCGCCACGATGGCCACGATGCGACCCACGCGCACCAGCTGCTTCTGCTCGGTCTGCGGGCGGAACTTGGCGTAGAAATCCAGGGTGAAGATCGTCGCCACCGAGTTGATCTTTGAAGCCAGCGAGGCCACGATCGCCGCCACCAGCGCCGCGAACACCAGGCCCAGGATGCCGGTCGGCAACAGCTGCATCATGGTCGGATAGGCCTGGTCGGGCTTGGCCAGGTCCGGCGCCAGCACCACCGCGGCGATGCCCGGCACCACGATCACCAACGGCATCAGCAGCTTCAGGAACGCGGCGAACACCATGCCCTTCTGCGCCTCGCCGATGTTCTTGGCCGCCAGCGCGCGCTGGATGATGTACTGGTTGAAACCCCAGTAACTGATGTTCATCACCCACAGACCGCCCAGCAGCACGCTCAGGCCGGGCAGGTCCTTGTAGAACGGGTTGTCCTTGCTCAGGATCATGTGGAAGTGCTCCGGGTGCGCACTCCACAGGTGCTTGAAGCCGGCCAGCACGCCGGCACCGTCGCCGATCCGTGCCAGGGTCAGTCCGGCCACCAGCAGGCCGCCCAGCACCAGCAGCGTGACCTGCACGATGTCGGTCAAGGCCACCGCTTTAAGACCGCCGTACAGCTGGTAGACCAGCGCGAACACGCCGATCAACGCCAGCGCCAGGGTCTGGTCCATGCCGGTGACCTGGCTGACCGCGATCGACCCCAGCCACAGGATCGAGGTGAGATTGACGAACACGTACAGCAGCAGCCAGAACACCGCCATCAGCGTGCGGATCCACTTGCCGTACCGCTGTTCCAGGAACTGCGGCATGGTGTAGATGCCGTTGCGCAGAAAGATCGGCAGGAAGAACTTGCCGACGATCAGCAGCGTCAGCGCGGCCATCCACTCGTAGGAGGCAATCGCCAGGCCGATCGCGTAGCCGGAACCGGCCATGCCGATGATCTGCTCGGCCGAGATGTTCGCGGCGATCAGCGAGGCGCCGATCGCCCACCACGGCAACGACTTGCTGGCCAGGAAGTAATCCTCGGCGCTCTTGCTGTGCCCTGCCTTCTCGCGCGAGACCCACTGCGCGAGCACGAAGATGCCGGTCAGATAGACCAGCACAATCACGATATCCAACGTCGCCAAACCCACTGCACTCTCCTGTCTGGCTCTGGGCCGAGCGTCGTGGACCGGACAGGTCTGCAGACTGCCGCCGCCCGCACTGCGTGCGTTGCGGCAGCGCGGCGAACCGCAGCTGCAGGCCGTCCCGGCCGATCGACGCGCGCGTCCCGCGGCGGCTGATGACACCACCGCTGAGGGTGGCCGCTTTGACACGTCGCCGGGGCCGGCGACGCATGTATGGGGTTGTTACCTGGGCATACCCGCAAGCGCGCCTGCGGGTGTGCTGCTTACTTGACCGGGCAGTCGAGCGTGACTTCGGCTTCGTTGAGCGCGCCCAGTGCGATCTTCGACACCGACAGGTCCAGCGCCGCAGCGCTTTCGATGCTGGCGACCTGGGTCAGCTTGGTCACATCCGCACCGGCCACCGCGAAGCACTTCAACGGCACGCCGACCACCTTCCACTGGCCCTGCGGCAGCGCGGCCAGGGTCTTCTGCGCATCGACGCGGCCGCCGCATTTGTCGCCACAGCCCACGCCCAGCCACACCGGCGCGGTCACCGCGCTGTCGCGGCGCACGGTCAGCTGCAACTGCACATCGCCGTTGCTCTCACGCGAGACATCGACCGGCTTGCCGGACACCAGCAATACGCTGGAGGCCTTGGCACCGGACCAGACCAGACGTCGTGCATCTTCCTGCGCCTTGTGGTCGACCGCGGTCATCTTCAGGCTGCCATCGGACAGACCCACCGGCAGCGTGGTGGCCGGCATGTTGGCCTGGCTGGCATTGGACAGCTGCATCGCAATGCCCAGTGCCGGCTTGCCGCGCACGAAGTACACCCCGCCCACCGACTGCTCGCCGGACACGCCCGATTCCTCTGGCAGCGCAGCCAGGTCGCCCTTGTCGGCGTAGGTCAGGCCGAAGCCGAACTTGAACTGCGGGTCGTAATCCTTCTGCCCGACGTTGTTGGCGAACTGCACCGCGGTCTTGGGCCAGGAGAAGCTCAGCTTGCCCTTGAAGTCGTTCTGTACCGTGCCATCGGCCTTGCGCAGCAGCACGTCGGCAATGCCCTCGCCTTCCGAACCGGGCAACCAGGCGGCGACGAAGGCATCGGCGGCATTGATGTATTGGTTCATCCACAACGGACGCCCGCTCAGGAACACAGCTACCACCGGGATGCCTTCGGCCTTGAGCTTCTTGATCAGCGCCAGCTCGCTCTCGTCGCCCGGCTTGTACAGCAGGGTGGCGATGTCGCCCTGGAATTCGGCGTACGGGTTCTCACCGAACACCACCACCGCCACGTCGGGCTTGGCCTTGTACGCACCATCGACTGCCAGCTCGGCCTTGCCGCCGGCGGCCTTGATCTGCTTGTCCAGGCCTTCCCAGATGGTATTGCCATTGGGGTAGTCGCTGCGCTTGGTGCCGGTGCCCTGCCAGTTCAGCGTCCAGCCGCCGGACTGCTTGCCCATGTCGTTGGCACCGTCGCCCAGCACCAGTACGCGCTTTTTTGGATCCAGCGGCAGGATGCCGGCCTGGTTCTTGAGCAGCACCAGCGACTCGCGCACCGCCTGGCGGGCGATCGCGCGGTGTTCCGGCGCGCCGAGCAATTCGTACTTGCCACCGAGCGGGCGCTTGGACGGCTTGCCGGCTTCGAACAGGCCCAGGCGCAGCTTGACGCGCAGGATCCGGCGCACCGCATCGTCCAGGCGCTCGGCCGAGATCTGGCCCGACTTCACTGCCGCCAGTTCGGTCTCGTAGATACCCTTCCAGCTGTCGGAGGCCATCGCCATGTCGACGCCGGCAATGAACGAGGCCGGGCAGTTTTCGTTGGTGCAGCCCTTGACCTGGCCGTGGCCATTCCAGTCGCCGACCACGAAACCGCCGAAGTTCATGCGGCCCTTGAGCACGTCGGTCAGCATGACCTTGTTGCCGTGCATCTTCTCGCCGTTGAAGCTGTTGAACGAGGCCATCACCGTCTGCGCACCGGCCGCGATCGCCGGCGGGTAACCGGCCGCGTGGATATCGCGCATGGTGGCTTCGGACACCTTGGTGTCGCCCTGGTCCTTGCCGTCGGTGGTGCCGCCGTCGCCGACGAAATGCTTCACCGAGGAAATCACGTGGCTGCCATCGAGGAACTGCGGGGTGCCCGGCACGCCCTGAACGCCTTCGACCATCTTGCCGGCGAAGCTGGCCACCACGTCCGGCGACTCGGAATAGCCTTCGTAGCTGCGGCCCCAGCGGTCGTCCTGCGGCACCGCCACGGTCGGCGCGAAGGTCCACTCCATGCCGGTGACGCGGGTTTCGGCGGCGGTGACTTCGCCGATCTGCTTGATCAGCTCCGGGTTGCGCGTGGCGCCCAGGCCGATGTTGTGCGGGAACAGCGTGGCGCCGACGATGTTGCTCTGGCCGTGCACCGCATCGATGCCGAAGATGATCGGAATCGCGTTGCCGCCCTTGGAGGTGTCCATCGACGCTTCATAGAAGGCGTCGGCCAGCTTCAACCACTCGGCCGGGCTGGCGTCGTACTTGCCGCCTGGATCGGAATTGCCGCCGGCCAGCACCGAGCCGATGCGGTACTTGCGCACATCGTCCGGGGTCATGCTGGCGATGTCGCCCTGGATGGTCTGCGCGACCTTCTCTTCGACGCTCATCTTGGCCATCACATCGGTGATGCGCTGCTCCAGGGCCTGGTCCTGGGCGAACGGCCACTTCGGCGACGGCCACTGGTCGGGATGGATCGTGGTGGACGCCTCGGCAGGTGCGGCGGCCGGTGCGGTCTTGCTCGCCTCGGCAGCGGTGTCCTTGCCTTGGCAGGCGGCCAGCATCAGCACCGCTGCGGCGGTGGCCAGAGAGAGGGCACGACGCGCCACGGGCGCGGCGGTACGACGAAGCAGCTTGTCCAAGATTCAGGTCTCCAGGTGGTTCTCCCCACGGCGATGCGTGACGCCGCAGGCCATTAGGCGGCGTACGCTTGCGTGATTCCCCTACCCTGTCAACAACACGCGCTTGTATGCCAAACGCCGGCCAACTTATTGGCCCGGGCTATAGGCTTGGAATACCGGCAGCACCTGTCAAACCACGGCAAAGCGCCGAATCCGGCGTGGCGCTTGATCTTTCGCGGCGGCACAGTTTGCTGCAATGCACCACTGCCCGCGATCACCATTGCGCAGCTCCTGTCACCTGTACGCGCGTTGCTGGGTTCGCTTGTTGCACCGTGTACGAACGCCCGCCAACGGGTGAGCTCGCCGTCAAACAACTGTCATACCCCGGGCCTAGCGTGACTGGCTTGCCGATGCGCCACCGGCCATCGTCGATCGTCGTCTTTGCCTGGAGTTTCGATGTCTGCCTCCCCCGATCCCGCCCGCCGCCGCCTGATGCAGTTGCTGGCGTCCGTCCCGCTGTTGCCGCTGGGCAGCGCCAGCGCCGCCGCCCTGCAACACCTCGGCGGCGCGGCACTGGCCGCACACCCGTTGCGGCCGTCGGACAACCCGACCCAGCTGGTGTCGGCCACCTTCCATGGCATGCCCGCACCCAGCCTGGCCAACCCCGCGGCGATGGCCACCACCACGGTGGGGTCGGCGCTGACGGTGGCGCGCAGCGACGGCAGCACCCAGCGTTATGCGCTTGCGTACCACCCGTTCTTCGTCACCGGCGACCAGGTGCCCGACGGCAAGGGCGGCACCGTGCTGGCCGGTGGCTATTACGACATCCAGCATCGGCCGATCATCGACCGCTCCAAACCCGGTGCCGAACGCCCGTTCTTTTCCGATTGCCCGGACGGCTCCTCGCTGCTGACCCTGCCCGATGCCAAGGTGCCCGGGGTCAAGGGCAACCACGTGTTTGCGGTGGTGCAGTTCGAATACACCACCCGCGACCAGGCCGGCAACGACACCAACCGCCACCTGCCCGCGCCGATCGCGGTGCTGACGCTGGATCAGGACCCGGCCACCGGCAAGCTGTCGCTGGTGAAATACCACAACGTCGACACCGCGCCGGTGCACGGGCTGTGGACCACCTGCGGCGCCAGCCTGTCGCCGTGGAATACCCACCTGTCCAGCGAAGAGTACGAACCCGACGCCACCGCGCTGGCCGGCAACACCCAGTTCCGCAGCTACAGCACACATCTGTACGGCGACCCGGAAAAAGCCAATCCGTATCACTACGGCCACCTGCCCGAAATCACCGTGCACCCGGACGGCACCGGGAGCGTGCGCAAGCACTACTGCCTGGGCCGCATCTCGCACGAGCTGGTGCAGGTGATGCCCGACCAGCGCACCGTGCTGATGGGCGACGACGCCACCAATGGCGGTCTTTTCATGTTCATCGCCGACCGCAAGGCGGACCTGTCGGCCGGCACCTTGTACGTGGGCAAGTGGCAGCAGACCTCGGGCGTGGGCCCGGGCGCGGCCACGTTGCGCTGGATCAAGCTCGGCCACGCCACCAGTGCCGAGATCCAGGCCATGGCCGACCGCCTGACCGCCGCCGACATCCTCGACGTGCATCTGAGCGACCCGGGCGATGCCTCGTTTACCAAGATCCCGTTCAACGGCACCTTCAACTGGATCCGCATCAAGCCGGGCATGGAGAAGGCGGCGACTTATCTGGAAACCCATCGCTACGCGGCGCTGGCCGGCGGCAGCCTGGGCTTCACCAAGCTCGAAGGCACCACCGTCAACGCGCGCGACAAGATTGCCTACATGGCGATGTCCTACATCGTCACCAGCATGCGCAACGGCTCGGGCGACGTGAAGGTGGAAGGCCCGGATGCGGGTGCGGTGTACGCCCTGAATCTGCGTGGCGGCCAGCGCGACAACCACGGCGCGCCGATCCACAGCGACTGGGTGCCGATCGACATGGCCGCACCGGCCGCACTCACCGGCCACGATCTGGCCAAGGCCGACGCGCTGGGCAACCTGGCCGACCCGGAACGGCTGGCCAACCCGGACAACCTCAAGTTCTCCGAAGCGCTACGCACCTTGTTCATCGGCGAAGACAGCAGCCTGCACGTGAACAATTTCCTGTGGGCCTACAACGTGGACAGCGGCACGCTGACGCGGGTGCTGTCGGTGCCGGCCGGCGCCGAATCCACCGGCCTGCATGCGGTCGACCAGATCCACGGCTGGACCTACGTGATGAGCAATTTCCAGCATCCCGGCGACTGGGAAAGCCCCCTGCACGACACCGTCAAGGCCACGCTGGATCCGCTGATCCGCGCCAACTACAAGAACCGTTTCGGCGCGGCGGTGGGCTACCTCACCGGCGACCCGGTGGCGGTGAAGCTGGGCAAGGCGTAAGCGCCGCCGTTGCAGTTGCAGCGCCGCGTGACGCTACAGCTCACACGTGCAGCATGGCGTTATCGCTGCTGTCGCAAGGGCCAGTAGGAGCGCACCTGGGCGCGAGGAGCTTTCCCGGTATGCCTGTCGCGCCCGGGCGCGCTCCTACGGGTGAGGCTGACACGTGCAGCGTGGCGTTCTCGCTGCTGTCGCAAAGCCAGTAGGAGCGCACCTGGGCGCGAGAAGCGGATCAGACCGCAAGTGCCTGAGCGCGGTCAGGACTGCCGCAACTCCAGCGCCGTCATCACGATGGGCTTGGTCCAATCGGGCACCTGCGCCAGTTCTTCGGGCGTTTGCGGGTATTGCAGGCCATTGCGGTCCAGTTCCAGCACCAGCAGCGGCGCGACCTGCCCGGTCGCGTCGGCAGGCGCGCTGTTGTCGTAGACATGCAGCACCGACAGGTGCGGCAACAGCGCGATCAGATTGGCACGCGAGGCATCGTAACGCTCGCGGATCTTGTGCTCGGGGATGGCATGCCCGCCTGCGGCCACGCGCGCCGCCACACGTGCGATATGCAGCTCGACGCTCGACAGGCCGCAGAACCAGACCGCCACCGTGTGCGTCGCACAGGCCTGCCGCAGCAGGCGCGGGATGGTGGTCGCGCCCAGGGTGGTTTCGAATGCATAGTCGTGGCCGGCGGCCATGGCCTGACGCAGCCGCCGCACGCCTTCCTGCCAGGCTTGCGCATTGGCGTCTCCGGGTGACCAGTCCTGCTCCACCAGGTCCCGGGTGAACGCATCCGGGTTGAACCAGGTGGCGCCATCTTCCCGCAGCAGGCTGCCCAGCAGCGAACTCTTGCCGGCGCCGTTGACGCCGGCAAGCACCAGAATGTTCCCCACGATTTAGAGCGACGGCCCCAGGGTGATCTTGCTGCCCCGGCGTGCCGGCTTGCCGATCACCTGGGCCAGGCCTGCGCCATCGGTCACCGCCGCAAGATGCGCATCGAACTTGGTCTGCAATACCTGCAGCGACTGCGCACGCGTCGAGGCGGCCGTCGCTGCACTCGCCTGGCTGACCAGCCGGCGGTATTCCTCCGCGTCCACCACCACCGCCTCGGGGTGATTGTGGTTGGTGATGACCACCGCGCCATGCGAGCGCACCTTGCGCATCAGGCTGGGCCAGCCCTTCACCTTGATGTCGGCGGCGGGGGATTTTTCGAGCTCGGGCAGATCCTGGAGGCGAGACATGGGACGGTCCTGCGCGCTGTGGTGGCCTCAGCCTACTCCCAACGTCCCATTTTGGGAAATTTGGCCATTTGGTCCAATTTATTGCCAGGCAGGAACTCCAGAAACAGAACGGGGCCCGCAGGCCCCGTCTTCTGACACCATCGATGCGCAACAGGCTCAGCCGCGCAACTTGGCCAGCAGCTCGCGTGTCACCGGGTCGGCCACGTCGGCCGACTCGCCCTTCAGTGCCGGCAGCAACTGGCTGGCCAGCTGCTTGCCCAGCTCCACGCCGAACTGGTCGAACGCGTTGATGCCCCACATCACCGACTGCACGTAGACGCTGTGCTCGTACATCGAGATCAGCGCACCCAGCGCCTGCGGGGTCAGCGCATCGAGCAGGATCACCGTGCTTGGGCGGCCGCCCGGATAGCTGCGGTGCGGATCGCTGCTGTCCTGGCCGTTGGCCAGCGCTTCGGTCTGCGCCAGCACGTTGGCCATCAGCGCGACGTGGTTCTCCGCATACGGATCGTCGTTGTGCACGGTGCCGATGAAATCGGCCGGCACCACGCTGGTGCCCTGGTGCAGCGCCTGGAAGAAGCTGTGCTGCACATCGGTACCCGCACCGCCCCACCACACCGACACGGTGTCGCTGTCCACTGCAGAACCGTCGAGCTTGACCCGCTTGCCCAGGCTTTCCATCACCAGCTGCTGCAGGTAGGCCGGCAGCAGGGCCAGGCGCTGGTCATAGGTCATCACCGCATGCGTGGCGCTGCCGAGCAGGTTGCGGTTCCACACCGCGGTCAGGCCGTGCAGCACGGCGACGTTTTCTTCCAGTGGCGTGTCGAGCACATGCGCGTCGAACTGCGCAGCACCTTCCAGCAATTGTTCGAAACGTTCGAAGCCGATCGCCAGCGCGATCGGGAAACCCACCGCCGACCACAGCGAATAACGCCCACCGACCCAGTCCCACATCGGCAGCACGCGGCTCGGTGCGATGTCGAAGGCCTTGGCAGCGCGCTCGGGATTGGCACTCACCGCGTACAGGCGCTCGCTGCCGCCCAGCCAGGCGTGCAGGATGCTGCCGTTGAGCAGCGTTTCCTGGGTACCGAAGGTCTTGGAAATCAGGATGCCGGCGGTGTGTGCCGGGTCCAGCGTGGCCAGCGTGCGCTGCATCGCCGCGCCGTCGACATTGGAGACGAAATGCACGCGGAAACGCGCACCCGACGGCGCACGCAAGGCATCGGCCACCAGCCGCGGCCCCAGGTCCGAACCGCCGATGCCGACGCTGACGATATCGGTGACGTCGGTGGCTTCCAGCTGCTGGATCAGCGCGCCCATGCGTTGGCGGACTTCCGCAGCGGTGACATACGCTTCGGAGGCCACCGGCGCATCGGTCAGGTCGCCGCGCAATGCGGTGTGCAATGCAGCGCGCTGTTCGGTGACATTGACCTGCTCGCCGCGGAACAGGCGCTGGAACGCGCCGGCCAGGTCACGCTCGCGCGCGATGGCGAACAAGGCATCCAGCGCGGCGCGGTCGTACTTCTGCCGCGCGAAATTGAAATACAACGGACCGACCTGCCTGGCGTATTGCGTCGGCCGTTGCGGCTCGGCGGCAAGCAATGCGGGGATGGCAGCGCCGCGCAGGCGCTGGGCGTGGGCGTGAAGCGCGTCGAATCCGTTGGTATGTGTCATGCGGCCTGCGTGGGGATGCTGTGGTTGGTGTGGGTGATCGTGTTGTTGCCGTCCACATATACCAGATTGGGCTTGAAGGTCTCGGCTTCGGCTTCGCTCATGCTGGCGAAGGCGGCCACGATGATCAGGTCGCCGACCTGCACGTGACGCGCGGCGCCGCCGTTGAGCGAAATGATGCCGCTGCCTTCGTCGGCACGGATGGCATAGGTGCTGAAACGCGCACCGTTGGTGACGTCCCAGATATGCACCTGTTCGAACTCACGGATGCCGGTGGCTTCCAGTAGCAGTCCGTCGATGGCGATCGAGCCTTCGTAATTGAGCTCGGAATGGGTGACGGTGGCGCGGTGGATCTTGGCTTTCAGCAGGGACAGGTGCATGACGGGCAACGGCAAAGGAAAGCCGGCATTTTAGCGGAAAGCGCCGATGTCCACCGGCCTGCCGCGCAACCGGTGGTGAGGGCTTCAGGCCGGCGCTGGACAACCGCGCCTGTGCGCAGGAGCGCAGGCGTTGCCGGTCGCGGCCTGACGCAGCGCCTGCAGCGGTATCAGACCGCTCAGAATTCCAGGTTGTCGATCAGCCGCGTGCTGCCCAGACGGGCGGCGATCAGGGCCACGCGCGCGCCGGCATGGCTGTCGCCCGGTTCGCTCAGGTCGGGCAGCCGCACCACCGCGTAATCGACGCGGAAACCGGCCTGTTCCAGCGCCTGGGTGGCGGCGTCCTCGACCTGCGCACGCGGCGTACCGCCGGCGTAGCTGTCGCGCATCTGCAGCAGCACCTTGCGGATCTGGGTCGAGCGCGGGCGCTCGTCGGCGGTCAGATACTGGTTGCGCGAGCTCATCGCCAAGCCGTCGGCCTCGCGCACGATGCTGCCGCCCAGGATCTCGATCGGAAACGCCAGGTCGGCCACCATCTGGCGGATCACCGCCAGCTGCTGATAGTCCTTCTTGCCGAAAGCGGCAACGTCCGGCTGCACCTGGTTGAACAGCCGCGCCACCACCGTGCACACGCCGTCGAAATGCCCCGGCCGGCACACCCCTTCCAGCACGTCGCTGACGCCCGGCGCGTGGATCGGAGTGGCCAGTGCGGTGCCGAGCGGATACATGGTGCCCACGTCAGGCAGCCACAGTGCATCGCAACCGGCGTCTTCCAGGCCGCGCAGGTCGGCCTCCGGCGTGCGCGGGTAACGTGCGAAGTCTTCGTTGGGGCCGAACTGGGTCGGGTTGACGAACACGCTCGACACCACGCGGTCGGCGTACTGGCGCGCCAGCATCACCAGCGAATAGTGGCCGGCGTGCAGGTTACCCATGGTCGGCACCAGCGCCACGCGCAGGCCCTCGCGCTTCCAGCCGGTGACCAGTGCGCGCAGGGTGGAAAGATCGGTCAGGGTCTGGATCATGCGGCGTACGCGTGCGCTGCGTCGGGGAAGCTGCCGTCGCGCACGGCCTGCGCGTAAGCGCGCACCGCGCCCGCCACCGAGCCGCCTTCGGCGAGGAAATCCTTGACGAACTTGGGCCGGCGGTGACCGCTGTCCAGGCCCAGCATGTCGTGCATCACCAGCACCTGGCCATCGCAGCCGGGACCGGCGCCAATGCCGATGGTGGGCACGCCGAGCGCGGCGCTGATCTGGGTGGCGATCGGCGTGGGCACGCATTCCAGCACGACCAGGCTGGCACCGGCATCGACCACGGCCTGCGCGTCGCGACGCAACTGCTCGCCGGCTTCGCCGCGCCCCTGCACCGTGTAACCGCCAAAACGCAGCACCGATTGCGGGGTCAGCCCCAGATGCGAGCAGACCGGGATCTCGCGCTCGACCAGATAGCGGATCACCTCGAGCTTGTGCCCGGCGCCCTCGATCTTGACCATCTCCGCGCCAGCCTGCAGCAGTTGGGTGGCAGCGTCCAGTGCGCGCTCGGGCGTGGCATCGGCCTGGAACGACAGATCGGCCACCAGCAACGCCCGCTCCAGCACCCTGGCCACTGCGGCGGTGTGGTAGACCATGTCGGCGGTGGTCACCGGCAAGGTCGAATCGTGCCCCTGCACCACCATGCCCAGCGAATCGCCAACCAGGATCAGGTCCACGCCGTTGGCATCGAAGGTCCGCGCAAAGCCGGCGTCGTAGGCGGTCAACATGACCAGTTTTCGACCCTCGCGCTTGGCCTGCGCCAAGGCGGGCACGGTCCAGGGCTTGCTGTCGGTATGGCTGCTCATGAAGTCATTACGTGGGGTGATAAGCCGGCCATTATCTACCCAATCGGCTCCAGCCCGCAGACATCGATGGCCTGCAGGGCGTGTCGCACTGTTCCATGACCCGGAATGATCGCCTCCGGAGCGAGCTCGGACAGCGGCAGCAGCGCAAAGGCGCGCGCCTGCAGATGCGGGTGCGGAACCTGCAGGCGTGGCAGGTCGATCACCTGATCGGCGTACAGCAGCAGATCCAGGTCCAGCGTGCGCGGGCCCCAGCGCTCGCCGTCGATACGCTGCCGGCCGAAGGCCTGCTCGATGCCGAGCAAGGCCTCCAGCAGTTGCAATGGCGCCAGCGCAGTGCGCAGCTGCGCCACCGCATTGATGAAATCGGGCTGGTCTTCGTGGCCCCAGGCCGGCGTGCGGTACAGGCGCGAGGCGGCAATCAGGGTGGATTGCGGCAGCTCGCCCAGTGCGGCGATGGCCGCGCGCACGCTGGCCTCGGCCGGGCCCAGGTTGGCGCCCAGGCCGACGAAGGCGGTGTGCACGCCCTACTCGCCTGCAGGCGCGCCGGTGCGACGGCGGCGGCGGCGCCGCTTGCGCGGTGCACCTTCCTTGCCTTCGTGATCGGCCTGCGCGGTTTCGATCGCATCGACCAGTTCCTGGCCGGAGGACTTCTGCGCCTCACGCCAGAACTCCACATCGGCGGCGTGATCGGCCGAGGCGAACTGGCGCAACACCAGGAAATCGAACGCGGCGCGGAAACGCGGGTGCGACAAGGTGCGGAACACGCGCTTGCGCTGACGCGAGGAGAAGCGCGTCTGCAGCAGCCAGATTTCCTGCATCGGCAGCGAGAAACGGCGCGGCAGCGCCACGCGCTCGAGCTGATGCAGGGTGACCCGGTCGGCGGCGCGACGCTGCGCGTCTTCCGGCTGCACGCCCTGCGCCTGCAGACCCATCAAGGTGCGGCAGAACGCCGGCCAGAGCAGCAGGGCGAACAGGAACGCCGGCGACACCGGCTCGTCGTTGGCCA
Source organism: Xanthomonas sp. WHRI 8393 (assembly GCF_040203315.1). NCBI lineage: Bacteria > Pseudomonadati > Pseudomonadota > Gammaproteobacteria > Lysobacterales > Lysobacteraceae > Xanthomonas > Xanthomonas sp. WHRI 8393. The sequence goes on along the minus strand of NZ_JBEGGL010000002.1, from coordinate 847,622 downwards.
CGCGCGCATCGGTATTGCGCAGGCCTTCCAGCACCATGGCGCGCAATGCGCCACTGCGGTTGGAGCGCAATGCGGCCGCACTCTCCGGGAACAGCGCACCGAGCAGGCCGTAACGCTCCAGCCCCTCGAAACTGGCCACACCGTGTCCGGACAGGAACAGCTTGAGAATTTCTTCGAACAAGCGCGCCGGCGCGGCCTCGGACAACAGACCGGCCAGGCGCGGGATGGGTTCTGCGGTACCGGCTTCGATATCGAAGTTCAGCTTGGCCGCCAGACGCACCGCGCGCAGCATGCGCACCGGATCTTCCTGGTAGCGCAGCTCAGGGGCGCCGATCAGCTTCATCAGGCGTGCCTGCACGTCCTCGAAGCCGCCGCAGTAGTCGCGTACCGAGAAATCCTCGATCGCGTAGTACAGCGCGTTGCAGGTGAAGTCGCGACGGATCGCATCGTCTTCGATGGTGCCATAGACGTTGTCGCGCACCAGCCGGCCGTTATCCAGTTCGCGGTCGCCGCTGCCATCGTCGATGTTGGCGCGGAACGTGGCCACTTCGATGATCTCGCGGCCGAACACCACGTGCGCCAGGCGAAAGCGGCGGCCGATCAGGCGACAGTTGCGGAACAGCGCCTTGACTTCTTCCGGCGTGGCGCTGGTGGCCACGTCGAAATCCTTGGGATGGCCGCCGACCAGCAGGTCGCGGACGGCGCCGCCGACCAGGTAGGCACCAAAGCCCGACTCGCGCAGGCGGTACAGCACGCGCAGCGCGTTGGGGCTGATGTCCTTGCGCGAGATGGTGTGCTGATCGCGTGGGATGACGCGCAGCGTGAACGGAGATGTAACTGAGGGTTCGATGATGGCGCTTCCGTCTTGTGTTGCAGGATTGCCCAACGGGTTTTAGCGCACTATACTAGCGCGCTGCACAAGACGCACCAAACGCTCCCTTCGTCTAATGGTTAGGACGTGGCCCTCTCAAGGCTAAAACAGGGGTTCGAGTCCCCTAGGGAGCACCACCGTCGTCTGACTGCAGAACACGCTAAGACCCCGCATTGCGGGGTTTTTGCGTTATTGGGCATGGGTGGTTGCCGCTGGTCGGGTGGACGCGCATTGATCCCGGCCCAGGGGTCAGATAAGCGCAGCTCCCATGGCAACGCCATCGATCCAAGGTGCTGAGATGCGCCGACTGGCTGAGGCTGGTTACGGCGCCGGGCGCTGCGGGTTGCGCCTTGCCGCCGATCGCGCACTTCAGTCCTGCGGCTGCACGTCGTGCACCCTGGCAGCGGCGCATAGGCGTGGCTCTTGCCGATCACCCCACTACGAAAATCATGTACGGCCCGATCAACACATAGGCCTGCGCGACCGCGCGTCCGCATCGCCGCAGCGTGCGATCAATCTCGCATTGGCGCGCAGCAACGGCAGATCGACGTGGATGTTTGCATTGCATGGCAACTCCTCACTCGGCCAATGGATGAAACGCGCCGGCATCGCTGTCGGTTTCGGCAATGGCGTCATGGGCATGCAGACTTTCCAGATGGCGCACCGCCACATGGAAGACGGCATGGCGCTCGGCCAGCACCTTGCGCAACCGCCGCGCGGCATCTTCGACATACATCAGGTTGGCGCCATTCAAGCGGGCAAACGCCTGCTCGTCGATGCGCCGTACCGCCGCCTGCACCGGCGTCGCCAGTGCCTGTTCGCACAGGCCGACCAGCTCGCGGATGTCCAAGCGCTGCGCGCATGCGCTCAGCTCCACGCGCACCCGTGCCACGCTGCGCTGGCTATGCGGCGTGGCGTACGAACCGTTGTGTTGCAGCCATTGCGCAACCTTTGCGAGCGGTAACGCATCGCGCCCTTGGTGCTGCTGCAAAAACGCATCGCTCAGCAACTGGCGCGACAAGGCCGCCGAACAGGGACAGGTGGAGGCGTACAGCACATCGACCTGCAACTGGATCTCGGTGCGGCCTGCCCTGGATTGCGCATCGATGCGCACCGGATAGGCGCGCCAACCGCTCAGTCCTTCGCTGCGCAGCGCCGGCATCCGCAGCATCAACTCGAAGTTCAGCGCCAGCCGCGCCGCACGGCTGCCGCAATCGGCATGACTGTCGATTAGCGCCTGCAGCAGCTGCGACACCATCGCCGGCGACACCGGCTGCTCCAGATGCCGATCCAGCAGGCGGTACAAGCGCGACATGTGGATGCCCTTGAGTTCCGGGCGCGGCAGATCCACCTGCACGCTGGCACGCGCGGCTACGCTGCCGCCGGGCCCAGCATCGGCCAGCCGCAGCGGCACGGCGATGTCCTGCATGCCGACCCAGCGCAGCGGCGCGCTCAGTGGGGAAGGTTCGGTAACGGCAACATCGGGCAGCGTGGCGGACATCGAAAGCTCGTAGAAGGGATGAGGGCAATCGCGCCTCAGGCGCGACCGGGAAACATCTGGAAGTAATCGTCGATACCGGCATGCAGCATGTGCGCCAGTTCGTCCTGATGCGTATCGCCGCACAGCCGCCGGCAATCGTCGCGATTGCTCATGAAGCCGGTTTCCACCAGCAGCGACGGAATATCCGGCGACTTCAACACGGCAAAGCCGGCCTGCCCGACCTGGTCCTGATGCAGCCGCGTCACCTGCTGCAGCCGCCCGAGCATCACCTTGCCGAACGCCACGCTGCTGGCGATGGTGCCGCTCAGCGACAGGTCGGCCAGCACCTGCGACAACACCGGATTGCTGGGCACCCGCAGACGGCGCGCACTGTCGCCCATGTCGTCGGCGGCGTTTTCGCTGTCGGCGATCCAGCGCGCCAATGCAGAGCTGGCGCCGTTCTGCGACAAGACAAATACCGACGCGCCGCGCGCCTGGCTGCTGGGCGCAGCATCGGCATGGATGGACACGAACAGATCGGCATTGCGGCGATGGGCGATCAACACCCGCTCGTGCAACGCCACGAAGCGATCATCGCTGCGGATCATGGTCGGCCGGTAACGCGGATCGGCCGCCAGGCGCTGGTGCAGCCGCCCCGCGACCGCCATGGCCACATGCTTCTCGTAGCGCGCATCGGCACTGACCGCGCCGGGATCCTTGCCGCCGTGACCGGCGTCGATGGCGACCACGTAGGGATGCAGGCGGGAGCGCGTGGGCGCAGCCGCCGCAACGGCCGGCTCGGCGGGATCGGCTGCGGACAACGACGCAGTGCCGGGCACAGCAGCAAGATCGACCACCAGCGCACCATCCTCCCAGCGCGCCGTGGCTGTCAGCGGCTGCACCAGATCGAGCACCACGCGCAGCCCATCGCCATGCGAGCCGCTACGGATGGCAACGACTGCGAGACCGTCAGGCAATGGATCGATCTGTGGTGGTTGCGTCGAAACGCCCGGCAGGTCGATGACCAAGCGCGCTGGATTGGACAGGCTGAAGCTGCGGTAGGCGACCTGCGTACTCAATGCGAGCCGAAGTCGCAGCCCCGCGCCCTGACGCTGCAGATTGCAACTGCGCAGCAGCGGCTGCGGCTGCGCGTGGACCAGGCGCGGCGACAGCACCAAGGCGGCACCGACGGCGTGCAACACCTGCCGCCGCCTCATCGGGCCAACCCCGGGGGATCGACGCGGCCAACGCGCCACTTGGAGCACGGACGGTTCGGCACGGTGACCAGGCAAACGACACTCTGCGGCAAGGAACGCGACACGGCGTGACCGGACGAACGATGGATGAAGTGTTATAAAGTAACACTTGTTGCGCAAAATCAAGCCCGCCGTGCCCCGCCACTGCCCTCACGTTCACTTTTACCGAAGAGCACAACGATGTCGCCCGTCATCCCCGACAGCTATACCGCCTGGCGCCACTGCATCGAAGTCGACTGCGCCCAGCCGCTGACCGCCCCTTTCATCGCCCAACGACTCGCCAGCCTGCGCGACCTCGGCGACCACCACACCCAGCAGTTCTTGCGTCGTTGGGGCGAATCTCATCACCGGCGAGTGATTGGATGGTTTGAACGTGCCGGTGGCGAACTCGAGCCGAGCCGCTAAATAGCGCGCGCGCTCCAGCACTGCACATCACGCCTGACCGGATAGGTCCAGGTAACAGCGGATGCGGTTGACTGTTCCTCGCTGATCGGCGGACGGTATGCCGCAGCCATTTTCTGCGACAAACAATCAACAAAATCTGCCATTCAACACGTAACGTATAAGCGCCTGAATCGCAGGCGGAGTTGCCCCATGCAGGGGGAAGGCAAAATCATGAAGAACGCAAAAACCTGGCCTATAGCTTTTTGTTTAATCGTCGGACTCTTCGCATCGAGCGCGGCGATGGCTGATTGCTGTCCCAGTGGCGGCATCGGCGCGCCCGCCGTCGGGCTTGGCGATAGCAATCCCAAGGCAGCCAACCTCGCTATGGACTCCTCGCTTGCCATCTACGAGTTCCATCGTGATGGCGTGACATATTTGCAAATCAACGACGTCACCGGTGTGGTCCACGCTGTCGTCGCCCGGGTGGATGACGCTCTATGGACCCTACCAATGGGCAAGGATGTGGATCGCGTTGTATTGCCCAAGAAAAATAAAATCTCCTCAGCTCCAAGCCTGAGCGAGCTGACTGCAAACGATGCAGCCCAGCTCAATCAAGCCCAACTTGTCTATAAGACAAGAAACTTCACAGTGCTCACACGGCGCGGAGCAACTGGGGATCAGTGGATCGTGTCTCCCTGACCAGTACGGGATTGGCTTCAGCCACCAGGAATGTCAGAACCAATGCATGGCGGCGATGAAACATGCCGCCATGCGCTTTCAATCTTGCTTTCAGTTCTGCTTCTACGTCATTCGAGTCGCGCCGTACCGCGTCAACCGATGAGGAATCAGCAATAACACGCACTGCAACACCACGCGTCTCCCTCGCTATCCATGCACGCACCTGGATGAAATGCCTACCAGCCGGAGGCAGAATCTCGACGCAATTGAGCACACTGCGATAGGCACTCAACTGTAGCTCCAAAGACAGGCTCCTACAGTCGCCACGAAACACACATTGGAACTTGGAAGCGCAGAAGCGCTCAAGCGCCGGCGAACATAGCGCTTGATACAACCCATGCGTTTCTATTTCCAACGGATACAATGCAGCCACATATTGCTGCAACAGCTGCGATTCGATAACACCCACTCGTGTCATCTCCATCGCAACCGAATGCTGCCCTTTTGCTCTCAAATCGGCCACCACATCTTTGCGCATCCGATTGATCTGCACATTGATGTCGGAGTATTCAAGCACGCGATTGCGCAACAGGCGCTCGGCGCTGGCGTAACTTGCGCGACCAAAGGTATAAATATCATCCTTCGACTGATTCGATATACCGCCGCGGGCAGGCTCACGCAGACGGGCGTTGAAGACAAACAGAATCGTCGTCACAAACGCATAAAGCAGTTGGATATTGAAAACAGCCTGATCAAAGAACCCGAGCTGATACACCTTAGGCATCGAGAACTCAAGCGCAAAGCTTGCCAACAGCGCCCCTAAGGCATTCCCTCTCCACCCATGCCTGAAAGTCAGTACCACCATCGGTACGAGCATCGCGACCATCAAAACGTTTCGAATCGATGGATCATTCAGGACACTAAGAGTGAAGAAGAAGCTGAGGACAACAACCACAGCGACACCAACATCCCGCGGAAAACTGGAACGCACAGGGCTCTCATTCCAATTGGCCCACAACATTACCGGCAACAACAGGGTGAGCACGCCGAGATAGCTGCCCGCCCCATATCGCAACAGCAGGTCTATTACAGGGTAGATCGGCGGCCCACCGAGCAGCCCATTCAATAACAGGCTGCATAACGCATTCCAAAGCGCTAGCGCGAGAGCCGCGGGGACAAGCCACTGCTCCCGCTTGACGATGTAAGGAGCGCGGTAACGTAGCAGTCCAATCGCACAGGCGATCAAGGGCGCGTGCAATAGGGGGCTCAAATACGACCAGAGCGGGCTGAACCCCTGAAGCTCGCCCAAAGGAATCCGCAGGAACAACATCGCTGCGGCGTCCCCCGCCAACAGAAACGGCCACTCCCGATAAGGTCGATAGAGCAAGGTAACAACCCGCAAACCAACTGGTAGGTACCACTGATCAAGGGAAAAACGCCAAAGCATCAGAAACACCAGGCAGTAGCACACGCTGATCAGCATGCCCCTGACAAGCTCTTTAGCTACCGCCATACCACCACTCCTTGGTTCCACGATTCGCCCTAGTCTGGAGGGAAACTGCCTAGTGGAGTATAGCGGTGGCGCACAATTTGCAAAAAGAGCCGGTGCCCTCCCAGGCGGTTATCGCCGTTGAAGACGCGCATTGCACTTTGGTGGTGCGTTGGGCCACATGGGAATCAGGCCGCCTGACACAGCACAGGCCGGAGCAGCAGGCAGTCACGAGACGATGCATGCACCCAATCCAGCCCGACGATGACAGCCAGCGCGATTGGGGCGCCTGCAGCGATGCAGGCATGCGAGACATCGGCAAGGTCCCGGCAAGACCATTAACGAACAAGGCCGCGCAGTGCGCGGCCTTGTTCGTCTTCCATGCCGATATCCGCATAACGGAGCAGATCAGCCCTCCATCTGCTCCAGCTCCTTGCCCTTGGTCTCGTAGACGTACTTGAGCACGAAGAACACCGAGATGAAGGCGGCCACGGTGTAGATGCCGTAAGCGCCGGCCAGGCCGATGCTGCCGAGCAGGATCGGGAAGCTGACGGTGATGGCGAAGTTGGAGGTCCACTGTGCGGCGCCAGCAATGGCCAGGCCCGAGCCGCGGATCTGGTTCGGGAACATCTCGCCCAGCATCACCCACATCACCGGGCCCCACGAGGCATTGAAGAACACCACGTAGACGTTGGCGGCCACCAACGCGAGCATGCCCATGGCATCGGACATGGCGAGCTTGCCGTTGGGGTCCAGCGAGGCGGTGGCGAAGGCATAGGTCACCAGGGCCAGCGAGACCGCCATGCCGGCCGAGCCGATCCACAGCAACGGCTTGCGGCCGATCTTGTCGACCAGCATCACCGTGACCAGGCAGGCGCCGATGCTCAGGCCACCGGAGAGCACGTTGATCAGCAGTGCGTCCTGCTCGGAGAAGCCCACCGCCTGCCACAGCACCGCGCCGTAATAGAACACCACGTTGATGCCGACCAGTTGCTGGAACACCGCCAGGCCCACGCCGATCCAGACGATCGGGCGGATCTTGCCGGTGGCCTTGTTGATGAGGTCGGAGAACTTGGGCTTGTGCTGGTCGGCCGACATCGAGGCCGAGATCTCGGCCAGCTTGGTCTGCGCGGCGGCGTTGCCGTACAGCCGCTTCAACACCACCAGCGCCTGCTCGCGGCGGCCCTTGACCACCAGGTAGCGCGGGCTTTCCGGGATGACCAGCAACAGCAACAGGAACAGCAGCGAGGGAACCGCCTGCATCCAGAACATCCAGCGCCAGGCGGCCTGCCCTGCCCATAGCGGCTCGGTGGAGGCACCGGCGGCGTTGGCCAGCAGGTAGTTGCTCAGGAATGCGCAAAACAGCCCGCTGATGATGGCGATCTGCTGCATCGTGGCGAGCCGGCCGCGATAGCGCGCGGAGGCGACCTCGGCGATGTAGGCCGGCGAGATGACGCTGGCGGCGCCCACCGCAAAGCCGCCCATCACACGAGCGAAGATGAAGAAGCCGGAACTGTGCGAGGCACCGGCGCCAATGGCCGAGAGCAGGAACAGTGCCGCCGAAATGATCAGGACCGCACGGCGGCCCCAGCGGTCGGCCAGACGGCCGGCAAAGAAGGCGCCGATGGCGCAGCCCAGCAGCATCGAGGCGACTTCGAACCCGGTCTCGGCGGCACTGGAATTGAAGGTCTGCTTCAGGCCGTCGACAGTGCCGTTGATCACACCGCTATCGAAACCGAACAAAAAACCGCCGATCGTGGCTACGCAACTGATCAGGACGATAAAACGGGTGTTCTCACCGGCATCGGGGGCGCCGTTCACGGAGACACTGGACATGGATTCACCTGGAAGCATGCAAGGGAGCGGCCACGGGGGCGGCCGACATCGGCCGGCGACGCGCAGTGCGCCGCCGGCCACGGGACATCAACGGGTCAGATACTGGTTGATCAGGTTCTCGTAGGCTTCCTGACGGCCACTGAGCTGCTTGGGTTCGTTGCCGGCGGCGTACTTGGCCAGATCCACCAGCGTGCTGCTGCCGTTGGCAAAGTCCGCACCCGCGCCGCTGTCGAAGCTGGCGTAACGCTCGGCGCGCCACTGTTCCAGCGGCGAGGAGGTCAGCAGCGCATTGGCCACTTCCAGCCCGCGTGCGAACGCGTCCATGCCGCCGATATGCGCCAGGAACAGATCCTGCGGGTCGGACGACTCGCGGCGCACCTTGGCATCGAAGTTCAGCCCGCCCGGTGCCAGCCCGCCCTGGCGCAGCACCACCAGCATCGCGCCGACGGTGTCGTACAGGTCGGTCGGGAACTGGTCGGTATCCCAGCCGTTCTGCGGGTTGCCGCGGTTGGCATCGATGCTGCCCAGCAGGCCGGCATCGGATGCCACCTGCAGGTCGTGCTCGAAGCTGTGGCCCGACAGCGTGGCGTGGTTGGCCTCGATGTTGAGCTTGAAGTCCTGGTCCAGGCCGTGCTGGCGCAGGAAGCCGATCACCGTGGCGCTGTCGAAGTCGTACTGGTGCTTCATCGGCTCCATCGGCTTGGGCTCGATCAGGAAGTTGCCGGTAAAGCCGATCGCGCGGCCGTAGTCGCGTGCCAGGGTCAAGAAGCGCGCCATGTTGTCCTGCTCGCGCTTCATCTGGGTGTTGTGCAGGCAGGCATAGCCTTCGCGGCCGCCCCAAAACACGTAGTTTTCGCCGCCCAATTCCACGGTAGCATCGATCGCGGCCTTGACCTGCACCGCCGCACGCGCGACGACATTGAAGTCAGGATTGGTCGACGCACCATTCATGTAACGCGGGTGCGAGAACAGGTTGGCGGTACCCCACAGCAGCTTGATGCCGGTATCGGCCTGGCGCTGCTTGGCGATGCCGACCATGTGCTTGAGGTTGCTCTGGTACTCGCCGATGTCGTCGGCATCGGGCGACAGATCCACGTCGTGGAAGCAGTAGTACGGCACGCCGAGCTTGGTGAAGAATTCGAACGCGGCATCGGCCTTGGCTTCGGCACGATTCAACGCGGTGTTGCCGATATCCCACGGGTACGCACGCGTGCCCGGGCCGAACGGATCGGCGCCGTTGCCGCAGAAGCTGTGCCAGTAGGCCACGGCAAAGCGCAGATGCTCGGCCATGGTCTTGTCGCCGACCTGCTTGTTGGCGTCGTAGACCTTGAACGCCAGCGGGTTGTCCGAGTCGCGGCCTTCGAAGCCGATCTTGCCGATACCGGGGAAATATTCCTTGGCGCCGATGTAGACGGTGTTGCTCATGGGGTGGAATGTCCTTGCTGCTGGGGGAGTTGTAGAAAGCGTGTCGATCAGCCGGCGTAGAGCGGGCTGACCACATGCAGGTGCTTGAGAAAGTGCTGGTAGTGCTGCTGATACTGGGCCACGCGCTGCGGATCCGGGCGCGCCGACAGGCTGTCGTCGACCTGCAGATGCTCCAGCACCACATCCGACAACGCGTGCGTACCGCCGTCATCGCGATCGCAGGCCCACAAGGCCTGCAGCGCGGCACCGAAGGCAGCGCCTTCGGGCTGGGTCGGCACCACGACCTGCAGGTTGAAGATATCGGCCACCATCTGCCGCCATTGCGCGCTCTTGCTGCCGCCGCCGGTGAGCAGGATGGTGTCGAACTGCAGACCTGCCGCAACGAAGGCATCGAAGCCGTTGCGCAGGCTATAGGTCGCCCCTTCCATCGCGGCGCGGTAGAAATGCGCCGGGGTGGTGTTGTGCAGGTCCATGCCGAACAGGCAGCCGCGGGCGGCCGGCAAGTCCGGGGTGCGCTCGCCGTTGAAGAACGGCAGCAGCACCAGCCCATCGGCGCCGGGCGTGGTGCTGGCGATCAGGGCGTCGGTCTGCTCGCGGGTGATCGAGAACATGCGCATCACCGCCTCGGTGGCGACGGTGCAGTTCATGGTGCAGATCAGCGGCAGCCAGCCGCCGCTGGACGAGCAGAACGCGGCCCAGCGTGCCTCGTCGTCCACTACCGGGTGATCGGCGTAGGCGAACAAGGTGCCCGAGGTACCCAGGCTCATGGTCAGGCGCCCCGGCACCACGTTGCCGGTGCCGATGGCGGCCATCATGTTGTCGCCGCCGCCGGTGGTGACACGCACGCCGGCCGGCAGATTCAAGGCATCGGCGGCTGCGTCGGACAAGGCATAGACCGCGCCGGTCTCCACCAGCGGCGGCAGTGCCTCGCGCAGGTCGCGCTGCGCATCCACCGCGCCGAGCATGCGCTCGGACCACTGCCGCGTGCGCACGTCCAGCCAGCCGGTGCCGGAGGCATCGCCGACTTCGGCAAAGCGCTCGCCGGTGAGCCAGAAGTTCACGTAGTCGTGCGGCAGCATCACCGTGGTCATCGCCGCATACGCCTCGGGGCGATGCTTGCGCGTCCACGGCAGTTTGGAGGCGGTGTAGCCGGCCATGATCGGGTTGCCGGCGGTGGCCACGCTGCCTGCGGCTCCGCCCACCGCATCCATGATTTCCTCGCATTCCAGTGCGGTGCTGGTATCGCACCACAGCTTTACCGGTGCGGTGACGCTGCCATCGGCGGCCACCGGCACAAAGCCGTGCTGCTGGCCGGAGACCGAGATGCCACGCACCTGCGCACGCTGCTCACCATCGAGCTGCGCGAAGCAATGCACGATGCCGTCGATCCACCACTGCGCCTGTTGCTCGCGGGTGCCGTCGTCGCGGCTGATCAGTTCCATCGGCGCGGCGATCGTGGCGACCACGGCGCGCTCCTGCGGATCGTAGGCCACCAGCTTGACGCTCTGCGTGCCCACATCCAGTCCTACGTACAAGCTCATTGCGTCACCAATCGGTTGTTGTTGAGGCCCACCTGCCGGGTGCGGCCAGCACCCAGTTCCAGGTCCAGGGTCTGCCCTGCGTAAGACAGTTGATAGCGCCCGCCCCGCTCGCTGTGCACGCGTGCTTGCTGCAGGCGGCCGCCCTCCCACTGCAGGTCCACGCTGGCACCGCCGCGCACGCGCAAGCCACGCACACTGCCGCGCGGCCATGCCTTGGGCAAGGCAGGCAGCAGGAACACGCTGCCGCCCCAGCTTTGCAGCAGCATTTCGGTGATACCGGCGGTACCTCCAAAGTTGCCGTCGATCTGGAACGGCGGATGCGCGTCGAACAGATTCGGGTAGGTGCGCTCGGGCGAGATCAGCAGTTGCAGGATGCGGTAGGCATGCTCGCCATCGGCCAGCCGTGCCCATAGATTCAGCCGCCAGCCGATGCCCCAGCCGGTGGTGTTGTCGCCGCGCGTTTCCAGCGTGCGCTTGGCCGCGGCGGCAAGCTCGGGCGTATCGCGCAGATTGATCTGGCTCGAAGGATGCAAGGCATACAGATGCGAGACATGGCGGTGATGGATCTCCGGCGCCTGCATGTCCCAGTCCTGTTGCCACTCCTGCAATTGCCCCGCCTTGCCGATGCGGTTGGGCGGCAATTGCTCGCGCAGCGTGCTCAGTTGCTGCGCGAAGGCGTCGTCGACCTTGAGCAGCTTGCTCATCGCGATGCATTGGGCGAACAGATCGCGCAGCAGCTGCGCATCCATGGTGGGGCCGGCACATAGCGCGGCGTTGAACGGATGCTGGTTTTCCGGCGAGATCGACGGGTTGGTCACCATCGCGCCGGTCTGCGGATCCTTGACCAGCGTGGCGACGAAGAACTCCGCCGCGCCCTTGAACAAGGGGTAGATCCTGTCCAAATAGGCACGGTCGCGGCCGTAATCCCAGCGGTCCCACAGCTGCTGCAGCAGCCAGACGCCACCCATCGGCCACAGGCTCCACTTGGCACCATCGATCGGCCCGGCCTGGCGCCACAGATCGGTGTTGTTGTGCACCACCCAACCCGGTGCGTCGTACATCGCACGTGCGGTGTGCGCGCCGGTCTTGGCCAGATCGAACAACATGGATTCCAGCGGTTCGACGCACTCGTGCAGCGCATTGGCCTCGCTGGGCCAGTAGTTCATCTCGGTGTTGATGTTGATGGTGTACTTGCTTTCCCAGGGCGGCTGCATCAGGTCGTTCCAGATGCCCTGCAGATTGGCCGGCTGGGTGCCGGGCCGCGAGCTGCAGATCAGCAGGTAACGGCCGAACTGGTGATACAGCGCGGCCAGCGCCGGGTCGTTGCCCTGCGCAAAACGCTGCACGCGCTCGTCGGTGGGTAGTGCCGCCGCCTCGCTGGTGCCCAGATCGATCGCCACGCGCCGGAACAGCCGCTGGTGATCGACCAGATGCGCACGCAGCAATGCGGCATAGTCCAGCTTGCCCGCCTTCTGCATGCTTGCTGCGGACAATGCGAGCGGATCGCCATCGACTGCATCAAAGCGTTGGTAGCTGGTGGCGGCGGTGAGCAGCAGCACCACTTCATCGGCGGCCTCGATGCGCAGGCGGTCGCGCAGCCCGCTGAGCGTACCGCCCTTGACCTGCGGCAGCACGCGCAAGGCGAAACGCAGCTTGCCGTCGATGCCGGCAAAGCTGCCGTTGCGGCCGCTGAACAGCAGCCCGCCCTGCTCCACCGTGACCGCACCGGTCTGCGGGCTGTCGATGCCCACGCGCAGGGAAATCGCGCGTGGCCGATCGCAGGACAGGCGCACCACGATGCATTGCGATTGCGCCGACACGAACACTTCGCGCTTGTGCACAGCACCGCCGGAGCGGAACGTGGTGGTGGCCACACCGGTATCCAGATCGAGCTGGCGGCAATACTCGCTGATGCCGTCGGCACGATCGAAATCCAGCAGCAGATCGCCCAGCGGTTGATACGGCATCTGCTTGAGCGGACGCGAGAGCATCTTTGCGTCGGCCAGGGTTTCGGCTTCGGCATAGCGCCCGGCAAACACGAGCGCGCGCACCTGTGGCAAGGCCGCCAGTGCGTTGGGGCTGGTGGCATCGTACGGGCCACCTGCGTACAGCGTGTCCTCGTTGAGTTGCAGGCGCTCGTGGGCAATGCCGCCCCACACCATCGCGCCCAGCCGGCCGTTGCCGACCGGTAGCGCCTGCACCCACTCGTTGGCCGGTTCGCGGTACCACAGCTGCAAGGCATCGCCCGCAGCAACGGCAGGCAGCGATTGCTCGCCGGCAGCCTTGGCCGGCGCAGCAATGGCGGCGCCAGCCGGCGCAGCGCCCAGCGCCGCGAGTGCGGCACCGGTTGCCTTACAGACTTCCCTGCGGGTCAGCACGTGCACCACCGTGCTGCATGACCGGACCTGCACGCCCGAGCCTTGCGGCGATCCGGCATCTGCGCACTCACTGACTGACAACGAGTTGCGATCATCGACGACGCGCTTTGCCGGACGCAATCTTGCGCTGCAACACGCTGACCGGATTACCGTCGTACTGAATGCTGGCATCGGTCCTGGGCTCCAGCGCACCGGCGTCCTCGCGCGGGCCGTCGACGAAGCGCACGTTGACGGTGCGCTTGGCCTGCATGCCGGTCCAGCTGCCTTCGCGCTTGCCGATGCTCAGCTCGCCCTTGGCCTGGTTCCAGCTCAGCGGAATGCGGCTGAACTCGCCCTTCTCGTAGCCGTAGCCCTTGCCGTCGTCCTCATACAGCGAGAACTGGCCGTCGGCACCGGTGTAGACCACCACGGTGAGCGGCGCATCCGGCTTCTGATCCACGTATTCCTGCACCGGGCCGGTCGGCACGATGGAACCGGCGCGCACGAACAAAGGCATGCGCTCGATCGGCGCGGCCGCTTCGATGCTCTGGCCGCCTTCGTAGCGCTTGCCGGTGGCAAAATCCAGCCAGCTGCTGCCGGCCGGCAGATAGACCTGACGCGAGGTGGCGCCGAAGCGGGTCACCGGTGCAACCAGGAAGGCCGGGCCGAACAGGTACTGGTCGTTGATGTCGCGGACCTTGGGGTCGTTCGGGAAGTCCATCATCATGCCGCGCATGATCACGCCATCGCGCTGATAGGTGTCGCCGGCCAGGCTGTAGATGTACGGCAGCAGCGCGTAACGCAGGCGGTTGTAGTACGCCATGCTGTCGTAGAACGGCGTGCCTTCCGGGGCGATGTTCCAGATCTCGCGGTACGGGAACTGGCCGTGCGAGCGGAAGATCGGCACGAATGCACCGAACTGGAACCAGCGCGTGTTGAGTTCGCGCCATTCCGGCAGGTGTGCCGGGTCCTGGTTCTCGTAGCGCTTCTCCACCGCAAAGCCGCCGATGTCGAAGGTCCAGTTGGGCAGGCCCGACAGCGCCATGTTGACGCCACCGGAGATCTGGTCGCGCATGTCGTCCCAGCGCGAGACGATGTCGCCGCTCCACACTGCCACCGCATTGCGCTGGGTGCCGGCGTAGCCCTTGCGCGAGAGGATGAACACGCGCTTGTCGTCGGCCGCACGGTCGCCCACGTACACGCCATGGGTGTGCGGCAGCGGGTAGGAGTTGAAGTATTCGGTGGACGAGCCCAGCGCGTTGGGCGTGGTGCGCGCCTTGCGCTCGCCGATGTCCAGGTTGGAATGCACGTCCGGTTCGTCGGCGTCCATCCACCACGCATCGAAGCCCTTGCTGTTGAGCTTTTCGTTGACCTGGCGCCAGTAGATCGCCTGCGCCTTTTCCGAATACGGATCGTAGAACGAGTTCTTGTAGCCCTTGCCGATCCAGTCCAGCTCACCCACTTCCACGTTGCGCTTGAACATGAAACCGGCCGCGTCCAGTTCCTTGTAGTTGGCGGTGGTGGGATAGAACTTGGGCCAGATCGAAATCATGATCTGCGCATGCATGTCGTGCACGGCCTTGACCATGCCGTCCGGATCGGGGAAGTGCTGCGGGTCGAAGTCGTGCGAGCCCCAGGCGTTCTCGGGCCAGTACGACCAATCCAGCACGATGTTGTCCAGCGACAACTTGCGCTTGCGGTATTCGGCCACCGCGCCGACCAACTCGTCCTGGCTCTTGTAACGCTCGCGGCTCTGCCAGAAGCCGTAGGCCCACTTGGGCAGCATCACCGACTTGCCGGTGAGCTCGCGGTAACCGGCCACGGCCTGATCGTAGGAATCGGCGGAGACGAAGTAGTAGTCGATCATCTGGCCGGCTTCGGACCACAGCGACAGGTCCTTCGCTTCGGCGGCCGGCAGCGGGTCGCGGTGCAGCAGCGCGATGTAGCTGGGGTCGATCAGGTCCCACTCGACCTTGACGGTGTGGCGCGTGCCCGGCTCCAGATCCAGCTTGAACTCGTGATTCCACGGGTTCCAGTTCTGGCGCCAGCGATCGACGACCAGCTTGCCGTCCACGTACAGCTTGGCGTACTCGCTCGAATACAGCGAGAAGGTGTGCTCGCCACCGGTGAGCGCTTCGATCTCGCCCTCCCAGGTGACCTGCATGCGGCTGTCCTTGTCCTTGGTGATCGCCTTCTTCGGATACTTGGTCAGGTCGCTGAGGTACTGGTAGTTCACCTCGCTCTCGCGGCGTTCGACGATCTGCTTGCCGTTGATCGCATAACGCGCGGTCAGCGCACCGGCCTTGCCCTTGGCGTCGTACAACTTCAACGTCTTGGGCAGCGGCTGCAGGCCGCGCGGGTCGCCCAGGCGGCTGATCGAGTTGTTGTCCCACAGCAGGCCGTAGTTGCGGCTGGACACCAGGTACGGCACCGCCATGTCGATATTGTTCTGCTGCAACTCGATGTTGCGGCCCTTCTGGTTCATCCAGCCCTGCTGGTGCTGGCCGAAGCCGTACAGCGCTTCGTCGTCGGGCGACTGGAAGCGCTGACGCACGCTCAGGTACTGCTTGCCCTCCACTTTCAGCGGCGCAAAGCTGCGCCCGCCGGCAACCTCCGACAACACCGGCTTGCCATTGGCATCGGCGAAGCTGACATGGCCATCGATGGTGGACACGGTGGCAGTGACCTTGCCGGTCTTCAGCTGCACGCTGTCGCCCTGCTCGGCCAGCTGGAAGTTGCCATCGCCCTGCACCGGTACGCGCATCAGGCTGGGGCTGCGCGCGAAGTCGCCGTCCGGGTCGGCACTGACGCGGATGATGCCGGCATCGACCACCTGCAGACGCACCGGTGCGGCGCCCTTGGCGCTCGGCACCACGGTGACGCCATCGGCGGCCTTGCGCACTTCCTGCGCGTGCGCGGCATTGGCCAGCAAGGCCAGCGACAACGCCAGGCACTGCGCAAGCGGTGTACGTCGGGTGGCAGGCGCATGGCCGGCGGAACGGTTGATGGTTTGCATGTTCACTCCCTTGGAATTACGAAACGCTGCCGCGGGGGCGGCAACGCATGGGTTCATTGCGTTCGACCTGGAAGCCGGCGTGCTGCGCAGCGATCTGGCTGCGCAACAAGTGGCCGCGCAGGTTTACTTGTAGGTGGCCAGCTTGATCTTCAGCAGCTGCGGCGCGCTGGAAAAATTGACGCCGTAATCGGTCTGGTCGCCGTTCCAGTTGCGCTCGAACTTCCAGTCGCTGCCGTCGTAGACGCCTTCCTCGACGCGGTCGTAGAGCATGTTGGCGGTCGCCTCGCTGGCCGGATGCAGGGTCACGCGCACGTGGTAGCCGGTGACCAGGAATTCGTCCGGGCCGAGCTCGGCGATCAAGGCCGCGCCGATCGGCTCGGGGTTGCCCGGCGGCTCGCCCTTGAACCAGAACTGCGGCACGCCGTAGGTGATGGTGGCGCCCCAACGTTCGTTGAGCTGCAGCTCCTGCACCGCCTGGCCGGGTTCTTCGGCCGTGCCGTGCAGCTTGCCTTCGGACGCGGCCTTGGCGAACGGGCGCATGCCGCGCTTGACCAGCTCGAACCCCAGCGCGAACGGGGCCAGGGTTTCCTCGTTGACGTGCTTGGCGCCCAGCGGATAGTTGGAATAACGCGTGTAGTCCATGCCGAACGCCGACCAGCCGATGCCGTCGTGGCCCAGCGCGGGGAACAGATAGCGCGCGTATTCCGGGCGGTTGCCGGTTTCGGCGACGAACAGCGCATTGTCCGGGCGGGCGTAGCGCTCCAGTACCGTGGTGTAGGTACGGTACTCGGGCATGTAGATGTCCGGCGCCAGCAGGTCGATATGCGGGCCGGCGGCCTTCCACACATCCAGCACGTTGTCGGTGGGGCCGCCGCTGGCGTACTGGCCGGGCTGGCCGGGATTGAACGGGCCACGCAGCGCGGCGTTGACGTACATCGGCAGCGGGTATTCGGCCTTGCCGGCTTCGGCCACCTGGTCGATGTAGCGACCGATCGACCAGGCATGGAAGATCTCGTCCGCATCGGCACCGAACACCTGTGCCCAGCTGCCCGGCTGCTTGTTCAAGCGCTTGAGCAGCTCTTCCGGCACCGGGCCGTCGAACAGCTTCTGCGCCATCGGCGAGAAGTCGCGCACGCTGCCGTAGGTGCCCGGCTCGTTCTCGGGCTGGATCATGATCACGGTGTGCTGCGGATCGACCTGCTTGAGGTGCTGCATGAAGGCGACAAAGGCCTTGCGGTCGGCATCCAGGGTGGCCTGCGCATGCGGCGACAGCGACCCGATCGCCTTGCCCTCGCGCGTCACCACGCGCGGGAAGCGCTGGTTGTCGGTCTTGACCCAGTGCGGCGCGTACGCCGGGCCGTTGTTCTTCCAGGTCGCAAACCACAGCAGCACCAGCCGCACCTTGTGCTCGCGTGCCTGCGTGAGCAGCGTATCGACGAAGGAGAAATCGAACTTGCCTTCTTCCGGCTCGACCTGCTCCCAGGCGATCGGCACCTGCACGGTGTTGGGGCCCAGCACCTGCATCGCCGGCCACACCTTGTCCATCACGCCGGGATAGTTGCTGGAGTTGTTGACCTGCGCGCCCAGGATCAGGAACGGCGCACCATCGACCATCAATGCGTGCTTGCCGTCCTTGCTGACGAACTGCGGCATCGGCGTCTGCGCAGCCGGCGCCGCTGCCGTGGCAGGCGTGGTCGCTGCGCTACCGGCAGTCGGTGCGACTGCGGCCGGTTTGGCTTGGTCGTCCTGCTCGCCGGATTGGCACGCTGCCAGGGCCAGCGTCAGCGCGGACAGCAGCAGCGGACGCAGGTATCGGCGTGCAGGGGAAGAAGCGATTAGACGTGCAACGGGGGAATGCATGGACATAGGACTCCGTGTCACCAGGTATCGGTGCGGAAGGGGGAAACGGGAAGCTGTTCGCGATTGACCAGGTTGGCGTCGTCCGGGTTTTCGCTCCAGCCGTAGCGCACCGCGACCGGTGCAGCCACCGCGTCGCTGCGCACGATCACGCGATCGCCCTCAATGCGCGCGGTAGCCGAATGGAAGTGTTTGTCGGCACCGGCGACGCGGAAGCCTTGCACTTCGCCACCATTACGCACCTGCAAGGCACTGCCCTGCAGATCGAAACTCAGCATTGCCTGACCATCGGCAAAGCGCGCCTGCTTGAACACCGGCGCGCTGTACACCAGCGTTTCGCCATACGCCACATGACGTGCAGCAAGCGCAAGGCGATGGCCGACATCGCGCTTGTTGGTGGGATGGATATCGGTGGGGTTGCCGATATCGATGATCACCGCCTGCCCGGTCGCCGGCAGCGCAAGCGTCTTGGACTGCGACTCGCGCAACAGTGCCCACGGGCTCAGCTCGCCCTTGTCGCCGCCGGCCTTGAAGTTGGCCAGCTGCACCCACAGGAACGGCAGCGTTTTCGCGCCACGTTCGGCGCGCCATTGCTGGATCATCGCGGCGAACTGTTCGCGGTACTTCAGCGCGCCGGTGTCGCTGGCATTGGTTTCGCCCTGGTACCAGATCACGCCCTTGACCGGGAACGGCTGCAGCGGATGGATCATCTGGTTGTACAGCAGCGTGGGCAGCTGATTCTTGTTGTCGACCAGCGATACACGCACGGCGGCGGGGCGGAATTTCCAGCCGCCCAACGCGCGTTTGGCACCGGCGCTGGTCTGCACGAAGCGCTGCTCGTCCGGGCCATGCATGCCGCCACCGCCACTGAGATCTTCCACCCGCACCGCGATGTGGTTGACCCCTGCATGCAAGGCCGAGGCCGGCACGGCGTATACGCGCGGCAGGTTCCATTGCTTTTCGGTCGTGCCGACCTGCTGGCCATTGACGTAGGTGATGTCCGAGTCGTCGATCTGTCCCACGCCCAACGTGATGCCGGCCTTGGCTTCGGCAGCGCTCAGGGTGACCGTGGTGCGATACCAGGCGATCCCGTCCATGCCGTCATAGCCGCTGGATTCCCACTGCTGGGTGGTCGGGATGCTGTCCCAGTCGTTGTCGTCGAACGTCGCTTCGCGCCACTGCGGCATCTCGCCATCCACCTTGGGCCAGCGCGCGATGCGCTTGCCGGTGGCCGCCTGCGCAGCGGCATCGCGCTGCTTGATCGCTTCGATCGCGCCCTGGCTCTGCCCGGCATCCAGGCCCAGCGAGGCCGCATCCATCCACGCCTCGATGGAACTGCCGCCCCAGGTGCTGTTGACGATACCGATCGGCACGCCGGTGCTGGCGCGCAGCTCCTTGGCGAAGAAATAACCGACTGCGGTGAACTCGCCGGCGTTGTCCGGTGTGGCGGCTTTCCAGTCGCCGCCGGTCAGGCGCGCTTCCGGCTGCAGCGACCACGACTTGGGCACCTTGAAGTGCCGCAACTGCGGGTCGTTGGCGGCCGCCACCGCCTGCGGGCCATCGCTGGCCTGCGCCAACGGCCACTCCATGTTCGATTGACCGCTGGCCAGCCACACATCGCCGACCAGCACATCGCGCACCTGCAACTCGCCGCCGTCGCCCTGCACGCTCAGCACATAGGGGCCGCCGGCCTTATGTGCGGGCAGGCTGACCTTCCACTGGCCTTTGGCATCGGCCTTGGCGGTGGCCCGTTTGCCGTCGAAGCTGACCGTGATCGCGGCATGCGGCGTGGCCCAGCCCCACACCGGCATCGCCTGGTCGCGCTGCAGCACCGCGCCATCGGCGAACAACAACGGCAGGCTCGGTTGCGCCAACACGGCAGGGCTGGCCAGCACCAGGCCCAACAGGCAGCCACGACGGATGAGGGAAACGGTCATGCAGTGATCTCCAGGGTCGGCGCGGCCACTCGGCGCGCAGCGATGCGACGGCGCATGCCGCCGTACACGGTAAGACAGCGCGACGACGCGCACAGGGACGCAGCGCTCATCGTGGATCGCCGTAGAAGATGCCACGCCCACCGGTGGCGAAGTACACGCGCCCGGGGAGGCGCGGGTCGCCGGTGACGCTGTAGGGCTTGCCGAACCGGTGCGCGTCGTCGTTGATGCGCAACCAGTGCGCGCCTTCATCGTCGGAGCGGAACACGCCGTCCACTCCATCCACGCGGCCGGCCAGATACAGCGCCGGCGGTGCGACATCGCGCAGTGCCTTGCCGATGCCCAGCGAACGCGCCTCGTCCGGCCTGGACAAGGTCTGCAAACGCCCGTCCTGCCAGCGCATCACGCCCAGCGCGGGGCTGGCCAGATACACCACCCCTGCCCGCCACGGATCCGGGCGCAGCTGCGGGCGCGCCCGTTCGTCGCGCGCCGGGTTGCCGGCCTGTGCACCGGTGTCGCGAAAGTTCGCTGCACCATCGCGGCTCTGGTACAAGCGCCCGCTGGCGGTATCCACTGCATACCAGCGCCGCGCATCGACGCGATCGGCCACCGCCACCGCGGTCTCGGGCAGGCCCTGCACACGTTGCCAGTGCTTGCCGAAATCGGCGGTGCGCCAGCTGCCGCCTTTCTCGGGCGCCCACACCACATGGGATGCATCGGCGGCAATGGCGATGTTGCCGGCGCCCTGCCCGGCTGGCGGCTCGCTGGCGAACGCCGTCCACTGCGCGCCGCCATCGCGCGAGTACAGCGCGCGGATCTCGTTGTTGCGGCGATCGCGCACGGTACCACTGCGCACCACCCACTGCGCGGCCTGCCCGGCGGCATCGATGCTCTCGCCATTGGTCAGGCGCGGGCCGGCGTATTGCAGCTGCGCACGCTCCAGATCGTCATGCCGGAAGCCGTCGATATCGCCCAGCGCACTGAGCAGGTGCGCACCTTGCATCGGGCTGAGCAGATCCAGCGGCACGGTCTCTTCCAGCCCGCGATCCTGGAACCACCACTGCAACGGCTGCTGCTGCCTGGCGAAATCCTGCAGGTTGCGCGAGGCCCAGATGCCGTAGCCGGTGACGAACAGCGCGTGGTTGCTGTCGAACGGATCGATCGCCAGCGCGCCCATCCAGTGCGGCGTGGCCTGCGCGGTCCACGGCGCTGCGCTGTGATCGAACTGCGCGCCCGCCAGCAACGGCGTCCAGCTGCGCCCGCCGTCGACGCTGCGGAACAGCTCATCGCGCGGGCTACGACGGCGGAAGGTGCTGGCCAGCAGCACCTGCGGCAGTTGCGGATCCACCGCCACCGCGCCCCAACCGAAGCCATCGCCGCTGGCCGGCTGCGCGATCGGGCTGATCTCGCTCCAGCGCGCCTGCGCCGGGGTGTATTTCCACAGCGCGCCGCCGGCCATCAGGTCCGGCCCGGGCTGGTCGCCGTAGCTCAGGTACCACTGCCCATCGCTGCCGCCGGCCATATGACTGGGACGCAGGCCCTTGGGCTGCCCGGCCACCGCCGACCAGCTGCGACCGGCGTCGTCGGAGACATACAGACTGGCCTGCGCGGTGGACACGCCGACGTAGATGCGCGGGGTCGGACGGCCGATGCGGCCGCTGGCGGCATCGAAGACGACAAAGGCGATGCCCACGGCCTGTTCGCGTCCGACATGATTGCGCGCCGTCGCACCCGCCATTGCCCCGGCGGGAAATGCCTCCACTCGCGCCCAGTGCGCGCCGCGATCGTCGCTGCGCCACAGGCCTGCATCGCGTGAGCCGAGCAACAGCACACGGCCATCGTGCGGGTCCACCGCCAGCCGTTCGCCATTGGAACGCCCCAATTGATTGCCGCCGAGTTTGAACGGCAACTCGGCACGCTCGAAACTGCGGCCGCGATCGAACGAACGCAGCACCGCGGCATTGCCGGCGCGCTCGTGCATATAGGTGCCCGCAGCCAGATACAGCGCCTGCGGGTCGGCAGGATCGACCGCGAATGCGTCGATCCCCATCAGGTTCCAGTCGTCGGCACCCAACCAATCGGTCAGTGCGATCCACTGCTGCGCGCGCGCATCCCAGCGGTACGCACCACCGACATCGGTACGTGCATACGCAAGATCGCGCTCAGCGGGATGAAACAGCACACCGGTGACGAATCCGCCACCGCCGATGGCGACGCTGCGCCATTGGTAAGGCCCCTGCACCGCCGGATCGGCGGCCTGCAGCGGCAAAATCGAAAGCGACAACAGCACCAGCAGTGCCAGCCATACACGGACCGGCCACATCGCTGCGGTAACGCGGCGCACAGTAGGCGGATCGATCACAGCGATCATTCCTCCGGCTCCTCTTGCGATCGACGGCCTGCCGTCGATAGGAAAAACACCGGCCCGACGGGCTGCCTGCACAGCTCGCCGGACCGGAGACGCACTTCCTACGGCGCGTTCTACAGGCTGGCCCGCAATGTCAGGCCATACCGACGATCGTTGATCACGAAGTCACGGTAGCGCGACTCGGTGCCCAGATAGCTTTCGCGACGGGTATCGAGCAGATTCACGCCATCGAGCGAAATCGACCACACATCATTGATGTTGAAACGCAGCGAGGCATCCAGCTGGCCGAAGCCCTTGTTGTAGACCGGCAGGTTGCCGGTGCCGTTGCCCGCGGTGGTCACCAGCCAGTCGCTGCGCCAGTTGTAGGCCACACGGCCCTGGAAGCGCGAGGTTTCGTAGCTGAGGATCGCGTTGTAGCTGTTCTTGGACAGGCCTTCCAGCGGCACGGTCAGCGCCTGGCCGTTGGTGTCGGTGGCGGTGGGGCTCGGCGCCTCGCTGTCGACATAGGTGTAGTTGGTCTGCAGGCCGAAGCCGCTCAGCCAGCCCGGCAGGAAGTCGAAGAACTGCGTGTAGCCCAGTTCCGCACCGCGGATCTTGCCGGCATCGCCGTTGACCGGACGGGTGATCTGCCAGACCTGGCCGTCGTAGACCTCGTTGAAGACGGCATTGGCGATGAAGCCTTCGACCTTCTTGTAGAACAAGGTGCCGTACATCATCGAGCCCTGGCCGAAGTACCACTCCAGCGCGGTATCGAACTGGTCGGCCTTGACCGCTTCCAGACTCGGGTTACCCGCGGTCCCGGTGAAGGTCGAGGCACCATTGGAGGTACCGGTGCTCAGGCTCAAGTTTGGGTTGAGCCGGTCGAAGGTGGGGCGGGAAATGCCGCGCGAGGCCGCAAAACGCCACTGCAGCTGATCGCTCAGCATCCAGCGCAGGTTCAAGCTGGGCAGCACGTCGGTGTAGGTCTGCTGCGCATCTACCGGGATCAGGCCGCCGCCTTCGCTGTCGGTCCCGGTGCGCACGCCCTGCGAGCCCACCTCGGTGCGCACCACACGCACGCCGATGTTGCCGTCGAACGGAATCGAGTCGCTGTCCACGCCAAAGCGCAACACGCCATAGGCTGCGTAGGTCTTCTCGTTCTGCGTGTTGATGTTGTTGGGCGCAAATTCCAGCGGGCTGGCACCGAAGGTGGCCAGGGTCTGCTCGTAGTTGGCGACTGCCGAGTCGGCAGCCGTCAGCGTGCGGCCGAAGGTGCTGCTCTCACCGCGGAAGAAGTCGGTGATCGGGTTGGTCACCAGGCCGATGGTCGGGTACTGCGAGAACGGCGTACCCGAGCAATCGTTGATGCACATGAAGCGGTAGATATTGCCCTTGGTCTCGGCATCGCGGTCGGTGTAACGCACACCGGCCTTGAAGCTGCGCACGAAGTCGCTGTCGAAGGCCAGGTCCATGTCGGCGCGCCAGGCGAACTCGGTGCCCTTGTTGTCGTCCTTGTTGTCCAGGTGCCAGCGCCAGCCGTCGTAGTTGTTGGCATCGGCCAGATAGCCTTCCGCGCCGCTGGCATCGGTCACCGACAGGCGCGGCAGATCGCCACGGAAGTCGACATTGAACTGCGGGCTGGTGTCCTGCCCGGTGGCGACGATGTAGCGCGTGCCCTTGGTGGTGGCATCGACGTACTGGAAGTCGGTGCTCAGGGTCAGCTTCTCGTTGACCGTCCACTTGGCACCCAGCGAGTAGTCGGTGGTCACCGAATGCCGCTCGGTCAGGCTGGTGTTGGATTCGGTCGGCACATTCTGGAACGAGCCATTGACGAACTCGTTGCGGTCGTTGACCTGGATGCCCGGCAAGCCCTGCATCGGGTTGGCGCCGGTCAGGGCGAAGAACGAATAGTCGTGCCAGCTGAAGTCGTAATCCGAACGCAGCACCTGCGTGTAGACCTCGACCGAATCGTTCGGGCGCCACTGCATCGCGAACGCACCGGTCTTGCGCTCGCGCTCACCGATGGTGGTGTTGATGCCGGCGCCGTGCGGCACCGACACGCCCTGGCCTTCATAGCCCGGCAGATCGGTTTGCGTGTACCACGGCTCGATCGAGATGGTGTCCTGGCGGAACGGGCTCTTCTGCTGCGAGTAGTTCACCAGCAGGCCGATCTCGCCGATGCCGGTCTGCCAGCGATCGCTGAACAGGCCCGAGAACGCAGGCTTGCCGTCGTCGGCCAGGTCGTAATAGTTGTATTGGACGCTGCCGGCGATCTTGCGGCCGTCGTAGTCGAACGGCAGGCGCGTGCGCAGGTCGACGGTGCCGCCCAGGCCACCTTCGATCATGTCGGCCGAGGGATTCTTGTACACGTTGACGCCGCCGAGCAGCTCGGCCGACACGTCCTCGAAGCTCAGGCCACGGCCATCGTTGGCGGTGAAGATGTCACGGCCATTGAGTTCGGTGCGCACCTGGGTCAGGCCGCGGATGGCGATCGAGCTGCCTTCGCCGTAGTTGCGCGAGATCTGGATACCGGAGATGCGCTGCAGCGCCTCGGCGACGTTGTTGTCGGGCAGCTTGCCGATGTCTTCGGCAACGATGGAATCGACGATCTGCTCGGCGTTCTGCTTGACCAGCTGCGCCTTGGTGACGCTGCTGCGCGTGCCGGTGACCTGCACGGTGTCGAGCTGCTGGGTGGTGGAGTCCTCAGCCGGGGTGGCTGTGGTGGTCGCGTCCTGCGCGTAGGCCTGCGTGCTCAACAGCGTGGCCACACTGAGGGCCATCACGGAGCGGCGGAAATCACGGATCGAACGCTGACCCACAGTCCGGCCTGCCGGAATGTGGCGATGTTGCACTGACATGGTGCTCCCTCCCAGGACGCATGTACTTCTAATTTTTAGCGGGCCGGTGCGCGAACGCCCTGCCCGTCGTTGGTGCTGGCCCGCATCCGCCCATGACCGGAAGGCCGGGCGGTGCGATGCGTGGTAATCCTGACGAGGCTTACCTAGCGGCTGCGGCCGGAGCATAGGGCGGTGCCGTCGTGCCACACCAATGAAATATTCCTGGAAAGCTATTCGTAAAAACTATAGCAACGCCGACAAACCCGCCGGGTATGGCATTGCGGATCCGGACGGCCGGGCGGCCAAAGCGGGCTCAAGTCTGCGAGCCCGCACACGGCAGTTCCGTGATGGCCTTCGCTTACCAGTTCATGCGCAGCACCAGCGAATAGCGCCGGTCGTTGACGAACGAGGAGCGCTTATACAGACGCGGATCCACCTCGCCGCCTTCGTACGAGGTCGGCCCCATCAGCACCTTGGTCACCGTGTTGGTCAGGTTGTTGGCCTGCACGCCCAGTTGCAGGTGCTCGTTGAAGCGGTAGAAGAACGAGCCGTCGAGCTGGCCGTAGTCGTCGGCCCAGGTCGGCAGACGGGTGGACGCATCGCTGGTGGTCAGCAGGTAGCGCGAGCGCCAGTTGTAGGCCAGACGCAACGACAACGGGCCCTTCTCGTAGATACCGGCCAGGTTGTAGCTGCGCCGCGACAGGCCTTCCAGCGGCAGCTCGACACCGGTGACGGTGGTATTGGTGTACGGGTCGGTGGCGGTGTTGGCGCCGCCCTGGCTGTCGACGAAGGTGAAGTTGGCATTGACGCCGAACCCGCTCAGCCAGCCCGGCAACTGGTCGAAGAACTGGGTATAGCCCAGCTCCGCGCCGCGGATGGTGCCCTCGTCCATGTTGTACGGGCGCGTCACCAGCCAAGGGCGGTTGTCGTAGATCTCGCTGCGGGTCTGGGTGGAGAAGTAATCCTTGACCTTCTTGTAGAACAGCGTGGCGTACAGCATGTCGCTGGTGTCGAAATACCACTCCAGCGCGGTGTCGAACTGGTTGGCCACCATCGGCTTGAGGTTCGGGTTGCCGGCGGTGCCGACAAAATCGGTCGCCTGGCCGGCGTCGTTGGTTTCCACGTTGAGCAACACATACGGCTGCAGCTGGGTGTAGTCCGGGCGCGCCATCGCCTTGGAGGCGGCAAAGCGCCATTGCAGGCTGTCGGTGAAGCGCAGCCGCAGGTTCAGGCTGGGCAGCACGTTGGTATAGCTGCCCTGGGAGTTGTTCTCGAAGTACTGCCCGGTATAGCGCGCCTGCAGTTCCGGCGAGACATTGAGCCCGGCCAGGTTCTGGAACTGGCCAAAGCCTTCGGCCTGGGTCTTGGTCTGCACCACGCGGATGCCGATGTTGCCGTCCACCGGCACGCCCCAGGCCTCGTCGTTGCCGAAGTACAGCGCCGCGTAGGCGGCCTGGGTGCGTTCGTGCTGGCGGTTGGTGTCCTGCGGCTGATAGGTGTCCGGCGCCCAGCCGTAGCCGCGCAGCGCCACGATCTGCTGGATCATCTGCGAGGCAGAGCGGTAGTTGTTGACCAGGCTGCTGTTGGGCACCACCAGCGTGGTCGGCACGTTCACCCCGCCGCGAAAGAAGTCGGAGAAGGTGAACAACGACGACTGGTCGGTCATGAACTCGGACATATTCGCCAGGCCGTTGCTGGTGCCCGGAATGGCGGCCCAGTTGTCGGAGATCACGCCCCAGTTGTAGCCGGAATTCTTGTTGATCTGGTTGCGGTCGGTGGCGCGCATGCCGAAGCGCGCAAAGCGCAACCAGTTGCTGTCATCGAAGGTGTATTCCAGATCCACACGCGTGGACAGCTGCCGCCCGCGGTTCTTGCCCAGGTGATCCATCGCCGCCGCCCAGAAGTAGTTGGACGGGTCCTGGGTAAAGCCCGGATTGGCGATCTGCACGCTGGGATATTTGCCCGACACGTCGTACGACAGGCCCGGCAGATAGGTCGCACTGAACACGGTGAAATCCAGCTGTTCGTTCTCCGACTCCACCAGCTGCATATCGCCCTTGATCTGCAGGTTGTCGTTGAAGAAATGGCTGAAGCCCACCGACATGTCGGTGGTGGTGGTGCGCTGTTCGGAATAGCGGTTGTCGGTATTGAAGCGCACACCATCGCCGGTGAGCACCCCGCGCCACGAGCTGGATACCGGCGAGCCGCGCAGGAAGGCGCCGCGATCGTCGTAGTCGAAGGTGGTGCCCGGTGCCGGCGTGATGCTGTTGTTACTGTCGTTGAAGAACGCGGCGCGCTCCTGCCAGTTCATCTCGTAGCGCGAGCGCAGGAACTGCGCATAGATCTCGGTGGCATCGCTGGGCTTCCACTGGAACGCCGCCGCGATCCCGTCGCGCTTGCGCTCGAAATCCAGCTGACGCCAGTTCACCCCGCCCGGCACGAACACTTCGCTGCGCCCGCTGCCGGCCAGCACAGCCTCATCGGTCCGCCGCACGTACGGCTCCACCTGGATGCCGTCCGAGCGCGTGGCCAGCTCCGAATGCGCGACATCGATCATGAAGCCCATTTCGCCGATGCCGGTGTTCCAGCGGTCGCTGAACAGGAACGAGGCCGACGGCTTGTACTTCTTGCTCATGTCGCCGTAGTTGTAATCGACATTGCCGCCGACGATCCGGCCCGGATTGTCGAACGGCATGCGCGTACGCAGATTGACCGTGCCGCCCAGCCCGCCTTCGATGATTTCCGCCGAGGGGTTCTTGTAGACGTCCACACCGGCCATCAACTCGGCCGGCACGTCTTCGAAGCTCAGCCCGCGGCCGCTGGCGGCGCTGAAGATGTCGCGCCCATTGAGTTCGCCGCGCACCTGGGTCAGGCCGCGGATCATCACGCCGCTGCCTTCGGCGGAGAAATGGTCCGGATCGCTGCGTGCGGCGAAGTGATCGATGGTCACGCCGCTGACGCGCTGCAGGGTTTCGGTGACGCTGCGGTCGGGCAATGCGCCGATGTCTTCGGCACTGACCGAATCCACGATCTGGCTGGCATCGCGCTTGATCACCTGCGACTTGATCAGGCTGGCGCGCACGCCGCGCACTTCCACCGTGTCCAGATCCACCGCGCTGGTGCCGCCATTGGCGCTGGAGGCGGCCTGCGACGACTGCGCCTGTTGCGCATAGACGGGGGCGGCGAGCAGCAACCCGATGCTGACGGCCATGGCCGAATGACGCAAACGCGGGGTACGACGTGCGTGCACGCCCGTCCCTGCCGAGGCATGGCTTGAAAACTTGTACATCTGAATCCCTCCCAGGACGCAAGACGACTGAAGACTGGTTGTCGCGGCGCCGCGACGCGGCCCGCGTGATCACGGCGGAGCCGGCACGGACGCCTGCCCCTCCCTCTATCTGACGGTTTGCCCGCCGATCACCTGCCCGACTTCACGTGCGCTTCAGCGTGCGATCTGGCTCACAGATATAGGCGCGTGGTCTAGCGCCAGCCAATGAAAAATTCACAGCCTGGTATGCCGTGCCGGAATACAAATGGAAGAGCCCGCTTAACCAGTGGATTCCGGCCCGCGCAGACCGGGGTACAAACGCCGCGCGGTGGTGCGCAGCGCCTGCAGAATGCGCTCGGCCCCGGGCGGCAGGATGTAATCGCGCCGCCGGATGATGCCGAACGACTCCATGCGGACGCCCAGCTCGATCGGCAGCACGGTCAGCAGCTTGGCCTGGATCAGCGGCGCCACCGACTCCACCGGCAAGGCGGTCAGCATGTCGGTGCCACGCAACAGCGTGGAGGTCACCGGCAGCGACGAGGTCTCGATCGCGTTGGTCGGCGTCTGCACGCCGTGCTCCATGAACATCGAATCCAGCCGCGCGCGCAGCACGCTGTCGGCCGGCGGCAGGATCCAGCCATGCCGCACCAGATCCGCATGCTGCAGGCCGGTCCGACTGGCCAGCGGGTGGCCGGCACGCGCGATCACCGAATGCGGCTCGTCGGCCAGCGGCTCGAACTCCAGCTCGCCCACGCCCTCCGGCCCCAGGATGCGGCCGATCACGATGTCCAGCTGGCCGTCCAGCAACTTGGCCACCAGCGGGCGGCTGTAGTCCATTTCCACCCGCACCAGGATGTCGGGGAACTCGCGCTTGACCTCGGCGATCGCCTGCGGCACCAGGTTGGTACCCGGATTGACCACGGTGCCAATCGAGGCCTGGCCCATGCGCCCGGCGCGCAGCGCGGCGATTTCCTCCTGCGCCCGGCCGATCTCCGACATCGCCGCACGCGCACGCCGGATCAGCACATGGCCGTACCAGGTGGGCTCCACCCCGCGGGCATGCCGCTCGAACAGTTTCACCCCCAGCATGTCTTCCATTTCCGCCAGCAGCTTGGAGGCGGCCGGTTGGGTCATGCTGGCGGCCTCGGCCGCGCGCAGCACCGAGCGTTGTTCGTGCAGATGCAGCAGCAGCAGGAGCTGGCGCGTCTTGAGGCGGGCAGCGTTGAACCAGGGAGTGCCGGAATTTGCCATGGGGTATCGCCACGCAGCTGTATTCGTAGGAGGAATAGAATATGCCGAAAATTTCATTTGCAGCACATATCTCCCCGCGCGAGGCTATCGAACGCCGCAGCAGGAGCCCCTACCTCCCGGGCGCGGCCAGAACAGACGTGACCCATCTTCCACGAGATGGCAACACGCACGCCATGATTGCGGAGGTGGACGACGATGACGGCAACTTGCCGGCCAATTGCAGGCCGTTGGAGTGCGCACGCAAGTGCCGCAGCCACCTCGTCGCGGCTGCCTGCCGCCCTCCGCGCGCTGCTAGGCAGCGCTGCAACTTCCCCCGACGCTGGCGCCCATCCGGACGCCGACGGCCGCTTTCCGCTCTATCGCGAGTAACACGATGACCTCAGACACCACCGCCAGCCTGTTCGCCCTGCCGCTGATCGCCATCCTGCGTGGCATCACGCCGGAAGAAACGCTCGACCATGTCGGTGCACTGATCGACGCCGGCTTCGACGCGATCGAGATCCCGCTCAATTCGCCGCGCTGGGCCGAGAGCATCGCCCTGGCCCAGCAGACCTACGGCGAGCGCGCCTGGATCGGCGCCGGCACCGTGCTGCGCAACGACGATGTCGACACCCTGGCCGAGATCGGTGCGCGCTTCATCGTCACCCCGAATACGCGCCCGTCGCTGATCCGCCATGCGGTGTCGCGTGGGCTCACCGTGGTCGCCGGTTTCGCCACCGCCAGCGAGGCGTTCGACGCCATTGATGCCGGCGCCACGATCCTGAAGCTGTTCCCGGCAGCCACCTATGGCGCCGCGCATGTGCGCGCGCTGCGCTCGGTGCTGCCCAAGCACATTCCGGTCTACGTGGTCGGCGGCGTCAGCCCGCAGACCCTGGCCGGTTTCCTTGCCCAGGGCGCCGCCGGCGCCGGCATCGGTGGCGAACTGTACAAACCCGCGCAATCGCTCGAAACGACCCAGACGCATGCACGCGCCTTCGTGCAGGCCTACCAGGAACTGCAAGGATGAAGATCACCCGCCTCACCACCTACCACGCCGCACCGCGCTGGCTGTTCCTCAAGGTCGAAACCGACGAGGGCATCACCGGCTGGGGAGAGCCGGTCATCGAAGGCCGTGCGCGCTCGGTGGAAGCCGCCGTGCACGAACTGGCCGGCTACGTCGTCGGCAAGGATCCGGCGCGCATCAACGACCTGTGGCAGACCATGTACCGCGCCGGTTTCTACCGTGGCGGTGCCATCCTGATGAGCGCCATCGCCGGTATCGACCAGGCCTTGTGGGACATCAAGGGCAAGGCGCTGGGCGTGCCGGTGTACGAGCTGCTGGGCGGGCTGGTGCGCGATCGCATGAAGACCTACCGCTGGGTCGGCGGCGATCGCCCGGGCGCGATCATCCAGCAGATCACCGACTACCGTGCGCTGGGCTTTGACACCTTCAAGTTCAACGGCACCGAGGAAATGAAGCTGATCGACAGCGCGCGCGCCGTCGATGCCGCCGTGGTCAAGGTCGCCGAAATCCGCGAAGCCTTCGGCAACAGCATCGACTTCGGCATCGACTTCCACGGCCGCGTCGGCGCGCCGATGGCCAAGGCGCTGCTGCGCGAGCTGGAGCCGTTCAAGCCGCTGTTCGTCGAAGAACCGGTGCTGGCCGAGCAGGCCGAGTACTACCCGCGCCTGGCCGCGAGCACCTCGATTCCGCTGGCGGCCGGCGAGCGCATGTTCTCGCGCTTCGAATTCAAGAACGTGCTGTGCGCCGGCGGTATCGGCATGGTGCAGCCGGACCTGTCGCATGCCGGCGGCATCACCGAGTGCGTCAAGATCGCCGCGATGGCCGAAGCCTACGATGTCGGCTTCGCCCCGCACTGCCCGCTCGGGCCGATCGCGCTGGCCGCCTGCCTGCACGTGGACTTCGTTTCGCACAACGCGGTGCTGCAGGAACAGAGCATCGGCATCCACTACAACGAAGGCGCCGACCTGCTCGATTACGTCATCAATAAAGACGATTTTCAGTGTGTCGATGGCAGTATCGCCGCTCTGCCCAAACCCGGGCTCGGTGTGGAGATCGACGAAGACATGCTCAAGCGCGCAAACGAAAATCCGCCGGACTGGCGCAATCCGGTCTGGCGTCACAGCGATGGCAGCATCGCCGAATGGTGAGCACGCCCGAACACACCGCCGTGCTGGCGGTCGACAGCCGCTGCACGCATGGCGAAGGCGTGCTGTGGTGCGAGCAACGTGAAGCGCTGTACTGGGTGGACATCAGCGAGAAGCGGCTGTGGCGGCATCATCCGCACAGCGCACACACGCAGTACTGGACGCTGCCGGACCGCCCCGGTTGCCTCGGCCTGATGGACGACGGCCGCGTGATGATCGCGCTGGCCAAGTCGGTCTGCATCGCCGACCCCGACAACGCCGATGCCGACACGCTGCCGCTCGAGCACCTGGCCGATATCGAAGTCGACAACCCGCACACGCGCAGCAACGACGGCCGCGCCGACCGTAACGGCAACCTCGTGTTCGGCACCATGGACGAGCACGACCACAAGGCCGCACGCGGCGCGATATACCAGTTTTCGCTGCGCCACGGCCTGCGTGCATTGCCGCTGCCGGGCGTGTCGATCCCCAACTCGATCTGCTTCAGCCCCGACGGCCGCACGCTGTATTACTGCGACTCGCTGCGCCCGCAGATCCTGTGCTGCGATTACGACGCCGACACTGCGCAGACCAGCAACGTGCGCGTGTTCACCACGCTGGATCGCGACGATGCCGAGCCGGACGGCTCCATCATCGACAGCGAAGGCCATCTGTGGAATGCGCAATGGCGCGCCTGGCGCGTGGTGCGTTACCGCCCCGACGGCAGCATCGAGCGCATCGTGCAGTTGCCGGTCAAGCACCCCACCTGCAGCGCCCTCGGCGGCGCCGCGCTGGACCGCCTGCACGTGATCAGCTCGCGCCTGGACCACAGCGCCGAAGAACTGGCGCGCACGCCGGAAGCCGGCGGTCTGTACGTCTGCGACGTGCCGATCAAGGGCCTGCCCGAGAGCCGGGTGACCAGCGCATGATCGCCATCGACTGGGGCACCAGCAGCCTGCGTGGCTACCTGCTCGCTGCCGACGGCACGGTGCTGGAGCAACGCCGCGGCAGCGACGGCATCCTGGCCTGCCAGGGCCGCTTCGCCGACGTGCTGAGCACGCTGGTCGACGGCTGGGACGGCCCACTGCTGCTGTCGGGCATGATCGGCAGCCGCAATGGCTGGGTCGAGCAGGCCTATCTGCCCTGCCCGGCCGATACCACCGCCCTGGCGCAGGCGATGCGTAGC
Source organism: Xanthomonas sp. WHRI 8393 (assembly GCF_040203315.1). Lineage (NCBI taxonomy): Bacteria > Pseudomonadati > Pseudomonadota > Gammaproteobacteria > Lysobacterales > Lysobacteraceae > Xanthomonas > Xanthomonas sp. WHRI 8393. The sequence continues at coordinate 814,482 of NZ_JBEGGL010000002.1, read as the reverse complement.
TACACCGACCTGCTGCCCGGACGCACGCTGTGGTTCGTGCCCGGCGTAAGCACCGGCGAGCAGCACGGCGTGCCCGATGTCATGCGTGGCGAGGAAACCCAGCTGGTCGGCCTGATCGCCGCACTCGGCGATGGCGAACACGTCGCCTGCCTGCCCGGCACCCACAGCAAATGGGCGCAGATCGCGCACGGCCAGCTGACCGGTTTCGCCACCGTCATGACCGGCGAGCTGTATGCGGTGCTGCGCCAGCACAGCATCCTGGGCAAGTTGATGCAGGACGACCCTGCGGACCTGGACACCGATGCCTTCGCGCAAGGCGTCGACCGCAGCGCCGCGCCCGGTGGCCTCAGCCATCACCTGTTCGGCGCCCGCACGCTGGGCCTGTTCGACCGCCTCGCCGCCACCGCGCTGCCGTCCTACCTCTCGGGCCTGCTGATCGGCCACGAACTGCGCGAGCAGCGCGGCAGTCACGCCACCGTGCACCTGGTCGGCAGCCCCGGCCTGGCGCAGCGCTACGCGCTGGCGCTGGCGCAGCTGGGCGTGCGGACGCAGCTGCATCGGGAAGATCTGGCTGCCACGGGATTGTTCGCACTGGCCAGGCAGCGCGGGCTGGCCTGACCGGAGACGGTCAGGACCGCGCCGAGCGGCCAGGGCTGGAGGCCGACAAATCCCGGCCAACCCCACACCGGCCACCGGACTGCTTTAGAATTGACAGGCTAAACGCCGGATTCCGCCATGCCTTTTGTTGTCACCGAAAACTGCATCAAGTGCAAATACACCGACTGTGTCGAGGTCTGTCCGGTGGATTGCTTCCATGTCGGCCCGAATTTCCTGGTCATCGACCCGGATGAGTGCATCGACTGCACGCTGTGCGAGCCGGAATGCCCGGCCAATGCGATCTACCCGGAAGACGACGTCCCGGCAGGTCAGGAAGGCTTCGTCGCGCTCAACGCCGAGCTGGCCAAGGCCTGGCCGGTGTTGACCGTGCGCCAGGAGCCGCTGCCCGATGCCGCCGAGTGGGACGGTAAGCCGAACAAGTTGCCGCTGCTGCAACGCTAAAACAGCGCCTGGCAGCATCCAGCCGGGCGACAACACAGCAACCAAGCGACAGCACCGCATCAGAATGCAAAACGGGCGCCCGAAGCGCCCGTTTTGCTGTCTGCAGTTGCTGCAGCGGCTCAGCCGCCCAGCTTGCCCTTCAACGCCGTGATGACCGCCACCGGCGCTGCCGCAGTGGCCGGCATGCCGCGCGGATCCACCGCCGACACATAGCTGCCGGCCTCGACCTTCACTACGCGCACCAGGAAGCTGGAGCCTTCGTAGCTGACGTCGTAGGAACCGAGCATCTGCGCCTTGCTGGCGATGGTCAGGCCGGGAATGTCGGCCAGCGCCGCGCCAACCTTGGCGAACACCTCGTCGCGCTCGCCCGGCACGGTGAAACCGCTGTTGGCGCTGGCGGACGGTGGCGCCGAAGTGTTCTGCTGCGCGCTCGATGCCAGCGTCGGCACCTTCATCGCACCGGAGGTGTCGGGCAGGTTCAGATCCGGCGGCACTTCCAGCGGACGGGCTTCCGGGGCCAGCGCGTAGTCACCGCGTGCGCCCTTGTGGAACCAGCTGCAACCGCTCGTGGCGGCGACGGTGGCGGTCGCCAGCAACGCGAGCGAGAGCACGCGGACGGGGGAAACGGAATGACGCATCGATAAATCTCCTGGGTCAGGCCGCGAGCATTTCGCGGCTGGAAAGCGCTTCCAACGCAACAGCGTCGGCGGCAAGGCGGTCGGCGGCAGGCTGGTGCGCCGCAGAAAGGGGCAGTAACGGCAGGCGCAGGCCGTGCCCGATCCCGGCGCGCTGCAGCAGCGCCTTGACCGGGATGGGATTGGATTCGATCCCGCAGAAACTGTGGTACTCGCTCAGGCGTGCGTCCCACGTGGTGGCCGCCTCGCGCTGACCATCGCGGGCCAGATCGCACAGCCGCCGGTACGCCGACGGCAACGCGTTGGACGCCACCGAAATCAGCCCGTCGGCACCGGACAGCATCGCCTGCGCGGCGCTGCCATCGTCACCGCTGAGCACGACGAAGGACTCGCTGCGCAGCGCCACCAGCGCGGCGACGCGCTCCGGCTCGCTGCGCGCTTCCTTGATGCCGACGATATTCGGATGGCCGACCAGTGCGGCAACCGTCTCCGGCAACAGATCGCATCCGGTGCGGCCGGGCACGTTGTACAGCACCACCGGCAGCCCGCCGTTGTCGGCAACCGCCTGGAAATGTGCCTGCAGGCCGGCCTGGGTCGGACGCACGTACGGCGGCGTCACCACCAGCGCGTACTGCACACCCAACGCCGCGGCGCGGCGCGTCTGCGCGATGGTCTTGGCGGTGCCCGACAGGCCGGTACCGGCCAGCACCGGCACACGGCCGGCCACCTGCGCGACGGCGGCACGCAACAAGGTGTCGTACTCCTCGTCGCTCAATGCCGCGGCCTCGCCGGTGGAACCGGCGACGACGATTCCCTGCACGCCGCCGTGCAGTTGCTGTTCCAGCAACCGCCGCCAGGCATCCAGGTCGAGTGCGCCGTCCGGACCGAAAGGGGTCGCCAGCGCGGTGATGATGCCGGAAAGGGACAAGATTCTGCTGCTCTTACGTGACAGGAAAGGCCCGCGCGCACGCGGGTTGTGGCCGCCTGCATGTTACTTGCGGCGCGAAACCACGGGCAAGTATGCTGGTCACCGCCAGGGCGCCTGCCCGGGCGGCCATTCAGCCTGATGCAATGCCGGAAGCCCCTTTGACCGACTCGACTCCCCGGCCTTCGCCGACCGAAAACCACCTCCTGATCAACGCCTATACGACGCATCCGGAGTCCCCCCTGTTGCCCGTCACCCGCCGCATCGCCGACAGCGGCTGCAATCTCGTGGACGCCCGCCTGGCTACGGTGGGGCGCGATGTCTCGGTCACCGCCCTGGCCACCGGCTCCTGGGATTCGGTCGCCAAGCTCGAAGCGATGCTGACCCGGCTCGAGCGCGAGGAAGGCCTGAAGCTGGTGTGGTACCGCACCGGCCCCAAGCAGACCCAGTCCAACCTGCTGCCCTACATCGTCGAAGTCATCGCCGCCGACAAGCCGGGCATCCTGTTCCAGCTGGCCGATTTCTTCGACCGCCAGGGCATCACCATCGAGAACCTGCAGAGCACGCGCTACCGCGCCATGCAGACCGGCGCGGAGATGTTCTCGGCGCAGGTGACCATCGGCGTGCCGGCCAACATGCACATCGCCGCGTTGCGCGATGATTTCCTGGAATTCTGTGATCACCTCAATCTCGACGCGATCATGGACCCGATGAAGTTCTGAGGCAGACGTTCCGATGGCCATTGCCCTTTCCGCACTGAAACAGATGTTCGAGCACATCCGCTCCGAGACCGACTGGAATCTCGACGGGCCGTTGCGCTGGGAATATTTCTTCGCCGACCCGGCGCAGCAACCGCTGCAACACCTCGCCGAGCAACTGACCCGGGACGGCTATCGGGTCATCGACATCTTCCTCGGCGAACGCGACGAAGACGATGGCGACGACGAAGAGTCGTATTTCCTGCACGTGGACAAGCTGGAACAGCACACCATCGAGTCGCTGAATCAGCGCAATGCGCAGTTCGATGCGCTTGCCAAACGTTTCCACGTGGCTGCTTATGATGGGATGGATGTCGGCCCGGCTTGACCGCGCCGTACGCCCCTCCACTTAGGGCTGAGCAACGATGACCGACGCTGTATTCGAACTACCTGCTGCAAGCTTCGACCTGCCACTGTCGCTGTCCGGCGGCACCCAGACCACGCTGCGTGGCTACGCCGGCAAGTGGGTGGTGCTGTACTTCTACCCGAAGGACAGCACGCCCGGCTGCACCACCGAGGGCCTGGATTTCAACGCGCTGCTGCCGCAGTTCACCCAGGCCGGCGCGGTCGTGCTGGGCGTTTCGCGCGACTCGGTGAAGTCGCACGACAATTTCTGCGCCAAGCAGGGATTTACCTTCCCGCTGATCAGCGATGGCGACGAGGCCCTGTGCCGCGCCTTCGACGTGATCAAGGAAAAGAACATGTATGGCAAGCAGGTGCTCGGCATCGAGCGCAGCACCTTCCTGCTGTCGCCCGAAGGGGTGGTGGTGCAGGCCTGGCGCAAGGTCAAGGTCGCCGGCCACGCCGACGCCGTGCTGGCCGCGTTGAAGGCGCACGCCAGACAGTGACGCCCCCTGGTTTCCCGTGTCCTCCATCACCCTGCCCTGCAGGCGTGATGGCTCGCCCCTGCTCCATCACTTGGAAGACCCAATGACCCGAGGCAAGCGCATCTACGTGCTGGACACCAACGTGCTGATGCACGATCCCACCGCGCTGTTCAAATTCGAGGAACACGACGTGTTCCTGCCGATGCAGGTGATCGAGGAACTCGACAACGCCAAGAAGGGCACGTCCGAAGTCAGCCGCAATGCGCGCCAGGTCAGCCGCTTCCTGGACGAACTGCTGGAGAACACGAATGCCGAGCAGATCCAGGCCGGCATCCTGCTCAGCCATCCGCAGGGTATCCAGCTCAAGGGCCAGGCGGCGATCGGCCGGCTGTATTTCCAGATCCATCCGATCGACCCGGGCCGCACCTTCGGCGCGATGATCCCGGACAACAAGATCCTGGCGTCGGTGCTGGCGCTGTGCGAAGAGCATCCGGATGTGCCGGTCATCCTGGTGTCCAAGGACATCAACCTGCGCATCAAGGCCTACATCAGCGGCCTGAACGCGGAGGACTACCAGAACGATCGCGCGCTGGACGATTTCAGCCTGCTGTTCACCGGCGCCATCGAGCTGCCGGACAACTTCTGGGAAAAGCACAATCAGGACCTGCGCAGCTGGAACGAGCGTGGCCGCACCCATTACGAGATCGTGCTGGCCGAGGACGAAGACTGGTATCCGAACCAGTACCTGTACCTGCCGGGCGAGGACGAAGTGGAGCTGCGCGTGGCCAAGGTCGGCGGCGGCAAGGCCACGCTGTGCCTGGTCGACGATTTCCGCAGCGGCCAACATGCGGTCTGGGGCATCGTGGCGCGCAACCGCGAGCAGAACTTCGCGCTCAATGCCTTGATGGACCCAGAAATCGACTTCGTCACCCTGCTCGGCACCGCAGGCACCGGCAAGACCCTGCTCGCCCTGGCCGCCGGCCTGGCGCAGACGATGGATCAGCAGCGTTACCGCGAAATCATCATGACCCGCGCCACCGTCAGCGTCGGCGAAGACATCGGCTTCCTGCCCGGCACCGAGGAAGAAAAGATGACGCCGTGGATGGGCGCACTGACCGACAACCTGGAAGTGCTCACCCACAACCAGGACGGCGGTGCCTGGGGGCGTGCGGCCACCAACGACCTGCTCGCCAGCCGCATCAAGATCCGCTCGATGAACTTCATGCGCGGGCGCACCTTCCTGTCGCGCTACCTGATCCTGGACGAGGCGCAGAACCTCACCCCCAAGCAGATGAAGACGCTGATCACCCGTGCCGGCCCCGGCACCAAGATCGTGTGCCTGGGCAACGTCGAACAGATCGACACGCCCTACCTCACCGAAACCACCTCCGGCCTGACCTATGCGGTGGATCGCTTCAAGGCTTGGCCGCACAGCGCGCATATCACGCTGCGGCGCGGCGAGCGTTCGCGTCTGGCCGACTTCGCCTCGGAGGTGCTGTGATGCACAGGCTGCGCGGCGCGGCGGCACTCGCCGTGATGGCACTGGCCGGCTGCGCGACCACGCCGCCGCCAGCGAGCGTGCCGACCAACCTCAAGAACGGGCAGTCCTGGGTCATCACCCGCCAGGGCATCGCCGAGCAGGTGCTGGACACCTGCTCGCGCGACAGCCCGGCGCGGCATCCGGGCCAGATCACCGGCTACTGGACACCGAGCCAGCAGCAGATCGAACAGCTCGAATCCCGGCAGGACGCATTGACGCCGACCATCCCCGAGCCGCGCGATTTCGATCGCCAGTACGTGGGCGTGGTGGTCCAGGGCCAGCAGCTGATCTACATCAACGCCTTCAAACTCCCGAACGATCCGCCGGTGAAACCGGCCAAGGAAGCGATCCGGGTGTGCGATGGCGGTAGCGCCTTCTGGGGTGCGTTGTACGATCCGCAAACCGGCGCGTTCTCGCAGATCGCCGTCAACGGTACGCCCTGACCCGCGATGGGCCTGCTGCTGCCGCGCTGGGTCTGGATCGGCGCGGTGGCGTTATCGGGCGTGGCCGGCATGGTCAACGTGGTCGGCTACCTGGGCTCCGAGCATCAGGTGGTGAGCCACCTCACCGGCACCACCAGCCTGCTCGGCGTGGCCCTGGTGCAGAACAGCGCACCGGAGATCGGCTTTCTCTGGGGCATCCTGATCGCCTTCTGCGCAGGCGCCATGCTCAGCGGCCTGATCATCCAGGACGATGTCTTGCGGCTGGGACAGCGCTACGGCGCGGCGCTGCTGCTCGAAGCGTTGCTGCTGCTGGCCGCAATCCCACTGTTCAAGCTGCACCATGTCGGCGGCGCGTTGGTCGCCGCAGGCGCCTGCGGCCTGCAGAACGCCATGGCCACCACCCTCAGCGGCGCAGCGGTCCGCACCACCCATCTGAGCGGCATGTTCACCGACCTGGGCATCGGCCTGGGACATCTGCTGCGCGGGCGCCCGCTGCAGGTGCGCCGGCTCACGCTGAGCGGACTGATCATCGGCGGCTTTCTCGGCGGCAGCATGCTCGGCACCTGGCTGTTCCAGCGCTGGCACTACGACGCGCTCTACCTGCCGGCGGGCCTGACCGGAGTGACCGGTGCCGGCTACGTTGGCTATCTGCAGTGGCGTCGCTGGCGCACGCGCTGATCCGCACATCCGCCAGACAGCAGTGCAGAATCCCCCCATGACCACGTCCAGCACGCTGTCCGCCCTGACCATCGCCGGCTCCGATTCCGGCGGTGGTGCCGGCATCCAGGCCGACCTCAAGACCTTTGCCGCGCACCGCGTGCACGGCTTGTCGGCGATCGCCGCATTGACCGCGCAGAACACCCGCGCCGTCACTGCCGTGCATATCCCCCCGGTCGCGTTTCTGCGGGCGCAGATCGATGCCTGCTTTGAGGACTTCGAAATTCAGGCAGTCAAACTCGGCATGCTCGCCAACGCCGAGGTCATCCATTGCGTGGCCGATCTGCTCGAAACCCATCGCCCACCGTTCGTGGTGCTCGACCCGGTGATGGTGTCCACCAGTGGCGCCCGCCTGCTCGAAGACGCCGCGCTGGAGGCCCTGCGCGCGCGTCTACTGCCGCTGGCCACGCTGATCACACCGAATACGCCCGAAGCCGAACTGCTGACCGGCCGCCGCATCGACGATGCCGACGCCGCCGAGCATGCCACCGCCGCCCTGCTCGAACTCGGCGCCAACGCGGTACTGCTCAAGGGTGGTCACCTGCACGAGGGCGCGCGGGTGATCGACCGTTTCGATGACGGTGTCACCCAGGACGTGTTCATGCATCCGCGCCTGCAGGTCGATGCGCATGGCACCGGCTGCAGCCTGTCGGCGGCCATTGCCGCACAGCTGTGCCAGGGCCTGTCCCTGCTCAATGCCTGCGAAGCGGCCATCGACTACGTTGCGCGTGCCATCCGCCTCGGCCACAGCCCAGGGCACGGCGAGGTGCTGGTGCTGGACCATTTCGGTGCCGCGCCTAGCCCATGAGCGTGCAGGTCAGCACGCTCGCCGTGACCGCTGCGGATGGACATGCCTGGCAGGTGCTGCGCCACGCACCGGCGCGGCCGATCGCCAGCCTGCTGTGGCTGCCGGCACTGGGCGTTGCCGCCCGGCACTACCAGCCGTTCGCGCACGCCTTGGCGAGCGCTGGCATTGCGGTGTATCTGCACGAGTGGCGCGGCAACGGCAGCAGCACCCTGCGCCCCTCGCGCGAGCACGACTGGGGCTATCGCACGCTGCTTGCCGACGATATCCCTGCCAGCCGCGCGCTGCTCGACCTGCATGACCCGCAGCTGCCGTGCGTGCTGGGCGGTCATAGCCTGGGCGGCCAACTGGCTTGCTGCCATGCCGCGTTGCAGCCGGCACGGATTGCGCAGCTGTGGCTGGTCGCCAGCGGCTCGCCGTACTGGCGCAATTTCCCGGTGCCGATGCGCTACGGCCTGCCGCTGATCTTCCGGCTGCTGCCATGGCTGGCACGCACGCAAGGCGTGCTGCACGGGCGAAGGCTCGGTTTCGGCGGCACCGAGGCGCGCAGCCTGATCGCCGATTGGGCGCAGGTCGGTCGCAGCAATCGCTATCGTGCGGCAGGCACGTCGTGGGATCTCGAGCAGGCGTTGGGCCAACTCGACATGCCGATCAGCGCAGTGACCTTCGCACGCGACCGCTTCGGCCCGCCCGGCGCCTTGCAGGCCTTGCTGCAGAAAATGCCGCAGGCACGTGCCGAACGTGTTGCCTTGGACGATGCGCAACTGGGCGCGCGCAGCGATCACTTCGCATGGATGAAGACGCCTGCCGCCGTGGCCGCCGCGCTGCGCCGGTGTCTTGGTGATGAGGGTGGCGACAATCGAATGTCACAAAGGGATTGACGAGGACTCCGGGCATCCGCATAATTCCGCTCCTGACGACGCGCCCGTAGCTCAGTTGGATAGAGTACCTGGCTACGAACCAGGCGGTCGGGAGTTCGAATCTCTCCGGGCGCACCATCTTCAGAACAATAAGAGACAGCCTTCAACCGCTGTCTTTTTAGTTACAAGGATTCGATCGCACTGCGACGGATCTGCAAGTTGGAAATGCAAGTCAAAACAAGATAATGCGCCCGTAGCTCAGTTGGATAGAGTACCTGGCTACGAACCAGGCGGTCGGGAGTTCGAATCTCTCCGGGCGCACCAATCTTGAAGAAAACGACCAGCTTGCTGGTCTTTTTTTTGCCTGTCGTTCGAGCGCATGGCGTGGCCGCGCTGTTACCACGCAGCGAACGCGACGCAGCAACTGCCAAAGACCAGCACGCCCGCCGCAGGACATCGCGTCACTGCGGTCAGGCCATCGCGCCCAGCACATCATCGGTACGGGCAACCACCGCCACCGGCAGCAGCGAGGTCACCGGATACCCGGCGTCGCGCCATGCATCCAGCCCACCCAGCAACGGCCGCACGTCGCCATATCCGCGCTCGCGCATCCGACCGGCCAACCACGCCGCCGACACCTCGTTCGGACACGCGCAATAAATCACCACACTGCGATCGCGCGGCACGCTGGCCAGGATCTGCGCGAGCTGACGCTCGTCGGCAAACACCGCGCCGGGAATCGTGTACGGCTGCAGATCGCGGTGGCCCGGCGCACGGATGTCCAGCACCGTCGGCCGTAGCGCTTCGTCGCCATCCAGCAACGGCACCAGTTCGTCCACCGCGATACGCGCGTGCTCCAGCGAGCGCAGCAAGGCATGCCGCCGCCACCAACGCCAGCCGACGTAGCAGGCCAGCAATACGGCCAGCACCACCACCGCACCAGAACCCAGATCCGACAGCAACGCGAGCACGTCCTGGACCTGATGCGCGAACAGCGCGCCCAGGCTCAGCCCGACGAACGCCCACAGCGACGCACCCAGGGCGTCGTAGCGCAGGAACGCCGCCGGGCGCACCCGCATCGCACCGGCCATCGGCACCGAGACCATCGACAGACCGGGCACGAACTTGGCCACCGCCAATACCCGCACACCCCAGCGCGAGAAGAACCGCTCGGTCTTCTTCATGCAGGTATCGCGCGACAGCGACAGCCGGCACAGCGACTGCAGGGTGCGGTTGCCGAAACGGCGGCCGGCCAGATACCAGGCCAGGTCACCGAGCAGACTCGCCAGCACCGACACTGCCAACGCCAGCAATCCGGCCAGCCAGGCGTCGCTGCCGCCCTGCAGCGCGTAGCCGGCACCAACCAGCACCAGGGTCGGCAGCGCCGGCACCGGCAGGCCCAGCGACAACGCCAGCACGTTGGCAAAGACCAGCGCCAATCCGTACTGTTCGATCAAGCCTTGCATGCGGCGACCCTGCGCGACGGCGAGGACCCATTATCCGCCCTTCCTCACACGCACGGCTGCCCGGCGGCGACGGAACGATACGTTTCGGCAAGCGACTGCAACCAGCCATCGAACACTCCATCACGGCGCAATGCGCGCCGCCACCAGCCCAATGCCTCGCCCTCCTCGCCCGGCCGCCAGGCCAGGTAGAAGGTTTCGTCGGGTTTACGGGTCTCCACCTGCAGCGCGCACAGCCGGCCGTCCTGCAGCGCGCCGCGCGCATACGGCTCGGGCAGAAAACCGTAGCCGGCACCGGCCAGCTGCAACTGCAGCTTGGCCTGCATGTCCGGCACGGTGAGCACATCGCGCGCGGAGAGCAGGCCCACCGTGCGTGGCAGCAGACGCCGCGCCGAATCCGCCACTGCGATCGCACGGTGTTCGGCCAGCTCGGCCGCGCCCAGCAGGCCGGCGCCCGCCAGCGGATGCGTGGAGGCCACCGCGAACACGAAGCCCAGCGTGCCGATCGTCTCGGCGACATAGCCGCCACCGCTCGGCCCCTCGCCCGCCGCCACGATCAGGTCCACGCGCCGATCCAGCAGCGCCTCCCAGCTGCCGGACAAGGATTCGCTCACCACGCGCAGGCGGGTGCTGTCGGCCACCGTGTAGAAGTCCAGGATCTGCGCCTGCAGCAAGGCCACCGGCAGGATCGCATCCAGCCCGATCGCGAAGTCCGACTCCCAGCCCGACGCCACCCGCCGCACCCGCACCTCCAGCTCCTGCGCGGCCCGCAGCAGCTGCCGCCCTTCGCGCAGCAGTTCGCGCCCGGCCTGGGTCGGTGTCGCCTTCGGCCCGACCCGCTCGAACAGCTGCACGCCCAGATCGTCCTCCAGCTTGGAGACCGTGTAGGAAATCGTCGACGGCACCTTGAACAACACCTTGGCCGCGGCCGCGAACGAGCCGCGGCGGTCGATCGCATCCAGAATCTGCAGTGCTTCCAGGCTGATCTTCATTGTTCGATTTTTTCGATGGTAGCGACCAAATCTACTCGCTTTTTGGCGCCGGCGCGGAGGTAGAGACTAGCCACCAAGCCGCCGGGACACCGACTCATTCCCTGGCGACACCAACCCTTTCAAGGAGAAGCAGCATGTTGAATGTCCGCAAGAGCGAAACCCGTGGCCGCGCCGAACATGGCTGGCTGTCCTCGCGCCATACCTTCTCCTTCGCCAGTTACCACGACCCGCGCCACATGGGCATCGGCCCGCTGCGGGTGATCAACGAAGACAAGGTGACCCCGGGCGAAGGCTTCGGCACCCATGCCCACCGCGACATGGAGATCATTTCCTACGTGCTGGGTGGCGCACTGGAGCACAAGGACAGCATGGGCACCGGCTCGGTCCTGCACTACGGCGATGTGCAGCGCATGAGCGCCGGCAGCGGCGTCACCCACAGCGAGTTCAATCACTCCGCCAGCGAACCGGTGCACTTCCTGCAGATCTGGGTGATGCCCGAGCGCAGCGGCATCGAGCCCAGCTACGAGGAGAAGCATTTCGATGCCGACAGCAAGCGCAACCAACTGCGCCTGATCGCCTCGCCCGGCGGCGAGCACGGCTCGCTGCGCCTGCATCAGGACGCGCGCCTGTATGCCTCGATCCTCGACGGCGAGGTGCGTCTGCAGCAGCCACTGGCCGAGGGCCGCATCGGCTACGTACAGGTGGCGCGCGGCAGCCTGAGCGTCAATGGCCAGGCGCTGTCGGCCGGTGATGCGTTGCAGATCATCGACGAGCCGGAGATCGTGCTGGCCGATGCACGCGATGCGGAAGTGCTGGTGTTCGATCTGCCGAGGTAAGCGCCACCAGCTCAGCGAACGGCGTGCCGCAGACCAGGCGGCACGCTGCGCACTGGGGATCGGCCGATATCAAAAAGCCCGCTTCCGGCGGGCTTTTTTGTGCTCAGGCACCTCTGCTTGCAGGGCAGCTGCGACGACGCAGCGCATCGACAATCCCGCGCAGCACTCTGCGCGGGATCATGCCGCCTGCGGCTTGGCAGGCCTGACAAGCGACTTGCTCGCGGGTTCGCTGCGCACGGCAGCCGCCTCCGCCGCGCCATCGCTGTCGCCATTGACCAGCGCAAACAGCGCATCGGCATCGGCTTCCAGCACACGCGCCGAGCGCGCCAGATCGTCGACCATCTGCGCCTGGTCGCGCGCCTGCACACCGATCGATTGCAGCGCGGTGTTGGCGGTGGAAATGTCCCGCGCCTGCTCCTGACTGGCAGCGGCAATCTGCTCCACGGTCGCGGTGACCCGCAGCACCGAGCTGACCATGTCCTGCATCACCGCCCCGGCCTGCTCGGCCAGGCGCGAACCATCGCCCACCTGGTCGGCTGCATTGTCGATCAAGCCGCGAATTTCCTTCGCCGAGACACTGCAGCGCTGCGCCAGGCTGCGCACCTCGGTCGCCACCACGGCAAATCCACGCCCCTGCTCGCCAGCGTGTGCCGCTTCCACGGCCGCATTCAAGGCCAGGATATTGGTCTGGAACGCGATGCCGTCGATCACCTCGATGATCTGGCCGATACGATCGGTAGCCGAGCGTATGCCGGCCGTGGTCTTGACCATGTCGGCGATGACGGTAGCGCCGCGTCGGGCAACATCGGCCGATGCCTCCGCCATGCGCTGCGCCGAGCCGGCACTGTCGGAATTGCTGCGTACGGTCTCTGCCAGCTGATCAATGGTTGTCGAGGTCTGCGCCACGGCTGCCGACTGCGTTGACGAGCGGCTCACCAGGTCCTGGTTGCTGACCGAAATATGGTGCGCCTCGCGCTGCACGTTCTGCGCAATGCTCATGGTCTGCTGCATCAACTGACGCATGCGCTCGGCCGAGCGCACCTGATCGGTGACATCGGTGGCGTACTTGACCACCTTGTACGGACGACCGGACACATCCAGGATCGGGTTATAGGACGCCTGGATCCACACCGGACTGCCGTCCTTGCGCAGCCGACGGTAGCGGCCCGCATCGAATTGCCCACGCGCCAGCTTCGCCCAGAAATGCCGATAGTCTTCGGAGGCACCGTAGTTTGCGTCCACGAAGATGCGGTGATGCTGGCCGATCGCCTCCTCGGCGGAGTACCCCAAAATGGCCAGGAAGTTGTCGTTGGCACTCAACACGTGCCCTTCCAGATCGAACTCGATCACGCCCATCACCTTGTCGATGGCCTGGATGCGACCATCGGCGTCGGCCGAATCGATCACCTGACGGGTCACGTCGGTGGCGTACTTGACCACCTTGTAGGGCCGCCCGTGCTCGTCGAGCACCGGGTTGTAGGACGCCTGGATCCACACCTCGCTGCCGTCCTTGTTGAGGCGCTTGTAGCGCCCCGCGTCGAACGCGCCGCGTCCCAGCTTCTCCCAGAACGCGCGATAGGCCGCCGACTGACGCGTTTGCGCGTCCACGAACATGCCATGGTGCTTGCCGCGAATCTCATCGAGCCGGTAGCCCATCACCGCAAGGAAATTCTCGTTGGCATCGAGCACCGTGCCATCCAGCGAAAACTCGATGACCGCCATGACCTTGTCGATCGCATCGATGCGGCCTTCGAAGTCGGCGGTCTGGCGCACCTGCGTGGTGATGTCGGTGGCGTACTTGACCACCCGATAGGCCTTGCCTGCACGATCCAGCAACGGATTGTAGGAAGCGTTGATCCATACCTCGCGCCCGTTCTTGTCCAGCCGGCAGAATCGCCCGGCGTTGAAGTCGCCACGACGCAGCGCCTGCCAGAACTGCTGATAGCTTTCGCTGTCGCGGTCGCTGGGGGTCACGAACATGCGGTGATGCTGACCGACAACTTCGTCGAGCCGGTAGCCCATCAGCGACAGGAAATTCTGGTTCGCATGCAGGATGCGGCCATCAAGATCGAACTCGATCACCGCCATCACCCGGTCCACCGCATCGGCCTTGTGCTGCAGCCCACGGCTCCGGGAAGAAAACAGGCGTCCAAGCAGAGGCGGTAGGCGCATCGGGGTGAGATCCGAGAGAGGTGTCACAGCCTTAGCGACCCGTGCCCGGCTTACTTGAATCGCTGCATGCAGCGCGTTCGTGGCAATTCAGATGCTGCGGCCGGCACAGCCACCAGCGTGGCGCCAGCGATGCCACTGCAGACCGTCACTGACCTGCCGGCACAAATGAAAACGCCCGCAAATCAGGGATTTGCGGGCGTTTGAAACACTGGCGGAGCGAGAGGGATTCGAACCCTCGATAGAGCTTTTGACCCTATACTCCCTTAGCAGGGGAGCCCCTTCAGCCGCTCGGGCATCGCTCCAGTTTTTGCGTCCTGCCGCGGTGTCCGTTGCAGGCCGCGAAGAATACCGGGTAAGAGGGGCTAACGTAAACCCTTTATGACGATCAATTCGAAGAATCGTCGCCTTGATGCGCACCGGAAGCGACCGGCTCATCCCCACGCTGGATCCGCTGATAGATTTCCTCGCGGTGTACGGCAACATCTTTCGGTGCGGTGATGCCGATACGCACCTGATTACCCTTGACGCCGAGTACGGTCACAGTGACCGAGTCGCCGATCATCAAGGTTTCGCCTACCCGGCGAGTGAGGATCAACATTTTGCAAATCTCCTGGGACCGGTGGGTTTCCCACCAGCATCGGCGGCCGACTGACGAGGCGCGCCCTAGGTAAAGGGAATAGACCGGAAATGGTAGCGGGACACCCTGCCAAGCAGCAAGGCATACCAGGACAAGTGTTCAGCCCAAGTGTTGCTTGACCCAGGAGGGCACGCCTTCCAGCGCGGTCGCAAGGGCGGGACCATCCTCGCCACCACCCTGGGCGAGATCCGGACGACCACCGCCCTTGCCCCCGATCTGACTGGCGATATGGCCGAGGAGTTCCCCCGCCTTCACCTTGCCAGTTGGGCTGCCGTTCACGCCGGCAACGAGCGCAACCTTGCCGGCAGCCGCGCCTGCCAACACGATGACCGAATCGCCCAGCTGCTGCTTGAGGCGATCCATCGCATCGCGCAACGCCTTGGCATCGAAGCCCTCCAGACGCACGGCGACCACCTTGACGCCTGCCACATCGACCGCGCTGGAACCCAGGTCTGCAGTTGCGCCGGAGGCCAGCTTGGCCTTGAGCGACTCCAGCTCACGCTCAAGCCGCTTCTGCCGTTCGGTGAGCGCGCGAACCTTGTCGACCACCTCGGTGGCATTGCCGCCGAGCAGGCTGGCCGCCTCAAGCAGACGTCGTTCCTCATCGGCGACATGGTCCAGCGCGCCCTGCCCGGTCACCGCCTCGATGCGACGCACACCCGAGGACACACCGCCCTCGGAGGTGATCTTGAACAAGCCGATGTCGCCGGTGCGGGTGACATGGGTGCCGCCGCAGAGCTCGGTGGAATAACCGCCCATCTTCAGCACACGCACGTTCTCGCCGTACTTTTCGCCGAACAGCGCCATCGCGCCGAAATCCAGCGCCTCCTGCATGGCCATGTTGTGCACTTCCACGCTGTGGTTGGTGCGCACCTCGGCGTTGACCTTGCGTTCGATCACGGCGAGCTCTTCGGGCGTGATCGGCTGGAAGTGCGAGAAGTCGAACCGCAAGCGGTCCGGTGCAACCAGCGAACCCTTCTGCTGCACGTGGGTGCCCAGCACCTCGCGCAGGGCCGCATGCAGCAGATGCGTGGCCGAGTGGTTGAGGATGGTCTTGCCGCGACGCTGCACGTCGATGCCGCCTGCCAGCACATCGCCCAATGCCAGCGCACCCTCGGTGATGCGCCCGACATGGCCATGGAACTGACCGGCAAACTTCTGGGTGTCAGTGATCTCGATGGAGACATCGCTACCGCTCAGCTGGCCGCTATCGCCGACTTGACCACCGGACTCGGCATAGAACGGCGTGCGGTCGGTGAACACGATGACCTCGTCGCCGGCTTCCGCGCGTTCAACTGGACGGCCCTGCTTGAGTAACGCCACGACCTTGAGTGCATCGGCATCGTAGGCCTCGTAGCCCAGAAACACCGTCGGCGACATGGTGGCGACCAGATCGGCCGGCAATGCGACGCCGCCACCGAACTTGCCGGCGGCACGCGCGGTCTCGCGCTGACGCTCCATGGCGAACTCGAAGCCCTCCATGTCCACGCGCAAGCCGCGCTCGCGTGCGATGTCGGAGGTCAGATCGACCGGGAACCCGTAGGTATCGAAAAGGCGGAACGCATCGGCGCCGGGAATCACTTCCTGCGAGCGCGCAGCAACGTCGTCGAAGATCTTCATGCCGGCGTCCAGCGTCTCGGCAAAACGCTCTTCTTCGGCCAGCAGTGCGCGCGCGACGGTCTCCCGCGCGACCACCAGTTCGGGATAGGCCTCGCCCATCAGCTCGACCAGGGTCGGCACCATCTTGCTGAAGAACGGCTGGCGTACCCCCAGCATCCAGCCGTGGCGCAGCGCACGCCGGATGATCCGGCGCAGCACATAGCCGCGGCCTTCGTTGGACGGCAGCACACCGTCGACGATCAGGAACGAACAGGCGCGGATGTGATCGGCGATCACCCGCAGCGACTTGTTCTCCAGATCGGTGACGCCGGTCAGCGCGCTGGCCTTGCCGATCAAGGCCTGGAACAGATCGATCTCGTAGTTGGTATGCACGTGCTGCAGGATCGCAGCCAGGCGCTCCAGGCCCATGCCGGTATCCACGCACGGGGCCGGCAACGGCACCAGGGTGCCGTCGGGCTGGCGATCGAACTGCATGAACACCAGGTTCCAGATCTCGATGAAGCGGTCGCCATCCTCGTCCGGGGAGCCCGGGGGGCCACCGGCGATGTGGTCGCCATGATCAAAGAAGATCTCGGTGCAGGGGCCGCACGGGCCGGTATCGGCCATCTGCCAGAAGTTGTCCGACGCGTACGGCGCACCCTTGTTGTCGCCGATGCGCACGATGCGGCTTTCCGGAATGCCGATCATGTCGCGCCACAGCGCGAAGGCTTCTTCGTCGGTGTGATAGACGGTGACCAGCAACCGCTCCGCCGGCAGCTTCCAGACCTGGGTCAGCAGCTCCCAGGCCCAGCTGATGGCGTCCTTCTTGAAGTAATCGCCGAACGACCAGTTGCCCAGCATCTCGAAGAAGGTGTGATGGCGCGCGGTGTAGCCCACCGAATCCAGATCGTTGTGCTTGCCGCCGGCACGCAGGCAGCGCTGTACGTCGGCCGCGCGCACGTAGCTACGCTTCTCCGCGCCGAGGAAGACGTCCTTGAACTGGACCATGCCGGAGTTGGTGAACAGCAAGGTCGGGTCGTTGCCCGGCACCAGCGGCGCGGATGGCACGATGGTGTGGCCCTTCCCCTCGAAGAACGCGAGGAAGTCACTACGGATCTGGGAAGTGCTGAATTTGGCGGATGCGTTCATGTGCTGGCATTGGGCGGGCGGCAGTCCCGGTCACCCAATGAGATGTGGGCGCAGATGAGCGGAACAACCTGAAACCACGAAGGGTAGCAGGCCTGACGCCCTCAGTCCTCAAGGTCGAAGCGCGTGGCGCTGCGAATGCTGTTGCCATCGAAACCACGCCGTGCCAGCAGATCGGCGGCCTTGCGCCGCTGCGGGAGATCGGTAGGCCCTTCCTCGCCGAAGCGACGGCGGATCAGGTCGCGCGCGTTTTCGGTCCAGTCGCCCTCAAACGTCGCCATTGCGGCGCTGATGGCATCGCTGTCCAGGCCGTGGGTTCCGAGCTCGGCGCGAATATGCAGTGGACCGTAGCCCGAACCTGCACGATTGCGTACGACCGAGGCCGCAAAACGGGTGTCGTCCTGCCACCCCTCCTCAGCCAGGCGCTCCACGGCCGCCTGTGCAGCGTCCGGCTCGATACCGCGTGCCAGCAGCTTGCGATTCAATTCCTTGCGCGAATGCTCACGCCGCACCAGCAATCCCAGTGCGCGTTGTACCGGCGTCTGCTCCTTGAACCGGCGTCCCCGCTTTGGCGCGGGCTGTTGCTCGTCCATCGTGGGTGTCCCGAGTACCAAAACCACACAGCATCAATGCGCCGTCCGTGGCGCCTGCCCTCCTGGCCTTCAATAGATCTACCGCGGGAAGCGACGGCACTGACTCCGCCGTCCCCGCGATAGAAAACCTGCCACAGCCGTCAGTGCTGCCGTTCTGCCATCAGGCGGACGCGGCCGGTAGGCAGAACCGGGGTGGCCCCACGCGGACGTCCCGGTTCGCGCTGCTGCCGAGACACCTGCCTGATGACGGCTGGGCTCGCACTGCCTGGCTGCTGTTATTCCTTCTCGACGTCGTCGCCGGCTTCGCGTGGCGCTTCGGCCGGCTGGAACTTCTCACGCAGCTCGGCTTCCAGCCGCACTGCAACCTGCGGGTTGTCGCGCAGATAGCCACGCGCGTTGTCCTTGCCCTGCCCGATGCGTTCTTCGCCGTAGCTGTACCAGGCGCCGGCCTTCTCGACCAGCTTGGCTTCCACGCCCATGTCGATCAGCTCACCCTCGCGGCTGATGCCTTCACCGTAGAGGATTTCGGTCACGACCTGCTTGAACGGAGGCGCCAGCTTGTTCTTGACCACCTTGATCTTGGTCTGGTTGCCGATGATTTCGTCGCCCTTCTTGATCGCGCCGATGCGACGGATATCAAGACGGACCGATGCGTAGAACTTCAGCGCGTTGCCGCCGGTGGTCACTTCCGGGCTCTGGCCCGGCATCATCACGCCGATCTTGTGGCGCAGCTGGTTGATGAAGACCACCAGCGTGTTGGAACGCTTGATATTGCCGGTCAGCTTGCGCAGCGCCTGGCTCATCAGGCGGGCCTGCAGACCCGGCAGCTGGTCACCCATTTCGCCTTCGATTTCCGCCTTCGGAGTCAGCGCGGCGACCGAGTCGACCACCACGATGTCCACCGAACCGGAACGCACCAGCATGTCGGCGATTTCCAGCGCCTGCTCGCCGGTATCCGGCTGCGACAGCAGCAGGTCGTCGACATTGACGCCCAGCTTGGCGGCGTAGATCGGGTCCAGCGCATGCTCGGCGTCGATGAAGGCAGCGGTGCCTCCCTTCTTCTGGCATTCGGCAATCGCCTGCAGGGTCAGGGTGGTCTTGCCCGACGATTCCGGACCATAGATCTCCACCACGCGGCCCTTGGGCAGGCCGCCGATGCCCAGTGCGATGTCCAACATCAGCGAGCCGGTCGGAATGACTTCGACGGCCTCGATCACACGGTCGCCCATGCGCATCACCGAGCCCTTGCCGAATTGCTTCTCGATCTGGCTCAGTGCGGCGGAAAGGGCGCGCTTCTTGTTCTCATCCATCTGGGTGATCCTTGTCAGTGATTTCGGTGTAGGGCTAATGTAACGGCGGTGTATCGCACAGGCTGAGACTGGCTGCGACACACTCAGATTAGGGAGGTGGCCATGGCGATGGCAGCGGGAAATCCTGCGGCACCGGCTCGGGATAACGCCAGTGGGGCCATCGGCGCAGTACTCAACGATTCGGCCTCAACAGCCCGCAGTACAGGCCCTCGATCGCGAAATCCTGATCCGGCAACACTTCGATCGGCGCGTAGTCCGGGTTGCGCGGCAGCAGGCGGATGCGGTCCTTGCCGATCTTCAACAGCTTGACCGTGATCTCCTCATCGATGCGCGCCACCACGATCTGCCCCGAACGCGCGTCGCGGGTGCGGTGCACACCGATCAGGTCGCCGTTGAAAATACCTTCGTCGCGCATCGAGTCGCCCTGCACCTTGAGCAGATAGTCCGGCGACGGCGAGAAGAACACCCGGTCCAGCACCACGAAGTCGTCCGAGCCGATATCCGCGCCAATCGGCAGGCCTGCCGCCACGCGTCCCAGCACCGGCAGGCGCAGCACATCATCGCGCACCGGCTCGCCTGCAGCGGCAGGCGGGGTGCGCGACTGGGCGCCCTGCCCGGCCAGACGGATGCCGCGGGCCTGGCCGGGCACGCGACGGATCGCACCGGCCTGCTCCAATGCCTCCAGATGGTATTGCGCGCCGCGCACACCCTTGAAGCCGAAGGCGCGCGCGATCTCGGTCTGCGAGGGAGGTACGCCGTCTGCATCGATGCGCTCGGCGATCAAGGCCAGGATTGCTTGCTGGGTATCGGTCAGGTCCATGGTTAGTAGTATTACTACTAACTGACGCCTGCGCAATAGCCGTGTCGCTGGCTAGGCACGAGGCAGCCACCGGAGTCGGCACGCGTGCCGCGTTTAGCATCGGCTGCGCCAGATGGAGAACAGTATCCAGACGCCGCACAGGGCTGCACCGATGAACCCGCCGACGCCCAACGCGAGCAGCCAGCGGCTGGCACTGCCCCCGACACTGTTCATGACGATCGACGAGCCGATCACCAGCGCGGCAGTCACGATCCCCATGGTGAGCCGGTTGGCCGCGCGATCGACCTGCTCGCCGAACTCGCGCAATGCACGCGTTTCGATCTGCAGTTGCAGCTTGCCGCGCCGCGCGGCCTGCAGCAGCCGTTTGAGGTCGCGCGGCAGATCGCCGATCAGGTCGATCGCGCCGGTCACGGTGCGACGGCTGCGCCGCAGCATTGCGCTGGGCGCATAACGCTGCAGCACCACGCGTTCGAGATACGGGCGCGCCTCGGTGGCCATGTCGAAATCCGGATCGAGCTGGCGTCCCATGCCTTCGAGCGTCAGAAACGCCTTGATCATCAACGCCAGATCCGACGGCAGGGTCAGCCCGTGATCGCGCAGGATCGAGGTCACATCGCCCAGCATCGCGCCGATGCGCAGCTCCTTCAGCGGCACCCCACGGTACTCGTCGACGAAGGCACCGATATCCTGCTGCAGCCGCGACTCATCGATTTCCAGGCTGGTACCGGCCCACTCCAGCAGTACGTCGATGACCGCTTCGGCGTCGTAGCTGACCATGCCATGCAGCAGTTGTGCGACCTGGAAGCGGCGCTGCTCGGAAACGCGTCCGACCATGCCGAAATCGATGACGGCGATGCGCCCGTCGCGCAGATAAAAAATATTGCCCGGATGCGGGTCGGCGTGAAAGCAGCCATCCTGCAGCACCATCTTCAACACGATCCCGGCGCCGGTGCGTGCGAGCGCCTTGCGGTCCAGGCCGGCCGCATCCACGGCGACCAGATCCCGCCCCGGGATGCCGTCGATGAATTCCTGCACGTTGAGCGATTCGCAGGTCCACTGCCAATAGACAGACGGCACCACCACCTGGGGGTCGTTGACGAAATTGGCTGCGATGCGCTCGGCATTGCGGCACTCGGCGGCGAAATCGAGTTCGCGCCGCAGGGAGACGGTGAACTGCTGCACCACCTCGGCGGGGCGATAGCGCTTGAGATCGGGAGCACGCGTTTCCACGATTTCCGCCAGGCGTGCCAACAGGCGCAGATCCGCATCGATGACATCGCCAATGCCGGGGCGGCGGATCTTTAATACCACCGGCGTGCCATCGGCCAGCCAGGCGCGATGCGTCTGCGCCAGCGATGCCGCAGCCAGAGGCTGCTCGTCCAGGCGTGCGAACACGCTTTCCGGCTCCGCGCCCAGGGCTGCCACCAGTTGCGGGCGGATCTGTTCGAACGGCAGCGCGGGCACCGCGTTCTGCAGCTCACTCAGCTCCTCGATCCACTCCGGCGGCAGCAGGTCCACACGCGTGGCCAGCACCTGCCCCAGCTTGACGAAGGTCGGCCCGAGTTCCTCGAGCGCGCGCCGCACCCGCGTCGCGGCGGACATGCGCAGGCGGCCCTCGGCGTTATGCCAGTGCAGCAGCTTGCCGGCACGTTCGAGCACGTCGGCAAGCCCGATGCGCCGCACCACATCGCCGAATCCGTAACGGATCAGCACCGCGGCGATTTCCTGCAGCCGCCCCAGGTCCCGAACGGTGCCGAGCGCTTCCCACATCAGCACACCGCCTGCGATCGCGCTGCGGCAACAGGACAAATGGCGTTAACGTGCAT
Source organism: Xanthomonas sp. WHRI 8393 (assembly GCF_040203315.1). Lineage (NCBI taxonomy): Bacteria > Pseudomonadati > Pseudomonadota > Gammaproteobacteria > Lysobacterales > Lysobacteraceae > Xanthomonas > Xanthomonas sp. WHRI 8393. The sequence continues at coordinate 792,519 of NZ_JBEGGL010000002.1, read as the reverse complement.
CGCTGCATGTGTGCCGTCGCTGCGCGCACCCATTGAGCATGCACGACCACGCGCAACCGCCATGGCGGCATGATCGCTTGCGCACACGATGGCGCACCGAGCGGCCGCCTCCGGCATCGGTTGCCTGCCGGATGCGCGCAGGCCATCGGGCAACACCGGGACATCGCCAGCAGATCGGCACGGTACGGACAAAAACAACGCATGAGCAAACAGCGGAAGCATCGGCATGCGGGTTGAAGACGGGACCTTGTTTGTAGCCGATCTGCACCAGCCTGTCGCGTCATGGACGTTTGCCGGCTTAGCCGAGGTTGCGCCTACGCTTGCATCCTGGTGGCTTGGCAAGGGCGTGCCCAGGTCTTCAAGCCTTCATCCCGTAATCGCAAGGTCACCCCATACGTGCGCGGCGCGCCCAGACAATCAAGACTGCCGGGCAGCAGCGGATCGCGACCAAACGCAGCATCCTTGTAGCTGAGCCCGCCCTGCCGCATCAGGCCTGGGATGACGCCCTGCCGCAGCAGTTCGGTATCGATGTCGCGCGACACCACGCTGGGAATGGCACCCACCAGGAGCTGGTTGCGAGGAAATGACTGCGCTGAAAGTCGCTGAAGTCCTGGTAGGACAGCGCGGCATTGAGCAGACGGTTGTCACCTAGCCAGCTGGCCCTGGCGCCGAGCTCGTAGCGGTCGACGGATTCGCCGGAATTAGAGCAGTGCGCTCAAGCCCTGCAGCGCGGCAACCACGGTCTGACGCCGCACTGCATCGCGATCACCAGCGAACTGGAACAACTGCGCAGTGGCATAGCCGCCGCGCCGCTTCCAGCCGATCCATACCGTGCCGACCGGCTTGTCCTCACTGCCGCCACCCGGGCCGGCGATGCCGGTCACCGCCACCGCGATGCTCGCACCGGAATTGACCAGCGCGCCCGACACCATTTCGATCACCGTTTCGCGGCTGACCGCACCATGCACTTCCAGCGTCTGCGGCCGCACGCCCAGCAAGGCCTGCTTGGCCTCGTAGCTGTAGGCGGCCATGCCGCAATCGAACCAGTGCGAGGACCCCGCCACATCGGTGACTGCCTTGGCGATCCAGCCACCGGTGCAGCTCTCGGCAGTGACCAGGCGCTCGCGCGCGGCAAGCAGCTGTTGACCGAGGCGTTCGGCCAGCTGCTGCAGTTCGGAATCGGCGGACATGGACATGGGCACGGCGAGTGAAGGAGCAACCGACGTTTTAGCCGAATTCGCCGCGCCTGTCTGCGCTGGCGCCCAATCCGCGCCAGCGACGACGTGGCCGAGGTTCAGTGGCGGTGTGCAGCCGATGGCAACGGGCATCGGCTGCGCTGGTAACCGGATCGCAAGGATATCGGCGGCTGGCGGACATTCTCACGCCTGCACGACTGCTGCAGACACGCATTCGGTCGCGCCAGCAACAGAACCCACCGTCACCCAGCGCGATCGCCACACCGCCGGCAGATATCGGCCTGCACCGACAACGGCGATCTGCACGGCTGGCACAAGCCGACCGTGCAGCGCCGCTCACGACTCCCAGTCTTCACGACGATCGGGCAGCATCGCCCGCAGTGGCGCACCGTCGTCGCCGGCAGCCAGGCGCTCGGCCTCGACCATCGGCAGGTCGACCTCCAGCAACCAGCCGTACTCGTCGGACTGCTCGCCGCGCACCACTTCCAGTTGATGCAACTTCGAGCGCAGGCGGCCGGCCGACGGCGGCAACCGCAGTTGCCCGGTCACATGGCGCAGGTCCAGTCGCTGCCCGAGCGCATGCTGCAATTCCTGCAGCCCGCGTCCGTCGCGCGCGGAGACCCACACGCGCTCACGCCGCGCCTGGTCGGGAATGCCGTCCTGCGCATCGTGACGCACCTGCGCGCCTTCGATCTTGTCGATCTTGTTGAATACCAGCAGCTGCGGCAGATCGCCCGCACCCACCGCATGCAACACCTCATCGACCTGCTGGATGCGTTCCTCGCGCAGCGGGTCGGCCGCATCGACGATATGCAACAGCAGATCGGCGTCGCGCGCCTCGGACAAGGTCGAACGGAATGCGGCGACCAGTTGGTGCGGCAGGTCGCGCACGAAGCCGACCGTGTCGGCCAGGATCGCACTGCCGCCCGGCAGCGCGATGCGGCGCACGGTGGGATCGAGCGTGGCGAACAACTGGTCGGCCACGTAGGCCTCCGCACCGGTCAAGGCGTTGAACAGCGTGGATTTGCCGGCATTGGTGTAACCGACCAACGCAATCCGCGGCAGTTCGCTGCGCATGCGCGCACGCCGCATCTGGGTGCGCTGCACCTCGACCTTTTCCAGCCGCTGCTGCAACTGCTCCACCCGCTTCTGCAGCAGGCGACGGTCGGTTTCCAGCTGGGTTTCGCCAGGGCCGCGCAGGCCGATCGAGCCGCCGCGCTGACGTTCCAGGTGGGTCCAGCCGCGGACCAGCCGGGTGGCCATATGCCGCAACTGCGCCAGCTCCACCTGCAGCTTGCCCTCGTGGCTGCGTGCCCGTTGCGCGAAGATGTCCAGGATCAGGCCGGTGCGGTCGATCACGCGCCGCTCCAGATAGCGCTCCAGATTGCGCTCCTGGCCGGGCGACAAGGTGTGATTGACCAACACCAGATCCGCACCGGTGGCCTCGGCGGCGGCCTTGATCTCTTCCAGCTTGCCGCTGCCGATCAAGGTCGACGGGTTCGGTTTGTCGATGCGCGCGGTGAGCGTGGCCGCCACCGTGGCGCCCGCCGACTTGGCAAGGTCGGCGAACTCCTCCAGCACATCCTCTTCGGCAGGCCCACCGGAGTGGGTCTGAATCAACAACGCGTGTTCACCCTTGCGTGAGCGATCAAACACGCACTACTCCATTACTGCTCGACGTCGTCATCTTCCGCCTGGTTGCCTTCATTGGATTGCACATACCCACCACCCGGTCCCACGCGCACATTGCGCGCCGGCACGACCGTGGAGATGGCGTGCTTGTAGACCATCTGACTCACGGTATTGCGCAGCAGGACCACGAACTGGTCGAACGACTCGATCGTGCCCTGCAGCTTGATGCCGTTGACCAGATACACAGAAACCGGCACCCGCTCGCGCCGCAGCGCGTTGAGGAATGGGTCCTGTAAAGATTGCCCCTTAGCCATCGAAAACTCCTCTTCATTATTGTTCTTATAGTCCCGGTCGACACCTGCCATCCCCAGCCGGCCCCGGAAACGGGATGTTACACGCCTGAAGCCTGCCGTACAGCGGGACGTTGGCCGAGGAAGCCGACAAGTGCACTTTCCAATCGTTGGCGGTCATGCTCCGGGTCGAACCAGCGCGCGTCGAGCTCGCCACGCAGCCAGGTGAGCTGCCGCTTGGCCAGTTGACGGGTGGCCTGCACCGCCTTGTCGCGAAAGTCGGCCAGGCGACCGGCCCCATCCAGGTACTCCCAGGCCTGGCGATACCCCACCGCGCGCACTGCGGGCAGATCCAGCGGCGCGGAGACTGCACGCAGTTGCGGCAGTGCCCGCAGACGTTCCACCTCGGCCAGGAAGTCCTGTGCCAGCATCGTGTCCAGGCGCTGCTCGATGCGTGCATGCAGCACCGCGCGCTCGCGCGGCGCCAGCACCACCTTCAGCACCCGCACCGGCAAACGGGGACCCGAAGGCAGCGCCTGCCAGTAGCTGATCGGCCTGCCGCTGATGCGGTAGACCTCCAGCGCACGCTGGATCCGCTGCGGATCGGTGGTGTGGATGCGCGCCGCCGCGACCGGGTCGACGTCCGCCAGTTGTGCGTGCATCCGCGCCCAGCCAAGTTCGCCGGCTTCGGCTGCGATTGCCGCGCGCACCGCCGGGTCGGCCTCGGGCAACTGCGACAGCCCTTCCAGCAAGGCGCGGAAGTACAGCCCGGTGCCGCCGGCCAGGATCGGCAGCTTGCCGCGCGCCACGATCTGCTCGATCGCCTGCCGCGCATCGCTGGCGAATTCCGCCGCCGAATAGATCTGCCAGGGCTCGCGCAGATCGATCAGGTGATGCGGCACTGCCGCGCGCATCGCCGCATCCGGCTTGGCCGCGCCGATGTCCAGGCCGCGATACACCAGCGCCGAATCGACACTGACGATCTCGCCGTTCCAGCGCTGCGCGGCGTCCAGTGCCAGCGCGGTCTTGCCGCTGGCGGTCGGCCCCATCAGCGCAATCGCCAGCGGGCGGCGGTCGGCCGGCATCAGTCCTCGCCCGGCCAGCGAATGCTCGGTGCCGCAGGCGCGCTCACGCGCGGCAGCGGAATCGCCGTCATCGCGCTCCACACCTTCAGGGCATCCACGGTGGCGGCCACATCATGCACGCGCAGCAACATCGCGCCGTGTTGGGCGGCGATCAGATGCGCGGCGACCGAGCCGTATACGCGCTCTGCGGCGAGCTGGTGCCCGGTCAACTCACCGATGCTGCGCTTGCGCGACAGCCCCGCCAGCACCGGCAGACCGAACTCTTGCAGGCGCTGCAACTGCGCCAGCACGGTCAGATTGTGCGTGGTGGTCTTGTCGAAGCCGAACCCCGGGTCGAGGATCAAGCGGCACTTGTCGATCCCGGCCATTTCGGCCGCGAAGATGCGCTCGGCCAGGAAGCGATGCACCTCGGCCACCACGTCGTCATAGTGCGGCGCGTCCTGCATCGCATGCGGCGCGCTGCGTGCATGCATCAACACCACCGGCACCCGCAATTCGGCTGCCGCATCCAGCGCCCCCGGCGAGCGCAGCGCATGCACGTCGTTGATCATGCCGGCGCCGGCCGCGACCGCCGCGCGCATCACCTCCGGCTTGTAGGTATCCACGCTGATCGGAACAGTGGTCTGCTGCGCCAATGCCTGGATCACCGGGACCACGCGCTGCAGCTCTTCCTCCAGCGATACCGGCGTGGCACCGGGGCGGGTGGATTCGCCACCGATATCCAGCACCGCAGCGCCCTGCTCGACCAGCCTCAAACCATGCGCGATGGCGGCGTCGCAGCTGGCGTGCTGGCCGCCATCGGAAAACGAATCCGGCGTGACATTGACGATTCCCATCACCTGCGGCGCATCCAGTCGCAGCGCGCGACCGGCGCAATCCAGCTTGAGGGCAGTATCGAACATCGGTGGTGTCTCCTTGGATGGTTGCGATCAGCGCCGCCGGGGCGAGGCGTCGCTACAACGCATCAAGGCCGGGAATCGCTTCCCGGCCTTGATGGATGCTGCTGCAGCTGACCGATGCTCTGGTTACAGCTGCTCGGGTTACAGCTGCTCGGCCGGCCCGGCGATCGGCGGCAACGGACGCGGGCTACCCTTGTCGTTGTTGTTGCCACCGTCCTTGTCGGACTTGCCCCAACCCGCCGGCGGCGGCGGCTCGCGGCCTTCCATGATGGCGTCGATCTGCGGCACGTCGATGGTCTCGTACTGCAGCAGCAGCTGCGACATCGCGTGCAGCTTGTCCAGGTTCTCGGTGAGGATGGCCTTGGTCTTGCTGTAAGCCTTGTCCAGAATCGAGCGCACCACTTCGTCGATCTTGCGCGCGGTTTCGTCGGACACGTTCTTGTGCTGGGTGACCGAGCGCCCCAGGAACACCTCATCCTCCTCCTCACCGTAGGCCACCGGGCCGAGCTCGTCGGACAGGCCCCACTTGGTCACCATGTTGCGTGCCATCTTGGTCGCACGCTCGATGTCGTTGGACGCGCCGGTGGTGACCTTGTCGCCACCAAAGATCAGTTCTTCGGCAACGCGGCCGCCGTACAGCGAGCACAGCTGCGACTCGATCGCCACGCGATTCATCGAGTAGCGGTCGCCCTCGGGCAGGTACATGGTCACGCCCAGCGCACGACCACGCGGAATGATGGTGACCTTGTAGACCGGGTCATGCTCGGGCACCAGACGGCCGACGATGGCATGGCCTGCCTCGTGGTAAGCGGTGAGCGTCTTCTCGTCCTCGCTCATGGCCATCGAGCGGCGCTCGGCACCCATCAGGATCTTGTCGCGGGCACGATCGAAGTGGTCCATGCGGACTTCCTTCTCGCTGCCGCGTGCGGCAAACAACGCCGCCTCGTTGCACAGGTTGGCCAGGTCGGCACCGGAGAAGCCCGGCGTACCGCGTGCGATGACCATCGGCACCACGTCGTCGGCCAGCGGCAGCTTGCGCATGTGCACACGCAGGATCTGCTCGCGCCCCTTGACGTCCGGCAGGCCGACCACGACCTGGCGGTCGAAACGGCCTGGACGCAGCAGCGCCGGATCCAGCACGTCGGGACGGTTGGTCGCCGCGATGACAATCACGCCTTCGCCGCCTTCGAAACCGTCCATCTCAACCAGCAACTGGTTCAGGGTCTGCTCGCGCTCGTCATGCCCGCCGCCGAGACCGGCGCCGCGATGACGGCCCACCGCATCGATTTCGTCGATGAAGATGATGCACGGCGCATGCTTCTTGGCCTGCTCGAACATGTCGCGCACGCGGCTGGCACCCACGCCGACAAACATTTCCACGAAGTCCGAGCCCGAGATGCTGAAGAACGGCACCTTGGCCTCGCCGGCGATCGCCTTGGCGAGCAGCGTCTTACCGGTACCGGGCGGGCCGACCATCAACACGCCGCGCGGGATCTTGCCGCCCAGCTTGGTGAACTTGGTCGGGTCGCGCAGGAAGTCGACCAGCTCGCCGACTTCTTCCTTGGCCTCGTCGCAGCCGGCGACGTCGGCGAAGGTGATCTTGACCTGGTCCTCGCCCTGCAGCTTGGCGCGCGACTTGCCGAAGCTCATTGCGCCCTTGGCGCCACCGCCACCGCCCTGCATCTGGCGCATGATGAACAGCCAGAAGCCGATGATCAGGATGACCGGCAGGAAATTGAGCACCAACGACCAGAAGCCGGGCCCGGTGGAGGGCTTCTGGCGGGTCATTTCGATGTTCTTGCTATACAGCACGTCGACCAGCTTGTCGTCGCGCGGACCGTAGACGGTGGCTTCACTGCCGTCGGTGCGCTTGAAGCGGATCGCGTTGACCGCCAGGTTGGTCTCGTCGGTGTAGTCCACCGACTTCACGCGGCCCGAGTCCACTTCCTTCAGGAACTGGGTGTAGGTGATCGAGTCGGGGCCGACACCGCCCGCCATCCGCGGCGAGAAGCTCTGGAAGACGACCATCAGCACAACCGCGACGACCACCCACAGCAGCAGATTCTTGGTCAAGTCGTTCATCCTCATTGGCTCCGGTGCCCTCTACTCTTCAAATTCTTGAAACACGGTGGTCATTGGCAGCTTACTTGATCTGGGCACGCTTGCCCTGACCGAGCGCATAAACTTCCGGGGAGCGCTTGCGCGAGGCCGCCGGCTTGCGAATCGTCACCTTGTCATAGCGGCGGCGAAGCTCACGAATGTAATCGTCGGACCCGACACCCTGGAACAGCTTGATCAGGAACGCCCCGCCCGGTTTGAGGTGGGTATCGGCAAATTCCATCGCCAGTTCCGCCAGGTGCATCATCCGCGGTTGGTCGACCGCATCCATGCCACTCTTATTGGGGGCCATATCGGACAGCACAAGGTCCACCGGCACATCGCCCAGCATCGCCTCGAATTCCGATAGGACGGTTTGCTCCCTGAAGTCGCCGTGAAGGAACTCCACGCCAGCCAGCGGCGGCATCTCCAGGATATCCAGCGCCACCACCCGGCCGCTGTCGCCCATGGACTTGCGCACCTGTTGCGACCAACCGCCTGGCGCCGCGCCCAGGTCGACCACCACCATGCCCGGCTTGAGCAGGCGGTCGCGCTGGAGCAGTTCTTCCAGCTTGTAGGCCGCACGCGAGCGCATGCCTTCGGCCTGCGCCTTCTTGACGAACGGATCGGCGAAGTGTTCCTTGAGCCAGCGCTGGCTGCTTTTACTACGGGAAGGCATCGGCAAAGGGGTCTGAACGGGTCGCCATGATACCCTGAACACCCTTTGCTGCCCTTTGATCCTGCATGTCCATTGTTCTCACCTCCGCCCAGAACCGTTTCCTGCGCGGCCAGGCCCACGATCTCAAGGCACTGCTGCAAACCGGCGGCAAAGGGGTCACGCCAGCATTTCTGGCCGAACTCGAGGAAGTGCTCGAGCGCCACGAACTGATCAAGGTGAAGGTGACATCGGAGGATCGCGAGGCCCGTGACGCCATGATTGCCGAACTGACCGAGCAGACCGGCAGCGCGCTGGTGCAGCGGATCGGCCATGTCGCCATCCTGTACCGCCCCAGCAAGGAAAAGCGTCAGATCGTGCTGCCGCGCGGCTGACCCAACGAGTTCGACATGCCCTTAAGCCAGGAACACCCCGACTACACCTATGCGCTGCGCGCGGCCGATGGCCGCCACGCCAAGGTGAACGATCAGATTCTGCAGCGCAGCTTCATCCTGATGCCCGACGAGCTGGTGGAAGGCTGGCCGGTCTCCGGCCTGGAACAGCTCCAGGTCGCGCATATGGACGCGGTGCTGGCGCTCGCCCCGGCGGTGATCCTGCTCGGCACCGGCGAGCGGCAGCAGTTCCCGAAGACGGACGTGTTGGCAGCCTGCCTGACCCGCGGCATCGGCCTGGAAGCGATGACCAATGCGGCCGCGGCACGCACCTACAACGTGCTGGCCAGCGAAGGCCGCCGGGTGGCACTGGCGATGATCCTGGAAGGCCGGGATTAGGGAGTCGGGATTGGGGATTTGCAACTGCGGGCTGGAGCAGGTGTCGCTCTCATGCCAACAGCAGGAGCGACACCCCGAGCAATCTTCAGGCCGCTAGAACGCATCTTCCACGCGGCAGCATCAGCCCAGCGCCGTTGCCGTTGCGAATCCCAAATCCCGAATCCCGAATCACTTCTTAGGCAGATACAGCAACGGATCCACCGGCTTGCCGTTGTAGCGGATCTCGAAGTGCAGCATGTCGCGGGCCGCGCCGCTGCGGCCCATCTCGGCGATCTGCTGGCCGGCCTTGACGCTCTGGCCTTCGTTGAGCAGGCGCTTGCGGTTGTGTCCGTAGGCGGACAGCCACTGGTCGTTGTGCTTGATGATGATCAGCTCGCCGTAGCCGACCAGGCCGGCGCCGGAGTACACCACCACACCGTCGGCCGCGGCACGCACCGCCTGCCCGCTGGCACCGGCGATGTCCACGCCCTGCTTGGTGGTCTCGCCGCTGACGAAGGTGCCGACCACCACGCCATCGGCCGGCCAGCGCCACGGAAATCCGCTGCTGACCGGTGCTGCGATCGGGGCACTCGGGCGCGGCGGAACCACCGTGCCGGCACTGGAGCTGCTGCCGCCCGGCCTGCTGGCTCCGGGCGGATAGAGCTTGAGGGTCTGGCCGGGATAGATGGTGTTCGGCGAGGACAGGCCATTCCAGGCCGCCAGGTCCGGCGCGGTGATGTTGGTGCGGCGCGAGATGGCGTATAGCGTGTCGCCGCGCTGCACGGTGACGGTCGCACCCGGGCGCGGCACCGATGGACGCGGCGCCGCGGACGGACGCGCGGACGCCGAACCACCGCCGGCTCCGGGCGAGCGCACCACCGTGGCGCTGCTGCAGGCGCCCAGCCCGACGGCGACTGCGAGCAGGACTGCTGTCTTACGTACCGAATTCATCTGCAACTTGCTCATCCGTTGGTTGTCTTCCACACCAGCCAGCCTGCTCCCACCGCCAGGACGGCCATGGCCACCCAGCCCAGCGGCTCGATCCAGCGATGCAACGCGGCCTCGGCACGCGCCCCACCCAGCCGGATCGCGCCGGCCACCAGATACACGCGCTTGCCGCGCCCCACCAGCATGCTGGCAATGAAGGGCAGGATCGGCACGCCGACCACGCCCGAGGCCCAGGTAAAGATCTTCAACGGGATCGGGGTGAAGCCCACCAGCACCAGCGCCCAGAAGGCCTTCCACGGCGAATCGGCGACCAGCGTGCGCAACGTCTCGATCTGCGCCTGGATCTTGGCGCTCCAGCCCAGCCATTCGATCAGCGGCTGCAAGGCGGCGAAGGCGAAATGGCCCAGCAGATAACCGACCAGCGCGCCGCAGACCGAGCCGATCAGGCTCAAGGTGGCGAACCACAGGGCGCGCCTGGGTTCGGCCAGCGACATCGGCGCCAGCATCACCTCCGGCGGTACCGGGAAGATGAAGCCCTCCACGAAACTGAGGCCGGTCAGCAGCGCCGGAGCGCGGCGATTGCGCGACCAGCGAATGGCCACGTCGTACAACGGCCCGAAGATCTTCATCGAAAAACTCTCATGGATTCAATCCAGCATGCCCGACAACAGCGGGACGAACGTGACCGGCGCCAGAACCTGCTGCTCGATCGCGCCGTCGGCAGCGCGCGTGAGTTGCACCAGTGATTGCGACGAGGCGCCACCGACCGGGGCGACCAGCCGCCCGCCGACCGCCAGCTGATCGACCAGCGCGTCGACCAGCGCCGGGGCGGCGGCGGTGACCACGATGGCATCGTAGGGGCCATGTTCGGGCCAGCCGATGCGGCCGTCGTCGTGCTTGCTGCGCACGTTCATTCCCAGATGGCGGAAGCGCTTGCGCGCCTGCCGCAGCAGGTCGCCGATGCGCTCGACGGTGTACACCTCCAGCCCCAGCGCGGCGAGGATCGCGCCCTGGTAGCCGGAGCCGGTGCCCACTTCGAGCACTTTGGTCGGGCCAACCTGCAGCACCGCCTCAGTCATGCGTGCGACCACCCAGGGCTGCGAGATGGTCTGGCCGTGGCCGATCGGCAAGGCAGTGTCTTCATAGGCACGCGAGGCCAGCGCTTCGTCGATGAACAGATGGCGCGGCACGGTGCGCACCGCGTTGAGCGTGGCCTCGTCCTGGATACCGGCCTCGCGCAGGCGCTCGACCAGCCGGTCGCGCACGCGTTGCGAGGTCATGCCGATCCCGACCGATTCCGGTTGCAGCCGCAGCCTCGGCGTCATGCCGGCGTATCCAGCGCGGCGGTCAGGCCGCCCACCCAGCCGGCCACCGTCTCCAGCGCCTGATAGCGGGTCAGGTCGACATGGATCGGGGTGATCGAGATATGCCCGGTGCGCACGGCATGGAAGTCGGTGCCGGCGCCAGCGTCCTGCTCCGGCCCGGCCGGGCCGATCCAGTACACGGTGCGGCCGCGCGGGTCGCGCTGCGGCACGCAGGGCTCGGACCGATGGCGGTTGCCCAGCCGGGTGACCTCGAAACCGAGCACCTCCGACCAGGCCAGGTCCGGCACGTTGACGTTGAGGATGGTATCGGCGGGCAACGGGTCGGACTTCAGCCGTGCCACGATCTCCACCGCGGCGCGCGCGGCGGTTTCGTAGTGATGCGCCTCGTGATTGTGCGTCACCAGCGAGACCGCCACCGCCGGCAGGCCGAGGAAGCGGCCTTCCATCGCGGCGGACACGGTGCCCGAATAGATCACGTCGTCGCCGAGATTGGCCGAGTTGTTGATGCCGGAGACCACGATGTCCGGGTCGTAATCGAGCATGCCGGTCAGCGCCAGATGCACGCAGTCGGTCGGCGTGCCGGCAACCGCGCAGGTCTGCGCGTCGATGCGGCGGGTGCGGATCGGCACATCCAGCGTCAGCGAGTTGCTGGCGCCGGAGCGGTCGCGGTCGGGCGCGACCACCATCACTTCATGACCGGCATGGCGCAGCGCCTCGGCCAAAATCTGGATGCCGGGGGCGTCGACACCGTCGTCGTTGCTAACCAGTACGCGCATGGGACTCCTCGGAAAACCGGGTCATGATACCGGATGCGTCCGCGCCCTTCGCGCTTGATCTTCGCTTGCGCCTGAGGTTGGGCAGGTTAGGCTGTGAGCATGTCGCATCCTGAAGACGAAGACGACGGCGCGCTGTTCCGCGCAGCGATCGGCGCGGTCAAGCCGATTCGTGAAGTCGCCCCACCGGCCAATGCCAAGCCGCGCCCCAAGCCGCGCGCACGCATGGCCGAGCGCGACGATGCGGAAGCGCACACCGAATTCGCGCGTCTGCTGCGCGACAGTGCGCCGCTGGAGGCGGGCGATACCGCCAGCTACCGGCGCGAGAATCTTCCCACCCGATTGTTTCAGCGGCTCAAGCGCGGTCAGTTCTCGATCCAGGACGAACTGGACCTGCATGGCGCCACCGCCGCGCAGGCGGAATCGCTGCTGCGGCAGTTCCTGCTGGAAGCGCATGCGCACGACCATGGCTGCGTGCGCATCATCCACGGCAAGGGGCTGCAGTCGGACAACGGCGCGCCGGTGTTGAAAAACCTGATGGATCGCCTGCTGCGTCAGCGCAACGAAGTGCTGGCGTTTCATTCCGCGCCGGCCACGCAAGGTGGCACCGGAGCATTGCTGGTGTTGCTGGCACGGCGTTAGCGCCGATTGGGCGACGGGTCGCTGGTGCAGGCATGCGCTTGCGCAAAGGACGCGTTGATGGGCAGGCCTGTCGCGGCCAGGTCCGCTCCTACGGCGGTGACGTGTTTGCCGGGCAGCCGACGACCACTGGATAGACCTAGGCGTCGGGACGCGTGCCGGCGTTGAGACGGCCGGCGTCGCTGACCTCGCCGAGTTCCCACAGCACCGCGGTGGCGTAGCAGCCCGGCGGCAGTGCGAATTCGATCTGCAGGCTATCCGCATCCAGCCAGCGATACTCCAACTGTTGCGGACGCAAGCGCAGTGCGCGGCGCTCCTGCTTCAAGCCCGCGGCCTCCAGGCCTTGTCGCAGCACCTCCGATTGCGGATCGGACAACGCGCCCTGCTCCACCGCCGCGGCCTGCCCGGTCGAACGCAGCTCACCGGCGCCCCACAACGGCCCGCTGGGATGGATATCGAAGCGCGCCAGACGCTCTGCCAGTACATCGGTGAACGGTTCGGGGCCGAACACGCTGCGCGAGCCATCCAGCATCCACGCCTCGCCATCCAGCGCGGTGTCCCAGCTGCCCTGCTCCACGCGCGCGGTGAGCACCCGGTTGAACAACGCCGAGCGCGCCGCCGACAGCAGCATCGAGCGTTGGTCGTTGCGCAGCCGCCGCCGGGATGCCGGCGCCGCCGACAAGGTGCCGTCGGCATTGGACACATAACCGAACATCGCCAGTGCGGAGGCCACATTGCCACCATCGCGGCCGAAACGCTGTTCGCCAAACCAGTTCGGGATACCACGCGCGGCGATCGCCTGCAGGCGCTGTTCGATCGCCGCGTGCTCGCCCTGCACCTGGCGTAACGTCAACACGAAACGATTGCCCAGCAGTGCGCCGCGTTGCAGCTTGCGGTTGTGCCAGGTACTGGCGATGACCTGCATCTCATCGTCGTCGAGCGCGGCGAGCTCCGGCGCGATGCGCTTGGGCAGATGCACGCTGAAGCGCTGCGTGGTCACCGCATGGCGGTCCTTTAGCCCGGCGTAGCTGACGCCCATCTCGGCGATTCCGGCCCACTGCGCGAGTTTCTTAGCGATATAGGCGGTGTTCTGCCCACGCTTGCGGATGGTGAGCAACAGGTGCTCGCCCTCGCCGGTTGGCTCGAAGGCGGGCAGCTCATCGACCTGAAAATCGTCGGGCGTGCTGCGCATTGCCGCGCCGAGGACCGCAGCGCCCTGCGCGCGCGGCAGAACAGAGGTGTCGCTCATGCTGTGATTTACCTTCGCGCCGACAGGTCGTGCGCTATGTGCCGAATGCCTCGGCGCGGTGGTGTCGCGGTGCGACGCCAAGACGAGCCCGGCGCAGGTAACCGCGATCGGGAGCGGCTGGAACACCTGGCCGGCATCGGATGCGTGTGGACGGCAGGCTCAGCACTGCAGGGTATGCGGGATGATCGCCATGCCCGGCACCGTCCATGCCACCGACGGTGCGCAGGCGTCTGTGAGCCGCGGTCAGCCGGCGATCCTGCCGAGCAAGACTGCCGCTTGCGCAGCGATGCCCTCGCTGCGGCCGGTGAAGCCGAGTTTTTCGCTGGTGGTGGCCTTGACGCTGACCGCATCGAGTTCGATCGCCAGCAGGCTGGCGATGCGTTCGCGCATCGCCAGCGCATGCGGGCCGATCTTGGGGCGCTCGCAGATCACGGTGACATCGGCATTGCCAACGCGCCAGCCACGCTCGCGCAGCAAGTGATCACAATGCTGCAGGAACTGCGCGCTGTCGGCATCCTTCCAGCGCGCGTCGGACGGCGGAAAGTGCTGACCGATATCGCCCAGCGCCAGCGCGCCCAGCATCGCATCGCATAGCGCGTGCAGCACCACGTCGCCATCGCTGTGCGCGAGCACGCCATGGCTGTGCGCGACGCGCACGCCGCCCAGCATCACGTGGTCGCCCGCACCGAACGCGTGCACGTCGTAGCCCTGACCGATTCGAAAATTGAAAGACATGGTAATCCGTGGTGATTAGGGAGCGTCGGCGTCGTGGTGCGCACCAGCGGACAGCGCATCGGTGTGACCAACGACCGCGCCGGCGCGCGGGTCGGTTGCAGGCGACTGGGCATCCACTGCAACACCTCGGCGCGCCAGTTCGAATTCGAAGCGCGCCAGATCCGTTGGCGTGGTCACCTTGAAGTTGTCTTCGGCACCTTCCACCAGCAACGGGCGCAATCCCAGCCGCTCCATCGCCATCGCCTCGTCGGTCACGTCCACCCCGGCCGCCGACGCCTCGGTGAGGCCGCGGATCAGTTGATGGCGACGGAACAGCTGCGGGGTCAGTGCGCGCCACAGCCGCTCGCGTGGCTCGGTGGCATCGATGCCGCCATCGTCGCCGGCCCGCTTGAGCGTGTCGCGCACCGGTGCAGCCAGGATCGCGCCGACCGGATCGCCGCGGCCGATTTCCAGCAGACGCTCCAGATCGGCCAGCGCCAGATTGGGCCGCGCGGCATCGTGCACCAGCACAAAGTCATCGGCCCGCACGCTCTCCGGCAAGGCCAGCAATCCGGCCAGTACCGATGCCGCACGTGTCCCCCCGCCGACGCAGGTCAGCACCGGCTTGCCCTGCACCGAGGTCCAGCCAGGCCAATCCGCATCGTCGGGCGCGATGGCCACCACAATGCCGGCCACCACCGGATGCGCGGCAAGCGCCGCCAGCGTATAGGCCATCAGCGGTTGCCCGGCAGCGGACAGATATTGCTTGGGGGTCTGCCCACCGAAGCGCGTGCCGCGCCCGGCGGCCGGCACGATCGCCCAGATCGAACCGGTCATGGCTGTTCCGCCGGAGCGTCAGGCTCGACGGGCGCAGCGGAAGGTGCGGCCACTGCAGGCGGCAGCGGCGGTGCATCCTCGACCACGCGATAGAACGTCTCGCCCGGTTTGATCATGCCCAGTTCGCTGCGCGCGCGCTCTTCGATTGCCGCCTCGCCGTCCTTCAAATCCTTCACCTCTGCTGCCAACGCCTGGTTGCGTTGGCGCAGACCTTCGTTGTCCTGTGTCTGATGCGCGACCTGGGCTTCCAGCATCATCACTTCACCGGAATTCCCAGGCCCGAACCAGAAGCGGTACTGCAGCCAAGCCAGCAGCACCGCCAGCACCAGCAGTAGCCAGCGCCAGTTGCGCACGGCTTAGCGCTTGAGCGAAACGAACGCGTCGCGGCCGGCGTAACGCGCGCCGGAGCCCAGCGCCTGCTCGATGCGCAGCAACTGGTTGTACTTGGCGACGCGGTCGCTGCGGCACAGCGAGCCGGTCTTGATCTGCGTGGCGGTGGTGGCCACGGCGATGTCGGCGATGGTGGTGTCTTCGGTTTCGCCCGAGCGGTGCGAGACGATCGAGGCATAGTTGGCCGCATGCGCCATCGCAATGGCTTCCAGCGTCTCGGTCAGCGTGCCGATCTGGTTGACCTTGATCAGGATCGCGTTGGCGGTGCCCGAGTCGATGCCCTGCTTGAAGATCTTCGGATTGGTGACGAACAGATCGTCGCCGACCAGTTGCACCTTCTTGCCGACGCGGTCGGTGAGCAGCTTCCAGCCGGCCCAGTCGTCCTCGGCCAGGCCGTCTTCGATGCTGATGATCGGGTACTGCGCAACCCAGTCGGCCAGGAAGTCGACGAACTGCTCGCTGGTCAGGCGCTTGTTTTCGCCAACCAGGTTGTACTTGCCGTTGTCGTAGAACTCGCTGGAGGCCACGTCCAGGCCCAGCAGCACGTCTTCGCCGGCGGTGTAGCCGGCCTTGCCGATCGCCTCGAGGATGGTGTCCAGCGCTTCGACATTGCTGCGGAAGTCCGGCGCAAAGCCGCCTTCGTCGCCCACTGCCGTGCTCAGGCCGTGGCCCTTGAGCACCGACTTGAGCGCGTGGAAGATTTCGGTGCCGGCACGCAGCGCTTCGGAGAACGAGCTGCAGCCGACCGGCAGCACCATGAACTCCTGGAAGTCGACGTTGTTGTCGGCATGCGCGCCGCCGTTGATGATGTTCATCATCGGCACCGGCAGTGCCACGTCGGACTCGGTGATGGTGGACAG
Source organism: Xanthomonas sp. WHRI 8393 (assembly GCF_040203315.1). Classification (NCBI taxonomy): domain Bacteria; kingdom Pseudomonadati; phylum Pseudomonadota; class Gammaproteobacteria; order Lysobacterales; family Lysobacteraceae; genus Xanthomonas; species Xanthomonas sp. WHRI 8393. The sequence continues at coordinate 776,160 of NZ_JBEGGL010000002.1, read as the reverse complement.
GTACTGCCACAGCGGCTGCTTGCGCGAGGCGGCCACGGCATGCGCGGCGGCCAGAGAAACACCCAGCAGCGCATTCGCGCCCAGGCGGCCCTTGTTCTCGGTGCCGTCCAGGTCGATCAGGCGGCGGTCCAGACCCTGCTGGTCGGCCGCGTCAAAGCCCTTGAGCGTCTCGGCGATGGTGCCGTTGACGTTCTGCACCGCATGCAGCACGCCCTTGCCCAGGTAGCGGGTCTTGTCGCCATCGCGCAGTTCCACCGCTTCCTTGGTGCCGGTCGAGGCGCCCGAGGGCACGGCAGCGCGGCCGAACGAGCCGTCGTCCAGCGTGACTTCGGCCTCCAGCGTGGGGTTGCCGCGGGAGTCGAGGATTTCGCGGGCGAGGATCTTGGCGATAGTGGTCATAGGTCGATCGGTTACCAGTAAGGGGGAAGTACACCGGAAACAAGCTGCGGGATTATCGCCGCACACCGGCACATTGCCAAATCGCGTGAAGCTGCCGCACGCAACAGGCCGGCACACATGCCGCTAGGCCATCAAGCCCAGCAGCGGTAGCCCAGACAGCAGCAGCAAGACCGACAGCAACACCAACGCAAAGATCGCTGCGCCGGATTGGCGAGCCAGCCGCAACGCCAGCGGGCCGGCGATCAGGCAACTTGTGATCGCCACCGCGGCCAGCAGCAGCGTAACCAGCATTGGCACCCGCGTGGCCTGCATGGCATGGTCGCCGTCACCCGGCATGCCGATGCTGGCAGCGACCAGAAACACCATTGCGGCCATACACGCCCACGCGGCGATCGATGCGACCAGCGCGATCCAGCCCCAGGGCCAGTGGCGCCACTGCCGACGCTGGCGCTGCGACGCGGCCAGCGCCCAGGGATCGGAACTCATGCGAAGCGCGCGAACCCGTGCTTCTTGGTGACGGCATCCAGTTCCATCAGGGTCTCGAGCAGCTCTTCCATGCGGTCCAGCGGCCAGGCGTTGGGGCCGTCCGACAAGGCCTTGGACGGATCCGGATGGGTTTCGGCAAACAGGCCGGAAATGCCCACCGCCACCGCCGCGCGCGCCAGCACCGGCACGAATTCGCGCTGGCCGCCGGAACTGCTGCCCTGCCCGCCCGGCAACTGCACCGAATGGGTGGCATCGAACACCACCGGGCAGCCGGTGTCGCGCATCACGCTCAGCGAGCGCATGTCGCTGACCAGGTTGTTGTAGCCGAACGAGGCGCCACGTTCGCAGACCATGATCTGCTCGTTGCCGGTCGACTTGGCCTTGTCCACCACCGGCTTCATGTCCCACGGCGCCAGGAACTGGCCCTTCTTGATGTTGACCGGCTTGCCGGCGGCGCAGACGTTCTTGATGAAATCGGTCTGGCGCACCAGGAAGGCCGGGGTCTGCAGCACGTCGACGACGGCGGCGACCTCGTTCATCGGGGTGTATTCGTGCACGTCGGTCAGCACCGGCACGCCGATCTGCTGCTTTACCGCAGCCAGCACCTTCAGGCCCTCTTCCAGGCCCGGACCGCGGAAGCTGGTGCCGGAGGTGCGGTTGGCCTTGTCGAAGCTCGACTTGAAGATGAAGTTGATCCCCAGCTTGCCGGTGATCTCCTTGAGCTTGCCGGCCACGTCGAGCTGCAGCTGCATCGACTCGATCACGCAGGGGCCGGCGATCAGGAACAACGGCTGATCCAGCCCAACGTCAAAGTCACACAGTTTCATCAGGTCACCTATTGATTAAAGCCCCTCTCCCGTCGGGAGAGGGGCTGGTGTGCGGGTACGGTTGCGAAGCGCTGCTGAAGTGCGATGGTTTGCCCTGGCTGACGCGTGGCGACGCGTTCGTCATGGCGGCCATCTTCCGGTGCGTTGCGACGCCCCTCATCCGGCGCTGCGCGCCAGCTTCTCCCGACGGGAGAAGGAGTGGCTCAGGCACGCGCTTCCTTCAGCAGTTTTCCGCCCGCCTTCTTCTCGCGCGCAGCGCGCACGAAGCCGATGAACAGCGGATGCCCGTCGCGCGGGGTGGACAGGAATTCCGGATGCGCCTGGCAGGCCAGGAACCACGGGTGCGCATCGCGCGGCAGCTCCACCATCTCCACCAGCGTGTCGTCCATCGACTTGCCGGAGATCACCAGGCCGGCGTCTTCCAGCTGGGTGCGGTAGCGGTTGTTGAACTCGTAGCGGTGACGGTGACGCTCGGCGACCACGTCCTTGCCGTACACCTCGCGCGCCAGCGTGCCCGGCTTGAGCCGCTGCTCCTGCAGACCCAGCCGCATGGTGCCGCCCAGGTCGGACTTCTCGTCGCGCTTTTCCACTTCGCCGGTGGCGGTGCGCCATTCGGTGATCAGGCCGATCACCGGGTGCGGCGACTGGCGATCGTTCTCGGTGCTATTGGCTGCGTCCAGATCGGCCACGTGGCGGGCATAGTCCACCACCGCCGCCTGCATGCCATAGCAGATGCCGAAGTACGGCACCTTGTGCTCGCGCGCGTACTTGGAGGTGAGCACCTTGCCTTCGAAACCACGGTCGCCGAAGCCGCCCGGCACCAGGATGCCGTCGATATCCTGCAGCGCAGCCATGTCGCTGCCTTCCAGATCCTGCGCTTCCAGCCACTTCAGGTTGACCTTGGTGCGCTGGCGCAGACCGCCGTGACGCAGCGCTTCGGCCACCGACTTGTAGGCGTCCTGGTGGTCGACGTACTTGCCGACCACCGCAATGGTGACCTCGTCCAGCGGGTGCTTGACCGCATCCACCACCGCAGCCCATTCGGACAGGTCGGGCGCAGCCACCTTGTCGCGCAGCTTGAACTGATCGATGACCAGTTCGTCCAGGCCCTGGCGACGCAGCTCCAGCGGCATGCCGTACAGCACGTCGATATCGGGGCAGCTGATCACCGCGCGCTCGGAGACATTGGTGAACAGCGCGATCTTGCGGCGCTCCGAATCCGGTACCGCCTGCTCGGAACGGCACAGCAGCACGTCCGGCTGGATGCCGATCGAGCGCAGTTCCTTGACCGAATGCTGGGTCGGCTTGGTCTTCAACTCACCGGCGGCGGCGATGTACGGCACCAGGGTGAGGTGCATGAACATGGCCTTTTCGGCACCACGCTCGGTGCGCACCTGGCGGATCGCTTCCAGGAACGGCAGCGACTCGATATCGCCGACGGTGCCGCCGATCTCGATCAGCGCCACGTCGAACCCGGCGGTGGCCTCGTCGATGCAACGGCGGATCTCGTCGGTGATATGCGGGATCACCTGCACGGTGGCGCCCAGGTAATCGCCGCGACGCTCCTTGCGGATCACGTTCTCGTAGATCCGGCCGGTGGTGACCGAGTTCTTGCGCGACAGCCGCGTGCGCACGTAGCGCTCGTAGTGACCCAGATCCAGATCGGTCTCGGCGCCGTCGTCGGTGACGTAGACCTCGCCATGCTGGAACGGGCTCATCGTGCCCGGGTCCACATTGATGTACGGGTCCAGCTTCATCATCGTGACCTTCAGGCCACGCGCTTCCAGAATGGAGGCAAGCGAAGCGGCGGCTATGCCCTTGCCTAGCGAGGACACTACGCCGCCGGTAACAAAAATCAGGGGGGTCATGGGGCTTGAAGCCTCCCGGAAAGCCATAGTTTAGCGGGTGTCGGGCGAATGCCCAAGGGTTGCGTGACGATCATGTCGTCACAGCGGCGAAAAACGCGCTGCGCCTGGCGCGCAAATGCAGACGCCCCGACCAAGGCCGGGGCGTCCGTGTGGCGTTATGCCGTCGCGCGATGGAATCAGCGCGCCGGCTTTTCTTCTTCCTCTTCCTCGCGCGTGGCGGCGTCGGCCTTGGGCTTGTGTGCCGCAGCAGCGGCGCGGCGCTCGGCCTTGCGCTCGGCTTCGGTCTTGGCCTTGGCGTCATCGGCCTTCTGCGCGCTGGCGCCGGCGCCCTGCCCGGTCTGCTGAGGAGCGGCCTGGGCCATGGCAGGAAGCGCGGCCACTGCGGCAGCACCGAGGGTGAGCATCAGGATGTGCTTGAACTTCATGGTGTCCTCCGGGTTCGGTGACATCCTCAGGTGGGGACGTTTGGTTCCGAATCCAACGCCAGGGTATCCAGCCGCACCCCGCCCTGCACTGAACGCCTGTCGCGTGCAAAAAATCGGCCCAACCCCCACACTTGCGCGTCGTTTCACGTGCCAACGAGATGCATGAACACCCGTTATAACGCCGCCGATATTGAAGTGCTGTCGGGCCTGGACCCGGTCAAACGCCGCCCTGGCATGTATACCGACACTGCGCGCCCGAACCATCTGGCGCAGGAAGTGATCGACAACTCGGTCGACGAGGCGCTGGCCGGTCACGCCAGGCAGGTCGAAGTGACCCTGTACAAGGACGGCAGCTGCGAGGTGTCCGACGACGGCCGCGGCATGCCGGTGGACATGCACCCGGAAGAAAAGATTCCCGGTGTCGAGCTGATCCTGACCCGGCTGCATGCCGGCGGCAAGTTCAGCAACCGCAACTACACCTTCTCCGGCGGCCTGCATGGCGTGGGCGTGAGCGTGGTCAATGCGCTGTCGACCAAGGTCGAGCTGTTCATCAAGCGCGAAGGCAGCGAGCACCGCATGGAGTTCCGCGACGGCCACGCCGCCTCCAAGCTGGAAGTGGTCGGCACCGTCGGCAAGAAGAACACCGGCACGCGCCTGCGCTTCTGGGCCGATCCGAAGTACTTCGACACCCCCAAGTTCAACGTGCGCGCGCTGCGCCATCTGCTGCGCGCCAAGGCGGTGCTGTGCCCGGGCCTGACTGTGAAGCTCCACGACGAGGCCACCGGCGAGCAGGACAGCTGGTACTTCGAGAACGGCCTGCGCGACTACCTCAAGGGCGAGATGGCCGCGCACGAGATGCTGCCGGCCGACCTGTTTGTGGGCAGCCTGAAGAAGGACACCGAGATCGTCGACTGGGCCGCGGCCTGGGTGCCGGAAGGCGAGTTGGTGCAGGAAAGCTACGTCAACCTGATCCCGACCGCGCAGCACGGCACCCACGTCAACGGCCTGCGTTCGGGCCTGACCGATGCGTTGCGCGAGTTCTGCGACTTCCGCAACCTGCTGCCGCGCGGGGTCAAGCTGGCGCCGGAAGACGTATGGGACCGGGTCACCTTCGTGCTCAGCCTGAAGATGACCGACCCGCAGTTCTCCGGGCAGACCAAGGAACGCCTGTCCTCGCGCCAGGCCGCCGGCTTCATCGAAGGCGCCGCGCACGATGCCTTCAGCCTGTATCTGAATCAGAACGTGGAGATCGGCGAGAAGATCGCGCAGATCGCCATCGACCGCGCCAGTGCGCGCCTGAAGACCGAAAAGCAGATCGTCCGCAAGAAGGTCACCCAGGGTCCGGCCCTGCCCGGCAAGCTGGCCGACTGCATCAGCCAGGATCTGTCGCGCACCGAACTGTTCCTGGTCGAGGGCGACTCGGCCGGCGGCTCGGCCAAGCAGGCCCGCGACAAGGACTTCCAGGCGATCCTGCCGCTGCGCGGCAAGATCCTCAACACCTGGGAAGTGGCATCGGGCAGCGTGCTGGCCTCCGAGGAAGTGCACAACCTGGCGATCGCGATCGGCTGCGACCCGGGCAAGGACGACATCACCGGGCTGCGTTACGGCAAGGTGGTGATCCTGGCCGATGCGGACTCCGACGGCCTGCATATCGCGACCTTGCTGACCGCGCTGTTCCTGCAGCATTTCCCTGCGCTGGTCGCGGCCGGCCACGTGTTCGTGGCAATGCCGCCGCTGTTCCGCGTGGACGTGGGCAAGCAGGTGTTCTACGCGCTGGACGAAGAGGAAAAGACCACGCTGCTGGACAAGATCGCGCGCGAGAAGCTCAAGGGCCAGGTCAGCGTCACCCGCTTCAAGGGCCTGGGCGAGATGAATCCGCAACAGCTGCGCGAATCGACCATCCACCCGGATACGCGTCGCCTGGTGCAGCTGACCATCGACGATGGCGAACAGACCCGCTCGCTGATGGACATGCTGCTGGCGAAAAAGCGCGCCGGCGATCGCAAGCAGTGGTTGGAGACCAAGGGCGATCTGGCGTCGCTGGAGGTTTGAGTTCGCTGAAAGTCTGAAAACACCAAGCAGCGAAAGCGTCGCCCCCCTCAGCGGGGCGAGAAGGCACTGCGTGCGCAGGCCTCTTCAAGCGCCCGCACTGCCAGCCCGGGCCCGGGGGGGCGAAGCGGAAGTTGGGGTGAGGGTGAAGCCGATCCCCACCCTTCGGCTCAGACGGCTGCCTGCAGTGGCACATGCTGCTTCTAGCCAGGCAGGCCACGTCGGCCAACGCGACACACATGCCTTTGTGCACATCCATCCGACGCCATCGGCGGCCTAGCATCGTCGCTCCCCTGCCGAACCTTCCGATGCTCATGCCCTGCTTCCTCCGTGCCAGCCTGCTGGCCTGCGCCCTGCTCAGCGGAACCGCGCTGGCCGACGCGCCCGACAAGAACGCTGCAAAAACCGACACCAAATCCGATGCCGCGGCCGCCGAACCCGCGCCACTGCCGGCCGATGCCAGCGTGCGGCAAAGCACCCGCGTGGGCGGGCGCACGCTGAGTTACACCGCAACCGTCGGCACGCTGCCGGTGCGCGATGCGCAGGGCAAGACCACCGGCGAGGTGGTGTTCACCGCCTACACCGTCGATGGCAAGGACCGCCCGGTGACCTTCGCGCTGAATGGCGGCCCCGGTGCGTCGTCGGTGTATCTGAACATGGGCGCGATCGGACCCAAGGTGGTCGGTTTCGGCGCCGAAGGCGACAGCGCCTCCGCGCCGGCGGCGCTGCGCGATAACCCCGGCACCTGGCTGGACTTCACCGACCTGGTGTTCATCGACCCGGTCGGCACCGGCTTCAGCCGCGCCCTGATCGGCGACGACGAGGCCAAAAAACAGTTCTACAACCCGCAGGCCGACGTGGAATATCTCTCGCGTGTGGTCTACGACTGGCTGCTGAAGAACCGCCGCCTGCAGGCACGCAAGTACCTGGTCGGCGAAAGCTACGGCGGCTTCCGCGGCCCGCGCATCACCCAGTACCTGCAGACCCGGTTGGGCGTGGCGATGAACGGCGTGGTGCTGGTGTCGCCGTATCTCAATCCCACCCTCGACGACAACAGCGATGTGTCGCCGCTGGCCTGGATGATGACGCTGCCCTCGATCGCCGCCGCACACCTGGAACGCCAGGGCCAGCTCAGCGACACGGCGATGCGCCAGGTGATCGATTACACCCGCGGCGACTACGCGGTGGCGCTGATGAGGGGCCGCACCGACCCGCAGGCGACCGAGGCGATGCTGCAGCAGGTCACCCGCATGACCGGGCTGGACGCGACCTATGTGCGCCGCTCCGGCGGGCGCCTGGAGACCCAGGCGTATCTGCGCGAAGTGTTCCGCGACAAGGGCGAGCTGGGCAGCCGCTACGACGCCAACGTGACCGCGTTCGACCCCTTCCCCAACGATCCCGAGCAGCGCGCCAACGACCCGCTGCTGGACAGCATCATCGCGCCGACCACCACCGCGATGGTGGACTTCGTCACCCGCGTGGTTGGCTGGAAGGTCGATGCGCGTTATCAGGCGCTCAATTACGACGTCAACACGCTATGGGACTGGAACGACGAACTGCGCAAGGGCGCGGTCACCCAGCTGCGCCAGTCGGTGGCGATCGACCCCAAGCTACGTGTGTTGATCGCGCATGGCTGGAACGACCTCTCCTGCCCGTTCATGGGCTCGGTGCTGACGGTGGACCAGATGCCGACGATGGGCAGCGACCCCAAGCGCGTACAGGTGCGCGAATATCCCGGCGGCCACATGTTCTACAACCGCACCGACAGCCAGGCCGCATTCCGCAACGACGTCAAGACGATGTACGAAACCCGCTGAGCACCACCATCGCCGGCCGCACACGCGGCGGGCGATGCATCACGCCAGCGGCAACTAAACGCGCAACCAGCCACGCTGCCACCAAGCAGCGCAATCACCCTCCCGACCGCCGCGCACACGCATTGCACCGCCAATCCGAAGGGGCACCAGGCGCCGCTGAATCAAATCAGCCGCACATACCAAGCAGCGCACCAGCTGCTACGAATCCCGAATCTCGAATCTCGAATCCCGATTCCCCATTCCCCATTCCCCATTCACAACGCCCCAGCCCGAACAGCCTCCACATTCCACCCCAGCCACTCGTAAACGCGATAGCGCGCAATGCCCAGGTACTCGTGCAAGGCGACATCGGCCACGGTGAAGTTGTAGCTCTGCGGCAACCACGCCCAGGACGCGGTCAACCAGTCCGAGCGCACCGGCGTGGCGTCGATGCCGAAGTGGCGGAAGTACAGCTCGGCACGCCGCAGATGCGTGGCCGAGGACACCAGCACCACCCGCTCGGGGCGGTACTGGCGCAGCAACGGCTGGCTGAACTGCGCGTTCTGCCAGGTGTTCATGCTGGACGGCTCCATGATCAGATCGGCCTGCGCGATGCCCAGCCCGATCAGCACCTTTCGATACACCACCGCCTCGGACAGCCCCAGCCCGCGCGCGTCGCCGCCGCTGATCTCGATCTTGCAGTCGCCGCCATGCGCACGGCACTGCCGGTACAGCCGCGCCGACTCGACGATGCGGCCGTAGGCGAACATGTTGGCCTCGGCGGTGGCGTCGGGGCCATCCGGCCGCACCGTGCCCGCGCCCAGCAGCACGATGATGTTGCGCGCGCGCCAGTCGTTGAAATCGTTGACGCCGGTCTGCTGCAGCCCGTGCAGCATCCAGCTCGCCAACGGGCCGCAGCCCACCAGCAGCAGCAACGCCAATGTGGCCGCTGCCAGCGCACGCGCACTGCGCAGCCAGCGCCGGCGGCCGATCAGCCAGGACAGCAAGAACAGCACGCACACCAGCGCAAGCATCATCGGCGCGTTTCCTCAGGCAGGACGCGTTGGCACATCAGGGTCGAATGGGACGGCCTGCAACAGGGCACGCCGCGGTTGACGTGCATGCTCGCCCATCGAGGTGACCACAGCGCGACATCGCTCAGGTCCAGCCGAACCATTCGAAGCAGCGCAGGATCAGATACGCCACTCCGCCTGCGGCCGGGATGGTCAGGATCCAGGCCCAGACGATGCGCTCGATCACACCCAGCCGCAGCGAGCGCGGGTTCTTGGCAAAGCCCACGCCCATGATCGCGGTGGAAATGCTGTGCGTGGTCGACACCGGCATGCCGAAGTGCGCGGCCACGGTCAGCACGGTGGCCGAGCTGGTTTCTGCGGCAAAACCGTGGATGGGATGCAGCTTGACCATCTTGTGGCCGAGGGTCTTGATGATCTTCCAGCCGCCCGAGGCGGTGCCGGCGGCCATCACCACTGCACAGGTCAGCACGATCCACATCGGAATGCCGGCACCCGCGGCCAGGCCGGTGCCCGGATGCAGGAACGACAGCCAGCTCGGCAGATCGTCCAGCGCACCGGCCGACTGCGCGCCGATCAGGGTCATCGCGATGATGCCCATGGTCTTCTGCGCGTCGTTATGGCCGTGGGCATAGCCCATGTAGGCGGCCGAAGCGATCTGCGCCTTGCCGAAGAACGCATTGACCCAGCGCGGACGCGCCAGCCGCCCGATCGGCCCGCCCAGCCGGGCCATGCCGGCGATGATCGCCCACAGCAACAGCATCACCACGATGCCGAGCAGGAAGCCGGCGATCGGCGAGGTGATCATCGGCACGAACACCTTCCACAACAGGCCCTTGTTCTTGGCCCAGTTGCCGATGTTCTCCGACCAGATCAAGGCGTTCCAGTTGTTGTGCGCGGCGGCCAGGCCGGCGCCGCACAGCCCGCCGATCAAGGCGTGCGAGGACGACGACGGCAGGCCCTTCCACCAGGTGATCAGGTTCCAGATGATGCCGCCCAGCAGCGCGCACAGGATCACCTGCGGGGTGACTTCGACCACCTCGGTGTTGAGCAGGCCGGAGGCGATCGTCAATGCCACTGCGGTGCCGGTGAGCGCGCCGATCAGGTTCATGCCGGCGGCCAGCATCACCGCCCAGCCCGGCGACAGCACCTTGGTGGCGACCACGGTGGCGATGGAGTTGGCGGTGTCGTGGAAGCCGTTGATGAACTCGAACACCAACGCCGCCAGGATCACCACCAGAACTAGGGTAAGCACGCGGCGACCTCAGCTGTTCTTCAATACGATCTGGTACACCACCACCCCTGCCTCGCGGCAACGGTCGATGGCCTTCTCCAGAATCTCGAAGAATTCCTTGAGCAGGAACATCTGCAGCGTGTCCAGGCGACCGGAATAGATGTCGCGATACAGCTCGAGCATCAGCCGGTCGGCCTCGTTTTCCAGCATGCGCAGCTTGTCGTTGAGCGCGGTCATGCGATCGATGTTCATCTGCGGCAGGTCGGCCACCATCTCCACCACCACCGCGGCGGCCTGTTCCAGCATCGCCGCGCGCGGGGCAAAGTCGATGTGCTCCAGATGCTTGGTGGCCAGCGAGTAGCGGTCGGCGAATTTCTCGACCTGCTTGGGAATCTTGTACAGCGCCGAGCCCAGCGCTTCGATGTCCTCGCGCTCGATCGGGGTCATGAAGCTGTCCACCAGCGCCTGGCCGATCTTGTCCGAGGCGGCGCGTTCGCGCAGGCGGGCCAGCTTGAAGGCGTCCAGCGCTGGTTGGCGGTCGGACGTGCGCATCATGGCGTGCAAGGCCTTGGTGCTGTCGTAGGCGGCCTGCGCCGCTTCGTTCAGAAGCGCATAGAACTGCTTGCCGGAGCCGAAGATGGTCTGCAACGAGAACATGGGTGGAAAACTTCCTGCCGTCGAGGGAGAGACGGACGCCAAGCGCGAATTATGACCGTTCCATGACCTGTCTGGGTATCTCGGCGGCGCAGGCGGCCTTCACATCGGCATTTCCCGGCTCGAACCACCCTGTGGTTTGCTAACATGCTCCCGCGCCCTCGGGTGCACCCTATGGAAGACGACCCTATATTCCCCCGTTGCCGCCCCGCCCCCGTGCGCGCCGGCCAACCCAGTGCTCGCCCGCCCTCCCCTTCACTGACCGGGGAAGACGCCCGTGGTTGAGTTTCTGATCGTCATCGCGCTGATCCTGTTGAACGGCTTCTTCGCGATGTCGGAAATGTCCCTGATGACCTCGCGCAAGAGCCGGCTGAAGCAGATGGCCGGCTCCAGCAAGCGCGCCGCCCGCGCCCTGGCGCTGGCCGAAAGCCCGGAAAACTTCCTGTCCACGGTGCAGATCGGCATCACCCTGATCGGCATCCTGACCGGCGTGTTCGGTGGCGAGGCGATCGGCGAGGCCATCAGCAGCTGGCTGCAGGGGCTGTTCCCGGCGCTGTCGGCCTCGTTCGAGCTGGTCGGCAAGCCGCGCCCGTATTCGGTGGTGATCGGCAGCACGCTGGCGGTGGCCCTGATCACCTTCCTGACGCTGATCTTCGGCGAGCTGGTGCCCAAGCGGCTGGCGCTGCGCAACTCCGAGGACATCGCCGGGGTGGTGGCGGTGCCGATGGCGTGGCTGGCAAAGATCGCCGCGCCCGGCGTGTGGGTGCTGGCGCGCTCGACCCGGCTGGTGCTGCGCATGCTCGGCATGGGCAAGGACGAATCGGCATCGGTGACCGAAGAGGAGATCCGCATGCTGGTGGCCGAAAGCCACGAGGCCGGCGTGATCGATGCGCACGAGCGCGACATGATGAACCGCGTAATGCGGCTGGGCGACCGCACCGCCGACAGCCTGATGACGCCCCGCAACCGCATCGCCTGGCTGGATGCCAATGCCGAGCCGGAACGCAATCTGCTGGTGATGCGCGAACACGAATTCTCGCGTTATCCGGTCTACCGCGGCAGCGACCAGGACATCGCCGGCGTGCTGGAGGTCAAGTCGCTGGTCACGCGCATGGACGGACACGGCGCGCAGCTGTTCCAGGCGCTGCGCGACACCTTGTTCGTGTCTGAATCCACGCATGCGATGAAGCTGCTGGAGATCTTCCGCGAAGAACAGCAGTCGATGGCGCTGGTGGTGGACGAATACGGCGAAATCCGCGGGCTGGTGACCATCAGCGACCTGATGGGCGCGGTGGTCGGCCGCCTGCAGGCGGTGGAAAACACCGACGAGGATGCGCTGGTGGTCACGCGCGCCGACGGCTCGCTGCTGATCGACGGCTCGCTGCCGGTGGAGGAACTGCGCGAAGTGCTGGGCGCCGAACTGCCGGAAGCTGATGAAGGCGACTACCACACGCTCGCCGGCCTGTGCATTTACTACTTCGGGCGCATTCCGCAGGCGGGCGAATTCTTCGATTGGGCCGGCTGGCGCATCGAGATCGTCGATCTGGATGGCGCACGCGTGGACAAGCTGCTGCTGAGCCGCGTCAGCGACGAGGGCAGCGATGACATCGTCGGATAACCGCGTACCGCCATCGGATGGAGCGGACGGCGCGCAGATGCGCTATCGCAGCGAAGGCATCCGTAGCCTGCTGGCGGCCTTCAGCGAGGGCGATCCGGAGCATGTGCTGCGGGTGCGCGAGATCCTGGCCGATCTGCAGCAGAGCGCATTCGGGGTGTTCCTGTTCCTGGCGATCCTGCCGTCGTTCATTCCGATTCCCGGCCTGGCCGGCGGCATCAGTGGCCCGCTGACGGTATTGATCGGGCTGCAGATGATGTGCTGCCTGCGCAAGCCGTGGGTGCCGCGTTTCATCGGCGATCGCGGGCCCCGCCGCAGTACCAGCCAGCGTTTCGTCGCGCGGCTTGCGCCGACGCTGCAACGCCTGGACCGGCTGCTCAAGCCGCGCCTGCACGGCATGCTGGACCGGATGCCGGCGCAGATGGTCACCGGCGTGCTGCTGGTGCTGGTCGGCATCCTGTTGACGCTGCCGATTCCGTTCACCAACTACATCTTCGGGCTGATCCTGCTGCTGTTTGCGCTGGCCCTGCTCGAGCGCGACGGCGCATTGCTGCTGGTGGGCTGGGCCGCTGCGCTGATCTCGGTGGCGGTGTTCGGCGTCACCTCGGACCAGTTGCTGGACCTGATCCGCGGTTGGTGGCCGGCCGCCTGGCGCTGAGCACGCGACGGCCGGCGCACCTTGAGCGCAGTTACTTCAGATCGACCACGCGGTTGTCCGACAGGCTGCCGGTATCGTCGGTCACGGCCGTCATCACGAAGTACAGCGCCTTGCCGAGCAGCCCGCTCGGGCCATCCCAGTACTCGGCCGACTCGGCGCGCACATGGATCAGGCGCAGGTTGGGGTCGTCCTTGCCACCGGGGAAGAACACCTTCATCGCCGGCGACCACAGCTGTTCGATCTTGGCGCGGTCATCGACCACGCGTGCGGTACCGGCGACCGAGACGTAGCTGTTCTTCGAGGCCGAGGCATAGGCCACGTTGACGCGCGGATCGGCGGCGATTTCAGCCACCTTCGGGCTGTCGGCGGCGGTGGCGAACCACAGGTCGCCATCGAATTCGACTTCCTGCGTCCCCAACGGCCGGCTCACCAACTTGCCGTCGGCCGACACGGTCGTGAACATCGCGATGTCCACGCCGCGGATCAATTCCGCCAACTGCTTGATGCTCTCGCTGCGTTCCTGAAATTGCATGCTGGTGTTCCCAATGGAGGTGCATGCATCTGAGCGGATCGCCGCGCAAAGCGACGTGAATCACGCAGGAGTCACGTCCAGCTCGCGGCAGGCCATGGCGGCGATTTCGAACGAACGCAAACGCGCGGCATGGTCGTAGATGTTGGCGGTGAACAGCAGTTCGTCCGGGGTGTGGCGCTCGATGAACTCGGCCACGCCCCGCGCGATCTGCTCGGCATCGCCCAGCACCGTGCATGCCAACGCACGCTCCACGCCGGCACGCTCGTGCGGCTGCCAGAAGCTGTCGATATCGTCGATCGGCGCGGGAATCTTGCCCGGCTTGCCGCGGCGCAGGTTGACGAAGCTCTGCTGCTGGGTGGTGAACAGGCGGCGTGCCTGCGCTTCGGTCTCTGCAGCCACCACATTCAAGGCCAGCATCACGTGCGGCTTGGCCAACTGCGCGGACGGACGGAACTCGCGGCGGTAGATCGCCACCGCCTCGTCCATCGCATCGGGCGCAAAATGCGAGGCGAACGCGAACGACAAGCCCATCGCCGCGGCCAGCCGCGCACTGAACAGGCTGGAACCCAGCAGCCACACCGGCACGTCGAGACCGCCCCCCGGCACTGCCTGCACCAGTTGCCCCGGCACCACCGGCGCGAAGTAGCGCAGCAACTCGGCCACGTCCTGCGGGAAATGGTCGGCGCTGTCGAAATAGCGGCGCAGGGCGCGCGCGGTCGGCTGGTCGGTGCCGGGCGCGCGGCCCAGGCCCAGGTCGATGCGCTGCGGATACAGCGAGGCCAGCGTGCCGAACTGTTCGGCCACCTGCAGCGGCGCATGGTTGGGCAGCATGATGCCGCCGGCGCCGACGCGGATGGTCTTGGTGCCACCGGCGACATGGCCGATCAGCACCGCGGTGGCGGCGCTGGCGATGCCCGGCATGTTGTGGTGCTCGGCCAGCCAGTAACGCTGGTAGCCCCAGCGCTCGGCGTGCTGGGCCAGATCGAGCATGTTGGCGAAGGCGTGGGTGGTGTCGCTGCCTTCGCAGACCGGCGCCAGGTCGAGCACGGAAATGGGCGTCATCGGATGACTCCGGGGAATGAATGATGTGCAAGAGATGGGGCTGGCCAGGCGGCTTTGCCACCTGCCCAGGTGGCGCTGGGGGGATTACAGCATTCCAGTGGTCAAACAACGTGAGGATCTGCAGCTGGCCACTCCCCCGCTCCGTGCCCAGGCCCGCGCCTCGTTGCACAGGCGCTGCAACGCAGGCGCGGCAATGGCGTGCAAGCCATGCATGCGCCCCGGAGAGCGGGCCTTCGGGCCATGCGCGATGGCTGTTGATGTCTGGCGCTCGCCGGATCGCCTGCGAATGCAGTTGCCTGACCGCGAAGCGCGGGCGCCGGGTGACAGGGCTGCTGGCTATGATGGACACCGCACTGGCAGCGCCTGCATGACGATGGCTTCGACCGCTCCGCTCGACCCCGCTTCCGCCACCCTGCACATCGCCGCGCGGATCGACCGGCTGCCGGCCAGCGCCACGCTGTGGCGGCTGGTCGGCCTGCTCGCGCTGGGTGGATTTTTCGAGTTGTACGACCTGTTCCAGACCGCCTACATCAGCCCGGGGCTGATCCGCGACGGCATCTTCGCCAGCGCTGCCGATGGCGCGTTCGGCATGTCCGACCAGGCCGCGTTCGCGGCGGCGACGTTTCTGGGCCTGTTCGTCGGCGCGGCCCTGCTGAGTCCGTTCGCCGACCGCTTCGGGCGCCGTCCGGTGTTCACCTTCGCCCTGATCTGGTACACCGCCGCGACCGTGGCGATGGGCCTGCAGCACACCGCCACCGGGGTCATCGTGCTGCGCTTGGTGGTCGGGATCGGCCTGGGCATCGAGCTGGTCACCATCGACACCTATCTGTCCGAGCTGGTGCCGCGGCATATGCGCAGTGCGGCATTCGCGTTTGCATTCTTCGTGCAGTTTCTGGCG
This sequence comes from Xanthomonas sp. WHRI 8393, assembly GCF_040203315.1. Taxonomy (NCBI): domain Bacteria; kingdom Pseudomonadati; phylum Pseudomonadota; class Gammaproteobacteria; order Lysobacterales; family Lysobacteraceae; genus Xanthomonas; species Xanthomonas sp. WHRI 8393. The sequence goes on along the minus strand of NZ_JBEGGL010000002.1, from coordinate 760,626 downwards.
GTGCCTGCGGTGGCGCTGACTGCCTGGCTGCTGGTGCCGCATGCACCGCTGGGGGTGAGCGGCTGGCGCTGGGTGGTGCTGCTGAGCGGGGTATTTGCGCTTGCGATCTGGTGGCTGCGTAGCCGGTTGCCGGAATCCGCCCGCTGGCTGGCGGCGCAGGGACGTCATGCCGAAGCCGATGCGGTCTTGACCCAGCTCGAAACGCGCTGCGTGCGCGATCTGGGTGCGCCCCTGGCCGCACCGCAGCCGGTTGCCCCCTCGCCGGCCGGCGACATGCAGACCGCAATGCTGTGGCGTGCGCCGTATTGCGGGCGCATCGGCATGCTGGTGGTATTCCATATCTTTCAGGCGATCGGCTTCTTCGGCTTCGGCAACTGGTTGCCGGCACTGATCTCGGCGCAAGGCACCGGCGTGACCAGGAGCCTGGGGTATTCCTTTGCGATCTCGCTGGCCTACCCGCTGGCGCCGCTGCTGTTGCTGCGCTTTGCGCAGCGCTGGGAGAACAAATGGCAGATCACCGCATCGGCCCTGGGCGCGGTGCTGTTCGGCGTGCTGTTTTCGCTGCAGCATCAGGCGATCGGCATGGTGCTGTGCGGGGCGATGATCGCGTTCTGCAATGCCTGGATGAGCTTTGCCTATCACGGCTATCAGGCCGAGCTGTTCCCCACCGGCTTGCGCGCGCGGGCGGTGGGCATTTGCTATTCCTTCAGCCGCCTTTCCACGGCGGTGAGCAGCGTGCTGATCGGTTGGCTGCTCGCCCAGGTCGGCAGCCATGGCGTGCTGGCCTTTATCGTGATCAGCATGTCGATCGTGGCCGGGGTGATTGCGCTATTGGGCCCGCGCACGCGCAATCGGGCGCTGGAAGAGATTGCCGGCTGATCGCGGCGCCGACGCGAGCACGCCACGTGACATCACGCGTCTGAGCGTGCAACCGCATCGGCACGGGTAGCGGTCTGCGCCGCCACTGCAATGCCCAAGACAACCGTGCGATCGGCCACTGCGGCCAGGCTGGTGCGATGCGAGACCACCACCAGCACGGTCTGCCGCAGGCGTTGCCGCAGCATGCACAACACCTGCTGTTCGGCCTCGGCATCCAGTGCGCTGGTGGCCTCGTCCAGCACCGCCAGGGTCGGCTTGCGCAACAGCACCTGCGCCAGCAGCAGGCGCTGCGCTTCGCCACCGGACAGGCGCCCATCCGGGCCGTTGATCGGGGTATCCAATCCCTGCCCGGCGCGCTGCAGACGCGCGCCCAGGCCGACGTCGGCCAGCACCTGCCACATGCGTGCATCGCTGGTGCCGGGCAATGCCCAGTCCAGACAGGCGCGGACCGTGCGCTGCCACGGCCGCACCCCCTGACCGAGGTAGGCGCCATGCCGCACCAGGGCGCGATACGCGGCGAAATCCAGCCGGCGCCCGGCCATGTGCGCGGTGAACTGCGCAGGCGTGGTCTGACCCGAGAGCACGTCCATCAGACTGCTCTTGCCGATGCCGGAGGGACCGACGACCAAGGTCAGTTCGCCGGGCAGCAACAGCAGCGGATCGAGAGCGAGCCTGGGCAACGGCGGTGCCAGGCCGATGTGTTCGAGATGCAGGGCGGCCGGCAACGGTTGTGCCGGTGCGGCCGACGCCGGCGGACGCGTCGTGCCCAGCGCCACATAGCGCCGCCACAGCTGCAACGCCGGCCAGGCCGAGCGCAGCTGCTGCACGCTCTGCCGGGTGCTGACCAGATACGGCAGCAGGCGCCCGAGCAGCAGGCTGACGGTGATCAACGCAGCGCGGTCCGCGCCCTGCCACAGGTTGGCCAGCACCAGGATGCCGGCGATCGCAGCCACTGCGGTGGCCTCGAGCATCAGCCGGCTGCCCGCCACCAGCGCCTGCTGCTGCGCATAGCCCTGCCCCAGCCGAGCCGAAATGCGCTCGTAGTGGCGGGTTTCCAGCGCTTCGCGCTGGAACGAACGCACATGCCGCAGGCGACGCGGGAAATCTTCGCTCAACCAGAACAGCTGCGTCATGTCGGCCACGTAATCGCGGCTGATGCGCGCCTGGGTGTCGCTGCTGGAGATGCGCAAGCCCAGCCACGCCAGTGCCAGCAGCAGCGGCGTCGCCATCAGCAACGCGGGGGCGATCATGACCGCGATGCAGATGCTCACCAAAGCTGTCATGCCGGCCACCAGCAGCTGCAAGGCCGCACTGAAGCCCTGGGTGGCGATCTCGATGTTGTAGGTCAGCACATTGGCGATTTCCGCCGAGCTGGCACCGGACAGGGCCGGCAGCGGCGTATCGATCAACGCCGCATGCACGCGCTGCCGCAACCCGATCGCGTAGCGGCTGGTCAGCCGTGCGGCCAGCCGTGCGCCATGCCAGCGCAGTGCGGCAAACACCAGGCTGACACCGGCAAACAGCGCCACCTGCATCGCCAGACCATCCGCTGAAGCCAGCGCGTAGCCGGCCAGGCGGACGGCATGACCAGGCTGCACCAGCGGCACCAGGCTGACCGCGACCAGGCTGCCGGCCAGTGCGGCCAGCAGCGACAAGCCCACGTAGAGCGCGATGGTCGACACATCCGCCGGCACCAGCGTGCCGACGAAATCGCGCCATAGCGTGCGCATGGGCTTGCGATCTGCAGCCGCGAGTATCTCAGTCACGCCTGACGCTCACTGTGGGATACGGCATGGCGTCGGCTTGAAAGAGGACGCGCTGCTGCCGCGCTGCCGGCGCGCTCACCGCAACACCTGCAGCAGCGCATCCAGCGCGGCCTGCGGATGCGCCCCGCGGCGCAGGGTGAACATGCCGATGCGCTGTACCTGTTGGACAAAGCGCTGCCAGCCCGGTTGCCCGGCCGCATACGGTTGATCATTTGCCAGGCAAGCGGCGATGCGTTCGGCGGGCATCGCCAGCAATGGCTGCGCGGGATCGCTCGCCGGCATTGCCGACAGCATCACCACCGCACACAGTTGCAAGGGCGCGCGCGCCAGCTGCGCACGGCCGTGACGGATGTCGATCTCGAACTTTTCCACGCCGCTGCGGCGACGGATGGTTGGCGAGGCGCTGATCCACGCGCGGGTGTCCGCATCGACCAGGCCCAGCGCGTCGGCGCGCAGATGCAGGAAGTTGGCAACGCCGGTGGTGAGCAGACTCTCCGGCGCCACGAACACGCCGTCTTCGGCGATGAAGTCCAGGCCATGCAGCAGGCTGTGCAGCGCCAGGGTCGATTTGCCGGCACCACTGGCGCCGAGCAACAGCACACAGCGTCCCTGGCGCCCCACGCAGGCGCCATGCAACGGCACCAGGCCCATGCCGCGTGCCGCCAGCAGGAACACCGAAAATTCGATCAGCTCATAACGCACGTGATAGGCGTGGGCGAGCATGTCGTCGGAAACCACCAGCATGGCGCGTCGCGCGGGCACCGACAGCATCAGGTAATTGCAGGCATCCATGACGCCGCACAGCAAGCCGCCGCTGGCATGGGTGCGCACCGGTGGCGGCTGTGCGCTCGAAGCCGCGTGACCACGCGCCACCAGATCCAGCGTGATATGGAATTCCGACGCACCCGGCAGGCGATGCGCGGGCAGGCCGGCGTAGGCCAGGTCCACCAATGCCAGCAGCGCCTCGCTGTCGCTTTCGAAGTGGAACAGTGCGCCGAGGATCTGCCGGCGCACGCACTGCCGACGCGGCCGATGTTCGCCGAACGGATCTGCTGCCACTGCCACCGCATCCGGCGCACCAGTGCGTGCGTCATCGCCCACCGGCATCAATTGCGCCAACGCAGCCGACTGCGGCATGCCTTTCCATCCATTGCATCGATCAGCCGGTGTGTGCCGAACGGCAACGGAAAGGTTGCCGCATCGACATCGGCACGCGTGCCCCATGCACGCCAACGACGGCATGCCGATCGGCGCAACCAAAGCCACCTGCATCCGCACCTACTGCCGAGCCGAATGCCGGTGCCTGCGCACGCCGCCGCTGCGCGCACCTGGCGACAGAACGAGAGCCTTGTGCAGATGCTAAAGATCCAGGTCAGTCATTCGTATTTCCTGCGTTACGACCTTAAGCAATGGGAGCGCGGCAAGCCGTACCCACCGCTGGCGACGCTGCAGGTTGCCGCGTTATTGCGCGAGCGCGGCCATGCGCTGAGCCTGTTCGACGCGATGCTGGCCGACGATGTGCAGGACTACACCGGTGCCTTGCAGCAGGCGCAGCCGGATCTGGTGGTGTTCTACGAAGACAACTTCAACTTCCTCACCAAGATGTGCCTGAGCCGCATGCGCGAAGCGGCTTGCCAGATGATTGGGCAAGCGCGCGCGGCCGGCTGCCGCGTGCTGGTCGCCGGCTCCGATGCATCCGACAACCCGGATGTGTTTCTGGCTGCCGGCGCGCACGCGGTGTTGATCGGCGAAGGCATTGCACCACTGCTCGAACTGGTGGCGCGCGTCGAACAAGATCCCATCATCGATACAGACGCCTGGCTCGCGGGCGTTGCACGTATCGCCGTCAGCTCATCTGCTGCAGCACACGTGCATCGTGGCGCACAACCGCCGGACGCGCGCCTGAGCGGCCTGACGGCCTGGGACCTGGTCGACATGCCGCGCTATCAGCGGTTCTGGCGGCAACGGCACGGCTATTTCAGCCTCAACATGGCCGCCTCGCGCGGTTGTCCGTTCCGCTGCAACTGGTGCGCCAAACCGATCTGGGGCAATCACTACAAGCGCCGCGATGCGGAAGACGTGGCTGCCGAGATGATCCATCTCAAGCGCAGCTTCCAGCCCGATCACCTCTGGATGGCCGATGACATCTTCGGCTTCCATATCGATTGGGTGGAAACCTTTGCGCAGCGCCTGAGCGATGCCGATGGCGCGATCCCGTTCACCATCCAGACCCGCGCCGACCTGGCCAGCGAGCGCATGGCTGCCGCGCTGGCGCGCGCCGGCTGCGCCGAGGCCTGGCTGGGTGCCGAAAGCGGCAGCCAGCGCATCCTGGACAAAATGACCAAGGGCACCGAGGTTGGCGAGGTGATCGCCGCACGCCGGCGCCTGGGCGCGCACGGAATCCGCGTGGGCTTCTTCATTCAACTCGGCTACCTGGGCGAAGAACTCGAAGACATCCTGGCCACGCGCGCACTGGTGACGCAGGCCAACCCGGACATCATCGGCGTCAGCGTGTCCTACCCGCTGCCCGGCACCAAGTTCTACGAAGAGGTGAAAAACCAGCTGGGCGGCAAGACCCATTGGCAGGACAGCGACGACCTGGCGATGATGTTCCATGGTGCGTACGACTCGGAGTTCTACCGCAGCGTGCGCGATCTGCTGCATACGCAGGTGGACCTGCAACAGGCGCGCGCCACGCTGGGCGCCGATGCGTTTGCACAGGCCTCGGACACGCTGGAAGCGCGCTGGTCCGCCTTGATCGCCAGCGAACGGCAACATCGCACCGCGCCGCTTGCCGGCGCTGCCGAACGCCAACCGCGCCAGTTGGCCAGCGTGCTGGTCGGCTGACGCGCAACCCGCCGACCTCACTTCCCGACATCACGTTGCCTTTCTCGGAATCTCCGCCGCATGCAGCCTTCCCTTCGCACCATCAAGCACGGCCTGCAGACGGCCACCGAACGGCTGGCCCGGGAATTGGCGCAGCCCGGCGAGGCGGTGCCGCAGTGGGACCGGCTGCAATGGCAGCTGGCCGCGGCCGCGGCGGCCGCGCATGGGGTGTCGCCGCTGCTGCAACGCCGTTCGCTGTGGCAGGACGCCGACTGGACCGCGTTCCTGCACGAGCAACGTAGCCATGTCGAAGACCGCCATCGGCGCATCGCGCTGCTGCTGACGCGCATCGACGCGGCGGCGCGTGCGGCGGGCATCGCCCTGGTCGGTCTCAAGGGCACCGCCTTGCATCGGCTCGGCGTCTATCTGCCCGGCGATCGCCCGATGGCCGATATCGACCTGCTGGTGGCGCCGGAGGATGCGCCCGTGGCGGCGGCACTGTTGTGCGAGCTTGGCTACGTGGCCTCCTTCGAACAATGGAAGCACCAGGTGTTCAAGCCGCTGCAGGGCGAGGCGGTTGCGGGACTGGGCGAGCATCGCGATGCGCCGATCAATCTCGAGCTGCATACCCGCATCCAGGAACGCCTGCCGCTGAGCAGCGTGGACATCACCGCGCGCATCCTGCCGGAGCGTCCGCAGCCGGGATTGAACCCCTACCCGTCGGTCGGCGCGCTGATGTGCCATCTGCTGCTGCATGCGGCCGGCGGCATCTGCCAGCGCAGCATCCGCCTGATGCATCTGCATGACCTGGCATTGCTGGCCACGCGCATGGGCCTGCGCGACTGGGAACAGTTGTGGGACGACTCGGCCATGGCGCCGTGGTGGGCGTTGCCGCCGCTGCTGCTGTTGCAACGCTATTACCGCAGCGTGGTGCCGCCGGCAGTGATGGCGCGGCTGCAGGCCGATTGCCCGCGCCTGCTGCGCATGCGTGCGGCTCGCCAGACCCTGACCACTGCTTCGTGTTCCAACCTGTGGTTGTCGGCCCTGCCCGGCATCGAATGGTTACGCTCGCTGGGCGAAGCGCGCCAGTACCTGCGCAAACGGGTGGTGCCGTCGGCCGAGAGCCGCAAGGAACGTGCCGACATGCTGCAGACCCAGTTGTGGCTTCAGGACCAGCCATGGGTGCGGCAGACCCAGCTGCGCCGGATAATGACGCGCCTGACCCGGCCGGTGCCGCGCACCGACATGCTGTATGTGGTGCGTGCAGCGCTGGACGGCTATCTGCAACCAGCCTGAGCGCGACCGACAACGCTGCTGCGCTCACTGCCGCGCCGGCGCGGCCGATGCCCGGAGGCGGCAGGTATCAGCCGCATATCCGATTCCGCGCGCCGTCAGCCTCCATCCATCGGCCGCTGGCGACGTCTTGTTGGCCATTCCAGGCCTGTAGCAAGCCCGGGCAAGTGGCCTGCTTGTTCAGCCGATCGTCCTTGCGAGGATGTCACCGCGTTCGGCCTGGCAACCTCGTTGATGCACCACGCGCGTTGCATGGTGGCCGCTGCAGGCTGCGTCCTTGCAGGCGCAGTCAGCGCAGCGGCCGCGCCTCGCACAGTTGCCGATACAGCTGCTCGAACAACCGCGTGGTCAACGCCGCGTCCTCGCGCACCGCACGGCATTGCGCTGCCCAGGCCAGGCGCAGCCGCAACTCGTCGTCGGCCAAGACCTGGCGGACGGCTTCTGCCAGCCCGGCCCAGTCGCCCGGCGGCACAGCGAGCGCACACACCGGTGCCCACTCGACCAGATGCCCGACTGAGGTACCGACGGTGGGCACGCCGGCGACCGCCGCTTCCAGCAGCACCAGCGGGCCGGCTTCGTGCAAGGACGACAGCACCAGCAGGTCGGCCGTCTGCATGATCGGGCGCAACTCGCGCTGGGTCTTGAAACCGAGAAAACGCACCTGCGCGCCCAGGTCCAGCTGGTGCACCAGGCGCTGCATGGCACCATCCAGCGTATCGACGCCGACCATGTCCAGGGTAAAGGCGACACCGGCGCGTTTGAGCGCCGCCATCGCCTGCAGCAAGGTGGTCTGGTCCTTGACCGGATTGAGGCTGGCCACATGCAGCAAGCGGGCGATGCCGCCGCTGCGTGCACGTGGCGCGGCCGCCGGCCAGGCCCGCAGATCCACGCCCAGCGGCACCCGCTGGGCGTGGATGCCGAGCGCCTTCAGCGACTCCAGGATGGGCGCGCTGGGCGCAGTGACGCGGTCGGCCAGGCGCAGGATCACCGCTTCGCGTAAACGCCCGCGCCAGCGCTGCCGGCCGCCGTAGCCGATGCCACGCAACGCGACCAGCTCGCCACCGGCGATATGCACCACGCTTGGACGGCGCAACAGCCTTGCCGCGGCGACCGCGATCAGACTGCAATAGCCGGAAAAGATCGCCTGGATCACATCGAAGGGAGCACGCCGGTGCTCGCTGGCAATGGCGGCGATCGCGCGCGTGCGGGTGCGCCTGGCGCCGATGTTGTGCACGGTGGCGCCGCGCAATGCCCAGGTCCCGGGCAGCGGCTCCTGGTGCAGCACGAACACATGCACCTGGTGATGGCGCGCCAGCCATTCGATCAGGGTCAGGAACACCGGGATCACGCGGACCTCGCCGCTGCGGTCCACGCCACCCGGGACCACCAGGGCCAGCTTCATGCGCCCCGCCCTGACGCGGCCAGCAACCGGGTGTACGCATGCTTCCAGCGTTGCCCCACCGCGGCAAACGACAGCCGTGCCTCGAAATGCGCGCGCACCTGTGCGCGGTCGGGGCGTTGCCGGAAGAGCCGCAACAGCAGTTCCGCCAGGGCCGAGGCATCGCCCACCGGCCACAACGCGCCGACTGCGCCGCCATCGCTGAGCGCACGAAAGGCCGGGATATCGGTCAAGAGCGGCAAGGTGCCGCAGGCATACGCCTCCACTGCGGCATAACCGCAGCTCTCCGCATGGCTGGCGGAGACGAACAGGTCGCAGGCACGCAGCAGCGTTTCCACGCGCGCATGCGGCACCTTGCCCAGCAGCTGCACGCAGCGCGCCAGCGACGGATCGGCGCGCAGGCGCTGCTGTACCTGCTCCAGCAAGGGCGCCTGGTCGAACACGCACCACAGCCGCAGCCCCGGCAACACGCGCGCGGCCAGGGCGACGGCATCGAGCACGCACAGCGGATCCTTGGCCGCGCTCAGATGCCCGACCCACAACACGCAGGGGTCGCCATGCAGGCGGGTGTGCTCGCGTGCCTGCAGGCGATCGCCCGGCGAGAAGCGGCTGCTCGATTCGGGAATCGCAAACAGCTGCGTCCTGGCCTTGAACAGGCGCGCCTGTGCGAACGGATGCGCCATGTCCAGCGAGGTGAACGCGATCCCGGCGGCGGCAGCGTAGCGACGCCGCCACACACTCCGGGCCCACCAGCGCGGCAGGCGGTTGGCGTGATCCTGCAGCAGGATCGGCGTATGCGGCAGCAGGCGCGCGAGACGACGTGCATCGCCGGCAAATTCCAGACCGTGGACATGGACCACATCGGCACCGATCTTGTGCAGCATCGCCGCAAGCAGCGTTGCGCGCTGCGCACTGCCGCGCGCACCCAGCTCGACGAAGCGGTAGTCCACGCCCTGGCGGGTGAGCCGCAGGTTCAATGCAGATGCCTGGACCACCGCCACGCACACCCCGGCGCTGGCGACGGCCTCGGCGATATCGGCCAGCGATGGCCATTGCGCGAACACCTGCTCCGCGGTCAGGCCGGCCGGCGTCGGCACTAGATTGAGTTGCGCCACCCGCAAGCTCATGACAGCGACCACGCACGGATTACACGGCCTGCAATCGCGATCCCGCTACTTGCCGCGCACTGCGCGGTGCGCGAGCGGCAAGGCTTGCCCGCGGCCGAGGTGCTGCAGGCACACGCCAGCATGACCGCCACGGCGCTCACGCGATGCGCCGCAGCCGCAACACCAGCGCAACCGGCACCTGCAGCGCGGCCTGATCGAACCGTGCACCGGGCGCGATGTCGGCCGGGTCCAGCATCGGCTCGGCCACCGCTTCGATCTCCATCCCCAGCGCCGCACAGGCCGCATGCCAATGGCTGTAGAGATGTTGCGTATGCCGCACCGCGTACTGCTGGCCATCGGCCTTGAAGTCGCGCCGCCAGCCCAGCGCATGCCCGATCGGATGCACGTCGCTGCACAGCACGATGCCGCCGACGCGGGTGACCCGATGCAGTTCTTCCAGCGCCGGCCACAGCCGCTGCAGATGGCCGACCACCAGGCCGCAGACGCTGAGATCGGCCACTGCATCGTCCAGCGGCAGCTGCTCCAGGCTGCCCTGTTGCAGGCGCATCCGCGCCGCTGGCCAGTGCTGCGACAGCTCGGTGTGCGCACGCTGCAGCATCTGCGGCGACAGATCCACGCCGGTGACCTGCAGCGCGCCGCGCCGCAAGGCATGCAGCATGTAGCGGCCGCTACCGCAGCCGGCATCCAGCACGTGCTGGCCCTGCAACACGCTCGGCATCAGCGCGAGCATGGCGCGCTCCTCGGCCAGCATCACCGGATTGTGCGCATGCGGCGGATACGCCTGCGCCCACAGCGCATACGCCGCTGCCGGCTCCAGCGTCGGCACTGCGCTCACGACAGCGCACCGCTGGCGGCCATGGCCATGGCCATGCCGGGCCGGTGCGCAGCCTGCGCCAGGCGCTGCAGGCCGGGTTCCAGTGCCAGCACCGCCGGATCGGCCAGCGTGGCATCGAGCAGCTTGGGCCGGCCATCCAGCAGTACCGGCACGGTCGGGACGCCTGCAGCGTCGAACCAGTCGGCAAAATCCGGGTCGGCGATGCGCGGGACGCCATCACGTATCACCGCACGCAGGTCGCTACGTGTGCAGCCCACCACGCTGTCGGCCGGGTCGCCACCGCGGTCGCGCACGATCACCAGATCCGCCGCCGCCCCCGGCGCCAGGCGTCCACGCGTGGCCATGCGCAGGATGCGCGCCGATTGATGGGTGACCAGGCCGAGCAACAGATCCGCGGCCAAGCCGCTGCTGGCGGCGATGCGCAGTTCTTCCAGCAGATCGCGCGAACCGCTGACGCGCGAATCGTTGCCCAACGCAAGCCGGCCCGCCATGCACAGGCGCCAGGGGTCGAGCGTGCGACCCAGCAGCGCAAGATTGCTCGACGGGCACCACACCACCGCCGCGCCGCGTGCGATCACCTGCTCGATATCGTACTCGCCCATGCCCACGCCGTGGATCAGCACGCTGTTGGAGGCCAGGCAACCGAGCCGATCCAGTTCCTCCAGCTCGGCGGCCGCCACCGCGTCGGTGCCTTCGGCCAGGTGGATCATCCAGGGGTGCTCGGGCGAGGTGGCGGCAAAGCTGCCCTGCACCGGTGGGCCATAGCCGGTCCACCCCAGCGCATAGCTCCAGCCGAACTCACGCAGCAGGCCAACCGGAAAGCCGGGCTCGTCCAGGGTGGCGTGCCACGGGTCGTGCTGCGCCACGCAGGTGACGCCGGCCAGCAGATTCTTCAATCCACCGTGACGCAAACGCACCGCCTTGGGCACACGCAGGGCGGCGGCCACCTCGGGATGCTGGAAATGCGCCTGGAATGCCTCGATCCACGCATAGCTGTTGGGAAACGCCGCGCCCTGCGGCAGCGGCGGCACGCAGTTGACCTGCAGATGATCGTGCGCATTGATCAGGCCGGGCGCCAGCACATGCCCCTGCAGGTCCAGGCGCAGGCTGCGCGTGCCAAGCGTGCCGCCGAAGCGCCCCGCGCGGATGGTCAGCGGCGGGCGCGAGGGGCCGGCCAGAGTGATCGAGCGCCCGCCCTGCAGACAGACATCGGCCATGGACATCGGCGTCTCCACTCAGCGCTTGCGCATCACGATCAGGAAGTGGTCGCCCATGTCGCGCAGCAACGGCAGGCCGCCCAGCCGGTCGTCGCACTGGCCCAGGCGCGCGGACAGGCGCGGATGCCGTTCGCAAAAATCCACCAGGTACGGCGGCGGCAGGAACAGGCTCAACGCGCAATAGCGGTCCAGGACGAAGTGCTTGGCGAAGGCGCGGTAGAACTCGCGCGGCAGGTGGTACCAGGTCCAGATGGTGTGGCCGTTCATGCCCACCGCGGTGACCCCGCGCGCGGCGCGCACCGCGGCGCGTTTGAACCGCCCGCGCACGCTGTAATGGCCGATTTCCCAGGGGCAGATGCGCCCGATCACCGAGAACACCAGGCAGCCATCGGCGCGCAGCAGACGCGCGCATTCGGCCGCCACCGCCGGCAGATCCGGCGCGCAGTTGAGCGGGCCGAAGTTGGAATACATGCCGTCGAAGCTGCCCTGCAGCTGGTCGAGCTGCTGGATGCCGACATGGGCCGCGCTCAGGCGCTCTTGCAGGCCCTGCGCTGCCGCGCGATGGCGGGTGCGCTCGACCATCGCCGGCGACCAGTCGGTGGCCAGCACGTGGTAACCGCGACGTGCGAATTCGCCGGCATCCAGGCCGGTACCGCAGCCCAGGTCCACCAGATGCGAGCCCACCGGCAGTTCGGCCGCGACGGTGTCCCACAACGTGCTGCGCATGCGCTGGATCAGCGCGTTGTTGCCGCGTGGGCCGTCGTAGTCGGGCGCAACGCTGTCGAACGCGCGTTGCGTCTCCAGCAAGCGCTCCGGGGCCACCGTGCCACCGCGCGCCGCATGCTCATTGACCACCGACATGCGCAGCCTCCCATACCGATCCAACTGTTCTCACGACACTCTCCAGGCGCGATACCGCCAACGCGGCACCGCTTGATTGACCGGTGAGTGCCATGCGCCGGCGGTTTGGTTGCAGCGTGGGCAGCCTTGCGCAGCGTGCCGCACGGCGCTGCGCAGATCAGCCGGCAGCGCGCGGTGCGGCAACCCTGCGGCGCCGCCATGCATTGCGCAACACCGCCACCAGCACCGCCAGCCCCGCCCCGCCGAGCAGGCCGGCGGCCCAGGCGGTGGCGGCGTTGGGAAACGCCTGCTGCTCGGGCACGTACAACGGCCATGCCAGCGAGGTCTGGTAGGTGTAGCGCGTGGTCAGGCGGGCAATCAGATCGTCGCGTTCGCTCTTCAATGCGCGCACGGTGGTGTTGCTGTCGGTCAACAGCACGCCTGCCAGAACCTGGGCCGGCGTGGCCGCGGCGGCGCCCTGCCCGGCCTGCACCTGCTGCTGCAGCCGATCGCGGTTGCGGGTAGCCACGCGCAGATCGTCGGTGAGGCCTTGCAGGCGTGTACGCGCCAGTGCGAGCGCCACGGCGTTGGTGTCGCCGTGCAGGCCCTGCAAGGCGCTCACCGTCGCCATCGCCAGCTTGCGCGCCTGCGCCGACGATTCGGCCCGGATGGTCACCCCGATCAGATTGGCATACGGGTCCGGGTCCGGCTTGAGGCTGCCGCGGTACAGCTGCGCAGCGCGGCTTTTCAGCGGCACGCCGGCCTGGCGCAGCACCGCATCCTGGAACAGCCGCGTCTTCATGCGGTCGATCACGCGCTGGAACGGTTCGACCTTGGGGTCGCGTCCGGCCGGCGTGGGGCCAATCTCGCCGACCTGGATCCAGGCGGTGGCCTCCCACTGCGGCCGGGCCAGGCGGGTAAAGGCAAAGGTCAATGCAAGCACCACCAGCAGTGCGGCCAGCGCCCAGCGCCATTCGCGGCGCAGGATGCGCCACAGGTCGATCAGATAGATATCGTCGTGTTGAGTCATGGTGCACCGGCTCTGGAACAGGGTGAAGCGGAGCGGCCGCGCATTACGCAGCAGCGGTGGGTACGGCATTGCGGACAGGCAACAGCACCGTGCAGGCATGCAACACCAGGCACAGCGCGACGAAGCCGAAATTGGTCCAGGTGAAGGCCTGCGGCGCGAACGGCGACATCAGGCAGGCATAGGCGATGCGCAGGAAGATCAGCACATGGAAGATCGACAGCGAGCGGTTGAGCAGGCGCACGCTCCACACCAGCCCTGCATACAACGCCAGCAGCGCCAGCAACGCACCCGGCGCCCCCCAGGCCATCAGGAACGGAAAGAATTCGGTCCCCACATTGATGTTGGGCGCATCCAGCGGAATGCTGGTGCCGGCAGTGGCGATCGAGCCACTGAACGGCACCAGCTGATTGACCAGGAAGCTGGCGTTGACATAGCCCTTGGCCAGGATCGCGCCGAAGTTGTACGGCCCGGCGCTGATGTACAGCAGCAACCACTGCACGCCCTGCGGCATGGCGCGATACAAGGCACTGAACGGCAGGGCGACCGTGGCCAGCGAGCCGGAACGCAATGCGCCGAGGATGGAAAACACCCCGCCACCGGCCAGCGCCAGCAGGCCGATGGTCTTCCACGGCAGGCGACGTGCCGGATCGCGGCGCAACAGCATCACCAGCACGAACGAAAACAGCCCCGCAAAGATGCGGTTGCGGTCGATCACCACGATCGGAAACACGAATCCCAGCGTCAGCATCGCCGCACGCAGCCCGCGATGGCGCACGCACAGCAACGCGATCGGCGGCAGGATCCAGCACATGTTGGAGATGTGCCGCACATGCGCGCGCAGCGGGCTCAAGGTGGCATACGAGGACGGATCGCTGAACAGCGGAATCGGAAACAGCGCCACATCCACGATGCAGAACAGCGTCACCACCGCCGCCAGCGTCATCACCAGGAACGCATCACGGGTGCCGGCGTAACGGTAGGCGCGAAAGCGCTCGAATGATGGCAACCGAATTCCAATCAGCAAGTCTAAAACAAACACCTGCCAAGCCGCGAAAAGCAACCAAAAAATACCTTTGATATAATCAATAGGGATCTGATAGATTCCCACAGTGACCAAGCAACTGATCACCAGCGACGGAAACAGATAAGTTGCAGGCCTGCGTAGAACTTCGCCCGTCACCGATATCACCGAACCCTCCCGCCACGATACGGACGCCAGGCAACTATAGACTTGGCAAAATACGCCAGCAGATGCATCGACGCTCTAAAATACTGCCTTTTTAAGAAAAATATTTTTGCACCAATTAAACTCTTCTGAGCTCGCAACAACCAATTTTCACACCCTTCAAAGAGCGTAGAATTACGCGACGCCACAAGCCCGAATTCAGCTAGGTTGTCCAGCCTCCTGGAAACATCCCTTGTCTTGCTGACGTTGGTTTCATGCAACCTATATGCGCAGACCTTGATGTCAATAAAACCAAGAGCATCACGTGCGACAAGTCTAAGAAAAAAATCCCAATCTTCAATCCTCAGAGCTTCATCCCATACAGCCCCCATTTTAAACGCGCTACGCCTTAGCATTGTGACAGCGCCACTGATCGCCCAATTACGGATCACGGCACGACGAACCCCCGCATCAGAAAGATATGATTTTTTATTGGCGCCATGGAGATCGCACATAGCGCTTTCGTACAATTGCTGCCCTTCAGAATTAATAACAAACGCATCACCGACCACGACGTCTTTACCAAGATTCAATTCCAGGTAGCCAACCTGAACTTTCAAACTTCCTGGAACTAAATAATCATCACTGGCGACGACGCGCAAATACTCACCGCGCGCACGCAGCGCCAGCTCGTTGAGTGTGGCCGCCACCCCGCGATTGGCACGCTGCACGAACTGTACCGGCAGCCGGTGGCCATGGCTGGCGATCCACTGCGCAATCTTCTCTCCGGTCGCATCGCTGGAGCCATCGTCGATGATGACCAGCTCCTTGCACGGGTACGGGTCCTCCAGCACGCTGTCCAGACAGCGTTGCACGAAGCGTTCGTGGTTGAAGGCCGGGATCAGCACCGAGACCAGCGGCCAGCGTGCACGCCCGAGGGGTTGGGAGGAATCGCTCATGCCGGCTGCACCAGATAGCGCCGCACCACCACGATGTTGAACAGCAGATACAGCACGTAGTTGGCGACGAAGGCATACATCGCGCCGATCAGCCCCCATTGCGCGGTGAACAGATACACCAGCGCCAGATAGCTGGCGGCAAACACGCATTCGGAGATCACGAACAGACGCGTCATCGCCTTGGCCAGCATCACGTACGACAGCACGAAGGCGGCGATCTTGATCACATCGCCCAGCAGCTGCGGAGCGTACAGCGGGGTGGCCTGGGCAAACCGGGCGTCGAACAGCAGCCAGGTCAGCCAATCGCGACACAGGTAGACGCCCAGCGCCATCACGACCACCGCCGGCAGCACATGGCGATACGCGGCACGCAGCTCGCGCCCGAGCGCTGCGCGCTCCTGCAGCGATGCCAGCTTGGGCAGGTAATACACGTTGATCGCGGTCGTGAAGAACAGCAGATACGCATCCGACACCCGGCTCACCGCCTGCCAGTACCCCACCTGCTGCCAGCCGAACTGCAGCGCCAGATGGTCGCGCACCAGCATGGCCACCAGCTGCGGCACCAGCGTGGAGGTCAGCGTCATCACCGAGAACGCCGCCAGCCTGCGCGTCATCTGCGCATCGAAGCGCATGCGCAACATCTCGCGCCGAAAATAACCGCTGCGCCGCAGCGCCGGCACGCCGGCCAGCAGCCACAGCACCTGGCCCAGCACCAGCGCCAGCAAGGCGCCCTGCAGCTGTGCCCGGCTGGACAACCATGCCACCAGTGCCGTGCTCAGCACCGCACCGCTGACCTGCACGAATGCCAGGCGGCGCACGTCCATGAAGCCGTTGATCACCGCCAGGATGTAGTTGACTAGTGCGATGCCCATCTGCGCCACCGCCGCCACGCAGATCAGCGGCCGGTACGCCGCATCGCCAAGCAGGCGCTCAGCGATGGCACCACTGAACAGCAACGCCAGCACCGCCATCACGCAGGCCGCGCAAAACGCGTACCACAGCGCCGCGCTGAGCAGACGTGCCAGCGCAGCCGCGTCGTCGCGGTACTCAGCCACGTACTTGACGATGCCGGCACTGATGCCGCCGCCTGCCAGCACCGCCAGCACCGACATCAGATTGAGGAACTGGCCCAGCCGGCCGACCCCTTGCGGGCCGGCGTAGACCGCCACCAGCTTCACCACCACCAGCGCAGCCAGCAGCTTGGCCAGCGTCGCAACGCCGGTGTAGGCGCTGCTGCGCACGACATTCATGCGGGGGCGCCAAACGACTGGCATGCGGCAATCACGCGTGCAACCGACGCATCGTCCAGCGCCGGCCCCATCGGCAGGCTCAGCACTTCACGGTGCAGCCGCTCGCTCACCGGCAGGCAGGCATCGCCCAAGGTGGTGTAGGCCGGCTGCCGATGCGGCGGCACCGGGTAATGGATCTGGGTATGGATGCCCGAGCGCAGCAGATGCGCCTGCAAGGCATCGCGCTGGGCGCTGCGCACCACGAATAGATGCCAGACGTGCTGCACTTCGGCCACCACCGTCGGCAAGGTGATCAGAGGGTTGTCGATGCCGTGCAGGTAGCGCTGCGCCACTGCGCGGCGACGGGCGATCTCATCGTCCAGATAGCCCAGCTTGACCCGCAGGAACGCCGCCTGCATCTCGTCCAGCCGCGAATTCACGCCCTGGCAGAGGTGGTGATACTTCACCTGCGAACCGTAGTTGCGCAGCGCGCGGATGCGCTCGGCCAGGCGCTCATCCGAGGTCACTATTGCGCCGCCGTCGCCGAGTGCGCCCAGGTTCTTGGTCGGGAAAAAACTGAACGCTGCCGCATCGCCAAAGGCGCCGGCACGTCGCCCGTTCGCACTTGCACCATGCGCCTGCGCGGCATCTTCGATCAGCAGCAGCCCGTAGCGATGCGCCAGCGTCTGTAGCGCCGCCACATCCACCAACTGCCCATACAGATGCACCGCCATGATGGCGCGCGTGCGCGGGCCGATCGCCTTCTCCACACTGGCCGGGTCGATGTTGAAGGTCGCGGGGTCCGGCTCCACCGGTACCAGCACCAGGTGGTTCTGACTGATCGCAAGAAAGGTGGCAATGAAGGTATTGGCGGGCACGATGATTTCGTCGCCCTCGCGCAATACGCCCAGCTCGCGATAGCCGCGCAGGATCAGCGACAGCGCATCCAGCCCGTTGCCCACACCCACCGCCTGCGCAGCGCCGCAGTAGCTGGCGAATTCTTCCTCGAAGGCGGCCAGCTCCTGCCCAAGCACATACCAGCCGGCATCGATCACCCGCGCCGCAGCCAGCTTCAGCTCATCCGCATACCGCGCATTGACCGCGCGCAAATTCAAGAACGGCACATCCATCGGCACACGCATTTAGGGTCGAACTCCCAAAAACGCATCAGAGTGAGCAGCGATGTCTTCACGCATATTCAATGCCTTTTTGCCAGCGCGCACTTCGCTGAGGAACTGGTCGTAATCGAGAATGTAGTCGGCGGGATCGTAGAACTGGTCGGCCAGCACCATCAGCACGCAGTCGGGGCTGAAGCGATGCAGGTCGCGCCACACCATGCGGCCGAGCAGCAGGCCCTGCGATGGATCGTCCAGCACTACTTCCTGCTGGCCGTGGCCGTCGCCCTGATCCAGCAGGATCGTCACCGAGCCATGCAAGGCCACCGCCAGCTGGTTGAGCCGACGGTGTGCATGCTGTCCACGATGGACGCCGTTGCGGGTGCCGAACAGGTAATACACACGACGTATCTCGAACGGGACATTGCGCTGCTGCTCCAACGAGATGAGCAGCCCGCGATCGTCGCCGTGGGTATGCAACTGGATGCGTTCGATGGCCATGATCGGAAGGGCGTAACCGCTGACTGCACGTAGTGCGACATGCCTGAGTGCGCCGGCATGCGCGAAAGGTTGCGCGGCGTCACGGCGCTGCGAACCCAGGTGCGCGCAAGCGCAGTCGCTGCCGCCAACACCGTGCCAAGGCACGTCATCCGCGTACGGCGATGCAACCTTTCGGCGGCCGCACCGCACATATCGCTGCACGTTCACGTGGCCGCAGCTCGGCCGGCGTGGGGAGCCAGGCCTGGCAGCGCACCGCGCACTGCCGGATCCAACGACACCAGCGCAGGACACCGATCGATGAGTTCATCCCCCCACGCGCCCGATGCGGTTGCAGCCGACAGTGCCACGGCGCTGCCGGAGCAGGCCGCACTGCCGGCGCGCGTCATTCCGCTGCCCAGACCGATGCGCGTATTGCATTGGCTGACGGTGTTCTGCCTGGCCATGGCGGCCGCGCTGATCCTGCTGCGCGCCGAGCTGGAAGGACGCGCACTGCGACAGTGGCTGATGGAAGGCCATCGCCACTTCGGTTTGATGGTGCTGCTGCTGTTCGTCCTGCGGGTGGGCCTGCGCATCCGCCTGCGCGCGTTGCCGCCCGGCCCGCCATCGCCGCTGCCGATGCGGCTGGCTGCAGGCGCCACCCACCTCGCGCTGTACGGCTTGATGGTCGCCCTGCCGCTGATCGGCTGGTCGTTGAGCAATGCCTACGCCAAACCGGTCTATCTGTTCGGACTGACGCTGCCGAACCTGGTTGCGCCGGACGAAGACCTGGCCGACACCCTGAGCACCTGGCACTTGAATGCCGCCTGGGTGTTGCTGGCCTTGGTGATCGCGCATATCGGCGCCGCCCTCTGGCATCACCTGGTGTTGCGCGATGGCCTGCTGCACCGCGTGCTGCCGGGAACACGCCGATGAGCTCCGCCGTGTTGCCCGCTGTCCCCCGCTCCCGCAGCGCCGACCCCCGTACCGTCGAACAAGGACTTTCCATGCCTACTCCCCAGCCCGCTCCGCGTCGCACCACTGCCACGCGCACCGCTTCCCTGACCTCCTTGTTGTGCGTGTCCGGCCCGTTGCTGCTGCTGGCCAGCACCCAGGCGCAGGCGATTCCCTCGTTCGCACGCCAGACCGGTTCGTCGTGCGCGGACTGCCATGTCGGCTCCTACGGTCCGTCGCTGACGCCATACGGCATGCGCTTCAAGCTCGGCGGCTTCACCGATACCGACGGCAACGGCACCAAGATTCCGGCCTCCGGCCAGGTCACCTGGACCCGGCGCAATCCCAGCCGCGGCGACAGCAGCGCACGCATCAACGAAGCGGACCTGTATCTGGCCGGACGGGTCAACGACCATGTCGGCGGTTACTCCAAGATCCGCTCCAACAACGGCGGCAACGACACCTTCAACACCCAGCTCGACGATGTGGATCTGCGCTTTGTCAGCAAGCCGTTCCAGCTGGCCGGCAAGGACGCGATGGTCGGCGTCAGCATCAACAACAATCCCGGTGTGTCCGACCCGATCCAGGTGCTGCCCAATGCATCGACGTTGAGCCCGGTGTCCAACGCCGGCTCGGCCAGCATGCTCAGTTCGTCCTCGCTCTCCAACCGCGTGATCGGCGCCACCGTGTACGGCCTGTTCGACCGCAACTGGTACGGCGAAGTCGGCAGCTACAGCGCGCTGTCCACCGACGCGCAGGACCACCTGGGCTGGAACCCCAACGGCGACCCGGGCAAGCTCAGCGACACCGGCTATGCGCGCCTTGCCTACATGAAGGACATGAAGCGGCAGTTCTTCTCCGCCGGCCTGACCGCCATGACCACGCGCCGCCAGCGGCTGCGCAGCGGCGGCCCCAGCGATGACCTCACCGACCTGGGCTACGACCTGACCTATCAGTTCCTCGGCACCCGCGAGCACGTGCTGTCGCTGGCCTACGTCAACATCTACGAGCGCCGCAAATACGGCAGCCCGCTGCTGCCGACCGACCCGAGCATGTCCCCGCGCGATCGCGGCAGCGTGCGCGATCAGAACATCAGCATGAACTACGCGTTCAAGCAGACCTACGGCGTGCTGGCGGCGCATCTGATCAACAGCGGCTCGTTCGATGTGGCGCGCTATCAGCCCTACGGCATCCCCGACACCACCGCCAATCTGATCCTGCTGTACTGGACCCCGTTCGGCAAGGAAGGCACCTACACCACCAATGCCAACGTGCGGTTCGCGGCCACCTGGTTCCGCTTCGACAAGTTCAACGGCAGCACCACCAATGTGTTCGGTGGCGGCATACCCATCACCAACCCGCGCGATCTCGACAGCTTCGCGCTGTCGGTCAATGTCTCGTTCTGATCCCCCGCACGCGTAAGGACCCCCATGAAGTCATTCCACCAGACCCTGTTGTGTGCCCCGCTGGCCGGCCTGCTGCTGGCCGGCGCCCTGCTTGCCCCGCCTGCGCACGCGGCCGACGGCAAAGGCGTTTTCATGACCGAATGCGCCGAATGCCATAGCGCCGCCCAGGGCAAGAACAAGAAGGGCCCGTCGATGTTCGGCGTGGCCGGGCGCCCGGCCGCCAGCCTGGCCGACTACAGCAATTACTCCGATGCGCTCAAGGCAAGCAAGTGGCAGTGGACGCCTGCCCAGCTCAAGACCTATTTGTCGCAGTCGTCCTCCAAGGCCTTGCCTGGCACCAAGATGAAGTACGAAGGCCTGGAAGATCAAAAGGAGCTCGACGCGCTGATCGCCTACCTCAACACCCTGCACTGATCGCCACCGGCGTGCTGGCGCCAGCGCTGCCGGTTGGCATCCGGAAGCGCGCTCGCCGGCGCATACCGGCACGGGTGCGCGTTGCCTGTGCCGGTTCCTTCGCGTATACGGACGGAACAACCGCCGTCGCAGCGGTCTCGTCTTGCGTGATGGGTCACTATCGCGCCCCTGTTCCATGTAGACGCTTACCCCATTGCCGAATGCCTTGACTGCCAGGCCCTACCCGCTCCGGACGCGACGCAGCTGCGCCTGCGACGGGCAGCCGTGGCTCGCGAGCGGCCACTGGGCGGGCCGGCGACGCTGCCACACGCCCCGGGGCATGCCGCACTGCCGGCATGCGCAGGCCGCGCGCCGACGCGCCGCGTTGCGCCACTGCCTGCTGCTGGCCCTGGTGTTGGGCCCGGGCAACGCCATCGCCGGCACGGTCGGTGGCGCGGTGGCGCTGACCTCGCAGTTGATCGACCGCGGCATCTCGATCGCGCCCAACAAGGCCACCCTGCAGACCGCCGGCTACTGGCTGCCCGCACCGGGCTGGTCGATGTCGGCGTCGGTCGCGCTGCAATCGCCCTCGCTGAGCCGGCCGGTGGCGGTGACCGCCCAGGCCGCACGCGCCTGGATGCTGGGCGACCGCTGGCAGATGCAGGCCAGCGCGTTGTATTACGGCTACCCGACCAACCAGGCCACGCGCACCTTCGACCGCCAGGAGGCCAGCCTGGCCTGGTCCTATCGCGACGTGCTGACCTTCTCGGTGTCGACCTTCAATTTCCCACGTGCCGACCAGTCGCCGTGGAATGTCGCCATCGACGTCACCGCCAATGTCCCGCTGCGCGAGGACCTCAGCCTGACAGTCGGCGCCGGCTCGTCACGTTTCCCGGCGATGGCCTACGGCGCCGCCCGGTCCGGCCGCTATCAGTATGGGCAATTCGGCCTGCGCTGGAGTCGGGACCGATGGACGCTGAAGCTGGAACGCATCGTCACCAGCGACAACACCCCACGCCTGCAGGGCGGCCCCGGCGAAACGCCCTGGCTGAGTACCGCGTCGGTCACCTTCTGATCCCCACGCAACCTTTTGCCCGCCCGCGGGCACTGACATGCGTCCTAAGCCGTGCCTGCCTCGATGAATGATTCCGACACCCTGGGTGATGCCACCGATCGCATGCTGCTGCGCCGCATGGCGGCGGGCGATCGCGCCGCGTTGTCCACCATGTACACCAGCTATCACGGCCGGCTGTGCCGCTTCCTGTCGCGCCTGACCCGGCGCCCGGACATCATCGAAGAAGCCATCAACGACTGTTTCTGGATCGCCTGGCAGAAGGCCGGCGACTTCCGCGGCGATTCGCAGGTTTCGACCTGGATCATGGGCATCGCCTATCGCTGCGGCCTCAAATGCCTGCGCCAGCACGACGGCGAGGCCATCGACGATACAGCGGTGGTGGAAGACCACGCCCCCAGCGCCGACGACAACGACGACCGCGAGCTGCGCGACTGGCTCGACAAGGGCATGGAACGGCTGTCGCCGGACCAGCGCCTGGTGATCGAACTGGTCTATGGCATCGGCCACAAGCTGGAAGAAGTGGCCGAGATCATGCAGTGCCCGGTAGGCACCATCAAGGCCCGGCTGTTCCATGCGCGGGTCAAATTACGCAATGTGCTGCCCGGCCTGGCCGGCGGCGCCCCCTATACGGAGACCATGCAATGAAGACGTTTTTCATCGCGCCTGGCAAGGAATGCTCGCACGCCTGGGAACTGATGCCCGCGGTCCTGCTCGACAGCGCCACCGAGGAAGAGAACACCTGGCTGATCGCGCACGTGGCCAAGTGCGCCTCGTGCAGTGCCGAGTTTGCCCAGCAGAACCGCCTGCGCCAGGCGCTGGCGCTGCCGTCGGCGGTAAAGCTGGACGCCAACGCCGGCCTGCAGCGCCTGCTCGGCCGCCTGGACGCGCCGGAGCAGGCCAGTGCGCCCGCGCCGCCGCCAGCGCGCCGCTCCGGTAGCTGGACCGTGCGCGCGTTGGCAGCCGCGGCGCTGGTGCAGGCGATTGGCCTGGGCGTCATGGGCGTCAGGCTGGCCGCGCCCGCGCCCTCGCACGACTACCGCACGCTCAGCAGCGCCACCGCCCAGCCGGTGCCGCAAGGCGCCATCCGGGTGGTGCCAGACGCCAAGATGACCGTGGCCGACTGGGACCGCCTGCTGCATGCACAGCAGTTGCAGGTGATCGGCGGGCCCAACGGGGTGGGCGCCTACACCGTGGTGCCGGCCCAGCCGCAACCGCCGGCCCAGCCGCAGCAGACCGTGCAGCAGCTGCGCGCCAACCCGGGCATCCGCATGGCCGAGATCGTGTCCGCACCATGAAGCGCCTGCTCGCCATCGGCATCATCGCCGCCTGCATCGGCCTTGGCCCGCAGGCCGCCGCGCAGGAGCCGGCGCAGGCCGCCGCCAGCGCCAGCACGCCACCGGCGGCCGATGCGCATACGCCCGACAGCAGCCGCGACATCCTGCTGGCGGTGGCCAACCCACTCAGCGCGCCGCCGGCCCGCGCCGGTTCCAGCCTGATCGGCTACGCCTCCAGTTATTACGGCGCCGGCCAGAAGGCCGCCGTGCGCATGGAAGCACTCAAGCAGCGCTACAAGCTGCGCGAAGTCTCCGGCTGGCCGATCACCTCGCTGGGCCTGTATTGCGCCGTGCTGCAGCCGCCGCCGGGCGTGTCGCGCGACGAACTGGTCAGCGCGCTGGCCGACGACGACGGCGTGGAGCTGGTGCAACCGGTGCAGGATTTCTCGGTGTTTTCCGCCGACGCATCGGAAAAGACCACCGCGCTGTCCGGCTACAACGACCCCTATGTGGATCTGCAGCGCGGCTTCATCGCCACCGATGCGGCCAGCGCGCAGACCGTCACCCAGGGCCGCGGCGTGGTGGTGGCGGTGGTCGACACCGGCGTGGACACCACGCATGCCGACCTGAAGGCGCGCATCCGCGACGTGCACGACCTGGTCGACGACTCGCCGGTGATGACCAGCAGCGACTCGCACGGCACCGAAGTGGCCGGCATCATCGCCGCCGGCAGCAACAACCATCAAGGCATCGTCGGCATGGCGCCCAAGGCCATGCTGAGCATCTACAAGGCCTGCTGGTATGCGCCCACGGTCGGCGCCACCGCACGCTGCAACACCTTCACCCTGGCCAAGGCGCTGGCGGCGATCAACAACAGCTCCGCGCGCGTGATCAACCTGAGCCTGGGCGGCCCGGCCGACCCGCTGCTGAGCAAGATGCTGCAGCACCTGGTGCAGCAGGGCCGCATCGTGGTCGCCGCGATGCCGCCCAACGGCCGGCTGGACGGTTTTCCCAACGATGTGCCGGGCGTGCTGGTGGTACGCAGCAGCAGCCCCACCGCGGCCATGCCCGGCGTGCTCAGCGCCCCCGGCAAGGACATCCTGACCACCCAGCCGAACGGCCGCTACGACTTCACCTCCGGCTCGTCGATGGCCACCGCGCATGTCAGCGGCGTGGTCGCGCTGCTGTTGTCGCTGTCGCCGTCGCTGGACGCCACCGCATTGCGCGAGCTGATGCAGCGCACCAGCAAGCTCTCCGACGGCCAGTTGCAGGTCAACGCCGGTGCCGCCGTGCAGGCGCTGGCGCCTCCCGCCAGACATTCCAACTGACGACACCGGCATGGCCAAGTGGATTCCCTTGTGGCTGCACAGACTCAGCTCGCCGCCGACCTTCTATCGCGTGGCCGGACGCGTGCGTCCGTGGGCGTTGGGCCTGGCGTTGTTGCTTGGTGCGGTGGCCGCCTACGGTGGGCTGGTGCTGGCGCCGCCGGATTACCAGCAGCACGATGCCTACCGCATCATCTTCATCCACGTACCCAGCGCCTGGATGAGCCTGTTCATCTACGCGGCGATGGGCGTATCCGCGTTCATCGCACTGGTCTGGCGGATCAAGCTGGCCGAGGTGGTGACCATGGCCTCGGCGCCGATCGGCGCGGCCTTCACCTTCATCACCTTGTGCACCGGCTCGCTGTGGGGCAAGCCGATGTGGGGCACCTGGTGGACCTGGGATGCGCGGCTGACCTCCGAGTTGCTGCTGCTATTCCTGTATCTGGGGGTGCTCGGCCTGTACCACGCGGTGGAAGACCGCCGTCAGGCGATGCGTGCGGCCGGCTTGCTGGCATTGGTGGGCCTGGTGAATCTGCCGATCGTGCATTACTCGGTGGTGTGGTGGAACACATTGCACCAGGGCTCCACCGTGCGCCTGCTCGGCCCCTCCACGATGAGCGCGGACATGCTGTGGCCGCTGCTGACGATGACGCTGGCGACCAAGTGCTATTACCTGGCCAGCCTGTTCGGCCGCGTGCGCGTGGACCTGCTCGCCCTGGAAAGCGGCAAGGACTGGGCGCGCCGCATCGTGTTGACGGAGCGCACCGCATGACGACCCTGCTGGCGATGGGCGGTTACGGGCAATACGTGTGGACCGCGTACGCGCTGTTCGTGCTGGTGCTGCTGGCCGACCTGGCATCGCCATGGTTGCGTCGTCGCCGCCTGCCGCGCGAGCTGCGCGGCCAGCTGCAACGGCAAACGCCGCGGCGCACGCGCGAGTTGTCGGCAACAGCGCCGCTGGAGCGTGACGCCTCATGAACGCCACCCGCAAGCAACGCCTGTGGCTGGTGATCGGCGCACTCGCCGCTGCGGCATTGGCGGTCACGCTGATCGTGCTCGCGCTGCAGCGGAACATGAGCTACCTGTTCACGCCCAGCCAGCTGCATGCCGGCGAGGCGGCCAGCTACCGGCAATTCCGCCTCGGCGGCATGGTCAAGGCCGGCTCGATCCAGCGCGCCAGCGACAGCCTCACCGTCCACTTCACCGTGATCGACAAGCACGCAGCGACGCAGGTCGAGTACACCGGCATTCTTCCCGACCTGTTCCGCGACAACCAGTCGGTGATCGCCAACGGGCGCATGCAGGGCGGGCGCTTCGTCGCCAACGAAGTGCTGGCCAAGCACGACGAAACCTATATGCCGAAGGAACTGAAGGACGCGATGGCCGAAGGCCATGTCGGCAAGCCGATTCCCGCCGCCGCGGTGCCGCTGCCTGCGCCGCGCTGATGCGGCGCGCAGCTTGTTCCTTCCCTCAATGATGCCTCTTCGCTGCACGATGCGATTCGCCCATGACACCTGAACTCGGCCAGATCGCCCTGATCCTGGCGTTACTGCTTTCGCTTGCCCAGGGCGTACTGCCGCTGATCGGCGCCTGGCGCGGCAGTGGCGCGTTGATGGGCGTTGCGCGGCCTGCCGCGGTCGGTCAGGCGCTGTTCGTGTGGATGGCGTTCGGCCTGCTCGCCTGGTCGCTGCTGTCGCTGGATTTTTCGGTGCGCTATGTCGCCGACAACGCCAACATCGCCCTGCCCTGGTACTACCGCTTTGCCGCGGTGTGGGGCGCGCACGAAGGCTCGTTGCTGCTGTGGATCGCAATCCTGTCGACCTGGACGCTGTTGCTGGCCGCCTTCAGCCGGCATCTGCCGCAGCATTTTGCCGCGCGCGTGCTGGCGGTGCTGGGGCTGGTGTCGGTGGGCTTTCTGGCCTTCATCCTGCTGACCTCCAATCCGTTCGCGCGGCTGTCGCCGATTCCGCTGGATGGCAACGAACTCAATCCGGTGCTGCAGGACCCGGGCATGACCTTCCACCCGCCGGTGCTGTACACCGGCTATGTCGGCTTCTCGGTGGCGTTTGCGTTTGCGGTGGCGGCCTTGCTGGGTGGCGAACTGGAACAGGCCTGGGTGCGCTGGGCGCGACCGTGGACCAATGTGGCCTGGGCCTGCCTCACCGCCGGTATCGTCGCCGGCAGCTGGTGGGCGTATGCGGAACTGGGCTGGGGCGGCTGGTGGTTCTGGGACCCGGTGGAAAACGCCAGCTTCATGCCGTGGCTGGTCGGCACCGCGCTGATCCACACCCAGGCGGTCACCGAAAAACGCGGCAGCCTGCGCGCCTGGACCATCCTGCTGTCGATCCTGGCGTTCTCGCTGTCGTTGCTGGGAACCTTCCTGGTGCGCTCGGGCGTGCTGACCTCGGTGCACGCCTTCGCCGCCGATCCGCGCCGTGGCCTGTACATCCTGATCTTTTTAGTCGCGGTGGTCGGCGGCTCGCTGCTACTGTATGCGCTGCGCGCGCCCCGGATCGCCAGCGGCAAACCGTTCGCCGCCGCCTCGCGCGAGACCGCGATCCTGATCGGCAACCTGCTGCTCACCGTGGCGGCGGCGATGGTGTTGCTGGGCACCTTGTTTCCGCTGGTGGCCGATGCCTTCGGCCTGGGCAAGGTGTCGGTGGGGCCGCCCTACTTCGGCTTGCTGTTCCCGCTGCTGATGTTGCCGGTGATGCTGTTGCTGCCGTTCGGCCCGTACCTGCGCTGGGGCAAGGCCGAGGCGGCGCCGTTGCAGGCACTGGGCACGCGCGCCGGCATCGCCGCGATCGCCTGCGCGCTGGTCGGCAGCCTGTTTGCCGAGGGCCAGCCCAGGGCGATCGCCGGCATCGGCGTCGCCGCATGGGTGGCGGCCGGCACCGCGCTGTACATGTACAAGCGCTGGCGCGAGATGCCGCGCGGCCGGCGGTTTCCGGCGGAAATGGCCGGCATGCTGCTCGCGCATGCGGGCGTGGCGGTGTTCGTGGCCGGCGTGCTGGTGTCGGAAAGCCTGTCGGTCGAACGCGACGTGCGGCTGTCGCCCGGGCAGACCGCCGAGATCGCGGGTTACGCCTTCCGCTTCGACGGCGTGCAACTGATCGACGGGCCGAACTGGAAGGCCGAACAAGGCAGCGTGCAGGTCAGCCGCGATGGCCAGTTGGTCGCGCAACTGCATCCGCAAAAACGCCTGTACAGCAGCGAGCGCATCCAGACCGAATCGGCGATCGACCCCGGTATCACCCGCGATCTGTATGTCGCGCTCGGCGAGCCGCTGGACGATCAACACATCGAATACGACTGGACGCTGCGGCTGTACTACAAACCCTTCATCCGCTGGATCTGGGCCGGTGGCCTGCTGATGATGCTGGGCGGCTTCGTCAGCGCCTGTGCCCGCCGGTTTCGTGCGCCGGCGCTCGCCACGACGGCGGCCACGGCACCGGCACACGGCACCAGTGTCACCGCGCAGGAATCGCACGCATGAACCGTCTGCTGCCCTTGCTGGGTTTTTTGTTGCTGGCGGCGCTGTTCGGCTTCGGCATCTACTGGACGATGCAGCACAACCCGCGCGATGTGCCCTCGCCGTTGATCGGCAAGCCGGCACCGGCGTTCTCTCTGCCGCGGCTGGATCAGCCCGAGCAACGCGTCAGCCGCGATCAGCTGCTGGGCAAGCCTTACGTCCTCAATGTCTTCGGCAGCTGGTGCGCCGAATGCGTGCACGAACATCCGGTGCTGATGGCGCAGGCCAGCCGGCTCGGGGTGGCGTTGATCGGCTACAACTACAAGGACGCGCCTGCCGACGCCACGGCCTGGCTTGCGCAGTACGGCAATCCGTATGCGTTGGTGATTGCCGACGAAGCCGGCCAGACCGCGATCGATTTCGGTGTCTACGGTGCGCCGGAGAGTTTCCTGATCGATGCGCAAGGCGTGATCCGCTACAAGCACATCGGCGTGCTCACGCCCGCGGTCATCAACGACGAGCTGCTGCCCGCCATCGCCGCACTGCCCGGGGGCACGCGCTGATGGCGGCGCGCTGGGTTTGGCGCTGGTACCGGCGCATGCACGGCCGGCAACTGCGTCTGCTGCTGGTGCTGCTGCTGGGCGTGCTGCTTGCGCCGCCGCTGGCGGCGCAGGCGGTGGACCCGCTGCCGTTCAAGAACCGCAGTGACGAAGCGCGTTATCAGCGCCTGACCGCGCAGTTGCGCTGCCTGGTGTGCCAGAACGAGAACCTGGCCGACTCCAACGCCGAGCTTGCGCGCGATCTGCGCCACCAGGTGTTCGCGCAGTTGCAGGCCGGCAGGAGCGATGCGCAGATCAAGCAATACATGGTCGATCGCTATTCGGACTTCGTGCTGTACGACCCGCCGGTCAAGCGCGGCACCTGGCTGCTGTGGTTCGGTCCGTTGCTGCTGCTGGGTGCCGGTGCGGGCGTGGTGATCCATACCGTGCGCAAACGTGCGCGCGCCGGCACGCCGGTGGTGCCGCAGGCGGAGGAAGAATGGTGATGACCGGTTTCTATGTCGCAAGCGCCGCGCTGCTGGTCGTCGCCTTGCTGTTGGTACTGGTGCCTCTGCTGCGCCAGCCCGCGCGCAAGGGCAATGCACGCTACAGCCTGCCGATTGTGCTGGTGCTCGGCTTGCCGATCGCCACGGCCGGCTTGTATCGGCTGGTCGGCGCGCCGGATGCAATCGCACGGCGTGTGTATGCGACGGCGCAGCCCCAGGTACAACCGGCAGACGCGCCTGCCGTCGCCGCCGCGGGTGAGCAGGCCCGGGCCGCAGAGGCCAATGCCGACGCTGCGCAGGAGCAGGCGCTGGAGTCGTGGATGCAGCAAGCCAGGACCCACGAGCAGGACAACCGCCCCGCCGATGCGCGTGAGGCCTATGCGCAAGCGCTCAAAATCGCGCCGGATCTCAGCGCCGCCATCGTCGGCTGGGTGGCCGCGGACATGGCCACGCGCAGCGATTTCGCCATCGACGCCAACTCACGCAGCCGCCTGCAACAGGTGGTCGCACGCGAGCCGGACCATCAGCGCGGCCTGTGGCTGCTGGGCATCAGCGACTTTCAGCAGCAGGACTACCGCGCTGCCAGCGAGCACTGGCGGCATTTGCATGGCTTGCTCGACGCCGGCTCGCCGATGCAGAAGGCGGTGGCCGACAAGATCGCCGTGGCCGAGTCGCTGGCCAGCGCGCGGCAGGCCGGGCGCGCAGCGCCCTGACGCCAACCTCAGGCTGCATCCCTCATCAAGGCCGCCCCGGTGCCAGCCGACGGCAGCGCCGTCGTGGTGTCAGGCGCGATTGACCGCCCAACGCCATCAGGCCGACGGCCCCAACACCTCGTGCAGCTTTCCGCTGAACTCGCCCAGCGTAAACGGCTTGGCGATCATGCTCATGCCGTCGGCAAGAAACTCGCCGCGATCGCGCGCGGTTTCCGCATAGCCGGTCATGAAGATCACCGGCAGATCCCGCCGCGACTGCCGCGCGATCTCCGCCAACTGGCGCCCGTTGAGCCCGGGCAGGCCCACATCGGTCACCAGCAGATCGATGCGCCGTTGCGAAGCCAGGATCGGCAGCGCCGCATCGGCGTCGGCCACCACATCGGCTTCATAGCCCAACTCGTTGAGCAGTTCGGTGACCAGCAGCCGCACCTGTTCGTCATCTTCCACCACCAGCACCTGCTGGCCGCGTCCGGACACCACGGCACCGGCTTGCGGTTGCGGCGACAGCGCCTGCGGATGGAGACCGGCGGGCAGATACAGGCTCACCGTGGTGCCCTTGCCCAGCTCGGACTCCACCCACACCTGCCCGTTGGACTGCTGCATGAAGCCGTAGATCATCGACATGCCCAGGCCGGTGCCCTGCCCGATCGGCTTGGTGGTGTAGAACGGTTCGAACACACGCTCCAGCACGTCGGCCGGCATACCCGCGCCGCTGTCGGTCACCGACACCACCACGTAATTGCCCGGCGCCAGCGTCACCCCGCGCCCGAGTTCCAGCGGCTGCGCTTGGACCTGCAACTGCCGGGTGGCGATGCGCAACTGCCCGCCGTCGGGCATGGCGTCGCGGGCATTGATCGCCAGATTGAGCAGCGCGCTTTCCAGCTGGTTTTCGTCGACATACGCCTGCGGCAGGTCGGCCTGCAGATCGGTTTCCAGATGCACCGATTCGCCCAGCGTGCGCGCCAGCAATTCCTGCAGCGATACCACCAGGTCGTTCAGATGCAGATGCCGCGCTTCCAGCGATTGCCGTCGCGAGAACGCCAGCAGCCGTTGCGTCAGTGCGGCCGCGCGCAGGGCCGAGGCCGACGCCACATCCAGAAAGCGGCCCAGCCCTTCGGTGCGGCCCTGGTCGATGCGCAGGCGCGCCAGATCCAGCGCCGACAGGATGCCGGTCAGCATGTTGTTGAAGTCGTGTGCGATGCCGCCGGTGAGCTGGCCCACCGCCTCCATCTTCTGCGCCTGGCGCAATGCCGCTTCGCTGGACTCGCGTGCCAGCATCTGCTGCTGCAGCTCGGCGGTGCGTTCGGCCACCTTGACCTCGAGCAGGCTGGCCTGCTGCTGGATCGATTCCAGCGCCAGCGCGCGCGCGGTGATGTCAGTGGCAAACACATGAAAGCCGTCCACTTGGCCGTCCGCATCCAGGCGCGGCATGTAGCGGATCTCCGCATCGCGCCGGCGTCCGTCGGCGTGCGGCCAACTGGCCTCCACCGTCAACGCCTGCCCGGCCAGTGCGGCCTCGATCCAGGCGCGGCGCTGCTGCACCATCGCCGGTCCCACCACATCCACCATGGACCGCCCGATCACCTCGGCAGGCGGGATGCCGATCCAGTCTTCATACGAGCGGTTGGCGAAGCGGTACACCAGATCCTTGTCGATGAAGGCAATCAGCACCGGCAGTGCGTCGGTGACGCGACGCAGCTCGGCCTCGCTCGACATCAGGGCCGTCTTGCTTTCGGCCAACTGCGCCATCTGGTCGCGAATCACGAACTGCTTCTGGCGCGAGCGCAACGCAGTGGAGATCGCGCTCAACAACGACGACGAGCTCAGCGGCCGTTCCAGCTCGATGACGTTGGTCACTTCCGCCGGCAGCGTGGCCTGGCGCCCGTTGTGGCTGCCGCGCGGCGCACGCAGCAGCACGAACGGAATATCCGACCAGGCGGCCTGGCTCTGCAGGGCATGCGAGAACTGACGCAGATCCCCGCCCACCGCTTCCTCGGTCAACACCACCACGCCGGAGGCATCGAGCAGGTCGTCCGCCAGCGCAGCCAGCGACCCATACACCCGGCGCGTCAGTCCGCGCTGACCGACGATGCCGGCAATGCTCTCCGCATCGCGGCCGAACGGCGCGATGATGTGGACGATGGACCCATCCGGGTCACAGGTAGTCAAGTGGACGATCCAGCAACGGCGTGTCGTCCCCAACAAAATGCGGAGTACCGGTCAGCACGCCGTGGAATTTCTCCAGCGGCTCGCTCAGATGGATACCGCCCGTCCCGATGCGCAACTCGCGGATCGAATCCTCATGCGCGCCACTGCGGTTCTTGATCACCGACACGGCCTTGCGGATGCGCCCCTGAGCCTCGAAGAAGCGGAACAGGATGACGGTGTCGGCCATGTAGGAGATATTGAGGTTGCCGGTGGACATGGTGCCGACCAGGCCGTGCTGCGGATTGACCAGGAACGTGGTCACGCCGCTCTGGTTGAGGTAGGACAGCAGCTCGTGCATCTGCAGCATCAGCTGCTTTTCCTGCGGCATCGAGGTGAGATAGCCGTTGAGGCTGTCGATCACCAGCACGCGGCAGTTGCGCTGTTCCACGCTGGCGCGCACCGCCCAGGCGAACTCGCCCGGGGTCAGCTCGGCCGGATCCATCTGATGCAGTTCCAGCAGGCCCGCGTCCAGATACTTGCGCAGATCCATGCCCAGGCTCTCGGCACGCGTCAGCAAGGTGCCGGTGCGCTCGTCGAATTCCAGGATGCAGCAATGCTCGCCGCGCTCGCAGGCAGCGGTCACGTATTGCAGCGCGATATTGGTCTTGCCCGAACCGGCAGGCCCGGTCAGCAGGGTGCTGGTACCGCGCAGCGGCCCGCCGTGCAGCAGCGCATCGACACGCGCCACGCCACTGGACACCGCATCGCCGATGAACGGCACATGGTGATCGGAGGCGATCAGCCGCGGAAAGATCCGCATGCCGCCGGTGGTGATGGTGATGTCGTGGTAGCCGGCGATGAAATCCACGCCGCGCAACTTCTGCACCTGCATGCGCCGCCGCGCCGCGCCGAAATCCAGCGTCATGCGTTCCAGCGAAATCACCCCATGGCACAGGCTGTGCAGATGCGCATCGCGTTCGCCGTTTTCGCCGGTGAGGTCGTCGACCAGGAACACGGTGATGTTGCGCGGCGCAAAGAACTGCTTGAGCGCCAGCACCTGACGCCGGTAGCGCAACGAATCCTGCGCCAGCAGGCGCAACTCGGACAGCGAGTCGAACACCACACGCGTCGGCTTGACCCGGTCCACCTCGGCCTGGATCAGCTTGATGGTGCCGTCCAGCTCCATTTCCCACGGATGCAGGATGGACTGCTGGCGTCCATCGCCCAGAAACGCCTCGGCCGATGCCAGCTCGAAGATATGCAGCGCCTCCAGCGACCAGTTGTGCGAGGCGGCCACTTCGTTGAGCTCGTCGATGGTTTCCGACAAGGTCACGTACAGGCAGCTCTCGCCCTTGGCAGCGCCATCGAGCAGGAACTGCAGCGATGCGGTGGTCTTGCCCGAGCCCGGCTGGCCCTCCAGCAGGTACAGGCGATTGGGCGGCAGGCCGCCGCGCAGGATGGTGTCAAGCCCCGTCGTACCAGTCGTAATGCGGTTTGCGATCATCGGCTTCAGATTTCCCATAGGCTTAAATTTATCACGGGCGAATCACTGCCCGCTGCGCACCACTGAATCGATCAGCTTGCTTGGCGCGAGCTGAGCCCCCGCGATATCGGTAGCGTGCTGTGACGTGCGCCGCGCTTTATGACAGTTCCGACACGTTCGTCACGCGCGTGGGCCTAGCGTTGCACCTGAAGTGCATCGCATGGTTGCGATCGCTCGAGGACTGCGGTGAACCACGCATCATGTAACGCCCGTATCTTGCTGGTCGAAGACGACGATGCCATTCGTGCGATGACCGCAGATATCCTGGGTGACGAGGGCTACCAGGTCATCGCGTCGCCAGACGCCGAGCAGGCGCTGGAGCAGCTCAACCAGGCGCGTCCGTTCGATCTGCTGCTGTCCGATATCTGCCTGCCCGGTATGAACGGGCGCGACCTCGCCGACAATGCGCGCCGTCTGTATCCCGCCCTGCCCATCGTGTTCATGACCGGCTATGCCGGGTCCATCGCCAAGCGTGCGGATTTTCTCGATACCGGCATGCGTCTGTTGACCAAGCCGTTTTCGTTGCGCGACCTGCTGGGCATCGTGCAGACCGCGCTGTAAGCAACCCCGACCGAATCATCGCCAAGCCTGCACGCAGGCCTCAGTGCGATTTGCGTTCCAGCAACTGCGCCACGCGACGTTCCAGGTCCACGGCCAGAAACGGCTTGGTCAGCACCTCCATGCCGTCCTCCAGTTGCCCGGCGCCCACCGCCGCGGTTGCCGCGTAGCCGGTGACGAACAGCACCGGCAGCGTCGGCCGCGACTGCCGC
The DNA here is from genome assembly GCF_040203315.1 of Xanthomonas sp. WHRI 8393. Taxonomy (NCBI): domain Bacteria; kingdom Pseudomonadati; phylum Pseudomonadota; class Gammaproteobacteria; order Lysobacterales; family Lysobacteraceae; genus Xanthomonas; species Xanthomonas sp. WHRI 8393. The sequence goes on along the minus strand of NZ_JBEGGL010000002.1, from coordinate 726,351 downwards.
CCCGCGTCGGCGACCTGACGTCCGTTCAATCCGCCGGTCAGGCCGACGTCGGTCACCAGCAGATCGATCGTCTCCTGCGAGCGCAGGCGCTCCACTGCGGCGCTGCCTTCGGCGGTCTCGATGACGCGGTAGCCCGCTTCGCTCAGCACTTCGGACATCAGCACGCGGATCGCGGTTTCGTCTTCCACCAGCAGTACCGTGCAGCTTGGCGCGGTCGAGCGCAGCGGTTGCTCGGTCGCCGGCACTGCCTCGTCCTGCGCCAGCACGCCATCGAAGCGCGGCAGGTACAGCGCCATGGTCGTGCCGACGCCCACCTCCGAATCGATGCGCACGTGGCCGCCGGACTGGCGGGTGAATCCGTAGATCATCGACAAGCCCAGACCGGTGCCCTGCCCGATCGGCTTGGTGGTGAAGAACGGCTCGAACACCTTGGACATCACGTCGGCGCTCATGCCGGTGCCGGTGTCCTGCACGCTCAGGCACACGTACTCGCCGATCGGCAGGTCCAGCTGCTGGGCGGCGCCGGCGTCCAGCACCCGGTTGGCGACGGCGATGGTGAGCTCGCCGCCATCGGGCATCGCGTCGCGCGCGTTGATGCACAGGTTCAATAGCGCGTTTTCCAGCTGCGGCGCATCCACCAGCACCTTCCACGGGTCGGCTGCAGGGCGCAGCTGCAAGGCGATCGAAGGCCCCAGCGTGCGCGCGATGATGTCGTGCATGCCCTGCACCAGTGCCTGCACCTCCAGCGCGGTCGGCGCCAGGGTCTGCCGGCGCGAAAACGCCAGCAGCCGCTGGGTCAGTGCGGTGGCGCGCGCGGCGCTGGACTGCGCCATTTCCACATAGCGCTCGAGGCGGTCGTACTTGCCCTGTTCGATGCGCGTCTGCAACAGCTCCAGACCGACGCTGATCGCCGTCAGCAGATTGTTGAAGTCGTGCGCCAGCCCGCCGGTCAGCTGGCCGACCGCCTCCATCTTCTGGCTCTGGCGCAGCTTTTCCTCGGCCAGCAGCAGCGCCGCGCTGCGTTCGCGCACGCGCTCTTCCAACGTTTCGGTCAGTTGGCGCAGCTGCTGTTCGGCCAGCCGCTTGTCGGTGATGTCGGCCGCAGTGCCGAACCACTCCACGATCTGCTCGCCCTCGTCCAGCAAGGGGATCGCGCGCATCAGGGTCCAGCCCACCCGCTGATCGGCATCCAGCACGCGGTATTCCACATCCAGCCCGGTCTTGTTGACGATCGAATGCGCAATGGCCTCGGCCAGCCGCGCGCGATCGTCCGGGTGCACCATCTCCTGCTGCCAGTTCAGGCTTGCCGAGAGCGCATCGCTCAGCGCCCCCTCGCCAACCAGTTGGCGAAGCTCGCGCCAGTCGGCGCTGGCCGAGAAGATCGACTGCGAGGACGCGCGCACCAGCGCATCCAGCCGGCGCTCGCTCTCGCGCAGGGCTTCGCTGGCCAGCCGCTCGGCGGTGCGGTCGCGCAACACCTTGACAAAGCCGATCGCCGCACCGGTTTCGTCGCGCAGCACCATCAGCGACCCGTTCGCCCAGAAACGCTGGCCGGACTTGCGCACATGCCAGCGCTCGTCCATGCCGCTGCCGCTTTCCAGCGCCGCCGCCGCCTCGATCAGGATCTGCCGGCGCTCCACATCTTCCGGGGTGAAGGTGCGCTCCAGGGTCTGGCCCAGCATCTCGGCCTCGCTCCAGCCCAGAATGCGCTGCGCGCCCTCGTTCCAGGACGTGACCAGGCCGTGCAGGTCGGTGGCGATGATTGCGTAGTCCATCACGCTGTCCAGGATCTGCCGGTTGCGCACTTCCGCCTCGCGCACCGCGCGTTCCAGGCCGATGCGGTCGGTGATGTCCAGGCCCTGCACGAAGATGCCGGAGACGGTGCCGTCGGCACCGGCGATCGGCTGGTAGACCAGATCCAGCAGGCGTCGCTCCATCGGGCCGCCCGGCTCGGCCTGCACGTTGTAGGCCAGCGCACTGGCCGCATAGGCACGCCCGGACTGATACACCTCATCCAGGCGATGCAGATGCCCCTGCTCGACCAGATCCGGCAGGGCCTCGGCCAGCGGCTTGCCGATCACGTCGCGGTGCCCGATCAATCGCGAATAGCACGGGTTGGCGAACTCCACCCGATGCTGCGGACCGCTCAGAAACGCCATGAACATCGGCGCCTGCTCAAACAACCGGATCAGCCGCTCGTGCTCATCGGCAAGCCGGTTTTGCGCCACCTTGCGGTCGGTGACTTCGTTGGTGACGCAGAACGCGCCGCCCACACGCCCATCGTCCAGATAGATCGGCGAGAACGAGAATGTCCACCAGGTGTCTTCCGGCGTGCCGTAGCGGTTCATGCCGATCGGCACTTCCTCGAAGCGCGAGGCGCGCCCCGCGAACGCGGCCTCGATCGGCGCACGTACCGCCTCCCAGGCATCGGCCCACAATTCCCGCAGCGGCGCACCCAGCGCATGCGGCTGCCGCGGCCCAAGGATCGGCGTATAGGCATCGTTGTAGAAGAAGGTCAGCGCATCGCCCCACACCACATACATGCTTTCCGGCGAGCTGAGCATCAGGCTGACCGCATTGCGCAGCGGCGACGGCCACTGCGTGGTCGGCCCCAGCGGTGTTGCGGCCCAGTCGTAGGCGCGCACGGCCTGCGCCATGGCGCTGTCGCCATACGGAAACGGCGCGCTCACGTGGTGCCCAGGCGCGCTGCCGCCCAGCGGCAGTCGTCATGCGGACAATACGCAACGCGGTGCGCGGACGGCTTACCAATCACCCAAACAAGCATCTTTGACGAACCATTGAAGAAGAACCAGGATCAAACGCCGCGCAGCGCCGGCTGGCAGGAACGGAACGGGCCGAGTTGCCGGCCGGACCTGCCAGCGCCATCCGGCGTTGCCGGTGGCGCCCTGCAAGGCGTGCAGCGCCCGCCTACGTTACAACACTCAGGTGACGATGCCTGCCGACTGCGCGCCGGCCCCACCATGGCGTGTTGGCGCGGCAGCCGGCATGGATGCCGCGCCGCGGCGCGCCGGCGATGCCCGGCGGTGCGCGTGCCCGGATAAAATCGCGAAATGGCCCAACGGCGTGGCACGATGACGCAAATGCAGGATCGCGATGCACTCATTCACCCGCTGGCTGCGGTGGCCCCGGGGTATCTGGCCAACCATGCTGCACGGGTCTTCAACCGTCTGGTGGATGCGCAACTGCGCCCGCATGGGATGTCGCTGGCACTGCTCGGGCCGATCATGCTGCTGTCCTGGAAAGGGCCGATGCTGCAACGCGACCTGGTGATCGACTCGGCGGTGAAGCAGCCGGCAATGGTGGCCCTGCTGGACAAGCTGGAGGGCCTGCAGCTGATCGAGCGCGCCCCGGCGCCGCAGGACCGCCGCGCCGCAGTGGTCTCGCTCACGTCGCGCGGGCGCAAGATCGCCGAGATCGGCGGCAAGATACTGATCGATCTCAATGCCGATGCGCTGAAGGACTTCTCCCCCGAGGAGGCGCAGCAGACTGTTGCATTCATGCAGCGCCTGATCGCCAACCTGGAGCAGCGCGACCAGGACATGTAATATCACTCCTGATATTTCTTCTTTCGGGTGATCTGTCATGGCGCGTCGCATCCTCATCACCGGCGCAAGCGTCGCCGGCAACACCGTGGCCTGGGCGCTCGCCCGGCAGGGATTCGACGTCAGCGTCGTCGAGCAGGCCGCGCAGTTTCGCGATGGCGGCCAGAACATCGACGTGCGCGGGGTCGGCCGCGAGGTCATGCAGCGCATGGGCCTGGAGCAGGCCGCACTCGATCATGGCACCGGCGAGGAAGGTACTGCCTGGGTCGACGACCACGGCCATGCGGTGGCGACCTTCAAGACCGACGACATCGATGGCGATGGCCCGACCGCAGAGCTGGAAATCCTGCGCGGCGACCTCGCCCGCCTGCTCTACGACGCCGCACGCCAGACAGCCGAGTACCGGTTCGGCGACCGCATCGCCAGCATCGACGACGACGGCGAGGCTGCCACCGTCCGCTTCCAGAGCGGACGCAGCGACCACTTCGATGCCGTCATCGTCGCCGAAGGCGTCGGCTCGGCCACACGCGAGCTGGTGTTTCCCGGCGAGAACGACCCGCGCTGGATGGATCTGACCATTGCCTACTTCACCATCGCACGCACCGCCGACGACGACCGCCTGTGGCGCTGGTATCACACCACCGGCGGGCGCAGCATCTCGTTGCGCCCGGACCAGCACGGCACCACGCGCGCGATGCTGTCGCTGCAGAAAGCCCCCGAGGGCGAGCAGGACTGGGACCTGGCGACCCAGAAGGCCTATCTGCGCGAACGCTTCGCCGACGCCGGCTGGCAGGCTGCGCGGGTGCTGGACGGCATGGACACCACCGACGATTTCTACTTCGATGCCTTGCGGCAGGTGCGCATGCCGCGCTGGCACGCCGGCCGCGTCGTGCTGACCGGCGACGCCGCCTGGTGCGCAACCCCGCTGGCCGGCATCGGCGCCACTCTTGCGGTCACCGGCGGCTATGTGCTGGCCAACGAGATCGCACGCGCCGCAACGCTGGAACAGGCCTTCGCCGCCTACGCCGACGCCATGCGGCCGATGGTGGAACAAGGCCAGGGCGTGCCGAAGATCGGCCCGCGCCTGATGAATCCGCACAGCCGGCTCGGCATCCAGCTGCTGCACGGCGCACTGAAATTCGCCAGCCAACCCAGCATCCAGAACATTGCCGCCAAGCTGATGACGCCGTCGATGAAGGCGCCGGATCTGTCGCGCTATGACTGAGGCCGCCTGAATGGCGGCCGTGCTGCGGTGGCGGCACGATGCATGCTGATCGACGCCTGCCATCGGCCGCAGCACCGGCGCCGCAGCCGTCTCCACGCCTCGGTCACTTGCCGTGCCTGAATCCGCTTCTGCCCCGGCGCTGAACGGTACCAAAGCGCTGCGCTGGGGCCGCGACCACTGGCTTGCGTTCTGATCGCCATGGCTGACGGCATTGCGAAGCCAACCGTGGATGAATCCTTCCACCGCCGGCGGTTTCATTTCCGCTGACGCAGGCCGCTAACGAACAGGTCGAGACATCCTTCGTGCAGCGGCAACGCTGCCGACCCCATCGGTGTCCCGGGCGCATCGCCTCCCAGCTGTTGCTGGGATTCTCCCCCGCTCTTCCGCTCGCCGGATCACCGATCAAACTCCCTATGTCCCTGCTTTCGAATCTGCGCATCGGTCAGCGCTTGGCCCTCGGCTTCCTCGCGATCATTGTCCTGATGGTGATCCTCACCGTCGTCGGCATCCAGCGCGTACGCAGCATCGACCAGCAGCTCACCGCCATCAACGAAGTGAACAGCGTCAAGCAACGCTATGCGATCAATTTCCGCGGCAGCGTGCACGACCGCGCGATCGCCCTGCGCGATGTCGTGCTGCTGGACGACCCGGCTGAGCGGCACACGGCAGAGCAATCGATCGACAAGCTCGCCGCGGACTACGCCCGCTCCGCCAAGCCACTGGACGACATGATCGCGGCCTCCACGGACGCGGAAGAAAAGGCCATCCTCCAGCGGATCAAGGCCATCGAGCAGCGCACCATGCCGTTGATCGCGCAGGTGCGCGCGTTCCGCGATGGCGCCGACAAGCCGCATGCCGAACAACGCCTGCTGCAGCAGGCGCGCCCCGCCTTCGTCGCCTGGCTGGCCAGCATCAACGCCTTCATCGACCTGCAGGAAGCCAAGAACCGCGCGGCCGCCAAGGACGCGGTGACCACCGCGCGCGGCTTTGCAATGCTGATGGTGGTCTCCACCGTCATCGCCTTGCTGCTGGGCGCCGCCATTGCGTGGTTGCTGACCCGCAGCGTGGTGCTGCCCTTGCGCCAATCGCTGCGGCTGGCCGAACGCATCAACGACGGCGACCTGCGCAGCCAGGACCTGCCCACCAGCAAGGACGAATCCGGCCAGTTGCTGCGCGCCATGCAACAGATGCAGCGCCGCCTGCAGGATGTGATCTCCGCCCAACGCAACATGGCGGCCCGCCACGATGCCGGCGAGATCAGCTACCGCACCGACGCCCAGCAGTTCCCCGGCGAATACGGGCACATGGTGCAGGACACCAACGCCCTGGTGCATGCGCACGTGCAGACCCAGCTGCGCATGACCGAGGTCATGGGCAGCTACGCCATCGGCGACCTGGCTCCCGAAATCGAGCAATACCCCGGCGAAAAGGCCGCCATCACCGCCACCATGCAGCAGGTCAAACAGAACCTGCGCGCCATCAACGCGCAGATCCAGCAGCTCACCCAGGCTGCCTGCGCCGGCAACTTCGCGCTGCGCGGCCAGCCGGAAAAGTTCGAACACGACTTCCGCCTGATGGTCGAAAACCTCAACACCATGATGGCCACTTCCGACACCAACCTGGCCAGGTTTTCCGACCTGCTGCGGTGCATCGCCGATGGTGACCTGACCGTGCGCATGACCGGCAACTTCCACGGCGTGTTCGCCTCCATGCGCGACGATGCCAACAGCACCGTGCATCGCCTGACCGACATCGTCACGCATATCCAGACCACCTCCAACAGCATCGGTTTTGCCGCCGAAGACATCGCCAGTGGCAACCAGGAACTGTCCCGCCGCAGCGAACAACAGGCCGCCAGCCTGGAAGAAACCGCCGCCTCGATGGAAGAGCTGACCTCCACCGTCAAGCAGAATGCCGAGCACGCCGGCCGTGCCAATCAGCTCGCGCTGGGCGCCGCCGCCATTGCCTCGGAGGGACGCGACGTGGTTGGCCAGGTCATCGAGCAGATGTCCGGCATCGAGGCCTCGTCCAGGCGTATTGCCGACATCATCTCGGTCATCGACGGCATCGCCTTCCAGACCAACATCCTCGCGCTCAATGCCGCCGTCGAGGCCGCACGCGCCGGCGAACAAGGCCGCGGTTTTGCCGTGGTCGCATCGGAAGTGCGCACCCTCTCGCACCGCTCATCGGACGCCGCCAAGGAGATCAAACGCCTGATCGACGACTCCGTGCAGCGCGTCGCCGACGGTGCAACGCTGGTGCACAAGGCCGGCACCACCATGGGCGAGGTCGTCACCAGCGTCCAGCATGTCACTGACATCATGGGCCACATCTCCGCCGCCTCGCAGGAACAGGCCGGCGGCATCGAACAGGTCAACCTGACCATCGCCCAGATGGATGAAACCACGCAGCAGAACGTCAGCTTGGTAGAAGCCGCAAGCACGGCGGCGCGCTCGCTGGAAGCGCATTCGACCCAGCTGACGCAGGCGGTCGAGGTGTTCAAGGTCAATGCCTCGGTGATCTGACTGGCCGGGTAGCGCGATCCTTAGTGACTGGCCTTGTTGCTGCCTGCGCTCGCGCAATGCTGCGCACTTGCGCGAGCGCGTCACGGCGAAGTGACGCTGCATCGCATTGATGTGGTCGCTACATCCGCACAGCGCACCGAAACATCAGCTTGCATCTCCACAACACACGGGCATGATTGCCGCAATGGAACGCCTCCGCCCCTTCCGCACGCTGATGCTTGCAACGCTTCTGGTCGCCTGGCTTGCCGCGTGCGCGGCGGCAGGACCCATTGCCAGCCAGCCCATCGAAGGCCCGGTGCGGCTGGGAGAAATCGCGGCGGTCGATGGCCCCAAGGTACGTCCCGACCGCGTCATCGAAGACAGCCGTTGCCCGGCCGAGGTGCAATGCGTCGTGGCGGGCCGGTTGATCGTCAGGGCAACCGTGCTTGGCGGCGGCTGGTCCAAACAGATCGATCTCACGCTTGGCATCCCGGTGGCTGTGGCCGATGGCCAGTTGACGTTGGTCGCCGCCACTGCCCCGCCAGCAGACTCGGCAACGGCCGCCGCGTCGGACATGCGCTTCACCTTCCGCTTTCAGGGTGGCCGTTGATCAAAGTGCTTCAGGCCCGGGGCGATGCAGCACGAACGCGAGGCCCTGCAGGCGCCCACACGTCATCCAGCGCTGCTCGTAGCCGTTGAACCGAGGCGTACGCTTGTTCTCGCGTTGCAAAGCCTGAGAATCCCATCAGCAAACCGCCGGACGGTGAGGGGCGCATTCGCCACCTGCTCAATGCCTGGAGTGGCAGTCCGTGTGCTTGGGCGGCCTGCGCCAGCAGCGCATCGAGTTGGACAGCCTGGCCGGGTGGCGGGTGAGTCCGCATTTCAGCGACCGTGAGCGCCTGGCCCTGGGGTGGACCGAGTCATTGACAGATATCGCAAACAGCCGAGCCCCTGACGATGACTTTGCTCTTCTAAAAGCCCATTTCAGTGACGCCGAGATCGCTGACCTGAGCTTTGCCATCGCGCTGATGGCCGCATTCAATCGTTTGGCGATTGGCATGCGTCAGTAAAGTCCAGCGCGTCAATGCAGACCGCCCGCCCTGTCTCGCAACGCTGATAGCCGCCAAGGCTCAGAACAGGAGCTTGACGGCCGGCTAGCGTCCGGCGCCAGCACACTGCACTGCTGGCGACTGCTCATTGTTGCCTTTGCTGATCCAGGCACGGCGTATGACTACGCTACGTACTGGATGGCCAGGTGCTGTGCGTCGAGCGGAATGGCAAGCGCTGCCTTGCAGTAGCCCGGGCTAGGATTGCCCTCTGGCCTGGGGAAAACAGCGCTCCATTCGATCCGTCCACGCTGCCAACTGCTCAAGCGTATACGCCTCGATCGGCTTTGCCATTGTCGAGGAGGCCTTGTGTTGCGAAACGGTCGCAACCAAGGAGGAGGAAAGGCGATCCCAACAACGCATCAGCAGCACCGGGGATGGATGCGAAGCAACCAGGGCCTCAAGCACCGCGCCCTGAGCCACCCTTGCTGCCTGCAGGTCGCTCAAGGCATCCACAACCGCTGTCATCCATTGCTCGTTCAACTGCTCCATACCTTTCAACAACGCTGTGGGAAGCGCATAGCGTATCCGGATCCACATGTCCTTGGTGGTGCGTTTTGCCAGTCGGCGCAAACACAGCTGAACAAGCAAGGTGATGCCGAGTTCAAGCAGAGCACTGCATGACAGACGTCAGCGGTTACCACTAGCTAACCTAGTTTCTGCAACGTAGAACCATGGCTTGAAGAGATGCATGCCAGGACGAAACCACGCTGGTTGGTCGATGATCGATACCAGCTGACGTTGAGCCCAGCAATCAAGGCTCAAGCGGTGATCAGGCAACTCAAGCCGGATGGCGAAGGCACCAAGAACATCGTCATTTCGGAGCGATGTGCAGTCCAAGCTGAAACGAATCCCCAGCCACCACGCCACCAGAAAATGAAATGAGAGCGTGGAGCAGCTGCCAACTGAAAAACTGCGCTGATGCAGACCTTGCTTGAACTCAATGCAAACCTGCCAGCAATGAAGGTTGAAATCCAGGCGCTGCCAGCAGCGTCTTCACCGCACACGGCGACATCGGCCGGCCCCACTTCAATGTGTGGATCACGTTCGAGCGCCTGAAACAGCACATGCCTCCATCCCTCTTCGTAGTCACTAACCCATGCCCTCTGGCACAGGACGCTTGCCGCTCCCGTGGCTACCGTTCGAGCACCTACTCGATCCTTCGTCCAGCATGTTTCAACAAGGCTCCTCAAGCGCATATCCCCGCCCGGGCATTCCTGTACTGGGACATCCTCTGGCACGCATCGCAGGGATCGCTGTCCTCCTCGCACTGGCGCACTACCGCTGGGTGCAGTTTCCCTGGCGGATGCCGCTTGTCGGCATTTTAGGGATTGCCTTGGTCTGGCTGGAAACGCGCTCGCTGAGTGCCTGCGGATTAAAGCCTCAGTCGTCTCGCGCCTTGCTCGGCTGGACGCTGCTGCTGCTCGCGCTGGTCATCGGCGTCATCAATCCGTTCGTGCAACCGCTGATCGATGCGCTGACCGGGACCAAGGCCGACTACAGCGGCTACGGCGCACTGCTTGGCAACGTCAACGCGGCCGCCCACCTGGCAGGCGGCGCCTGGCTCAGCGCGGCGCTTGGCGAGGAACTGGTCTTCCGTGCGTTCCTGATGCACCACCTCGATCACCTGCTGTGCCACTATCGTGGCGGACGCGTGATGGCGGCAGTGGCAGGGGGAGCCCTGTTTGGCGCGATGCACCTGACCCAAGGCATCTCGGGGGTGCTGCTGACCGGGCTTGTCGGCGCGTTGTTCGGCTATGTCTATCTGCGATCACGACGCAACCTCTGGGCGATGATCCTGGCGCATGGCTTGATCGATACCTGGGGCATTGCGACGCTGTATCTGGGTTGGTACTAGCAAGTACCTACCAGGACCCCGCTTGCTTCGGTGTGCCTCACTGCCAACAAATCCTTGTCACGTCATCCACGGATGCTGGACGATAGCGCCTTGTCCTCCGCTGCATGAGCAGATTGTCCAGACATGACCACCGATAGCGTGCTCTCGATCGTTCAAGCGCAGCTGGATGCCTACAACGCCAAGGATATCGACGCGTTGCTGGCCACCTATGCTGACGATGCCGAGCATTACACCTTGCACGGACCACAGCTGGTCCAGGGGCATGCCATGCTTCGCGAGCGGTTTCTGGCCCGCTTTCAGGAGCCGGACCTGCATGCGCAGCTGTTGTCGCGGACCGTCGTCGGCAACATCGTCGCCGACGCGGAGCGCATCACCCGCAACTTTCCTGACGGGATCGGCCTTGTTGAGATGCTATGCATCTACGAGGTGGTCGACGGAAAAATCCAGAGAGCATCATTCGCGACCGGCGCACGCATCGACACCGCATCTGCTCGATGAAACATTTCAGGCGATCGGCCTAGACCGGGCGCCTTTTCAGGCCAGGCGTAGAAAAGCCATTGAACGCATTCTGGTTTCCAGTGCACCGCCCTGCTTCCCGGCATTACCGGGTCACAGGGCGGCACTGGCTACACGCGTTATGCAGCCAATGCGAGCTTCGTCTTGCCGGAGGCGCTGCGTGAGCTGTTGGCAACACTCTCCACCAACGCAGTCGCCTGATCCTCAAGTGCGCGGGCCGATGATGCCATGGTGTCAACAAGAGCGGAATTTTGCTGGGTCGCTGCATCCATCTGCGAGATGGTTTGGTTGATCTGCTCGATGCCAGCGCTCTGCTCATGACTGGCCGCGGCAATGCCGCTCATGATGTCGTTGACCTGCCGCACCGAGGAAAGCAGTTCTTCCATGGCCTTGCCCGCCACGTTGACCTGCTCCGCGCCCTGCCCCACCTTCGCACCCGAGTCGGCGATCAGGTCGCGGATCTCCTTGGCCGCCATGGTGCAGCGCTGCGCGAGGCTGCGTACCTCGGACGCGACGACCGCAAAGCCACGTCCCTGCTCGCCAGCCCGCGCCGCTTCCACGGCCGCGTTCAAGGCAAGGATATTGGTCTGGAACGCGATGCCATCGATGACGGTGATGATTTCGCCGATCTTCCGCGACGACGCCTGGATTGCCGCCATGGTGCTGACGACACCATTGACCAGCTCACCGCCATGCAACGCGGTCTCTGCGGCCTTGCTCGCCAGCGAATTGGCCTGACGCGCACCTTCGGCGTTCTTGCGAACGATGCTGGTCATCTCCTCCATGGAGCTTGCAGTCTCCTCGAGCGCCGCCGCCTGCTGCTCCGTGCGCCGCGACAGGTCATCGTTGCTGCGCACGATGTCGCCTGCCGCACTGCTGAGCGTATTTGCCACCTCGCCCAGCTGACGCCCGGCTTCCACGTCCATCAATGCTCCAACCGCGCGCAACGGCGTGCCATCGGCAGCGCGCTTGGTCAGGCCGCGTGCGCGGAACCAGCGGTACTGGCCGTTCTTGAGCTGCAGGCGATACTCGATATCGAAGTTGGTGCGGCCACTGCGGTCGTTCAAATGCGCCGCGAACGCGTTCAAAGAACGCTCCTTGTCTTCCGGGTGCAGCCGTGACGCCCAGCTATCGAGCACGTTGGGGAAGTCCTGCTCGGACTCGAAGCCGAGCAGATGGCGGAACTGCTGCGACCACCAGAACTCGTTGTTCGGATTGATCGGGTCACCCGCGATCACGCTCATGTCCCACAAGCCGTCGCTGAGCATCTGCGAGCCGAGCTCGAAGCGCGTCAGCGTGATGTCGAGGAACTGCTCGCGCTCGCGACGCTCGGTGATGTCGGTGAGCGAACCCGCCACACGGAGCGGCAAGCCCTGCGCATCGCGCTCGGTAGTGCCAAATGCGCGGAACCAGCGATATTCGCCGGACTTCAGACGCAGGCGGTTTTCGACGTCGTAAGGAGTTCGACCGCTGCGATCGGCAAGGTGCGCCGCAAAGGCATCCAGCGTCGGCTGCTTGTCATCCGGGTGCAGGCATGCGACCCAACTGTCCAGGACATTGGGAAAATCCTGTTCAGAGGCAAAGCCCAGTAGCCGGCGCATCTGCGGCGACCACCACACCGGGCTGTCGGGGTGGCTGGGATCCCCGGCAATGACACCAATATCCCAGAGCCCGTCGGTCGTACCACTGGCGACCAGCTCGAAACGGCCCTCCAGATGGCGTAACGCGGTCGTCGCGTCTTCCGCCTGGGCCTTGGCCAGATCACGCTCCTGCTGGGCCGCATACAAACGCTCGGCCATTTTCTTGAGCAGCAGAGCCGATCCGTTATTGGGCCACTGCGCACTGCCACCTTTCAACGTGGCATCAACCGCCTTGGTCAGTGCGTCCACCTTGTGGCTGTCGGAGAAAAACATAGCGGCCTCTGCTGCTTGCGTTGGGGATGCGTCCCTAGCGGCAGCGATCGGTCGTTCTTGATGGTCCTTTCCCGATCCATCACCCTGGGTGAGTCGAGCATTCAGCTAGACAGCAGCAGTCCCGGTGGATCGAGTCCGCTGTCTGCTAGTCCTCGCCAAACGCAGCGGCGGTCACCCTGGCATGCCACGCGAGTCGACGCAGTCGCTCAACGACTGATCAAAATCCTCGCCTGGCAGCTGCGATCCAGGGGCACTCCGGCCCCCCGGATACAGGCGTGCTGCACGACACGTGCACGCAGCAGGAGCAGCTAGACGCCAGTCGGCTCGTGGATCGGGCAGCGATTGAACTCGGAGCGGAATCGGCGCGAGGCTGCCATCACGATACGGCGCGCCCGGTTGATGGCGCCCAGCGGCCGGTGCGCGGCCAAGGCATGCCACGGCGAGAAGGCGATGCGGTCTTCCAGCTGCTGCGAGTTCTCTCCGTCCCAACCGGCCTGGCGCTCGACCACCACGCGCGCGACTGCCACAAAGGGGCTGATGGATTGCGGCCATTCTATCGACGCATCCTCGACCGGCATCTTCTCCACGTCCCGGCACAGCTGCACGCGCAGCTCCCACTCGGCCGGGCTATCCAGGGTGCTGATGGCGTGATGAACGGCCTCGCGCTGCGCATCCGGGGAGTCGCCAACTTCCTGCCCATCGAGTTCAACGAGATTGCTGGATATCGGCGCCAGCGAGAACTTGGCGATGTAACGCCCGTAGAGATACGGCACCTGCGAGAAAAACGTCTCGCCCAGCGGATGAACCTGCGGCTGTCCGCCCATCTGCTTGATGCTGCCGCTTCCCCCGCCGATCTTTTCAAGCGTGTGCTCGACACCTCGAAGCACTTTCGAAAGTGCCGCCTTGGCGCCCGGCGCCTTTTCAGTGGTCGTCGCCAGCACGCGGAAATTACGCAGGAACCCGTCGGGACCGGGGGTGGTGAAGGAAGGGCCATTGACCATCAAGAAATCCTGGCTGTGCTTCTCGTCTCCGCCCTCGACGCGCTCGCCGCTGACACCCAACACCTTCAACGCCAGGGCACGCGGAGTCGACACAGCATCGCTCAGTTGTTCTGCAGGTGGCGATGACAGGCGGATGTAAGCATCGTATTGCCCAGGCCCTGCGAACAGGCCTTGTCGCAGCTCTTCGGGCAGATCGTTGAATACGCTGAGCCTGGCGGTGAACAGGCCCTGCCCTTTCGCATGGACTGCGCGGTGCGCATGCCCTTCCTTTTCCGCCACCGTCGTTGCCATGTCGACGAACAGCGCTTCCAGGGAACGAATGGTTTCCTGCTCGCTGACGCTGGGCGTTTCCAGATCGGGGCGATATTCGACGGGCGCGTTCATGAGGTTCCTGGCTTTATGGCTGGTCAGGCCAATGTGCTACACCCGCTGTTTACGCTCCGTCGAAGCCGTAGGCAGCCACTTGTCGAGGGCCGCACGCCTACTCTGGCCCGCCCTTGCAATGGCAATGGCTAATAGACGGGCGATGCAGCCTACGCCCGGCATTCCATTCGCTTTTCTGGTCGAAGCTGCCGCTTCGTTGGAGAAACCCGCGGCAGTCCTCGCAGGCGGCTGATCTTGCTCATTTCATGAACAATTTATAGCCAGGCCACGCCCCTGATGTTTTTCCTCGTTCGCTGCCGCAAGGATTAACTTCCATCAGCACGCCGACACACAGTAATCACTGTTTGAAAGACGGCGGTGTTGTCGCACTGGCAGCCTGCACCTGCACCTGCACCGAGGTCAGGGCACTCGCTCAAACGACACCATATCGCGTTGACCATGCAAGAGCAGCGAAAGCACGGCGCTGCCATCCGGACGCATCTGCATCCTGGCTTGGCTGTCGCTGAGCCCCCGGCAGTAGCCTCTATCGTTGGCACCGATCCAGGCAGTCAAAGCACCTGCCTCATGCCCGGCATAGCGCAATTCCACTTGGCAGTCCCGAGGAGCGCCATAGCGCAGGCGACCGACCACATCACCCGGCCGGACCGCCGTCGCCACCAGGTCCAGCTGCGCCGACGTCAGGCCGTTTGAGCGCCAGCGCCCTGCTTCGGTCAACGCTGCATCGGCCTTCTGGTCCAGGGCAATGACAAGCGGCGCCTCGCGACCCAGCAGCGTGAGCTGAATGCCTGATGCCATCCCATCCCCTGCCTGGAGCTGGGCACGCCCGCCGGAGAGCGCATCGCAGAACTTGCCACCATTGCGCGACTGCAGCGCGTAATCGTCTGCTTGCGCACGCAGCTCCAGTGCGCAATTGAACGGGGGCCCGAATCGCAGGTCCGCACCCTGCATGCCATCGGCTCCTGCTGCACGCGCTCTCAGAACGACATAAACCGGCCCGGTGCCGCCGCGGGTGGACAGGATTCCGCGCCAATCCCCGGGCGGAATGCTGTCAGCCGCAGCAGCCGGTGCTGCAGGCAGCACCAGGCAAAGCGCGAGCGCCGAAATCATGCGAAAGATGCGACGCAGACGATGATGTCGAGCAGACATTGGAAGCCCCCATGGCGAATTTGACCGAGTGAAAAGGCCGTCCCGGCGCTACCCAGCAACGGCCGCAGCGATCGCGGAGACGGCAAGCAGATGATGGCCATAAACCAGCTGCTGCGCCGAGACAGACGGCAGAGATTTGCACACGCGTTGGCCGTATCGGTTGGCGGCTGCCCCGCGCCTGATTAATACGATGGGCATGAACGTCGCTGATCGCCGCCCGGCGATCGGATGACACACACTTCAAGCCCCAACACACGCGAGCAGGCATCAACACACCGCAGTGCCATGAAGAAACCCTCCGGCTGTCCACGGCTCGACAACTCAGTGACCGCGATGACGAACGGACCGCGGCGCCAAGTACCGGACAGGCGATGGGACGAATCGGCGGGTCTTGAAAAAAGCGGGCGCCTTAGTGCTCTGCAGCGACATATGGCGGAGAGAGTGGGATTCGAACCCACGGAAGGTTTGACCCTTCGCCGGTTTTCAAGACCGGTGCCTTAAACCGCTCGGCCATCTCTCCGATGCTGCCTTGCGTGACCGCCGAAGACGTCGGGTGATCACACTTGCGCCACGCGCGATGCGGGTGACGCATGTCGATGGACGCCGCATTGCGCGCTGCCATCGACCCGGGATTGCTCCCGGGCGCGCATTCTCGCATGCCCGGACGCGCTTTGCTAAGCGCTGCGTCTTGCCGAGCTGCCAGGCTTTGCAAAGGGGTTCCGCTTGCCAGGTACGCAGCGTTCCCGACGACGCGGCCTTGCCAGGCGGCGCAGCGCTGATGTGCCGACGTCGACAACCAGGACCTCGACGACCAGGCGCAGCGCTTGGCCGGCTTCAGCCACGAACAGGCACGGCGCTCAGCCGGCTTCCGCCACGGCCAGGCGCGGTGCGGTCGCGGCCGCACGCTTGAGCTTTTCGGCCAGCTCGGCGCAGTTACCGCCGCAATCCAGGCGCGAACGTTCGATTTCCTGCGGCAGGTGCTCGGCCAGGAAGTCGATGAACACCCGCACCGCCGGCAGCAGGCCGCGGCGCGAGGCGAACACCGCGTGGCAGATGCCTTGCGGCAGCGACCAGTGCGGCAGCACCACTTCCAGCTCGCCGCTGCGCACTGCCTGGGCACACACGGTTTCCGGCAGCATGGTGATGCCGAAGCCATCGCGCGCCATCGACTGCAGCAGCGGGAAATCGAAGCCGGCCAGACGCGGCTGCAGGTCCACGCGGCGCATCTCGCCGTTGGGGCCGTGCAGTTCCCAGCGCTGGTGCGCTTCGTCTTCGCTGGTGCTCATGGTGGTGTGGTTGGCCAGCTCGCTCGGGTCCTTGGGACGCCCGGCGCGGTCCAGGTATTTGGGGCTGGCCACCAGCAACTCCTGCACCTGGCCAAAGCTGCGCATCACCAGGCTGCCGTCGTCGTCCAGGCGCGAACGCACACGCAGCGCGATGTCGTAGCCCTCGTTGATGACGTCGACGCGGCGATTGCTGATGTTGAGCTGCAGCCGCACCTTGGGGTACTTGGCCAGGAATTCCGGCAACAGCTTGGGCAGCTGGATCTGCGCCAGCGAGACCGGAACGCTCACACGTACAAGACCGCGCGGCTCGGCACTGAGACGATCCACCACCTCGCGCGCGGCCTGGGCTTCGGCCAGCATGGTCTGCGCGTGCCGATGCACGCTGGTGCCGACGTCGGTGACCGCAAAGCGGCGCGTGGAGCGCTGCAGCAGGCGCACGCCAAGATCCGTTTCGAGCTGGCTGATACGGCGGCTCAGGCGCGACTTGGGGATCCCGAGCGCACGCTCGGCCGCGGCGAAGCCGCCGTGGTCCACCACCATCGCGAAGTAGTACAGGTCATTCAGGTCGTGCATGGCGCAGGCATCCATGGATAGAACGATAAGTGATATTTAATCACCTTTATTCCAACAGAGCAACGACCTGATACATCAGAAATGTAGTTCCTTGCGGCCAGAACATCGAACTCTTATGCACGGAGCTCCATCTTTTTTACCAAGGCAACGCCCAGCACCCGGCACAGATGTCGGCAGGTAGCGCTCGCTAGATCCGCCGGGGTCTTCCAGGCGCCGCAACAGGCCGTGCACCATGAAAATGCAAACGGGGCCAGTGATGGCCCCGTTCTTGATCAATATGTTTAACAGCTACGCCACCGCAACTTGGGTAGCTGAGCGGCCGCGCCAGCAACGGCGCTCAACAAGGCTGACGAGCGAGCCGGAGCTGGCAGTCGCCAGTCGAGGCTGCCTGCCCGCCCGACATCGAGCAAGAAGATGCACGCCCATTCCAGGCATCGGCCGCGCCCGCCTGGATGCTGCGCAGCCGAAGCCTCCGCCGCTCTTATCCGATCCGCTCGAGCCCGCCCATGTATGGACGCAGCACCTCGGGCACATCGATCGAGCCGTCGGCGTTCTGGTAGTTCTCCATCACCGCGATCATCGCGCGTCCCACGGCAGTGCCGGAGCCGTTGAGCGTGTGCAGCAGCTCCGGTTTGCCGCTGGCCGGGTTACGCCAGCGCGCCTGCATGCGCCGCGCCTGGAAATCGCCGCAGTTCGAGCACGACGAAATCTCGCGATAGGTGTCCTGCGACGGCAGCCACACCTCCAGATCGTAGGTCTTGATCGCCGAGAAGCCCATGTCGCCGGTGCACAGCAGCACCTTGCGATACGGCAGGCCGAGTTTTTCCAGCACCACTTCGGCGCAGCGGGTCATGCGCTGATGCTCGGCATCGCTGTGTTCCGGTGCGCAGGCGGTGACCAGTTCGACTTTTTCGAACTGGTGCTGGCGGATCATGCCGCGCGTGTCGCGGCCACCGCTGCCGGCTTCGGCGCGGAAGCACATCGAATGCGCGGTCATGCGCAATGGCAGACGCTCGGCATCGACGATTTCGTCGCGCACGATATTGGTCAGCGGCACTTCCGAGGTGGGGATCAGATAGCGGCGCGACTCGCCCACTTCGGTCTGAAACAGGTCGTCCTCGAATTTGGGCAGTTGCCCGGTGCCGCGCATCGATTCGGCATTGACCAGCAGCGGCACGTTGGTTTCTTCGTAGCCATGCTCGCCGACATGCAGGTCGAGCATGAATTGCGCCAGCGCGCGGTGCAGCCGCGCGACCGGCCCGCGCAGCACGGTGAAACGCGCACCCGACAGCTTGGCGGCAGTCTCGCCGTCCAACCAGCCGTGCGGCGCACCGAGTTCCACATGGTCCTTGACCGGGAAGTCGAACTGGCGCGGCGTGCCCCAGCGCGACTGCTCGACATTCTCGCTCTCGTCCTTGCCCTGCGGCACGTCGTCGGCCGGCAGATTGGGCAGGCCCAGCGCGATGGTCTCCAGCTTGGCGCGAATCGCCTCCAACGCGTCTTCGGAGGCCTTGAGCTCATCGCCGAAACCGGCCACTTCGGCCATCAGCGCAGTGACATCCTCGCCCTTGGCCTTGGCCTGCCCGATCGCCTTGGACTTGGAGTTGCGCTGACTCTGCAGCTCCTGCGTGCGCACTTGGATGCGCTTGCGCTCGCTTTCCAGCGACTCCAGTTCCGCGGTGTCCAGGGAGAAACTGCGCGTGCTGCGCAGGCGCTCGGCAAGGTCGGCGGGATGTTGGCGAAGCAGGGCCGGATCTAGCATCGGGAGTCTGTGTGTCGGTAGGAAGCGCGAGATTATCGCCTGTTCCGCCACCTGCTGCGATCGATTCACCGCCGCTATGCCAGAATTGGCCCGATCCTTCAGGTGAGCCCTATGCCCGCGCCCCGCCCTGCGTCCGATCGTCAGATCGTCCTGCGTCTGCCCCGCCACACCCTGAAAATTGCCGGTATCGCCTTCGTTGCCGGCCTGCTGCTGTTCCTGCTGGTGTGGGCCACCGGCCGCAAGGACGACTTCTACAAGGCCTCGCCGGCGCAACCGGCTGCGGGTGCGCAGGCCGACGACAACATCCAGCCGCTGCCCGCGCCGCTGCCGGCCCAGGACGGCGCCAGCGACATGCCACAGGCCAAACCACCCGAAGAAACCCCGACACTGGTGGAAACTGCACCGCCAGCCCCGCCCGCGCCGACGCCCTTGCCGGAGGACGCGGTTCCCGGCGCGCCGGGCGCAGCACCGGCAAACACCGCGGCGGCTGCAGGCGGAGATCGCCCGGTGCCGATGCAGGGCCAGATGCCGCCGCCGCGCTATCCCTCGGCTGCCCTGCGTCGCGGCGATGCCGGCGATGTGGTGGTGCGGGTGGACGTGGACGCGGCGGGCAATCCGGGCGGGGTGACGCTGGTGCAACGCAGCGGCTCGCGCGATCTGGACCGCGCCGCGATGGAAGCGGTGCGTCACTGGCGCTTCCATCCGGCGCAGCGCAACGGCCAGCCGATTGCCGGCAGTCTGGATATCCCGTTCGAGTTCAAGCCGGCGCAGTAAGCCCCGCCGATACGCCGCGTCGTGCGCACCGCACACGACGGCGGCCAGACTGCCGCAATCGACGAACACCACTGCGCGTTAACCGGACAAGGCGGGGCGAACCAGCCCCCGACTCGGCTTGACCAAGCTGAATGTCTACCGCCGTTTAAACCTTCCCGAGCGCCCTGCCTTAGCTGGCCCTCAGGCAAGGCCGACCAGACTGGCCACGTCATCCCAAAGATGCGCCAGGAGGCCGGCCATGTCCTTCATCTCCAATCCTTCGTCACACCCTACCCAGGCACTACCGCCCCGCCCCGTGCATGCGCAAGACAGTGCGGGCGACGACACGGCCGACGGCGCCTCGCCATGGCTGTGGGCGACCCTGCTGGCGTTGCTGGTGGTGGTGCCGACCTGGTGGTGGGCCCGCCATAGCGATGAATCGTTTGCGACCGACACGCGCCCCGCGCCTGCGGCCAGTCGCCAGATCCTGCCGACCTCGGAGGGTCCGCGTGCGATGACCATGATCGCGCACCAACCCGCGCGCGCGGCGATCAGCACCCAAGAAGCGATTCCGCTGCCGGGCAATGCGGTGCCGAGCTACCCGTCGGACATCGCGCAGGCCGGGATCGCAGGCAGCCGCACCGCGCGACTGCAGCTGGACGTGCAAGGCCGGGTGAGCGATGTGAGCATCGTCGATCGCAGCGGCAGCAATGACCCGCGCCTGGATGCAGCGGTGATGGACAGCTTGCGTCAGTGGCGTTTCGAGCCAGCCACCCGCGATGGCCACGCCGTCGTCAGCAGCGTGCAGGTGCCGGTGGAGTTCACCGCCGAGCACTGAGCGGGATCATCAACCAAGTCGGATCGCAGTGGCGCCGTGCTGGCTGCAATGCGGTATCCAAGCGTTGACTGACAGGCGTTACGACGCCTTTGGTCGACCGCTCCTCATCCGAAGAGCAGCCCTCAACCAGCAAGACAACTGCCCGCCTTTCCTACTGAAGCCGTTTCACTACTCAGGCCGTTTCAAGCCCGAAACCAGCGCCCCGCGCCAGGCTGTCGAAGCCCGGGAACGAGGTTGCGACATTGGCCACGTCGTTGACCCGCACGCTGCCGGTGGACAGCTGCCCGGCAATGGCAAACGCCATCGCGATGCGGTGGTCGCCGTGGCTTTCGATCACGCCGCTGCCGATGCTGCCGCCATGAATGGTGGCGCCATCCGGGGTTTCGTCCACTCGCACGCCCAGCGCGCGCAGCCCCGTGGCCATGGCTGCAAGGCGGTCGGATTCCTTGACCCGCAGTTCGGCAGCGCCGGTGACCACCGTCTGCCCGGTTGCGGCAGCGGCGGCCACAAACAGCGCCGGGAATTCGTCGATCATGTCCGGTACCAGCGCTTCGGGAATCTGTGCGCTCCGCAACGGCGCATAGCGCACGCGCAGATCCGCCACCGGCTCGCCGCCATGTTCGGCATGACGTTCTTCGGCGATATTTGCGCCCATCAGCCGCAGTGCCGCCAGCAACCCGGTGCGACGTGGATTCAGGCCCACTGCACGCAGCAGCACCTCCGAACCGGGAATGATGCTGGCTGCCACGATGAAGAACGCCGCCGACGAGAAATCGGCAGGCACCGCGATATCGGTGGCGCGCAGACGCTGACCACCGCGCAACCGCGCCTTGCCGGGCGAGAAATCGATCTCAACGCCAAACGCGGACAACATGCGCTCGGTGTAATCGCGGGTGGGATGCGGCTCGCTGACCGACGTCTCTCCCTGCGCATACAGGCCTGCCAGCAACACCGCGGATTTGACCTGCGCACTGGCCACCGGCGAGACGAAGTCGATGCCATGCAAGGCCTGACCACCATGCACACGCAGCGGCGGGGTGCCATCGTCCTCGGTGTCGATGCGCGCGCCCATCTGTGCCAGCGGGCCGGTCACGCGCCGCATCGGACGCTTGGACAGCGACGCATCGCCGACCAACTCGCTATCGAAACGCTGCGCCGCCAGCAGGCCGGCGAGCAGACGCATGCCGGTGCCGGCATTGCCACAGTCCAGCGCCTGGCTGGGCGGCTGCAGGCCATCCACGCCGACGCCGTGCACGATGCGCTGCGACGCCGACGGCGTGTCGATGCGCACACCGAGCTGGGCGAAAATGGCCGCGGTAGAGCGCGTGTCTTCGCCTTCGAGAAAGCCGTCGATCTGCGAGACGCCATCGGCCAGCGCGGCGAACATCACCGCGCGGTGCGAGACCGACTTGTCGCCGGGAATGTTCAGGCTGCCCTGCAATGCGCTGCCCTGCCGGGCGATCCAGTGGTGCGTGCTGCTGCTCATGCGTGTGATCCGATTGCTGCGGCATCGCCCTGTGCGGCGATGCGCGTTGAAGAGTGTCGTGGCGCTGCCGTCACCTCGGCCGGTGACGGCGCGCCCTTTAGGACGGCGCTGGCGTGACGCCCGGCGCTCAGGGAATGGCGACCGGGTACGAGCCCAGCACCTTGATCTGCGCCGAGTGCGCTTCCAGTTCGGCCAGCGCCTGCTTCATCGCTTCGTCTTCCACGTGGCCGGCCAGGTCGATGAAGAAGCCGTATTCCCACTTGGCCTGGTGCGAGGGACGCGACTCGATGCGGTTCATGCTGATGCCATGCCGCGCGAACGGGCTGAGCACGTCGAACAACGCACCCGGCTTGTCGTGGATGAACACCAGCACCGAGGTGCGGTCATGCCCGGAGGTGGGGAAGATCTGCCGGCCGATCACCAGAAAACGCGTGGTGTTGTCATCGTCGTCTTCGATCGACTTCATGATGACTTTCTTCAAGCCATACACATGCGCGGCGCTCTCGCCGCCGATCGCCGCGGCGTCCTCGGCATTGCGGGCGCGGCGTGCGCCTTCGGCATTGCTGGAGACGGCGATCTTCTCGACCTTGGGCAGGTGCGAACGCAGCCAACCGGCGGTCTGCGCAAACGACTGCGAATGCGCGTAGATGCGCTCGATGTCTTCCAGCCGGCCGTTGCGCGAGAGCAGGTACTGGTGCACGCGCAACTCGACTTCGCCGCAGATTTTCAGGTTGGAGGTCAGGAACATGTCCAGGGTGACCTGGATGGTGCCCTGGCCGGAATTTTCCACCGGCACCACGCCGAAATCGGCATTGCCGGCTTCCACTTCCTGGAACACTTCCTCGATGGTTGCCATCGGCAGGCCGACTGCCGAACGGCCGAAGTGCTTGAGCACCGCCTGCTGGCTGAAGGTGCCTTCCGGGCCGAGATAGCCGATCTTCAACGGCTCCTGCTGGGCCAGGCACGCGGACATGATTTCGCGGTACACGTGCACCAGCACTTCATCGCTGAGCGGGCCTTCGTTGCGGTCCACCACCATGCGCAGTACCTGCGCCTCGCGCTCGGGCCGGTAGTAATCCACCGCTGCGGCGAGCTTGCCCTTGGCCTTGCCGACCTGATGGGCGAAGTTGGCGCGTTCGGCGATCAACGCCTGGATGGTGCGGTCGATCTCGTCGATCTTGGCGCGCACATCGGCCAGCACCGGCGCAGCCGTGGCCGGCTTGGTCGCGCGCTTGTCTGAGGCGTTGGCCGCGGACTTGGCGGCGGACTTGCCTGGCGGTTTGGTCTTGCCGCCGGTGGCGGCACTGGGCTTGCTGGACTTGGGAGCCATCGCTCGGCATTCCTTGAAATTGCGGCGCATGCGCCTGCGCGGCATGCGCCGCGGTCGAATGAAAGACTCAGCCGT
This sequence comes from Xanthomonas sp. WHRI 8393, assembly GCF_040203315.1. Lineage (NCBI taxonomy): Bacteria > Pseudomonadati > Pseudomonadota > Gammaproteobacteria > Lysobacterales > Lysobacteraceae > Xanthomonas > Xanthomonas sp. WHRI 8393. The sequence continues at coordinate 703,032 of NZ_JBEGGL010000002.1, read as the reverse complement.
GACGCTGCTGGAAGTCGTGCATGAAGCCCGCCAGCGCCTGCGCGCCCGCCACCGGCATCGCGTTGTACAAGGACGCGCGAATGCCGCCGACCGCCTTGTGCCCCTTCAGCGCCAACAGACCGGCTGCCTTGGATTCGCTGACGAACAACGCATCCAGCTGCTCGTCGGCCAGGAAGAACGGGATGTTCATGCGCGAACGCACCGCCGGCTTGACCAGGTTGCGGTAGAACCCGCCGGAACCATCGATCGCGCCATACACCAGCGCGGCCTTTTCGGCGTTGCGGCGGGCGAACTCGTCCACCCCGCCCTGCTCCAGCATCCACTTCACGGTGAGTCCGAGCAGATACCAGTTCCAGGTCGGCGGAGTATTGAGCATCGAATCGCGGGCGGCATGCGAGGCGTAGTTGAAGATGTCCGCACGCGGCTGGCCGGCGCGTTCGAGCAACTCGCGCCGCACGATCAGCACCGAGATGCCGACCGGGCCCAGATTCTTCTGCGCGCCGGCATAGATCAGCCCGTAGCGCGAGACATCCAGCGGCTCGGAGGCGATCGACGAACTGAAATCGGCAAACAGCGGCAAGGTACCCACTGCCGGGGTGTCGCGGAACTCGACGCCGTGGATGGTTTCGTTGGCGGTGATGTGCACGTAGGCCGAGTGCGGCGACAAGGTCCAGCTGGCCACCGGCGGAATGTCGGTGAAGCCGCCCGCCTGGCCGTCTGCGGCAATGCGCGCATCCACATAGGTGGACGCCTGCTTGATCGCGGTCTTGCCCCAGTGGCCGGTGATCACGTAGTCGGCAGCCTGGCCGGGTGCGGCGAAATTCAGCGGCAGCAGCGCCTGGATGGTGGTGGCGCCACCGGCAGTGAACAGCACCGCGTAATCGTTGGGAATCGACAACAGGGTGCGCAGATCGGCTTCGGCCGCGGCCGCCACGGCCATGAAATCGGCGCTGCGGTGGCTGATTTCCACGATCGAGGCGCCGACGCCGTTCCACTCGACCATCTCTTCCTGCGCCTGGCGCAGGACCGATTCCGGCAATGTCGCAGGGCCGGCACTGAAATTGAACGCGCGTGTCATGGCACACCTTGTCGAGCTAGCCTTCTAGTATGCCGCAGCGCACCGGCCTTGGCAGCGTTGCAGAAAAGTTGCATGTGCATCCTTCTCACCCACGGCGACGTATGGTTTGCGTAGGCCATCGGCAGCGTCATCACCATGGTCCGGTATTCTCATCAGCAGCCACTGTCAGGAGCGAGCCATGTCCCTTCGCGATGTCTTGAAGACGCCGTCCAGCGAGATCACCGATGAGGCCGTCTACCGCGACCGACGCCGGCTGCTGCAGCTGTTTGCGCTGACCCCGGCGCTGGGCGTGGCCGGCTGCGCCGAGGCCGATCCGCCGCCTCCGCCCAAGACCGTGGTGACCCCGGCGCAGGCGCGCAGCGGCTTCCGTACCGCCGAGGAACTGACCCGGCTGGAAGACGTCACCAGCTACAACAACTTCTACGAGTTCGGCACCGACAAGACCGACCCGTCCAAGGCCGCCAAGACCCTGAAGCTGTCGCCGTGGTCGGTGAAGGTCAGCGGCGAATGCGAAAAGCCCGGCAGTCTGTCGCTGGACGAGTTGCTCAAGGGCATCAGCGCGGAGGAACGCATCTACCGGCTGCGCTGCGTGGAAGGCTGGTCGATGGTGATCCCGTGGACGGGCGTGCCGCTGGGCGAGGTGCTCAAGCGCTTCGCGCCGACCTCCAAGGCCAAGTACGTGGCATTCACCACGCTGGCCGATCCGCAGCAGATGCCGGGCGTGCGCTACCGCTCGATCAACTGGCCGTACCGCGAGGGCCTGCGCATCGACGAAGCGATGCATCCACTGACCCTGCTGGCCACCGGCCTGTATGGCAAGCCGCTGCCGCAGCAGAACGGCGCGCCTCTGCGGCTGGTGGTGCCGTGGAAGTACGGCTTCAAAAGCATCAAGTCGATCGTGGAAATCCGCTTTGTCGAGAAGATGCCCGAAACCGCGTGGCACGATCTGCAGCCGTCCGAGTACGGCTTCTTTTCCAACGTCAATCCGGCGGTGGATCACCCACGCTGGAGCCAGAAGACCGAGCGCCGGATCGCCGGCACCGCGAGCAAGTTGTTCGCCGAGCGCATCGCGACCAAGCCGTTCAACGGCTACGCGGACCAGGTCGCCTCGCTATACGCCGGGATGGACCTGAAGAAGTGGTTCTAGGCAGTGATTTCCCCCGCGTAGGAGCGCACCCGGGCGCGACGGGCGTTACCAGGAATGCCAGTCGCGCCCGGGTGCGCTCCTACGATGCATGTTGATGCCCGCGCGGCATCGCTCCCTTCTTCGAGATCGCATGGCCAAGACCTCCGCATCCCTGATCGCCGCCAAGACCCTGGTGCATGTCGCCGCGCTGACCCCGATCGCCTTGCTCGGCTGGCAGTTCTGGCAGGTATGGCAAACCGGCAGCGATGCGCTGGGCGCCGATCCGGTGGCCGAAATCGAGCACCGCACCGGGCTGTGGGCGCTGCGCTTCCTGTTGATCACCCTGGCGATCACGCCGCTGCGCCAGCTCACCGGCCAGGCGACGCTGATCCGATTCCGGCGCATGCTCGGGCTGTACGCATTCTTCTACGCCAGCGTGCATCTGGCGGCCTACCTGAGCCTGGATCTGCGCGGCTTCTGGACGCAGATCTTCGAGGAGATCCTCAAGCGCCCCTACATCACGGTCGGCTTTGCGGCATGGCTGCTGCTGGTGCCGCTGGCGATCACCTCCACCCAGGGCTGGATGCGGCGGCTCAAGCGCAACTGGGGCCGCCTGCACATGCTGATCTACCCGATCGGCTTGCTGGCGGTACTGCATTTCTGGTGGCTGGTGAAATCCGACATCCGCGAACCGGCGCTGTATGCCGGCATTCTGGCGGTGCTGTTGGGCTGGCGGATCTGGAAGAAACTCAGCGCGCGCCGAACCACAGCAAGGCGCTCAACGCCGCCGCCAGCAACACCGCGCTGAGCAGCAGCCACGGCCAGCGCGCCACTTTGACAGGCGCACGTGCCGGTTCGCCGGGCGCGCGTGGTGGCGGCAACGGCTCCGACTCGGGAAGGTCCCAGGTGGTGCCGTGATGGGTGCGCGGCACCTCCACGACAAAGCGATGGCGGGCATCAAACACGACCTGGTCGCCGGCCTGCAGCCAGCCGTCGCGCACCTGCACGCCGTTGATCCAGCTGCCTTCTTCCGAACCCAGGTCGCGGATCAGCACGCGGTCGCCGTGGCGTTCCAGACGCGCGTGCTGCGCGGCGAAGGCTGGGTCGTCGATGACGATGTCCGCCGCCGGGTCGCTGCCGACCAGGCGTGAGCGGTCCAGGGTGAAGCTGCGCCCGTGATGGCGTCCGCCCAGCCCGCGTAACAACAGGCAGACCTCGCTCAGGCCGGCATCGTCGTCTGCAACGTCGTTGGCCGGCGCGCTCGACGGCGCACTGCGCAGCAGCATCTCCACGCCGTCGGCGTAGATCGCATCGCCGGGGCGCAACAGCGCCATGCGCCGCACCGGACGTCCGTTGACGTGGATGCCGCGGATCCCGTTGGCCACCTGCAGCCACAGCCCGCGCTGGTCCAGGCAGAACTGCGCCAACAGCAACGCTCCCTGCGCATCGGCAACCACCCGCACACTGCCGGAGGCATGGCGGACGATCCGGTGGACGCCGGGCTTCAGGGAATGATCCGGCTGCTGCCGGTGGGTGAAATGAACTTGCAGATCGCGCACCCGCCGCAGCCTAGCAGGTTTGCCCCGCGCCGCGGCCAACAATGTGACCGGCGTCCGGCCGACGCAGGTACGGCACCGAGGTGCGTCGCTGCTCGGCCACACGCGCGCCGCACTTGGAGCCTGGCCCGCGTATGCGCACAATGCACGCTTCTTTCGTCTTCCCCATGGAACCCATGTCCAGCATCGATATCCGCCACGACCATGCCTTGCCGCCGGCCCAGGCCCGCGCAGCGATCGACGCGGCGGCGCGCAAGTTGACCGATCGCTATGGCGTCGCCTCGCATTGGGAAGGCGATACCTTGCGCATCGCGCGGGCCGGCGTGGATGGGGCGATCACCCTGCTGCCGCAGCAGGTACATGTCACCGCCGAGCTCGGCTTCCTGTTGTCGGCGATGCAGCCGATGGTGGAATCGGAGATCCGGCGCCTGCTGGCCGAAAAACTCGTCTGAGCCGCAGCGTCGTTGGTCCGGGCCTGATCGCCCGGCCATGCCCTGACCGCACCGGTGCTTCAGCGACAAGTCACCCGCGCGGCCCATTGCAGGCGGATGCTCTGGACGTGCTTCACCTGCTCGATGCAGTGCCGGGACTAGGGTGAAGGCAACGTCACTTTGGCAACCCACAGGAGCATTCCATGACGACCGGATACGATCAGAACGGCAAGCGCGACGATGCCGCGCACGGCTTCCAGGCGCAGGCAGAACAGATTTCGCGCCGGCTCGGCGAATCGGCGCAGACGGTGTGGCTGGCCGGGCTCGGTGCGCTGGGACGGGTACAGAGCGAGGGTGGCAAGTTGTTCGATTCGCTGGTGCGCGAAGGCGCAGCCTACGAGCGCAGCGGCCAGCGCAAGGCGGCCGAAAGCGTCGATGAGCTGCGCGAAGAGGTGGAGACCCAGTTCGAGCAGGCACGCGACACTGCCGTGCGCGGCTGGGACAAGCTGGGCAAGGCCTTCGACGAACGCGTCAAGGGCGTGCTGCGCACGCTCAATATCCCCGAGCAGGACGAACTGGAAAACCTGCGCCGCGAGGTGGAATCGCTCAAGGCCCAGGTACGCGCCAATACCGCCGCGACCAAGCGCGCCAACCGCACCGCCAATCAGGCCGCGCAGGCCGCCAGCAGCGACACCACCGGCTCGACCAGCGGCAACTCCAGTCCTGGCAGCGCTGCGTTCGATGGTGAATAAGCCGGCCCGACAATGTTGCAAAGCAGCATGATTTTTTAGACAATCGGGAAGGACCCGCCAGTCCTGTAATACGAAGTCCGTTTGCTCCCCTCCCCTCACGGCTTCGGACTGGCGGGTCTTTCGCTATCTGGATCACGGTGCGTGGTATCGCCGCTCGCGATCCATTGACGAATCTGCGGCGAAAGATTCTTCTAGGCGTACCGCTTCGTCATACGTTCCATACCTTCGCTTGATGCTCATGCCTTCCTGGATTGTGGCGCTTGTGGCTTCCCTGCTGCTCTGGCTGGGAGTGTGTGCGTATGTGTGGCTGGTGCGCCGCCGTGCCAACGAAACCAGCGAGGGCGTGCGTGCGTTGGCGGCGATGCACTGGCGCGACTTTTCCGCCGTGGTGCAGCGCGTGCTGCAGGAGCAACGCGGCTGGCAACCCACCCAGGTGCCGCAGGACGGCCTGCCGACGGCCGACTTCATGATGCAGACCGAGCAAGGCACGCGCCTGGTGGCCTGCAAGCACGGGCGCGGCTACCGCATCGGCGTGGCAGCGGTGAACGAGCTGGGGGCGATGGCGCGGCTGGCCGGCGCGGGCGGCGGCGTGATGGTGACCGAGGGCCGCATGGAACGCGAAGGCCTGGCGGCCGCAGAGAAGCAGTCCATCGAAGTGCTGGATGGCGTGCGCCTGTGGCCCTTGCTCAAACCGTATCTGCCGGGCGATGTGGAAACCGGCGTGGTCGGCATGGCGCGCCGTCGCGCGATCCGTCACAGCCTTATTGCCGGTGCAGCGCTGGCGACCCTGGCGCTGGTCGCGGTGCTGGCCTTGCAACCGGTGCAGCCACCTGCGCCTGCGCAGCAGGCAGCGGTGGTGGCCGCCCCAGGCGCTGCCGCAGCGGTCGCTGCAACACCTGCACCGCAGGGCGCGAGCTCGCCGCAGGCCGCGCCGCCATCAGCGGCACCGCCTGCACTGACGCCACTGGCAGGCGATGCCGAACCGGATGCGGCAACCATGCAGGGCTATCAGCGCGAGGTGTCCAAGGCGCTGGCACAGACGCCCGGCCTGGTGCGCGGCATCTGGATCACCCAGGCAACGCTGGCGGTGGATCGCTCGGTTGACGATGCGGCGGCGTGGCCGTTGATCTGCCGCGAACTGCAGCGCTATCCCTACCTGCGCACCGTGCGCGTGCAACTCAATCCGCGCCCCGGCGTGGACGAAGCGGTACGCTGGCGGCAGTGCACGACGATCTGATTCACGCATCACCCCATGCGCCTGCGCGCGAGGTTTGAGGGTCAGCGCATTCCCGGCGCGAACCGCGCCACCAGGTCGTAGGATCCGCCCAGGAACAGCTGACGCACATAGGTGACCGGCTGGTCGCCGCGCCAGGTGTGGCGGTCGATGACCAGGCAGGCCGCGCCATCATCCACCTGCAGGCGTTCGGCTTGTGCGGCGTCCGCATTGACGGCGCTGATGCGGTGTTCGGCGCGCGTCCACGGCACGTTGCGCAACAACCAACTGCCCGGCGCCACGTCGGTGAACGCCTGCAGCAATGCCTCGGGCACGGTGGTGATGTCGATCACCCGCTGTTCCAGCGCGAACGGGCGGCCGTCTGCCAGGTGCACGCTTTCCAGCGCCAGCACCTTGCCGCTGCTGCCCAGGGCCCGCTCCTGCGGCACGCGCAGGCGCGGGCTGCGCAGTCGACGCGACAACAGCGCGAACCGGTAGAGGTGGCCGCGCGCGGTCATTTCCACTTCGATGTCGGGGATCGACAACGCGACCTGCTCCAGATGCGGATGCGGGCGCGCCACGAACGAGCCGGTGCGGCGCCGGCGTTCGATCATGCCGGCATCGGCAAGCAGGCCGAGTACCTTGTTCACGGTCATGCGCGAACAGCCGTATTGCGCCATCAGCTCGTGCTCGGGCGGCACCCGGTGACCGGGCGGCCAGTCGCCACTGTGGATGCGGCGTTCCAGATCCTGCCGGATGCGTTGATGCAGGGTGCCGGGCGCGGCGGTGGGGGTGGCGGTCAAAACAGGTCTCCGGTCAGACCCGCATTGTGCGCGCATCCACTCATTTGCTCAGCAGCGATCGCAGAACCCCGGCAAAACGCGCGGCAATCCGCGTGCGATCCACATGGCGCCCGTCGCGCACCACCGGTTGCCCGGCGCGCCAGACGGTGCGCACCGCACCGCCGCGCGCGGCGAACAGCCAACTGTCCAGCAGCGCATCGTCGTTGCGCGCCAGCAGCGCCGGATGGGTCGGGTCCAGTTCGAGCAGATCGGCCGATGCGCCGACCCGGATGCCGCTGCGCGCAATGCCCAGGGCCTGCGCCGCACCCTCGCCCGCCTGCTCGAACAACCAACGCCCGCTGGAGGCGCCCGCCTGCGCCAGCACATTGCGTGCCTGCAGCTGCAGACGCTGGCCGTATTCGAGCAGGCGCAGTTCTTCGGCCGCGTCGATCAACACATTCGAATCCGAGCCGACACCAAAGCGCCCGCCCGCAGCGGCAAATGCCTGCATCGGGAACAGGCCGTCGCCCAGATTCGCCTCGGTGATCGGGCACAGCCCGACCACCGCGCCGCTGCCGACGATACCCTGCAGCTCGCTCGCGTCCACATGCGTGGCATGCACCAGGCACCAGCGCGCATCCACCGGCGCGTTGGCCAGCAGCCACTGCAGCGGGCGCTGGCCGGACCAGGCCAGGCAGGCCTGGACCTCGCGCTGCTGCTCGGCGATATGGATATGGATCGGGCCATCGGTGAGCGGCACCAACGCCGCCAACTGCTCCGGCGTGACCGCGCGCAGGCTGTGTGGCGCCAGCCCGAGCACGGCATCCGGCAATGGTTTCAGGCTGCCCTTGCAGTCGTCCAGCAACCGCGCGAAGCCGTCGAGGTCGTGGATCAAACGACGCTGCGCTGCGCTGGGCGCGACGCCACCGAAATCCGCATGCGCATAGAACACCGGCAACAGCGTCAGCCCGATGCCGGTGTTGGCGGCGGCAGCGGCGATGCGCCCGGACATTTCGCCGGCCTGCGCATACGCCGCGCCGCCGGGGCTGTGGTGCAGGTAATGGAATTCGCCGACGCGGGTGAAGCCGCTTTCGAGCATCTCCACATAGGCCTGTTCGGCGATCGCCTGCAGGCTGTCCGGATCGAGCCGGTCGACGAAGCGGTACATCAACTCGCGCCAGCTCCAGAAACTGTCGCCGCTGCGCCCGCCCACTTCGGTCAGCCCGGCCATACCGCGCTGGAATGCGTGGCTATGCAGGTTGCCCAGCCCGGGCAGCAGCCACTCGACCCGGCTGTCGTCGGCAGCGGGTGCGGTGCCGGGCTGCACCGAGGCGATGCGCCCCTGGGCCAGCGTGATCCGCACATCGCCCGCCCAGCCATCGGGCAGGAGAGCCCGCGCCGCCCACAACGCCTGCACCTGTTGGTCTGCCACTGGACACCCTCGATTGCCGGTTCTATTGTATATACATATCAGACACCACGAGCCTGCGCCATGCATTGCGACGTCCTCTGGCACAACGCACAGCTGATGACCCTGGACGCAGCAGACGGTGGCCTGGGCATCGTGGACGATGGCGTTCTGGCCTGCCAGGACGGCCGCATCACCTATGCCGGCCCGGCCGCGCAGGCCCCCGCGCTGACACCGGACATTGCGCACGATTGCCGGCGCCGCTGGATCAGCCCCGGCCTGATCGATTGCCATACCCATCTGGTGTATGCAGGCAATCGCGCCAACGAATTCGAGCAACGCCTGCGCGGTGCCAGTTATGCCGAGATTGCCGCAGCCGGCGGTGGCATCGTGGCCACGGTGCGCGCCACTCGCGCTGCCGACGACGCAGCGCTGCTGGCCGCCAGCCTGCCGCGCCTGGACGCCATGCTCGCCGAAGGCGTGACCACGCTGGAAATCAAATCCGGCTACGGGCTGACGCTGGAGGACGAAACCAAGCAGCTGCGCGTGGCACGCCAGCTCGCGGCACTGCGCAAGGTCGAAGTGGTACCGACCTTCCTCGGTGCGCATGCGGTGCCGCCGGGCGGCGATGCGCAGAGCTATATCGACGCCGTCTGCACGCAGATGATTCCGGCGATCGCCGCGCAAGGGCTTGCCGAGGCGGTGGACGTGTTCTGCGAGCATCTGGCGTTCTCGCCCGCGCAGGCCGAACAGGTCTTCCGTGCCGCGCAGGCACATGGCCTGGACATCAAGATCCATGCCGAGCAACTGAGCAATCAGCATGGCGCGCAACTGGCCGCACGCCATGGCGCGTTGTCGGCCGATCACATCGAATACCTGGATGACGCCGGCATTGCCGCGATGGCCGGCGCCGGCACCGTCGCGGTGCTGTTGCCGGGCGCGTTCTATTTCACCCGCGACACCCAGCTGCCGCCGATCGCGGCGTTGCGCGCCGCCGGCGTGCCGCTGGCCCTGGCCACCGACTGCAACCCGGGCACCTCGCCGCTGACCAGCCCACTGCTGGCGATGAACATGGCCGCCACGCTGTTCCGCATGACCGTGGACGAGTGCATCGCCGGGTTCACCCGCGAAGCCGCACGCGCGCTCGGGCGCGGCGAGCGACTGGGCCGGCTGCGCGCCGGCCTGCACTGCGACCTGGCGATCTGGGACATCGATGCGCCAGCCGACTTGGTCTACCGCATGGGCTTCAACCCTCTTCATGCCCGCGTCTGGCGCGGGCATTCCTGCTGAATCCGGAGTCGTCATGAGTGCTTCTATTGTCTTGCAGCCCGGCCAGGTCACGCTGGCGCAGTGGCGTGCGCTGTATCGCGGCGCCGACATCGTGCTGGACGACGCCTGCGCGGCCGCGGTGCTGCGCAGCGCGCAGACGGTGGAGGCCATCGTGGCGCGCGGCGAGCCGGTGTATGGGGTCAATACCGGCTTCGGCAAGCTGGCCAGCGTGCGCATCGAACGCGAGGACCTGCAGACCCTGCAGCGCAATATCGTGCTCTCGCACGCCGCCGGCGTCGGCGAGCCCACGCCGGTGCCGGTGGTGCGGCTGATGATGGCGCTCAAGCTCACCAGCCTGGCCCAGGGTGCTTCCGGGGTACAGCCGCAGACGCTGGCATTGCTGGACGCGATGCTGCGCCTGGGCATCACGCCGGTGGTGCCGTGCCAGGGCTCGGTCGGTGCCTCCGGCGATCTGGCACCGCTGTCGCACCTGGCCGCGGTGATGATCGGCGTCGGCGAAGCCTTCGTCGGCGGGCAACGCCTGCCTGCCGCCGACGCGCTGGCGCAGGCGCAGCTGCAGCCGCGCGTGCTGGGCGCCAAGGAAGGCCTGGCGCTGCTCAACGGCACCCAGTTCTCCACCGCCTGCGCCTTGGCCGGCCTGTTCGAGATCGAAACCGTGTTGCAGGCCGCGCTGGTCACCGGCGCGCTGTCGGTGGAAGCGGCCAAGGGCTCGGACACGCCATTCGATGCGCGCATCCATGCCTTGCGCGGCCAACCGGGGCAGATCGCCATCGCTGCCGCGCTGCGCGCGCTGATGGCCGATTCGAGCATCCGCGAATCGCACCGGCTCGGCGATGTGCGCGTGCAGGATCCGTACTGCCTGCGCTGCCAGCCGCAGGTGATGGGCGCGGCGCTGGACATCATGCGTCAGGCCGCACGCACGCTGGAGATCGAGGCCAATGGCGTCTCGGATAACCCGCTGGTGTTCAGCGATACCGGCGAGGCGTTGTCCGGCGGCAACTTCCACGCCGAGCCGGTGGCCTTCGCAGCCGACATGCTGGCGATGGCGGTCTGCGAAATCGGCTCGATCAGCGAACGCCGCACCGCGATGCTGGTCGACCCGGCCTTGTCGGGCCTGCCGGCGTTCCTCACCCCGCGCCCGGGCCTGAATTCCGGCTTCATGATTCCGCAGGTCACCGCTGCGGCCCTGGTGTCGGAGAACAAGCAACGCGCGTATCCGGCCAGTGTCGATTCGATTCCGACCTCGGCCAATCAGGAAGATCATGTGTCGATGGCCGCGCATGGCGCGCGGCGTCTGCTGGCGATGGCCGAGAACGCCGCGCACGTGATCGGCATCGAATTGCTGGCGGCCGTGCAAGGCTGCGACTTCCATGCCCCGCTGCGCTCCAGCGCCGCGCTGGAAGCGGCACGTGCCCTGCTGCGCGCGCAGGTACCGACCCTGCAGGACGACCGCTATTTCCACCCCGACATGCTAGCGGCCAGTGCGTTGGTGCGTTCAGGCGCGCTCGCGCAGGCGGTTGCCATCGCCTTGCCAGGCGTGGAGCAGCACGCATGACGCGCCACCTCGCAGCCGCTGGAATGATCTCGACAACGTGGTGTCCGCACGCGCAAGGTTTTGCGTCACTGCCGAGCGCGCATCTGCGCGACGACCATGCACTGCGGCCGATACGCGCGCGCGGACTGCTTGCGCGTCAGGCCATGCTGCGCGCTTGCGCGCCGTGTGCCGACCGGATGCAGGCACGACATCGTCGCGTCATGACGATCGCACCAGCACAAGGCGCACCGCGATGAGCGCCCTGCCCTGGCTCGAGATCCACCGCGGCGATGCGCCGTTGATCCTCAGCTTTCCGCATACCGGCACCGAGCTGCCCGAGCAGATGGTCGACCAGTTCGTCTCGCCCTGGCTGGCACGCCGCGATGCCGATTGGTGGGTGCATCAGCTGTACGACTTCGCGCAATCGCTCGGCGCCACCACCGTGCGCACCGCGATCTCGCGCTCGGTGATCGACGTCAACCGCGATCCCAGCGGAGCGTCCCTGTACCCGGGCCAGAACACCACCGGCCTGTGCCCGCTGACCACCTTCGACAACCAGCCGCTGTATGCCGACGGCGCCGAACCCGACCAAGCGCAGATCGCCTGGCGCCGCACGCAGTGGTTCGACCCCTATCACGCTGCGCTCGCTGCCGAGATCGCGCGCCTGCGCACGCAGCACGCCAGCATCGTGGTCTACGACGCGCATTCGATCCGCTCGCATATTCCGCATCTGTTCGATGGCGAGCTGCCGCAGTTCAACATCGGCAGCAACGACGACCGCAGTTGCGATCCGGCCCTGGCCGATGCCGTGGAGCAGCTGTGCCGCAGCAGCGGCTCGAGCACCGTGCGCAACGGGCGCTTCAAGGGCGGCTGGATCACACGCCACTATGCGCAGCCCGGGCATGGCGTGCATACGCTGCAGATGGAGCTGGCGTGCCGCGGCTATATGCGCGAGCCGGACACCATCACCCCGCAGAACTGGCCCACGCCCTGGCTCCCCGCGCATGCGGTCGCACTACGCGCGGTGCTGCGTCACGTGCTGCTGGCCTGCCTGCAGTTTGCCGATACCACCGCTCACTCCTCCGCCACCACGCCGCCTGCGGCGCACCGTTGATTGCAAGGAAACCGGCATGACCCGTCACGATGCAACCCGCGTCATCCGCGCCGCCACCGGCACCACGCTCACCGCAAAAAGCTGGCTCACCGAAGCGCCGCTGCGCATGCTGATGAACAACCTGGACCCGGACGTGGCCGAGCGCCCGCAGGAACTGGTGGTCTATGGCGGGATCGGCCGCGCCGCGCGCGACTGGGAGTCCTTCGATGCGATCGTCGCCGCGCTGACCCGCCTGGACGACGACCAGACCCTGCTGGTGCAGTCCGGCAAGCCGGTCGGGGTGTTCCGCACGCATGCCGATGCGCCGCGCGTGCTGATCGCCAACTCCAACCTGGTGCCGCGCTGGGCCAGCTGGGAGCATTTCAACGAACTCGATCGCAAGGGTCTGGCGATGTACGGCCAGATGACCGCCGGCAGCTGGATCTACATCGGCGCGCAGGGCATCGTGCAAGGCACCTACGAAACCTTCGTGGAGATGGGCCGCCAGCATTACGGCGGCAGCCTGGCCGGCAAGTGGCTGTTCACCGGTGGCCTGGGCGGCATGGGCGGCGCGCAACCGCTGGCCGCGGTGATGGCCGGCGCCTCGTGCCTGGCGGTGGAATGCCGCCGTTCCAGCATCGACATGCGCCTGCGCACCGGCTACCTGGACACCTGGACCGACGACCTGGACGAAGCGCTGCGCCTGATCGAGGAGTCGTGCACGGCGAAGAAGCCGCTGTCGGTCGGCCTGCTCGGCAATGTCGCAGACGTGCTGGACGAACTGCTGCTACGTGGAGTCAAGCCGGACCTGCTGACCGACCAGACCTCCGCGCACGACCCGATCAACGGCTACCTGCCGCAGGGCTGGACGGTGGAGGAATGGGACGCGAAACGCGTGAGCGCACCGAAAGAAGTGGAAGCGGCCGCGCGCGACTCGATGGCCAACCACATCCGCGCCATGCTCACCTTCCACGCACTCGGCGTGCCCACCGTGGATTACGGCAACAACCTGCGCCAGATGGCGCTGGAAGCAGGCGTCGAGAACGCGTTCGACTTCCCCGGCTTCGTGCCCGCCTATATCCGGCCGCTGTTCTGCCGTGGCATCGGCCCGTTCCGCTGGGTCGCGCTCAGTGGCGATCCGGACGACATCGCCAAGACCGATGCCAAGGTCAAGGAGCTCATTCCCGACGATGCGCACCTACACCGCTGGCTGGACATGGCTGCCGAAAAGATCGCCTTCCAGGGCCTGCCTGCGCGGATCTGCTGGGTCGGTCTGGGCGACCGCCATCGGCTCGGCCTGGCCTTCAATGCGATGGTGCGCAGCGGTGAATTGAAGGCGCCGGTGGTGATCGGCCGCGATCATCTGGATTCGGGCAGCGTCGCCTCGCCCAACCGCGAGACTGAGGCCATGGCCGACGGCTCGGATGCGGTCTCCGACTGGCCGCTGCTCAACGCCTTGCTCAACACCGCGTCCGGTGCGACCTGGGTGTCGCTGCATCATGGCGGCGGCGTCGGCATGGGCTTCTCGCAACACGCCGGCATGGTCATCGTCTGCGACGGCAGCGAGGCAGCCGACAGACGCCTGGAGCGCGTGCTCTGGAACGACCCGGCCACCGGCGTGATGCGCCACGCCGATGCCGGCTACGCCATCGCCACCGACTGCGCGAAGCAAAAAGGCCTGGATTTGCCGGGCATTCTCGGCTGAGGATTCTCGGCCCCGGCTGTTTCGCCGACCGCGTGCACGCCACACGCGGTCGGCATGCAGCACGCGGAGATCACCGGTTGTGAGCGCACCATCCGCAGCAGGCGACGACGATCCGCTGCGTTCTTCCGGCGGCTTCCAGCTCCATTACGGTCTACTTGCAGGCCGATGCAGCAGCGGCCAGCAATGCGCTGTCATCGAGCACCGGTGCCGCCCCGCTTGCGGGATAGGCGGCTGCGATCGCCTTCGCCGCGCGATCGGCGTCCGCCTGGATATACCACTGCGACGACGGCGGCAGCGAACGCCCGCGCACCGCCTGCTCGAAGCGATACTGTCCCCAGTAGATCGCCAACGGCTCTTCCAGCGCATTGAGCGGGTTACGCAAGGTGGCCGCACCCGGACACAGCCGCACGAAGTTGGCAGCGAGCATGCGTTTGCGCGCCGATGGCTGCCCCGCAGACAGGTAGTGACTCAATTCATGCAACACGATCGGCGCCCAGTCCATCGAGGCCGTGCCGGTACGCGCATCATGCTGCGAATACAGCAGCATGGTGCGTCCGCGCACCTTGGCCTGGGTGGTGTCCGGCTCCGGCCACCAGACGAATCTTGCCTGGAACACCGCAGGCTCCGGCACTGCAAAGAACGCCCGCATCTGCGCTGCCAACCGCGAGACGGCGGGGTTGGACAGTTCTTCGCCCAGCTCGCGCGCCTGTTGCTCGAAACGCGGTGCAACGGCGACCAGGTGCCTGGCGCGCGGAATGAAGCGGGCAAAATACGCGCGCAACATCGCCTGGTCGTCTGCCGACTGCTCCGTAATGGCGGCGTCCGCTGAGGCCTCGAATCCCGCATTCCCGAGGAAATGCCGGGAGAAAGGATCCACCTCACGGGTGGTATCTGGCGCAAACACGCGGTCGAGCATCTCCAGATCGTCGTCCTTTGCCAGCCCCGAGGTGCGCCGACGGAAATCTGCGTAGGCCACAAGTGCTGCACGATCGGCCGGGTCCAGCCCGCCATGGGTTTCGAAATAGCTGCGATAGACGGGCGCCGTATAGCCCGGCAACCAGTCCGACAGGTTATCCAGCAGGTTGAACAGGTCCGTGGCCTCGCTGTAATCCACCTGCACGGGTGCCGATGACGGCATGGCCGGCGCGGCCTGCACGGTGGCACACATCACGACCCAGATCAGTCCGGCTGAGCGGACGCGCCGCAGCGTTGGCGGCCAGCGATCGATCCATCTGCGCATGCAAGGCTCCGGGCTGGCGGGTGCGCTGATTCGAGCATGCCGGGATACCGCCCGCCACGTGCCTTTGGTCAGGGGGCGCGACAGCTTCCGGCGTCGGGTTGCAAGCGAGGACATCGTTGCCCATCACATTCTCGGCGATTGCCCTCAAGTCCGCCGCGTGCAGGCCGACAAGGTATGCAACGTTTCGAGGACTCTCCATGGGCATCTTGATCTACCTGGTGCCTGCATTCGCGCTCTGGGCGCTGATTGCCACCGTGCTGGCGTTCGTGCGTGGCCGGCAGCTGCGCGCCGAATCCGGCCAGCTCGCCAGCACCCAGGACAGCCTTGCGCGCTACCAGGCCGCGCTCTCGCAGGCGAAGGCGCGTGCGGCCGCCAGCGTGCTGGAGCTGGAATCGCTGCAGCGCAGCTACACCGTCCTCAAGCAATCGCTGGAGCAGCAGGAACAGACGGCCGCCGAACAGGCGCCGGCTGCCGACAGCCAGGTGATTCCGATGGTGATGGTGCAGCGGCTGGATATCGCCAACGAGATCGGCACGTTGTTCGCGCACGTCGCACGGGTGGCACGCAGCCTGCGCCGCTACAGCGCCTACAGCCGCGGCCACACTGCGCCGGAACCGGCCACCGCCCGTTACGACCTGCACTGGCTGGCCGATTGCCTGCACAGCTTCGACCAGATCGGCTATGCCCTGTTGCGCGGCAACGTCGCGGCGCTGATCACCGCCTGCCAGGACCTGCTGTCGATGTACGACCACTATCTGAAGGACGGGTCCGGCTACAACAGCCGCGACACCTTCCAGCGCCTGAGCAGCGATGTGCCGCTGTCGGATGCCACCGATGCCATCCGCTCGATCATCGTCAAGGCGACGCTGGCGCAGGATGTGCGCGATGCGGTGATGGAGGATGCGGTTGCGGCTAATGTTGGGTGAGTCGGGAATCGGGAATCGGGAATCGGGAATCGGGAATCGGGAATCGGGAATCGGGAATCGTAAGAGCGTGGGTGCGGGGTTCTGTTGGGTCAACAGGTAGATGCATGCTGTTTGACCGCTTCCCGATGCAGCGAGTGCTGTGATGCGATTGCCCATAAAAAAAGCGCACCGCTTGCGGTGCGCTTTTTCGTTTCAGGCCTCGGGAATGGCCGGCTTGCCTTGGTTGGCGGGCTTGGTCCCTGCCTGCGTCATGGTGCCTGCTGCGGCAGCGCGTAGGCCACCACGGCATCGCCTGCGGGCGTTTCCATGAAGTGGTGGCCGCCGGCCATGATCACCAGATACTCGCGGCCGTTGTAGGCGTAGACCATCGGGTTGGCCTGGCCGCCGGCCGGCAGCTTGGCGTGCCACAGTTCCTTGCCGGTGGCCAGATCGATGGCGCGGATCAGGTCGTCGGTGGCTGCGGCAATGAAGATCAAGCCACTGGCCGTCACCACCGAACCGCCGTTGTTGGGCGTGCCGATCTCGATCGGCAGACCAGAGCGGATGCCGAACGGACCATTGCCGCGTGCGCTGCCGAACGGGCGGTCCCAAAGGGTCTTGCCGCTGGCCAGATCGATCGCACGGATGCCGCCATACGGCGGCTGCTTGCACAGCAGCTTGGTGAACGGCAGGCGCCAGCCGGCATTGACGTTGATCGCATACGGCGTACCGGCCTGCGGATCGCCTGCACCTTCCGCGCCACCGGCATCGCCGCGCGCTTCATCGCGCGGTGCCCAGCCCAGTTTGTCGGCCTTGGCGCGCGGCACCAGCAGGTTGTAGTTGGGCATGTCGTTGTAGTTGGCCACGATCACGCCGCGCTGCGGATCCACCGACACACTGCCCCAGTCCGAACCACCGTTGTAGCCGGGGTATTCGATCGAATGGCGGTCGGCTTCCGGCGGCGTGTAGATGCCCTTGTAGCTGGCCTTGCGGAACTGGATGCGGCAGACCAGCTGATCGATCGGCGTCATCCCCCACATGTCGCGCTCGGTCAGATCCGGCTTGCGCAGCGTGTGGTACAGCGAAAACGGCTGCGTCTTGGCACGCATCTGCGGCTCCACGCCACCGCCTGGCACTGCGCGTTCTTCCACGCCCACCAGCGGCTTGCCGGTACGCCGATCCAGCACGTACAACTCGCCCTGCTTGCTCGGCAACAACACTGCCGGCACGTTGACGCCGTTCTTGGGGAAGTCGATCAGGCTCGGCTGCGAGCCCAGGTCGTAATCCCACGCATCGATATGCGTGGTCTGGAAATTCCACACCGGCTTGCCGGTGGTGACATCCAGCGCCACCAGCGAGGTCGCATAGCGATTCTCCTGCGGCGTGCGCGAGCTGCTCCAGTAATCGGCGGTGGAGTTGCCCATCGGCAGATACACATAGCCCAGCTGTTCGTCGGCCGCGGCGGTGGTCCACATGTTCGGCGTGCCACGCGTCCAGGTCTGGCCCGGCGGCGGTGCGCCGTTCCAGTCCGGATGGGTCATGTCCCAGGCCCAGCGCAATTGGCCGGTCACCGCATCGAAACCTTCGATCACACCGGACGGCTCGTAACGCTTCTGCCCGTCCAGCACCTGATGGCCGGTGACCACCACCCCGCGCACGATGGCGGGCGGCGAATTGATCGACACATAGCCCGGCGGCGTCTGCCCCATGCCGACGGTGATGTCGACCTGGCCGTTGTTGCCGAAATCCGTGCACGGCTTGCCGCTACGCGCATCCAGCGCGATCAGGCGGCCATCCAGCGTGCCTTCGATGATGCGCGTGCGGCACAGCGGCGCCCCCTCCGCTGCCACTGCTGCGGCGGCGTGGTTGGCTGCCACCGGCACCTGGTAGTACGACACACCGCGGCAGGCGGCCGTATACGGAATCGCCTCGTCCTTGACCTTGGGATCGTAACGCCAACGCTCCTTGCCACTGGCGGCATCCAGCGCGATCACCTGATTGCGCGCAGTACACAGATACAGGCTGTCGCCCACCTTCAGCGGCGTGGTTTCCGCACCCCAGCGCTTGCTCGGCAGGTCGCCGGTGTGGAAGACCCAGGCCTGCTTCAATTGCGCAACGTTGTCGCGGTTGATCTGCTGCAACGGCGAATAGCGCTGCCCGGCCTGGCTGCGTCCATACGCGGCCCAGTCGTCGTCGGCAGGCGCATTGCCCGGCTGCGCGTCGGCGGCGGCCGGCGCTGCAGACGCGCTGTGCTTGACCAGGCCCGCGGCCATGCCGGCGGCGTGTGCCAGCGCGCCATCGGCCTCGGTCACCCCAAACGGCACGAAGGCGAGCGCGAAGGCCACCACGAACACCGCCGCCAGAACGCCGGCCACGCTGCGCGACACCGCACGCGACACCGGGCGCTCCAGCTTCGGCAGCAGCAGCGCCAGCACGAATGCCAAGCCGACGATCAAGCCCAGCCGCGGTACCCAACGCCAGTAGTCGCTGCCCGATTCCCACCACGTCCACGGCAACGTTGCCGCCACCACTGCGGCAAACCACCACGCGCCCGCATTGCGACCGCGAAACAGCAATACGCCGGCGATCAGCAAGGCCGCGCCCGCAGGCGCGTAATACCAGGAGCCGCCCAGCGCGGCCAGCCTCACGCCGCCTGCCAGCAGCACGGCGCCCAGCACTCCAATCACGCCTCCCAACGTCGCCAGCGCCCAGTGGCCGCGACGGGAAGGACGATGCAATGTCGTCATCAGTTGTTCCTCTTCGATCTGCGGCGACGCAACGCCGCCGCACCACCCCCAACCTTCGACCCGCCGCGGTGAAAAAACCGCGTTCTTTGCGAACGCCGTCGAAAAACACTGCGTTGCAGATGTCACCGCGTGCAATAAAAAACGCCGGCTGTGCGCCGGCGTTTTTCTTCAGCTGCGTTGCTCGCCTGCTGCGATCACGCTTCGGTCGGTGGCAGGTCGCCTGCACTTGCTGCCGGTGCAACCGCTGCATCGTCCAGCACGTCCTCGGCCTCATCCAGCGAGGCATCCAGGCGTTCGACCGCCTGCAGCTTTTCGCCCTTGGACAAGCGGATCAAGGTCACGCCCTGGGTATTGCGACCCACGCGCGAGATCTCCGAACCGCGGGTGCGCACCAGCGTACCGCCATCGGAAATCAGCAGCACTTCGTCGGTGGCGCCCAGCAGCACCGCACGCACCAACTTGCCGTTGCGCTCGGTGGTCTGGATGCCGATCACGCCCTGCGTGCCGCGGCCCTTGCGCGGGTACTCGGTCAGCGGGGTGCGCTTGCCGTAGCCGTTCTCGGTGGCGGTAAGGATGTAGGCCATGTCGTCGCTCTCGGCGACGTCGATCACCTCTGCCTCGACACCGTCCGTGCTCTCCACCACGTCTTCGACACCCTCGTCCTCGACATCGCCTTCGATGCCGCCGGCACGCTCGGCCACGATCAGGCTGACCACCTCTTCGCCCTTGGTCAGACGGATGCCGCGCACGCCGGTGGCGGTCCGGCCCATCGAACGCACGGTGGATTCGCCAAAGCGCACGGTCTTGCCGTTGGAGGCGAACAGCAACACGTCGCGATCGCCATCGGTCAAGGCCACACCGACCAGCGCATCGCCCTCATCGAGGTTGATCGCGATCTTGCCGCGTGCCAGGCGGAACGCGAATTCGCTCAGCGGGGTCTTCTTGACCGTGCCGTTGCGCGTGGCAAAGAACACATAGCGGTTGTCGGCGTATTCGCGCACCGGCAGCACCGCCTGCACACGCTCGCCGGGTTCCAGCGGAATCCAGTTGATGATCGGACGGCCACGCGCATTGGAGCCGGCCTCCGGCAACTGGTACACCGGCAGCCAGAACACCTTGCCGCTGCTGGTGAAGGTCAGCAGCGTGTCGTGCGTGTTGACCAGCCACAGCTGGTCAATGAAATCCTCTTCCTTGGTCGCCGCCGCAGACCGGCCGCGGCCACCACGGCGCTGCGCACGATACGCGCTGACCGGCTGGCGCTTGGCATAGCCGGCATGCGAGAGCGTCACCACCACGTCTTCCGGCGAAATCAGGTCCAGGATGTCCAGATCTTCTTCGCTGTGACGGATCTCGGTGCGGCGTTCGTCGCCGTACTCCTCGCGGATATTGATCAGCTCGTCGCGGATCACCTGCAGCAGCACGTCGGGGTTTTCCAGGATGCGGATCAGGCCCTGGATGACCTCAAGCAACTGCTTGTACTCGTCGGTCAGCTTTTCCTGCTCCAACCCGGTCAGGCGATGCAGGCGCATTTCCAGGATCTGCGAGGCCTGCACTTCACTGAGCTGATAGAAGCCGTTGGCCAGGCCCACGCCCGGCGCCAGATCTTCCGGCTTGGAGGCTTCGGCACCGGCGGCGCCCAGCAGCGCGCCGACCAGACCCGGTTCCCAGGTCTTGGCCAGCATGCGCTCGCGCGCTTCCTGCGGGTTGGCCGAGGTCTTGATCAGCTCGATCATCTCGTCGATGTTGGCCAACGCGACGGTCAGGCCTTCTAGCACGTGCGCACGCGCACGCGCCTTGCGCAGTTCAAAGATAGTGCGGCGGGTGACCACTTCGCGGCGGTGGCGGATGAACGCCTGCAGCATCTGCTTGAGGTTCATCAACTGCGGGCGGCCGTCGATCAGCGCCACCATGTTGATGCCGAACACCGACTCCATCTGGGTCTGCTGATACAGGTTGTTGAGCACAACCTCGGCCGACTCGCCGCGCTTGACCTCGATGTAGACGCGCATGCCGTCCTTGTCGGACTCGTCGCGCAGCTCGCTGATGCCTTCGAGCTTCTTTTCCTTGACCAGCTCGGCGATCTTCTCGATCAGCCGCGCCTTGTTCACCTGATACGGAATCTCGGTGACGATGATCGCTTCGCGGCCGTTGTCGGCCACTTCCACATCGGCCTTGGCGCGCATGCGCACGCGGCCACGGCCGGTGCGGTAACCGGCAGCGATGCCGGCGGTGCCGTTGATGATGCCGGCGGTGGGGAAATCCGGGCCGGGGATGTATTCCATCAGGCCTTCGACATCCAGCTCCGGCGTGTCGATCAAGGCGATGCAGGCGTTGATCGCCTCGGTCAGATTATGTGGCGGGATATTGGTGGCCATGCCCACCGCGATACCGGCCGAGCCGTTGACCAGCAGGCTCGGGAACCGGGTCGGCATGACCGTCGGTTCCTGTTCCTTTTCGTCGTAATTGGGTTGGAAATCGACGGTTTCCTTGTCGATGTCGGCCATCAGCTCATGCGCCAGCCGCGACATGCGCGACTCGGTGTAACGCATCGCCGCGGCGGAGTCGCCATCGACCGAACCGAAGTTACCCTGGCCGTCCACCATCATGTAGCGCAGCGAGAACGGCTGCGCCATGCGCACCAGGGTGTCATACACCGACTGGTCGCCGTGCGGGTGGTATTTACCGATGACGTCGCCGACGATACGCGCCGACTTGAAGTAGGCCTTGTTGCTGTGTGCGCCCAGCTCGTGCATGGCGTACAGGACGCGGCGGTGCACGGGTTTGAGGCCATCACGGGCATCGGGGAGTGCGCGGCCCACGATCACGCTCATCGCGTAATCGAGATAGCTCTTGCGCATCTCGTCTTCCAGATTGACCTGGATGATTTCCTTGGCGGTTTCTGCCATTCGGGTTCCGTAAGTGAGGTGGCGGGCGAGCCGGAAAGCCGCGTCGGGGGCGCCCTGACAACAGGCTGCCGACCCCACGCTCCCGCCGATCGATTCAAGCCCCGGATTGTATCACGAAGGGGCACCACGATGCCGCCGGTTTACCGGCCAGAAACAAGCACTTGCAGGATTTTGACGGGACGATGCGGCGATAGTGCGCCGCACTGGCCTCAGCCGCCGAACGCCGCCTGCATGCGCGCCAGGTCCGGCTGCGCGATCACCCCGCGTTCGGTGACGATCGCATCGATCAGGCTGCCGGGGGTGACATCGAACACCGGATTCCAGGCATTGATGCCATCGGCCACCGTGCGCACGCCGCCGACCCCGAACAATTCGCCCGGATCGCGCTGCTCGATCTCGATCTGATCGCCGCTGGCGGTGTCCATGTCCACCGTGGACGACGGTGCCACCACCATGAACTTGACGCCGTGGTGGCGCGCGGCGATCGCCAGCTGATAGGTGCCGATCTTGTTGGCGGTATCGCCGTTGGCGCAGATGCGGTCGGCGCCGACGATGACCCACTGCACCAGCCCGGACTTCATCAGATGCGCGGCGGCCGAATCGGCGATCAGGGTCGCGTCGATGCCATCCTGCTGCAGCTCCCACACGGTCAGGCGCGCGCCCTGCAACCACGGCCGGGTCTCGCCGGCAAACACCTTGGCGATGCGCTGCTGCGCCATGCCGGCACGGATCACGCCCAGCGCGGTGCCGAAACCGGCGGTGGCCAGCGAACCGGTATTGCAATGGGTCAACACGCCGCTGCCGGTCTCGATCAACGATGCACCCAGCGCGCCCATATGCCGGTTGGCCGCCAGGTCTTCGTCGGCGATGGCCTGCGCCTCGCGCGCGATCACCTCGCGCCAGTCGGCGCCGGCAGCGCCCAGCACGCGACGCATGCGCATCAGCGCCCAGGCCAGGTTGACCGCGGTCGGACGCGCGGCATTGAGCCGCAACAGCGCCGGTTCGAGCTTCTGCAGGGCCGCACTGCCGTCGTCGGCAGCGACGTCGCGCGCGGCCAGCACCACGCCCCACCCGGCCGCAATGCCGATCGCCGGCGCGCCGCGTACGGCCAGCGAATGGATCGCCTCGGCCACGGCGTCGCTGCTGTCGCAACGCACATGCTCGACCACGAAGGGCAGCTTGCGCTGGTCGAGCAGTTCCAGGGCATCGCCCGTCCACAGCAGCGGGCGGATATGGTCGTAGCGGGCGTAATCGATATGGGCGCTGTCGTTCATCCGGACATTGTAAGGCGCCCGGGCAGCCCAGTCAGTGGCCGCATCGCTCGGCCCGCCGGCGATGCCGCAAACCGAACTGGTCGAGTGCGCGGTGCCCGCACCGCGCCAGAACGTTGGCCGGCCGCTTCTTGGAAGCCCGTTGCGCAGCCTGCGCGAGGCGGATGAGAAGTTGGCAGGTGGCGTGTTGAACGCCTTTCAGTTGCCGGGCTTGCAATGGCAAGGCAAAGAGAAGCTGGCCGACGCACAGTGCTCCAACTAGCGCACGTCATGCCCAGCTTGCACCATGCACACCGACCATCCCGACGGGTCCTTGCCCGCCTACCGTCGCGGGACCTTACGCGGCATGGATGCCGCGTAAGAGCCTACAAGGACGTACTTGCAGCGTGTCCCGCGATGGTGGGCAGGCAAGGGCCCCGCGGCCAAGCCGCAGATCGCCCGCTCCACACGCGACGCATCCGCACCCCGTTAAATCACATCTCAGGACAACCGAAAGCTTGAGCGTCTCAGTCGACGATGAACTCGGCGCGGCAGCCGTCGTTGACCCACACGCCGTCGCGGCTCCAGCCCCAGGTCTGGCCTTCCACGCATTCCTTCTTGGAGATCTGCCGGCCTACCCGCACCTGGCGCTCCACCGAGATCCCGCAGGTGCGGCGTGCGCCCTTCTTCGATTCGCAGGTCACCATGCGAGGCATGGCCACGAACCCGGAACCGTCCTCGGCAGCGACCTCGAATTCGCCATCGCAGCCGCGCGAGACCCAGATTTCGTTACGGCGCGCACCCCAGCTGCGGCCTTCCTTGCACGGCCACACCGAGCGCTGGCGCAGCAGGCGCACAGGCGCACCACGCAGCACCACCGGGCATACCACCTTGCCGCCGTTGGAATCGCAGCGCACCACGCGGCGCATCTGCGGAGCGCTCAGCGCCCGTGCGGTCGCAAACTCTGCACGGCAGCCCTGTTCGACCCAGACGCCACCGCGTTCGATGTCCCACTCGCTGCCACGGATGCAACTGGTCTCGGACAGCTGGCGTACCAGCTGGACGCCGTGCTCGGTATCCATCGCACAATGCACGCGCGCCATGTCCTTGGACTCGCAGCGCACCACGCCGGCGGCGCGATCCGCTGCACGCGCATCGGCCAGCATCAGCAGCGGCAAGCACCACAAACCGCATAAGCTGATCAGCCACTTCATGCCGACAATCCTCACCCAAACACACTCTGCGCCGCGCCCCCGTGGACGCCACGATGAGAGCATCATCGATGTGAAGATAGCAATACGGTGGCGATGACAGCGGGATGGCAACCGGCGCGCGCCCGGTGCCGCGCAGACACTGGGTACCGCCGTGGGTCAGGCGCGGGCGAAGGCGAAGGCCAGCACATCGGCAATCTGCGTGGTGCCGCGCATGGCCATCAACAGCCGGTCCACACCGACCGCCACCCCCGCACAATCGGGCAGTTGCGACAACACCGCCAGCAGCCGCTCATCCACCGGCAGCTGCGGCAATCCGCGCGCCGCACGCACCGCGTTATCGCGCATGAAACGCGCCCGCTGCTCCTGCGCATCGTTGAGCTCGTGGTACCCGTTTGCGACCTCGTAGGCGCCCAGATACAGCTCGAAGCGCTCGGCCACCGGCGGCTCGTCGGGGCGGATGCGCGCCAACGCGCACTGGCTGGCAGGCCAGTCGTGCACCACGGTCAGCGTGTCGCTGGCAAAGCCCGGCTGGAGGCGATGGGTCATCAGCAGATCCAGCCAGTCGTCGCGGGTCAGGCCATCCGGATCGATGGCGATGTCGTGTAGCGGTGCGCGCAGCGTTTCGATCGGATCGTGCAACGGGTCGATGCCCAGCGCCTGCACGAACAGCGCGCGATAGCTCAGCACCTGCACCTGCGCCTGGCGCCCGACCAGCGCAAGCGCGCGGCGCACCAACTCAACGGTCTCCTGCGCCAGGGCGCGATCGTCCCAACCCAACCGGTACCACTCGAGCATGCTGAACTCGGGATTGTGGCGGCCGCCGGCCTCGCCATTGCGGAACACCCGACCCAGCTCGTAGCAATCGCCCACCCCGGCCGCCAGCAGCCGCTTGAGCGGATATTCCGGCGAGGTGCGCAACCAGCGCACCGGCGCGCCGGCATCGACATGGCCGCTGAAGCGCGTGCTGAAACTGTCGATATTCGGCTCGGTGTTGCCAGCCTCCGACAGCACCGGCGTCTCCACTTCCAGCACGTCGCGCTCGGCGAAGAAAGCGCGGATCAGCGCGTTGAGCCGCGCGCGCAACCGCAACGCGTCCAGATCGACCTGCATCGCGCTCATGGTTGCTGGCCGTGCTCGTCGAGGAAGGCCAGCAAGCGCACCTCGTCCCAGATCTCCACGCCCAGCGACTGCGCCTTGTCCAGCTTTGACCCGGCTTCTTCGCCGGCCACCAGAAACGCGGTTTTCTTGGAGACGCTGCCGGCGACCTTGGCGCCCAGCGCTTCCAGCCGTTGCTTGGCCGCATCGCGGGTGAGCGCGGCCAGGGTCCCGGTGATCACCACGGTCTGGCCGTCGAGCGGGCCGGTTTGCAGCGCGTCGGCGTCGGGCAGACGCGACAGCACCGTTTCCATCGCCTGCTGCGCAGCGCTTGCCAAGGCCGCATTTTCCGGCCGCTCCAGCCATTGCAGCAGCGACGCCACCACCGGCGCGGGAACGCCGGCCTGTAACAAGGCATCGGACCCGGCGCTGCGCAGCGCATCGAAGGAGGCCACCGCGGCAGCCAGCTGCTGCGCACGCACCGGCGTCACCTTGGGGATATCCATGTCCTGCAGCACGCTGGCAAAGCTCAGCGCCTCGCGCAGTTTAGGTGATGGCGGATGCGCATCGCCGATGCGCACGCCACGCTGCAGCAGGTCGTCGATGGCCTGCTGATTGCCGGGCTGGTCGAAGGAGTGCCCGAGCGAGCGCGCCACCTCGCCACCGATGTCGGGCACGCGCTTGAACAGCGGCCACGGCAGATGGCGGATCAGCTCCAGATCACCGAACCACGCCGACAAGGCCTTGGCGGTGCTCTCGCCGACATGCTCGATGCCGAGCGCAAACAGGAAACGCTCCAGCGTGGTATCGCGCGATTGCTCGATCGCCTCGATCAGGTTTTCCGCCCACTTGGTGGCGATCTTTTTGCGGTTCCAGTCGAACGCCGGCAGCCCGGCGCGCAACAGATCGGCCTGCCAGGTGTGCGGCGCCTCGCGCTCGCCGGCCAGGTCCACACCGATGCCGACCACGGTGTTCTCCAGCTGGCCGTACGCACCGCTGGCCAGGTGCTCGCGCGCCTCGCGCAGGAATGCGTGCGGGCTTTCGGCGGTGCTGATCATGCGCAATTGCAGCAGCTGGTCCACGTTGAGCAGATACAGATCGGCCACGCCCTGCACCACGCCGCTGTCGACCAGCACCTCGATGAATTTTTCGCCCAGGCCATCGACATCCATCGCGCGGCGCGAGACGAAATGCCGGAACGCTTCCTTGCGCTGCGCCGAGCAGGTCAGCTCGCCGGAGCAGCGCCACACCGCCTCGCCTTCCTCGCGCACGATCTCCGACCCGCAGACCGGGCAGTGCGTGGGCATCTGCCATGGCTGGGTGCCGGGCGGCCGTTGCTCGGCAACCACGCCGGCCACTTCGGGAATCACATCGCCGGCACGCCGCACGATCACCGTATCGCCCACGCGCACATCCAGCCGCGCGATCTGGTCGGCGTTGTGCAGCGTGGCGTTGGTGACGATGACCCCGGCCACATGCACCGGCTTGAGCCGCGCCACCGGCGTGGCCGCACCGGTACGGCCAATCTGGATCTCGATCGCCTCCACCGTGGTGGACTGCTCCTGCGCCGGGAACTTGTGCGCGATCGCCCAGCGCGGCGCGCGCGAGACAAAGCCCATCTCGCGCTGCCCGGCCAGATCGTCGAGTTTGTAGACCACGCCGTCGATATCGAAGGGCAAGCCGTCGCGCGCCTCACCGATGCGTTGGTAGTACGCCAACAGGCCGTCGCTACCCTGCACCACCTCGACCAGGGCGCTGACCGGGAAACCCCATGCGCGCAACTGCGCCAGGATCGCCGAATGCGTCTGCGGCAACGCACCTTCACTCACTTCGCCCACGCCATACGCAAAGAAACTCAGCGGGCGCTGCGCCGTGATGCGCGCATCCAACTGACGCAGCGAGCCTGCAGCGCCATTGCGCGGATTGGCCAGCACCTTGCCGCCCTGCAGGCGCATCTGCGCGTTGTAGGTCTCGAAGGCGGCGCGCGGCATGTACACCTCGCCGCGCACCTCCAGTACCTGCGGCCAGCCTTCACCACGCAGGCGCAGCGGAATCGCCTTGACGGTGCGCAGATTGGCGCTGACATCCTCACCGGTGGCGCCGTCGCCCCGCGTTGCGCCCTGCACGAACTCGCCGTTTTCGTAGCGCAGGCTGATCGCCAGGCCATCGAGCTTGGGCTCGGCCGAGAACAGCGGCTGCTTCACCTCCAGCCGCTCGCTGATCCGCCGTACGAACTCGGTCACTTCCTCGTCGCTGAAGGCATTGCCCAACGACAGCATCGGCAGGGCATGGCGCACTTCGGCAAAGCGCGACGCGGCCAGGTGGCCGACGCGCTGGGTCGGCGAATCGGCGCTGGCCAGCTCCGGGTGCGCCGCCTCCAGAGCCTCAAGTTCACGCATCAGGCGGTCGTAGTCGACGTCGGCCATCTGCGGCTCGTCGAGCACGTGATAGCGGTAGTTGGCGTCCTCGATACGATGACGCAGGGCGTCGATGCGCTGAGCGGGATCCGGGCTGACAGTCATACGATCGCTGGGCTGGCTCTGGGCCGCCCATTCTAACGGGCCGTGCCGGTGTGCAAGTGCTGCCCGACCGCCGACCAAACCGCGCGACAGCGAGCCCGGCAGCGATTTCCCGATAGGCAGACAGGCACAAACCCGCTAGCGTGGCGCCCTCTTTGCCTGCTCGCCTGGAGCTCACCGTGCCGTTGCCCGTTTCGCGCCGTTCGTTTCTCAGCCTTGCCAGCGTTGGCGTGGCGATCTCCGCACTGGGACTGGCACCCGCGGCCGAGGCAGCCCGCAAGCGTGCCGCTGCGCCGGCCAAGCCCGGTGTGGCGCCGGCAGCGGGCGCGGTGTTTCTCAATCTCAACGAGCATCCGCTCGGCCCCTCGCCCGCCGCACTGGACGCGGCAACGCGCTCGCTGGCACGTGCGGGCCGCTATCAGTTCGAGATGGAGCAGGACCTGCGCAACCTGATGACCGGCGAGCTGCAACTGCCCGGCGATCATCTGGCGTTCTTTCCCGGCTCCAGGGACGCACTGCTGCGTGCCGGCAGCCTGTTCACCTCGGCACGTGCCGGGCTGGTGGTGGCCGACCCGAGCTTCGACCCGATCATCGACAGCGCCACCGCCCGCGGCGTGCCGGTACGCAAGGTGCCGCTGCGGGCCGATGGCGCGCACGACGTCAAGGCGATGGCCAAGGCCGACCCGTCCGCCGGCCTGATCTACCTGTGCAACCCCGGCAACGCCAGCGGCGCCATCACCCCGCGCGCCGACATCGAGTGGCTGCTGGCCAACAAGCCGGCTAGCGCAGTGCTGGTGGTCGACGAGGCGTATATCCACTACAGCAACGAGCCGTCCATGGCGGACCTGGTGCGCCAGCGCCAGGACCTGATCGTGCTGCGCAGCTTCTCCAAGCTCTACGGCATGGCTGGCCTGCGCCTGGGCGCCGCGCTGGCGCCGCCGGGGCTGCAGACCAAGCTCGCCAGCCTGGGCAGCAACCCGTTGTCGGTACCGGCAATGGCCGCCGGCATCGCCAGCCTGCGCGACCCGCAGCTGGTGCAGACCCGCCGCGCGGAGAACGCCCGCGTGCGCGACGACACCATCGCCTGGCTCAAGAGCAAGGGCTACACCTGCCTGCCCACGCAGGCCAATTGCCTCCTGCTCGACGTCAAGCGCGACGCTGGCGTGTTCGCCGATTCGATGCAGAAACAGGGCGTCATCGTCGGCCGCAGCTGGCCGATCTGGCCCAAGCGCGTGCGCGTGAGCGTCGGCACCGAGGCGGAGATGCTGCGCTTTCGCGAGGCGTTTACCAAGGCCAAGCGCTGATCGCCAAGCACAGAATGGCCATCCCTTCTCCCCTCGGGAGAAGGTGCCCCGAAGCGGCGGATGAGGGTGCGCCTCGGAGATCTGCCATCACCTGTAATGACAAACGCGTCGCCACGCGCCGTCAGACCTGAATCACCGACTGCTCCACTGCTTCGCCTCCGTACCCTCACCCCTCTCTCGCCGGCGAGGGGCGTTGATTTCCTATCGCGCGGGAGTTGAAAGAGGCGCGGCAGCATTCGGACGCAGCACACGCCGGATCCACACGTAGCTGAGCGCAAACGTCAGCGCCATCGACACCGCAATCCACACCAGGAGCTGGCGCATCATCGGCGGGCCCTGAAAGATACGTGCGTAGTAGCTTGCATCCAACAGCGCGATCGCATGCGGCAGGAAGACAGTGACGATAGGCGTTGGCACTGGCGCAACCAGCAGCGTCACCGCAACAGCAAACCCGATCGAGCTCCATTGCGCGCGACCTGGACTTGTCGACGCGCCTTTGCGCAAACGCAGCGCAATGCGCGACGCCAGCCATAGCAGCGGTGCGGCCAGGATGGCCCACACCGCCAGCAACATCAGCATCGCCAGCGCGCCCTGCAAGCTCCACATCATTCACCTCACGCTAGAACGCGTCCTGCGGCAGGTCGCGACTCAGACTGCGTATGGATGACTCGCGGTCGGGATGGCTCACGGTCAATGGCTCGCAATCACTGGCTCAGCGACGCTCGATCACGAGCGGTGCGCAATCACCACTGACGCACATCACCACTGACGCGCATCACCAGCAGCGCGCACTTAAAAGCAATACGCACTCACCAGCGCGGCGACTTGGTCAGCGGCGGTGCCTGGTGCTGGCGATCGTAGGCGCGCAGTTCGTCGCGGATATGCGCCACGCGCTGGCGGCCCAGCGCATTGCGGCTGTCGTCCAGCACCACGCCGTCGAGCAGTTCGGCCATGCGCTGCACGGTCGGCAGCATTTTTTCCCAGGCATCCAGTGCGGTCATCGGCGCTGGCAAGGTGAGGAAGAACGCAATCGCCGGGGTCTGCATCTCGCGGATGTTGGCCATGTCGAAGCTGCCGGGCTTGAGGATGCTGGCCATGCTGAAGATCGGCCCGCGCTCCGGATGCCCTTCCACCAAACGGTGGAAGACATTCATGTGACCGAACACCAGCCCGGTCTTCTCCGCAGCGACCACCACGTCTTCGCCGCGCAGCACCTGGCCGGCCTTGGCGGCCACGAACAGCGAGACGATCTTGTCGAAATCCTGGTTGGGCCGCTTGCCGACATCGTTGCCGCCGGCCGCATCGGCATCGTCCAGGTTCAGTTCGCTTTGCTCGGCGCCTTCATTGCGCTCGAACGGGTCGCCCTCCACGCCAGGCTCGCTGGAGATCACCGGCTCGCGGCGCTCGCGCGGTTGCCCGTCGTCCTTGTCGACCCGGCGCCCTTGCGGCGATTTTTTCGGGCGACCAAACAGGAAGATGGCCGCGACCAGCAGCAGTCCAGCGATCAGGATCCCGATCCGGATCATGGCCATGTCGGACATTCAGCGTGCCTCCGCATAAGAGTGACAGGTGTCGATATTCCGACAAGCATGGCACGTCATGCCGCACCCGCCAAACGTGCGGCCTCTTCCAGGTCCACGCTGACCAGGCGACTGACACCCGGCTCGCGCATGGTCACGCCGGAAAGCTGGCGCGCAGCTTCCATCGTCGCCTTGTTATGGCTGACGAACAGGAACTGCACCTTCTCGCTCATTTCCCGCACCATATTGGCCAGGCGGCCGACATTGGCTTCGTCCAGCGGCGCGTCCACCTCGTCGAGCAGGCAGAACGGCGCGGGATTGAGCTGGAAGATCGCAAACACCAGCGCCACCGCGGTCATCGCCTTCTCGCCACCGGACAGCAGCGAGATGCTGGACACGCGCTTGCCCGGCGGGCGCGCCATGATGGTCACGCCGGTATCGAGCAGATCTTCGCCGGTGAGCTCCAGATAGGCGTGGCCACCGCCGAACAGGCGCGGATACAGCGCCTGGACGCCGGAATTGACCCGGTCGAAGGTGTCCTTGAAGCGGCCGCGGGTTTCGCGGTCGATCTTGCGGATCGCCTCTTCCAGCGTCTCCAGTGCGGTGTTGAGATCCAGATTCTGCGCGTCCAGATATTCCGAACGCTGCGCCGCTTCGCCGTACTCCTGGATCGCGGCCAGGTTGACCGGTTCCAGCCGCCGCATGCGGCCGTCGATCTGGCCGACCGCCGCTTCCCACTCGGCCACGTTCGCGGCTTCCGGCAACCCATTGACGACGTCTTCGAGCACAAAGCCGGCTTTCACCACGGCGGCCTCCAGTTGCTCTGCGCTGAGCACCAGCGCCTGCTGATCGAGCTTGCGCTGCGAGATGCGCTCGCGCTGGGCCAGCGCCTGTTCGTCGCGCTGCTGGCGGGTCTGCTCATAGCTGCGCAGCTCGCCATCGATGCTCTCGAGCATGGTGCGCGCTTCGCTCAGCACACGCTCGGTGCGTACACGCTCGCTCAACGCGGCCTGGTGCTCGTGCTCCAGCGTTTCCACCGGCGAGTCGCCGTCGCTGAGCTGGGCGACCAGGTCCTCCAGACGCGTATCGAGCTGGCCGCGCTGGCTGTCCATGCGCTCCAGCGTCTGGCTCAGGGAGGTGATCTGGGTGCGTTGCGATTCCAGCGTCAGCGCCAATGCATGCATCGCATCGCGCACGCCACGTGCGGCATCGCGGGCCTGATCGCGCGCATCGGTGAGCTGACGGCGTTCGTTCTCCAGCGCTTCGCGCGTGCCTTGCAGGTCGCCCATCAGGGTCACCGCGTCTTCGAGCTTGGCGCGTGCCTCGCGTGCCTGCTCGCGGCTGGTGTCCAGCGTTTCCAGCAGCTGCGACAATTCGTTTTCGATGCGTTCGATGCGCGTGCGCGCGGCATCGACCTTGCCCTGCTGGCTCTGCAGCTGGCCGGCCAGCTCGGACACGCTGCGGTGCGCCATGTACAACTGGCGCTGCGCATCTTCGCGTTGCTGCTCGGCCGCCAGCAGTTGCTCGCGGAAGCTACCCAGGCGCTGCTCGAGTTCGGCCTCGCGCTCCTGCAGCATTTCGATCTGCGCACGCAGCTCCTGGATCTCGCGCTCGCGCAGCAAGGCGCCCTGCTTGGCGGCACCGGAGCGCGACACCCGCACCCAGCCCTCGCCCAGTCGCTCGCCGCTGCGGGTGATGACCGAATCGCCTTCGGGCAGGCTGCGCTGCAGCGTGCGCGCGGCGTCCAGATCCTCGGCCGCGTGCAGGCGCGCGAGCAGGCGACGGATCGCGATCGGCCCCTGCACCTTGGCCGCCAGCGAGGTCGGCGCGAAGCTCGCGTTGTCGCTGGCACCGGACACCAGCGCGATGCGGCCCTCGCCCAATTCGCCCAGCGCATCGACCAGTTGTTCCGGCGCATCCACCAGCACGCCTTCGATCAACTGCCCCAACGCGCCTTCCACCGCGTTTTCCCAGCCGCTTTCGACCGTGATGCGCTCGCCGACACGTGCGGCAGAATCCAGCCCGCGTGACTTCAGCCACGCCACTGCGGCGCCCTGCTCCTGGCCGAGTGCGGCCTGCTGCAGGGTTTCCAGCGACGACAGCCGGCCACGCGCAGCCTGCGCCTGCTTGCGCACGTCGGCCAGTTCGCCCTGGCTGGCGCGCTGTTGTTCCTGTAGCCCGCCGAGCGCGTGCTTGCGCGCTTCGACCTGCTCGGTCAGCCCGTCCAGCGAGGTCTTCTGGGTTTCGTGGCGCAGCTCGATCTGCTCGAACGCCTCGGCCAGCGCATCCAGGTCCAGCCCGGCGCGCTCGTTGACCAGCGCTTCGCGGCGGCGCTCGGCCTCCAGCGACTGGCGATCGAGATAATCGACGCGCGTGCGCTCCACTTCGCCGGCACGCGAGGCTTCGCCGGTGTCGCGATTATGGGTTTCCCAGCGCTGCTGCCAGTCGGCCAGACGCGCTTCGGCCTCGCGTAGCGACTCCTGGCGGAATTCGTGGTCTTCGCGCAGCTGTTCCAGTTGCGGTTCGGCAGCGTCCACCGCCTCGCGCAACACCGCCAGCCTGGCCGAATCGCCGCTGATGTGCTGGGTCAGCTCCTGCAACTGGCTCTGCGCCTCGTCGCGCGCCTTGTGCAGGCGATGCGAGAGTTCGCGCTGATGCTGGATCTGCTGCTCGATGCGCGCCAGCGCACCACCGACCTGATAGACATCGGCCTGCGCCTTGGCCACCGCTTCGGCGGCTTCCTCGCGACGCGCGCGCCCGGTTTCGATCCGCGCCTCGGCATCGCGCTGTTCGGCGATCAATTGCTGCAGCCGGGTCTCTTCCTGATTCAGTTTTTCGCGCAGGCCCTGCAGCCGGCCATCCAGGCCGCGGTACTCCAGCGCCTTCCACTCGGCGTCCTTGATCCGGCGCTCTTCCTGCAAGGCCTGATACTGCTCGGCCTGGCGCGCCTGGCGCTGCAGATGCGCCAGCTGCTTGGTGATCTCTTCGCGCAGGTCGCCCAGGCGATCGAGGTTCTCGCGGGTATGCCGGATGCGCGTTTCGGTTTCTTTGCGGCGCTCCTTGTACTTGGAAATGCCGGCGGCTTCTTCCAGGTACACGCGCAGGTCTTCCGGGCGCGCCTCGATGATCTGGCTGATCATGCCCTGCTCGATGATCGAGTAGCTGCGCGGCCCCAGGCCGGTGCCCAGGAACAGGTCGGTGATGTCGCGGCGCCGGCACTTGGTGCCGTTGAGATAGTAGGCGCTGTTGCCGTCGCGGCTGACCAGGCGCTTGACCGAGATCTCGTTGAACGAGGCGAACTCGCCGCTGATGGTGTGATCGGAATTGTCGAAGATCAGCTCCACCGTCGCCTGCGACACCGGCTTGCGCGCCGAGGAGCCGGAGAAGATCACGTCGGTCAGCGAGTCGCCACGCAGGCGGCTGGCCGAACTTTCGCCCATCACCCAGCGCACCGCGTCGATGATGTTGGACTTGCCGCAGCCATTGGGACCGACGATGCCGGTCATGTTGGTGGGCAGGTGCAACGTGGTCGGGTCGACGAACGACTTGAAACCGGACAGTTTGATCGTGGACAGGCGCATGGGACTGAAGGTTCCGGGCACCGCACGGGCGGGGCCGGCAGGCGCTTTTTCCTGTGAAGCCGCCCCTAAGCCCTTGATCCACAAGATCTATGGGCCGTGGAACCGGCAATGGAGCATGAGTATAGCGGGCCTGGCATCGCTGGCGTGGCCGCAGAAAGACGAAGGGCGCCTAACCAGGCGCCCTTCGGGTATAGCGTACAGCGTGGATCAGGCGTCGGATTCGACGATGACCTTGACCGAGGTTTCCACATCGGCGTGCAGGTGCAGCACAACGTCGTACTCGCCGACATTGCGGAATGCGCCTTCGCCCAGGATCACTTCGCTCTTTTCCAGCGGCAGGCCGGCGGCGGTGAACGCCTCGGCGATGTCGCGCGGGCCGACCGAGCCGTACAGCTTGCCTTCGGTCGACGCATGCGCGCCGATGGTGACGCTGGCGCCTTCGAACTTGCCGGCGCGGCTCTGTGCATCGGCCAGGATGGTGTTGGCCTTGGCTTCGTAATCGGCACGCTTGGCTTCAAATGCTTCGACGTTGGCAGCGGTGGCCGGAACGGCCTTGCCCTGCGGCACGAGGAAGTTGCGGCCGTAACCCGGCTTGACGCTGACCTTGTCGCCCAGGCCGCCGAGGTTGGTCACTTTCTGCAGAAGAATCAGATCCATGGTGGTGCTCCGTTATTCGTTAGCGCCGGCACTTTGGCCGACGCAACGTTTGCTGTCCGAAAAGACGGGATTCGGGAATCGGGATTTGGGAATCGCAAGAGCACGATCAACACCGCATCTCGAATGACCGGCCTCTATATTTTTAATAACCCGCACATGGATGTGCGGGCTCTTGTGAGGGACTCACATACAACCGTGCGGGCTCTTGTGAGGAACTCACATCAACGACTCGGATTAAACGTCGTGATTGTCCGTGTACGGGATCAGCGCCAGGAAACGCGAGCGCTTGACGGCCGTGGCCAGCTGACGCTGGTACTTGGACTTGGTACCGGTCACGCGGCTCGGCACGATCTTGCCGTTCTCGGTGAGGTACTGACGCAGCGTGTTGAGATCCTTGTAATCGATCTCTTTCACGCCCTCGGCGGTGAACTTGCAGAACTTGCGACGACGGAAGAACTTGGACATGACAGCGCTCCTTAAGCGGCTTCGGCGTTGTCGCCGTCGGTATCGGTGGCGGCAGGTGCAGCATCGCCCTCATCGTCATCGCGACGACGACGCTCGCTACGCTCGGGCTTGTCGCCCTTCTCGTCCTTGCTCTTCATGATCAGCGACTGCTCGGTGTCCGGGCCATCGCGCTTGACGACCAGGTGACGCAGCACCGCATCGTTGAAGCGGAAGCTTTCCACCAGCTCGCTCAGCACGGCCTGGTCGACTTCAATGTTGAGCAGCACGTAGTGCGCCTTCACCAGGTTCTGGATCGGGTAGGCCAGCTGACGACGGCCCCAGTCTTCCAGACGGTGGATGGTGCCGTTACCGCCCTCGATCAGCGACTTGTAGCGCTCGATCATGGCCGGGACCTGCTCGCTCTGATCCGGGTGGACCAGGAACACGACTTCGTAATGACGACTCATGTTGTATTACCTTTCGGATGTGGCCACGTGGGCCGGACAGCTCCCCGGTGACCCGCGAAAGGCGGCCGGTGGAGCAAGGATTCCCGCCCGGAACCGGGCAGGAAGCAGGAAAGTATGGCAGTTCAGGCGCTTAGCCGCAACCTGGCCGAGCCAGCGGGCGAGCCCACAAACAGGACATCTGCGCAGCGACTGCTTGAGCCCGTCTCCCACCGGGGCGATAAGGCACCGCCGGCGCGCCACTGGCGCGCGTGCCTTGGAACGCCCGCGCCGCAAGCGCGGGCCGGGGCGCGGGGGTTGGGGTGAGGGTCCGCGGCCAAGCCACTGGTGACGTCTAACCGCGCGAGGCTTCGCCCCTTACCCTCATCCGCCATTCTGGCACCTCCTCCCGCAGGGAGAAGGAATAGCGCGCACCAGCGAGCTCAGCGATGCTCGGCTTCGGTCGTAAAGCTCTCCCCGCAGCCGCACTCGGCAGTCGCGTTGGGATTGCGGAAGGTGAAGGTCTCGCTCAGGCCGTGCTTGCCGAAATCGATGCAGGTGCCGTCGACCAGCGGCAGGCTGACCGGGTCGACGAAGATGCGCACGCCCTCCTGCTCGAACACCGCGTCGTCGTCGCGTTTCTCGCGCGCCAGGTCGGTGACATGGCCCCAGCCCGAGCAACCTGTCTTGGTCACGCCAAAGCGCAGACCCAGCGTCCCCGGGGTCTGCTGCACGAAACGCTGCACGCGCTCCAGCGCGGCGGGGGTGAGGCTGATGGCCATGGGGGATGCTCCGGAAACGATGGTGGCAAGTATAGCGAGGCAGCAATCACCGGGGCTGCAGCCGCTGCGACGACGTGTTCCCCAGATGGGGCCATATCCGGCCTTGGACAAGCGCAACCATCCGCAAGCGGTTCAGATGCTCGCGCCGGCGCGCCCGCAGCCAGTAAACTCGCAGACCATTCAAAGTCGCTACGGCGAGGACAAGTCATGACGGTGGTCAGCGTTGAACATGCGCTTGCGGGAAAACTCCCGGAAGGCGGCGAAGTCACGGTACGGGGGTGGGTGCGCACACTGCGCGGATCTGCCGGACTGGCCTTCATCAACGTGACCGATGGCTCGTGCTTCGCTCCGATCCAGGTGGTGGCCAACGACACCCTGCCCAACTTCGACGAGATCAAGCGCCTGACCAGCGGCTGCTCGCTGATCGCCAAGGGCGTGCTGGTGAAGTCGCAGGGCAAGGGTCAGTCGTTCGAGATCCAGGCCAGCGGCGTGGAGATCGTCGGCTGGGTCGAAGACCCGCTGACCTACCCGATCCAGCCCAAGCCGATGTCGCCGGAGTTCCTGCGCGAAGTGGCGCACCTGCGCCCGCGCACCAACCTGTTCGGCGCAGTCACCCGCATCCGCAACTGCCTGGCGCAGGCGGTGCACCGCTTCTTCCACCAGAACGGCTTCAACTGGATCAGCACCCCGATCATCACCACCTCCGACGCCGAAGGCGCCGGGCAGATGTTCCGCGTCTCCACGCTGGACATGGTCAACCTGCCGCGCGATGCCAGCGGCGCGGTGGATTTCAGCCGCGACTTCTTCGGCAAGGAAACCTTCCTGACCGTGTCCGGCCAGCTCAACGTGGAGGCCTACTGCCTGGCGCTGAGCAAGGTCTACACCTTCGGCCCGACCTTCCGCGCCGAGAACAGCCACACCACGCGCCATCTGGCCGAATTCTGGATGATCGAGCCGGAAATCGCCTTTGCCGATCTGGCCGAAGACGCGCGCCTGGCCGAGCAGTTCCTCAAGTACCTGTTCCGCGCGGTGC
Organism: Xanthomonas sp. WHRI 8393; assembly: GCF_040203315.1. Classification (NCBI taxonomy): domain Bacteria; kingdom Pseudomonadati; phylum Pseudomonadota; class Gammaproteobacteria; order Lysobacterales; family Lysobacteraceae; genus Xanthomonas; species Xanthomonas sp. WHRI 8393. The sequence continues at coordinate 665,424 of NZ_JBEGGL010000002.1, read as the reverse complement.
TCGATGAGCGTGGCGACGATCTGGCATTCCTGGCCGAGCGCGTGGACAAGAACGCGATCGCCAAACTCGAGGCCTTCATCAATGCCCCGTTCGAGCAGATCGACTACACCGAAGCGGTGAAGCTGCTGCAGAACTCGGGCAAGAAGTTCGACTTCCCGGTCGAATGGGGGCTGGACCTGCAGACCGAGCACGAGCGCTGGCTGACCGAAGAGCATATCGGCCGCCCGGTGGTGGTGACCAACTACCCCGAGCACATCAAGGCCTTCTACATGCGCCTGAACGATGACGGCAAGACCGTCGCGGCGATGGACGTGCTGGCGCCGGGCATCGGCGAGATCATCGGCGGCAGCCAGCGCGAAGAGCGCCTGGATGTGCTGGATGCACGCATGGCGCAATTCGGCCTGGACCAGGAGCACTACAGCTGGTACCGCGATTTCCGCCGCTACGGCTCGGTGCCGCATGCCGGCTTCGGCCTGGGCTTCGAGCGCCTGGTGGTGTACGTGTGCGGGCTGAGCAATATCCGCGACGCCATCCCCTACCCGCGCGCGCCGGGCAGCGCCGAGTTCTGATGTGAGCCTGCTGGCCGCCGCCACGCTGCAGTTGCTGGCCTTCGCGGCGGCGTTGCCGGGCGCCGACATCGCCGGCGTGCGCGGCGTCCGACTGGCGCAGCGGGCAGCCGCACATCCCGGTGCAAGCGCCTGGTGGCAGGGTGACACGGCACGCAGGGCGATCATCCACGCCGTGCGTCCCTTATGGTGGACCATCACTGCGCTGGTGATCGGCGCAGCACTTCCCCAACTCGCACTGATGCTGGCGGGCACATGACCCTGTTCTTCGCGCTGTGTTTTGTCGGTGTGGCCGTTGCCGGCCTCACCGCCTTGCTGATCTTCTGGCCGCTGACGCTGGTGCACCTGCGCGACCGACATCCCGAGGCGCTGGCCAGCTTCGGCGAGCCGGCCTTCATCAGTCCTGCGGCGCTGCGCTGGTTGCTGGCGCGGCGCTACCGCAGCCATCGCGACGGTGCGCTGTCCGGCCTGGCCACGCCGGCCTGGCTGTCGCTGCTGACCATCTTCTTCGGCCTGGGCATGGCAGCCCTGCTCGGCCTGCTTTCCAAGGTAATGCCATGAATACACCGCAAGACACCGCACATGACGACCACGATTCGTGGTGGCTGGCCACGATCGGCCGCACGCTGATCTGGGCGCGCCTGCGCGTGAAGCAGGCCGGTACCGCCGAAGTCCTGGACAGCGACGGCAAGATCCTGCCTTACGACAGCGAAGACAGCGCCCGCGCGGCCTTGTTCGATGCCGAATTCGTCGCGCTCGACGGGCTGGACGAAGAAGACGCGCTGATGCGTGGCTTCTCGCTCGATGAGGTCTCGCCGCCGCGTGGCGACGACGATGCGGACCTGCGCGAACGCATGGTGCTGACCCTGGGCGGTCGCGCCTGACATGTACGCCCCACGCGCGTTCGCGCAGACCGATCTGGCCTTGCTGGACTGGCTGATCGCGCGCGACCCGTTCGTCACCCTGATCAGCCAGGGCGAGGACGGACAGCCGGCGATCTCGCATCTGCCGGTGCTGTACCGACGCGATGACCAGGCAGTTGTCATCGAAGGCCACTGGGCGCGCCCCAATCCGCAGGCACGCAGCCCCGGCGACGCGGTACTCGTGGTGCAGGGCCCGCATGCCTATGTGTCGCCCAGCTGGTATCCGGACAAGGAAGCGGCCGCACGCGTGCCGACCTGGAACTACGCCGTGGCGCATCTGCATGGACGCTGCGAGCAGGTGAGCGATGAGGCGGCGCTGGGCGAGCTGATCGGCCGCATGAGCACCCACTTCGAACAACGCGTCGGCAGCGACTGGCTGTTCGAGATGCAGCGCGACAGCCACCGCCGCCAGTTACGCGGCCTGGTTGGCTTCCGCTTCGTTCCCAGCCGCATCGAGCTGACCTTCAAGCTCAGCCAGAACCATCCGGCCGCTAATGTGGCGGCCGTGAGCGATGCATTGCAGCAACAGGCATCGGCCGACTCCCGCGAGGTGGCGTCGCTGATGCGCGATGCCCTGCTTGTACGCGACCGCGCGGTCTGAGCGGCGCGGCACACCCCCGATTTCTGCAACACCGCTTCTCGCTCATCTGTCGATCACACACTGCCCTCCTTCCTCTGGAATACTGCGCGCATGAACGAGCTCAACCATTTGCTTGAAAACAACCGTGCCTGGTCCGAGCGCATCCGCCGCGAGGACCCGGAATTCTTCTCCAAGCTGTCCACCCAGCAGACGCCCGAGTACCTGTGGATCGGCTGCTCGGACTCGCGCGTGCCGGCCAACCAGATCATCGACATGGCCCCGGGCGAGGTGTTCGTCCACCGCAATATCGCCAACGTGGTGGTGCATACCGACCTGAACTGCCTGTCGGTGATCCAGTTCGCCGTCGACGTGCTCAAGGTCAAGCACATCCTGGTGGTCGGCCATTACGGCTGCGGCGGCGTGTTCGCCAGCCTGACCCAGAAGCGCATGGGACTGGTCGACAACTGGATCCGCCATGTCACCGATGTGGCCGACAAGCACGAGGCCTGCCTGCACGACGCGGGCGACCTGCCGGTGCAGCACGCGCGCCTGTGCGAGCTCAACGTGCTCGAGCAGGTGGTCAATGTCTGCCGTACCACCATCGTGCGCGACGCCTGGGACCGCGGCCAGGCACTGCAGGTGCATGGCTGGGTCTACAGCCTGCGCGACGGACGTGCGCACGACCTGGGCATGTCGATCGACCGCCCGGAGCTGCTGCAGGAACGTTACGACGCCGCACTGGCGCGCATCCAGGCCGATCACGCCGAACGCTGAGCCGCACCCGCACGCCAGCCAGCCGCGGCGCCCATCGGCGCCGTCGGTTGGCTATGCTGGACGTCTTCTTTGCCGAGGAACGTCGATGCTGGTCCCGCCGATCAACCTGCAAGCCTGGATCGAGCAACACCGCCACCTGCTCAAGCCGCCGGTGGGCAACAAATGCATCCAGCAGGACGGCTTCATCATCATGATCGTCGGTGGGCCGAACGCGCGCACCGACTATCACTACGACGAAGGCCCGGAGTGGTTCTTCCAGCTCGAAGGCGAGATGGTGCTGAAGGTGCAGGACGAAGGCGTGGCACGCGACATCCCGATCCGCGCCGGCGAAATCTTCCTGCTGCCGCCGAAGGTGCCGCATTCGCCGCAACGCGCGGCCGGCTCGATCGGCCTGGTGATCGAACGCGAGCGCTTGCCCAACGAGCAGGACGGCCTGCAGTGGTATTGCCCGCAGTGCAATCACAAACTGTACGAGGCGATGTTTCCGCTGCAGGACATCGAAACCGATTTTCCGCCGGTGTTCGATCATTTCTACCGTTCGCTCGCGCTGCGCACCTGCAGCCAGTGCGGGCATCTGCACCCTGCGCCGGAGCGCTATGCCACTGTCGAGGCATGAGTGGGCGATGGCAGGGGCAATTCCAGGCACGCGTCGCGCAGGTCTTCGAGCGCAATCGCTCGGCGGTGGCCATCGGCGCGCCGCCGCGCCCTCGCAATGCCGCGCAACGCAATGACGATGCAGCTGCGCGCAGCGCGCCGTGTGTCGGGCGTGTGCACGCGCCGCAGCTGCGCCGTGCGTCCGCGTTGAACCCCATGCCATGCTGCGCACGCTGATCGACCTCAAGCCGCGCGACGTGCCATTGCGCGTTGCGTTGCGTAACACCGCCGCGGTGGTGCTGCCGCTGGCGGTCGGTGTGGCCACCGGGCATGTCGCCGCCGGTCTGGCCGTGTGTACCGGCGCGCTCAACACCATGTTCACCGACCAGCCCGGCCCGTACCGTGCGCGCCTGCAGCGCATGCTGATGGCCGCGCTGGCAGCGGGCCTGGCCGCGTTGCTCGGCATCTGGGTCGGCCACAACACGCCGGCATTGGTGATCGCCGGGCTGCTGCTCGGTCTTGGCGGCGGCTTGCTGGTGGCGCTTGGCCCGGTGGCAGCGCGGGTGGGGCTGACCAGCATGATCCTGCTGGTGGTCAGCGCCGACATGCGCCTGCCGGTGCAGCAGGCCGCGGGCGTGGCGGCATTGATCTTCGCCGGCGGCCTGCTCCAGGTAGTGCTGGCACTGGCGGCCTGGCCATTGCAACGCTATCGCCCGGAGCGCTTCGCGCTGGCCGACCTGATGCGTCAACTGGCCGGCATCGCACGCCAGCGTCCGGAAGCCAGCGCCCCGCCACCGGCCACCCAGGAAGTGCTCGATGCGATGGTGATGCTGCATGGCGAGCATCGCTCGCGCGCGATCGCCGTGCAGAGCTTCCGCATCATCGCCGAGCTGTGCGAGCGCGTACGGCTGGAGTTGCTGTCGCTGGCCGATGTCGATACCCGCCTGACCGACTCGCAGGCGCGCCCGGCGATCGAGCGCGTGCTCGAACGCAGCGCCATCGTGCTGGAGCAGCTCGCGCATGCGATGACGGTGGGCGAAGACCCGCTCGCCGCCAATGCCTCGATGACCGGCTTCGACGATCTGGTCGCCGCACTGGCGCAGTTCCAGCACGACAACGCCGATACCCGCGAGCGCCGGCTGGTGCGCGTGGCGGTGGCGCGCGCGCAAGGCCTGGGCGGCCAGCTGCGCGCCCTGATCCGCAACGCGCATTGGGCCAGCAGCCGTGGCGAGATCCAGGCGCAGCTGGCCGAAGCGCGCCTGCCGGCGGCACTCAGGCCCGCGGCGACCTGGGCCACGCTGCGCGCGAACCTGGATCTGTCCTCGGTGGCGTTCCGGCATGCCTTGCGTTGCGGCGTGTGCCTGGCGCTGGCGATCGCCTTCCAGCGCTGGCAGCAGATCCCGCACGGCTTCTGGATTCCGATGACCACCGCCATCGTGCTCAAGCCGGATTTCGGCGGCACTTTCAGCTTCGGCGCCTTGCGCGTGGCCGGCACCTTCGTCGGCCTGCTGGTGGCGACCTTGCTGGCGCACCTGGCGATGGACGGCGCCAACGTCCGCCTGGCGTTGCTGGCGCTGTTCTGCCTGGGCTTCCGCCTGCTGACGCAGGTGAACTACGGCATCGGCGTGGCGTTTCTGACCGGCATGCTGGTGCTGCTGCTGTCCTTCGAAGGCGTGGCACCGGGCGAGGCCATCGGTGCGCGTCTGCAGGCCACGGTCGCCGGCAGTGCCTGGGCGTTGATCGCCTACGCGGTGTGGCCCACGCGCGAGCGCCGGCATATCCGCGCGTCACTGGCACAGTTGCTGAGCGCCTATCGCGATCATCTGCGCAATCTGCTGCTCGGCAGGATGGACGATCTGGGCGACACCCGCGCTGCCGCACGCGTGGCGCGCACCAACGCGCAGGCCTCGATCGAACGCCTGCGCGGCGAGCCACGCAGCCGACGCAATCTGCACGAGCTCAAACTCGCCGAATCCTTGCTGGCCAACGGCAACCGGCTGATCCGCGCCACCCTGTCGCTGGAGGCGGTGCTGCGCGACGGCCATCCCCTGCCTGCGCTGGAAGCGCTGCCCGCCTTCGCGCAACAGGCCGACCAGGCATTGTCCGAGCTGATCGCCTGCCTGGTCGACGGCGGCATTCCCGCCGCGGCCACCTTGCGCAGCGCCGAGCGCCAGCTGTCCGATGCATTGGCCGCCCTGCCCGACGGCTCGCCCGCCACCGCCGCACTGGCCGACACCATCGACCGCATCACCGACAGTATCGGCACCTTGACGCATCTACTGCGCCCTGCCCGGCCAGCCTCGACCACCGCTGCAGCCGAGGCAGCGGCCGCGCATGACGGCGCACACGGTGCCGGCGGGTAAACTGCGTCACTGACCTGCGTTGCGAGCCGTGATCATGACCGACCTGCTGTCCCGCGCCCATGCCGTTGCCCTGGACGCCGCCGACCCGCTGCGCCACCTGCGCGATGACTTCGTGTTCCCGCAGCATGCCGGCCAGGACCAGACCTATTTCGTCGGCAATTCGCTGGGCCTGCAGCCGCGCGGCGCGCGCGCGATGGTGGCCGAAGTGCTCGACCAGTGGGGCGCGCTCGCGGTGGAAGGCCACTTCACCGGTCCCACCCAGTGGCTGACCTATCACCAGCTGGTGCGCGATGGCCTGGCGCGCGTGGTCGGCGCGCAGCCCGGCGAGGTGGTCGCGATGAACACGCTGAGCGTCAACCTGCATCTGATGATGGCCAGCTTCTACCGGCCCACGCCCGAGCGTGGCGCCATCCTGATCGAAGCCGGCGCGTTTCCGTCCGACCGCCATGCGGTGGAATCGCAACTGCGCCTGCATGGGCTGGATCCGGCCACGCAGCTGATCGAAGTGGAAGCCGACCAACCCAATGGCACGGTATCGATGGCGGCGATCGCCGATGCCATCGCACGGCACGGTCCGCGGCTGGCGCTGGTGCTGTGGCCCGGCATCCAGTACCGCACCGGCCAGGCCTTCGAGCTGGGCGAAATCGTGCGCCTGGCACGCGCGCAGGGCGCGATGGTGGGTTTCGACCTGGCGCATGCGGTCGGCAATATCGCGTTGACGCTGCACGACGACGGCGCGGATTTCGCGGTGTGGTGCCACTACAAATATCTCAACGCCGGCCCCGGCGCGGTGGGTGGCTGTTTCGTGCACGCACGCCATGCCAACAGCGACCTGCCGCGCATGGCCGGTTGGTGGGGACATGAGCAGCAGAGCCGCTTCCGCATGGAACCGCAGTTCGTGCCCTCGCCTGGCGCCGAAGGCTGGCAGCTGAGCAATCCGCCGGTGCTGGCGCTGGCGCCGCTGCGTGCGTCGCTGGAGCTGTTCGATCAGGCCGGCATGCCGGCGCTGCGCGCCAAGTCCGAACAACTCACCGGGCACCTGGAACAGCTGATCCACGCCCGCGTGCCGCAGGTGCTGCAGATCATCACCCCGGCCGAGCCGGCGCAACGCGGCTGCCAGTTGTCGTTGCGGGTGGCCGGTGGCCGCGCGCAGGGGCGCTCGCTGTTCGAGTACCTGCAGTCGGTCGGCGTGCTCGGCGACTGGCGCGAACCGGACGTGATCCGCATCGCGCCGGTGCCGCTGTACAACCGCTTCAGCGATCTGCATCGGTTGGTCGAACAGGTGGAAACCTGGACCAGCGCCTGAGTACGCACGGCACAGACCGTGCCATCGACCAGATCGGTGCGTGGGCCGGAACCGGCACACGCGCACGTACACTCCGAACCCGCACCTGGCTGATCGCGGCAGGTGCCGTTGCCAGCCATCCCCGTCCCCCCCCTTCGCCGGCACTTGCGTCCGGCCGCTGCCGGATACCGCATTGAGCGCAGTCTCTCCCCGTTCCCTGACCTTGATCGGCGCTGGCCTGGCCGGTTGCCTGCTGGCCATCCTGTTGTCGCGTCGCGGCTGGCAGGTCACCGTCTACGAGCGCCGCGGCGATCCGCGCATCAAGGGCTACGAGTCCGGCCGCTCGATCAACCTGGCGCTGGCCGAGCGCGGCCGCCATGCGCTGCGCCAGGCCGGTGCCGAAGACGCGGTGATGGCCAAGGCGGTGATGATGCGCGGGCGCATGGTGCATCCGTTGATCGGCGAAACGCAGCTGCAACGCTACGGACGCGACGACAGCGAGGTGATCTGGTCGATCCACCGCGCCGCATTGAATGTCGCACTGCTGGATCTGGCCGAACGCGCCGGCGCACGCGTGCATTTCTATCGCCGCCTGCACACGGTGGACTTCGATGCCGGCTATGCGCGCTTCATCGACGACCGCGACGACCAGCCGCACGAAATCCACTTCCAGAGCCTGATCGGCAGCGATGGCGCCGGCTCGGCGTTGCGCGCGGCGATGCAGCGCAAGTCGCCGCTGGGTGAGCGCACCGAATTCCTCGATCACTCCTACAAGGAGCTGGAAATTCCGCCGTTGCCTGGTGGCGGTTTCCGCATCGAAGGCAATGCGCTGCACATCTGGCCGCGCGGGCGCTACATGTGCATCGCGCTGCCCAACGACGGCGGCACCTTCACCGTCACGCTATTCCTGCCCAACGCCGGCGAGCCCAGCTTTGCCACCACGCGTACCGGCGACGAAGCGCTGGCCCTGTTTGCGCGTGATTTTCCCGATGCCCTGCCGCTGATCCCGCAGCTCAAGGAGCATTGGGAAGAACATCCGCCCGGCCTGCTCGGCACCCTCACCCTGGACCGCTGGCATCTGGGCGGCCGCGCACTGCTGATCGGCGACGCCGCGCATGCGATGGTGCCGTTCCACGGCCAGGGCATGAACTGCGCCTTCGAAGATTGCGTGGCGCTGGCAGAGCAGCTGGATGCGCACGAGGATCTGGAGACCGCGTTTGCCGCATTCCAGGCCGCACGCCGTGACGACGCCGCAGCGATCCAGCAAATGGCGCTGGAGAATTACCTGGAGATGCGCGACCGCGTCGACGATCCCGATTTCCTGCTGCAACGCGCGCTCGAACAGCAATTGCAGGCGCGCTGGCCCACCCGTTTCGTGCCGCATTACACGATGGTGACCTTCCTGCGCACGCGCTACTCGATCGCCCTGGCGCGCAGCGAGATCCAGCGTCAGATCCTGGTCGAGGCCACGCGCGGGCACAGCGACCTGTCGCACATCGACTGGGCCGCGCTGGAAACGGTCGTGCATGCGCGCCTGCAGCCGCTGGAAGGCGCGCACTGATCCACCCGCACAGGCCGGCGTCAGCAGGCGTAGGTGCGGATAAGAGATACTAGGCAGCACTGGCGGCGCCCTGCGCAGCGCGCCGCGGATCTGGATTTCATACGGCATGCCTGACAGCTTTCTCTTCTACGACCTGGAAACCTTCGGCCAGGATCCACGCCGCACGCGCATCGCACAGTTCGCCGCGGTGCGTACCGATGCGCAACTGCGCGTGATCGAAGAGCCGATCAGTTTCTATGTGCAACCGGCCGACGATCTGCTGCCCTCGCCGTACGCGACCATGGTCACCGGCATCACCCCGCAACACGCACTGCGCGAAGGCGTGAGCGAGGCCGAAGCGTTCGCGCGCATCTCCGAGCAGATGAGCCGGCCGCAGACCTGCACGCTGGGCTACAACTCGATCCGCTTCGACGACGAGTTCGTGCGCTGCGGGCTGTTCCGCAATTTCTACGACCCGTACGAGCGCGAGTGGCGCGGCGGCAATTCGCGCTGGGACCTGCTCGACGTGTTGCGGCTGGTGCATGCGCTGCGCCCTGACGGCATCGTCTGGCCGCAGCGCGAAGACGGCGCCACCTCGTTCAAGCTCGAACACCTGGCCGATGCCAACGCAGTGCGCGAAGGCGACGCGCACGAGGCGCTGTCGGACGTGTACGCCACCATCGGCATGGCGCGCAGGTTCCAGCAACATCAACCCAAGTTGTGGGACTACGCACTGCGCCTGCGCGACAAGCGCTTTGCGGCGACGCTGCTGGACGTCATCGCGATGCAGCCGGTGCTGCATATCTCGCAGCGCTATCCCGCCTCGCGCATGTGCGCCGCCGCGGTGCTGCCGTTGACGCGCCATCCGCGCATCGACAGCCGCGTGATCGTGTTCGATCTGGACGGCGATCCTGAAGTGCTGTTGCGCCTGAGCCCCGACGAGATCGCCGACCGGCTGTATATCCGAGCCGCCGACCTGCCCGAAGGCGAGCAGCGCATTCCGCTCAAGGAAGTGCACTTGAACAAGTCGCCGGCACTGGTGGCCTGGCAGCATCTGCGCGCAGCGGATTTTCAGCGCCTGGGCATCGACCACGACGCGGTGCTGGCCAAGGCTGCACGCCTGCGCGAGCTCGGCCCTGAGCTGGCCGAAAAAGTGCGCCAGGTGTACGGCAACGAGCGCGCTGCCGCGCCGGCGGTCAACGATGCCGATGCCTCGCTCTACGACGGCTTCCTGGCCGAAGGCGACAAGCGCCTGCTGGCGCAGGTGCGCGCCAGTGCGCCGGCCGAACTGGGCGCGCTGGAGTCGCGCTTTCGCGACCCGCGCCTGGTCGAGTTGCTGTTCCGCTACCGCGCGCGCAACTGGCCGCAGACGCTGTCGTTCGAAGAGCAGGAACGCTGGAACGTCTACCGTCGCCAGCGCCTGCTCGAAGACCGTGGCCTGGGCGAGGTCACGCTCGATCAGTTCCATGCGCAGATCGCGGATTTACGGCTTGCTCACCCCGGCGATGCTACCAAGCAGTCCCTGCTCGATCAGCTCGCCGCCTGGGGTTTGGACCTCCAACGCACGCTATGACCACCTATTTCTCCGACGCCAGTTTCAAGTTCCTGCGCGCCCTGGCGCGCCACAACGACAAGACCTGGTTCAACGATCACCGGCATCAGTACGAGGCGCATGTGCGCCAGCCGTTCCTGCAGCTCATCACCGACCTGCAGCCGGCCCTGGCCGAGGTCAGCGAGCACTATCGCGCCGATCCCAAGACCCAGGGCGGCTCGCTGTTTCGCATCTACCGCGATGCGCGTTTTTCCAACGACAAGTCGCCGTACAAGAACTGGCAGGGCGCGCGCCTGTTCCATGAGCGCCGCCGCCAGGTGCCGGCGCCGTCGTTCTACATCCATCTGCAGCCGGGCGAAAGCTTCGTCGGTGCCGGGCTGTGGCATCCGGAGCCGGACACCCAGCGCAAGCTGCGCCAGTTCATCTTCGACAATCCCGCCAACTGGAAAGCGGCCGCCTACGAACCCAGACTGCGCCGCAAGTTCGCGCTGGACGACAGCGAGAAACTGGTGCGCGCACCGCGCGGTTTTCCCAACGAGTTCGAGTTCATCGACGATCTCAAGCATCGCAACTGGGCGTACCTGCGTCATCTCGACGATGCCGTCATGACCGGCCCGCGCCTGCGCCAGACCATCGAGGCCGACCTGGTGGTGCTGGCGCCGTTCGTCGATTACCTGTGCGCCGCGCTGGATCTGGAATTTTGATGGATCGCGCGGCGCCGACGGCCATCGACGCGGCGCCGGCGACCGGCACACCGAAGCGATCTCTCGCTGCGCGGCGCTGTGCATCGCTGCGTCTTGCACCAACCACCGCGATGGACTGCACACCATGAACAAACGCTGGTTGCTATTGCCCGTACTGGCCGTGCTGCTGCTTGTCAGCTATGTGGTTGCAGGCCCGTACCTGGCCATTCGCGGCATCAGCCAGGCCGTCGCCAATCGCGACGCCGCGCAGCTGGAACGCCATGTGGATTTCCCCAGCCTGCGGGTCAACCTCAAGGCGCAGCTGGACGATTACCTGGTTCGCCAGGCCGGCAGCCGCATGCAATCGAGCCTGCTCGGCGGGTTCGCCCTGCAGCTCGCCAGCGGTATCAGCGGTGCCGGCGTGGACACGCTGGTGACGCCGCTGGGCATCGGCGCGCTGCTGCAAGGCCATAGCGTGTGGAATCGCATCACCGGCACCACCGTCAGCCCGGACACCTATGCGGCCCCGGCGCCGGCGCGTCCGCTGCAAGGCGCCGAGCAGCGCTTCGAATCCACCCGCCGCTTCACCGCCACCACCCGCACCGCGACCGGAGCGCCGGTGGTGTTCGTGCTGACCCGCCAAGGGCTGCGCTGGCGGCTGACCGATATCCAGCTGCCGCTGGCAGATGCGGAAACTCCGCTGCCCCCATGACCGCGCACCTGCGAACGCGGTCGAAGTGTTCTCCTTCGCAGGCTGACGCCGCGCGCCGGACAGCGGCTTACGAAAACCGCCAGGCCCGCTCCATCCACGCTGCCTGCAGCCGCAGCATCGACGGCCGCAGCTGCCGGCGCGCCGGCCACGGCAACGTCGCCAGCACCTGCTCCGCAGTGCCCGGCGTGCGTTTGCCGTTCCAGGCATACAGCAACTGGTTGCGCGGATCCGGCTCGGGCAACAGCAGCACCCGCCCATCGAATACCTCGCGCAGCGCGGCCAGATGCCCGGCCAGCGGCACCTGGAACAGGTTCAGCGCCAGCACACCGCCGGGCGTCAGCGCAGCGCGGCAATCGGCGTAGAACTCGGGCGTGCACAACGCCGGTGGGATGCCATCGGCATCGTAGGCATCCAGCAGCAACAGGTCGTAGCGCCCGGCACGCGTGCCGATCCATTGCGCACCGTCGCCGTGCGTAACCTCAAGCCGCGCATCGTCGCGCGGCACGCCAAACGCATCGCGCAACGCCAGCACCTGCGCATCGGCGTCCACCGCCTCGATGCGCGTGCTGCGCAGATAGCGGTGGCAGAACTTGGCCTGCGCGCCGCCGCCGAAGCCGATCAGGCCGATGCGTTCGGGCCGCGGCTGCAGCCATAGCGCCGCCAGCATGCCGCGCGTATACGGCAGCATCAGCCGGTACGGCGCCCAGCGCGACATGCGGGTCTGCACGGTGTCGTCGGCGAAGTACAACTCCAGCTGGCGCCAGCTGGAGCGCAGCGCGGCGCGTCCGGCCGGCTTCGGTGCCTCGCTCACCTACCCGGCGGATCGTTGGCCACGCCATGCGGTACGTGGCCGGCCGCCACGTGCTGATGTTGGCGCGCACTGTCGATGTTGTGCTGCGAGTCGTCGAAGAAGATGTCCGCGCCAAACGCCTCCAGGAACGGCCCCTTGTGCCGCCCACCGAGGAACAGCGCCTCGTCCAGACGCACGCCCCACTCGCGCAGGGTGCGGATCACCCGTTCGTGCGCCGGCGCCGAGCGCGCGGTGACCAGCGCGGTGCGGATCGGCGAGGACTCGCCCGGCGGGAATGCCGCCTGCAGCGCATGCAGCGCCGACAGGAAATTGCGGAACGGCCCCACCGACAACGGCTCGCGCGCTCGTTCGCGCTCGTGGCGCCCGAATGCCTCCACGCCCTGCTCGCGCGAGATGCGTTCGCTCTCGTCGCCGAAGATCACCGCATCGCCGTCGAAGGCGATGCGCAGCTGCGTCGACAGGCGGCTTTCGTCGTTGTCCACGATCGCCGCGGCGGCCTCGGCGCGTTCGCCCGGCGCGCGCGGCATGATGGTCGCCGCCGCAATGCCATGGGTGAGCGCACGCCGTACCGACTCCGGGTTGGCCGACAGGAACAGGTCGGTGCCGAACGGCTTCACGTACGGCCAGGTCGGCTGACCCGAGGTGAAGGTCGCCCGCACGATGCCCAGGTTGTAGTGCTGGATCGAATTGAAGATGCGCAGCCCGGTGTCGGCGGAATTGCGCGACAGCAGGATCACTTCCACACGCGGGGTTTCTTCGGGCACATCGTGGTTGAGCGCCAGCAGCTTGCGCACCACCGGAAAGGCCACGCCCGGCTCCAGGATGTCGTCCTCATGCTCGCGCTGGAACGCCGAATACGCCTCCACGCCATCGGCCTCGAACAGCGCGTGGCCTTCTTCGAGATCGAACAGCGCGCGCGAGGTCACTGCGACGGTCAGGAGTCTTGGGGAGTTATCAGCCATAGGGGTGCCGGGAATGGGGAATCGGGATTGGGGAATGGGTTGGAGCAACAACGAATGTTCTGGGATTTGAGATGGTTACTTGCACTGCATCGTACCTTGGGCACGCGCAGGCTCGGCTGCACGTCGCGCTGCTGCCGTTGCCAATCCCCAATCCCCACTCCCCAATCCCCGCTCCTCAAACCGCAAACTGTTCGCTGAAGATGCGTTCTTCCAGATTGTGTTCGGGATCGAACAGCAGCGTCACCTGGCGCTGGGTGGATTCGCGGATGGTCACTTCGACCACATCGCGGATCTCGTGCGAGTCGGCGGTGACGCTGACCGGGCGCTTGTACGGGTCCAGCACGCGGAAGCACACTTCGGTGTCGGCCTTGAGGATCGCGCCACGCCAGCGGCGCGGGCGATACGGGGCGATCGGGGTCAGCGCCAGCGTGTGCGAGCCCAGCGGCAGGATCGGCCCGTGCGCGGAATAGTTGTAGGCGGTGCTGCCGGCTGGCGTGGCGACCATGACACCGTCGCCGATCAGCTCGGCGATGCGGGTCTGGCCATTGAGATCCACGCTCAGGTGCGCGGCCTGGCGGGTCTGGCGCAGCAGCGAGACCTCGTTGTAGGCCAGCGACACCGTGCTGGCACCGGACTCGGTCTGCACCTGCATTTCCAGCGGGCGCAGGTGCGCCGGTTCGGCACGTTGCAGACGCGCGAGCAGGTCGTCCTCGTCGTCGCGGTACTGGTTCATCAAGAACCCGACCGAGCCCAGCTTCATGCCGAACACCGGCTTGCTGGCAGCGCCGTGCCGGTGCAGGGTCTGCAGCATGAAGCCGTCCCCGCCCAGGGCACAGACGATGTCGGCGGTGTCCAGCGCATGATCGCCATAGCGCTGCACAAGACGCGCGCGCGCGGTCACCGCCGGCTCGGCGTGACTGGCGAGAAAGGCAATCCGGGGTGGTGCGGTCATCGTTGACTCCAGAGCATGCGAATCAGCATACCGCAGCGCTGTGGTGGGCTTGTTGGCTAGCCGCCCCGCCCTCGCCTGCGCGGACGCGCCTGCGCGATCGGGCGCCACCGGTGACACGGCGCACGTCAGCGCAACGGGCGCGGCAATCCCGCGCGCGCCCTGCGCGTACTGCCCGGCCAGACGTCACCGGGCCACTTCCTCAGGCGGTCAACCGCCAGGCGCGATGGATGCGCGCATGCCGCTCGAAATCCGGGTCGATGGTGCGCGGGCTGATTTCCTCGCACTGCGCAAACTCGGCCACCAGTTCCTCGTCCAGCTTGAAGCGGCGGAAGTTGTTGGAGAAATACAGCACCCCACCCGGCGCCAGGCGCGCCACTGCCGCGCGTAACAGCCGCACATGCTCGCGCTGGATGTCGAAGTCTTCGGCGCGTGCGGAGTTGGAGAAGGTCGGCGGGTCGCAGAAGATCACGTCGAAATGCGCGCGCTCGGCTTCCAGCCAGGCCAGCGCGTCGGCCTGCACCAGCTTGTGCTTGCTGCCGGCCTGGCCGTTCAGGGCCAGGTTGTCGGCGCACCACTGCAGATAGGTACCGGACAGGTCCACGCTGGTGGTCGAGCTCGCGCCGGCCACCGCCGCTTCCACGCTGGCCACGCCGGTGTAGCAGAACAGGTTGAGGAAGCGCCGCCCCTTCGATTGCGTGGCCATGGTGCCGCGCAACGGGCGATGATCCAGGAACAGGCCGGTATCCAGGTAATCGAACAGATTCACCCGCAGCAGCGCGCCATGTTCGCGCACGTTGATGAATTCGTTGCGCTGCTCGAAGCGGCCGTACTTGCTGCCGCCCTTGCCGCGCTCGCGCGATTTGAGCGCCACGCGTTCGCCCGGCACCTCGAACACCTCGCGTGCGGCGGCCAGCAGTTCGCCCAGACGGCGGCGCACGTCGGCTTCCGGAATCGTCGCCGGCGCCGCGTATTCCTGCACATGCAGAAACACGCGGCGATCGCCATCGGCTTGCTGGTACACGTCGATGGCGGCGGAGTATTCCGGCAGATCGGCGTCGTAGACGCGGAAGCATTCGATGCCTTCGCGTGCGCGCCACTTCTTGAACTTCTGCAGGTTCTTGCGCAGGCGGTTGGCAACCATCTGTGCGCCTTCGCTGAGCGCGGTCGGCGCCGCCAGCGGGGTGCGCCGCGGCACCGCGATCGGGTCGCAGACGATCAACGCGCATTCGATTGCGCCATTGAACAGCTGGTATTTCTTGCCCGCGCGCAGGCCGGTGGCATACGCCAGCTCGGCGTTGCCGCACAGCAGGCTGGCCCGCCATTGCGGCACGGCGCGCTGCAGGGTATCGCCCAGGCGGCGATACAGCGCCGCATCGGCGGCCAGACGTTCGTCGTAAGGCGGATTGCACACCACCACGCCGGTGGCCTGCGGCGGGGTCTGCAGGTCGCCCACCTCGCGCACGCCGAACCAGATCGCCTCGGCCACGCCAGCCACTTGCGCATTTTCTTTCGCGGCGCGGATCGCATGCGGGTCCATGTCGCTGCCGTGGATCACCTGCCGGAGCGCGGCGCGGCCGAGACTGTCGCGCTCGCGCGCTTCGCCCACCAGTTGCTGCCAGCCCTCGCGGTCGAAGCCGCGCCAGCGGCTGGGGAGATCGCTGCCATAGCGCTGCAGGCCGGGCGCCACGTCGGCGGCCATCAGCGCGCCTTCGATCAGCAGGGTGCCGCTGCCGCACATCGGATCCAGCAGGCCGCCGCCATCGGCGTAGGCGCGCGGCCAACCGGCGCGCAGCAACACCGCCGCGGCCAGATTTTCCTTGAGCGGCGCATCGTTCTGCGCCATGCGCCAACCGCGCCGGTGCAGCGGGCCGCCGCCCAGATCCACCGAAATGGTGGCGCGGCCCTTGCGCAGCGACAGGTTCAAACGCAGATCCGGGCTGTCCACATCCACCGATGGACGCTCCAGGCCCTGCCGGCGCATGGTGTCGACCACCGCGTCCTTGATCCGCTGCGCCGCGTAACGGGCATGCGTGATCGCGGTGCCGGAGACATGCGCGTCCACCGACAGCGTGTGGCCGACGGACAGGTGCTCGTCCCACGGCAATTCGGCCACCCCGGCATACAGCGCGTCCTCGTCCGGGCAATCGAATTCGCTCAGCGGCCACAACACGCGGCTGGCCAGGCGCGACCACAGCACGGCGCGCTGCGCGTCGCGCAGGTCGCCTTCGACGTTGACGCCGGAGATGGTGGCGGTGGCCTTGCTGGCCCCGAGCGACAGCAGCTCGTCGGCAAGCAGGTATTCCAGGCCCTTGGCACAGGATGCGAAGAATTTCACGTAGGCAGGTATCGATGGAGACGCTGGCCGTGGGGGCGAGCGTGGGAGCAGGACGCTGGGCCGGCGCCCGGGAGGGCAAAGCCGTGGCCGCCGCGGGCGGGGCGCAAATGGTCGGCCATCGGAGCCGGCTTTACCAGCCCGCCGGCCGGATCGCCCACCGCGCGGTTCACCACGGCGCCAGCCGCCACTGCGGCTGCGCAGTCTCCAGGCGCTGCCGCAGGCCCAGCCGCTGCAGGAAGGCGGCATCGTGCGAGGCGACGATCAGCGCCCCCTGGTAGCTGCGCAGCAGCGCCTCGATCGCTTCCACCGCGGCCAGGTCCAGGTGGTTGGTCGGCTCGTCCAGCAACAGCAGTTGCGCCGGCTGCGCCCGGTACAGCGCACAGGCCAGTGCCGCCTTGAGCCGTTGGCCGCCGCTGAGCTGGCCGGTGGGCAGGTCGGCACGCTGCTGGTCCAGCCCCAGCAGCGCCAGCCGCAGCCGCTGCGCGTGGGCTGGCGCGTCCGGGTCTGCATCCTGCAGCTGCGCAGCGGCCGAGCGCGCCGGATCCAGCAGCCCCAGGTGCTGATCCAGGTACGCCACCGGCACATGCACCTGGCAACGCCCCGCGCTGGGTTGCAGGCGCCCGGCCAGCAGCTGCAGCAACGACGACTTGCCGCTGCCATTGGGGCCGACCAGGCCGATCCGCGGCTGCCCATGCAGCAGCAGGTCCACCCGCCGCCCGCCCAGCCGTCCGTCGGCCAGCTCCACCTGCTGCAGCGTGGCCAGCTGCCGCGATGCACCGGCGGGCGATGTCGGCGCCAGGAGCGCGATCGTGGGGTCGTCCTGCACCAGCGCTGCGGCCTGCACCACCGCCTCGCTCAGCCGCGCCTGTTCGGCCTGGCGTTGCTGTTGCAGCCGCCCCGCGCTGAGCTCGCTGCGCTGCTTCTGCGCGCCGAGCAGGATCGCGGCCTGGTTGGCCTGTCCTGCGGCACGCGCGCCGCGTGCCTGGCGTTGCTGTTGACGCTGCTGCTGTTCGCGCAGCGCCTGCTCACCGCGTGAACGCGCCTGTTTGCGCTGGGCCAGCAACGTGCTGGCCGCCTGCTGTTCGATGGCGCGCTGCTGCGCATAGAACGTGTAATTGCCGCCGTAGCTGCGCAGCCCCTGCGCGGACAATTCAACGATGCGCTGCATCGCATCGAGCAGGTCGCGGTCGTGGCTGATCACCAGCAAGCCACCGCTCCACGCCAGTAACTGATCCATCAGCCGCTGCCGTTGCGGGCCATCCAGGTGATTGCTGGGCTCGTCCAGAATCAACAGGTCCGGCCGGGTCAGAAACGCACCGGCCAGTGCCACGCGCGTCGCTTCGCCGCCGCTGAACTGCGCGGCCGGTGCACGCGGATCGCGCCCACCCAGACCTTGTCGTTCGAGTTCTGCGGCAAATTGCGCATGGGCGGTCCAGCGCTCGCTGACCAGTTCAAAATCGGCGGGCGCAACGCTGCCGGCGGCGATACGGTCCAGCGCATCCAGCAGCGGCGCGACACCGGCCAGTTCGGCAATGCTCTGCCCCGGCGCCACGCGCACGCGCTGCGGCAGGTAATGCACGCTGCCGTTGCGCACGCAACGCCCGGCGCTGGGCAGCACCTCGCCGGCCAGCAGGCGCGCAAGCACGCTCTTGCCCACGCCATTGCGCCCGACCAGGCCGGTGGCACGTTGGTCGATGTGGATGGACAGATCGGAAAATAGCGGGCTGCCATCGGGCAGCACATACGCAACGCTTTCCAGCGTCAGCGACGGACAGGTCATACGGGTCTCCATTGCATGCCAGCACACGCACCGATCCAGCCGGACCGGCAGCGGGTAAGGCCGTCATCACGACGGCGGCATCAATGGCGCATTGGACCAATCCTCAGACAGTGGGCAATGCGGCAAAGTGTAGGTCAGCCTGCGAGCCAGGCCAAATCGCAGGCGTGGCCGCGGTCAAGCCCAGCATGGCGAGCACCGGCGTTCATGGCGTTTCATGCTCCTGCAGGCCAGCACCTCGCCGACCTCCAGGCGCCCCCGGAAACCGCGGCGAGCGCTCGCCGGTACGCAATTGCCGGGATCCGGCGTCCCTGCGTCCTCAATCCCGCGAAAACCGTCCCCTGCCGACCCAGTGCCTGGCGTGGATCACGCCAAGCGGTCGCCAGCAGCTGGACTCAACCCAGCCCGAAGGCCGGGTGATAGGCGACATCGGCCAGCGGCAGCAGACGGTCGCCGAACGCCAGCGCCTGCAGCTCGGATGCCGGCACGCCGGGCAACACCAGCCCCGGTTCCACCGCAAAGCCCAGATGCCGGAAAAAGGCCGGCTCGCCCAATGCCAGGCAACCGGCGGCGCCACGCTCGCGCAAGCTGCCCAGCGCCGCCTGCACCAGGCGCGTGCCCAGTCCCTGGCGCTGATGCCCCGGCCCGATCGCCAGCGGCCCCAACGCATACCAGCCAGGCGAATCGTCCGACAGCGACACCGGCGATACCGCCAGGTGCCCGACCACATACCCGTCGTGGTCGGCCACCAGCGACAGCGCCAGCGCGCCGTCGTTGCGCAAGGCGGCGATCACGTGTTGCTCGTCGTGGCGGCTATGTTCGTCGCGCATGAACGCGACCATCGTCAGCAGTTCTATCGCCGCAGCATCACCATCGCTGGCTTCGCGAATCAGCACGTTCATCGCAGGCCCCGCAGCCCGCTCGTCTTCAGACCATTGCGCATCACAGGCTCTGCAACAGTTCGGCGAAGGCGCGCGCCGACGCATCCACATGCGACGCCAGCCGGTGTTCGTCGTCGACCAGCAGCAAGCGCGCATGCCGCGCCTGCGCCCAGGCGATCACCTCGCCGGCCGGAATCAATTCATCGCGCCAGGCATGCACGATGGAAATCGGCACGCGCGCCGCATCCAGTGCCGGCAACGGCCCCATCCGGGTCGGCGGCACCATCAGGAACAGTCCGCGCGTGGGCACCTGCAACGACACCTGCGCAGCGATGTACGAGCCCAGGCTGGAGCCGACCAGCACCAGCGGGCCCTCGTCGGCCGCCGCCCGCGCGATCTCCAGCAGGCGTTGCAGCCGGCCCTGCACGTCGCCGAGCGAACTGACATCGCGGCGTGCGTCCAGATCGGTGTAGTCCGGGCGCTCGTGGGTCCAGCCCAGCTGCCCGGCGACATCGGCCAGGGCGGTGACCTTCAGCGCATCCGGGCCGCTCTCGAAGCCGTGCGACAGGATGCAGTGACCGCGGCTCATAGCGCCTGCACCGTATCGCCGATGCGCAGTACGCCGCCACGCAGGATGCGCGCGCACAAGCCGCCATGGCCGCGCATGGCGTTATAGCCACCCGCGCCCAGCGCATCTTCCATGCGCGAGCACGGATCGCAGGGGTCGGTGCCTTCCAGCTCGACATCGCCGATGCGGAAGCGCCGCCCCTTCAAGGCGATCAGTGGGATGCCGGACACCACCAGGTTGCGGCGCAAGGTGGCCGGCGCAATCGCGGGGTGGCCGGCCAGCGCTGCGATCACCGGCAGATGCTCGGCCTGGATCAGGGTCACGCCGCGCTTGCCGCTGCCGCCCTTGTAGCGGTCGCCGACCAGGCCGATACCGGTGGTGGCCTGCGCCGCGTCCACCTCAATCATGTCCACATCGCGCGCCGGGCGCACGCCGATCCAGGTCACCTGGCCGGTCTGCGGCAGGGTTGCCATCAATTTGCCCAAAGGGCTGTCGGGATTCAAAGCCATCGTCGAATGCTAGCATCCGCCCCATGTCCGATGCCGTCCTGCCGTCGCCACCGATCACCTACGCGCCGTTGTCCTACGAATCGCGGCTGGCGCGACGCGCGCTCACGCAGATCGACATGGTGGTCATCCATTGCACCGAATTGCCCGACATGGCGATGGCGCGCGAATACGGCGAACGCGTGCTCTACGACAGCGGCACCGGCAACAGTGGGCATTACTACATCGACCGCAACGGCAGCATCCAGCAATACGTTGCGCTGGAGCGCGTCGCCCACCACGTGCGCGGCCACAACCCGCATACGCTGGGCATCGAACTGGTCAACAGCGGCCGTTATCCGCACTGGCTGGACTCGCGCCATCAGTGCATGAACGAACCGTACCCGCAGGTGCAGATCAACGCGCTGATCACGCTGCTGCAATGGCTGCAACAACAGTTGCCGTCGGTACGCCGGATTGCCGGCCACCAGGCACTGGACACCACCCAGGAAGCGGCCAGCGACGACCCGTCGCGCAAGATCCAGCGCAAGCTCGACCCCGGCCCGCTGTTTCCGTGGCCGCAGATCGAAGCGGCGGTGAGCTGGTCGCATACGCCGCGCTAGCAGCGGTGCACGCCACCCCATCGAAACAGCATTCTGCCTTGGCTGGCGCAGCGATCAGCGCTCTGCGGCGCGGTAGGTCTTCTCGCCTGCATTCACCGCTAGATCCAGGCGATTTTCCGGCGATGCGATCGGGCAGACCACGTGCGGCGTCAGCGCGCAGGGCGGATTTTCGGCCAGATTGAAGTCGAGCACGAGCCGGCCATCGTGTGGCGGCGCGGTGTAGAGATAGCGCGCGCCGCCATAACTTTCCTTGCCGCTGGTGCGATCGGCGAACAGGAAGAACAGGCCCTGCCCGTCGTCGCTGACGATCGGCTGCAAGCGGTACTCGTGGCCATTGCGCGAGAACACCGCCTCGCCCGGTATCTCGACGGTAAGCGGCGTGCCGATCGACGTCAGCAGCGTGGTCGTGCGCGGGGTGGGATACGCCTGCCAGCGCGCCTGGATGCGCCAGTGCGGATCGGTCGGAAAATATTCCAGCCCGGCGAAATGGCTCAGCAACGGCGCTGCCGGGTCACGGAAACGCCAGCCGAACAAGCTGCCGGTCTGCACCAGATAGAACTGCCGCCCGTCCACATCGAGGCGATCGCCCCGCTGCCCTGCGCGCTCCGGCTCCAGGCGGACGCGATCGACGCGCTGCCCGTTCAAGTGCACCGGTACATGTGCGGCGGCGTCGAAGTGGACGCGGCCGTCGCCATCCAGCGTCAGCTGCCCCAGTTGCGCAGGACCGGCCGGCAATACCAGATCGCTGCGCGGATCGCTGCCCACCTGGTAACGGCCTGCACGCACACGCCCGGAGCCGGTGTAGCTCAGCCAACCGTCGGGCGCGCGCAAGCGCTGCAAGCGCTCGGCGCGTGCACGTTTGAGTTCGACCTGATACACCGCATGGCGGTCGCTCTGTCCGCGACCGGCAATGCGCGCACCGTTGGCGTCGGCGGTCGATCCCGCCGAACAGGCCGCCATCGACAGCATGGCGACGCACAGCGCGCCGACCTGCAACTGCAACCGCATGAGTCACCCAGCACTGCGAGAAACTGCGCTCCGCGCAGCGAACCTGCGTCCCCACAGGTCACCGTTCCTGCCGCCATTGTGCCTGCAATCAGGGGCCTGTCGCGACCGGACGTGTCGCATCCTGCAACCAACCGCTCCAGGAGCCGGCGTAAACGCGCGCGCCCGACAAGCCGGCCACTTCCAGCGCCAGCAGCAGATGGCAGGCGGTCACGCCCGAGCCGCACATCACCACTGCCTGCTCGGGGCGATACGCGCCCAGCAGCGCAGACAACTCGCTGCGTAGTTCCTCGGCCGGCTTGAAGCGACCATCGCGCAGGCTCACACCCAGCGGACGACTCACCGCACCGGGCACATGCCCGGCCACCGGATCGACCGGCTCCACCTCGCCGCGAAACCGCTCGGCGGCGCGTGCATCCAGCAACCAGCCCGGCGCCTGATCCAGCCGCGCCAGGATCTGCCCGGCCTCGACCACGGCATCGCCATCGAAGCTGCCCGGGTATGCCGCGCCATCGTGCAGTGCCGGCGGCTCGGTGCTTTCCGGCAACCCCGCCGCGCGCCAGGCGGCCAGCCCGCCATCGAGCACCGCCACGCGGCGATGCCCCAACAACCGCAGCATCCACCATGCCCGCGCCGCGGCCATGCTGCCGTCGGCGGCGTCGTAGATCACCACCTGGCTGTCCGGGTCGATCCCCCACTCGCCCAGCCGCCTGGCAAATGCCGCGCTTTGCGGGAGCGGATGCCGCCCTTGCGCAGGCTGCGACAGATCGGCCAGATCCTCGTCGAGATCGGCGTAGTGCGCGCCTGGCAGATGCCCCTGTGCATAGGCCTTGCGCGCTGCATCCGGGTCGGGCGCAGTCGGTGGCGCAGCGCGCGCGTCCAGCAGTCGCAACTGCGGATGCGGCAATGCCGCGGCCAGCGTGGCGCTGTCGACCAGCGTGGTCCAGTGGGGGTCCTCACTCATGCAACCTGCTCCAGACGACGACGAAGATTGAGGAGAATGGCCGCGGTGGCGCCCCAGATGCGGTGGCCCGGCCAGGCGTATTCCAGCACGCGGCGTGGCCTGCCGCGAAACTCCAGCTCCACGCTGCGCAGATTGTCCGGGTCCATCAGATAGGCCAACGGCACCTCGAACACCTCGGCCACCTCATCCGGCTGCGGCACCGCCACGAACGCCGGGTCGATCACCGCCACCACCGGGATGACGCGAAACCCGCTCACGGTCAGAAACGGATCCAGATATCCCAGCGCATGCACCTGGCCGGCGCCGAGCGCGATTTCCTCGCAGCTCTCGCGCAAGGCCGCAGCGGCCGCATCCGCATCCGACGGCTCGACCCGGCCACCGGGAAAACTGACCTGCCCGGCATGGTGACGCAGGCTGTCGGTGCGTCGGGTCAGCAGCACCATGGTGCCCTGCGCGCGCGGCACCAGACCGCACAGCACCGCGGCCTCGGCAGACGCGCCGCCTTCGGTCAGGTCGATCAATTCGGCATGATTCCAGCCCGGCCCGTCGGGCGCGGTGTCCAGCGCATACAACGCACGCTGCAGCTGCGCACATTCGGGCAGCCGCGCGGCCAACGCGCGCGCGGGCAGAACCGTGTGCAGATACTCCTGACGTTCGCCGTCGCTCATGCTCATCCAGCGTGCAATTTCATCCAGGCTGCGCAGGCAGCCGACACAGTGCGCCTGCGCGTCCAACGAACATACACCGATACACGGGCTGGGCAGGCCACTGCGGTTCGAATCCGTGTCGCTCATCGCTGGCTCCCGCCGCACCGCATCCTCACGCCGTCCGTCCATCCTGTCGCGCATCCGGTGGACCCAAACGACAACGCCGGCCTGGTGGCCGGCGTTGTCACAGCAACAGCAAACGCAATTACTTGACGCTGACCAGCTTGATCTCGAACTGCACGGCCACGTTCGGCGGGAACGGGGTACGCGGGTCGGCACCGTAGGCCTTCTCCGGCGGCAGGGTCACTTCCCACTTCGAGCCGGCCGGCATCTGCAGCAGCGTGTCGCGCATGGCCTGCATTTCGACTTCGCTGACCTTGATGGCCGGGATCTGCTGCGCAGGACGGGCCTTCTCGCGGTCGCCGAACGGGAACGGCCCGGCCACTTCCAGCTGCACGGTGCTGGCCTGGGTCGGCTTGGCGCCCTTGCCGGCTTCGATCACGCGGTACTGCACGCCGCTCGGCAGCGTCTGCACGCCAGCGGTGCCCTTGTTCTTGGCCAGGAACTGGTCGCTCTTGGTCTTGTTGGCAGCAGCGGCCTTGTCGTATTCGGCCTTGGCCTGCTGGGCACGGCCTTGCTCACGCTTCTGGAACGCTTCGACAGCCGGCTTCAGCTGGTCGGCGGTGATCGCCGGCTGCTTCTTGGCATAGGCGTCCTGCAGACCCTTTACCACCGAGTTGATGTCGAGCTGCTCGCCGCGGCCGGAGAGTTCGGCAAGGTTGTTGCCGTAGTCATAGCCGAAGTAGTAGCTCAACTTGCCCTTCTCGGACGTCGTGTCCTGGGCCAGTGCATTGCCCGTCAGGGCCAGGGCCGCCACAGCGACCGCGATAGAACGCAACTTCATCAAACAATTCTCCAGGGTGGTGGCACAGGACGGGTCTGCCGCCTGAGATGACGCGCTAGGATAGCGGCCGCGATAGCGAACCGCTACTTATCACGAAAGCTATGACCAGCAAGGCTTTCGGAAGTTCCGCATTTACTAATTTTTTACGTTCGTAAGGATTTCCATGTCCAATCACGTCATTCTGATCGCCGACCACGCCAGTGTACGGACGATCACGGTCAATCGACCGGACAAACTGAACGCCTTGAACCAGGAAACGCTGCAGGCGCTGGATCACGCCTTCGCCGAGGCAGCGAGCGCGGACGACATCCGCGTGGTGATACTGACCGGTGCCGGCCCCAAGGCGTTTGTCGCCGGCGCGGACATCGCCGAAATGCGCGATCTGTCGGCGATGCAGGGCCGCGAGTTCTCGCTGCTCGGCCAGCAGCTGATGCGCCGGATCGAGCGCATGCCCAAGCCGGTGATCGCCATGGTCAATGGCTTTGCACTCGGCGGCGGGCTGGAGCTGGCGATGGCCTGCCATCTGCGCGTCGCCGCATCCAGCGCGCGCCTGGGGCAGCCGGAAATCAATCTTGGCCTGATCCCCGGCTTCGGCGGCACGCAACGGCTGTTGCGTCTGACCGGGCGAGCGGCAGCGCTGGAACTGTGCCTGCTCGGCCTGCCGATCGATGCTGCGCGCGCGTTCCAGTTGGGTCTGGTCAATCGCGTGGTCGAGCCGGAGGCATTGCAGGACGAAACCCTCGCCCTGGCACAACGCCTGGCCGCCGCCGCACCGCTCGCGCTGCGCGGCATCCTGGATGCGGTGGTGTTCGGTGGCGAATGCGCCATCGAAGAAGGCCTGCAGCTGGAAACCGCGCAATTTGCACTGTTGTTCGCCAGCGACGACATGCGCGAAGGCACCGGCGCCTTTCTCGAAAAACGCCCCGCGCACTTTCTCAACCGCTGATCGGCCTGCCATGACGTTCGACCCCACACCGGCACCACGTCCACTGGCCCTGCAGTTGTTCGACTGCGTCCACGCCGACGATCTCGATCGTGCGTTGGCACTGGGCCTGATGGAGTACCGGCCCGATCCACGCGACGACCTGCTGGATCCGGCCTGCCCGCAACTGAGCGCGGTGCTGCTGGCCGCACAACAACGGCTACGCGACGCCTGGGCAGCACGCGACCGCTACCGTGCACGCGCCGCGCGCCTGCAACGTCGCGCTGCCGAACGCGATGCACGCCGGACGCCTGCAGCGGCGCCCAGCCAACCGGCGGCCGCCGCATTACCGCCGCTGGCTGCGGCCATCCTGGCGCGCGCCAAGGCCAAGGCCGCTGGTGGAGCACAGCCATGAACGCGATCCACGTCACCGCGCCGGCACGGCGCGGCAGCAACATGCGCAAGCCCGAAATACAGGAGATGTTCGCGCGCCTGCGCGAGCTCAATCCGCACCCGACCACCGAACTGGAATACACCACGCCGTTCGAGTTGCTGATCGCGGTGCTGCTGTCGGCACAAGCCACCGATGTCGGCGTCAACAAGGCCACCCGCAAGCTGTACCCGGTGGCCAATACCCCGCGCGACATTCTCGATCTGGGCGAAGAAGGCCTGAAGCGCTACATCGCCACGATTGGCCTGTTCAACGCCAAGGCCAAGAACGTCATTGCCACCTGCAGGATCCTGCTGGAGCAATACGGCGGCGAGGTGCCGCACGATCGCGCTGCACTGGAGGCCTTACCCGGCGTCGGCCGCAAGACCGCCAACGTCGTGCTCAACACCGCGTTCGGCGAGCCCACCATGGCGGTGGATACACATATCTTCCGCGTCGCCAACCGCACCGGTCTTGCACCGGGCAAGGACGTGCGCGTGGTCGAGGACAAGCTGATCAAGGTCATTCCGGCCGAATTCCTGCACGACGCACACCACTGGCTCATCCTGCATGGCCGCTACGTCTGCAAGGCACGCAAACCCGATTGCCCAGGCTGTGTGATCCACGACCTGTGCCGCTACCGCGACAAGACCCCCGCACCCGCCGAAAAGCCGACAGCAGCAAAAGGCTAACCAGCCGTCACAGCAACGAACCCGCAAAACCAACGCCAAGCAATCATGCCGGCAAAGCATGCGTGCGCTTTTACGAATCCCAAATCCCGACTCCCCAATCCCCGCCCAAAAAAAATCGCGACCGGGATGATGCGTCTTGCGGCGCCATGCATCACCCGGTCACGATAGATGTCACCCGGCGCGAGCGCCGGGCGTCTGCAGCAGGTCTACGCCGCCTTGGCTTGCTCCACGCGCTGTTCGACCAGCGCGCTTTCCACCGTCGGCTGGCCTTCCACGCGTCGATCCAGCTCTTTCCAGTCCACCACCAGCTCGCAGCCGCGCGAGGCCGCGTTCCGGCTCCAGTCGCGCAGCAACTCGATGCAGGCGTGGTCGACGTGATGCAGCTTGGCCACGTCCAGGTGCAGTGCGGTGTTCGGCGGCACGCTTTCCAGCGTACGCGCCATCGCCGGCACCTTCAGGAACGTCGCCGAACCCTGCAGGGTCAGATGCATCTCGTCCTTCTTGTGCTCGTGCTCACGCACGTCCACCTTCAGGCGCGAAGAATGCAGGGCCAGACGGAACAACGACAGGCCGAAGCCGATCAGCACGCCGGTCAGCAGGTCGGTCGCCACGATCGCGAAGGTGGTCGCCAGGTAGATCGCCGCGGTGCCACGGCCATAGGTCGCCAGCTCCTTGACCTGCCCGATCTTGATCATCTTCACGCCCGTGTAGACCAGGATGCCGGCCAGACACGCCACCGGCGTCATCCGCAATAGCCACGGCAGCAGCATTGCGAACACCAGCAACCAGCCGCCATGCAGCACCGTGGACATGCGCGTGGCCGCACCGGCCTGCACATTGGCCGCGCTACGCACGATCACGCCGGTCATCGGCAATGCGCCCAGGAAGCCGCACAGCATATTGCCCACGCCCTGCGCCGCCAGCTCACGGTCGTACTGCGTACGCGCGCCCTGATGCATGCGATCCACCGCCGCCGCCGACAGCAAGGTCTCTGCGCTGGCGATGAAGGCAAAGGTCACCGCCGACACCAGCAAGGTCGCATTGAACACGCCGAAGATGTCCGCGACGCTGGGGATGCTGATCGCCGAGAACAGATTGGTCGGCACGTCGACCTTGTTGACGTTCAGGCCCTGCAACTGCACCGTCGCCGTGACCACCACCACCGCGATCAACGCACCCGGCAAAAAGCGCAGACGCTGGGGACGCAGCTTGTCCCAGGCCAGGATGATGCCGATGGTGGCCAGGCCCACGAACAACGCGGTACGGCCGGTCCCTTCGGTGATCGCCTGCCACACTACGGCCGGCAATGCAGCGAAGTTTTCCAGACCGCGCGCCTTGGGAGCGGCGTCCATCAGCACATGCGCCTGCGAGGCCACGATCAGGATGCCGATACCCGACAACATGCCGGCCACCACGGCTGGCGACGTCATCCGGAACCACACGCCTGCGCGGCACAGACCAGCGATCAACTGAATCGCACCGGCCAGCAGGATCACCGGACCCAGGGCGGCAACGCCATGCTCGCGAACCAGCTCGAACACCAACACAGCCAGGCCGGCGGCCGGTCCACTCACCTGCAGAGGAGAGCCCGCCAGGAAGCCGACGACCAGCCCACCGATGATGCCGGTGATCAGACCTGCGGCCGGCGGCATGCCGGAAGCGATCGCAATGCCCATACACAACGGGAGCGCGACGAGGAAGACCACGACAGACGACAACAAATCACGTCCGAACAGTCCCTGGCGGAAATATCCGCCGATACCTGATGTGTTCATGATGTGCTCCGTCAGGCGAGTTCAGCGCGCACGACTTGCTGCAGTCGCGGACGTGGGGTGGCTTCGGGGGTGTTGTCCGCCAACAACGGACGGAAGCCACCCTTCTCGGCATCGAAGGCGCGGATCTCGCCATGGGCGATGTCATAGATCCAGCCATGGATGCGCAAGGTGCCGGCCGCCAGACGCGCGGCGACCACCGGCTGCGTCCGCAGATGGTCCAGCTGCGAGACCACGTTCTCTTCGGTCATGCAGCTCAGCGCTTCCTGGCTGTGCGGATCGTGTCCGTGATGGGCAGTGACATGACGCGCTGCATCGGTGTGCTTGAGCCAGGCCGCCACGGACGGCACGTCTTCCAGCGATTCCGGCTTGAGCACCGCCTTCATTGCGCCGCAGTCGGTATGACCGCAGATCACGATGTGCCGCACGCCCAGCACGGCGATGGCGTATTCGATCGCCGCAACCACGCCGCTGACGTGCTGAGAGTAAGGCGGCACCACATTGCCGATGTTGCGATAGACGAACAGTTCGCCCGGCTGTGCGGAGAAGATCAGCTCCGGCATGACACGCGAATCGGCGCAGGTGATGAACAACGTATGCGGACTCTGGCCACCGGCCAGTTCCTGAAAGCGCGCACTCTGGCGCGGATACACTTCCTTACGGAAATGACGAAAACCTTCTAGCAAACTTTCCATGGGAGATACCTCTAGGCAACGGATGGCTCTCCGCGGCGCAAACCGCGAAGTGCAAAGACGAACAAGTCAAAGGAATCCGGTGCGCTGCACCGGTTGACGCGACTAACGGAGGATCAGGCGCGCACTGGGAGGATCAGGCGCGCACTGCGTTGGGAGGACGCAGTTGCGGGATCAAGTCACGTTTTTGAGTTGCCGGCGCGTAATGCGCGTACCAAGAGGGGAAATAACGTGCAACCACCGGCCATGCCTGGGAGAGCAAGGGGATGTCGTCTGCAGAATGGGTATCGACCTGGGTCTGTGCGTCCCCGTCGCCCTGCAGATCATCGGCTGCATCACGTTCTTCGCCAGCGTCCGCCATTACCGCCACGCCGTCGCCCACAAGCGCATCGTGGATGCGGCTGTGCGCATCGGCCGCCGACCACGCAGTAAGCGCGAGCAGGCAGACCAACAGCAACTGGAGGAATCGAGGAAACATGGCCTCGAAACTAACAATTTAGAACGCGCCTGTGCAAGTGGTGCGACGCACAAAGCGCTTGATACGCCGCAGTTCCACTTAGTTGGTTCAGGTCGCAATAAGCTTGAGCTCGCTGAAACGGTGAACTGCGCCGCTGTCACATCTGTCATACGACGCGGCCTGTTCAGACTCATGACACACACTGACAAAAAACAAACACGCGTAAATCTTTGTCTTTGCTGACAAAAATCAGATTGCAACGCGATTTGAAGTTGTCACATTAACGCAACTTTCACGCCATAGCCTGCGCTCACTTTCTCAGGTCGCAAGGCACATATGAAACTTTCTCCCACCCTGCTTGGCTCCGCCCTACTGCTGGCGCTGGCCGCACCCGCCGCGCACGCCGAAATCGCCATCGACGTGATCGGCGGCTCGGAGATGTCGCTCGAAGGCCTGGTCCAGGCCGACGGCAACTGGTTCCACAACGATGTGCAGGACCTCAATGGCCCGATCGGTGCCAACGGCGACAATTCCGAATTCAGCATCCGCCGTGCCGAGCTGGTGCTCAAGGGCAAGGGCCCAGGCAATTTCGAATGGGTGGCCGGTTACGATCCGAGCGTGCTGAAGGAAGTCACCATCCGCGGCACCACCATCCGCAGCACCGGGCGTTTCCTCGACAACAACATCAAGTACAAGTTCGCCGGCAACGCCAACAACTACCTGCAGGTCGGCCAGTTCAAGCAGCCCAACAGCCTGGAAGAGCTGTCCAGCACCAAGAACAACGACTTCGTCTCCAAGGCCGCAGTGACCAACACCTACGGCATCTCGCGCCGGCTGGGCGTGGCCTACGGCATGGGCGACAACGACTGGAGCATCACCGCCAGTGCGTTCGGCCGCGAACTGACCCGCAACCAGGCACACGGCAGCGGCTACGGCGCGCGCGGCACCTGGGCGCCGATCAACGAGAGCGGCAACGTGCTGCACTTCGGCCTGAGCTACCTGGGTTACGACACCGACGACGACACCCTGCGCCTGCGCGCACGCCCGGACGCCGACCTGACCACGGTGCGCCTGATCGACAGCGGCGCCATCACCAACGTGGACCGCGTGGGTGTGGCCGGCGCCGAGGCAATGTGGATCACCGGCCCGTTCAAGCTGCAGAGCGAGTTCTTCCAGGAAAACGCCAAGCGCATCGGCAACAACGCCAACGATTACAAGAGTGACGGCTGGTACGTCAGCGGCGTCTGGAACATCACCGGCGAGACCTGGGGCTACAAGGCCGGCGTGCCGACCACCCCGCTGCCGAACGCGCCGGCCTCGGGGATGTGGCAGCTGGCGGTGCGCTACGACACCCTGGACCTCAACGACGGCCACCTGGTCTCCAACGGCACCACGCCGTTCGTGGACGGCGTGCTGGGCGGCAAGATGGATGTGTGGACGATCGGTGCCAACTGGTACTGGCGCTCCAACTTCAAGTTCGCACTCGACTACGCGAAGGTGGAAAGCACCCGCTACAACAGCGCCACGCGTGGCCTGGTCGACGACAACCCGTCGATCATCGAGGCACGTGCGCAGTTCTATTGGTAAGTGCGCGCTGGATCGGCTGCCGTGCTGCGCTCCCGTGAGCGTGCCACGGCGGCAATCACCCTGATCCCACCCGGCAACGCGCCCCGCCGCAACGCCGTCATCTGCATGTCATCTCCCGGACATCGCGCCGTCATGCCCCTGCCCTGCAATGGCACGACCGCGGGACGTCCTCATCCCTTCGCTACAGGAGCTGTTCCGTGATCCACTCTCTGAAGACCCGTCTGGCCGTCGGCGTGCTCACCGCCTCGCTGGCCTTGTGCGCCCAGGCCGCCGATGTCACCGGCGCCGGTGCGTCGTTCATCTACCCGGTGATGTCCAAGTGGTCGGCCGACTACAACGCGGCCACCAAGAAGCAGGTCAACTACCAATCGATCGGTTCGGGCGGCGGCATCGCCCAGATCAAGGCAGCCAGCGTGGATTTCGGCTCGTCCGATGCGCCGCTCAAGCCGGAAGAACTGGCCGCGGCAGGCCTGGCGCAATTCCCGTCGGTGATCGGCGGTGTGGTGCCGGTGGTCAACGTGCCCGGCGTGGCGGCAGGCGCGCTGAAGCTGGACGGCAAGACCCTGGGCGACATCTTCCTGGGCAAGGTCAGCACCTGGAACGACCCGGCGATCGCCGCGCTCAACCCGGGCGTCAAGCTGCCCGACGGCAAGATCACCGTGGTGCATCGCTCCGACGGTTCGGGCACCAGCTTCAACTTCACCAACTACCTGTCCAAGGTCAACCCGGACTGGAAGGGCAAGGTCGGCGAAGGCACCGCGGTGCAATGGCCGACCGGCATCGGCGGCAAGGGCAACGAGGGCGTGGCCGCGTACGTGAAGCAGATCAAGGGCGGCATCGGCTACGTCGAGCTGTCGTATGCGCTGCAGAACAAGATGGCCTACACCGCGATGAAGAACGCCGCCGGCAAGTTCGTGCAGCCGTCCGACGAGACCTTTGCCGCCGCCGCCAACAGCGCCGACTGGGGCAACAGCAAGGACTTCTACCTGGTGATGACCAATGCCTCCGGCGACAACGCCTGGCCGATTACCGCCACCAACTTCATCCTGGTGCAGAAGAAGCCCAAGAACGCGGCCGGCCTCAAGAACACGCTGGAGTTCTTCCGCTGGGTCTACAGCAAGGGCGATGCGCAGGCCAAGCAGCTGGACTACGTGCCGCTGCCGGACAGCCTAGTAACCCAGATCGAAAGCTACTGGGCCAAGAACCTGCCCAAGTAACGCCAGCCACAGCGACAGGAACGACGCCGTCTCTCTCCCCGGCGTCGGCACCGGGACGCGGCCCCCACGGGGTCGCGTCTTTTTTGTGATGCCTTCTCCAAAAGGCACTGTCATGCACGTGTAACAAAAACATCATTTCATAGCGTGGTCTGCCGGGTCCCCCGGCCAACCCAGCCTCGGAGCTTCCATGAAACTGCAGTCGGCCAGCCTGACCGCCCTGTCCCTCACCATCGCCCTCGCCCTGGCCGCCTGCTCGCCCGGCAAGGATGCGCAGTCCGGCGACACCGCCAAGGGTGCCACCGCCGCAGGTGCCACCGCTGGCGACAGCAAGAGTGCCGAGATCTCCGGCGCCGGTGCCTCCTTCATCTATCCGCTGGTCTCCAAGTGGTCGGCCGACTACAACGCCGCCACCGGCAACAAGGTGAACTACCAGTCGATCGGCTCCGGCGGTGGTATCGCGCAGATCAAGGCCGGCACGGTGGACTTCGGTTCGACCGACAAGCCGCTGGACAGCGCCGAACTGCAGCAGGCCGGCCTGGGCCAGTTCCCGTCGGCGATCGGCGGCGTGGTGCCGGTGGTGAACCTGGAAGGCATCGCACCGGGCAAGCTGCGCCTGACCGGCGCGCTGCTGGGCGACATCTTCCTGGGCAAGGTCACGATGTGGAACGACGCGGCGATCGTCGCGGCCAATCGGGGCGTGACCCTGCCGGCGACCAAGATCAACCTGGTGCATCGCTCCGACGGTTCGGGCACCACCTTCAACTTCTCCAACTACCTGTCCAAGGTCAGCCCGGAGTGGAAGAGCAAGGTCGGCGAAGGCACCTCGGTGCAGTGGCCGGGTGGCGTCGGCGGCAAGGGCAACGAAGGCGTGGCCTCGTACGTGCAGCAGATCAAGGGTTCGATCGGTTATGTCGAACTGGCCTACGCCCTGCAGAACAAGATGCCCTACGCCTCGCTGCAGAATGCGGCCGGCCAGTGGGTGGAGCCGAATGCAGAAAGCTTCGCCGCCGCTGCCGCCAGCGCCGACTGGGCCAACGCCAAGGATTTCAACCTGGTGATCACCAACGCACCGGGCGAGAAGGCCTGGCCGATCACCGCGACCAACTTCATGCTGATGCACAAGCAGCCCAAGGATGCGGCGCGCAGCAAGGCCACGCTGGACTTCTTCAAGTGGGCGCTGGACAACGGCCAGGCTCAGGCCAGCGAACTGCATTACGTGCCGCTGCCGCCGGAACTGGTCAAGCAGATCCAGGCCTACTGGGCCAGCGAGTTCAAGTGATGCCCTGCACCCGCTGTCATGGCGGGTTGCGCTGCGGTGAGGTGCCTGCGGGCGCCTCGCCGTTCCTGCTGTCTCACGCTCCCGCCAGTGCGCGGGTGACGAGTCCAATCGAATGAATGCCACCGCCATTCCCGAAGCGATGACCGCCCCGCGCGGCCGCGACCTGCGCGATGCACGTGCCGATCGCCTGTTCAAGCTTGCGCTGGCCGCCACGGTCGTCTTCGTCCTCTTGGCGCTCGGCAGCGCCGCGCTGTCGATGCTGTGGGGCGGGCGCCATGCCTTGCAGATGCAGGGCCTGAGCTTTTTCTATTCCGCCGACTGGAATCCGGTGGAAAACAAATACGGCGCGCTGGCGCCGATCTACGGCACCCTGGTCACCGCCTTGATTGCGATGGTGATTGCGGTGCCGGTGAGTTTCGGTATCGCGTTCTTCCTCACCGAGGTGGCGCCGCGCTGGCTGCGCGGCCCGGTCGGCACCGCCATCGAACTGCTGGCCGGCATCCCGTCGATCATCTACGGCATGTGGGGCCTGTTTGTGCTGGTGCCGGTGATGACCGAACACGTGACGCCCTGGCTCAACGATCACCTGGGCACGCTGCCCTTGATCGGCCCGTTGTTCCAGGGCCCGCCGTTGGGAATCGGGTTGCTGACCGCAGGCTTCGTGCTGGCGATCATGGTGATTCCGTTCATCTCCTCGGTGATGCGCGAGGTGTTCCTGACCGTGCCGACGCGCCTGAAGGAATCGGCGTACGCGCTGGGGTCGACCAAGTGGGAAGTCAGCTGGGACATCGTGCTGCCCTATACCCGCTCTGCGGTGATCGGCGGCGTGTTCCTGGGCCTGGGCCGTGCGCTGGGCGAAACCATGGCAGTGGCGTTCGTGGTCGGCAACACGGTGCGGCTGTCGCCGTCGCTGCTGGAGCCCGGCACCACCATCGCCGCACTGATCGCCAATGACTTCGGCGAGGCCACCGAAACCTATCGCTCGGCATTGCTGCTGCTGGGCTTTGTCTTGTTCATCGTGACCTTTATCGTGCTGGCGATTGCGCGCTTCATGCTGATGCAGCTGTCGCGTCGGGAGGGCAACTGATGTCCTCGGTCTCGCAATCGTTGTACAACCGCCGCCGCGTGACCAACGCGATCGCACTGTTGCTGTCCTGCGTCACCGCGGTGTTCGGCCTGTTCTTCCTGGCCTGGATCCTGTGGACCCTGTTGTCCAAGGGCGTGCCGGGCATCGACGTCAACCTGTTTACCAAGATGACACCGCCGCCGATGCAGGAAGGCGGCCTGCTCAATGCCTTCTTCGGCAGTGCGGTGATGTGCGGCCTGGCGCTGGCGATCGGCACGCCACTGGGCATTGCCGCCGGCACCTGGCTGGCCGAATACGGCAATGCACGCAAGGCCGGGTTGGTGGTGCGCTTCGTCAACGACATCTTGTTGTCGGCACCGTCGATCGTGCTGGGGTTGTTCGTCTACACGCTGTACGTGATGCAGACCGGCGGGCG
Organism: Xanthomonas sp. WHRI 8393; assembly: GCF_040203315.1. Classification (NCBI taxonomy): domain Bacteria; kingdom Pseudomonadati; phylum Pseudomonadota; class Gammaproteobacteria; order Lysobacterales; family Lysobacteraceae; genus Xanthomonas; species Xanthomonas sp. WHRI 8393. The sequence continues at coordinate 630,328 of NZ_JBEGGL010000002.1, read as the reverse complement.
CTTCTCCGCGTTTGCCGGCGCGCTGTCGCTGGCCTTCATCGTGCTGCCGGTGGTGGTGCGCACCACCGACGAAATGCTGCGCCTGGTGCCGGCGCAGATGCGCGAAGCGGCGTTGTCGCTGGGCATCCCGCAGTGGAAGGTCACCGTGCAGGTGCTGTATCGCGCCGCCTCGGCCGGCATCCTCACCGGCATCCTGCTGGCCCTGGCCCGCATCAGCGGCGAGACCGCACCGTTGCTGTTCACCGCCTTCGGCAATCAGTACTGGAACAGCAACGTGTTCCAGCCGATGGCCAGCGTGCCGGTGATCATGAATCAGTTCGCCGGCAGCCCCTACGAGACCTGGCAGACCCTGGCCTGGTCCGGCGCGCTGGTGCTGACCGTGTTCGTGCTGCTGGTGAGCCTGGGCGCGCGCGCCCTGCTATTGCGCAACAAGATTTCCAATGACTGACCTCTCCCTCCGGACACCCGACATGAACGATCTCCAAAACGCCATGCCGATGCATCGCATCGCCGTTCCGGCCGCCAAGGGAGCACCGGCCGCGCAGGCGCCGGTGAAAGTGGCCGCACGCAATCTGGACTTCTATTACGACAAGTACCACGCGCTCAAGGGCATCAACATCGAGATTCCGGAAAAGCGCGTCACTGCGCTGATCGGGCCGTCGGGCTGCGGCAAGTCCACCCTGCTGCGCATCTTCAACCGCATCTATGCGCTGTATCCGAAGATGGAAGCGCGCGGCGAAGTGCTGCTGGACAACGAAAACATCCTGTCGCCGAAGTACCCGATGAACCGGCTGCGCAGCAAGGTCGGCATGGTGTTCCAGAAGCCGGTGCCGTTCCCGATGACGATCTTCGAAAACGTCGCCTACGGCATCCGCCACCACGAAAAACTGTCCAAGGCCGACATGCAGAACCGGGTCGAGCAGGCGCTGCGCCAGGGCGCGCTGTGGGACGAGGTCAAGGACAAGCTGGGGCAAAGCGCGCTGGGCCTGTCCGGCGGCCAGCAGCAGCGGCTGTGCATCGCACGCGCGGTGGCGCTCCGCCCGGACGTGCTGCTGCTGGACGAACCGACCTCGGCGCTGGATCCGATTTCCACCAGCCGTATCGAGCAACTGGTGGAGGAGCTCAAGCGCGAATACACCATCGTGATCGTGACCCACAACATGCAGCAGGCGGCGCGTGTCTCCGACTACACCGCCTTCATGTACCTGGGCGACCTGATCGAGCATGACCGCACCGAAACGATTTTCTCCCAGCCGTCCAAGCAGCAGACCGAGGACTACATCACCGGCCGTTTCGGTTGATGTAAGGCGGGCCATCGCAACGCCACATTGACGTAGCTCCGCCGCACTGCCCGGCACGACATTTGCATCGTCTGCGATGCCGCCAGGGGTACGGCGGACATCCACCACCGCCACGAATCGAGATCACGATGAACCAGCACCTCAACGACCATATCGTCAAAAGCTACGACGAGGAGCAGCACCGTCTTGTCGCCGAGATCGTGCGCATGGGCGACACGGCGGTGGCGCAGCTGGAAGCCGCACTGGATGTGGTGGAGCGTCGCGACGACAACGCCGCGCATCGCATCGTGGTCAACGACGAGGCGATCGATGCGCTGGAGCATGCGATCAGCCACGACGTGATGCGGCTGGCGTTGCGTGGGCCGATGGCGCGCGACCTGCGCGAGATCCTGGCCGGCCTGCGCATTCCCGCCGATATCGAACGCATCGGCGATTACGCGGCCAATGTCGCCAAGCGCTCGATCGCGCTCAATTCCGCACCGCCGCTGCCGCAGACGGTGGGCCTGCGTGCGCTCGGCCAGATGGCCGCCGATGCCGTGCGCGAAGCGGTGCAGGCATACCGCAACAAGGATGCCGATGCGGCCATCCGCGTACGCGACGAAGATGCACGCCTGGATGCGCAATACACCGCGCTGTTCCGCGAACTGCTGACCTACATGATGGAAGACCCGCGCAACATCACTCCCTGCACGCACCTGCTGTTCATGGCCAAGAACCTGGAGCGCATCGGCGACCACGCCACCAACATCGCCGAGAACGTGTGGTTCCTGGTCCACGGCGAACAGCCGCTGCCGCCGCGCCTGAAGCGCGACGACACCAGCACCACCGGCGTCATCTGATCGTCAATGTGTGCCGGCGGCATTTGCTGGCACAGGCCGCAACGCCTTATTTCATTACGTATTCAGCTCCAAATGCCTACGGTGAACTCGCACAGGCTGTTCCTGTGACGCAGGAGTAGGCAGATGAAACGCATCATCGGATCCCTCATGGTTGTATCGCTGCTCACGTCCGGCGCAGCGTTCGCCACGCCGCAACAGCATGACGACCGCGACCGCAGCGCGCAGCACCACGACGCGCATGGCCCGGACCGCCGCGACGATCATCGCGACGACAGACACGATGACAAGCGTGACCACCGCCCCAGCGCGCACAACGACGACTACCGCAACGATCGTCGCGGCCCGCCGTACCGGCGTGGCGAACGTCTGGCACCGGACCATCGCGGCACGCGGGTGGCCGACTACCGCAAGCATCACTTGAACACGCCGCAGCGCGGGCACGAATGGCGCCGCGTGGACAACAACTACGTGCTGATTGCGGTGGCCACCGGGCTGATCGCAAGCGTGGTCGCCGCCCGCTGACGCCAGCGGTGTAGCACAGCTTCCGGGCCCAATCCGTGGCAACACGGGTCGGGCTTTTGTTTGCCGGATCGCCGCTCAGTACACGCGGGCAGGCCGCCAGCTGCCACGATCGGGCCGGCCGTACGACCTGCTAGGCTATGCCGATGAACGAACCGGTCGACCTGCAACCTGCCCCCTCCTTCCTGCCCATGTCGCGGCGCTTCCGCGGCTATCTGCCCGTGGTGGTGGATGTGGAAACGGGAGGATTCGACTGGAACAAGCACGCCCTGCTGGAAATTGCCTGCGTGCCGATCGAAATGGATGCCGACGGGCGGTTTTTCCCCGGCGACACCGCCAGTGCCCATCTGGTGCCGGCGCCAGGACTGGAGATCGACCCGAAGTCGCTGGAGATCACCGGCATCGTGCTCGACCACCCGTTCCGCTTTGCAAAGCAGGAAAAGGACGCGCTGGACCATGTGTTCGCGCCGGTGCGTGCGGCAGTGAAGAAATACGGCTGCCAGCGCGCGATCCTGGTCGGCCATAACGCGCATTTCGACCTGAACTTCCTCAACGCCGCAGTTGCGCGCGTGGGCCACAAACGCAACCCGTTCCATCCGTTCAGCGTGTTCGACACCGTGACCCTGGCCGGCGTGGCCTACGGGCAGACCGTGCTGGCGCGCGCGGCACAAGCCGCAGGCCTGGAATGGAATGCCGCCGATGCGCATAGCGCGGTCTACGACACCGAGCAGACCGCGCGACTGTTCTGCACGATCGCCAATGCCTGGCCGGGGCCTGTTTGAGCGGGGATTGGGCATTGGGGATTGGGGATTCGCAAAGGCACGCTGCCTGACGCGTCCCTTCTGCTGAGCCACGATGCGCCGCACGCAATGGCACAGCCAGTCGGTGGGTTCTAAAGCAGATCAACACACTGCCCTTGCCAATCCCCAATCCCCAATCCCCAATCCCAGCACCTAACCCACACAGATGCGATCGCGCCCCGCGCTCTTGGCCTGGTACAGCGCCTGATCGGCGCGCTGCATCAGCGATGAGCCGGTGTCGTCGTCGCGCAACTGGGCCACGCCGGCACTGAAGGTCACCTGCAGGCCTTCCACGCCGCCCCAGCCTTGGCGCGCGTGGAACAGCGCGCGGATGCGCTGGCACAGCGCCTGTGCATCCTCCAGCGTCGTGTCGGCCAGCAGCAGGGCGAACTCTTCGCCGCCCAGGCGTGCCGGCAGGTCCGACGCGCGCGCGGCGGCGGTCAGCAGCACACCGACTTCATGCAATACCGCATCGCCACTGGCGTGCGAATAGTGGTCGTTGATGCGCTTGAAATGATCGATATCCAGAATCGCCAGCACCAACGGCCGCCCGCTGCGGCGTGCGCGGCTGATGTCGCGCGCCAGCGCCTCGTCGAAATGCCGGCGGTTGGGCAGCCCGGTCAGGGCGTCCTCGTGCGCCTGGCGCTCAAAGACATCCGACTTGATGCGCAGCCGTGTCAGCAGCTCGCTCTTTTCCTGGTTGGCCTGCAGCAAACGCTGCGCCTGCAGTTGCAGATCTTCGGTGCGTTTGCGCACCAGTTCGGCCAGGCGTGCGTTATGGCTCTTGTAGCGGCGTAGCAGGAACCGATACACCAGCGCCAGCAATAAAATCGCACCCAGTACCGCGGCAAGACGCACGTCCTGGCGCTGCCACCACAGCGGCAGCACCTCGAACGCCCACACCGCCTCGTGCGGACTCCAGGCACCGCCCGGGTGACGGGCCGCCACATGCAGACGGTAGCGCCCCGGCGGCAGGCCGATGAATTCCACGCTGCGTTGCCGGCCACGCTCGGTCCAGTCGCTGTCCAGGCCTTCCAGGCGCGTGCGGTACTCGATCCGCTCCGGCAGCAGAAAGCTCATGCCGACGTAGGACACGTTCAGGCGATGCCCGCCCGGCAGGCGTGCCTGCTGCCGCCATGTCAGCGGACGTGCGTCCTGCTGCACGCTTTCGATCACCGCAGGCGGCGCGCGCCGCTCGCGAAAGCGCTGCAGGCGCGCCGGGTCGACCGTACTCACGCCGCCGGCGGTGACCACCCAGATCGAGCCATCGGCACGCGCGATCATGCTCGGCCCGGAGCTGCCGTTGGCCTGCGCGTTGCCCATGCCGTCGATCTCGCCATAGCGTTCGATGACCAGCCGGCCGCGTCCATCGGCAACCGCGTCGAGCAGGGTGAGTTGTGTGCGCAGCACGCCGCGATTGCTGCTGATCCAGGCATTGCCGAACCGGTCGCCGACCAGCTGGAACACCGTATCGACCGGCATGCCCTGCTCCAGCCCCACGCGTGCGAGTCTGCCGTTGCGCACCCGGTACAGGCCGCGATCGGTCGAGATCCAGACAGCGTCACCGATGCGCTGAAAACCGAACACGCTCCGCGCGCCGCCCAGCGCTTCCAGATTCAGTTGCTGCAATTTTCCGGCGCGCAGTACCGCCGCGCCGTCGACCGAGCCGATCCACAGCGCGCCATCGATGCTGGCCAGCGCGGTCACCACGCCATCGGGCAGGCCGTCGACCGCCAGGGGCACCCGCTTGCCGTTCACCAGCTTCACCACGCCGCGCTGCGTGGCCAGCCATACCACGCCTGAGTCGTCGATCACGATGGCGCGGATATGCCCGCTGGGAATGCTCTCGGCGTCGCCGTAATGCCGCAGCAGGCGTCCGTCGTGCAGCACGAAGACGCCATCGGCATACGTGCCCACCCACAGATCGCCGTGCCGATCCAGCGCCAGGCTGAGCACCGAGAGCTTGCGCCCGGATGGCGTGGTCACCGCCACCGGCACGATGCGCCCGTCCGGCAGCATCCGATCCAGGCCGGCGGTGCTGGCGATCCACAGGCTGCCGTCGCGGTCTTCCAGCACCGCGCGGGCGTAGTCGCCGCTCAGCCCATCGCGTTGGCTGTAACTGCTGAACAGGGTTTCGCGCAGCCGAAACAGCCCGCCGTTGGCGCCGACCCAGATGCTGCCTTCGGCATCCTCGCGCAGGCTGACGATGCGCCCGGTCGGCAGGCTGCGACCAGCCGGCAGATGCTCCACTCCATGACTGCCGATGCGCAGCAGCCCCTGATTTTCGCTGCCCAGCCACAGGTCGCCATGGTGGTCCTGCAGCATCGCGGTGAAATGGCCCTGCCCGGGCACCCGCCGTACCAGCTCGGCAGTCTCGCCCCGCAGCCGATACAGCTGCTCGCCGGCGACGACCCACAGCGTGCCGTCCGGCGCGCGGTATGGCCACGCCAGCCCGGGTGGCAGGCCGAACGCGGCCGGGGCGCGATGCATGCGTCCGTCCGGTTCGCGATAGATCAGGCCGTCCAGCGTGCCGATCAGCAGCCGGCCTTGGTCGTCGAATGCCATGCGCGGAAAGCTGCTCTGCAGCGGCACGCCATCGCGCGGCGGAAAATACTCGAAGCGCCCATCCGGCCACAGGCAGCCCAGCCCGTGGCCCTCGAACAGCAACCACATGCGACCGCGCGCATCCATGGTCATTGCATGGATCAGCGCCTGCGGCCACGGTCCCTGCCGCTGCCAGTGCCGCCACTGCCCGTCGCTGCCGTGACGCACCAGATTGCCGCGCGCATCGCTGAGCCACAGCGCCCCGTCGTGGTCGACGTACAAGGCGCCGACGCCGTTGTCGGGCAGGCCGGGACGCGTGCTGCGGTCGATGATGCCGAATTCCAGGCCGTTGTAACGCACCAGGCCTTCCCAGGTGGCGAACCACAGATAGCCATCGCGGGTCTGGGCGATATCGCGCAAGGAGTTGTGCGGCAGGCCGTTACGCGAGCTCCAGCTGTCGATCGCGTAGTCGCGCAGTGGCGCCGTGCCGGCCGGTGCAGCCAGTGCCGCGAGCGAGCACAGCGCCAGCAGCATGCAGATAATGGCACCGAGCCAGCGCTGCGGCCGCTTGTCTCCCCGTGCCGACGCCTTGGCATCGCATCCGTTCTCGCCCGTCGACCAGGCCCCCGCCCCATCTCTCATCAGACATAACACGCCGTTCGCTGCCGATATGGTAGGCAAAAACGGGCGCGCGCGCCGGTCAATCGTCGCACGCCTTGGTCAACGTCATGCGCGGCGGGCCACCTGCGCGCCCGGCACTGCAGCGGCAAGCGCACCAGCGCCATTGTTTGCGCAGATCGGCCACTGCGCGGGTGCGCGGATCGAAACCGCGCCGCACGCGCGATCTCGCCATGCCGATCGACCTGCGCTCGCCATTGGCACGCACGTGCGATGCAGAGTGGTTGGCAACACAGGGCGAACAGTCGCCAGCTGGATGCGGAAGACGTGCAGCAAGCGCAGTGCACGGTGGGGTGCGTGCCGAGTCGGGCATCGGCCGCGCCCGCGCCCACCTGGCGGTGAGCGCAGCCGTTTCGGTCGCCGCTTCAGGCGCCCAGGCGTTGGCGTACCGCTTCGAACAGGGTCACGCCGGCGGCCACCGACACGTTGAGGCTTTCGATATCGCCCGGCATCGGAATCTTGACCAGACCATCGCAATGCTCGCGGGTGAGACGACGCAGGCCGTCGGCTTCGCCACCGAGCACCAGCCCGACGTTGCCGCGCAGGTCCACGCTGTACAGCGACGCCTCGGCTTCGCCGGCCAGGCCATACAGCCACACGCCCTGCTTCTGCAGATCGCGCAGGCAACGCGCCAGATTGGTCACCGCGACCACCGGAATACGGTCGGCCGCACCGGCCGAGGTCTTGCGCACGGTCGCGTTGACGGTGGCCGACTTGTCCTTGGGAATGACCACCGCAGTGACGCCGGCCGCGGCCGCGCTGCGCAGGCATGCACCGAGATTGTGCGGGTCCTGCACGCCATCGAGGATCAGCAGCAAGGCGCGTCCCTCGGCTGCGGTCACCAGCGCTTCGAGCTCGTTTTCGGCCCACAGCCGCGCTGCGGCATAACGCGCGACCACGCCCTGGTGGCGCACCTGCCCACCGACGCCATCGAGTGCCTGGGTGTTGACCCGGCGCACGTCGATGCCCTTGCGGCGGGCCTGCTCTTCGATTTCGATCAGGCGCGGATTCTTGCTGCCGGCCTCGATCAAGACCTCGCGCACGTTGTCGGCGTCGTTCTCGACGGACGAGGCGACGGCGTTGACGCCGACGATCCACTGATTCTGCTTGCTGCTCATTGCGCCGGATACGAAGAGATAAAGGGGAATGGTAGGGCCTGCGGCCTGCCACGTCACGGCCGGAGCGCAGACGGCGCTGCCAGCAAGGAGATCGCGTTGTTCCTGGACCACGGCCAGAACTTCAGCACGCTGTACGGCCGATTGTGGGGATCGAAGATGGCGCTCGCACCGTTGTGATGGTGCCGGCACCTGGACCCACCCGTTATCGCGCGCCCTGCGTTAGGCGCTCACGCCTGCGGGCGCGGACTCACACTGGCCACTGCGCGGTATCGTGATCCGGATGCTGCCTTGACACCACATCGGTCAGAAACGCCAATGCGGCGACATCTTCCTCGGTGGTGCGCGCCGGCAGATCGGCCAATGCATCGACGAAGGGCAGCTTGCGCTCCACCCCGTACTGGATTGCCGGAGGCAGCCGCTCGGGCGTATCGAACGCACCGGCAGCAATCGCCAGGCCGTCGGGCGCTTCGTAGGTCAGCGGCGTTCCACATTCGGCGCAGAAGCCACGCAACACCATCGATGAAGAGGCGAAGCGCTTCGGCTCGCCGCGTGTCCAGCTGAACTCGACACCGCGCACCGAAACCAACGGCGCGTAGTAGGCACCGAAGGCCTTTTGACACATGCGGCAATGGCAGATCGATGCGTCCGTCAGCCTGCCGCGCACGTGGAAACGCACGGCACCGCACTGGCAGCCACCGCTGTACTCGATTGCTGCGTCCATCGTCGCCTCAAGCCTTGAAAGTGGGCACCCAGCGCGCGTTGCGAGCGTCTGCCCGCAACGACCTGCCGCTCATATCCGGCGGTCCGCACGCATCGCGGGCCGCCGCCGGACGGCGGCTCGCGGTCCTGAAGACGCGCTTAGTACTGCTTCTTCTTGCGCTTGGCCGGCTGAGCACTCGGCGGCGGCGGCGGTTCGGGCGAATCGCCGCGATCCTCGGCCAGGCGGAAGTCGATCTTGCGCTCCTCCATGCTGGCCTTCAGCACCAGCACCCGTACCGGATCGCCCAGACGGAACGTGCGGCCACGGCGCTCGCCACTGAGCGTCTTGCGGATCGGATCGAACTGGTAATAGTCCTGCGGCAGCTGGGTGACATGCACCAGGCCATTGACCTTGGACTGGGTCAACTCCACGAACAGGCCGAACCCGGTCACGCCGCTGATCACGCCATCGAACTGGCCGCCGACATGCTTTTCCATCCACGCGGCGCGATACCGCTCGTCGACTTCGCGTTCGGCTTCGTCGGCACGCCGACCACGCTCGGAACACTGCAGCGACAAGGCCGCCATCTGACGCGGGGTATAGATGTATTTTTCCGGACTGGCGCCAGTCAGGGCGTGCTTGATCGCGCGGTGCACCAGCAGGTCCGGGTAACGCCGGATCGGCGAGGTGAAGTGCGCATACGCCTCCAGCGCCAGACCGAAGTGACCGTTATTGTCCGGCGAATACACCGCCAGGCTCTGGCTGCGCAGCAGCACCGATTCCAGCAGCGCCGCATCCGGGCGCGCACGCACCTTCTTCAGCAACTTGGTGTAGTCGCCGGGGCGCACCTTGCTCCATGCCGGCAGGCTCAGCTGGAATTCCTTGAGAAACTCCAGCAGGTCTTCGTACTTGCTCTCCGGCGGCCGCTCGTGCACGCGGTACGGCGCCGGCACATGCATGCTCAGCAGGTAACGCGCGGCCTCGACGTTGGCGGCGATCATGCATTCTTCGATCAGCTTGTGCGCATCGTTGCGCACCAGCATGCCGGCCTGGGTGACTTCGCCGGTGTTGTCGAGCACGAAGCGCACTTCGGAGGTTTCGAACTCGATCGCGCCACGCTGCGTGCGCGCCTTGGACAGCACGTTGTACAGCTGGTGCAGGCGCTGCACCTGCGGCAGCAACGGGCCGATGAAGGCCTTGGTGTCGGCGTCGTCTTCGCCCACCGCCTTCCAGACCTGGTTATAGGTCAGGCGCGCATGCGAGTTCATCACTGCTTCGTAGAAACGCGAACCGGTGACTTCGCCGTCGCGCCCCACCTGCATGTCGCAGACGAAGCACATGCGGTCGACCTTGGGCATCAGCGAGCAGATGCCGTTGGACAGCGTCTCCGGCAGCATCGGCACCACGAACCCCGGGAAATACACCGAGGTGGCACGCTTCTGTGCTTCATCGTCCAGCGGCGTGCCCGGACGCACATAGTTGGACACGTCGGCGATCGCCACCACCAGACGGAAACCGTCGACATTGGGCTCGCAATACACCGCGTCGTCGAAATCCTTGGCGTCTTCGCCGTCGATGGTGACCAGCGGCATCTGCCGCAGATCCACGCGCCCGCCGATCATCTGCGGCTCGACCACCAACGGCACTGCCGCGGCCTCGTCCAGCACTTCCTGCGGAAATTCGTGCGGCAGCTCATGGCCGTGGATGGCCATCTCCACCACCAGCGACGGGGTGAGCTTGTCACCGAGCACCGCGATGATCTTGCCGATCGCCGGGCGCCGCGCGTCCGGCGGCGCGATCAGTTCGCACACCACCAACTGCCCTTCGCGCGCCTCGCCGATACCGTCAGGTGCGATCTGCACGTTGCGTTGCACGCGCTTGTCGTCCGGGTCGACATAGGCCACGCCATGCTCGTAGAAGAAGCGTCCGAGCATGCGCGACATGCGGCGTTCGAGCACGCGGGCGATCGCACCTTCGCGACGGCCGCGGCGGTCGATGCCGGTGACGTTGGCCAGCGCACGATCGCCGTGCATGACCTTGCGCATTTCATAAGGCGGCAGGAACAGGTCATCGCCACCTTCGTCCGGCTTGAGGAAACCGAAGCCTTCCGGATTGGCGATTACCACGCCGGCGATCAGGCTGGTCTGCTGCACCGGCGCGTAGCCGCCGCGACGGTTCTGCACCAGCTGCGCTTCGCGCACCATCGCCGCCAGGCGCTTGCCCAGCGCGTCGATGCGGTCGCTGAGATTGAGTTGTTCGGCGATTTCCTCGGCGGTCTGCGGGCCATCGCAGGCGTCGAGCAACTGCAGGATGGCTTCGCGGCTGGCGATCGGCTCGGCGTAGCGCAGTGCTTCGCGATCGGCATGCGGATCCTTGAACTCCGCCGCCGGCGCGGGCGCTTCGGTCGGCGCCTGCTGGAAGCGTTCCGGCGGCGGCGCCGGCGGACCGCTCTTGCGCGGATGCGGTGCGCGTGGTGCCGGCGGCGTGGGCAGCGCGGGCGCTACCGGAAGCTCGGGCGAGGCGTTGGCGGCCTTGTCGGCAGCGCGTTTGTTGGCGGACTTGGTCGACGCACCGGCGGCGGCGCGGACCAGGAAGTCCGGCATCCAGCCCGGCAACTTCTGTTTTTCGGCGGTGGTGGACTCGCCCGGGCTGGTGGACTTGCGGCGACTGGGCCGATCGGAATCTGGGGTGTTTTTCTTTGTCATTGCTTACATGGTACCCCTTGCGGCCGCGCCATGGGCGGCACGCCTCGCCCGGCCGGTCGCAATTGCCGGCCGCCAGGCATTGACAAGCCCGCCGGGAGTCTGCAAAATTCGCGGCTCACCTGCCCAGGTGGCGGAATTGGTAGACGCACTAGCTTCAGGTGCTAGCGGGGGCAACTTCGTGGAGGTTCGAGTCCTCTTCTGGGCACCAGTTTAAAAAGACCTCCGAGCGATCGGGGGTCTTCTGGTTTCTGGGGTCCGGAAAGTTCTGCTGGTGGCCGTGCGCTTGCGTTGCCGGCCGATGGCAGCCCGCTATTGATCGGCGGCCGGCGCTTCATTCCGCTCACGCCATGACGCGGCAACCGTGCAACCGGATAGCCTGCTACAAGACAGCAGCGCCCTCTTCGACGCCGCTGCCCTGACTCCGCAGCCCAGGACGGCCTATGGTGTTGCCGTGATGCCTGCCTCGCGCAGCGCCGTGGCCCAGATCGCGTACCCGGTCTCACTGGGATGGGTGCCGTCCGGCATCAGCGCCTCGGGCAAGGTCCCGTCCGGCTGCAGCATCCGAGGGCCGATGTCGACCAGACGCACGGACCGATCCTTGCCATAACGCGCCGCCAGCAGCCGATTGGTCTCGGCAATGGGCGCGCGCTGCGCATCCCCGGCATGGCGGCCGCGCGGCATGATCGCCATCAGGATCAGCTGACTCCTGGGCAAACGGCGACGCACCTCGCTCACCACCGCCTCCACACCCTGCGCGGTCTCGGCCGGCGTGGCGACGCGCGCTTGCGCGGTGCCGGTGAGGTTGTTGGTGCCGATATGCAGCACCACCCAGCGCGGATCCAGGCCGTCGAGCTCGCCCTGGCGGATGCGCCACAGCACGTTCTGGGTGCGGTCCCAGCCGAAGCCCAGATTCAGCACCGGACGCCTGCCGTACAACCAGCTCCAGGACTCGGGGCCACTGACACGCGTGGCCTGCGGTGGGCCGGCCCAGAAGTGCGTGATCGAATCGCCGATCATCACCACCTCGGGCTTGAGCGTGCGCGCTGCGGCCAGCGCCGCATGGTGACGCGCATACCAGTCGTAAGAGTCCTGCTCCAGCCGGTCGACCGGAATCAGCGAGGTCGCAAAATCGCGACCTAGCGCGGCAACCGGCTTGACTGGCGGCTCGCCCAGCAGGCGCGCCAGGGTCGGCTCGATCGCCTCGGCCAGCATGCGCTGGCCTTGCGTGTCCGGATGCAGGGCAGCGGCCGGCGGACGGAAGCGAGTGTCGTAAAACAGCTCGGTGCGCAGCTTGCCGTCGCGCTGGAAGATCGACCCCACATCCAGATAGGTCACGCGTGGATTGTCGCCATAGCGCACCGCCAGGCCCTGGTTGATCTGCGCATCGCGGCGCGACTTCTCGCCGGAGATGTCGCTGGGCAGCACGCCCACCAGCAAGATCTGGGTGCGCGGCAATTTTTGTTCGATCGCCGCCACCACCGCATCGATACCGAGCTGGGCCTGCTCCGCGGTCTGGCCGAGGTGGCCGGTGTTGTTGGTACCAATCAATACCAGCGCGACCTTGGGCTGCAGGCCATCGACCTCACCATTGGCCAGCCGCCACAGCACGTTCTCGGTGCCGTCGCCGCTGAAGCCCAGGTTGAGCGCGCCACGGCTGCCGTAGAAGGTTTGCCAGGTCGGCTGAAAATCCTCGTCCGGCGCCTTGGCTTTTTCGTAGTTCTGGGTGATCGAATCGCCGATCAACAACAGCGGCGTGTCGGCGTGCTGCTTCACCTGCTCCAGCACCTGCGCATGCCGCTGCGCCCACCAGGCTTCCTGCAGGCGGTCGGTGGGCACGATCGAGGGCGGCGGCGTTTGCGCACTTGCCGCGGCACAGACCAGCAACAGCACCCAACACACCAGCACCGGAACACGGGCGGACAACGAAAGGCGGGTAAACACAGCGTGCAAGGACCGGGGCATGCGCGCACCAGAGGCCAGAGAAGCCGCGATTGTGATCCGCGCGCGCCGCGCGCGACAAGGTCGGGCGCAACCATGTGCGATGTAGGGCTGTGACGGTGCTTGCGGTGTGCCGGTGCCAGGCCGCTGACACGGCGCCTCCGCGATATCTGACCGCTCACGTTTGCGTAGGAGCGCGCTTGCGCGCGATGGGACGTTATCGATAAAGCCTCATCGCGCGCAAGCGCGCTCCTACACAGTGCGAGGCACTCGCCAGCGCCAAGATGCCGGATCGACTGCTGCGCAGCTTGGGCCAATGGTGTCGACCGCGACGTACTGCCGGATCAGGCGCTTCAGCGCAAGCTGGTCTCGCCACGGGCGATCACCAGGCGCTGGATTTCCGAGGTGCCCTCGTAGATTTCAGTGATCTTGGCGTCGCGGAAGTAACGCTCCAGCGGCATCTCCTTGGAATAGCCCATGCCGCCGTGGATCTGCACCGCCTGGTGGGTGATCCACATCGCCGCCTCCGAGGCGGTGAGCTTGGCCACGGCCGCTTCGGTACCGAACTTCTGGCCCTGCCCCTTCAACCAGGCCGCGCGCAGCGTCAGCAGCAGCGCTGCATCCAGCTTGCATTTCATGTCGGCGATCTTGGCCTGGGTCATCTGGAAGGTGCCGATGGCCGCGCCGAAGGCCTTGCGCTCCTTGACGTAGGCCAGGGTCGCTTCATAGGCGGCACGCGCGATGCCGACCGCCTGGGAAGCGATGCCGATGCGCCCGGCGTCGAGCACGCTCATCGCGGTCTTGAAGCCCTCGCCTTCCACGCCCAGCACTTCCTCGGGCTGGGCGATGTAATCGGCAAACTCGATCTCGCAGGTGGCCGAGGCACGGATGCCGAGCTTGGGCTCGGTCTTGCCGCGATGGAAGCCGGCGCGATCGGCGTCGACCATGAAGGCAGTGATGCCGCGCGAGCCCTTGTCCGGCTCGGTCACCGCAAACAACACGATGTACTTGGCGACCGGACCGGAGGTGATCCAGCTCTTCTTGCCGTTGATCACAAAGCTGCCATCGGCCTGCTTGACCGCGCGGCAGCGCATCGCCGAGGCATCCGAACCGGACTGCGGCTCGGTCAGTGCGAACGCGCCGATCTGCGCGCCTTCGGCGATCGCGCGCACGTACAACTGTTTCTGCGCCTCGCTGCCGTTCTTCAGGATGCCGGTGCAAAACAGTGAGTTGTTGACCGACACGATGGTGGAATGCGCGCCGTCGGCGGCGGCGATCTCGATCATTGCCAGCGCATAGCTGATCGGGTCCATGCCGGCCCCACCGTACTCGGCCGGCACCTCGATGCCCATCAGGCCGTTCTCGCCGAGCAGGCGGATGTTCTCCAGCGGAAACTCGCCGCTGCGATCGAACTGCTCCGCGCTGGGGGCGATCTTTTCCTGGGCGATGCGGCGCGCCACATCCTGGATCATCAATTGTTCTTCGGTAAAGCTGAAATCCACGTCGCACCCCTCCAGGCCTAGGCTGAGCGCCCATTGTAGCCCCAACCATTCGCATGCGTATGTAGTTGACCCCACACCCTGCCCGGCCGAAAATATCTCCATATCGCGATATAGAGATATTCATGGATCTGGAAGACTGGTCGGCGCGCCTGAAGGTATTTGCCGACGCCACCCGCGTCCGCCTGCTGACCTTGCTGGAGCAGGAAGAACTCACCGTGGCCGAGCTGTCGGCGATCACCCGCCTGGCCCAGCCGCGCGTGTCCACGCACCTGGCCAAGCTCAAGGAAGCCGGCCTGGTGCGCGACCGCCGCGCCGGCGTGTCGGCTTACTACCGTTTCGATGAGGTGTCGCTGGACCCGGCGCAGCGCGCCCTGTGGCTGGCACTGAGCACCGGCAGCGACGACCCGCTGCTGCGCCAGGACGCCGAGCGCGTGGCGGCAGTACTGGCCAACCGCGCCGCCGACCAGAACTGGGCCGATTCGGTGGCCGGCGACATGGAGCGGCACTACTCCCCGGGGCGCACCTGGGAGGCGCTGGCGCGCACCGCCCTGCCCCTGCTGGAAACCGGCGACGTGCTCGACATCGCCTCCGGCGACGGCGTGCTGGCCGAGCTGGTGGCCCCACATGCCACCCGCTACATCTGCATCGACACCAGCGCACGCGTGGTCGCCGCCGCCAGCGAGCGCCTGCGCAAGCTGCGCAATGTGGAAGTGCGCGAGGGTGACATGCATGCGCTGCCGTTTCCCGATGCCAGCTTCGACCTGGTGGTGCTGATGCATGCGCTCACCTACGCAGCCAAGCCGGCGCAGGCAGTGGCCGAATCCGCGCGCGTGCTGCGCCCCGGCGGCCGCCTGTTGCTGTGCAGCCTGGCCAAGCACGAACACCGTGCCGCGGTGCATGCCTATGGCCACGTCAATCTCGGCTTTGCTGCCAAGGAACTGCGCAGGTTTGCCGAGAAAGCCGGGCTGGACGTGTCCAGCCTGGAGACGGTGACGCGCGAGAAGCGCCCGCCGCATTTCGAGGTGATTTCATTGATTGCGGTGAAGCCGGGAATTGGGAGTCGGGAATCGGGAATCGTTGAAAGCAAAGGCGCTGCTTCGCGGAGAGCTGAATCATGACGCAGGTATCCAATCCCCAATCTCCAATCCCGTTTGCACTGCCCTGGCTGCATCCCGAGCGCGCCGCCAGACTCACTGCCGCGCTCGCCGAACGCATCCTCATCATCGATGGCGCGATGGGCACGATGATCCAGCGCCACGATCTGCAGGAGCGCGACTACCGCGGCAGCCGCTTTGCCGACGGTTACGACAGCGCGCAGGTACACGTGCA
The DNA here is from genome assembly GCF_040203315.1 of Xanthomonas sp. WHRI 8393. NCBI lineage: Bacteria > Pseudomonadati > Pseudomonadota > Gammaproteobacteria > Lysobacterales > Lysobacteraceae > Xanthomonas > Xanthomonas sp. WHRI 8393. The sequence continues at coordinate 614,355 of NZ_JBEGGL010000002.1, read as the reverse complement.
TGGCCCGGGCTGCGATCACGCACACGCGCCGGAAGGCCACGACCTGAAAGGCAACAACGACCTGCTGTTGCTGTCGCGCCCGGAGATCATCGCCGGCATCCATCGCGCCTATCTGGACGCCGGTGCCGACCTGCTGGAAACCAATACCTTCAACGCCACCTCGGTGAGCCAGGCCGACTATCACCTGGAACATCTGGTCTACGAATTGAACAAAGCCGGCGCGCAGGTTGCGCGCGCCTGCTGCGACGAAGTCGAGGCGCTGACCCCGCACAAGCCGCGCTTCGTGATCGGCGTGCTCGGCCCCACCAGCCGCACTGCTTCGATCAGCCCGGACGTCAACGACCCCGGCTACCGCAACACCAGCTTCGACGCCTTGCGTGACACCTACCGCGAGGCCATCGACGGCCTGATCGACGGCGGTGCCGACACGCTGATGGTGGAAACCATCTTCGACACGCTCAACGCCAAGGCCGCGCTGTATGCCATCGAGGAAGTGTTCGAAGCGCGCGGCGGGCGCCTGCCGGTGATGATCTCCGGCACCATCACCGATGCCTCCGGACGCACCTTGTCCGGCCAGACGGCCGAGGCGTTCTACGCCTCGGTCGCGCACGGGCGGCCGCTGTCGGTGGGCCTGAACTGCGCGCTCGGTGCCAAGGACCTGCGCCCGCATGTGGAAACGCTGGCGCAGATTGCCGACGCCTATGTCAGCGCGCATCCCAATGCCGGCCTGCCGAATGCCTTCGGCGAGTACGACGAAACCCCGGAAGAAATGGCCGAAACCCTGCGCGAATTTGCGCAGGCCGGCCTGCTCAATCTGGTCGGCGGCTGCTGCGGCACCTCGCCGGATCATATCCGTGCGATCGCCGAAGCGGTCGCCGACCTGCCGCCGCGGCAATTGCCTGGCGCGCAGGAGCTGGCAGCGTGATGCAGAGCGATGACACTCATCCGTCCTTCGGGCACCTTCATCCGCATGCGGGGGAAGCAGGCGTGCAGCGCCGGATGAGTGCGGACGGCTGCGTCCCGTCACTTCCTTTTCCGATCCGGGCTAGCAACGCGGCCGCCCTTCTTCAGAGCATCGCATGAGCACTCCCCGCCACACCCGCCTGTCCGGCCTGGAACCGCTGGTCATCACCCCGGACCTGTTGTTCGTCAACGTGGGCGAGCGCACCAACGTTACCGGCAGCGCGCAGTTCCGCAAGCTGATCAAGGAAGAGCGCTACGAAGAGGCGGTGGAGGTGGCGCGCCAGCAGGTCGCCAACGGTGCGCAGATCCTCGACGTCAACATGGACGAGGGCCTGATCGATTCGGAAAAGGCGATGACGCGTTTTCTCAACCTGATCATGTCCGAACCGGATATCGCGCGCATTCCGGTGATGGTGGATTCGTCCAAGTGGAGCGTGATCGAAGCCGGCCTGAAGTGCCTGCAAGGCAAGAGCGTGGTCAATTCGATCTCGCTCAAGGAAGGCGAGGCGCTGTTCATCGAACAGGCGCGCAAGGTGCTGCGCTATGGCGCTGCCGCGGTGGTGATGGCCTTCGATGAAGTGGGCCAGGCCGATACCTGCGCGCGCAAGGTCGAGATCTGCACGCGCGCCTACAAGGTGCTGACCGAGCAGGTGGGCTTTCCGCCGGAAGACATCATCTTCGACCCGAACATCTTTGCCGTGGCCACCGGCATCGAGGAGCACGACAACTACGCGGTGGACTTCATCGAAGCCACCCGGCAGATCAAACGCACGCTGCCGCACTGCCATGTTTCCGGCGGCGTTTCCAACGTGTCGTTCTCGTTCCGCGGCAACGAGATGGTGCGCCAGGCAATCCACTCGGTGTTCCTGTTCCATGCGATCAAGGCCGGCATGGACATGGGCATCGTCAACGCCGGCGGCATGCCGATCTACGACGAGCTCGACCCGGAACTGCGCGAACGCGTGGAGGATGTGATCCTCAATCGCCGCAAGGACGGCACCGAACGCTTGCTGGAAATTGCAGAGCGCTACAAGGGCAGCAAGGGCGCGGCGAAAGTCGAAGACCTGGCCTGGCGCGAGAAGCCGGTGCGTGCGCGGCTGGCGCATGCGCTGGTGCACGGCATCGACGCATTCGTGGAAACCGATACCGAGGAAGCGCGCCAGCAGTCCACCCGCCCGCTGGACGTGATCGAAGGCCCGCTGATGGACGGCATGAACGTGGTCGGCGACCTGTTCGGCGCCGGCAAGATGTTCCTGCCGCAGGTGGTCAAGTCCGCGCGTGTGATGAAGAAGGCGGTGGCGTACCTGCTGCCCTTCATCGAAGCGGAAAAGCTGCGGACCGGCGATGTCGGCAAGTCCAACGGCAAGATCATCATGGCCACCGTCAAGGGCGATGTGCACGACATCGGCAAGAACATCGTCGGCGTGGTGCTGGCATGCAACAACTTCGACGTGGTGGATCTGGGCGTGATGGTGTCGGCGCAGGTGATACTGGACCGTGCACGCGCAGAGAATGCGGACCTGATCGGCTTGTCCGGCCTGATCACGCCGTCGCTGGAAGAGATGTCGCATGTCGCACGCGAGATGCAGCGGCAAGGCTTCGAGATTCCGCTGTTGATCGGTGGCGCCACCACCTCACGCGCACACACCGCCTTGAAGATCGACCCGCATTACACCGCCCCCACCGTGTGGGTGAAGGACGCCTCGCGCGCGGTGGGCGTTGCGCAATCACTGATCTCGCGCGACCTGCGCCAGGCCTTCGTTGCCGCCAACGATGCCGACTACGCAGAGATCCGCGCCCGCCATCGCAACCGCGGCGACGCCAAACGCCTGGTGTCGCTGGAAAAGGCACGCGCACAGCGTTTCGACGGTGATTGGGACACCTACACACCGCCCGCCCCGCGTCAGCCAGGCCTGCACGTGTTCGACGACTATCCGCTGCAGGAGTTGATCGAGCTGATCGACTGGACCCCGTTCTTCCAGGCCTGGGAGCTGGCCGGCAAGTTCCCGGCGATCCTCAGCGACGAAGTGGTCGGCACCCAGGCCAGCGAGTTGTACCGCGATGCACGCAAGATGCTGCGCACCATCGTCGCCGAAAAATGGCTGACCGCGAAGGCGGTGTTCGGGCTGTGGCCGGCCAATGCAGTGGGCGATGATGTTGTCGTGCTGACCGCGCCTGCAGAATCGGGAATCGGGAATCGGGAATCGCAAGGCGATGCATCGGCGCCCGACCATTCCCGATTCTCCATTCCCCATTCCCTGCACTTCCTGCGCCAACAAGTCGACAAACCCATCGACCGCCCCGACTTCTGCCTGGCCGATTTCATCGCGCCCAAGAGCAGCGGCAAGCAGGACTGGATCGGCGCGTTTGCGGTCACCGCCGGCATCGGCATCGAGCCGCATGTGGCGCGGTTCGAAGCCGCGCACGACGACTACAACGCGATTCTGCTCAAGGCCCTGGCCGACCGTATGGCCGAGGCGCTGGCCGAGCGCCTGCATCAACGCGTGCGTACCGAATTCTGGGGCTATGTGGAGGATGAGACGCTGGACAACGAGGCGCTGATCGCCGAGCGCTATCGCGGCATTCGTCCGGCACCGGGGTATCCCGCCTGCCCCGAGCACAGCGAAAAGCGCACCCTGTTCGACCTGCTCGATGCCGAGCGTCATACCACGATGACGCTGACCGAAAGTTTCGCGATGCTGCCCACCGCAGCGGTCTCCGGCTATTACTTCAGCCATCCCAAGAGCCAGTACTTCGTGGTCGGGCGCCTGGGCAAGGAACAGGTGGCCGACTACGCCAAACGCAAGGGCATCACCGTGGCACTGGCCGAACGTTGGCTGGCATCGAATCTGGATTACGACCCGGAATAAGCACAGCCGCAGACCACAGACATCGCAGGAGCGCACCCGGGCGCGACGAGGCTTTACCGGGTGAAGCCTCGTCGCGCCCGGGTGCGCTCCTACGTGGCGCCGACGCATTGCGCGGCGGCGCCCTTGATCACGCCAGCATCAAGCAGCCGGCCGCAACACGTTCAAGACCTCGTAGCAGGCGCCCATGGTGTGGTAATCGGTCTTGCCGGCGGGGCTCTTTTCGTCGCTGTACTTGCGGTTGTCCGCGTCCAGAATGCGGTACCACGCACCATAGCGATGGTCGATCATGTGCTCCCAGGAATACGCCCAAAGCTTGTCGTACCACTGCCAATAGCGCGACTCGCCGCTGCGCTGCGCCAGCAACGCCGCCGCCGCCAACGATTCGGCCTGCACCCAGAAATACTTGTCGTCGTCGCAGACCTTGCCGTCCGGGTCGAAGCCGTAATACAGCCCGCCACGCTGCGCATCCCAGGAGCGCTCCACCGCCACATCGAACAGATGTTGCGCGGTCGGCAACAACCAGTCGGTCGGTGCGTAGCGATCCAGCAGCATCAGCAGCTTGGCCCATTCGGTCTGATGGCCCGGCTGGAAACCCCAGGGGCGGAACAGGTGCTTGGGGTTGTCGCGGTTGTAGTCCCAGTCGATGTTCCACTGTAGATCGTAGTGTTCCCACACCAGGCCGTCGGCCTTGGCCGCCTGACGCCGGGTCATGGTGTCGGCCAGCGACAGCGCACGGTCCAGGTAGCGTTGCTCGCCACTGGCTTCGTACGCGGCGATCATCGCCTCGCACATGTGCATGTTGGCGTTCTGGCCGCGGTAGCTGGTGAAGTTGAATTGCGCATCGGCCTCGTCGCGGTACAGGCCGAATTCCGGCTCCCAGAAATACTTTTCCAGCAGCTGCCAGGTCTCGTCCATCCATGCGCGCGCCTCCTCGACACCCGCCTTCAGGCCGCACGAATACGCCAGCAGCACGAAGGCCACACCGTAGCAGTGATTCATGTCGTCTTCGACCACGCCGTCACGCAAGGTCCATGCGTAACCGCCGGTGGCCGGATTGCGATGCACATTGCGCAGATAGTCCAGGCCGTGACGCACCGCGTGCAGGTACTGCGCATCGCCGAATTCGCGATACGCCATCGCGTAGTTGAAGACGAAGCGCGTGCTGCTGACCAGATGCCGATGCCCGGCATCGTAGATCGAACCATCGTCGCGGAAATACTGGAAAAACCCGCCCGCCGGGTCGATCGCGCGCGGGTGGTAGAACGCCATGGTGTCGGCGATATGCTGACGCAGCACATCGGCCGAACGGAAATCGGGTGCGGGGCTCGCAGGCAAACGGCTCATGATTGTTCCTGGATCAGGGAATGGACTTCATCGACGCTCGGCATGGCCGCAAACGCGCCCTTGCGCGTTACCGCCAGCGCACCGACCGCCGCGGCAAAGCGGATCACCTCGGTGATCGCAGCGGCATCGCCGGACAGCTGCTCCAGCGTGGATGCACGCGTCGCCAGCTGAAACAGCAAGCCACCGACGAACGCATCGCCCGCTGCCGTGCTGTCGCGCACCTGCACGCGGAAGGCCGGTACCTGACCCGAATCGGTGCGTGTCTGCCAGTGCACCGGGCCACCACCGTCGGTGACCAGCAACCAGCTGGCCTGGCCCTGCCAGAGCTTGCGGGTGACCGCGCTGGCATCGCCATCGAGCGTGCCGGCCAGGTAATCGAGTTCTTCGCGCGAGAGCTTGACCACATCGGCCAGCGCCAACGCCTCCCACAGCAGTGCAGCCGGGTCCACATCCTGCGGCCACAGCATCGGGCGCAGGTTGAGATCCAGGCTGACGATGGCGCCATCGGCGCGTGCGCGGCGCATGCCGTCCAGCGTGCATTGCGCGATCGCAGGCTCGGTCATGCTGTTGGAACACACATGCAGCACGGCAGCCTGCGTGAAGCCGTCCGCGGCGAAATGCTCCGGCCGGAACAGCAGATCCGCCGCAGGCGGACGGTAGAAACTGAAACTGCGTTCGCCGGCTTCATCCAACGCCACGAAGGCCAGCGCGGTCTTGGCCTCATCGGTGCGCACGATGCCATCGGTGGCGACACCGGACTGCTGCAGGCTCTGCAGCAGAAAATCGCCGAACATGTCGCGCCCCAGCATGCCGACGAAATGCGCTGCGCCACCCAGGCGCGCCACCGCGACCGCGACATTGGCCGGCGCACCGCCGGCGTATTGCGCAAACGTGCGCGCCTCATCCGGACCGGCCTGTGGCAGTGCCAGCATGTCGATCAAGGCCTCGCCAAAACACACCACCCGGTTCTTCAAGGCACTCATGCGCGCGCCTCCGCCAGTGCGCCGCGCAGACGCGAACCCCAGATGCCGTAGAACACGATGTACAGGTAGCACACCAGCGGCAGCACGAACGACTCGTGCAGACCGATGCTGTCGGCCAGCAGGCCTTGCAGATACGGCACGATGGCGCCGCCGACAATGGCCATGATCAACAGGCTCGAGGCGCGGCCGGTCAGCGGGCCAAGCCGCTCGATGCCCAGCGTAAAGATGGTCGGGAACATGATCGAATTGAACAGGCCGATCGCCACCAGCGCATACACCGCCAGCATGCCGCCGCTGGCCATGGTCAGGCCCAGCAGCAGTGCGTTGATCCCGGCGAACACCGACAACAGCACGCGCGGCGACAACTTGGCCAGCAAGGCCGAACCGATGAAGCGGCCGATCATCGCCAGCGTCCAGTACGCCGACACGTAGTGGGTCGCTTCGCGTTCGGTGAACCCGCCGATCTGCGGCAACGAGAAATAGTTGACCATCAGGCTGCCGATCGCCACTTCCGCACCAACATAGAAGAAGATCGCCAATACACCGAAGCGCACATGCGGATGCGCCAGCGCATCCAGCAGCGAATGCCTGCTTTCATCCTTCTGCGCGCCCGCATCGGTCAGGGCCGGCAGACGGAACAGGAACACGAAGATCGCCAGCAGAAACAGCACAATGCCCAGACCGATGTACGGCCCCTGCACGGCTTGCGCTTCCTGCACGCGATAGGCCAGTTGCTCGGCTTCCGGCAACACCTTGAGCTGGTCGCCGCTCATCACGGTGTTGGACAGGATCAGCCAGCCACCGAACAGCGGCGCGATCGCAGTACCCAGCGAATTGAGCGCCTGCGCCAGGGTCAAGCGGCTGGACGCACTGCGCTCCGGGCCCAGCAGCGCGACATACGGGTTGGCCGCCACCTGCAGGATGGTGATGCCGGTGGCCAGCACGAACAACGCGCCGAGAAATGCGCCATAGACGCGCAATTCCGCCGCAGGCCAGAAGCCCAGCGCACCGACCGCGGCAACCGCCAGCCCGGCCACGATGCCTTGCTTGTAGCCAAGCTTGGCCACCAGCCAACCGGCCGGCAGCGACATCAGGAAGTACGCGCCGAAGAAGGTGAACTGCACCAGCATCGCCTGCGCGAAGTTGAGCTCGAACACCGCCTTCAGATGCGGAATCAGGATGTCGTTGAGGCAGGTGAGAAAGCCCCACATGAAGAAGATCGTGGTGACCACCGACAACGCAACGCCGTTGTTGACGGGCGCCTTGTTGCCGCTAGGCACTGTGGACTGCGTGGAAAGGGAAACCATAGGAATTGCCTGGTCAGCGGCCTGAGGCCTTGGTGGGGGAATGGGCGGGAGAATCACTGGGGGAGTGAAGCGGAACCACGGAGCTTGACGCGCTGGCGCTGCTGGCGCTGCTGGCGCGGATCTTCAATTCGACTGCGGCGGTCAGGCGCTGCGATGCAAGGGCGGGACTCCCGATACGCTGCAACACCAATTGCGCAGCCTGGCGCCCGCGCGCGCGCGGATCTGCGGCCAGCGTGGTCAGCGCGGGCGTGAACAACGCGGCTTCGGCGATATCGTCGAAGCCGGTCACCGCGAAGTCGCGCCCCGGCACGATGCCATGCATCGCCAGCGCCGCCATCAGGCCCAACGCGACGCTATCGTTGTAGCAGACCGCCGCAGTTGCGCGGTCGTGCTCGGCGCTGTCCAACATGCGACCGGCGCACAGCGCAGCATCCTGTCGATTCGGTGCGGATTCGACGTAATGCACGGCCAGACCGGCGTCGGCCATCGCACGCGCGTAACCGGCACGGCGTTGCCGGCAGGAACTGGATTCGGCATGGCCACCGAAGAACACGATGCGCCGGTGGCCTTGCGCGATCAGATGCGCGCAGGCAAGCAACGCGCCCTGCTCGTTGTCCAGCGCCAGCAGATCCCAGCCCGCGCCCTCCACTTCGCGGTTGAACAACACCACGTTGTGTTGTCGCCCCAGCACCTGGGTCAGCGCCTGTGCCTGGCTGCCTTCGGCCGGCGACAGGATGATGCCGGCAGGGGTGTGCTCCATCAACGAGGTCAGCACCGCCTGCTGGCGCTGCGTCGATTCGCCGGTGCTACCAAGCAGGGTCACATAACCCGCCGCGCCCAGCGCTTCGTCCACGCCTGCGGCGAATTCGGCAAAGAACGGGTTGGACAGATCGTTGATGACCAGCGCGATGCTGGATGAGGTGCGGCAGCGCAGATTGGCCGCAGCACGGTTGTAGACGTAGTGCTGCCGATCCAGTTCGGCCTCCACGCGCGCGCGCGTGCTCGCATGCACCAGCGGGCTGCCGCGCAGCACCAACGACACCGTCGCGCGCGATACGCCGATGGCACTGGCGATATCGCGCAGGGTCACCGCCCCGCGTCCGCTGCGGCGCGCGTCGCCATCCTCCGAAGCGGAGGGCGCCGGTTTGGCACGCGTCACGTTGCCGACCTTGCAATGGGAGAAGTGCGCATGCATCTGGCGTCGATTGGATCGATCCAATTAGGCCTTTTCCGGGCACTCAATGCATGCGGCAGTGCAACATGGAAAGCGGCCGCGACGCTGCCGCCGCCTTCCATCATCCCATCACTGAAAGGCAATCGACAGGCCGATCCCGCCCTGCCAGTCCGGGCTCTCCGAGGTCAGCCCGCGCAGCACCGAGACATCCAGCTGCATCGCATGCGGCAACTGCCAGGCACCGCCGGCGCCGGCCACGCGCGAATGCTCGCTGCCGGTATCGAAGCCTGCCTCGACATAACTGCTGAAACGCTCGCCGGAAAAGAACGTGTAGTTGGGCGAGAAGGTCCAGGTATGCCCGTCGCTGTCGCGCGCATAGTTGACGTATAGCGCCAGTGCGCGCTGCTGGGCCAGATCCCAGGACGCGGTCACGCCCAGCTCGCGCGCGTAGCCATCGCTGAAGGCAGCGCTGCCGGTCGGCACGCTGTAGCTGCCGAGCGCGGCCCAATGAAAGCTGTCCGACTGCGACGGCAATGCCACCTTCAGGCCGATATGGCTATCGCCTCCGCCACGCACATGCGCACCGCCGCCGTGCTGCCAGTTGTAGCTGTCGCTGCCGACCTGCAGTTCCACGTTCTGGAACAGGCCCAGGCGCAGTACCGTATCGGCGGTGTACTGGGTGATTCGCTGTCCGTCGCTGCGATCGGTACTCGCATCCGGCAGACCCTGCTCCCAGGCGAACACGCCGGGCTGCAGCACTTCGGCGGCAAACGGAATGCCGGGACGGTCAAACGCAGGGGCATCCTCCGTCTGTGCAGCGGCCTGCCCACTCATCCCGCATAACCCAAACATGGCAGCGGCCAACACCGTGGCGCGCGTCGCCTGCAAACCCGAAGCGCCACGCGCGGTGGAGGCAACCGACGCAACGGCACGGGACTTCAACACGTTCGACAACAAGGACATACGCGGCACCATCGGCAGAAGTGGGCAGTGACGCAGTGGGCACCATGCCCGACTGCGTCGACAATAACGCGGCGATGGTGCCGCGCGCGCCGTGACCGGCCCGTGTATCGCCAGCGGCACGTCAACCTTTGCTGAGCAGCCGGTCCTTTATTGAGCCACCGGTGCCGACGCCGGCAAGCCACGCAGATGCGCCGCGAAACCCGGCAGCAGCACACGGTTGCCATACCCGCTCAAGTGGTCGGCATCGAAGAACAGCGGCCGGCCCTGCTGTGTCGGCGCGCACACCTGCGCATCGCACAGCGACGGCAGCGGGTCCCAGATGCTGGCGCCCCCTAGCCCGGATGCGATGCGACGCAATCCATCAAGTGCCGGTGCGCGATAGTCTTCCATCGCCTTGCGCTCGATCTGCATGCCGTTGGCGCAGATCGCATTGCCACGATTGAACCAGTCCGAACATCGGTAAGGCGGTGCCCTGAGCACCGGTTTGGGCGCTTCGAACACAATCAGAACGCCCCGCGCCTGCACCGGTGCCAGCAATGCGATCGTCGCCGCCACCGTCGCATCGCGCTCGCGCTGTGCCGGCTCGCTCTGCAGCGTGGCGATATTGCCGTGCAGGTCGAACAACACGTCCTGCTCGGCCAGCCGCGGCACCCGCAAACCAGGCAGGAACAGCACATCGCCCGCACGCGCCCTGCCCGCCACGTCCTCCAGCGCCGGTCGCAGGAACGCGTCGCAACCTGCGCCCTGACCACCCGGCTGCATCGATGCGACCGCACACCCGGCCACGCCATACATGCGCACGCTGCCGCCTTCCAGCAACGGAAAACGCCGCAGCATTTCGTTGTAGGCCAGCGCATGCGAATCGCCGATCACAAAGACCTGGCGCTGACTGGCCGCAGGACGCGAACACTGCCCGCGCGCGAAGATGCGCACCGGCTGCCCGCCCACCGATGCGTTGCTGGCGATCAGGCGGCAGTCCGGCAGCTCCTTGCGCAAGCCGCGCGCATACGCATACCAATTCAGCGGGTGGCGGCTGACCACACTCAACGAGGTATACGGCGTCGACTTGATCACTGCCGATTGCACGCCGAAGGCCAGCACCAACGCAGCGAGGCCGGCCATCACCACGCGCACGTTCGACCAGCCACCCATACGCCGATTGCGCCAAGGCAGTTCCACCCAGCGATACGACGCCGCCGCGCAAACAACCGTCAGCACCAGCGCCAGCAGCTTGGCCGCCACCGCATCCAGCCCGATCGTCCAGCGCAGCAGCACCAGCACCGGCCAGTGCCACAGATATAACGAATACGAGATGCGCCCGATCGTCACCACCGGCCTGGCGGACAACACGCGCCCGATCCAGCCCTCGCTGTGCCGATGCAGCAACGCCAACACCACCAGCGTGCCAACCACCGGCCACAGGCCATCGCTCCAGGGCGAATGCCCAGGCCGCGCATTCCACAGTCCGTTGCCGATGCCTGCCAAGGCCAACAGCAACAGCACTGCGCGCAACGGTGCAGGCAGGCCGATGCCTGCTGCGAACACACGCTGCCCGTCGCGGCGGCGCAGCAGTGCCATCAGCTGAAACAACACCACGCCGGCACCCAGTTGCCAAAAGCGTGCGGTGGTCAGATAGAAGGAAGTGACCTCGTGTCCCGGCACCTGCGTGCGCTGCCAGGCATAGCCCAGCGAGGCCGCGCTGGCGAGCGCGAACAGGCCTAGCGACCAGGCACGTCCGGCACCGCCACGCATCCAGGCCAGGAACATCCACGGAAACAGCAGATAGAACTGCTCCTCCACGCCCAGCGACCAGGTCTGCGTATACGGATTGAACTCGGCACGCGGCGAGAAATAATCCTGGCCGACGCTGGCCAACACCCAGTTGCTCAGCCCGAACAAGGCCATGCGTCCAGTCTTGGTGCTGGCTTCGCTCAGCCACGACTCGGGAATGAACAAGGTCGAAAACAGCGCGGTAACCAGCACGCAGACCAGCAAGGCCGGTGCGATACGCCGCAAGCGGCGCGCATAAAACCGCGCCAACTCGGCGGCCACCGCAATGCGCGGCAATCGATCGACCGACGCACCGACCACAAACCCCGAGATAACGAAAAATATATCGACGCCGGTGAAACCACCGGGCAACCAGCTGGCGTCCAGGTGATAGGCGATGACCGACAGCACCGCCAATGCACGCAATCCGTCGATATGCGCGAAGTAAGCATTCCCTGTCGCCGAGCGCGTCATCCTGATCCTCGAAGTTTCGTCACTTGCACACAAGCGGCCGCCCCTCATCGCGAACGGCCGAGCGGCGCACTCTAAAACGCATACGGGCCGCCATGCAGGAGAACTAGATCTCCCGCCTTGACGCATCGACCGCATCCACTTGGCGGCCACGCAATCGGGTTGACCACCACTCAACAGATGGGCACCCATCAGGTGCCCATGTGCCAACGCAAACCTATCTACGCAGCGTTACCAGACCAGGTCGTCGGGCACCTGGTACTGGGGATCGGCATACGGGTCTTCGCCTGCCGGCGCATTCGGGTCCACCTTCAATGCCACCGACGGTGCGAATACCGCTTCGGCGTCGGCCAGTACCTCGGCAGTCACCAATAGATAACGACCGTTGAGCTGCAGCACGCCGAGCTCGCCGGCGTTGAGCGCCTTGAGCTGATCGGCAGTCACGTAGATACGCTTGATCTTGCCGCCATATGGGAAATGCCGGGCAATATCCGCATCGGCGTGATTGAGCCCCTTGTCCTTGAGCAGCTCTTCGAGCTTGGCCTTGGCTTCGCGACGCAGGCGTGCTTCTTCCTGTTTCAGCCGCTCGGCTTCGATGCGCTCGTCCTTCTCGCGTTGCGCGCGGATCGCATAGGCCTTGGCCAGGTCGATGTCCTCACGCGTGCGTGCCGGCCTGGGTCCGCGGCGGTCGGCCGTGGACTGCGGCGGACGCTGCGATCCTGCCGGCTTGCCATCGTTGCGACGCTCCGGCCTGCCGTCGTGTTTGCGCTCGCCCTTGCCGTCGGTCGCCGCAGCGGCATGCGGCCGCTGCGGTCCCCTGCCCTGGCCACCCGGCTTGTTGCCGCCGGGCGCAGGCCTGCCACCGTTGCCATGTTGACGCGCGGCAGGCCGTGCGTCGGGTTTGCGTTCGGGCTTGGGTGCGGACTTGAAGCCCAACCCAAGCAACTGGTCACGTAAGGTATCGCTCATGGCGGTGGCAATCTGCAATCAATAATGCGGAGGCGGCGGTTCGTCCGCTGCGTCGGCAAACAACGTGGAGCGCACCTTGCCCAGATCCTCGAGCAGGTGGCGGATCAGTTCGGCATTGCGGGCGCCCGTCAAACGGGCGTCCGCAAGTGCTTCACTCAGTTCATTGAGCGCCTGCTCCTGAAAGGACAGGCGCGTTTCCAGTTCAACCAACCGCGCGTCCAGTTCCTGGTCGCGCGGCGAGAGTTGCTCATGCATGCAACGAACGGCCTCGTCCGATGGCGTAGTAGGCCAGACCTGCGGCTTCGATTTCCTGCGGGTCGTAAAGGTTGCGGCCGTCGAACACTACGTCGTCCTTCAAGGCCTGCTTGATCTTGCCGAAATCCGGGCTGCGGAACTGCTTCCACTCTGTGACCACGACCAGGGCGTCGGCGCCTTCCAGTGCGGCAAATGCCTCGTCGCAGAAGGTCAGGTCGTCGCGCTCGCCGAAGATGCGCTTGGCTTCATGGGTCGCTTCCGGGTCGTAGGCACGCACGGTGGCACCGGCTTCCCACAACTGCTCCATCAAACGGCGGCTGGACGCGGCACGCATGTCGTCGGTATTGGGCTTGAACGCCAGGCCCCACACCGCGAAGGTCTTGCCGGCAATGCTGCCGGTGCCTTCGGCGCCGTAATGCCGCTGCACCAGTTCGAACAGGTGCCCCTTCTGCGCGTTGTTGACTCTTTCCACCGCGTTGAGCAGGGTCGGCTCCATGCCGTACTGCTCGGCGGTCTTGGCCAGTGCCTGCACATCCTTCGGGAAGCACGAGCCGCCATAACCGGCGCCGGGATAGATGAAGTGCCAGCCGATGCGCGGATCCGAGCCGATCCCGTTACGCACGTGCTCGACGTCCGCACCGACGCGCTCGGCAATATTGGCGATCTCGTTCATGAAACTGATCTTGGTCGCCAGCATTGCGTTGGCCGCGTACTTGGTCAGCTCGGCCGAACGCACGTCCATCTCCACGATGCGGTCGCGGTTGCGGTTGAACGGCGCATACAGACGACGCATACGGGCAATGGCCGCCGGCTTCTTGGCGCCGATCACGATGCGATCCGGACGCATGCAGTCGGCCACGGCGTCGCCTTCCTTGAGGAACTCGGGGTTTGAGACCACATCGAACTCATGGTCCACGCCGCGTGCGTCCAGCTCTTCCTGGATCGCCACGCGCACCTTGTCGGCGGTGCCGACCGGCACGGTGGACTTGTTGACGACCACCGAGGGGCCATCGATATGGCGACCGACGGTACGCGCAACCGCCAGCACGTACTGCAGGTCGGCACTGCCATCCTCGTCCGGCGGCGTGCCCACGGCGATGAAGGTGATTTCGCCGTGCGCAATCGCCTCGGCCGCATCGGTGGTGAAGCGCAACCGGCCAGAGGCGTGGTTGGCTTTCACCATCGGCTCCAGGCCGGGTTCATAGATGGGAATCACCCCACGATTGAGACCATCAACTTTCGCCTGGTCGATATCCACGCAGATAACGTGATGACCTACTTCCGCCAGACAGGTACCGGTGACAAGACCAACATAGCCGGTACCAAAGATCGCAACTCGCATGGGTGGGGGTACTCCTGTGGGGGATCAGGGAAGGATACCCATCAGTTCGACATCGAACGTCAACGTTGCGTCTGGTCCGATCGGCCCCCCCTGCGTGCCGTTCGGGCCATAGGCCAAGTTGGATGGAATCCAGAAACGGTATTTCGAACCGACCGGCATCAACGCGACGCCCTCGGTCCAACCTGCAATGACTTGATTCAGACCGAACTCCGCCGGCTGGCCGCGCTGGTAGGAGCTGTCGAACACCTGCCCGTTGAGCAGCTTGCCTTCATAGTTCACGCGCACCGTGTTGGTGGGCATCGGACGCTCGCCGCTGCCCTGGCGCAGCACCATGTACTGCAGGCCCGACGCGGTGGTGATCACGCCCTTTTCGGTCTTGTTCTTGGCCAGGAAGGCATTGCCTTCCTCGCGATTCTTGGCACCGGCGGCGCCCTGCTTGGCAGAGGCGAACGCCTGCATGGTGGCAGCGGCTTCCTGCTGGGTCAGACGCGTGGTGCCCTTGGCGAACACGGTGCGCACCGCTTCCATCAGGATCGACAGGTCGATCTCGTCCTTGATGCCGGCCAGCGACGGACCGACCGCGCGATCGCCGAGCATCAGGCCGACATTTTCCTTGGACGGCGCGGCCGGCGCGCTACCCGGCGCCATGCCCGGAACCTGCTGGCCGTTACGCGCCGCCAGCGCCGTGCGCAGTGCGGTGTCGGTGGCCTGGGTCTGCTCGTCGGACAACAGCGGCTTGCCGCCCTTGAATGCATTCTCGATGGCGCGTTGCAGTGCGCTCACATCGATGTCCTGGGCAATCGGCTCGAACGAACGTGCCACGTCCATACCGATGGCGTAGCTGACGTTGTCGCGCGTGCTCTTCTCAGACGATGCATTCAAAACTGGCTTCTCCTTGGTGGCCGCTGCGGCCGGTTGCTGCGACATCGCCGGCATCGATGCCGACAGTGCCACCATCAGTAGCGACGCCGCCGCGCCGCGCTTTCCCATCTTCATTCGATGCACTTCCCGAAAGTGAAAAGACACGCCGACGCCGGCGCTGAATGCGCATTGTCGCATGTGCGCGTGGCCTTGCGAGCGCCGTGCTCAGCGCGACGGCGCGTTGAGCTCGCGTTCGATTGCCGCCAGCACGCTCGGATCGTCCGGTTTGATCTTGCTGGGGAACTGCGCCACCACCCGTCCATTGCGCCCGATCAGATACTTGTGGAAGTTCCAGCCCGGCGCCACACCCGTGGCCTGGGTCAGGCGCTGATACAGCGGCGTGGCCTGTGCACCCAGCACATGCACCTTCTCAAACATCGGGAACTTGACGCCATAGGTCAGCGTGCAGAATTCCTGGATCTGCTTCTCAGATCCGGGTTCCTGCCCCTGGAAATCGTTGGACGGAAAGCCCAGCACCGAAAAACCGCGGCTGCCGAAGCGCTGGTTGAGCGCCTCCAGCCCTTCGTACTGCGGGGTGTAGCCGCACTTGCTGGCGGTATTGACCACCATCAGGACCTTGCCGCCGTAGGTACGGTTCAGGTTGATTGGCGCCTTGCCGGCCAGCGGCCGGTAATCCAGATCCAGCACCGGCGCGCCGGCGGCCAGCGCCGAGACGGAGAAAAAGCCAGCGAATACAACGACCAGCAGACGCTTGAGCAACATGAGCGATCCCTTTCGATAGGTCCGGGCCACCCGCCGACGCGGGGTGCCATCAGTTGGGTATGACAGGCAGTTGACTGCCTGCGTGTCGGTGTTATAGTTGAATACAACACCAGTCATCCAACGCAGGGGAAAGCATGAACAGCACACGCTTCACGCGACCAGCTCCATTGCTGCTGTTCGGCAGCGCCCTGTTCGCCATTGGTTGCCTGGGAGCCGCTTCCAGTCAGGTCACGGAGTCCGGCGCCGATTATGGCGTGTCGGAGGCGGTTACGGAAAACGCGACAACTCCCCCCGAGGCGCGCACCCGGCCCAGCCGGCACCTGCGCGCTTCGCTGTCGATGCCCTATTTCTCCTTCGCGCAGGTTCTGCGCCCACGGAGCTGACCATGAACGACATCCAATGGAGCGACGGCGCTCCCATCTACCGCCAACTCAAGGAACGGGTGATTGCCATGATGCTCGATGGAATCCTCAAGCCTGGCGACGCCCTGCCCTCGGTACGGCAGGTGGCGGCCGACTACCAACTCAATCCCATCACCGTCTCGCGCGCCTACCAGGAACTGGCCGACGAGAACCTGGTGGAGAAACGCCGCGGCCTGGGCATGTTCATGACCCCGGAGGCCGCACAGAAATTGCGCGGCAGCGAGCGCGAGCGTTTCCTGAATGAAGAATGGCCCGCAGTGCTGGAACGCATCCAGCGCCTGGGACTGTCCATCGACGATCTGTTGCCACAGGGAAAAACACCATGACCGCCGTCTCCTCCGACCATGTGGTCGACGCACGTGGCCTGCGCAAGGCTTACAAGCATCGGCTCGCGCTGGACAACACCAGCTTCACCATCGCCGCCGGGCGCATCGTCGGCCTGATCGGCCCCAACGGCGCCGGCAAGACCACTGCGCTCAAGGCGGTGCTGGGGCTGACCGATTTCGATGGCGACCTGAGCGTGCTCGGCATGGATCCGCGCACCCAGCGCAACGCACTGATGAACGAGGTCTGCTTCATCGCCGACGTGGCGGTACTGCCGCGCTGGCTGCGGGTTGGCGAGGCGATCGACTTCGTCGCCGGCGTGCACCCGCGCTTCGATCGCGCCAAGTGCGAGCGCTTCCTGGCCAATACGCAGCTCAACCGCAAGTCGCGGGTGCGCGAGTTGTCCAAGGGCATGATCGTGCAGCTGCACCTGGCGCTGGTGATGGCCATCGATGCCCGCATCCTGGTGCTGGACGAGCCGACCCTGGGCCTGGACATCCTGTATCGCAAGCAGTTCTACCAGCGCCTGCTGGAGGACTACTTCGACGAGCAGAAGACCATCATCGTCACCACCCACCAGGTCGAAGAGATCGAACACATCCTCACCGATGTGATGTTCATCCGCGACGGCCGCATCGTGCTGACCGCTGACATGGAAAACGTGGCCGAGCGGTACACCGAAGTGCTGGTGGGTGCCGAGCATCTCGACGCCGCCAGAGGCCTGCAGCCGATCGACGAGCGCAGCCTCCCGTTTGGCAAGACCGTGATGCTGTTCGATGGCGTGCCGAAAGCGCAGCTCGCCCGTTTTGGCGAAACCCGCAATCCCGGCCTTGCCGACCTGTTCGTTGCGGTCATGAAGGGGACCTACGCATGAATGCACTCACCCACCAAGCTTCTCCCGCACGCACGTTTGGCTGGCTGCTCAAACGCGAGTACTGGGAACACCGCGGAGGTTTCGTCTGGGCACAGATCATCACCGGTGGCATCGCGGTGTTCTTCGCGCTGCTGGGCGCGGTGATCGGCGCGATCAGCGCGCGTCGCAACATGATCGGCGACAGCATCACGATGGACGATCTGGCCGAATACACGCGCACCCTGGGCCAGGTCGGCGACGGCCTGCTGCTCGGCGGCATCGGCATCGCCTCGGTGGTCCTGGCGTTCGTGGTGTTCTTCTATTCGCTGGGCAGCCTGTACGACGACCGTCGCGACCGCAGCGTACTGTTCTGGAAATCGCTGCCGGTGTCCGATGTGCAGACGGTGCTGTCCAAGGCCGCCTGGGCGCTGCTGCTGGCGCCGCTGATCGCCATCGTGATCGGCGTGCTGGTCGGCCTGGCACTGTGGCTGATCGCCATCGTGGGCGCCTCGATCGCCGGCGTCCCCAGCCCCTGGGCACTGGCGACCCATTCGCACCCGTTCTCGTTGCTGTGGCTGTTGCTGAAGACCGTGCCGATGAGTCTGCTGTGGGCATTGCCGACGGTGGGCTGGCTGATGTTCTGCTCGGCCTGGGCCACCAGCAAGCCGTTCCTGTGGGCGGTGCTGTTCCCGCTGCTGGCCTGCGTGATGCTGAGCATCCTCTCGGCGATGCCGGGTATCTCGCTGCCGATCGGCTGGATCTGGTACATCGTCGGCTACCGCGGCCTGCTCAGCGCCCTGCCCGGCACCTGGTCGCCGCGCGCGGTCAGCGGCAACCTCGACAGCAGCGCGATGCAGAACCCCAGCGATCTGGTGCAGTGGGCGCTGCAGCACACCGACAGCGCACGGGTCTACGGCAATCCGGACATCTGGATCGGCGCTGCAATCGGCGTTGCCCTGATCGCCGCCTCCATCTACCTGCGCCGTCGGCGCTCCGAAGCCTGAAGGACATCCCATGCGTCGTCTGCTGAGTCTGGCCATCCTGTTCGCCGTGCCCGGCGCTGCGTTCGCCGAGGAGCAATGCAAGTTCTCCGAACCGCGCAGCCTGGAGTTGAAACTGAGCGGAGTGAAGTCGGTGCTGTTCGAGGTCGGCTCCAACGACCTGCATCTGGACGCTGCGCCGGGCAACGGCGGGCGTTTGGGCGGCCGCGCCTGCGCGGCCAGGGCCGAGCTGCTCAAGGGCCTGACCGTCACCCAGAAGCGGGTCGGCGACAAGCTGGTGGTCACGCTGGCCGATGACCGCCCGCTGCGCATCTCCATCGGCGACAGCTATTCGTACCTGGACCTGCGCGGCAGCGTGCCGGACACGCTGCTGGTGCAGTTCGACGTGGGCTCCGGTGACGCCGAGATCAGCGGCGCTGCGGCCGTGAGTGCCGATGTCGGTTCCGGCGACATGGCCATCCGCCGCACCAGGGGCCGGGTCACCGCCAAGGTCGGTTCCGGCGATATCGAACTGGAAGAGATGGGGTCGCTGCGCGTGCTGGCGGTCGGCTCGGGCGATCTCAAGGCCAGGCAGGTGCATGGCGCGGCGGAGGTCGGCAAGGTCGGTTCGGGCGACGTCAAGCTGCGCGGCGTGGCAGGCAACGTCAAGTTCGGCACGATCGGCTCCGGCGATGTCGACATCGACGATGTGCAAGGCGATGTCGGCGTGGAAGCGGTCAACTCCGGCGCCCTGAGCGTGCACAAGGTGCGCGGCGATGTCAGCGTCGCGCGCAAGGGCAGCGGCGATATCGACGTCAGCGATGTGGCCGGCACCACCCGCGTGCCGACCGACAACTGACCACTGCATTGACCATTCAAGAGAGGGACGGCTGATGAAACTGTGGATTTGTGCGGTACTGGTGGGCGCACTGCTGGTCGGCTGCGGCAAGTCCGAACCCACGGTCGTGGTGTCGGGCAAGACCAACGCGAACGGGGTGATCTTCAACGGCAAGAGCCTGACGCTCCACCGCGACGGCCTGCCCGCGGCCACCATCGGCGCGGATGGCGCGCTCAGCATCGCCGGCAAGCCGGTGAGCCTGAACGATGCGCAGCGCCAGGCGATGCGCGGTTTCTACGTGCAGATCCAGGGCGTCGCCGATAAAGGCATCGACATCGGCACACAGGGCGCGGCCTTCGGGGCGCATGCCGCCGGCGAAGCGCTCAAGGGCGTGCTCAGCGGCAACACCGACCAGATCGGTGACAAGATCGAAGCGCAGGCGGAAACCTTCAAACACACTGCGATGCAGATCTGCGATCAGCTGGCCAAGCTGCGCAACGCGCAGGACGCCGCCGCGCAACTGGTGCCGGCATTCGCGCCGTACTCGACCCTCACCCAGCACGATATCGACGACTGCCGCAAGTAAGCGCGGCCTTTGATCGCCGCTGCACCCGCATCGACGGGCGCAGCGGCTGACCGGAACCGGATGGATCGTCACGCCGATTGCTGCGCGCACGCCAGGCACCCAACATCGGCCTGCGACATCTTGTCAGCCGCGCCATGTGCCGCAGGCACCGATCGGCTGGCCGGAGCGGGATTACACTAGTGCGCTCCCTGAACCCGGCGACCCCATGAACAAGTTGGTGATGCTCTGCATGGCGCTCCTGCTATGCGCCCTGACCGCCTGCGGCGACCAGTCGTCGCGGCGCGCCGAACGCGGCAAGCCGCGCGTTGCCATCACCACCCAGTCGGTGATGATCCGCCGCCCACCCGCGGCCAATGCGGAAATCACCCCCGACGGCACGCTGAAGATCGACGATATCGCGCTGCCGCAAAAGGAGCCGACGCGCGCCAAGTTGCAACTGCTGTTCGGGCACCTGCAGATGCTGCGCCAGCAGGCCGTCAACGAGGCTGGCGCGGACCCGGAATACAAGTCGATCAAGCTGACGGCCACGCCGGAGATCCAGAAGCTCAGCGGCGAATTGCTCGATGAAATCCCGTCGCTGCAGCCGTATCGCGAAAGCTTCGGCAACGTGCAGGCCGAGCGGCACTGAGTCCCGGCGAAGCCGCGGATTCGCGCAAAGCCGTGTAGGAGCGCACCTGGGCGCGACCGGGCGTTGTCGATAAAGCCCCGTCGCGCCCAAGGTGCGCTCCTACGCACGCACGCTGCGGTGGTCAGCCACCGCCGCCCGTGCTGCCGGCCTGGATGCCACCGCGGGTCAGCGCAGCCGGATCCAGCAAACGGCGCAGATCCGCCTCGCTGAGTCCGCTGTCTTCCAGCGCCACGTCCAGCACCGGGCGCTGTTCCTTGTAGGCACGCTTGGCGATCGCCGCGGCCTTCTCGTAGCCGATGATCGGGTTGAGCGCGGTGACCAGGATCGGATTGCGGTCCAGCGCCTCGCGCACACGCTCCTGGCGCACCTTCAACCCGGCAATCGCGCTATCGGCCAGCAGCCGCGCCACATTGCCCAGCAAGTTGATCGAATCCAGCAGGTTGTAGGCGATCAACGGCAGCGTCACGTTCAACTGGAAGTTGCCGGTCTGCCCGGCCACGGTGATCGCGGTGTGGTGGCCGATCACCTGTGCGCAGGCCATCACGGTGGCTTCGGGAATCACCGGGTTGACCTTGCCCGGCATGATCGAACTACCCGGTTGTAGCGCCGGCAACTCGATCTCGCCCAGCCCGGCCAGGGGGCCGGCATTCATCCAGCGCAGGTCGTTGGCGATCTTGATCAATGCCACCGCCAGCGCATTGAGCTGACCGGACAACTCCACCGCGTCGTCCTGCGCAGCCAGGCCTTCGAACTTGTTGTCGGCACTCTCGAACTTGAACTTGCTCAGGCCCGACAAGGCCTTGGCCACCTTGCCGCCAAAACGCGGATCGGCATTGATGCCGGTGCCGATCGCGGTGCCGCCCAGCGGCAGCCGGCGTAGGCGCTTGAGGGCATCGTCGATGCGCTCCTGCGCCGAACTCAGCTGCGCCGACCATGCACCGAATTCCTGGCCAAAGGTCAGCGGCATCGCATCCATCAGATGCGTGCGCCCGGTCTTGACGACCTTGTCCAGCCCCTTGCCGCGCTTGTCGATGGTCTTGCGCAGATGCTTGAGCGCCGGCTGCAGGTGTTCCTGCACCGCCAGCAGCGCCGACACCCGGATCGCGGTGGGCACCACGTCGTTGGAACTCTGCCCGAGATTGACGTGATCGTTGGGATGCACCGCGTCCTTGCCGGCGCGTGTGGCCAGCGTGGCGATCACCTCGTTAGCATTCATGTTGGACGAGGTGCCCGAGCCGGTCTGGTAGACGTCGATCGGAAACTGCGCGTCATACGTGCCGTCGGCGACCTGCAGCGCTGCGTCCTGCACGGCCTTGCCGATCGACTTGGGCAGCAGGCCGAGTTCGGCATTGACGCTAGCAGCAGCGGCCTTGATCAGCCCCAGCGCGCGGATGAAGCCGCGCGGCATCGGCTGGCCGGACACCGGGAAATTCTGCACGGCACGTTGGGTCTGCGCGCCCCACAAGGCATCGGCAGGCACCTGCAGCTCACCCATGCTGTCGTGTTCGGTCCTGAAACGTTCGCTCATCTGCACTCTCCGCACATGGTTGGTTTGTGGTGATGGATGGCTGGCAGCGGGCGTACCCACGCTGGCGAGGCTGCCTACGATACTCGCTCGCAGCGTTGCGACCGTGTCGTCGCAAGCCCTGGGCTAGACTGCCCAATGATCCATACGAGGTACCACGCCGCCATGGGCGACGACCCTGACTGTAGAAACGCATCGTTTGCGTCTTGCTTGCTTGCACACTGCCCCGGCACCGACGCGCAGCCGCTGACATACCGCGTCACTGCCGCTACGCGCCATGGAGGCAGACGCCATGTTGGGTAACGTGCTGCTGTTGTTCGTCGCACTGCTGCTGGTGCTGTTGAACGGCTTCTTCGTCGCCGCCGAGTTCGCGCTGGTCAAGCTGCGCCACACGCAGGCGGTGGGCCTGGCGCAGAACAACGGTTGGCGTGGGCGGTTGTTGCTCGGGGTACATGCGCATCTGGATGCCTACCTGTCGGCGTGCCAGCTTGGCATCACCCTGGCCTCGCTCGGCCTGGGCTGGGTCGGCGAGCCGGCCTTCGCGCATCTGCTGCAGCCGCTGTTCGACACCGCCGGCCTGTCGCCGGAAGCGGCACAGTTCACCGCACTGGCAATCGCCTTCAGCCTGATTTCGTTCCTGCACATCGTGCTGGGCGAACTGGCGCCCAAGACCATGGCGATCCGCCGCCCGGAGCGGATGTCGCTGTGGACCGCCGCGCCGCTCTACGTGTTCTATTGGCTGATGTACCCGGCGATCTGGGTGCTCAACACCAGCGCCAACCGCCTGCTGCGGGTGCTGGGCTGGGGCGATGTGGAGCACCAGTCGCATCGCTATTCGCGCGAGGAGCTGATGCTGATCGTCGGCCGCCAGGATCCCAACGCCGCCACGCCCGATCACGGGCTGGCCCTGATGAGCCATGCACTGGAACTGCCCGACCTGGTCGCCGGCGACCTGATGCGTCCGCGCGAGCACCTGCGCAGCCTGCGCGAAGGCATGACGCTGGAATCGGTGCTGGCCGAGTTCAGCGAGTCGCGCTACAGCCGCTACCCGTGGTTCGACGCCGATGGCGAGCAGGTGCTGGGCATCCTGCATACCAAGGATCTACTGGTGGCGATGGCACGCAGCCAGGATCTGGACGATCTGCGCCCGTTGCTACGCCCGCCCACCCTGCTGACCCTGGAAACCCCGATCCCCAGCGCGCTGGAGCAGTTCCGCACCGGCACCACCCATCTGGCGCTGTGCGTGGAGGAGGAGGGCCGCATCCTGGGCTTCTTCACCCTGGAAGACCTGCTGGAAGTGGTGGTCGGCGAGATCGAGGACGAGCACCGCCACGTGGTGCGCGATGCCCCGATCCGCAGCCAGGACGGCTCGCTGCTGGTGGCCGGCAGCACCTCGATCTTCCGCCTGGAACGTCTGCTGGGCCAGGACCTGAGCGCGCCGGACCACGTCAATTCGGTCGGCGGGCTGATCGTGCACCAATTGCAGCGGCTGCCCGAAGAAGGCGAAACCCTGGAGCTGGACGGCCACGCACTGACGGTGCGGCGCATGGCCGGGCACCGGATCCAGGCCATCACGGTGCGGCCGATCGGCGAAGCCGGCGCCGGGGCGGCGTAGAATACGCACCCCCGCCAGCCTCCCAGTGCCCTGCCCATGTCGGATTCCGCCCTGCTCGCCCTGTCCCCGCTCGACGGCCGCTACGCTTCCAAAGTGGATGCGCTGCGCCCGATCTTCTCCGAATATGGCCTGATCAGGGCGCGGGTCAAGGTCGAGATCGAATGGCTGCTGGCATTGGCTGCCGAACCGGGCATCGCCGAGCTGGCGCCGTTCTCGGCCGCCGCCACCCAGACCCTGCGCCGCCTGGCAGACGACTTCAGCGTCGGCGATGCCGCGCGGGTCAAGCAGATCGAGCGCACCACCAACCACGACGTCAAGGCGGTGGAATACTTCATCAAGGAACAGCTCAAGGACGATGCCGAGCTGGGCCCGGCGCTGGAATTCGTGCATTTCGCCTGCACCAGCGAGGACATCAACAACCTCAGCTACGGCCTGATGCTGGAGCAGGCGCGCCGCGAGGTGCTGCTGCCCACGCTGGACGGCATCACCGCCAGCCTGCGCACCCTCGCCCATGCCCAGGCCGGCCAGCCGATGCTGTCGCGCACGCATGGCCAGACCGCCTCGCCCACCACGCTGGGCAAGGAAATCGCCAATGTGGTCGCGCGCCTGGAGCGGCAGCGCAAGCAGATCGCCGCGGTCGAGCTCACCGGCAAGATCAACGGCGCGGTCGGCAACTACAACGCGCACCTGGTGTCGTACCCGGAGCTGGACTGGGCCGCGTTCGCGCAGCGCTTCGTCGAAAGCCTGGGCCTGGTATTCAACCCCTATACCACCCAGATCGAGCCGCACGACAACGTGGCCGAAATCGGCGACGCCAGCCGCCGCGTGAACACCATCCTGATCGACCTGTCGCGCGACATCTGGGGCTACATCTCGCTGGGCTACTTCAAGCAGAAGCTCAAGGAGGGCGAAGTCGGCTCCTCGACCATGCCGCACAAGGTCAACCCGATCGACTTCGAAAATGCCGAAGGCAACTTCGGCATCGCCAATGCGCTGTTCGAGCATTTTTCCGCCAAGCTGCCGATCAGCCGCTGGCAGCGCGACCTCACCGACTCCACCGTGCTGCGTGCGCTCGGCACCGCATTCGGCCATACCCAGGTCGCGCTGGATTCGCTGGCCAAGGGCCTGGGCAAGCTGACCGTCAATCCCGAACGCCTGGATGCCGATCTGGATGCGGCCTGGGAAGTACTGGCCGAAGCCGTGCAGACGGTGATGCGTCGCCACGGCCTGCCCAACCCCTACGAGCAGCTCAAGGCGCTGACCCGCGGCCAGGGCATCACTGCCGCGTCCATGCAAGCCTTTGTCGAGAGCCTGCAGTTGCCGGAGCAGGACAAGCAGCGGCTGCGGGCGCTGACGCCGGGTGCCTACACCGGGCTGGCCGAACAGCTGGCGCGCGCGATCTAAGCAGCGGCACCCACCCACCGGTATCACGCCCTTGTATCCAGCTGTCAGGAGTATTGCCATGGCATTGCGCGCGCTGCTGTCTGTCTCCCTGCTTGCGTCGGTGGCCTGCGGATTGCTGGCCTGCGGGAAGCAGGCCACTCCCGACTCGCAGCCCGACTCCGCCGCTGCCGCGCCGCGCGCGCCGGCCGGCGTGACGGCCGCACCGGTTCCGTCTGTTCCGTCAGTTCCGTCGGTTCCGTCGGTTCCGAGCATGGACGGCGCCACCCAGGTCGCCAGCAATGGCGAGCGGCCGACACTGATGGTCACCTCGACCAGCGGCACGGTCAGCTGCGACGGCCATAACGTCGATCTGACCGGCCAGAACGCCAATCTGGTCCTCAAGGGTGACTGCGGCACGATCGCGGTGCTGGGCCAGCATGCGATCGTGCAGATCGAGCGCGCCGAGGCAGTGCGCATGGTCGGCAACGATGCCCAGGTCACCCTCGCCGGCGATGCCAGCACCATCGAACTGTTCAGCCGCACCTCCACGCTCAAGGCCGGCCGCATCGGCACGCTGCTGGTGCCGGGCGACGACAACCAGGTACAGGCGCAGGCGATCGCCTCCGCCACGCTGCACGGCCGCGGCAACCGCATCACCCAGCAATCCGGCACTGC
The DNA here is from genome assembly GCF_040203315.1 of Xanthomonas sp. WHRI 8393. Classification (NCBI taxonomy): domain Bacteria; kingdom Pseudomonadati; phylum Pseudomonadota; class Gammaproteobacteria; order Lysobacterales; family Lysobacteraceae; genus Xanthomonas; species Xanthomonas sp. WHRI 8393. Next base: position 588,471 of record NZ_JBEGGL010000002.1, on the reverse strand, counting down.
GATGGTCAACGACTACGGCAGCAACAACCAGATCTCCACCCGCTGATCTGCTGACACCGAGACACCCAGGTGCATACGCGGCCGTGCATGGCCCGGACGCGCACCGGAACCTCACCGCGACACCCGCATGCAAGGCAGCGCATGGCGGGCTGGGCGACAATAAGCCACCTCGCCGGCCGCACCGCGCCGGCCCTCCAGTCGGACCCGTGACACCATGAAAAAGACCCCCGCAAAAAAGATCGCCGCCAGGAAAGGCGCGCCACTGCCCTTCGAGATCCACGCCACCCGCGACCAGCCGCTGGGCATGCCGGTCGAGCGCTTCCTGCGCAACTACTGGCACAAGCACCCGCTGCTGATCCGCAACGCGTTTGCGGAGTTCCAGTCCCCGCTGCAGCCCGAAGACCTGGCCGGTCTGGCCTGCGAAGACGGCGTGCTGGCACGCCTGATCAGCCACGACCGCGCCACCGACGACTGGAACGTGCGCACCGGCCCGTTCCAGGAAACCGACTTCCCCGGCCTGCCCGACCATGACTGGACCCTGCTGGTGCAGGACGTGGACAAGTGGGACGCCGACGTCCGCGCGCTACTGGAACAGTTCCGCTTCCTGCCGCGCTGGCGCATCGACGACATCATGATCAGCTTCGCCGCCACCGGCGGCTCGGTCGGCGCGCATGTCGACCATTACGACGTGTTCCTGCTGCAGGGCCAGGGCCACCGCCGCTGGCAGATCGACGCACGCGCGCAGCAGGGCCGCAAGGCCGCGCCGCTGGCGTTCCGCGACGATGTCGAGCTCAAGCTGCTGCGCGACTTCAAGCCCACCCACGACTGGGTGCTGGGCCCGGGCGACATGCTGTACCTGCCGCCGCTGGTACCGCACCACGGCGTGGCCGAAGACGCCTGCCTGACCTTCTCCATCGGCACCCGCGCGCCGTCCTCGGCCGAGCTGATCGGCGACTACCTGGACACCTTGATCGCCGATGCCGACGAGGCCGTGCGCTATCACGACGAAGACCTCAAGGTGCCGGCCGATCCGTACGAGATCGACGTCACCGCGATGAACCGCGTGGTCGAAGCGCTCAACGCGCTGCGCATGAACGACCCGGATCGCCTGGGCGACTGGTTCGGCCGCTTCATGACCACCTACCGCGCCTCCGGCGACGTGGTGCCGGCACCCGAACCGATTCCCCGCGAGGCGGTCGAGCAGGCGCTGGAAGAAGGCGTGCTGCTGCACCGTCACCCCTGGTCGCGGCTGGCCTGGCGGCGTGCCAAGCGTGGCGCCACCCTGTTCTGCAGCGGCCTGGAATTCCCGCTGTCGGCCAAGGACGCCGCACGTCTGGCCGCAGCCGAAGAGATCGACGGCACGCTGTATGCGCAGCTGTCCAACCGTGGCCGCGAGGTGGTGCTGGAGCTGCTGGCGCAGGGCCATTACCAGCGCGCCCACGAGGACGCGGAAGACGACATTGAGGACATCGACGACGACCAGGGCCACGTCCTGAGCCTGTCGGGCGACCACGACGATGCCGACGCCGGGGCCGACACGCCGGACGCGGATGACGAGATCGACGCCGAGGCCGACGTCGAGCAGGTCGCCGATGCCGCGGACGGCCCGGCCCAGGCTGAGGAGGCCGAACAAGGCGAGGATGCCGACCAGGACGACGACAGCGGGCTGGCCGACGACGACGCGGCATCGGACGCTGGCGACGACGGGTCCGACCAGCGCGCATGAGTTCCCAGGCCGGGCTGCAGATCGTTTCGCTGGATGCGGCGTCCGACGCCGCAACCCTGCGTGCGCTGCGCCTGGCCTGCGGCACCGGCAGCACCGAGGACAGCACCGAGGACAGCGCTGCCGACTGGGACGCCCTGGACCCGCTCAGCCTGCACCTGGCGCTGCGCAGCGAGGACGGCCAGTTGATCGGCTCGGTGCGGCTGACGGCAGATCGGCGCATCGACCGGCTCGGCGTGCTGCCGGGCTGGCGCCGCCGCGGCCTGGCCGACCGGTTGCTCGCAGCCGCCGTCGCCAGCGCGCAACAACGCGGCTGGCCCGGCCTGCAAACCCGCGTGAACACAGACGCCGAGGCCGTGTTCGCACGCCTGGGCTTCCTGCCGGACACCTCTTCCGACCGGCACCCCGCTAGCGCGGCAACGGCGGACGATCGTCCGGGCAGGCCGCTGCACCGCCGTCTCGACGGCCCGATGGCGGTGGACGACCTGCGCGCGGCCCTGGCCGCCACCACCGGCCTGCTGTACGCCGCACGCCGCCAGGTGCTGATCTATACGCGGGCACTGGATCCACCGCTGTTCGACAACCCCGCAGTGCTCGATGCGCTGCGCCGCTTTGCCACCGCCCGCCACGACAAGCGCGTGCAGGTGCTGGTGCAGGACACCGCCGTCGCGGGCGTTAACAGCAGCGCGATGCTGCGGCTGGCCCAGCGCCTGCCCAGCGTGTTCCGCTTCCGTGCGGTCAGCGATCCGGTCGATGCCAGCTACGCGTCGGCCTATGTGGTGGGCGATGACGCCTACTACTTTCGTCCAACAGGCCATCGCTTCGACGATGGCGAAACCTGGCTGTCGGGCGCGGCGCGCAGCCGCCAGCTGGAGCGCGAATTCGCGCAGATATGGGAGCGCAGCGCGCTTTGGAACGAACCACGCGCACTCGGCATCTGAGACCGCAGCGCCCTTCGCACGTAGGCGCCAGGCGGTTGCACCTACCCGTCCGGTCAGCTGGCAGACGCCCCCTCACTAGCGCAAGGGGGTATAATTTTTCGAGATTTGAGACCGACCGACAGGGCATCTCGCCCCGCCGCTTCCGCACAATCATCCCCACAGCAGACCCGACTTACCATCGTGGATAATCTCCTAAAGCAGTTCGCACAGTCATCGCAGCTCGCCGGCGGCAACGCCGCCTATATCGAGGATCTGTACGAGCAGTACCTCGTCGCCCCGGACAGTGTTGACCCGAAGTGGAAGAGCTATTTCGATGGCTTCAAGGGTCGCGATGCCGGTGATGTGCCGCACTCGGCAGCCATTGCCCACATCCTCACCGCCTCCAAGCAGGCTGCCAACGCGGGCACCGGCGCAGCGGCCAGTGACGAGCGCGAGCGCAACGTCGGCCGCCTGATCACCGCCTACCGTGCGCGTGGCCACCTCGGCGCGCAGCTCGATCCGCTCGGCCTGACCCCGCCGGTCAACCCGCCCGACCTGGACCTGCCGTTCCACAGCCTGTCGCAGGCGGATCTGGACAGCGAGTTCAGCACCGGCGGCGTCGGCGGCCAGCCGCGCATGAAGCTGAAGGACCTGCTGGCCCGCCTGAAGGCGACCTACGCCAGCACCATCGGCGCAGAGTTCATGCACATCCAGGAATTCGACCAGCGCCAGTGGATCTACAAGCGCCTGGAAGATGCCGGCGGCAAGATCGCCGGCGACGCGGCCAGCCGCAAGCGCACGCTGGAGCGGCTCACCGCCGCCGAAGGCCTGGAGCGCTACCTGCACACCAAGTACGTCGGCCAGAAGCGCTTCTCGCTGGAAGGCGGCGACGCGCTGATCCCGATGATGGACGAGATCATTCGCCAGTCCGGCAACGATCAGGTCAAGGACATCGTGATCGGCATGGCCCACCGCGGCCGCCTCAACGTGCTGGTCAATACGCTGGGCAAGAACCCGCGCAAGCTGTTCGACGAGTTCGAAGGCAAGTTCGAGCACGCCCACGACGACCGCGCCCACACCGGCGACGTCAAGTACCACATGGGCTTCTCGGCCGACATCGCGGTCGGTGGCGACAAGCAGGTGCATCTGGCGCTGGCCTTCAACCCCTCGCACCTGGAAATCGTCGACCCGGTCGTGGTCGGCAGCGTGCGTTCGCGTCAGGAGCGCTTCGGCGATGCCGAGCGCAAGAGCGTGCTGCCGATCCTGATCCACGGCGATGCCGCATTCGCCGGCCAGGGCGTGGTGATGGAACTGTTCCAGATGTCGCAGGCGCGCGGTTTCGCCGTCGGTGGCACCGTGCACATCGTGGTCAACAACCAGATCGGCTTCACCACCAGCGCCCGCGACGACGCCCGTTCCACGCTGTACTGCACCGACGTGGCCAAGATGATCGGCGCGCCGGTCTTCCACGTGAACGGCGACGACCCGGATGCGGTGATGTTCGTGTCCAAGCTGGCCTACGAATTCCGCCAGCAGTTCAAGAAGGACGTGGTCATCGACCTGGTCTGCTACCGCCGTTGGGGCCATAACGAGGCCGACGAACCGGCAGCGACCCAGCCGGTGATGTACCAGACCATCCGCAAGCACAAGACCACCCGCGAGCTGTACGCCGCCAAGCTGGAAAGCGACGGCGTGCTGAGCGCCGACGAGGCCAAGGCGCTGGTCGACGGTTACCGCAACAAGCTCGATTCGGGCGAATACACCACCGAACTGGCGACGCGCAAGCCGGACGAATTCGCCATCGACTGGTCCAAGTATCTGGTCGGCACCGCTGCCGATCCGGTCGACACCCGCGTCAAGCGCGAGCAGCTGGACCGTCTGGCCAAGCTGATCACCACGATTCCGGAAGGCGTCGAGCTGCATGCGCGCGTCGGCAAGATCTACGACGACCGCGTCAAGATGGCCGCCGGTGAGCAGGCCGGCGACTGGGGCTTTGCCGAAAACCTGGCCTATGCCACCTTGCTGGCCGAAGGCCACAAGCTGCGCCTGGTCGGCCAGGACGCCGGTCGCGGTACGTTCTTCCACCGTCACGCGATCCTGCATGACCAGAAGACCGACAGCTACCACCTGCCGCTGCGCCAGCTGGTGCAGAACCCCGAAGACGCCACCATCATCGACTCGCTGCTCAGCGAAGAAGCGGTGATGGGCTTCGAATACGGCTACTCCACCACCGACCCGAATGCGCTGTGCATCTGGGAAGCGCAGTTCGGCGACTTCGCCAATGGCGCGCAGGTGGTGATCGACCAGTTCATCGCCGCTGGCGAAGCCAAGTGGGGCCGCATCGCGGGCCTGTCGCTGTTCCTGCCGCACGGCTACGAAGGCCAGGGCCCGGAGCACAGCTCCGCGCGTCTGGAGCGCTTCCTGCAGCTGTGCGCGCTGGAGAACATGCTGGTCTGCGTGCCGACCACCCCGGCGCAGTGCTTCCACATGATCCGCCGCCAGATGCGCATGACCACCCGCAAGCCGCTGGTGGTGATGACGCCCAAGTCGTTGCTGCGCCACAAGCTGGCGGTATCGAGCCTGGAAGAACTGGCCGAGGGCGAGTTCCAGCATCTGATTCCCGACGCCAAGGCCGATGCCGGCAAGGTCAAGCGCGTGGTGCTGTGCTCGGGCAAGGTCTATTACGACCTGCTCGAAGACCAGACCAAGCGTGGCCAGGACGACGTCGCCATCCTGCGCGTGGAGCAGCTGTATCCGTTCCCGCGTGCGCAGCTGGCCGCCGAGCTCAAGGCCTATGCCAACGCCACCGACGTGGTGTGGTGCCAGGAAGAACCGCAGAACCAGGGTGCGTGGTATCAGATCCGCCACCACCTGAACTTCTGCCTGGCCAGCGGCCAGAGCCTGCATTACGCCGGCCGTGCCCGTTCGCCCTCGCCTGCCGCCGGTCATATGGCCGACCACATCGTCGAACAGCAGAAGCTGGTCGCCGATGCGCTCCTCAATCCGTTCAACGACCAAGTCGCTGAATAACTCACCTTCCCCAAAGAACGAAAACCCTAGGACGCTCCCCGAATGGCCACCGAAGTCAAAGTTCCGGTACTGCCCGAATCCGTTTCCGACGCCACCATCGCCAGCTGGCACAAGAAGGCCGGTGAAGCGGTCAAGCGCGACGAGAATCTGGTCGACCTGGAAACCGACAAGGTCGTGTTGGAAGTTCCTTCGCCGGTCGACGGCGTGCTGAAGGAAATCAAGTTCGAAGCCGGCAGCACCGTCACCAGCAACCAGATCCTGGCGATCATCGAAGAAGGCGCCGTGGCTGCGGCCGCACCGGCCGACGAGAAGAAGGCCGAGGCACCGGCTCCGGCCGCTGCTGCCCCGGCCGCCGCGCCGGCCCCGGCTGCTGCCGCTGCGCCTGCGGCTGCATCCAAGTCCGCTGCCGATGCGCTGCCGCCGGGTGCGCGTTTTTCCGCGATCACCCAGGGTGTGGATCCGGCCCAGGTCGAAGGCACCGGCCGTCGTGGCGCGGTGACCAAGGAAGACATCGTCAACTTCGCCAAGGCCGGCGGCGTGGGCAAGGCGTCCGGCGCCCGTCCGGAAGAGCGCGTGCCGATGACCCGCGTGCGCAAGACCATCGCCAAGCGCCTGATGGAGTCCAAGAACTCCACCGCGATGCTGACCACCTTCAACGAGGTCAACCTGGCCAAGGTCTCGGCCGCACGCAAGGAACTGCAGGACGAGTTCCAGAAGGCGCACGGCATCAAGCTCGGTTTCATGAGCTTCTTTGTCAAGGCCGCCGCCAACGCGCTGCAGCGCTTCCCGCTGGTCAACGCCTCGATCGACGGCGACGACATCATCTATCACGGCTACAGCGACATCTCCATCGCGGTGTCCACCGACAAGGGCCTGGTCACGCCGGTGCTGCGTAACGTCGAGCGCCAGTCGTTTGCCGACGTCGAACAGGGCATTGCCGACTACGCCGCCAAGGCCCGCGCCGGCAAGCTGGGCCTGGACGATCTGCAGGGTGGCACCTTCACCATCACCAACGGCGGCACCTTCGGCTCGCTGCTGTCGACCCCGATCATCAACCCGCCGCAGAGCGCCATCCTGGGCATGCACGCGATCAAGGAGCGCCCGATCGCCGAGAACGGCCAGGTCGTGATCGCCCCGATGATGTATCTGGCGCTGTCCTACGACCACCGCATCATCGACGGCAAGGACTCGGTGCAGTTCCTGGTCGACATCAAGAATCAGCTGGAAAACCCGGGCCGGATGTTGTTCGGTCTGTGATGAAAGCCGGGATTGGGGATTCGGGATTGGGGATTGGCGAGAGCCGCCCTTTCCCGAGCATCCCGCTTTTACGAATCCCCAATCCCCAATTCCCAATCTCGTGAGCGAAGAATGAGCGAACAAGAACAATTCGACGTCGTCGTCATCGGTGCCGGTCCGGCCGGTTATCACGCTGCGATTCGCGCGGCCCAGCTGGGCATGAAGGTCGCCTGCATCGACGCGGCTATCGGTAAGGATGGCAAGCCGGCGCTGGGCGGTACCTGCCTGCGCGTAGGCTGCATTCCGTCCAAGGCGCTGCTGGATTCCTCGCGCCAGTTCTGGAACATGGGCCACCTGTTCGGCGACCACGGCATCAGCTTCAACGACGCCAAGATGGACGTGCCCACCATGATCGGCCGCAAGGACAAGATCGTAAAGCAGTTCACCGGCGGCATCGCGATGCTGTTCAAGGCGAACAAGATCACCCCGTATTACGGCTTCGGCCAGCTGCTGCCGGGCAACATCGTCAAGGTCGCACAGCACGAAGGCGGCGAGATCGAACTCAAGGGCACCAACGTGATCCTTGCGGCCGGCTCGGAATCGATCGAGCTGCCGTTCGCCAAGTTCGACGGCGACACCATCGTCGACAACGTCGGCGGCCTGGACTTCACCGCCGTGCCCAAGCGCCTGGCCGTGATCGGCGCCGGCGTGATCGGCCTGGAACTGGGCAGCGTGTGGAAGCGCCTGGGCGCCGAGGTCACCATCCTCGAAGCGCTGCCGGATTTCCTGGCGCTGGCCGATGCCGAAGTGGCCAAGACCGCGCTGAAGGAATTCAAGAAGCAGGGCCTGGACATCAAGCTGGGCGCCAAGGTCAGCAAGACCGAGATCACCGGCAGCGGCGATGCCAAGCAGGTGGTGCTCAGCTACACCGACAGCGCCGGCGAGCAGACCCTGACCGTGGACAAGCTGCTGGTGGCCGTGGGCCGCAAGGCCGCCACCAAGAACCTGCTGGCTGACGGCACCGGCGTCAAGGTGACCGACCGCGGCCAGATCGAGGTCGATGGCCATTGCCATACCGGCGTCGACGGCGTGTGGGCCATCGGCGACTGCGTGCGCGGCCCGATGCTGGCGCACAAGGGCTTCGAGGAAGGCATCGCGGTCGCCGAGCTGATCGCCGGCCTGCCCGGCCACGTCAACTTCGACACCATTCCGTGGGTCATCTACACCGAGCCGGAGATTGCCTGGGTCGGCAAGACCGAGCAGCAGTTGAAGGCCGAAGGCGTCGCCTACAAGGCCGGCAGCTTCCCGTTCGCGGCGATCGGCCGTGCCGTGGCCATGGGCGAGCCGGCCGGCTTCGTCAAGGTCATCGCCGATGCCGAAACCGACCGCGTGCTGGGTATGCACCTGGTTGGCGTGGGTGTGTCCGAGCTGGTCCACGAAGGCGTGCTGACGATGGAGTTCAACGGCTCGGCCGACGACCTGGCGCGCATCTGCCACGCCCATCCGACGCTGTCCGAAGCGATCCACGATGCCGCGATGGCAGTGAGCAAGCGCGCGATTCATAAGGCCAACTGACCGGGATTGGTGGATTCGGGATTGGGGATTCGCAACTGCGGCTCTCCGTCCCGGCCCTCTCCGGCAATGACATGGCGCCGGGTGAAAACCCGGCGTTATGTTTTTCAAGCCAGGCAAGAACTCAAACAATTCAGCGCGCCCCCTGCCGATGGCATCACCTGCAATCAGCAGCGCTGCCTCGCTTTTACCAATCCCCAATCCCAACTCCCGAATCCCATGAAAAGCATCTGCGTCTACTGCGGTTCCAATGCCGGCAACAAACCCGCCTACGCCGAGCGCGCCACTGCGCTGGGCCAGCGCATCGCCGAGCAGGGCCTGCGGCTGGTGTATGGCGGCGGCAATGTCGGGCTGATGGGCACCGTGGCCAATGCGGTGCTGGCGGCTGGTGGCGAGGTGACCGGGGTGATTCCGCAGCAGCTGGCCGATTGGGAAGTGGCGCACCGTGGGCTGACCACGCTGGAAATCGTTGGCTCCATGCATGAGCGCAAGAGGCGCATGTTCGAGCTGTCCGATGCCTTCGTCGCCCTGCCCGGCGGCTTCGGCACCATGGAAGAGATCTTCGAGATGCTGACCTGGCGCCAGCTCGGCATCGGCAACAAGCCCTGTGCGTTCCTGGATATCGAAGGCTTCTACGCACCGCTGATCGGCATGATCGATCGCATGGTGGAAGAGCGCTTCCTGCATCCGGACCAGCGCAGCGACCTGTGGTACGGCGCCGATATCGAACAGATGCTGGAGTGGATGCAGCACTACACGCCGGCGCAGGCCTCCAAGTGGATCGACGAGAAGCGCCGCTCCACGCTGGTGTGATGCGGGGCGACGCCCGCTCCCTGCCCTATCGCGGGCCATGCCTGGCGTCATGGTCAGGCATGCGCAACAGCAAGCGCGCAGCGGCGCTGTAGTCATACGTCAGCTGCGTGGAAGTAGCCACGCACCGGGCCATGTCTCACTTATGCGGGCATCGCTCCGGCGCGATGCCGCACCCGGCGGCGCTGCCGTGTCACGCACCGCGTCACGTTGCTCGCCAGGTCGACAGAGTAACGACAGCGCCCTGGCGCAACCGCCCGGGAGCGCGCGCGCTCATTGCGCATCCGTCCGGTCGCAACGCGCTGCCCCCCCCCTGCCGATCTGCAAGCTTGCAACGGCAGTCACGATGGCTGCAGCGTCCGGCACGAGCGGCTCGCATAGAATGGCGATGATGCTCGATACCCTCGCCGCTGACGCGCACCACAGCCTGGACATCAAGCACAGTCGCTTTCTGGCCAATGCTGCGGCACTGGACTCTCCCGCGCAGGCGCTGGAGATCGTGCAGCGCGTGTCCGTTGCCGATGCCACCCACAACTGCTGGGCCTACCGATTCGGGCAGGACTACCGTTCCAGCGACGATGGCGAGCCCAGCGGCACCGCCGGGCGGCCAATTCTCGCGGCCATCGATGGCCAGGGCTACGACCGCGTGGTGGTGGTGGTCACGCGCTGGTATGGCGGCATCAAGCTCGGTGCCGGTGGGCTGGTGCGTGCCTACGGCGGCGCCGCGGCCGAATGCCTGCGACTGGCGGCGCGACAGCCATTGATTGCGTTGTCGCTGCTCGACCTGCAATGCCGGTTCGACGACCTGGGCCTGGTGCATGCTGCCCTGAGCGCCTTCCACGCCGACAAGCTGGACGAGCGCTTCGACGCGCAGGGCGCGGCACTGCGCGTGCAACTGCCTGCCGATCAACTGGCCGGCTTGAAAACGCGCCTGTGCGACGCCACTCGCAACCGTGTCCATCTCTCATCACCGGAAGCCGCATGAACCAGCCAGCCGCCGCCAGGCCCAACCCGTTGCGGAAGCTTGGCAGCCTGCGCACCTTGTGGCCGTTCGTGCAGCGCCAGCGTGGCCTGTTCGCCGCCTGGCTGATCGCACTGGCCATTTCCTCGGCCGCCACATTGAGCCTGCCGGCGGCGGTCAAGCAGATGATCGACCATGGTTTCTCCGGCGGCTCGCAGATCAACCACGCCTTCGCGCTGTTGTTAGCGGTGGCTGCGGTACTGGCAGTGGCAACGGCCGCGCGCTTCTATTTCGTCGAGCTGCTAGGCGAAAAAGTGGTGGCCGACCTACGCGGCCGCCTGTATGCGCATCTGATCGGGCTGGACGCCGGCTTCCATGATCGCAGCCGCAGTGGCGAGCTGGTGTCGCGCCTGTCGGCCGACAGCGAGTTGCTGCGCGGGATGATCGGCACCACCATGTCGGTGGCATTGCGCAGCTTGGTCACGGTGATCGGCAGCATGGCGATGTTGTTCGTCACCAGCCCGCGGCTGGCCGGCTTCACCCTGATCGGCATTCCGCTGGCGGTCCTGCCGATCGTGCTGGGCGCACGCCGCCTGCAGAAGATCTCGCGCGCCAGCCAGGACCGCGTCGCCGATGCCAACACGCTGGCAGCCGAAACGCTGGGCGCGGTGCGCACCGTGCAGGCGCATGCGCGCGAGCGCTACGAGAGCCAGCGTTTCAGCCAGGCCCTGTTCGCCGCGATCGATACCGCACGGCTGCGCATCCGCACCCAGGCCACGGTCACCGCGGTGGCGATCATGCTGATCTTCGGCGCCATCGTCGGTGTGCTGTGGCTGGGCGCGCACGATGTCATCGTCGGACGCATGACCCCCGGCACGCTGGGACAGTTCGTGTTGTACGCGCTGATCGGCGGCGGCTCGGTCGGTGCCTTGGCCGAGGTCTGGAACGAGTTGCAGCGCGCGGCCGGCGGCATGGGCCGGGTCGGCGAACTGCTCGACGAGCGGCCGGCGATCATCGCGCCGGCCACGCCGCAGCCCTTGCCGCAGCCGCTGCGCGGCGCGATCCATTTCGATCAGGTGGTGTTCCATTATCCGCAGCGCCCCGATGCGCCGGCGCTGGATGGCTTCGACCTGCATGTCCATCCGGGCGAAACCGTGGCGCTGGTCGGGCCCTCCGGCGCCGGCAAGAGCACGGTGCTGGCGATGTTGCTGCGCTTCCACGACCCGGTCAGCGGCAGCCTGCGTATTGACGAGGTGGACCTGCGCGATACCGACCCGGTACTGCTGCGCGAACGCATCGCCCTGGTGCCGCAGCAACCCACGCTGTTTGCCGCCAGCGCCGCCGACAACATCCGCTATGGGCGCCTGGACGCCAGCGATGCGGAGGTGCAAGCCGCCGCCGCGGCCGCCGAGGCCGACAGTTTCATCCGCGCCCTGCCGCAGGGCTACGCCAGCGAACTCGGCGAACGCGGCACGCGCCTGTCCGGCGGCCAGCAGCAACGGGTGGCGATCGCGCGCGCCTTGCTCAAGGACGCGCCGATCCTGCTGCTGGACGAGGCCACCAGCGCGCTGGATGCGCAGAGCGAGCGCGCCGTGCAGCAGGCGCTGGACCGGTTGATGGAAGGCCGCACCACGCTGGTCATCGCCCATCGCCTGGCCACCGTGCTCAAGGCCGACCGCATCGTGGTGATGGATGCCGGCCGCATCGTCGCGCAGGGCACGCACGCGCAGTTGATCGCCGAAGGCGGCCTGTACGCGGAGCTGGCGCGGCTGCAGTTCATCGATCAATGACGCCTGGGTGACACCGGCGTGTGCTGTCATGCCGGCGTGTCCGCGGCAGCGGCCCGGGCCGATCCTGCGCCCCCACGCGCCCCCACCTGACGACGTCACGCATGCCCCGCCCCAGAACCACCATTCGCCAACTCAGTTATTTCGTCGCGCTCGCCGACACCGGCAGCTTCACCCGCGCCGCCGAGCAGATGGGCGTGTCGCAACCCTCGCTGTCGCAGCAGATCCGTGCGCTGGAAACCATCGTCGGCGCCGCGCTGTTCGAACGTGGCGTGCCGGCCATCCTGACCCCGTTGGGGCGCGACCTGCTCGAACGCGCGCGCAGCATCCTGCTGGACGTCGCCGATCTGGAAGACATCCGCGCCACCTCGGCCGATACCTTGATCGGCACCATCCGGCTGGGCGTATCGCCCACGCTGGGCGCCTACCTGATGCCGAGCCTGGTCGCGCGCCTGCACCGCGAACACCCGGCGCTGCGCGTGCACGTGCGCGAAGGCCTGCCGACCGCGCTCGCCAGCGGCCTGGCCAGCGGCGTGCACGACCTGATCCTGGCGCAATTGCCGGTGGCCGGGCGCGGCCTGCACAGCGAGCGGCTGTTCCGCGAACCGCTGCACGTGACCATGGCCGCCGATCATCCCTTGCGGGCCAAGACCTGCATCACGCCGGCCGATCTGCGCGGCGCCAACCTGCTCACCTTGATGCCCGAGTACCGCTTGGCCGAACAGGTGGCGGCGATCGCCATGGACGTCGGCGCCAATGTGCTGCGCGATTACGAAGGCACCAGCCTGGATGCGATCCGCCAGATGGCCGGGATGGGCATGGGTCTTGCACTGCTGCCAGACCTGTATGTGCGCCAGGAAATCCGCGAGGGCGACGATGTCGTGGTCCGGCCGATCAAAGGCGGACGCTACTATAGGGAGATCGGGCTGTTGTGGCGGCAGGGCGCAGGCCGCGCACCGGCCTTCGGCCTGATCGCCGATCTTCTGCGTGCGGTGGCCGCATAGGAAAATCCTATGCCTCGAATAAGTGCTGCGGCCTTGTTCGCCAGCTGCAACTCGTCAATGCTTCATTGAACTCATCAACGGAAATCGAATGGCGGGCAAGCAGATCGGATGGCGGGAAGCGGGAGCCTGGCTGGCGGAAATCGTCGGGCCGGACATGCCCTATGTGCGCCTGGCCATGGTGTACGGAGTCGCGATCAGCCTGCTGTCGCTGGCCACGCCGATCTCGGTGCAGTTGCTGATCAACAGCGTGGCCAATACCGCGCTGGCGGCGCCGCTGTGGACCCTGTCGAGCCTGTTGCTGGGCCTGTTGCTGCTGGTCGCCGGCCTGAGCGCGATGCGGGTGTGGATCATGGCGCTGTTCGAGCGCCGGCTGTTCGCACGCGTGGTGTCGGAAATCACCGTGCGCGCGGTGCATGCGCAGAATCCGTTCTTCGCCGACCAGAACCGCGGCGACATGTTCAACCGCTACTTCGATCTGGTGGTGGTGCAGAAAGCGGTGCCGAGCCTGGCCATCGGCGCCTTCACCATCGTGCTGCAATCGGCGGTCGGGCTGATACTCACCAGCTTCTACCACCCGTTCTTCCTGGGCTTCAATGCCTTGCTGCTGCTGGTCATCTTCGGCATTTGGATGATCTGGTCGCGCGGGTCGATCCGCACCGCGGTCGACCTGAGCCATGCCAAGCACGAGGCCGCGCGCTGGCTGGAAAGCGTCGGCGGCTCCAACGGCTTCTATAAATCCAGCCGCCACCTCAACTTTGCGATGGACCGCTCCGAGTCCGTCACCGCCGCCTATGTCGACCGGCATCGGCGCCACTTCCGTTACAGCTTCACCCAGACGGTGGCGTTCCTGCTGGTCTACGCGATCGCCAGCGCGGCGCTGCTGGCGCTGGGCGGCAACCTGATCCTGCGGGGCGAGCTGTCGATCGGCCAGCTGGTGGCAGCCGAGCTGATCCTCAGCGCGGTCTTTTACGGCATCTCGCAACTCGGTGCGTACCTGGACGCGTTCTACGACCTGGTGGCCAGCTCCGAGGAACTGTCGCTGCTGTTCGCCATCCCGCAGGAACGCGCGGTCGTGGCACCCGGCAAGACGCCCGGCAACAGCGCGGTGCGCCTGGACGGGGTGGTGATCGACGGCGCGCGTTTCGATTTTTCGCTGGCTGCCGGCGAGCAGTTGGTGACGATCGCCGATGGCGGCGCGGAGCGGCTGCTGGCGATGATCCTCAAGCGCCACGTGGTCCCCGATCGCGGGCTGGTCATGGTGGGCGGTGCGGACCTGGCCACCTTCGACATGTATCTGCTGCGCTCGGAAGTGACGGTGCTCGACCGGCCGACCATTGTCGAGGTCACCATCCGCGAATATCTGGCGCTGGCGTCGGCCGATGTGAACTCCGAAGCGATGCTGGAGGCGATCGATGCGGTGGGCTTGCGCACCCGTATCGCCGCGCTGCCGCAGGGCCTGGACACGCGGCTGGCCGCCTCCGGCTATCCGCTGTGGATCGGTGAAGTGATGGCCTTGAAGCTGGCCAATGCGCTGCTGGTGCGCCCGCGCGTGCTGATGCTGTCGCAGCTGTACGACCTGATTCCCGCCGACCGCCTGGCCGGCGTGCTGCGACGCCTGAAGGCGGCCGGCACCACGGTGCTGCTGTGCACCGGGCGGCCGGAAGACATCACCCTGGATGGCTGGTTCCACCTGCAGCCCGAGCGACAGCAGCGCTTTGCCACCCGCGCCGAACTGGTCGCCTCCACGCAGGAGGCAAACGATGCAGCACGCTACTGATCGCAACGCGCACTTCCCCACCCTGGCGGCGATGCGCCCACCGAGCATTGCCAAGGCGCTGGCCTGGATGCTGCTGATCGGCATTGTCATTGCCAGCGCGATCCTGGCGCTGGCGCCGTGGGTGCAGACCGCCAGCGGCAAGGGCCAGGTGGTGGCGCTGGATCCGGGCGACCGCCAGCAGCAGGTCACCGCCTTCGTGCCCGGCCGGGTCGAGCGCTGGTATGTGCACGACGGCCAGCATGTCTCGCGCGGCGATCCGATCGCGCGTGTCGGCGACCTGGACCCGGATCTGCTCGCCCGCCTGGCCAGCGAGCGGGCCCAGGTGCAGGCGGAAATCACCGCGATCCAGCAATCGCGCGCGGTTGCCAGCATCGATGTGGCGCGCAGCAGGCAATTGCTCGCCGAAGGGCTGGCCGGCCGCCGCGACTTCGAGCTGACCCAGATCAAGGTCGCCGAGGCCGATGCCAAGCTGGCCGAATCGCGCGCCAAGTTGACCCGCATCGACATCCAGTTGAACCGCCAGTCGGCGCAGCTGGTGCGTGCACCGCGCGATGGCCGCGTGCAGCAGCTCAACGCCGCCAGCGGCAGTGCGATGGTCTCGCCCGGCACGGTGCTGGCGGTGATCGCGCCGGAGCGGGTGGAGCGTGCGGTCGAGTTGTATATCGACGGCCGCGACGTGCCGCTGATCCGCCCCGGCCGCCCGGTGCGGCTGGAGTTCGAAGGCTGGCCGGCGATCCAGTTCAGCGGCTGGCCGTCGGTGGCGCACGGCATGTTCGATGGCCGCGTGCGCGCCATCGACCCCAATGCCGCGCCCGACGGCCTGTTCCGCATCCTGGTCGAACCGCAGCCGGGCAAGCCGGCCTGGCCGGCGCAGGAATTCGCCCGCCAGGGCGGCAAGGTGCGCGGCTGGGTGCAGGGCGAAACGGTGAAGGTGGGCTACGAACTGTGGCGCCAGCTCAACAATTTCCCGCTGGAGTTTGGCCGCCGTCCGGCAGCGACGACGACGCAGGATGAGGGCAAGGCCAAGGCGGCACCCAAGGCCGAAGACGACGAGACCGGCAAGAAATGATCCGCCGTCTTGTCGCCTTGCTGATCGCGCTCGTACCGGGCGTGGTCGCCGCCCAGACCACCCCGCTGACGCTGGACGAAGTGCTGCGCTCCTCTGCACGCGCTTCCCCGCAGATCGTCGAAGCGCTGGCCAAGGTCCGCCAGGCCGAGGGCAAGGGCATCTCGGCCGATGGTGCGTTCGATACCGTGTTCGATCTCGACGGCCGTTCGCGCGAGGCCGGCTACTACGACGGCAGCACGATCGAAAGCACCGTCAAGCGTCCCTTCGATGACAACGGCGGCTACTACTACGGCGGTTATCGTTCCTCGCGCGGCGCGTTCCCGGTGTACGAAGACAAGTCCTACACCGACCGCGGCGGCGAAGTGAAAGTCGGCGCGCTGTATGCGTTGCTGCGCGACCGCGTGGTCGACGAACGCCGCACCCGCCGCAGCGTTGCCGGTGGCGATATCGATGTCGCCCAGTACGAAGCGCAAATGGTCGCCATCGGCGTGCAACGCCGTGCGGTGGATGCCTACCAGAGCTGGGTCGCGGCCGGCCTGAAGCTGCGCGCGTACAACGAGCTGCTGCAGCTGGCCGAGCAGCGCCGCAATGCGATCTCCCGGCAGGTGACGCTGGGCGCGCGGCCCACCATCCTGCTGACCGAAAACGACCAGAACCTGGTCCGCCGGCGCGCCCTGGTGGTGCGCTCGGAGCAGGACTTCGCCAACGCCGCCAATGCCTTGTCGCTGTACCTGCGTGACGATGCCGGCATGCCGTTGATCGTCTCCACCGAGCGCCTGCCGGCCGATACGTCGGCGCTGGAAGGTCTGGCCGGTGCCAGCAGGATCACCGCGCCGGTGGAGCGCCCCGATTACCGCGCGGTGCTGACCCGGATCGACCAGGCCACCGCGCGGCTGATGCTGGCGCAGAACGATCTCAAACCACGCCTGGACGTCACCTTCGAGGTCAGCAAGGACCTGGGGGCGCCCGGTGTGGGCGGCCCGAACCGCTCGCCGACCGATGCGATCATCGGCTTCCGCTTCAGCGTGCCGCTGGAAAACCGCACCGCCAAGGGCAAGGTCGCCGAAGCACGCGCCGAGATCGAGGCGCTGGATCAGCGCAGCCGCTACCTGCGCGACCAGATCACGGTGGAGGTCGAGTCGATCGTCATTTCGCTCACCGCTGCCGAGCGGCTGGCCAAGATCGCCGACGAAGAACGCAGCCTGGCCGACCGCCTGGCCGTGGCCGAGCGCCGACGCTTCGAACTGGGGTCGGGCGATTTCTTCCTGGTCAATCAGCGCGAAGAAACCGCCAACGATGCCCGCGTGCGCCTGATCGATGCGCAGGCGCGCATTGCCTCGGCGCGTGCCGAGCTGGCAGCGGCAACGGCCGACCGGGACGCGTTGCAGCTGAGCCGTTGAGCAGGCTTCTGGCCGGCTCGCCAAACGGTGCCGCAGTGCGCAATGACGCTCGGGTAACACCTGCCTGCGCATGCTCGCCTGCACCGGCCCGGCGCCGGGCGTGCGGTCCCTGGCGGCTCGCACTGCGACCCTGAAATCCTTCGGAGGTGCGTATGTCTTTCCGGCAATTTCCCGCAATCGGTGCAGATGGCGAGTCCTACGTCATCATCGAATTCCGCGACGAGCTCGAATCCCGCAACGGGCAGCAAGGCCGCATGCAAGCGCATACGGCGCCACGCTACGAACTGCCCGATGGCCGCCGCCTGCAACGGCAGGGCCAGCGCTTCATCACCGATGGTGGCGAGCTGCGCCTGTCGACGCCCTGAAATAGCACTGGTCATTTTTTGACCAACCCGTCCGTAGCCGTTGCAGCGCAAAGGCTGCGCACAGTTATCCACATGCTTGTGCAGGTTTCATCCACACCCTATGTGGATGAAACCGGTGCGCGTTATTTGGCATTGCGCCGAGCGACAATCACCCTCGCCCTCGATGCATCGCATGCGGTATCGCTCGGCCAGCACATGATCGGCGCCTGACATCTGCACCCTGCTGCGGCCATCGACAGTGGGCAAGCCCACGGCCGCCCTGCACTGTTGCTACCCGTTGCGGTCGGAACGCTCCAGCACCCGTCCGATGCCGCTGCGGTCGATTTCGCTGGCCGCCTGCGCCAGCGCCGCGCGATCGCTATCCGGCTCGAACCCGATGCGGAAATGCAGCTCGCCCACCGGCGTGCGCGAGGAATGGATCGACGACAGGTTCACCCCATGCTGCTCGAACACATGCAGCAAGGCACGCAACGAGCCGGGCTGGTCTTGCGGCAGATACACGCTCAAGGTCAGCGGTTCGGTGAGGTCAGCCAGCAGGTAGCCCACGCGCTCATAGGTGTAGTTGCCGGCCGCGAGCGATTCGCCCTGCAGCGCCTGCGCGTTGTCGTCCAGGAACCGGGCGCGAAACTGCGCGCGCGCCGCATCGTCGCCCTGCGCGACCAGGGCGCGCAGCTCCTGCAGTTGCAGCAACAAACGATCGAGCATCTCGCCGACATAGGGGTTGCCGAACTGGATGTCTTCGTAGATCGCCGGATTGAGCGAGAGGATGCGTGCGATCACCGCGGTATCCAGCTCGAACGAGGCCGAGCGATACGGCATCAGCGCGCGCAGCTCGCCGAGCAGTGGCGCGTAGTCGCGCAAGGTGCCGGCCTGCGCCAGATGGGTGGCGTGCACCATTGCCTGCACCAGCGCCATCACGCGGTCGTGGTGCTCGGGCGTGGCGTACACGCACTCGGCCTGCAACGCGGTACACAGAGCCTGTACCCACGTGGACCAGTGCTGCACGCGTGCCTGGCAGACCACCATCACCCGACCTTTCAAGGTGGGCGATTTGGGCGGTGCGGTCATCGGATGCAGGCCGACGACCTCGGCCGGCGAGGCCAGCATCGCAGCCACCGGTGCCTGCTTGATCGAGGTGACATCCATCCACAACTGCGACGCGGCGCGCGGGCCGGCAAGATCCACATAGCGCTCGATCAAGCCGGCGGTGTGGCGGATCGGTGCAGAGAAAATCAGCACGTCCGCTCGCTGCGCCAATGTGGCTTCGTCGATGTCGCCGTCAGCTGCCGGATCGAAGCCGATCACCTCCAGCCGCATGCGCGTGCGCAGGAACTGCGCCAGCCAGCGTCCGTAAGCGCCGGCGATGCCGACGATGCCGACCACCGGCTGCGCCATCATGCCAACCGCTCGACGGCAAAGCGCGGTGCGGCCGCGAGTGCGGCCGGCGCGGCGGCCAGCACATCGAACTCTTCGAAGCCTGCAGCCAGGGTCGCTTCCAGCGCGCTGTGCACGCCGCTGAGCGCGTGCCCCACCGCCTGCTCGAACGGCACCTCGCGCAGCAGCAAACCGATCAGCAAGGCCATCAGCACATCGCCGGTGCCGGCCACATCCACCGGCAGATGCGGCGTGGCCCATCGATACACTGCCGCGTTGCTGACCGCCAACGTCACCAGTTCGCCGGTCGCACCGGCCACGCTGTGCGCAAGCACCCATTGCGGGCCGCGCGCCAGCAATGCGCGCGCGGCGACGATGGCATCGTCCTGCTGCAGACTCGGCAAACCGGTCAGGCGCCCGAGCTCGAACGCATTCGGTGTCACCAGCCAGGCATGCGGCAACAGCCGCTCGGCGAAGACGCGCTCCAGTCCAGGCTCGACATACGGGCCGGTGTGCGTGTCACCGATCACCGGGTCCAGGCAATACCGCAGCTGCGGCGCCTGCGGCAAGGTCTGCTCGAGCCAGTCGGCGAATGCTTCGCCATTGGCCAGGCTGCCGAAGTAGCCGGAGACCAGCATGCGCGCACGCTGCGGCAGGCCGCGCTCGGTGGCACCCAGCAACAGGTCAGCCAACCAGTCGGCCGGCAGGATGCGGCCGCGCAAGGTGGCGTAGAACGGCGCGTTGCTCAGCAGCGTGGTTGGCACTTCCGCCACCCGCAGGCCCAGCGCACGCAACGGCGGCACCGCCGCGCTGTTGCCGGCATGGCCGTAGACCAGTTGCGATTGCACCGAGATCACATCGATCGGCGAAGGACCATCCGGGCGCTGGCGGCGACCGTGGACGAGGTGACTGTCGGGGGCATTGTTCATCGCCGCATTTTACGCCAGCGCCACCGCGCGCCCAGCGTCGATCGATGCGCCCACCGTCCGCTCGCCGCTGCGCACTCCGCCGCCAGGCTGGTCTATGCGCCGGCAGCAGTCGCTATCGCCCTTACCTCTGCGGGCTCCCGCCGCACAAACGTAAATGCCAGCCCCAGGGGCCGGCATTGATAGGGAGGACCTCGCTCAGCCGTGCAACTCTGCAAACATTCGGAGCGGGCATCCACACCCACGAATCCCGAATCGCCACACTGGCGCACTACCCCGGCAGGCCGGGCCACACCGCCCTTACGATTCCCCAATCCCGATTCCCGACTCCCGGCCTCAGGACGTCATCCGATCCCAGAAGCCCTTGACGCCATCGATGAACGTGGCCGACTTGGGCGAATGCTTGCGGGCATCCTCACCGGTGAACGTGGCCTCGAACTGCTGCAGCAACGTGCGCTGGTCGGCGGTCAGATTCACCGGCGTTTCGACCACCACGCGGCAATACAGGTCGCCTTCGGTACGGCTACGCACCGAGCGCACACCCTTGCCGCGCAACCGGAACAGCTTGCCGGTCTGGGTTTCGGCCGGAATGCGGATTTCCGCCTCGCCGCCCAGGGTCGCCACACGCACGGTGTCGCCGAGCGCCGCCTGCGAGATGCGGATCGGCACTTCGCAATGCAGGTCGTCGCCGTCGCGCTGGAAGATCGCATGCTCGCGCACGCGCACCTCCACATACAGATCGCCCGGCGGCGTGCCAGCCGGACCGGCTTCGCCCTCGCCTGCCAGACGGATGCGGTCGCCGGTATCCACACCGGCAGGCACCTTGATCGACAGCACCTTGTCTTCTTCCACGCGACCGGCGCCGTGGCAGGTCTTGCACGGATTCTGGATCAACGTGCCGCGCCCGTCGCAATGCGGGCAGCTCTGCTGCATGGCGAAGATGCCGCGCTGGATGCGTACCTGGCCGCGTCCGTGGCAGGTCCCGCACACTTCCACCTTGCCGTCTTCCGAACCGCTGCCGTGGCAGGGCTCGCACTCGATCAGGGTCGGGATCTCGATGCGGCGCTCGATGCCGGCGACGGCTTCTTCCAGATCCAGTTCCAACACGTAACCGACGTCGGCGCCACGTCGCGCAGCGCGCGGACCGGCGGCGCCACCGCCGAAAATATTGCCGAAGATATCGCCAAAGATATCTCCCATGTCCGGGCCACCCGGCCCACCACCACCGCCCATGCCGTGCTCGAACGCAGCGTGGCCATGCGCATCGTAGGCACGACGCTTGTTGCCGTCCGACAACACTTCATAGGCTTCCTTGCACTCCTTGAACATCGCCTCGGCAGCAGCGTCGCCTGGATTGCGGTCCGGGTGGTGCTTCATCGCACAGCGCCGATACGCCTTCTTCAGCTCCTCGTCGCTGGCGCCACGGGCAACGCCCAGCACTTCATAGTAATCGCGTTTGCTCATAAGCCGGTATTGGGGATTCGTGATTTGAGATTCGTTGAAACGCAAAAGCGGACAGCATGCGCTGGTCCGCCTTGGCGACGCGACGCGTAAAGGATATCGGGATGGGGATCGGCAGCTTTAGCGGCTGCCAATCCCCACTCCCGACTCCCAAATCACGGCTTACTTCTTGTCGTCCTTGACCTCGGTGAACTCGGCGTCCACCACGTCGTCGGCGGCCTTGGAGGCCTGCGCGTTGCCGCTGGCCGCATCGGCGTTGCCGCCCTGCTCTGCCGCGGCGGCGGCGGCGTACAGCGACTGGCCGGCTTCTTCCAGGGTCTTGCTGCGGGCCTCGATCTGCGCCTTGTCGTCGCTCTTCATGGCGGTTTCCAGATCCGACAGCGCCGCTTCCACCTTGCCGATCACATCGCCACCGACCTTGCTGCCATGCTCGGTGATCGCGGTGCGGGTGGCGTGGATCAGGCCATCGGCCTGGTTACGGGCCTGCACCAGTTCCTGGAACTTCTTGTCTTCCTCGCGGTTGGCTTCCGCGTCGGCGACCATGCGCTGGATCTCTTCGTCCGACAGACCCGAACCGGCCTTGATCTCGACCTTCTGTTCCTTGTTGGTCTTCTTGTCCTTGGCCGACACGTGCAGGA
This sequence comes from Xanthomonas sp. WHRI 8393, assembly GCF_040203315.1. Classification (NCBI taxonomy): domain Bacteria; kingdom Pseudomonadati; phylum Pseudomonadota; class Gammaproteobacteria; order Lysobacterales; family Lysobacteraceae; genus Xanthomonas; species Xanthomonas sp. WHRI 8393. The sequence continues at coordinate 566,418 of NZ_JBEGGL010000002.1, read as the reverse complement.
TGCCGTTGGCGTCGATGTCGAAGGACACCTCCACCTGCGGCATGCCGCGCGGCGCCGGCTCGATGCCGGACAGGTCGAACTTGGCCAGCGACTTGTTGAAGCGGGCCTGCTCGCGCTCACCCTGCAGCACGTGCACGGTCACGGCCGACTGGTTGTCCTCGGCGGTGGAGAAGGTCTGCGAGGCCTTGGTCGGGATGGTGGTGTTCTTTTCGATGATCTTGGTGAACACGCCGCCCATGGTTTCGATACCCAGCGACAGCGGGGTCACGTCCAGCAGCAGCACGTCCTTGACGTCGCCGGCCAGCACGCCGCCCTGGATCGCAGCGCCCACGGCCACGGCTTCGTCCGGGTTGACGTCCTTGCGCGGTTCCTTGCCGAAGAAATCGGCAACCGCCTGCTGCACCTTCGGCATGCGGGTCTGACCGCCGACCAGGATTACTTCGTTGATGTCGCTGGCGCGCAGGCCGGCATCGTTCAGCGCGGTGCGGCACGGCTCGATCGACTTCTTGACCAGGTCTTCCACCAGCGCTTCGAGCTTGGCACGGGTCAGCTTGATATTGAGGTGCTTCGGGCCCGAGGCATCGGCGGTGACGTACGGCAGGTTCACTTCGGTCTGCTGGCTGGTCGACAGCTCGATCTTGGCGCGCTCTGCGGCGTCCTTCAGGCGCTGCAGTGCCAACGGATCCTTGCGCAGGTCGATGCCCTGATCCTTGTTGAATTCGTCGACCAGGTACTCGATGACACGGTTGTCGAAGTCTTCGCCGCCCAGGAAGGTGTCGCCGTTGGTGGCCAGCACTTCGAACTGCTTCTCGCCATCGACTTCAGCGATTTCGATGATCGACACGTCGAAGGTGCCGCCGCCCAGGTCGTACACGGCGATCTTGCGGTCACCGCCGTTCTTGTCCAGGCCATAGGCCAGGGCGGCCGCGGTCGGCTCGTTGATGATGCGCTTGACGTCCAGACCGGCGATGCGGCCGGCGTCCTTGGTGGCCTGACGCTGGCTGTCGTTGAAGTACGCCGGCACCGTGATCACGGCCTCGGTGACCTTCTCGCCCAGGAAGTCCTCGGCGGTCTTCTTCATCTTTTCCAGCACGCGCGCAGAGATTTCCTGCGGCGCCATGCGCTTGCCATCGCTGGTCTGCACCCAGGCATCGCCGTTGTCGTGGGCAAGGATGCCGTACGGCACGTGCGAGATGTCCTTCTGCACTTCGGCGTCGGTGAACTTGCGGCCGATCAGGCGCTTCACCGCGTAGAAGGTGTTCTTCGGGTTGGTCACCGCCTGGCGCTTGGCCGAGGCACCGACCAGCACTTCGCCGTCCTTGGTGTAGGCGACGATCGAAGGCGTGGTGCGGTCGCCCTCGGAATTTTCGATGACGCGGGCCTTGCCGCCGTCCATGATCGACACGCACGAGTTCGTGGTGCCGAGGTCAATACCAATGATCTTGCCCATGGATACGCTCCTGATGATTCTGTAGCTGTGTCCGGCGACGCCGGGTCTGGCTGAGATGTGGGGGTGGTGCGCAGGTGTTCAAGCCACCTGCACGAATCTGCGTTTCGCGCAGGCGCCCGGCAGTTCAGCCGGGCGCTGCGGTTCAGTCGTGCTTGGCCACGACCACCAGGGCCGGGCGCAGCAGACGCTCGTTGAGCAGATAGCCTTTCTGGAACACCTGCACCACGTGGCCCGGGGCGATGCCCTCGGCCTCGCCCTGGCTGATCGCCTGGTGCTGGTCCGGGTTGAACGGCTGGCCGACCGGGTCGAGCAGGGTCAGGCCGTTGTCGGCCGCGACCTTGAGCAACTGCTTGTAGGTCATGTCCAGGCCATCGCGCAGCGGGCTGGGTTCGGTGCCGGCCGCGGTCAGGCCGGCGTCCAGGCTGTCGAACACCGGCAGCAGCTCGCCCAGCAACTTCTCGTTGGCGAACTTGCGCGCGTTCTCGACGTCGCGGGCGATGCGCTTGCGCTGGTTTTCCAGATCGGCCCGCTCGCGCAGGGCATCGGCCTTGACCAGCGCGATCTCGCTGCGCAGCGACTCGATCTCGGCCTTGAGCGGATCGGTCTCGGGTGGGTTCTGGGACAGGTCTTCGGAGTCGAATTCGGGGTGGTCTTGGTTCATGTGCAGTTCCCGGGCAAGCGGAACGCCCGCCCCAACGTCACCCCGTATGTGGGCGCGCGCGCGCGTTTCAAGCAAAACGATCGTATCGATCGCTGCCGCTTATCGCGTGCCGGGCGGTTCCATGGCAGCGCCCAGCACCTGGGCGGCGGTCTGCACCAGCGGAATCACCCGGTCGTAGGCCATGCGTTTGGGCCCGATCACGCCCAGCACGCCCAGCACCTGGCCATTGGCGGCATACGGCGCGGTGACCAGCGAGACATCGTCCAGCGACAGCATGCCGGTCTCTTCGCCGATGAAGATGCGCACGCCCGGCGCCTGGATGGTGCGTTCGAGCAGCTGCAGGATCTCGCGCTTGCTGGCGAAGGCCTCGAACAGCTCGCGCAGCCGGTCCAGGTCCGACAGGTCCTGCACGCCCATCAGGCGGGTCTGCCCGGCCATCACCATGTCGTCGGCGTCGGCCGGCACCAGCGCCTCGCTGGCCAGATCCACGCTGTGCGCCAGCAGCTGCTCCATCTCGTTCTTGGCCATGCGCAGCTCGCGCAGCAGCGAGGCGCGGATGTCCGACAGCGCGCGCCCGGCAAATTGCGCATTGAGGTAATTGGCCACCCGCTCCAGCTCGGCCGGCTCGTAGGCCCGGCGCGGCTCGATCACCCGGTTCTGCACCTCGTTGTCGGCAAACACCAGGATCGCCAGCACCCGGCGCGCGTCCAGCGCCACGAAGTCGATATGCCGGAACGCGAACTGCTCGCGCCGCGGCGCGCTGACCACGCCGACGAAATGGCTCATCGCCGACAGCATCTGCGAGGCGCTGCCCAGCAGCGACTGGGTGCCGTTGCCGCTGGCAAGCTCCGCGCGCAGGCGGCGCACTTCTTCCTCGCCGGGCGGCTGCATCTGCACCAGGCTGTCGACGAACACCCGGTAACCGTGCGCGGTGGGCACCCGCCCGGCCGAGGTATGCGGAGAGCTGAGCAGCCCCACATCCTCCAGGTCGGCCAGGATGTTGCGGATGGTGGCCGGGCTGACGTCCAGCCCGGCGTGCTGGGCCAGCGTCTTGGAGCCGACCGGCTCGCCATCGCGGATATAGCGGGCAATCAGCGTCCGCAGCAGTTGGCGTGCGCGGGGATCGAGCGTTGGGGACTGTGACGCGCGCATGGGATCATCCGGTGAGACTGGGCATAGATAATGTCTGGCCCTGCGGTTGGCAAGCGTCTTATTCCCTGCCCGCCGCTCCCACCCTAAGCTTCCCCAAAGCGTTCACACTCGATCCCATGCTCAGACACCTCTCCATCAAGGATTTCGCCGTCGTCCGCGCCACCGAACTGGAATTCGGGCCAGGCATGACCGTGGTTTCCGGCGAAACCGGCGCCGGCAAGTCGCTGATGGTGGACGCGCTAGGCTTCCTGTCCGGGCTGCGCGCCGACAGCGGCGTGGTCCGCCACGGTGCCGACCGCGCCGAACTGTCGGCCGAATTCCAGCTACCGGCCCAGCACCCGGGCCTGACCTGGCTGTCGGACAACGAACTCGACGACGACGCGCAATGCCAGCTGCGCCGGATCATCCGTGCCGATGGCGGCTCGCGTGCCTGGATCAACGGCCGCCCGGTGACCTCTTCGCAACTGGCGGAGCTGGCCTCGCGGCTGGTGGAGATTCACGGCCAGCACGAACACCAGGCCCTGATGGCCCGCCATAGCCAGCTCGCCCTGCTCGACGCCTACGCCCGCAACGGCGCGCAGCGCGAGCAGGTGCGCCAGGCCAGCCAGCGCTGGCAAGCCCTGCTGGACGAACGCGATGCGCTGTCCGCGCAGGGCGATGTCTCCGACCGCATCGGCTTTCTGGAACACCAGCTCAGCGAACTGGAACGCGAGGACCTGGACCCGGCCGCGATCGCCGCGCTGGACGTCAATCATCGCCGCCAGGCGCACGCCACCGCATTGATCGGCGCCTGCGACAGCGTGGCCCTGCAGCTCAACGGCGACGACGGCGCCTGCGCGCTGGGCCTGCTGCAGGACAGCCGCCATGACCTGGCGCGCGTGGCCGAGCACGAGCCGCGCCTGGGCGAGGTCGATGCACTGCTGGACAGCGCGGTCATCCAGATCGAGGAGGCGCTGGCCCTGCTCGACCGCGTACGCGACGACCTGGAGGCCGACCCGGCCCAGTTCGAGGCGATGGAGCGCCGGCTCGGCCGCCTGCACGATCTGGCCCGCAAGCACCGCGTCACCCCGGACGAACTGGCCGCCCAGCGCGACCGCATGAGCCTGGAAGTGGAGAGCCTGCGCGGCGCCGACGAGCGCCTGCAGCAGCTGGACAAGCATATCGAGGCGGCGATCGGCGTCTGGCGCAGCGCGGCCAGCAGCCTCAGCGCCAGCCGCACCACCGCTGCCGAGGCCTTGTCGGCCGCCACCACCACGCTGATCGGCGAGCTGGGCATGGGCGGCGGGCAGTTCCTGATCCAGCTGCAGCCCCAGGACACCCTGCGCCCGGACCCCAACGGCGCCGAGCGGGTGGAATTCCTGGTCGCCGCCAACGCCGGGCAGCCACCGCGCGCATTGCGCAAGGTCGCCTCCGGCGGCGAGCTGTCACGGATTTCGCTGGCGATCGAGGTCGCCGCGCTCGGGCTGGACAGCGTGCCGACCATGGTCTTCGACGAAGTGGATTCCGGCATCGGCGGCGCAGTGGCCGACATCGTCGGGCAAAAGCTGCGCGCCCTGGGCGAAGAGCGCCAGGTGCTGTGCGTGACCCACTTGCCGCAGGTGGCCGCCAAGGGCCACGCGCACTATCGGGTCAGCAAGGCGCCGGTGGACGGCATGACCCAGAGCGCGGTCGAACTGCTCGGCCCGCAGGCGCGCCAGGAAGAACTGGCGCGCATGCTGGGCGGGGTGGAAGTCAGCAAGGAAGCCCGCGCGGCGGCACGCAAGCTGCTGCAGAGCGCCTGAGCCGCCGGGCGCTGTCTCGGCCGCCATCGGGGTTGCCCAGGCAGCCGATGGCGGCAAACGCACAAGGCGGCCGAAGCCGCCTTGTCGTTACCGCGATGCCACCAGCTTGCCGTCAGCGCGGACGCTTCTTGCGCACGTACAGCACCAGCGAGTGCTCTTCCAGCTCGTAGCCATGCTGGGCGGCGATCTGCCGCTGCAAGGCCTCGATCTCTTCGCTCTCGAACTCGATCACGTGACCGGTATCCACGTCCACCATATGGTCGTGATGGCCGCCACGATCCAGCTCATAGACCGCCTGGCCGCCTTCGAAATTGTGCTTCAGCACCAGACCGGCGGCCTCGAACTGGGTCAGCACCCGATACACCGTGGCCAGACCGATTTCGTCGCCATGGTCGAGCAGCTGCCGATAGATGTCTTCTGCGCTGAGGTGGTGCTGGTTGCTCTTCTGCTCGAGCAACTCCAGGATCCGCATCCGCGGATGGGTCACCTTGAGCCCGACTTTGCGCAGGTCGTGGGTTTCCATATGTTCTCCGTTCATTGGCGATTTAGCGCCAGCTGCCATCAAACGGGTCGCGGCGACCGGCGGGAGTGTATCATCGGCGTGATTTCCTCAGCACTTAATCCCCGATGCGTAATCTCCTGCTGGTCGCCGCCGTTGCTCTCTCCACCGCTGGCTGCGGCATCATCTACAAGCAGCCGATCTACCAGGGCAATCTGATCAAACAGAATGCCGTGGAGCAACTGCAGGTAGGCCAGAGCAAGCAGCAGGTCAGCGCGTTGCTGGGTACCCCCTCGATCCCCGATCCATTCCATTCGCAGCGCTGGGACTACACCTCCACCCAGCGCGTGGACCGTCTGGCGCGCACCGAGATCAAGAACTTCACCGTGTTCTTCGAAAACGAGCAGGTCGTTCGCTGGGAAGGCGATTATTTCCCCTCGCAGGACGAGCAGCTGGCCAAGTCGGCACCCAAGCAGTTCGGTCGCAATCTGGCCCGCGACAAGAAAAAGCAGCGCGGCCGTTGATGCGCTCGGTCGCGCACTGCGCGATCGCCTGAGTGTCGCCGCACCAGAAAACGCATCCGTTTGAACGGATGCGTTTTTTATTTGCCTGGTCGCAGAGACGTGTTCGGTCAGGAACTGCAGCGCTGATCTGGATATCGACATCCGCGGTTTTCCGTCAGCCGTCTTGCGGCGACATGCGCCTGTTCAAGCTACCGGCTGCGCTCGCTTATCCAGATCGCTCAACAGAAGAGCTCGCTGTTGCGCACAGCGCACATACGTCGCAGTGCCGGCCTACAGCTATCCGTTGGGACCGGCCTTTTTGCTCGGTCCGGCACGGCGACGCCGTGCCTCCTTCGGGTCCAGCAGCAGCGGCCTGAGCAATTCGACCCGGTCGCCGTCACGCAGCACCTGATCCGCGCGTGCAATCAGCCCATGGATCGCCTGCGCGGCAGGCGGTCGATCCGATGCCAGACCGGAGGCGGCAATCGCCTCGGCGACGGTGGCGCCCTCGGCCAGCTCCAGCGATACCGAACTGCAGCGGTCCGGCCAGGCCAGCACGACGTCGACCCGCATGCTCAGACGTCGCCGCGATCGGCGACCCGCACGAAATCGTTGACCATGCGGTCGGCCAGGCCTTGAAAGCCCAGCGCCAGCGCCGGACCCAACAGCCGCGAGCTGGTTTCCACCTCCAGGGTCAGGCTGACCTTGCAGGCGTTCTCGCCCAGCGACTGAAACTCCCACAGGCCTTCCAGGCGCTTGAACGGCCCGTCGCGCAGATGCATGACGATGCGCTGCGGACGTTCGAGCACGTTTTCGGTGGTGAACCAGGTGCGGAACGACCCCAACCCCAGATCCAGCCGCGCCACGATATGCGCCTGGTCCTGTTCAAGCACCTGCGCAGCATCACACCAGCCGAAACGGCGCGGATAGGCGGCAACATCATTGACCAGATCGAACATGCGGGTGGCGCTGTGTTCGACCAGGGCGCTGCGACGGATGGTAGGCATTCGCTAACTTGTGAAAGACAGAAGATCGTTTGATGACGCCGAATCGGCGACAATGGCGGCATGAGCAAGAAACCAGCCAAGGATAAAGCAAACGGCGCGACGGCCACGAAAACCATCGCGCTGAACAAGCGTGCGCGCCATGAATACCACCTGGAAGAGCGCTACGAAGCCGGCCTGGCCCTGCAGGGCTGGGAGGTCAAGGCGATCCGCGCCGGCCGCGCCAACATCATCGACGGCTACGCCTATGTGCGCTCCGGCGAGATCTTCCTGATCGGCGCGCAGATCACCCCGCTGATCCAGGCCTCCAGCCACACCGTGCCGGTGGAACGCCGCGATCGCAAGCTGCTGCTGCACCGCCGGGAAATCGACAAGGTGCTGAGCAGCGTCGAACGCGACGGCTATACCCTGGTGCCCACCGCGCTGTACTGGAGCAACAACAAGGTCAAGCTGGAAATCGCGCTGGCCAAGGGCAAGCAGAACCACGACAAGCGCGACGCCGCCAAGGACCGCGACTGGCAACGCGATAAGCAGCGCGTGATGCGGCGGCATAACCGGGATGCGTGAGTAGCCGGGATTGGGGATTCGGCATTGGGGATTGGTAACGGCAAATCCATTCGCAGCAGGCGTTTGCATGGCTCTCGGCCCCGGCGAGCAACGCGGCGCGTAGAACCCATGCTCTTGCGAATCCCCAATTCCTAATCCCGAATCACGTCGCTCCAAGCATCCGCATCAAATTCGGCACTCCCCTGCCCTGCACATAGCGATCGCGTTGCAGGTCGGTGCTGGTGTCCAGCATCAGCTGCTTGACCCGATCCGGAAAGCCGATGAACTCGCGGCGGGCGGAGAGGAAGCCGGCCAGCACGCCGGAGACGTGCGGTGCGGCCATGCTGGTGCCACTCATCTCCACCATCAGGCTGGCCGGATCTTTCGGGTCGAAATCGTAATAGGCCGACAGGATCTTTTCGCCCGGCGCCACGACATCCGGCTTGCCGCGTCCATCGGCGGTCGGCCCGCGCGACGAAAAATACGACACGCCGTAATTGTGCGGGCTGCTCTTGTGCACCGAGCCGACCACGATGGCGTCTTCCAGATTGCCCGGGTCGCTGATCGACAGATCCATGTTGGCCGGATATGCATCGCCGTCGTTGCGCATCAACCAGGCCAGGCCTTCGTTGCCGGCGGCCACCACCACCAGCACGCCTTGCCGCCATAGCCGCCGCAACTCGTTGCACAGCGGCGTAAAACCGCAGCCGTAGCTCTCCGGATCGAAGTAACCGCCCAGGCTCAGATTGACGCCGTGGATGACCAGCTCGCCGGCGCGCTCGTTGATCGCTGCGACCTGCTGCACCGCCTTGATCATCCAGGAATCACGGCCGTTGCCGGCATCGTCCAGCACCTTGAACCCGTACAGCTGGGTGTCCGGCGCCATGCCGGCAAACTCCAGCGGTTTGCCCAGGTTGCCCTGCGCGTCGGGAATCACCGCGCGGCTATGGCCGGCGATGATCCCGGCGATATGCGTGCCGTGCCCGTGCCGATCCAGCCGAGCGAAGGCATCGCCGTCGGCGCGCGTCAATCGCCTGGCTGCACCCCGCCGCGTGCAATCCCATTGCGCGACCACCGTGTCGCGCTCCCCCTTTGCGAAGAAATGCGGGTGACTGGCTGCGATACCAGTGTCCAGCACCGCCCAGCCGATCTGTTGCCCGCGCGCGCGATACGCGGTGCGCGCCGCATCGGCATGCAGGACGTTGCCGGACACGTTGATCAACGCGCGCTTGCCGGCATCGCGCCACACGCGCCGGAATCCCAGCGCGCGGTAGCGGTCCTGCAGCGATTCGATCTCGAACCGCGTCAGCCGCGCCGACACGAACCGCTGCAAGCCATCTTCCAGCTCGATCGCCTCGTCCAGCGCATCGCCGCTCAAGCCGGTGGTCGCTGCAGCCGTCTGGCGCAACTGCGCCAACAGCAGCGCACGCGTGGCGGCCGGGTCGTCGCCCAGCAACCGGCGATCCAGCTCGATCAGCACTTCGTGCCGATACTCGGCGCCATGTGCTTCCAGCTGCTCGCTGAGATCCTTGATCAGCACCGCATTGGAGACCGGTTGGTCGAAGCCGACGCCCACCGCTTCGCGCACCGCCGCGCGCACCTGCGGAATCGACAGATAGCCCGAGCCCGAATGCGCGTTGTGCTGCCAGTCCGGATTCAGGCGCGCGCCCGCGAGGTTTTCGAAACGCCCCTTGGCGTTGGCGATATCGTCGCCGAGATCCGGATCCAGCGCGATCGGGTCGCGCGTGTCGGCCACGTTGATCCAGCGCCGTACGCACGCGGGAAACGGCAGCTTGCGTGTGCCGGTCCAGCGCTTGAACATGCTGCGCACCTGCGGCAGGCCCAAGGGCGAGCCCAGGGTCAGGAACAGGCTGACCTCGCACTCGGCCGCCTGGAGCTGACGCAGCACGTCAAAGGCGATCATCGAGCCCTGGCTGTGCGCCACCACCACAAACGGCCCGCCACCCGAGCGCAACCGCTGCGTCAGGCTCTCGCGCATCAGCGCCGCACGCTCGGGCACGAAGAACAAATCGTGCACGTCCTGCAGCAGTGCGGCGGAGATCAGCCGCAGCAGCACGCGGTTGATCGCATCGATCGGACCTTTGGCCTGCACCTGGCCCGCCGCCGGCATCGCGGGCGCGGCATCCAGTTCGTCCAGCAAGCGGTGCAGATCGACACGCTCTTGCTCGCTCTGCGCCAACGCATCGGCAAGCAAATGCAGATCCTGCTCGCCTGGCACCAGCCCAAGCGTGCTCAAGGCGCGCTGCACGCTCTGATTGAGCGCCGGGCCGACATCGCGCGCATCGCAGTTACCGGGTTCGGCAACCGGATAGCGCTCGCGATTGACCCAGTACGCCAGGCGCGTGCGCTCGCCCATCGGCCGCCCGAACAAGGCCTTGTCCCACTGACAGCGCAGCACCTCGGCCGGCGGTTTGTTGCCGATGCCATGGATGTAGATCACGGTGCGCGCCTTGCCCTGCACGCGCGTCAGTACGGTGTCCTGCGCCTGCGCCTGCTGCTGCGAAGCCTTGGCTGCGCGTCGAGGCCTGGGGGCGTCGACGCCCGATGCGCGTTTGCGGGGCGTGCTGCGTGCCTGCCGCGGACCTGGGGGCTTGCCTGTCGCCATCGTTTGGCTCCTTGATTACCAGACTTTTCCGTCCGATAGGACTGAAGCCACTGTAAGCGCTGCACGTCTCACCACTTGTGACAGGGCGCTCCGATCCCTACACTGATCAGGTCAGCGTTTTGATGCTTTCCCCGGGGGTGCACTGGTTTCGACGGGGGTCGCGAAGTCGCTTGGCGCATGCCGAGGGGGCAGCTTTCCTCGTTAATCCAGCAGCAAACTTTTAGTTGCCAACGATGACAACTACGGTTCGGACTTCGCTATCGCCGCTTAATTGGCTTTAGTTGTAGTTCTACAGCCGCCTAAGGCGAACCCCCGAACCTACTTGTGCCCGTGCTCGTAGGTGTAGGGTCATTATCACGGAACCATCGGTAGTGGCTGCCTGTCAGCTACCGGTTAGATAAAGCAGGCTGGTTTCCAGGTGCGCTTTGCCAACCGTGCTGCCTGGGAATGAGATCCAACGGAGGGCTAAGCATGTAGTGCTGGGGATGGAGTGCTTCCGGACGGCGGTTCGATTCCGCCCACCTCCACCATCTGATCGCGGAAGAGAGCAGTAAGTGCTTGATTTCGCGAAGGTTAGGCAAGGGGTTTGATGTTCAGTTTGAGCCTGCGTTAGGTATCAAACGAGGTATCAAACCCCGTGCCGAAGCCTTATTTTCTGCGCCGCCCTGCTGGGCTCTATGTGCGCTTCTTCGTCCCGACCGACCTGCAAGCCATCATTGGCTCGCGCTACCTTGTCCGTCCCGTTCGCTTGGCCCTGGGTGATGCTGCCCGTCTGGCCGTGGCACGAACGGCTGTGGCACTCTCGGAAGCATTCGATCAGATGCGGCAGGGAGCGGGCATGCGGGACGATTTGCTGAGCCAGGCGCTGGCCGCGTTGCAAGGGAACGAAGCCCGCCCCTACACCATCAAGGTCGGTGGCGTGGAGCTGTCTGCTGATGGGGCCGAAGACCACGCCCGGCTGCTGGACGCGCTGAAACACCTCCCTCTTCAGCAACTGGCTTCTGTGAAGAGCGCCGGACCGCTGCTGTCAGAGCGCGCCACCATCCACATCAGTGAGATGCGGCGTGTGGGGCGAAGCGCCAAAAACGTGCTCGATACCGAACACAGCTTGGGTCTGTTTGTAGCGCTTGTCGGCGACAAGCCGGTCGAGGACTACAAGACCGATGACGTCCGAAAGTTCCTGGATGCGCTTGAGCACTACCCCAGCAACGCCACCAAGAAGGCGGTGTTCGCCGGCCTCACCCCTGTCGAAATCCTGAGCAAGGCGCGGCAAGGTGGTCACGAACTGCTAAGCATGCGCACCAAGGAAAAGCATCGCGATCGCATTGCGTCCTTCTTCAACGCCTTGGCGAACGAAGACCTGATTAGCAAGGCGCCTCACAAAGCCATCCTCAATCGTGCCAAGTCGCTCACCGATGAGCCGAGTCGTGATCCGTTTAGCCAAGCCGAGCTTGAAGCGCTGCTCGAACTGAATGCATTCACGTCCTGGGCGAAGAAGTATCCCCATCGATGGTTTGGCACGCTGTTGGGATTTGCCACCGGTGCTCGGGTCAACGAGGTCGCTCAGCTCTATGTTGACGACATCGGTAAGGTCGGCGACTTCTGGGGTGTGCATTTCCGTGGAGCCAAGCCGGATCAACGCTTGAAGAACCCCCACTCCTCCCGCTTTGTGCCCCTACCCACATCCCTGATCGATGCCGGATTTTTGATCTACGTGGATGAGGTCAAGTGCGCAGGCTTTGACCGACTGTTCCCGCACCTGCCCTACAACGCCGAAAACGGCTACGGCGACGCGCTTGGGGATCAGTTCCGGGCCTATGCGATCAAGCAAGGGCTGACCCAACGGCTCAAAAGCTTTCACTGCTTCCGGCACACATTGTCCAACTCGCTGGTCAATGAGCACGGCATCTCGCTTCCCATTTCCCAACAAATCACCGGGCACGAGTTGACGCTTCCGCCAGGCTTGAAGCATTACGTCGATCCGCCTTCCGTCCCCGCTCGCTTTTCAGCCATTGAGCAGTTTGGCCCTCCACTTCCTCTACCTGCTTACACACCAGGGCAATTTAATCGGTCGTTCAAGCAGGTTCGCCACATGGAACGGCGACGTGAGCAGGCGGCAGAGAAGAGGACGACCAAGACGCGGACAACCGGTTGGAAGAATTAAGCAGCTTGAGCGTTCTTGTCCCGCCACCTGCCTCCCCACTTCAGTCTGACTTCCTTCGTGGCGACCACACCTAAGCGAACCCAACAACATAATTTCAACGATTCACGACTACGGACGTATTTCAACCGTCGCATTCTTTGAGACTATTAGCGACCACACTACGGTGGCTGGAAAACAGGGGCTCAAATGGATCATGAGTATGTAGTGCTCGGCGGGATCAACCGGGCACAGATCGGGAAATACCTCGCCAGAACAGCTTCGATTGTCTCAGGCCTATTGGTCTGGACCCTATTGCAAGCCGTCGACATCGCGAAGGGGCTTGGCCTTAGCGCAAACCTACCACCCGTTGTCCTATCTCTGCTCGGTGCAGGAACGGTGTATGCCGTTCTTTACTTAATCTTTCGTCGCTGGATCTGGCGCATCCCACTCGTCATGCAATGGTTAAAGGTTGCTGATCTCTCCGGCACATGGATTTGCGAAGGCCATCCCTTCCCACGTCCTGATTCGCACGCCGTCAATTGGAAGGGAACGATGACGATCACGCAGGATTGGGACAGGGTGCGGATCCACCTAGATGCGGGCCTATCAAAATCTAACAGTGACGTTGCGGGCTTGGTTTCGGATCCCATTGAAGGATTTGTGCTGCTTTACAGCTATCGCAATGAGCCCAAAGCTGGAGAAATACAGCTCAACGCTCATCGTGGCTTTGCACGACTGGTGTTCGCAAAAGACATGAAGAGTGGTAACGGCGATTACTTTACCGGTGATGGACGTCACTCGTCGGGCAATTTCACATTAAGGAAGCAGTGATGGCAAAGACTATTAATGAGCGTATCACTGCCTTGAAATCAAGACGCAGTGGCGAGGACCGATTTGATCTCTTGGTAGAGGACGAAGCGGCTTTGGCTAACTACATCGGCAAAATGCTGCGCGAGGAGGCATGGGAAAAGAAAGCGTCTAATAAACCCAACACGCGTTATGCTTTAGGCGCAATGCAAGAAGTGGATGCTGATTACACCCGTATAAGCACTGAGACTGCAACGCGAGTAGCAAATCAGCTCGAAAAACGGGTGAAAGCATTTAACCTGGAATTTCATCTTCAAGGATCCGTCCCGCTAAATGTTCACATCCGGGGAGTCAGCGATGTAGATCTTCTTACGCTCATTAATGAGCGATTCTACAACTATGATCTCAACGGGATTCGCGCTTTGGCCGGGGCTTATCAGCCAACGCAACTGACTTCCTTACAGGAGCTAAAAGATCTTCGAAATGAGGAAGAGCTGGCGTTACGGAACGCGTTCCAGGCAGCGAAAGTTGATACAACGGGAAGTAAAGCAATCAAAATTTCCGGCGGATCGCTTGCCCGGTCGGTCGATGTTGTCCCGTCCCACTGGTATGAGACCGCCGCTTACCAACAAAGCGGCGCGATGCATGATCGCGGAGTCATCATCTTAGACAAAAAGACAAACTCTACGATGACAAACTTCCCCTTCAAGCACATCAAACAGGTGTCAGACCGAGATAGTCTTACACTTGGCTCGCTTAAAAAATCTATACGGCTGGTCAAGAATGTCAAAGCTGATTCAGATAGGACCATTGCACTGCCAAGCTTTGATCTCGCAGCAATCATGTTCCACGCCAACCCGACGGCCCTTCGCGTGGGATATACGTTCGAACTTGCCATTTTAGCAGAGACTCAACGCCACCTCGATTATCTTTATCATCATCCTGACGAGGCAAAACTACTCGATGTCCCTGATGGCACGCGACGCATTTTCGACAGCCAGGCAAAGCTTGACGCACTGTTTAGCTTGTCTGTCGAACTGGATGAATTGCTTGAAGCTGTTGCCAATGAGCATCAAGATCACCAACCTGCCAAAAATCATTATGAGCGCCGACAGTTAATTGACGCCATCCAATTATGACCCCCATCCATAAATTGAAAAATTCTAAAAATTAAACTGCAACGCCAGTGATGAGATTTTTTATAATTACTTGGTTCAAAGTGACGACGCCACCACTACACCCTCATCATAACGGAGTAATTACATTGGAATCGGAATGGAACGCGCCACCGAAGCCCGAGTCAGAACACGACTTCAACCAGATGATGATGGGGCTGGACGAGCACTTCAATGGGTTGGACCTGCATATCCATCAACGTCCTGGCAATGCGGCCATTCTGATTGCCCAAACTTACGGAAAAGGGCAAAAAATCATTCTTTTTGGCGGTGATCCGCCTGGTGACAGCCGACCATTTTCTGCGACCTGGCTCTCTCAACGAGCTCATTCTTGGTATGAGCACCGATATGGGGAAGACATCAAAATTCTGCCTTCCCTTGGCTTTTTCATCATTCCACTTGAACACCGAGCATGGAAGGTGCGTGGACCTTACAGCAACGGCAGCTTACGCTTGGTATGTAATCGACGCCTTCATCAAGGAAGCAAAGAAAACATCATCAATCGTGGCCCTATCGATGGGAACATGCTCGATTGCTTTGAGGGAATGACTCAGTCGTATGCTGATACGTTAGATGAAAAAGCATTCGATGAAATCGAGTCACGCTTTCTTTTGGGCCTAAACGCATTGACGTTTTTAGACGCAATCGCTCAGAGCGATGATCCGCTTTTTCGACAAGCACGCGCAGATTACAACCATAGCGTCGAAGCATTGACGAGCATTGAGCGTAGCTATGGCAAAGCAAGGCGAGATATCGCCACATGTGCTGAGAAAGTCATGAAAGGGTTACTCGCAAGTAAAGGTTTATCCTTCAAATCAAATCATGAACTTGTCAAGCTTGCACAGGCACTCAATGACCAAGGCGATCTTCATGTCGATCTTGAGCTGGCATCCTTTCTCTATACAGATGCAAGTGTGAGCTACGGAAAAGCAGTTTCGAAGGAAGAAGCTCTCGCAGCCCACGCCAATTTACTGCGTTTTTTGTCGGACCTACTTGCTCAGGTCTTTGGGAGGCCGTAACAGATTCTTTCCATGCATTGATCACATTTTTCTCTATAACAGTCACCGGCAACAGGTCTGGCCTGAACATCTTGAAGGTCTGACGCTATGATGTGGCTTGGAAGAGCTAGAAGTCTTCTAGCTCGCACTTAGGAGTCCTGATGAGCTATACCGCAGAGATTAGTCGCACTAGCCCAACCGCCTTCTTGTTTTTGGTCGATCAATCCGGCTCCATGCAGGAAGTGATGACCAATGGGAAATCCAAAGCGCAGTTCGTCGCTGACGTGCTCAACCGCACACTTGCAACTTTGATCACGCGTTGCACCAAATCGGAGGGAACGCGCAACTATTTCGAAGTCGGTGTGCTTGGCTACTCAAACTCGGACGCGCAGAATGGACTGGCGGGTGCGCTCTCGCACACCGTGCTCCACCCAATCTCTCAAATCGAAGCCAGTCCTTTGCGCGTTGAAGACCGAGTCAAGCGGGTCGACGATGGCGCAGGTGGCTTGGTCAGCCAGTCCATCAAGTTCCCTGTCTGGTTTGAAGCACGCGCCTCTGGCGGCACCCCGATGTGTAACGCCATCACGAGCGCAGCCGCTGAACTGGTGGCTTGGTGCGATGCGCATCCAGACAGCTATCCGCCCACCGTTCTCCATGTCACTGACGGCGAATCCACTGACGGTGACCCGGAGGGCCTTGCCCAGCAACTCCAACAAATTGCCACGAATGACGGCAATGTTTTGCTGTTCAACCTGCACGTAAGCGCTAGCGGTGGCGATCCAGTGACGTTCCCGATCTCGGACGCTGGTCTGTCTGACAACTACGCCAAACTCCTTTTCCGGATGTCGAGCCCCCTGCCCCCGCACCTGCAGCAAGCTGCTCAGGAAAAGGGAATCAAGGCGACCATGGAGTCTCGCGGCTTCATGTTCAACGCAGAGACTGCGGAGATCGTGGACTTCTTCGATATCGGAACGCGAGCAGCCCAGCTGCGCTGACCATGCCCATCCAGATCTTGTTCGACGGCTCTGTTGCCAAACATTTGGACGCGCCGGAAGCCAATGAAGACGCCTACCGTTTGGCAGCGGCGTCCGGACGCATCGTGCTGTCTGACGGTGCATCCGAATCATTCGACGCCAAGAACTGGGCCGCGCTTCTTGTGGACCAGTTCTTAGAGCACCCTGCCAATCTGTCTGATGCGATAGCCACATCCACGCGGCAATACGAAGCGCTCCATGACGCGCCAAATCTGTCTTGGTCGAAGGCTGCTGCCTATGAGCGCGGCAGCTTCGGCACCCTGCTTGTTGCACAAGACGAGGCCGAACAGCTACAGATCAGGGTCACGGCGATTGGCGATTCGTTTGCCGCACTCACAGATGGTGAGCAGATGCTCGCGTGCGCGCCCTATGAAAGCTCGGAGCAGTTCTCCCTTCATCCAACATTGATCAGCACCAAGCCCGATCTCAATGCCCCCTTATTTGAAAATGGCAATGGGGTCCGGACTGAGGTTGCTTGGCCGTACGAAACCTCTGGATATCGGCTTCTCTTGTGCATGACAGACGCGCTAGCCGCGTGGCTGCTTGAACACCAGGAGCGCAGTGATCCCACTGCCCTTGAACGACTTCATGCTGTCAGGGAGTTGGAAGAGCTTGTCAGCCTTGTCGAAGAAGAGCGAACCAAAGGGAGCATGAGGCGGGATGACACCACCCTCATCATCGCCGCGTTGACTGGCGCCGGACATCTATGAACTATCCATCGCTTGAGAAATACAACGAAGCACTACAAGCGCCTGCGCGTGCGATTCAAGATCCACAGCTGAGAGCCGGGCAGTTGCGGACCACCGGACTGGGGTTGCCATTGGCTTTGTGTGGCGGCTTTGCACTTACCTATACGGTTGATACGGGCGGAAAGCGTTTTGCGCTACGTTGTTTTCACAAAAAATCCAACGATCTGGAACAGCGCTATCAGGCCATTGCACTCCGACTCAAGCAACTTGCGAGTCCCTACTTCCTGCCGTTCGATTTCATCCCTAACGGGATCCTGATCGATGGGAACCTCTACCCCATCGTCAAAATGGAGTGGGCTCAGGGCACCACGCTTGCCGAGTTCTTGGAACGCAACCACGGAAATGCTGCTGCGCTAACCAAGCTTCGTCAGGCGCTTGCAGCTCTTTCCGCGTATTTGGAAGCACAGCAGATTGCTCATGGCGACATTCAGCCTGAGAACCTGATGGTCAACGCAGACGGTAGTTCCGTCCAGCTCATTGACTATGACGGCATGTTTGTCGAAGCACTACGTGGGAGTGGTGCAACTGAACTTGGCCAAGCCAACTTCCAGCACCCTAAGCGCACGGCGTCCAATTTCAACGAGCAGCTTGATCGCTTTTCTTTCATCACACTTGATGTCGCTTTACAGGCCCTGGCCGTATCTCCGGGACTTTGGAAAGCCTCGAACTCCGAACCCAGCGCTATCGTTTTTCGGCGGAACGACTTCCTTGACCCCGGCACCTCCGTCATCTTCAATCAGGTTCTAGGCCTTCCGGGGCTAACGGTCCCGGCGCAGTCGCTTGCGCAGCTTGCGGATGGGCCTTTTGATCAAGTTCCGACACTTGCCGACTTCCGTGTTCAGCGCGGACTGGGACCGAACACAATTGTGTTCAACCCACAGGGTAAGCCCAAAGACATTGCCTACCAAAGCCCTTATACGGTCTGTGATGCGGCGAACTTTGCCCAAGTCGAAGCTCAGGTCGGCAGCCGCGTGGAGTTGATTGGCAGGATCGTTGATGTCACTCAAAAACGATACGGCAGGAACAAAAAGCCTTTCATCTTCATCAATTTTGGCGATTGGACAGGCAAGTCCGTAAAACTTTCAATTTGGTCTGAGGCATTGCGGCAGTTCCCCTCGGAGCCCAACAGCAGCTGGAATGGACGTTGGGTCAGCGTGACTGGACTGGTAGAGCCGCCCTATCACGGTCAAGCTGGGAAGATATCGTATGTCAGCATCGGCATTAGCATCGAAAATCCAGGTCAGATCAAGCAACTTACAGAGGTAGAAGCACGCTTCCGATTGCGCGGCGGGAAAGCACCTGTTGTTACCGCTGGTCGAAATGAAAACATCCTCAAGGGTATGGGTGGAGCGGGAAATACAGTTCCTCGGAGCACGAGCCAACAAGCTCCCAAGCCACTTCCCCCGCCGAGCACTCCTAACGCTCAAGTCCTTCAAAGGATGCAGCGACAGACGCCTCAGGCTGTTCCAAGGCCAACTGGGTCCGCGCCCCGCCCCAGCTCTCATCAAGTATCACCGGGACCTCGCAAAACTAGCTCACCTAAACGTATGGGCGCAGGAGCTTGGATCGCGCTCATTGTCTTTTTTCTGATTGTCTTGCGTTGGTGTTCTGGCTAGTCAGTGCCCCATGGCGTGCACGCAATAAGCATATGTAGCCAAGCTCAAGAGCATGCTTTAACGACGGGTGTATTTCTCAAAAACGACATTATCAAGGAGGAGCGGATGACAAAGCTCATCAAGGATCAGCAGGAACTTGTGACATGGGTTCGCGAGCAAGCAGGGAAGCTCGACTTAGCTGTTGCATTTTGGGGTAAGGGCGCTTCGAAGGAGTTAGGGCTCCATGATCGCGCGCAGCCATCCCGCATTCTGCTTGAACTGAGCCAAGGTGGCTCATCGCCCGATGAGGTCAGACAGCTCATGAAGCTTCCTAACGTCGAAGTAAAAACTTTGGATCGACTACATGCCAAAGCTTACATCGGCGAGGAAGAAATGATCGTCGGAAGCGCCAATGCTTCTGCAGGAGGATTAGGCATCGTAGGGAGAGAGTCTGTCCATTGGACAGAGTTAGGCGTCAAGGTGGCAGAAGAAGGCCCCTCCACGAAGCGAAAAGCTGGTTCGATGCGGCTTGGATCAGGGGAAAGCGCATCACCAAAACGATGCTAGATGCCGCCCAGCGCTTGATCAATGAACGCAACTCAAAGCTTCTTCCAAGCAACCCAAGCGGCCTCTCCATTTTGCAAGCGGTAAAGCAAGATCCCGATGCGTGGAAGGATGCACGAATTTGGGTCGTCGTTGCGACGCGCAACCTAGGTTTGGAAGGGCAAAAACTGCTTAATGAAGCTCGTTCTTCTAGTCCAACTCCTGAGATCTATGCTTACGAAAACTGGCCTGACATACCGCGAGCAGCAACGCTCATTAGTTTGACAAAGTATGAGAACGAGAAAGTTGAACTAGACGATCCACCGACGTTTAGAACGCCTGAAGAAAAGCAACCAGGCAAGATCCAACTGGTCTTTCCAGAAAAGATCACTGGCTACACGATCGGCACCATCTCCGAATGGAGGCCACTCGTAGAGCGCGCGGAGAAGACCTACACCGGTTGGATCAAGCACGGTGGAATTTCCTTGCGCATCCACGAGTTCGTCAGGCGCTACGGTTAGTGTGTTAGTCGCCTTAAGCAAGCCTTAAAGGCTAGCGAATTACTGAGTCCTGCACACGAAAAAGAGCCCTGCATGCAGGGCTCCTGTGTCGCTGGCGTTGAAGCCTCAGTCACGGCGCCGGGTGCCGACGGCGGTCGGCGTTGTTCCGATCATTTGGCGAACTTTTTGCGACAACGCTAGCTTCAGGCTCGCCGCCCCGACGTGCCATCAGTTTGTTGCGCGGCCAACGGTCAGAAATATCTGAGCCGTCATAGACTTGGCTTCGGTGGCCGAAACTTCAACTCCCAATGCCCGGCATCACCTTCGGCCTGTGGTGGAAGCGCATCATCGCCAGATGCCTCAGGCGTCAGCACCTCGATCGGCTGTGGGGCAAAATTCTTCTCCAAGGCCTCAGACGCTTCCACCATCGCCTTTCGAGCCCGCTTGATGCGCCATTGCTGAATGGCTTGGATGCGAGGAGAGACATGCACCTTCGCCCTCCCCAAACGCTGGCGTGCCCTCGCCACCGCTTGCGCGTCTCCGCTGCCTTCTTGCTCAACAAGCTTGGCTTGCGCATCCAGCACGGCCACACGCGCTTTGTAGGGTCGCACCAGCGTATGGGCATACCTGCTGATTGAGCGAGCAAGCATCTCCGTATCCTCGAACAGGAACGGCTTTGTGGCGTAGCTGTCGACCCGCCGGCAGATGAGTGCGGAGTGCGCCCGCTGGAACTCGTTTTCAATCTGGATACCCGGGATCTGCCGCAAGACTTCGAGAGACTGCTGCGCGACCTCCCGTTGCGCTTCGAGCCAATCTTCGATGAGCTGCGCCTCTTGGTTTAGGACCTCCGAGTCCGGCCGACCCGAAGACCGAGCCAGACGCGTCACGCGACCAAGATGTCGGGTCTGACCGCTGTAAGGTGTGTAAAGTCCTGAACTTGGCGCTGGCGCACGCGCCAAGCGCTCTTTGATCTGCCGCACCCGCTCTGCGCCTGACAACCGACCCCTCCCAACCGCTGTGCGCCCTTCTAATCCAGATTTTTTTGCATTGGCCCGATCCCGAAGTGCAGCCGCATGACTGTGAGATGGTGGCACCTCATGCACGAAGCTGCCACTTTTTTTCATGTGCTCAGCAACAACCCTTGAAAGCGCTAATGCCGCAGCTTTCCCACCTGCACCTTTGACTTCTGCGGTGAACTTCGTTTTGCGCATCACCGCCACTTTGGCTTTGCCCAAGTGCTTGCCAGGCCGGCGCGTGAGTTCGCGGGCGCGTTCAAACTCCCCATTGCGCGCGGCCTCCTGCGCTTGTGCTCGGAGACTGCGATGATCCACACGAGCTGCGTTGCCGGCATTTTTCAGATGCGCATTGATAACCGTTGCGATGTCTTTGCGGATTTGCCGCAACGCTCGCGTTCCTCCGCCTTGTCGGGCGTCAAACTCAGCGCAGGCGCGCTCACCAAGCCCACCCGGACCGACTTTTCTGGCTGACATCAGCAAATGCACATGGTGGTTGCGTTGATCGCCAAGCTTGCTTGGCGTGTGCACCGCAACCAGCACGGCGACTTGGAAGCGCTCGACGAGCAATTGACCCAGCGCCAAAGCGAGCACTCTTCGTTGATGTGGATCGAGTTGATGCGGAAGCGACACCTCGACTTCTCGGCAAACGCGAGCGTTCTTGCGGGTTTCGGCTGATTCATTTGCGTTCCAAAAATACTGCGCATCGAAGCACCACGAAGGCGCGCCCTTCGGTGCAAGCATCTGATGGAAATCGACACCGCCTCGGTGGGAATAATTGTGACCAAGCCCCGTGCTTGTATCGAGCAGATCAAACCCTGCTCGGTAGGCTGCTGCTGCGACCGACGAGTCGCCATTGGCTCGGCTGAAAGACTTCATTGTTGCGTGATAAATCGCCATTGTGAAACTCCTGTTTGTGGAGCACACAAAGAAGCGGCAGAACATCCCCTGTCGAGAGATAAGCGAACTCGACAACAACGAGATTTGAATCTCAGGGTTTTGAGGAGGCCGTGTTGCCTAGCGAAGCATAGCAACGAGGTGGCGAAAGCCACCGCACCAACGCAGAGCGTTGGCGCACGGTTTCTGCAAAGCAGAAACCATAAGTGCGCTCTTGCTGTTTGATTATTTATTTGAATTTCCGCGCTACGGTTGGGTCGGCAATTGCGCCCCCTACGTATGATTAATATTTATACTAGAAGATGAATAGATCCTGTACGAATCTAATTTTGCAATGCCCTGTGCCGATTTCAAGGCAATGGTCTATGCAGCCGTGATGTCCCGTGGTTTTCGGAAATCCAAGCAGCAGCAGGACGAACTGCCGTCAGGTTGGTAGCATCGCCAAAGCCGATCGAACGCGAAGTCGCAACAACTGCAGAAAGAAGGACGCGAAATGCCCAATGACTACTGGGACATGGATGACAAGAACGACCCCAACCTGTTGAACCTCGCCAGCGTGGGCACTTCGATGCTCGTGCCCTTCCCAGTGGGAAAGCTGGTAGATGCTTCCTTGCTCTGGCTCAATGAGCGCTGGTTTCATGACTTGGGCATCGCCATCCACGACAAGCCCACTCGGACCAGCATCTCAGCGTCCTTGCTTGAACGCTTCGCCGTGACCTCCCTCGAAGCTCACTGCGTTGCCGGCAGCTTCGGCGGACGGACACTGGGCGCTGATCGCTATGGTGGGAGCGGTGGGGCAATCCACGGAGGGAGTGGCCGCTGTGGCTCCGATGGCATGCTCATCGCCAAAGGAACCGGCCCCACACCATTGGTCTCCGAGGCCCATGATTGGTCGCACTCGCATGGCTGTCTCTATCTTTACGATGCCATTCGCGAGGCAGTCGCCAGCGAGATCCTCAACGCAGAACTCCCCCACGGGGCAGTCCCCATCGTTGCCATCATCGATGCCGGCTTCTCCCTGGCACGCACCGATGCAGACGAACCGGAACGTTGCGCCATTCTAATCCGGCCCGCTTTCCTTCGCCTGGCGCATTTCGAGCGCAGCCTGTATTTCGGAACATCAGGCAGCGCAAACAGCGATCAATTTCAAGATAGCCTGCGGGTCAAAGATGCCATCCACTTTGCCGACGAACACGCGCAGCTCGATGCGGGCAATCCCAATGGCTTAGGCGTTAACTTGTCTGAGCTCTACCTCCGCCTTGCCGAGCAGATTGCCGCAAGTCGCGCGCATCGCCTTTGGACAGGGCGCCCGACAAGCGACAACATCACATTGAACGCGCAGTTCCTGGATTTCGGCGGCTTCCGCGCAGTTCCCAGCTGGAAGCATGGCACCGATGGACATGGTCATTTCTTCGGCAATGAGATGCGCGATGTTCGCCACTCGCTTCCATCGCTTGCCTACTTCTTCAAGAAGTATTCCCACTTCGACAACACAATCGCCAACATCGATCAACTGCTCATCCAGATCGAGCATCACATGGAAGCTGCGTTTCTCCATCACTGTGCAAAAGCGTGTGCTTTGCCTGAGTCAAGCCCAGAGGTGTTTCATTTCAAAGTGCTCCTTGCGCGCTACTACCGCGAGCAACAGCGCATTGACTATGCGTTCGATCAGCCCACAAAGCACAACGAACGCCACGATTGGCTCTCCGACCACCTCAGAGGCAAAGCAACCCAGGGGTCTCAGATTGGCGAGGAGATCGCAGCTTTCGTGCGCGCACTTCCGAACTCAGATCTTCATCTTTGTGCGGCCAACCGCTGGCTGAGACCACGACCACGCCTTTCCTATCGCGTCTCTAAGCGCCGCGCGATCAAGCTGGTGCGGTCGATCCTCGCCGATCGGTCGTCGGGACCCGAGCGGGTCTCGGTCTTTATCGCAACCGAGGTAGCGGCCTCGCGACGGGTTTGGAGAGGCTTACCACCACACTGGCTTGTCCTAGGCTACGCAAGCGATCACGTGTCCACCGCTTTGTATTTCTTTGATACGCATCGTGTGGCCTATACAGTCCAGCTGGATGGGCCACGCGTGCGTGGCGGAACACTGCTTTTCGGTGCCCAAGTCGCAGATGAGACACTCGGCATCACTAGTTCTGCCCATCGAAACGTCGTGCTTGTCGACTGCGAACCCACCAGCTATCTCGTAGGTCTAGGCTTGAACGGGCGTGCAACAATTCCTGCCGCACTGCTCACCTTCCCAGACGCTGCCGTTGCAGCGCAAACCTTTAGCTCAACCACAGCTTATGCAACCTAATGCCGTTGATGCGCAAGCGCTTGGCTTGGCCATGCAACTCCTGTTCAAGACTGACCGCAAGAGGTTCAGTATCGCAGCAGCTTATGTGTGGCTATGGCCTGCGATTCGCCTAGGCCAGCTCGTCACGATCGAAGACGAAGATGGAGTCTGGACCGGCTACGCCTTATGGGCTTATCTGACGCCTGAAACCGCTAATCATTTGGTTCTGCAAGATCCCCCGTTCTTGCCGATTAGTGACTGGAACGAAGGTGATCAACTCTGGATCCTGGATTTCGTGGCTATGCCAGGGCATCACCGACGCCTGGCCAAAGCACTACGGCACCGCTTGCGCCCTCACTTCAAGCAAGCGCATCGCTTGGTGCGAGATAAGACGGGCGCTATGCTTGGAACCAAGGCTTACACACTTCGCAAAGATGGCTGAGGAAGACACGTTGCTTCCTTGATACGAATGGACGAACCGAAGCGACAAGGCAGTTGCAGCCCATGCATGAAGTGACATCAAGGCCGACTAAGGCCTGGACTGGATTTTTGTTCCTGGGCTTCGGTTCTGGTTTGCCTTATCCGCTGATCGGCAGCACCTTAGGCTATTGGCTCAGCGAAAAATCGCTTTCGATCGCAGTCATCGGTGCCTTGGCTTGGACCGCACTTCCCTACTCCCTCAAATTCCTATGGGCCCGCCATCTCGACCAACGCCGTGCACCGGTCGTTGGAGGCACCATGGCGCACCGTCAGGGCTGGATTGTCTTGTCTTCGGTCATGGTCGCCCTCTCTCTCCTGGGCCTTGTCCTGAGCGTCGTCACCGGTAGTCTGCCGCTCATTGCATTGAGCTCCATCGCAGCCGCCTTTGGCGGTGCGACCCTGGATGCCTCAGTCGATGCATTTCGCATCGAACAGGAGGCAGTGCACCAGCAGCCAGCCAAGCTCCTCACTGCCTATCAGTTTGGCTACCGCATTGCTCTTCTGCTAAGCGACGGTCTGGTGTTCTTGCTCGCAGCGCGGCTGTCTTGGCAAGTTGCTTATGCCCTTCTGCTGCCACTGATGTTGGTGCCCATCTGCGGAACGCTCTTTCTGCAATCCCATCCCGATAGCGACCGCACCCCAGATGCCACGAGTGCGGAGAAGCAGAGGGCTCCGTTGGTGTCGCTTCGACCCTCCACGATGCAAGGATGGATCGCGGTGATCGTCTTCATCGGCTGCTATCGCCTACCGGACATTCTTTTGGGTCCCATGATCAATCCTTTTTTCTATGCCCTTGGCATCGGGAAGAGTGCGGTCGGATCATTGCACATCTGGCTAGCCATCCCTGCTGCCTTCCTCGGAATTTTGGCCGCAGGCACCAGCTTGAGACGCATGTCTCTGGGCACGACCATTCTTGTTGGCGCAGCTCTCCAAGCCCTTGCCCTCCTCGGTCTTGCCTTGCTTTCGTCCAACGAGCGGTCTGTTGAGCTGCTTTGGGCTAGCGTTATTCTTCAAAACCTTGCCAGTAGCTATACCGGCATCGCGTTGGTTGCTTACATGTCAAAGCTAGTCACACTCGGACGGGCAGGAGAGCACTACGCTTGGCTAACAAGCTTCTACTCGATCTTCGGCAGGGTGCTTGCCGGCTTCTCAGGCCTTGCAGTGGCTTATCTCACCACGCTCCATGGACAAAGCCAGGGCTATGGCACTTTCTTCATCGGCATCTGCCTGATGTGCGTGCCTGCCCTCCTCGTCTACTCGCGCATCATTCGCAACACCCTGAGAGAGCGGCCCGAGCCGTAGTGCCATCACGCTATCGCCTCCCATGCCACAGCGGCTGCTTATGACTATGTAGTGCTTAAACTCATCGTTTCACACTAAACATGTTGGTTGCTCATCTCAGCGCTAGCCAACTAGATAGATGCCTAATTGGCTAGCGCCAGCAAAACCTATTAGTTTCGACTTCTTGTGAGACCAAGCAAGCACTCGCCCTTCGAGCTCGCCTTTACATATACCGACGTTTCACCAAGATTGGTTTTATAGAAGACATCCTTACTAACGTCGGTGAGTGGCGCATGGGGATTGGGTGGCAAGACGTATGGAGTGAGCGCAAATTTTTGCTTGATCTTAGACACCTCATAACAGCGTCCGGGCGTCAATTCCATATACGCAAAGCTCACTCCTTTGTCGAGCTCAGGTGGAACCCTGAACTCAACGAAGGAGACTCCATATTGATCCTTTGTCTTCAACGCGGCTGAACGAAAAGCAATGTTCAATGACCGGCTTGAACTTACTTGCCGAAATTCACTGAGGCCGATATCACGGAAAGTTTCATAGTTGACCGGCTTAGCAGAATCATAAAACTTACTAACGATCTCATCCAAATTCAATTGAGAGTCCTTATTTTCAGCATGCGCACTCATCGCCGCAGAAAAATTAAGGATTACCAGAAACGCCATTTTTTTTGAAAAAAACATACCAGCCACCTTCTGAAATTTAATATCTATACACCATGCCATCAGCCCCCAGCGGGTTTCCTACTGTCCCAATAGTTCCCGTAGTATTGCTCATAGCTAATATCATCAGCCTTATTATCAGGAGTTCCATTCACATCAATATGCTCGCCATTCCTGAAAGACTCGCCGATTTGCGCTGAAGCAGCGTCCCAGTTTATCTGACCGGCCTGATATGCGTCATATGTCGCATTATAAGAAGCCACATTGGCGGGATCTGCGGCAATGTTGAAAGCGACACCCTGTGCGGTAAGCTCTCTCTGGACCGCGATTGAGTAGATTGTTGCTTCACCTTCAGTTGCTAGACCCATATTAATGGCTGATGCTCGATCTGTAACCGTGTTCCACTCCCCATCGAAAAGCGTATGCCCTAATTCATGTGTTAGTTGGGATGCTGTATCGCTGGGGTTAGAATACATTTTTACGTAAACTGTTCCACCGCCAGTAGCAAGAGGATCCGTATGAGAATAACCATCAGTGGCCACTATATTGAAACCCTTCGCTTGCGCCAGCTGAACCAGCCCTTCCAAGGTTGCTGACTTATTGACGAGGATATCCACCTCTGCTCCGAGATCAGTCGTCGTATTTTTGTCCGTTGGATTCGGCAGTCCACCCCCGCCTCCACCACTGGGCGGTGGTGTCGGGAACTCAATCGGCGGAGAGGGTGGAAGCGACGGTGGCCCCGAAGGCGGAGGGTTAACAACCACTGGCGGCAGCGTGGGCGGCTCGCTTGGATCGACATCCGCAGCGGCGGCGGCACCTGCCACTAAGAATAGCTCTTCATTTTTCAGCTCTCTCATTACAGCACTCCATACTATGTGTTTAATTTTGTCCTAGTCATTCCCACTATCGACTTCTCAATAACACCCCTCCCTTTGAATTAATTCATAAGCACTGATTGCTCATTGTTGCTTGGACTTTTCAGTAGTTTCCGCTGCATCGCTCTTTTCAGATGCTCTTGGCTGCTCTTTGATCAAGGGCCTTAGAGTTCCGCCCACGAAGAGATAGTGCATGTCGCACATCCGAGAGATGTTCTTGTCGTGCGTCACAATGACTGTAGTCGCGCCGATGCTCTTGATGTTCTTCATCAGCTGTATGCCCATCTGCTCATCAACCCCAGTCGTTGGCTCATCCATCAACAACAACTTAGTGCGCCTGTAGAAGGCTCTGGCCAAGAAGATCCGTTGTTTTTGTCCGCCTGACAGCGTATTTCCCAAGTCGCCAACTCTGGTGTTGAAGCCCATTGGCATACGCTGAATATCATCGTGAATGCATGCCAATTTCGCGGCCTGCACGAGGCGTTCCTGGTCAATGTGCTCATCGAACATAGAGATGTTTTCCGACAGCGTTCCCGACAACAGATTGTCCCCCTGCATGACGATGCTGACCTTGCTCCGGTAGCTCGACTTACCGACCTTCCGTAGATCCTCTCCATTGACCAAGAAGTCTCCGACTTGAAGATCTTCAAGCCCCGCCAGAACGCGGATGAGTGTGGTCTTGCCCACGCCTGAGTTCCCGACGATCGCAATCACCTGGCCTGCCGGGGCCCTGAGCTGCAAGGCGCTCATGATCCACTTGTCGGTGGATGAGTAGCGGAAGTAGCCGTTAGCAATGGCAATAGCGGGCGCAGCATCCTCCAGCGCGCCGTTACCATGCAAAAACGACTCAGGCTCGCTGTGGGTGATGTCTGAAATGCGTTCTGTGTGCAAACGAAGCAGCCGGAGCTGCATCAAGTAGTCGGCCAAGTTGATGCTGCGTTGGCTGAACTGGGTCGCGTAGATCAAAAAGACCGTCAGCACCCCGAGTGTCATATCCCCACTGAGCACCAACCGGGTGCCTTCCCAGATCACAAAGATGCGGCACAGGCCTTGGATGAGGAGCTGGACAGAATCGAACCCGATGCGGATCCGCTCGGCCCCGATGGTCGCGTTGGTCGCTTTCGCGCTGTAGTTCGTGAAGCGCGACGCCCAGAGCGCTGACTTGTTGAACAGCTTGATGGGCTGGATGCTTCGGACCGTTTCGTAGAGCAAGCTTTGTCGGCGTGCATCGATGTTGATCTGATCGAGGTTGGCCTCTTTGAGCTTGGCGTAGTAGGCGTAACGCGAACCCACATAGGCGATGGTGAAAGCCAACAAGGCGAAGGAAAGCGGCGCGTCGTAGCTCATCAAGAGCAACAACATGAGGAAAGACATCACCCCATCGATGACCGCTTCCAGCATCTTCGTCGTGAGTGACTGCTGGATGGAGTAGATCGACTGGAAGCGGCTTGAAATATCCCCGGTATGCCGTTTCACAAAATACGACTGGGGTAGCGACACCAGGTGACGGAACAAGTTGCTGCTCCACCGCAAGCCGGTGGTGGAAGAGATCCACAGCAAGGTCCACTTCCTGGCAACGGTCAAGACGAGTTGGACCAAGAGCACGATCGAAAAGCCGATCGCCAATGTAGTGACCAAGCCATCGTCTTTGACGCTGAGCACCTGATCCATGGTCAGTCGCAGATACTGCGGCGCAATCAGCGCACAACCTTCCAAGAAAAGCGCCAAGATGCCCACAACCCAGAACGCGGGCACCAGGGACCGAAGCGAGCCCGCAAGATCGCGAAGCGACACCGATGGCACGCTCTTGATCTTCTTGAAGGCCGGGCCTGGATGCGCTTCCAACGCAATGCCGCTAAAGAGTTCATCGAACTCGTTGAGCTTGATCTTCTTGACGCCTGTTGCGGGATCGCTGATGTGCACATGCCCTCCCCGCACAGCCGTCAGCACGACAAAGTGTCCGTGGTGCAGATGGACCATGCAAGGCAGCGACAGCTTGGGCAGTTCGTAAAGTTCCAAGCGAAGCGGACGCGTTGTGAGCCCATTGGCATCAGCGATTTCAATCAGCGAAGCGAGCGTTGCCCCACTGGTTGACACCGTAAAGCGGTTGCGAAGCTCCCCGAGGCTCGTTTCATGACCGTAGTAGGAAAGCAGCATCGCAATGCAGGCCAGACCACACTCACTGGACTCCGTCTGGCGGATATGCGGCACACGGCGCTTTGATGAGAACACCAGGCTTGGTTCAGCAGAGCGATCCGTCTCGGCAGCGCCATTGGCTGATGGTGTCAAGACGTCCTTCATCGCTTTTCACCCGTCAAGCGTGATCCCATGGTTTGGAAGGGGTCAAACATCCACTCCCAGATCTTGCGGCCCTCCAAGATCAGCTCCGCGTCCACCTCCATCCCCGGCAGGAAGGACTTTGCTTCTTGGGCGACTCCGATGGTTTGAGAGGGCAATGCCACCTTGGCGGTGTAAACCGGCTCAGTGGGCGACTGGCGACCATAGCGGCGCTCCAACTCACCGAGGGGGCTGGTTTGCGTTGACAGCGATGCGATGCGCCCCTGGATGGCGCCATACTTTGCTTTCGGGAATGCGGCGATGTTAAGCAGCACCTCAGTGCCGACATTCACATGTCCGATGGCCCTGGAAGGAATAAGAATTTCAGCTTCGAACACCGACTCGCTTGGGGTGATGGACGCGATGATCGAGTCGGTGCCAATGCGCTGACCTTGGGATGCATAGATTGCTGCAACGGTGCCGCTCAAGGGTGAGGTGATGGTTTGCAGACGATCGGACTTGGCTCTTGCCACTTGATCTTCGATCGTGGATTTCTCACGCTCGATCTCACTCGCTTGTCTGCTGGCCGTCGTCTTTATCTCGGTGATCTCACCCAGCAATGCGGCACGTTGATTGCGAAGTGTGGACTGCTGCGCGCGGGCATCCTGGATCTCCGCCTCTGCATCCAAGAGAGCATTTTCGTAGGTGAGGTAGGTGTATTTGGACACATACTTCTCAGCAAGCAGCGGCTCAATGGTCTTCAACAGTTCTTTGTTCTTGGCGTATTTCTTTTCCAAGATTGAGATTTTGCGAGCGACTTCCTGCATCGCACCGCTCGTTTCTTCGACTTGACGCGTCAGTTCCCGCTCGCGCTGGCCGGAAAAGTCATGCGCCTGCAATTGCTCCCTGGTCAGCTCTTCTGATCGGGTGAGCGCACGCTTGATCGTCTCATCGGACAGAGAGCGGCCCGCTTCATCGGTAATGTCGGCTGACAGCTCCGCGAGCACTTGGCCCTTCTTGACCAAAGCATTGGGCTTCAATGTCGTTGACAGGATGAGCCCAGGCGTTCCACTGCGGATGTCCACTCGCCCATGCGTGGAAGTGATCTGGCCTGATACATGCTCTCGCTTGGAGTAGGACGCGGTCAGAACAAACGTGGCTAGCAAGAGGAAAAGCACACAGCCACAGCCGATCCAGATTCGGATGGACGAGGGAAACGCATCTTTTAGGTCGCCGAGTGTGGAAGTTGTCTCCGGCCCCTTTCGCTTGCGAAAGAGCGGTTGTTCTGCGTCATCCGTCTGACCTGACTCGCTATCCATAGCACCTACACTTCGAGATCTACTGCACAACTTGCGTGAGTTGAGGCTACCCGCGCAGACATTAAAATTACATTTGCATCTTGTTGATCTGGCGTTGGCATTGGCGCCAAACCTAAGGTTGCAAGCCCCACGCTACTGCTTTTTCAGCAACAAAGGTTTGCGTCAAGCGAAGGTTCGTTGCGCAAAGCGCAGCCACACATTGCGGAGTCGGACAACGGCGGATAGCGCAGAGAACGCGTCAACATCAACTTAGAGCACGTGCTGCTCCCAATCGTTATCACGCCGATCCTAGGCTTCCACCACATCAGCCACCGCCCCCATCACCACTGGACGCGTCTGACATCATTTGCTGCTGAGAGCGCGCAGCAAGCGTCATCACAGGGCCTGTTGGGTTCTTGTCGATCTCCCCGCGCTCGCGCTGGAATTGCACCATCTCCTGCGTCCGTTGCTGATCCAATGCCTCCGTCTTCTGCAAGGTCTCCTTGATGCCAGGCGATGGCGTGTTGAGTGCGACTTCCGAGTGGAACCCCGGCGTTTTGCCAAAAACAAAGGCGACATCATCTTGGATGGTCACTTTGCGGAGTTGATCCGCGCGCTCGATCCCTGACTCTTTGACGGCATGGAGCACCTCGGTCGTTTTCTCATCAGAGGTGCCCTTCGGGAGCTGCGCCTGGATAGCAGAGAACAACGCGTAGTCCCGATGATCAGAGGGAAACGCCTGCTGAGCGACATCTTGGGAGGGTCTCGCTTGCTCGACCCGATCCTCGTCGTTCATACCTGGGCTTGGACGCCCGCCAGCCCCACCGAAGCTCGGCGATGACACATAGGAGGAGGTCGTGCGCTCAGGCAAGACGATCTGTGCCGGCATTTCGCTCTGCGTTGGCGTTGCCGGCAATGTCGCTTGCGCAACCTCTGGCTGCGTTGCCTGCAATGGAACAGCCGACGGCGCTTCGTTCTGTGGCGTGACTACGCGGGCTTGTTGCTCGCTACCCTGCTCCACTGCTCCATTTGCCGATGCCGGCGCTGTGGGTTTCAAGGCTTCTCGGCGCGTGTGTTGTGCCTGAGACAGCGCTGCATCCAAGTCTTGGCCGGCAACGCCCGTTGCAGGCAAACCCTGGTCCTGCTGGAACTGCCGCACGGCATGCTCTGTCTCTGGACCGTAGTGCCCGTCTTGCGGCACGGCCTGGCCATCCGGACCCCGGGCATCCACTTGCTGCAAGCGATATTGCAAGAACTCGACTTCTTGTCCCCGGTCGCCGAGGCGCAGCCCTTCCACTTCCTGAAATGAAGGCGGCGTTGGAACAGTTGCCTGGGTTGGGGTTTCCTCACGAGACGTGAGAGCTGATGAAGGCGATCCTACGCTCGGCGCAGATCCGCTTGCCGTGGGTGGGCCTACTGCCTCTGCCTTAGGCTTGACTGCGTCGGCTGCCGAGGGTGCGGCAACCTCAGGTGTTCTGGTTTCTTCGGATTCGCGTTGCGGGACAGACTCGGGCTTCGGTTCGGCAGGCTTGGCAACCGGGCGCACGTCTTCTGGCAGCGGCGCGTTGACGGATGCAGGCATCACGACCGGAGCAGGCGTTGCCATCTCCGCAGCAGCAGCAGGCGCGTCGGGTGTGCGTGCAACGTCTCGATCTCGCTGCACGTCAATGGCTGCCTGAGGCGCTTGGCTTTCGTCTACACGCGGAGCGGTGACCGTCGTTGCTGCGAAGCTTGCGACCTGTTGCGCTTCTTGCGTGGAAACACCTTGGCGATTGGCCTCCCGCAAAGCTTGCTCATAAGCGTCACGTTCTTGGGGCGATTGCGCGTCAATGCGCAGCTCGGGTGCACCCGTCGAAGGTGGTTGCTCCTGCCGAAGCGATTGCACTTCGCCAAGCGCCTGATGGATCTCATCAGTGCTGGTCGTTGCTGCAACACGCACCACACCATCGGCGCCACGGCTCAAATGCTGGATGGGGCTGTCCACCGAATATTGACCGGTCGCATCACGCTCCAACGCCAAAGAGCTGGTCGCTGCATCGATCCCGTTTGCCTCACGGGTCTTTTGCACCGCAAGCTGGATCGCGCCAGCAGTCTGAGCATTGGGCGCAACGCCATAGGCGGCATAAGTCGCCTCGGTATTGGCCTGATCCTGCTGCTGCAGCGTTGGCGTTTGCCTTGCCGGCATCTGTGCCATTGCCTGCGCATGCTGCTCCAAGGCCGGTTGCAAGCGTTCGCGCGTTGCATTGAGTTCCAGCGGGACATTGCCTTCGGCAGCAACGCCGTCATGCCGCCACTGGCCTTGCGTATCGCGCTGATACTGCTTGCCGTCCGATGCTTGCAGTGAGTCGGGGTTTAAGGCGGCTTGCACGGCCGCTGGCAAGGGGCCAAAGTCGTCCCAACCATTGCGCTGATAAGCAGCTTGATACGTCGCGGCAATCGCAGCTGGGCCACGGGCAATGTTGGCGTCCACCACCTGAGCTGCTTGCTGGTTCAACGCGGCACTTCGCTCAGGACTTGCCGGATCGACCGTCCAGACAGGTCGATCGTTCCGATCGACTTCGTCGGCGATCATCCGTGACCACTGGCCACTTGCCGGATCATGCCGCCAATCCCGTGCGTAGAGATGCGCCGCATCTGCGTCACTGGATGGCTGCACATAAGGATTACTGGGTTGCGCCTTGCCTAGCGCCTGCTCGGTCGCTTCGCTACTGGCGTGATAGTTCAGCTCGCGCGCTCTTTCTGGCAGCGCGAACATGCCCTGCTTCTGTGGGGTATCCGCGCCATCGTTTTGCAGGTCTGCCTTTTCTTGGCGAAGCCACTGGCTGCCATTGAACTCCCAACTCACGCCCTGCTTGTCGGTTTGTGTATAGATGTGACGGTTGTCCCAAAGCGTCACGGCCTTGTCGGCAGCGGCACTGAACAGATAACCATCGGCCACCACCAGCGCGACAGGGCCTGCACCGGTTGTGCCAACAACAGCAGCGGTAGCAGCACCTCCCGCCCAGCCGCCCGCACCTCGGGCAGCAAAGTGCAACGCTTCTGAGCGCGCTGCGGTGAGGTTGTCTTGTGCCAACAGCGTGCCAACACGCTCGCCGGCTTGCGACGCGTCGTAGGCGGTCGCGGCAACGCCCAAGCCCGCGAGCCCTGCCGTCATCCCGGCGCGACGCAAGCCCGGGATCTCCAGCTCGGGCACAGGCACGCGTGCAGGCGGAGCGCCCGGCCGCACGAGTTCATCAATGGTGGCGATGCCTTCCATGCGACTAGCAACTACATCGCTCACCCGGAGCTTGGCATGCTCCTCAAGCAGTTTTGCTTGGACAGCAGGATCAGATTTCGGGATCGCCTGCACGTGTTCCGGTAGATCACGGTGCCAATCGACTTGCTTTTGCCAGGCTTCCCGAAGATGCTCGGTGAAAGCGGGATCTTTAAGCCGCGCGTTGCGCGCTTCCTCCATCGCTTGACCAGGCATGCGTGCGTCGGTGCGACTATCGTAAAGCTCGATGCCCTCACGATTGAAGATGCGGATGGGCACGTTGCTGTTCGTATGGATGGTATCTAAACTGACAGGGAGCTTTCCGTAGATTGCATCACGCGCGCCCTCAGGCACATGGCGACCGTAGCCTTGCCTGTCGGTGTTGGCCGTAAAACGCTCATCGACACCATGCTCACTCTCCAACTTGGGAGAAGCAACAGCACGCACCTCGACCTCATAGCCCTGCTCTTGCAAGCCCTTGATTAGCGTCTCCGATGCCCACTTTCCATCGCTTAACGTGGTGTCGAAGATGAGGTTCTTTTTTTCGGCAGTCGCTGCCATGCGCAGCTCATCGGCCCAAGAGCTCGCGTCCTTGTGGGTTCGACCAGACCATTCATAAGGATTTTCGCGTCGAAAGTCAGCAACGCGCGGGTGGTAGCGACGCAACTCATCGGGGTCGATTGTGACCGCATTTTGATCAAGCTCGGCCTTCGCCTGAGCGACAAGGCCGCCCTTACCCGCACCAGGCTGGCCGCCCAGAATGACTGCTTTCGGCTGCTGCTGGGCTGTTGAATTGATGAAATCTGGGGCGGTTAGTATTTGCTCGCGTAGGATCTGCTCGTGGATCCCTTTCGGCAGCACATCGCTTTCATCAGCCATGACGATGACTCGAACTTGGGAAACCAAAATAGTCCATTAAATTCTGCTCCTTCCATGTGCCCTTAGCGGCGCTATGAAGCATGAGTAGATGCGTTGCCTTCGCCAGTGCGATTGCTTCTTGGTCGCCCGTTTGTTCCGCAACCCTGAGCTTTTCACGTGATTCGTCGATAAAGGTATCAAGACAGCCCTCGATCGCCCAGATCGCAAACTCCAAGGGTGGTGTGATCGGCGATGGCTTATCGACCGCATCCTGAAGCGCGTTTTCTAACCGCGCAATGTGATCGGGGTAATCCTTGAAGCTTTCGCGCAAGCCTTGTGGCACTGGCGGTCGTTTGCCGACCGAATCAGGGGAAGAATCGTTGGTCTGAGTCATAAAAGCATCCTGATTGAGGCGTTGCATTGGACGTGGAAGATTGGGCTTGCGCTTGGGTGGCGCCACGGCTGCACCTGGTTGCAATGGACCCAACTGCTGCACAGTGCGTGCATTGATTAATGTCAGATTACGCAGCAGCTGTTGACTGTGACTGCCATCAGCCTTCAATCGATTCTGAGGCACATTGGAAGGTGTGCTATCACTCATGCGGGGACCATCTGTAAGGCTTCAATCTTCACCCTTGGCAACAAGCGCTTGGTGAAGTAGGTGTCTTCGTAATACTTAATCTTCTCGCAGAGCACCGGGCTTGGGATGCCTTCATAGAGGAAGACCTCCTTGTCAAAGCCCATCGCCTTCAACTCCTGTGGCAGCATCAATGCGCGACGTTGCTCGGTCTCGGAGTAGGACACGCTGCTTTGCTTGCCACTGGTTTGCGACTTGTTCTTCTTGCGCACCGTGGTGTAGCCGAGCATGTCCGAGTAGTCGTTGGCGTCTTGCTGTTCGCGCGGGGCATAGACAATTTGCAAGGCATGGTTCGTGATGATGGTGCGCGAGACATCCTTGCCATAGGTCGCATCCAGCTGCGCCATGCTCTGGATGATCGGCAGCAAGCGAATGTTGTAGCCAGCCATGTAGCTCACGGCGCTTGCAATGATGTCGACCCGGCCGATGGACGTGAATTCGTCCATCAGCAGCAAGCACTGGTGTTTGAGCGCCGGATTGTTCTGCGGCAACTCTTTGGTGTTGAGGTTGATGAGCTGACTAAACAGCAGGTTGATCAAAAGGCGACTTTCGGCCAGCTTGTTCGGCTGGATGCCAATGTAGATGCTCATCTTCTTCTTGCGCACATCGGTCAGCAAGAAATCGTTGCCACCGGTTGCCGCATCCAGGATTGGGTTGATGAACTGGTTGAGCGGCTCTTTGAACGTGCCCATGATCGAGGCGAACGTCTCTTCGGCTTGCGAGAGTAAATTGTCAAACGCCATCTTGGCATCGCGACCCAGGAAGTCGCGCTGAGAAAGCTTTTTAAGGTAGCCCTTCAAGTCGCTCCCATCCCCAGACGACACGCGATAGAGCATCCCAAGGGTTGGGAACATCCAGGTGTCTTTCGGGTGCTTGCGCTTGATCTGATCGTCCAAGCTATCGAACAGATAGAGCGTAAACGCCATGAAGGCGTTGCGCGCTTGGCTCACCCAGAACTTCTGGGCGTCGGAGCCATCTGGGTAGAGCATGGCCGCGATACTCATCAGGTCCGACACGCGAAAGGCGGGATCGGGCGAGATGTAGCTCAGTGGATTCCAGCGGTGGGTGCGCCCGTCTTCGGCAAAGGGGTTGAACAAAAAGACCTCTTGGCCTTGGCTCTTGCGCCAGCCGGAAGTCAGATCGAAGTTTTCCTGCTTGATGTCCAAAACCACCACCGAGCCTTGGTAGTCGAGCAGATTGGGAATGACGATGCCAACACCCTTGCCCGAACGCGTGGGCGCGGCCAGGATCACAAACTGCTGGCCGGGCAAGCGCACCAACTTGCCACCGTGCTTGCCAACCACGATGCCGGTCGGCGAGGGTTTGAGCATGTCCTTTTTAGCGAGGTCACTGCCAGAGGCAAAGCGTGCGTCGCCGTGTAAGGCGGCGGCCTTTGGCTTGAACAACGGGATCAGCAGTGCGATACAGGCCAGGAGCGGCACGCCGAAGCCGAAGGCGCCAGCCAGCTTGATTTTGGTCGCGTAGGGAGCGAACTGCGGAAAGTCGAGTGCTTTGACGTAAGACCAATAGGTGCCGACGCTAAGCGGCCCAGCCACTTTCAACAGCATCAAGATCAACTGGCCCGAAAGGTAGACCCCTGAGGTGAGGGCGAAGAGCAAGAGCGCGATGGCGACACTGAGCTTGATCTTGCCGGTCATGACGCGCTGCCTTCCATCTGTGATCCCTGGCTTGTTTGAAAACGACCGTCCGCTCGCAAGATTACAGGATCACACCGCCCGCTCAGATCAGTTGCACATTGGCATCTGTGTAGGAATTGTCTGACGGGCCCAAGACACCAGCGAGGCCCGATGCACTATGAGCCAGGCGGATCGCTGCGCTGGGCCTTGAGCTGCAATTCGGCAACGACTTTTCGCTGCTCTTCGACGGAAAGCTTGGCGAGCGCTTGGATGGCGTCTGCGACCTCATCGGTCTCGGCGAAGAAGGCCGCCAGTGGCATGCCGAGGGCATCGGCCAGGCGCTTGGCGGTGCGCAAGTCGCACTCGTTGACGCCCTTCTCGTAACGATTGATGCGCGTCCTGGCCACCTCAGGTGCGAGTCCAGAGGCAACCCCCAAGGCTTCCTGGGTCAGCTCGGCCTTCTGGCGCGCATGACGGAGGCGATTGGCAAAAATGAGACGAGCGTCGTCCAGATCCAAAATGTGACCACAAGCATGCAATGTGATGAATGAGCATGAGGTCTCCGACTTGCCTTGTCTGTTACTTTATCAGTAACATGGTTCCGTCAGCCAATCAACTGCGACTGCCAAGCACCAACACCGGTCATTCCTGCCGGTGTGCGGAGGCTTGCAGTCATTGAGCATGCCGGCAATCAGGGCATCCGAACCTGTCGGTCTGGTGGATCCCCAGCGCTCTTCCCTTCCTCTTTTGGAGATGCACATGTCAAAGCTTTGTTTGGCCCTGGTTGGCCTGATGTCGGTCTGTTTGGCCAGCTGCTCGGGCGGCGGCCCCGCTGAGACTGAGCGGGAGCACGCTTTTTTGCAGTTCGTCAAAGCGAACAGCAATGAAGAGGCGCGCATCGAAGACTTCGAGAGCAATCAGTGCACGAAGGCGGAAGGTGCGCCCAGCTACACCTGTGACGTAAGTGCCAAGGTTGAAGCCATGGAGCGGGACTTTGGTCATCAAATGGATGGGGTCTACACCTTCACCAAGGTGGGCGGCACTTGGAAGATCACCGGCCGCGTCCAATAGCCACCGTTGGCAATCCACGATGGTCCAATTCTGTTCTCAGGAGTTCACATGACCGTTAGCACGTTTCTCACCTTGCTTGTCCTGGGCACAGCGGTGCTGGTCGCCTTTGCCGTCAATCGGGCTGACCGATTGCGCAACCAGCGGGAGGTCTTTGGTCGGGAGTTTGATCGCTTCTATTTTAGGCGACAAGGAGCTTTGGCGGTTTCGATTGAGCGGTCGCGGCTGAAGATTCGTGTCGGCAGGACAGTGAAGATCTACCCGTTGATGGATGTTCGCTCTTGGGAGAAGCACTGGCACAACTCAAGGAGGGAAGGAACGATCACGGTCAGCGTTCGAGATGTGGATCATCCAGTCTGGACGATCAAGTTCGGCAGCGAGCGCGAGATGAACCAGTGGTATGAGATCTTGAGTCAGGCGATCAATGAGGGCGAGAAGCTCTGACCGCTCGTTTTGCAAGCGGCTAGGGGCGGCTTGACGAAGAGCCGCTTTGTGCTACGAATCAAGTGCATCAGCCACTTGGATTCTTCGCCATGCCTCCTTCCGTCAGCCAGCAAGCCTTACCTCTGGACCACCAAGAACATCAACTCCGCCAAGCCCATGTTGAAGGCTGGATCGCCCAACAGCATGCGGCTGGCTTTGGCGTTGACCAGCACATGGCCAACGCCCTCAATGCGTATCTTGATGGCCGCTTCGATCTGCTTGGATTGCTGACAGAGCTTCGCCGTCCTTACTTGAACTGAACCGGCCAACGGACTGCCAATTTTCCGGAGCGTCGTCAGGCTCCATGCCTGGCCCTTGGTGCTCACGCTGGGCCTGCTCCGCCGTGTGGCCATCCGGCACGCTCAACAGTCGTCCCTCTTGGCGGTAGCGGGACAGAAGCTGCTCGAAGCTTGCTTGTCCTTGGACAAAGATTCCGTTGCCTCGCATCGCTTCCAAGCGGTCCGTCAAGGGCCGATGCTCAACCGCCTTGGCGATACCGGCCTCGGCAAGGTGCGCATTGATCCGATCAGCGATCATGGCGCGGATCCATTCGATTTCCTCCTTGCCATTGATGCGCCCATCGAG
This sequence comes from Xanthomonas sp. WHRI 8393, assembly GCF_040203315.1. NCBI lineage: Bacteria > Pseudomonadati > Pseudomonadota > Gammaproteobacteria > Lysobacterales > Lysobacteraceae > Xanthomonas > Xanthomonas sp. WHRI 8393. The sequence goes on along the minus strand of NZ_JBEGGL010000002.1, from coordinate 527,049 downwards.
CACCCGCGTCTTCTGGGTCAAGCCAGAGGCTTCCATCTTTCGCGTCGTGGTAAGCAGATGGCAATAGAAGTATCGCGGATCATCTTTGATCGGGCGATGGTGACTCGCTTGCAGGGCAAAGCCATATCGCTCAATCAGGCGATGTGCGATATCGAGCACCAACTCCCAACGCTTGGGGTCATCGAGTTCGTGCGGCAGCGCAACCGCGAAGTCGCGGCAAACGGTGCTGTTGCAGCGTCGCTCTGCAGCTTCTGCAGAGGCCCAAAGTGCTTGCGGGTCATCGGCCCATGCCGGCGAACCAGGTGGCGCCAGGCAACGCGACTGGATGATGCCTGCCCTACCCCGGTAGTCGTGGCGAGCACCTGAGGTGGGATCGGTGAGCAGATAACCACCGCGATATGCCGCTGCGGCAAGTGCCGAATGCCCTTTGGCTCGGCTGTAAGTTTTGATGCGGGTGTGATAGATGGCCATGTGTGTTTCCTGAGTCAGAGTTCATCAGTTCTGACTCAAGATTTCGCAGTGCTCAAGAGCGTAAAACGCCTATTTCCGAGGATTCTACTTTGCCTGTTATGGAATCAGGCCAAACTTGCGCGCGCCGGACGTCCATATTTAAATTTCGTCCTTGACAAGCCAAGAAAACCCCTTATGAAATAAACAATTCAAGGAGATAAAGATGAGCGATAAACCACCAAAATCCGAAAGCTATTCACTAGCTATTACAGCCATTTGCTTGTGCTTCTTTTTACTTGGCATCGGGGCGGGCATCGCCTGCTCACTATTGGCTCTTCTCTGATACCGAAATCAGCAATTCCCATCATTGCATAATGCAATGATCCACATAAAAATGCCAACAATTGCACCAAAGAGCGACCAAAAACGCGCATTGGTTTTGGGAACAATTCCTACGGCAGCAAAGAATAATATTACAGAAAGGAAAACAAGGTTCATCGGCGCGGTTGGACCAGTAGGCGGCAACTTTCTCACTACGAACGCTACAACAGCGGCAAAAATAAGCGCCACAAAGGCCACAGTTGCTGACACCCGAGCAGGGATACAGTCAAGAACACTGTTAAGTTTTACCTCTGCTCGATTGGCTACAGCGAGTATTTTTCCAATGATCGAGTTTTTCTGCACAGGCAGAGCCGGAGTTGAGTTTGACAGTGGCTTTTTGATTGGTGCCGAAATCTTAGAGTTCGTTGCACCAGCCGACTTTCGTATCGACAGCACCGCGCGCGAAAGCAACACGATAGCAGCACAAGCGAGCAATACATCGGGCCAATTTTTTCTCACTTTTAATCTAACTCCGAATAGGGGTTGCTTGTGGCACAACAAGACAGCATATCTTGCAGCGCTTCCAACGACTCAATCCTATCGTCGCCTCTGATCCAGAGCGGAACCCGGAAAATTGAAAACGACTCCCGACTAAGATGGGAGCCGTCATACCAAGCCTTAATTAGAAGGAAGGCAAGTTCTCCAAATTATCCTTTGTTGATTCATCACGCCTAGTCTTAACATACTTTGTCGTCACGGGGACAATCTCAAGCGGCGCGCCAATAGACCAGCCTCCATCAGACTTCTTGATGATTGTTGAGAAACGACTTCCTTTTTCAATAAGCTCAATAACTTTCGGGCGCGTGACATCCTCGAACTCTAGAGGAATAAACTTCGATGTACCATCAATTATTTTATGAATCCGCAGCTTGGCGATGTGCGTTTCATCACTGTTGTAGCTAATAGCAGATACGTAGTAATTCTGATTCACCATAACAAACTCTCCATGTTGGTCAATTTACGCCTCAATCGAATCAGACATCTCGATACTTTGCAGCGTCCAGATGGCAACACACTCCGTACAGTTAAAATCATAGAATTTCACATCCACGATAACTGCGTGCCGGAACATTCTACCGCAGTCTGATCGACAAGCAGGATACGATAATTGCTATTTTCTTGCTGCCTAACTCTACTACAAAAACGCAGCATCCCCGGACCGTCCATCAATGCCAAAAGCCAAGAGAGCAATTGCCCGATTCGTCGCCTGGCGCGCTTGCATGCGGTATTGATGATTTCCCATGTATTAGAAACCGTCTTCGAAACGCTCTACCAATGGCGTATTGACTTGGTCAATCAGCTGGTCGTTTAGTCGATCCGTTAGACTCATTTATCAATCCCTGTCTCACTCGGGAGCATGCGAGAGGCTAACGCGGATGCGCCTCTGCCCACCCGGATACGTGGCCGGCCAGCCGTGCCGCGAATGCTCGTAAGCCCGTGTCCTGCGAAAGTTCGCGATAGTCTCCGCCGACACAAGCAGTGCGAGACGAAGCAATGACTGTAGCTTGGGTGTAGAGCCCCTCCTGAACCAGCTTCCGGCAAAGCACTTCATAGCGCGCCAAGTAGGATGCGCCTTTGAATACAGGGAAAACTGGGAAATGAGGTGAAATGTCACGCACTGATCGATTTGACTTCTCACAATCTTCAACCAGGATTAGCCAGCCTGTGAAGGGGGGAAGCTGTTGGCCCAGAATGCCCTCCCGCATAGCGGTTGCAAGATCATGAGCAGTGCCGATCGATTCTTCGGCGCGGTTATTGAAGTTGTTGCCGAAGGACGGGCCAACGTGGCTTTTCAACTCGACGGCAACGACAAGCTTTTTGCCATCAAAGACCAGCACATCCCACAATTTCGTTGGCCGGTAATATCCGGGCAACGTAAGGTTGGGTCGACCTTTGACGCAAATGTGGGCGTTTGGCAGTCCATTCCTACGAACTAGAACTTCAATCATGGCCAGAAAGCCATCCAGGTTCCGACCACCCAGCACGCCGGCACGCTCCCCTCCCTGGCTGCGCCCCTCATCGTTTTCGAGAGCACTGCTCCTGCCTTGCCAGAATTGCGCAACGCCCAGCCGTGCCAAGCCGTCATAGTCGGCCAGATCCAATGCCATGCTCGTTCCCCTCAGACCGTAGCGACGATGTCTCGCTCGGCCTCGTTCAATCCGTAAAGTTGATAGGTGGCGCCGTTCGCGGCTTCACGGTCCCCGGCGACTGCCGCGTCACGCAATGCCTCCTGCAAATGCTTCGGCACATTTTTCCAGTGTGGCACACGGATTCGGCGCAGATACTGCGCCTGAAAACGCAAAAATCCTCCTCGCATTGTGGTCGAGTAGGTGCCGACAAACAGCCGTGCCACTCCTGACATCAGCACGGCTTGTAGCGCACGAAGATCCCACTCGTTCGCTGTGATGAAGTAGAGATTGTGATGCGGGTAGAGCTTGCCTTCTTCATAGACGATGTGCGCATCTCCCTTTATGTCTGGAACCAACAACTTGGGTGTCTTGGCCAGTGAAGGATAAATTCGGTCGATCGTGCGGAACCATCGCTCCGGATTTTTCTTAGCGACGTGCCGCGCCTTGATTTGTATCGCATGCTCTTGAAGGTAGGCCGCGAACTTCGGGTAACTCGCAAGGTCTACGACCTGTCCATCCTCTTCGAATGGATTGAGCACGCCCTTACCCTGCCAGTCGATGCTCCCGCCACGCAGGTCTTGCGTTCGGGCTAAGGGCAGCTTACGGCTCTGCTCGACATTGAGGGTCTTCATATCGCCGATGTAGACACCATCGTTGCCGGTCGCCACACCAATGCCTACCTTGCAACCTGCTTCTTCGAGCGTGGGTAGTGTCTCTTCAAGTCGACGCACCAGCGCCAAGCGATCAGCTTGATGCAATATCCAAGGCTCCGAGCCATTGACCACCCCAGACATCTCGACCACACCCGCCTTCTGGTTCAACTTCGTGCCCGTCATTGCCTTCGCAAGCGGACGGAGCACCTCCGCAGAGATGGCTGGACGATAGGCCAGTCGCGTAGGCCGAGCCTTGGACTTCGGCTTCGGCCGCTCGATGACTGTGATAGCCGGATATGTCATCACGTTCGAGAGAAATGCCTGCGTATCCACCAGGTCCACAAAGTGCGTCAGGGAGAACTCCTCGGACACCATGGCTCGAAGTGGGCCGCCGTATTTGTTCTTCGTCCAGCGATCGGTGCAGATGAAGCCTAAACGCCCGCCAGGCGCCAGAACACGAAGGCAGCGCTCATAGAAGGGGATGTAGAGGTCGGCCCGGTCGTAGAGCGTCTTGAAACGCGCACGGTATCTAGCGAGCAACGCCGCTGGGATCAGCTCTTGGCGGACATAGGGAGGGTTTCCCACCACGAAATCAAACGTGTGCGGCAACGGCGCCATGAGGAAGTCGGCGCGAACGAGCCAAGTCCGTCCCAACCCGTCGGCAGCCGCCTTCTTGACACCTAGGCGCAGGAGTTCTGCCACCACCACGGAGCGAGCAGTTTCAAGGCTAGACTCATGCACCTCGTAGGCGCGAATGGCGGGGCCCAACGACTGGCCGCCTCGGGTCAGGTCGCCCCCATGGGCCGCGTAAGATCGGACGAGCCGACCAATGATCGGGAGCAGGAAGTCTGCGTGCCCAGCCGAAGGCTCGAGCAGCTTGGTCTGGGCCAAGTCCCGGTCTTCTGTGTAGCCGACCAGGTCCAGGATGAACTCGACCACCTCCCTCCGCGTGAAAATCGCCCCTCGCTCGTCGGCACCCGCAGTAGAAAACTGCTTGGCGGACTCGCTCTCGTCGGCCAGAACGTCGGGGATTCCAGCAAGGTCAAGGTTCACGCAAGACAACTCGTTTAGGTCATTTGAGCAACTACAAGATTAGCCTGTCATGACACTCGCGACCAGCTCTCCTGCCGCCTCTATAAAGAAGCTTGATCGCTGTCAGCGAAGGCCGCTGTCCCTGCGAGGGTGCTACACTCACTTAGGATTTGCCCGGTCAAGGCGTCCGACTTTCCGCAGCTCAGCTCGATTGATGGCAAGGTTCATTGAATTGCTTTGCCGTAGGCCCAACGCGCCAAGTGGATGTCCGTTAAAGCCACAACGCCGCCGATTACTGTTTGCGCTAGCCAATTATCCACGCGCATACCCCTCAGTGAGTTTGAGGGGCTCCTGAGGTCCGCTTGCCAGCCCCCTGGCCCAGGGCTGATCTCAGCCGAGTTATGTCTCAAATTCTGCGAGGCCCGCAAACTCATCACTGTCGACCTCGTATGACCAAATTCGGATTGCCTAACTGTCTTCTTAAGAATATTTGGATTAGGCAAAACCACATCATTTATCTCGCGTTCATTTTACTTGCATGATATATCTCTCACTTTTTTCATTTTGTTAATTTTAAACTCTACAAGCGCATTGATGGTTTCAAACTCATTTATACCACTGCAATCATTGCCCCATATAGCTTGTCGATAAAATATTTTATGAAAGTCGAACTGAAAATCCAGCTGTTTGAATGGCAATTGGTGAGATCACCTTAGGCAATCATCGGCACGAAATTTCTGTCCTATTTTATTATTGACAGAAAATTCTCTCCCCTTATCAAACGTCTACCTTCTCAAAAATTGGATCGTAGATGCACTTTAAACATTCTCAACTTCATCAATATTTGCAGCACCCCAAAGGTCAGTTATTCATCCGAAGCATTCGCATCGGCAAAGTCGAATTCACTGACATGGTCGTTCAAGACCGAGCCGGCGCGCTTCACCTTCAGGATCTGGTCCAAGCGACTTACGACCATCATGAAAAACTCCGACGACTTCGCCGATCCGGAACTCGCTATCCTGAGCCCCTGCCCTTGGCCACCCCGGCGCGACTCCTCTCTGAAGAGGTCGACGACTTCCTCAAAGACAAGGAGCGGCAGAACCTTCGCACCACCACGATCGATGCGTATCGTCGGACGCTTGCCATCCTTCAACGCGTTAGCGGCAACACCTCTGTTGCTCGGATCGACCACACGCACATCTACCAAATGTGGGATCTGCTGCGATGGGCACCCGAAGACTTCATGACGAACCCCAAGCACCAAGGGTTGAGCGTAGAAGCCTTGATAGCCAAAGGTCAACGCCAAGGGCGGGCCCAACCGGCCAACGCCACCTTGGAACTGCATCGGCGCTTCCTCGCGTCCTTCTTCAACACCCTGGTCAAAGCACGTGCCATCCCACACTCGCCCATGGATGCGTTCAAGCCGGCCAGAGAAGAGCTACTGGCTGATCAGGATGAACCCGAGCGGCTGCTCTCACCAGAGGAAATCCAGAAGATCTTCAACCCCGAGACCTTCCTGCCCTGGGCCAAGAAGTATCCGCACCGTTGGTGGTGCCCGCTCATCGCCCTTTACACGGGCGCCCGGATCAATGAGATCGCCCAGCTCAAAGTGGCTGACATCGTGCAAGACCAAGGCGTGTGGTGCTTCTCGATCCAGAAGACGGTGGACGAGGACCTGGCGCAAAGCGCTGGCAAACGAAGTCGGCAAAGCCTGAAAGGAAAGAGCGCCATCCGTAAGGTGCCGATCCACGCAAGCCTCATCCAGGCGGGCTTCCTCGACTTCCTGGCCGACATCAAGGCGTCTGGTCACCCTCGCCTCTTCCCCAACCTGTCGGCTGGCACCTGCCGCAAGACCGGCGAGCCTAACGGGCGCTACAGCCAGGGCTTCGTCAACCAGTTTGCTGCCTACTTAAAGGGCTTAGGCTTTGGCAAAGGAATCGGATCGCATGCGTTCCGTCACACGCTTGCAACCGAGCTGGACGCCAAGGGCGTGCGGGTCGAGCACATTGCCCTCATCACGGGTCATGCGCTCAACAAGAAAGCGCCAGTGCTGCAGGACAACTATGTCCACAAGTCAGCCAGCAACACACGGAGGATCCAGGTCGAAGCGCTCGGCCACTATCAGCCGGCTGTGAAGCTGCCGGGCTATGTGCGAGGTCAATTTAGGGAGCGGCTGAGGAAGGGAGCGAGGATGTATCCATAGACCGGCGTAAAAGGCGTCTGTTCAACCATTGAGCTGAGCAGCGCCGCCTTCACAGAGGCTACATGCTGTGCGTTTTAATGGACGCGGGGACTGGTGTTGATTCTTGCAAATCCAAGAGGGGCCGACTAAGCATCCCCCGCTCTATCCCCATCCCAAATTCCAGCTGCGGGCCGCCTGAGCCCTCTCGGGCAACGACGACAGGCATCAGCTCAACCAAAGCGCTGAGATCGATAGAGGCGGGCAAACCCGCATCATCGAGTGTCGGAAGATCAAGCCATCCATCTGCCTTTTGGCTGCAGCTGCTTTTGAGAAGCAGATCCAGCTGTACCCCCTTATCGGAAGTGAGCGTCAAACGCACCTCCTTGCAGGATTCGATCGATTGCAGAACGTGACTTTCGATTTTTGAAAGCGCAACGGCTTCGATGCCCAATTGGAACTGACAAAGGTAATGAACCCACGAAAGATTGCTGATCGAGATACTCTTGTTGTCTTTTAATTCAATACCATTGGCTGTTTTAACAAGCGCCTCGATCTGATTCCGGGAGTACGCATCATGTATAACGATACCATCGACATTCTTCTCTTCGGGCACCTCCTTAATTTGCCCAACAACGAGCGTATTTTTGGTTGCGGATGCGGACCAGTCGCTCTTGGCTTGAAAAATAGCCAAGCGTAATCGACCATCTGGCAAAGAAATCACCAGTGCAAAGTCAGCGCCGGAACTGCGCTCGCTGTTTATTCCACTGCCATGCTTGGCGTAGCCGGACCATTGGATCGCCGATGCCTGATCTGATGGGAAGCTTGCTGCGCTCATCGGGTGAGCGGCTACCAGCGCCCCGATCATAGCACCCGTCAATGTCTCTTCATCTAAGCGACTAGAAGAACCGTTAAGAGCCTCTACAGTCTTAGCTGCTAGCTGCAAATTCAGTTCAATTGCCGAGTTAATGTTTTTCGGCAAATCCAAAGAAGCGACAACCCAATCTCTGAAATCCATCTCGCGTCCTTTTCCAAAGATCATAGACTATGCCTTTGGACCGCTGACTGTCTAGGGCACGAGCGGCCAGGAAGGCATCAAGTTCCAAGCCCATGTGAGTTCCTAGTGGCAAATATCTTCGCTGCATGTGGGGAGCAAGAATTTCCAAAGCAAGGCTTAGCCAATCTTTTTTGGCCAGAACTACTTCTTGGCGCGATACACGTAGCACCTCGTCCACAACGACCTCTGCTGCACCTCGGACCCGACTACCCTCGCACCATGATTTCAGTCCATTGATGGTTTCTGCATCTGCAGAACCCAAAAGTTCTCGAAAACGCAAAATGGCCAGATATTGAGGATAAAGACTGACCCCGCGTGAATATAGCCACTTCGCGATATCGGCTCTTGACTCACACTGTCTTCCATGATCCCACTGCGGGTGTGTAACCATCCAACCATGATCGTCGCCAATCGAAGAATTACTCAAATTGTCGGGAGCGACGAAAAATCCGAGGTTTTCCAGTAATTGCGCTTCAAATTTAATATTCATCTTCAAACCTCACCGCAGAAGGTAAGGCAATAAACGCGCCGGTCAAGATTCAAAAAAAAAGAATTTGAAAAATAGTCGGCGCTAGAAGAAAATTCAAAGGGCGCCGAATACTCATCAAGCTCAATCTCCATCAATGTAGCTCACAAATCGTCTTAGTGTCCACGCAAGTTCTTTGAGTTCCGATTCCAATATGAGCATTGGACTTGCTACGTTTAAGCTTTTGTCGATCTGATCTGCAAGCGCGATCGCCGATACACGATCCGCCTTAACGTAGGCTGCAACATTGCTTATACTAAGCCGCTTGCGAAGTATCTCTTTCAAGCGCAGAACAGCATGCATGCCAGCCATGCGCAGCTTTGCTAAAAACTCAGACTCAGAGCCTTCTACCGCCACGAGAAGAGGGCTAATAGTTGCGTCAATGCCCATGGTCGTCCCATCCAGCAATGCAGCCAGGGCGTCGTTTCGATCATTTTCCTTTCTTAAATCAAGAGCCGCATTGTGCACTTGCTCAAACTTCTCAAAGACAGACTGTTCTTCCGGATCATAGCTTCCAGGGAAAATTTCAAATACCTCCGGAGTTAGCCAGTGCGGCTCAGCAATTAGACCGATCAACCTGTCCACCACCTCCCTTCTCCATGCATCTTTAGTAATGGCAAAAATTTCGCGAGATGCCATGTAGTGCAAGGCTCGATAGATATCAAAAAGACGCGTGAGTTCAGCGGGGTTCCTATTGAATTCCTCGTGCGCGCTCTTAATCGCCATCTGAACAGCCTCATCATCATGACTAGCATAATGATTGATTACAGCAATAGGATCATAAGTCTCAACTGCCGTCTCCGCCAAACCAAAATCAATACTCAACTGGCCGTAATCGACTCGTTCCAAACCCAATATATGATCGACAAAAGCGGAGGATGCCGGCCAATTATTATGCTCTTGGGATAGTCCAAGCTCATTCAACAAGTCTGAAAATTTATCTATATCATCAGGATCAGCATCACCATCTCGCTGGTCTCTTTTTCTTTTTTCGTATACACGCATAGTCAGCGCCAGGTCCATACCCTGACTTAAAAACGCCTTTTCTACAATTCTAAGATTGCCAGCATCCTTACTTGTTGCACCAATCCAAAAGAGCAAAGCACTTGGCAAAGAACTCGCGATAGCGCGGCTTATAAGATCAGGCGACAGTGACCTCAACACAATCTCCATTTCAGTTAGAAAAAATCTAACTGCCCGAAGATTTCTCAATTTAGCACCTTCAATCAGGGCAACGAGTCTTTCAGCGCCAGCAAGCATTGCCTCGCGAACTTGCTGATTAGCAAATCCTTTTATTACCTGATCACAAAAATCATGAATGTTTGGCTGCAACACGATTGTCTTGCCAACAATCCTCTCCTTATATTTCCCATACTCATTCTTAAATCGCTCATTGGCTCGCTCCTCATCGGCGATAAGCACGCAGTGAACGCCATTAACATCAATCAAATTAACCACAAACCCGAAGATGACGTTGAAATCACCTGCAAACCGCTCAATATCGTCTATACATATGACACTACGTCCACCTGTCACATCAGCCTTTAGCTTGATGTCGTTGGGATCGACCTTCACGACGCGCAGCAGAGCTCTTCCCACTACTGAGCCTAACTCAATCATTGGCTTTGGACCCAAATCACTGATTGAGGCCTGAAATAGAGCACGCTCAAGATCTTCTGCTGTCTGAAGACCCGCGGCTGAAATCGTAATTGGTGTGATTTCCTCAAGTTGCCTAGCATATCGCTGCCAAACAAAGGACTTTCCCACGCCCCAACTTCCTCCAATCAGCATAGCGTAGCCAGGCTGTGGACCCTGCAGATATAAGTCGAGTTGCTTCATTCCAATCCTCGCTTACCATTTTTAATCTGATTAGATCACTTATTCCTTTAAACTGCTACGGCTGCTTGAGGGCTTTTTAGTGGGATCACTGTGCTTCTCGCTTGTGTTGCCGACACGCTTCCTATGGCCACGCTTGCCCGACATGCTCACATCACTCGTTCATCGCTTCTGAGCGTGCTGCACCTGGTGCTGGTCCCCATTGCCTTGGGCACAGGGATGATATGGCGAGCAAATCCATCCGGCTTTTTCCGCACTACAATGGTTTAGGAATACGCCGTAGGCAGGGGGCCACGTGGCGAGACGCAGGAAAAAGCAAGGCTCAGACCTTACCGTGATCGCATTGATGATCGCATTAGCGATCATCGCGATGGTGCCGAGACAGGTGTGGATTGCCCTCGGCATTACTGTTGTGGTCGCTTTCGGGCTCTACCTCTTCGTTAAGTGGCAGACTCGGAGGAAGCCAGCAGCCCCGATCGTGCGTGAGCCGACGCTCGCCGAACTGACTGGGTTGAAGTCAGCTCAAAGCAAACCTCGCAGCTCTACAGCGCCTGCTCTCGCCAGCGCCAACCGGAAGATCCTGTCTTCCATGCTAGAGGCAGCTCAATCGCCGATTGCTCCATCGCCTTCGCAGAGCAACCGGCTTGCCAGTGAGTTCGTCGCGGACCCCACCATAGCGTTGAGCCAGTCAGTCCCCCCTGCTCCCCAGGTGGCGATTCCACAAAACCCAGCTTTGGCTGAAACCGACCGGCTGGGGAACTTACGGAACGCGATGGCACACATTGCCGAGCACGGCCCGACGACGCCAATAGCACCGCCGACTCCTACCCCTCCCGGGCAGGCGGAAACGTCTCCGATCATTCTTTCAGGCACACGTGCCGCACTTGAACCGAGCGCTACCGGAAATGCTCAGGATCGTCCCGTCTCCCGGCAGCCCAACGGCAATTTGCTTGAAGCAATGCGCGCTGTGGCTGAGCAACCATCAACAAGTCGGCAAGCGAACTCTGCCATTAACGCCGCATTAGACGCTCCGCGCATTATCGTGCCCACCCCGAGCCGCCCGCGCTCCACTGCCTTGCCTAGTCCAAGCGATCTGGGAGTAACCGCAACACCTGACGTCCACAACATCGCCTCTGCACCTACGGAAACCACGTCATCGCCGCAGCAACCGAAGAGCAATCTTCTCGACGCCATGCGTGCGGTCGCCGCTAAAGCATCCATGCCTGGGCCAGCTCAAGCTTTTGCCGACGCCAATCTTGAAGATCAGGGCGCGATCGCACCGATCGCAAGCCAGCCAAGCCCATCTGCAGAAAGAATTGAGGCGATCCAGACTCTGACACCTACTGTGCCGCCTACTCCTGCTCCTGCTCTGCAGCGCGAGGCACATGGGCCATCGACCCCACCACCGTTGCCTGAGGCCTCCCGCACAGAAGCACCCAGGACCATGGACGAGCTTCATCGCACCAGCATCGCCGGCAGTGCACCCGCCAAAGAATTCTCTGTGCCCAAGCCTCCTGAGGGTTGGGAGAAAACACGCTGGGTGCAGCCAGGCGAGATCATCGAAATTCGTGGGGTAAAAATCTCAGGCGGACTGTTCTACTCTGGGGTCAGGCTCGCCACACCAAGGGGAGGGACTGAACCCAGCTTGGTCAATGGCGTTCTCGCCGTTGCACCGACTGGCAACTACCGCGAGCCAGTCGGCTACCAGGAAGACTACGCTGACCTATCTGCAACCGAGCGCCGCGCCTACATCAATTGGCTCGCTTCTGATCGATCCGATCCCGAATGCAACTACCGATACGTGATGTTGTTCTTGTATGGCATTGAACGGCGGGTCTTGATCGATGGGGTCGATGAGCCAGAGTCAAAGCAGGGTTGGCCAGCCATCAAAGCAGCACTGCGGCATCTAGAAGCCGCCTACGGCAAGATCTACACCGTTATCCGATTCCAGATCAACAGTTTGCTCGACTGGATGGAACTCGATGACGTTGGAGAAAAGCTTTACACCAAGCCGCTCCCCCGCTTTCAGCGCACCCATGAACTTCCCTTCTACCTACGCCTAGCGTTGGGTCAATGCTCCTTGGATCGTGCCCCGATTCCAGCACAACTGGCCCTCGCATGGGCACGCCTGAGCCCCGAAATCCCCCTCAGAACTGCCACAACGCGCTGCGCAGAGGAATTCGATCAGCTCTTCGTTGAGCGCTACCGGGAGCTTTTTGATGCAGGGTTGGTCCTGCCCAAGAACCGCACCAAGCTGAAATTTTCGAGACAAACATTTTCCCCTGCCTTTTATGGCAGCAGCTTCAAACCCAAGACCTTTGGCGAAACACCTGATGTCACCGCGCTCACCGCGCCCATCAAGAAACTCAACGAAATCGTCCAGCAATGCACGGATGAACTCGGCCCGCTGAGTCGCCTTATCAACAAGAACCCCGAGGCTCGGAATACGCTGGATGGCTTGCTACACCTGCCAACCAGCATTTGGCCGGCACCGCGCAAAGCAGCGCTCCAATTGCTGGTGGACGAGGTTCAAGATCGTGCGATCACCCTGCCCCTGACTCAGCTTGCCGATCGCTTTGGCAATGGTGGAGCGTCGCTCAACCGAGAAAAGATCCGAGATCTTGCCAGGACGCTCGAAGCGGCTCACATCGGCATGGAGCCTAACGTGCTCGAAGGCGCGCGGGCGCCTGGCGATACTGATCCTGTGGTCCTCTTCGCGTTGTTGCCCGGCCAAACCCATCAAGCCCAAAGCAGCGCGTATCAAATCGCCCTGTTGACCTTGCAACTTGCTTCCACGGTTGCACAGGCCGATGGCGATTTCAGTGCACACGAAATTGACCATCTTGGCCGAGAGATTGATGCATGGAGTCACCTCAGTCCCGCCGACCACAAGCGTCTTCGTGCGCATCTTGTCTGGCTGAGCCAAGCGCCCATCACCCTAACCTCGCTCAAGAAAAAGCTTGATCCGTTGGATCAAACCACCAAGGAAGTGATCGCCGCCTCCATGGCAAGCCTTGCGCAAAGTGACGGCACCGTCTCGCCAGACGAAATGCGCTTCTTGGAGAAGGTCTACAAGACGCTCGGCGTGGAGACCAAGCGTGTCTTTAGTGACGTCCATGCCGTGAGCGCGGGAAGAAGCACCACCAAGGTAGAGCCAGCCAAGCAGTTTCGCCTGGACCCCAAACGTATTGCCGAACTCCAACATGATACCGCCAAGGTCTCTGCCCTCTTGGCGGGCATCTTTACAGAGGATGTCGCCGAACCCGTCATCGAGCCCCAAGCACCAATACTCCCCAGTCAAGAACCTGCTGCTACTCCCGGCCTGTTGGGCTTGGATGAAGCACACAGCGCACTGCTGCGCCTCATGCTCTCTCGACCCAATTGGACGCGCTCCGAACTGGAAGATGGCGCTTCAGATCTGGAGCTGATGCTCGATGGCGCACTTGAACACATCAATGATGCATCGTTTGATGCTTATGACATCCCATTCTCTGAAGGAGACGATCCGGTGGAGATCAACCCAGAGTTCATCGGGAAAATAGAGCAATGAGCAACCCTATTCGTGCCAAGGATCGTGATGCGGTCATTCAGTCATTGCGTGCAGGTGTCGTGCCTCGTGCTGGTCAGCACCTGATCCAGGTCGGGCGCATTCGCGAAGTTGAAACGCTGGTCAGCGACATTGATCGCTTGGCCGATGGCGGCTCCTCGTTCCGACTGGTCGTTGGTGAATACGGTGCTGGCAAGACCTTCTTCCTCAACCTGGTGCGCGCCATCGCGATGGAGCGCAAGCTCGTCGTGGCAAGCGCTGACCTCAATCCCGATCGGCGTTTGCATGCCTCCGGTGGCCAAGCCCGTTCGCTTTATGCAGAGCTGATGCGCAACTTGGCCACGCGCACCAAGCCTGACGGTGGCGCGCTGCCAGGAGTCGTTGAGAAATTCATCGCAACCGCCAAGACCGAAGCCAAAGCAAAGGATGTTCCCACCGAGCAAGTCATCCGCGCCAAGCTTGAACAGCTGACGGAACTCGTTAATGGCTATGACTTTGCCGATGTCATTGCGGCTTATTGCAAGGGCTTTGAACAAGGCAATGAGCAACTGAAATCCGATGCCATTCGCTGGTTGCGTGGCGAGTTCTCCACCAAGACCGACGCCAAAGCTGCGCTTGGTGTGCGCTCGATTGTTGATGATGCCTCGGTCTACGATCAGCTCAAACTGATGGGACGCTTCGTGCGACTGGCCGGCTTTAGCGGGCTTTTGGTTTGCCTGGACGAGCTCGTTAATCTCTACAAGCTTGCCAACGCCCAGGCGCGCAACTCGAACTACGAGCAGATCTTGCGCATGCTCAATGACTCTTTCCAAGGAACGGCGGTCGGTCTTGGCTTCGTGCTGGGTGGCACGCCGGAATTCTTGATGGATCCCCGTCGCGGCGTTTACAGCTACCAAGCCCTCCAAAGCCGCTTGGCCCAAAACACCTTTGCCAAAGAAGGGCTGGTCGACTTCTCTGGGCCTGTCGTGCGCCTTTCGAGCCTCACTGCGGAAGACTTCTATGTGCTTTTGACCAAGATCCGCCACGTCTACGCAAGCGGTGATGTGGAAAAATATCTGCTGCCTGACGAAGCGATTCAGCAATTCATGGAACACTGCGCCAATCGGATTGGTGACAGCTTCTTCCGCACGCCTCGCACCACGATTACCGCGTTCATCAATCTCTTGGCAGTCTTGGAGCAAAATCCCGGCACGGCTTGGCAAACCTTGATCGGAGAGATTGAAGTCAAGGAAGACCATGGCGGCGACGAAGACCTAACGGTCCAAGCGGATGACGAACTGGCTTCGTTCAAGCTCTGATCGATGAGCCAGTCAAGCGCGTTCTCTCTTCTTTCGCCAGGCATCCAGCGCTACTTGTGGGCGGAGCAATGGGAAGCCTTGCGGGATGTGCAGGAAATGGCCATCCCACTGATCCTGCCTGCCGATCAAGATGTGATCGTTGCCGCCAGCACCGCCTCGGGCAAGACGGAAGCTGCTTTCCTGCCGGCGCTGACCTATCTTGAACAGCAGACCCCAGTAGGCTTGATCGTTTACATCAGCCCCTTGAAGGCCTTGATCAATGATCAGTTTGGGCGATTGGAGCGATTGTGCGAAGACCTCGACATCCCTGTGTGGCCGTGGCATGGCGACATTAGCAGCACAAGCAAACAGCGCTTCTTCAAGAAACCACATGGCGTCGTTCTAATCACGCCAGAGTCGTTAGAAGCAATGCTGTGCAACCGAGGCACCTCGATTGCCGGCATCTTCAAGCACCTGGCTTACTTTGTGATCGATGAGCTGCATGCCTTCATCGGCAGCGAGCGAGGCAAACAGCTTCAATCCTTGCTGCACAGGATCGATACCGTCGTTGGTCGCAAAGTGCCTCGCATTGGGCTATCGGCAACACTGGGTGATATGCAGGCGGCGGCGCGCTTTTTGCGTCCAGCGGGGACCGCCGCGATTGTCGACGCCCCTTCCGATGCGTCAGAACTTCTCCTTATCATCAAGGGCTTTGAAGAACCTGTGCCTCAGAAGGGCGAAGCTGATGACAAGAAGGAGAAGCAAGAGTTAGCACCATTGGCTGTGGCCGAGCATTTGTTCAAAACCCTTCGCGGCAGCAACAATCTGGTCTTTCCCAACAGCCGCCGTGAGGTCGAGCGCTATACCCACCTGCTCAATGAGCTTTGCGAAAAAAGTGGTGTGGCGCGCGAGTTCTGGCCGCACCATGGCAGTCTTTCCAAAGAAATTCGCTACGACACTGAGGCTGCGCTCAAACAAAAGGATCAGCCAGCGACTGCCGTCTGCACCAACACATTGGAACTCGGCATCGATATCGGAGCGGTCAAGAGCGTTGCCCAGATTGGCACGCCCCCTACCATTGCCAGTCTTCGTCAACGCATGGGCAGATCCGGAAGACGCAAAGGTGAAGCTGCGATCTTGCGCGGCTATGTGATTGAAGATGCCATTGACTCGCAGGCGGATCTTCGAACACGCCTGAGGCTCGATACGTTTCAGACTTTGGCCGTGGTCATGCTGCTTACCGAAAAATGGTATGAGCCGCCTGTGGTCAAAGGTGCGCATCTTTCCACCTTCATCCAGCAGCTTCTTTCCACCATTGCGCAGTATGGCGGCTTGACCGCAGCCCAGGCGTTTCAGTTGCTATGTGCCCCCAATGCCCCTTTCAATCAAGTGTCTCGTGATGCATTTGTCGAGCTGCTGCGCCATTTGAGTCAGAGAGACATCTTGATCCAAGATGGATCTGGGCTCTTGTTGCACGGACCTGCCGGTGACCGGATCGTCAACCACTACTCGTTCTATGCAGCGTTCACGGTCGACGAAGAATTCCGGATTGTCGCTGCTGGCAAACCGCTTGGCACCCTGCCCATTTCCCAGATGCTCACAACCGGCCAGCGTATCTTGTTTGGTGGGCGCACCTGGCTGGTCGAGCAAATCGACGAAGGCCAGAGGACGATCTATGTGTCTGCCACCAAGAGTGGCGCGCCACCGATGTTCAGCGGCGGCGGCGGACGCGTGCATACCAAAGTGCGTCAAACCATGCGAGCGATCTATCAGGGAACACTGACGCCGACTTTTGTGGATGCGTGTGCGCAGCGCTTCATCGACGAAGGACGGACCAGCTACCAGCACCATGGCTTGGATGACCAGCTTTTCCTGGATCGGGGAAGCGACATCCTGCTTCTCACTTGGCTGGGCGATGCGGCCAACGATGCAATCGCTTGCTTACTCAATGCTAGGAACTTCAAGGCACAGGGTAGCCGCCTGGGGGTCGAGATCACGCGGGGTCCGAATGCCCTTGAGAACATCCAGACAGCGCTCAGAGCGATTGCCGCTACACCAACCCCGTCCATTGAAGTGCTATTGGCAGGTGCGAAAAATCTGGCCAGCCAAAAGTGGGACAGTTTGCTTTCGCCCCACTTGCTTCAAGTGTCTTATGCCAGCTCTAACCTAGACCTTGATGAGGCGATGGGTTGGCTACGCAGCTCCTTCCCATCTCGAAGTTGATCTACGAAAACTATGCGCCATATCGAAATTGTCCGATCGAAGCGTTCCACCCCGTCACCAGAAGACGCGAACACTGCATCTTCCAAGAGGTCGTGGTCCATCACCCGCTTCGTCGGTAGTCTGGCTGCCGTGACAACACTGGCTGGGATCGTGCTTCATGGCTGTGGGCATGTCGCCTACACAAGCTATCTCAAAGCCTGGGGCGTTCAAGCCGACCTATTTCCCCAATCGGCCGACTGGAAGGTTGTTCGCGGTTACTATGCCATCGTGCTGCAAGGGCTTGGAATGTTTCGCTCGTTCCCCTGGTTTTCCGTAGCAACAGCCTTTGTTTTTGTGTGGATCGCAGTTTTGATCTACCGGCTGCCCACTCGACCAGTTGGCGAAGGTCGAATTAAAGAATTTTTCTTGCGACGTCCATGGATCAAGCATATTTCCTCATCGGCCGGCATTGCTGCCTCGGGGGTTTATCTCTCACTGACACTATTTCTCGTCGGCCTGTTGGTGGCGACCCTGCCGGGTTTGCTTGGCGAGCATGCTGGTAAAGATGACGCAAACACAGAAAAGGGTCGACTCCTTGGTCCGGTATCGCGAGGCGATTCAGAACTCTGGGAAAAGGGTGAGCGAAAGATCCGAGGCCACATCATTGCCAGCAGTTCTGACCTGATCGCCATCTACGACATCGATCTCCATCAGGTCCGAACGCTATCGCGTGGCGATTGGGAAATACGAAGAGTAGGTCCTTAGAAGCATAGGTGTCAGGATGCTGGCAACATCTGGTCTTATCTCGGCAACATCTGCTTACAAGCGCACGCTACGAGATGAGTTCATCATCACCGGCCCTGCCGTATCACTCTGCGCCACCCTTTTGCGCTCGTTGGATTGAAGCTCCCTGCGCTGCTTGGCCGTATCAACTCTGGCAATCGCCTCATCAAGCTTCGCCTCAATCGCTTCGTCTGTGATCAGGTCCCGCACGTGATCTAAGTTCACTCGGCGAACCAGAACATCCGCCACTTCATCATGGCCATTTTGGAGTGCAGCAAACAAGCCTGCCTCCGGATAAGCGGTCTTGTGGGCGAACTCCAAGATCGACTTGACCATTCCTGCATCGCCCTTCGTTGCTGCAGCGAACAGTGCTTTCTCGCCAAAGTCGCGAGGCGCGTGGCCTGTTTTGACGATCGCCCAAAGCAGACGCCCCACCAAAGTTGCATGTCCCTTAGAGGCGGCAGCATTGAGACCCAACGAAAAGGTATCTTCCGGATCCGGAAGACCAGCTTCTATCAAGAACTCAACGACCTCGACATGGTTGTTCTCGGCTGCCGCTGCCAAGCCGTGCTGCGCACATTGGATCTTGGATGAATAAGGCAACAGATGCTTGACCACTTCCAAGTGGCCTTCTCGACAAGCGGCGATCAGCGCCCGGCTGTCCTGCGCTTTGGCATCTGAGAACAGGACCAATTGAAAGACGACATCTGCATGACCATGGCGCGCAGCCTCATACAGCGCAAGTGAGTCGTGTTGCAGAGGACTGCACTCTTTGAGCAGTCGTTTGACGCACTCCGTGTGCCCGCGCCTAGCAGCAAGCACCAATGCCTCGTCATCTTCTGCGTCGCAAAACGCCATGAGCTGCTCAACTGCCCGCGCTGAACCCGCCTTGGCAGCGACATCAAGCGGATAGACCGAAAACGACTTCGACAACAGTGGCACCAGTTGATCAATCAAGCTTTCTTTGCCGCTCTTGATCACTACCTCAATGGCGTAGCGTGCCGCAGCATCGCTATCACTTTGAGCCTGACAAAGCGACGTCACATACGTCTCACTCCCCTGCTTCACAGCCTGTCTAATCTTTCTTTTAAGTGCCTGGTCCATTTTCTCTCCTCCCCCTTCAACTTAACGCCATCACGTCTTTCGTCAAGATCACAGCGTGATGGCGTCAGTCGATTGGATAAGCCCAACGGGACTTACAGATCATTGATGTCAGGAACATCATCCTCGTAGTCGCACGCAATGAGCGAGCCGGTTTCATCTTCGATGCGAAGGATCTCAGGCGCGCTGTGCCATTGGTCGAAATCAAAGTCGCTGTAAGCGATCGCGTCGATATCGCATTTGGAAAGTGCTTCCTCTGGCGAGCTCGCCTCAATCGTTGCCCAGTGGACGATTTGGGCATACGCATTAATCTCGATGGTGTATTTCATGCTGCTCTCCGTGCCTGGTAACCCACCAAGCTTCGGAACGCAATCTATGCATCAGGCCCGGATAGCTAAAGGACGAGGTCGTCCCGGGTCGCTGAACAACCATTCATCCGTTGCCTACAATCCTGACGATAAGATGCGCCAGGCAGCCGTTACGTAGGGTGGGTGGTCACGCTACACGGGCTTCGTGTCTTCGTCTAACTCCTGGCGATCCAGCAAGGCCATCTGGGCTGCATGAACCGCCATCAGGTGGGTTCTGTAAGCCTTCCGCCAAAGTTGCTTCTCGCCATTTGACTGCCAAGGTAGCGCTAAGGCTTGATCAATGGTCAGAGCCACCACCGTTGCCCCATCGCGGAAGGCTTCTTCAATCGCACTCATATCAAGGTCCGTGATGCCCGCATGCGAGATCACGCTCTTGATTTTTTCTGAGGACTCGCGGATCACAATGAAGGGAATGCCCTTCCCCGTTCTGCCAAACTTGCCCGAGATAGGCTCTTGGATCTTTTCGCGTGCTTTCGTGATTTTGGCATACCACGTCAAAAGCTCGGCTTTGGTGATGAATCGTGGCGAGCTTTTGCTGGCTGCAAAGGGATTGCCCTGCTCTCGTTTGAGCTTGTCGAACTGTCGTCTCGGGATACCGAGGTAGAACTCGGCCATCGGCTGCGTGAAGCGCGTCGTGCTCGGTGAGCGATCAAGTCGCTGTTTCAGGCCATCGAAGTCCTGGCTGTCGATGGTGACTTTACGCTCATCGCGCTTGGCGATGACTTCAAGTGCTGCGCGGAGAAATCCGTCATCGAAGCTTTCCGCCTTGCTGATATTCGTCATCCGCCCCCCTCACTTGTTCAGGCCTTAATGCGAGAACTTTGCATCGTAAGCTTTGCCACTCGCCAGCCTTAAAGTCCGCGACCGATGCTATTGAGCATAGCCTAACGTGTTCGCAGAGGAAGCACATCGGAAAAGCCATCCGCCGTCTTGGCGACCCAGCGCACCGCGTCTTGACTACCAGTTATGATCGCGAGTTGCATGTGAGCCATCACTACGAGCGCGTTACTTTGTTTGACGATTAGTTCCACGAGTTCAAGCGGGAAGCCCGTTCGTAACCGATGAAGTGCATGTGCACCCGCGTGGACAAACGAGTTGAGTGCCGCCCAAGAGTATTTCTTGAACTCCAAAAACGCCCGTAGCGGCTCGGTTGCCTGCTTCACTGTTTCCAGAGCTTGGAGCATCTTGGAGAGCATCGGCAAGCGAGCAGCTAATGATTCACTTGTCGGTGTCAGCTCTTCCTTCAAGCAGGCCACCTCATCATCGCTTGCACAGTAAAGGACCCAGACGGCTCTCACCAGCGCTTCGAACTGCGCACGGTGGATGATGACCGTCGATGGTCCCGCACGAACCGCAAGAAGACAGCGACTCGCAACGGCATGCTCAATGGAAAGCAGGCAAAGGGCGCGACAGACTTGCAGTCGATCACTTTGATGGAAGCCCGGAAGCTTGGTGATCGATGTCAATGCCTGCAACAGTGCGTCAGACCCATCAAAGAGCTTCTCAACCGGCTCAGACATCGTGCTTCTCCAAGCATTGAAACAGTTGGATCGCATCCTGGCGCATCAGCAGTCGCCTCCTTTGATTTCTCATTTGAATCTTGCCGTAATGGCGTAAGCAGCAAAAGAAGCCTGACGACCGGCCTCAAGCGCAGCGTGATGTCTCTTGCAAGAGCAGGTGCACTGGTGGTCCTATGCCAACAACCGATGAAAGAGGGGCGCTACGCCCACCCTCTTGCTGCAAGGCTGGTGTGCTGACGCCCGCCGATCACCAAGTGGTCCAGCACCCGGATGTCGAGAAGGCCCAGAGCCTGCTGCAGGCGCTCGGTGACCTTGCGGTCGGCCTCACTTGGCTCCGGATTGCCGCTCGGGTGGTTGTGGAAAAGGATCACGGCAGCGGCGTTCAAGCCCAGGGCGCGCTTGGCGACCACCCGAGGGTGCACGTCGCAGCCGTCGATGGTGCCGAAGAAGAGATGTTCGGTTGCCAAGATCTGATGCTTGATGTCCAGGAAGACGACCCCGAAGACTTCGTGCGGCAGGTGAGCGCAGCGGGCAATCAGGTAGTCGCCGGCTTGGTCCGGGCTGTCAATGCGACCTTGCCGATGAAGGCGTTGTTCCAGGATGGTGGCTGCTGCGAGCAAGATGCCCTTTTCGTCCATCTGAATTTGGTATTGGGCTTTGATGTCTCTGGTGCGCTTCATCGGTTCTTCTCCACCAGCGCGTTGTGCGCCTCGTGGGACCCGACAGGCGAAGCGTCCGGCCCTACCGCACCCGGGAGTGAGCACCGTGCACGGCGCACAGCGAAGGGCCGCAACAAAGCGCCAGCGTCGAGAAGGAGGCCTGCCCTTGCGGTCGGGACAGCGAAGCTAAGGTCCCTTTCAGAGGCCCAGCGCTGGTGGATAGCATTGATGGGCGACTCCCCTGCCGGCGATCGAAAAGCCAAGGAGATCCGAGTCCTGTGTGCGCGCAACTTTTGTTCCTAATCCTCGCGCACTTTGCCGGCTGCTTGCTTGCTCGATTGCTTGCTTGCTTGCTGTCGCTAGCGTTCGCTCACCGAGAGTGCTTATGCTCACAGCGGTCAAATTCGATAGCCCATGGCGCGCATCTCAGCCGTGCATCGCAGAGTTATGGGACATTCGGACCACCTTCAGAGCCGACCCCAACCATGCCAATCAAACAACGAAAAGCTACCCTGGCTTCTTGAATGCGAGTGCAAATGCTTGCAGCACTGGTGGTCATCTCGCTTACGGGATGCACAGCGGCCGCCCCCGCCAAGATCAAGCCTATCGAAGGGCCCGTGCGTCTGAGCGAGATTGCAGCGGTCGACGGTCCCAAGGTGCGTCCCGACCAAGTGATTGAAGACAGCCGTTGCCCGATCGATGTTCAATGCATTCATGCCGGGCGGTTGATCGTCAGGGCGGCCGTGATGGGCGGCGGCTGGTCCAAGCAGATTGATCTCACGCTTGGCGTTCCGGTGCCTGTCGGCGATGGCATGTTAACGCTGGTGGACGCCATACCCTGCCCATCAGCGGGGACACCGCTATTTCATCCACCGCACGTTTCAGCTTCACGTTTAAGGGTGGCCGTTAGCCAAGCGTGTTTAACGTGCAGCGCCCTGGTCATTTGCGCTTTTAGCTTGGTTCGTCAGTGCTGGTGAGCCCATGCCAAGCCAGGAATTCGTCAAGACGCCATCTGACGAATTCAGCATCTTGAGCAGTGAGAGCCTTTGCCTCAACGACCTGCGCCATGCCCGGGAACGCTCGCAAGAAGTGTCAACGGTCGGAGCTCGACGCCCTCAACGTGGGCACTGCGTCGTCCAGGTGATCAAGGTGGATGCGCAACTCAGCTCTGTCCATTGCAATGAGTATCAGCACCCCTGTCGCATCGGCTGAGACACATGCCAGTCCCAGTAAAGTAAGGAAGTGATACAGGTGAAGGTTTGATGCATCACCTTGTCCTGGCTACACCAGACAGCCACGCAGCCAGCACCAATGGAGGCACTCCCACGACAGAGGCTGCCTGTGTGCCGGCACGACGCTGTTCAAGGCGTCTCGTGAGGTGAGCGACCATCGGTCCCGCGTCGTGGACTGATGTGTCCTTGGTGCCCAAGCGCTGAGGGATACGCAAAGTCGGTCATTTCTCCATTTACGCACGCCGCTGTTTACGCACGCGGCTGTAAAAGGCCTTGCTCAGCAGCACCAGAAGACCAGCCTGGGAGATTCGACACTCCATGTGAAATTTAACAAAAAACCGCCCTAAGGCGGTTTTTTGTTAAATTTCACATCGCAGTGGGCGATTTAACGCCGTCATGAAGGCCGTCACTGCACCGCGTCCTCCACCAAGTGACAGGACTATAACGGTCGCGTAACGCACTGTCAAGCACATGGGACAGGCTATTCAGCATTGAGCTTACGAAGCTCCTCAACCTCTTGATCCAGCGAGAGTTTAACCGCCTCTTCCCATCCTCGGGCCACCTCGCGAACCAACTCAAGCTCCCGTTCCAGAGCGGCGATTTTACCCTCAAGCTTTTTCTCACGCTTTACTTCACCTCTATGAGGCTTCTCTGGCCTCATTCCGACAGAGTGAGACACGCCCAACATGATTTCACGCCGCTCAGCCGAGGAGACGCGTGCCGGGTAGCTGTGGTCCCGAGACTCGCCTCTGTGACCAGCATAACTGGGAGGCAAAACGCGAGCGAATGCAACACTGGTGACCATCCCACATAGCACCCAGCTCTCTAACCCGCTATTGGCGTAAAACGGCAAGCTTGCCAAAGTGTCCCGACTAATGGGCACTCGCGTGGGGTCTGCGGGATATCCTGCCTTGGACGTAACCGGAGCTACTTGTAGAGTTCCGTTACCAATACTCAAAACCACAGCTAAGCGTCGCTTGTGCATCTCTCCTCGCAAGTGCATATCGAAGAATGATGTGTTGCCGGCGAATAAACCATCCACCCCAACGACTTGGGGAATATGGCCATACTCCACTTCAACTAACTTTCCTGGGTGCATTAACTCCTTGAGCTTCACGCCGACTTTAGCGACCGTCTCCGCCAAATTCCTGACTGCTGCATTGTGTCGCTGAAGGATAATACGCACGACTGTAGGTGAAGCCCCTACACAAGGTTCGATGGACATGACTTGCCAGCGCGTTGTCTGCTGCCCTGAGAAAGCCTTGCAGCAAATGGTGACTTTCCCAGTAATATGAGGAATAGTCACCCCAAGGATTTCTGAATAATCTTCTCGCCCCAGGATATCCCCGGACGACATATCTACGTATTCGACAGAAATAGTTGTCACGCCTAGCTTTCCTTGCCCTCTTTTGGACATACCCTTTGCCAGCCAAGGCCGCTAAGGCTCCCTGCACCAATACTAACGCAGGCGAGCCCACTCGTTCGGGTGACCAGTGCACGGTGGCGCGACATCTCGTATCAAGGGTCCATCAATATGCGTCTGCTCTGGCCTGGGAAACAAGCGCTTGTGACCAGCAGTCTTTCGGCCTTCCACCCAGTCCCAAAACCCTAGTGCCAGCAGATCCGGATGCAGCGGCACCGTGTGTAGACTCGTTTCGGTTTTGACCTTCTGGTGCTCGCCCTAGTCCGATTAGAAGGGGCTACCGACCAAGCGGTGCAGCCGGCTGGCTTGCTGCACCCGATCAGCAGCGCCACTCCCCACTCACTCAGCTCAGGACTTTAGGTATCATTCGAGGTATCAAAGCAGGCTCAGCTGCAAGACCCGAAATGCTTTAGGGTCAATGGCTTGCGAAAGGGTGTCTTCAGGCTCCGCCCACCTCCACCAATGAGCGGATCTTGAAGATCCGAAGAAGGCCGGGAACCCCCGTAAATCAAGGGTTCTCGGCCTTTTTTATGTGCACTGCGGTGCGCACGTGAACGTCGCAGGATCGGAGACTCTGGGGGCATATTTTGGGGCACTTGCCCCCAACTGCCGAACAGATGCCCCCACTGACCGATCTCGCAATACGCCGCGCCAAACCTACCGCGAAGACCCAGCGCTTGTACGACAGCGACGGGTTGTACTTGGAGCTCTCGCCCAAGGGGGGGCGCTGGTTCCGCCTGAAGTATCGATTCGGTGGCAAGGAAAAGCGGCTGGCCCTTGGCGTCTACCCAGAGGTGCCGCTAGCACTGGCCAGGCAGCGGCGGGACGAAGCACGCCAGTTGGTGGCTCAGGGTATCGATCCGGGCGAGCACCGGAAAGCAGCAACGGCTGCGCGTGCAATCCTCGGCGCCAACACTTTCGAGGTGATCGCCAACGAGTGGCTGGAGAAGCGCAACTGGGTGGATGGGTACCGCGTGAAAGTCGTCGGGTGGTTCACGAACGACGTGTTCCCCTACATCGGCGCGCGGCCGGCGGCGGAACTGGAAGCGCCCGAATTCCTGGCCGTGGCCAGACGCATCGAGAAGCGCGGCGCCTTCGAGTCGGCGCATCGGATCATGCAGAACTGCGGCCAGGTCATGCGATACGCCATCGCCACCGGGCGTGCCAGCCGCAACCCAGTGGCGGATCTGCGCGGCGCGCTGAAGCCAACGCCCGAACGCCACCTTCCGGCGGTGACCGATCCGGACGAGCTGGGGCCGCTGCTGCGCGCCATGGACGGCTACAAGGGCAGCCACGTCACGCGCTGCGCTCTTGTGCTGGCACCCCTGCTATTCGTGCGCCCGGGTGAGCTGCGGCAGGCCGAGTGGTCAGAGCTCGATATCGAGGCCGCCAGGTGGAACATCCCCGCCGACAAGATGAAGATGCGCCAGCCCCATGTTGTCCCGCTCTCGCGCCAGGCGCTGACTGTTCTGGCAGACCTGCAGAGGCTCACCGGTGCCGGCCGCTACCTCTTCCCCAGCACCAGGACGAAGCTGCGGCCGATGTCGGATAACGCGGTGAACGCGGCGCTGCGCCGCATGGGCTACGAGGTAGGCACGGTGACCGGCCACGGCTTCCGCGCCACAGCCCGCACGATCCTCGACGAGGTCCTGGGATTTCGGCCGGACATCATTGAGCACCAGCTGGCGCATGCAGTGAAGGATCCCAACGGCCGGGCTTACAACCGCACGACACACCTCGCGGAGCGCGTGCGAATGATGCAGCGATGGGCCGATTACCTGGACGAGTTGCGCGCGAACTCGGCCGCCACTTCGAAGGCCTGAGCGATTGGCAGCGTCACAGGCGGCGGTATTACTGGGCTTCCGGCGATCGTCAGCCACACAGCTGCCTCAGCTTCCCCATTACGCCGAACCCTTGCCAGGACATCAGCCCCTCCTGGACCGACACGCAAAAGGCACCATTCACCTCGATCGACGTCCCCGCCGATGACGGGGTTGTGCCAGGTCATGTTGGGAGGGAGAGGCGGCAGCGTCACACCTTCGGGAGCAATGACGCTCGGCTCCTTAGATCGCTGAAGCGCAGCGCGGTGCGCAGATCGGGATGGCATGGCTATCTATCCTGGTTGTGGCTGCTGCTGGTCACGCTGCTAGCCGGTGCTCGTAGAACGGGTGCCGCTTGTCGTCGAAGATGGCGTGCAGCGCATCCAGGTTGCGGGGATCCGGATTGAGCCAGGCGTCGACGTGCTCGGGCTTGATGTTGATGATCGTGCGGTCGTGGCCAGCGGCGGCGACCTCGGGTTCTGGCTCATCGGTGATCGCGGCGAACGACAGCAGGTCGGGTTCGACGCCTGCAGGATCGCGCCAGTGCGACCAAAGGCACGCCACCAGCATCGGCTCGCCGGTGCGCGGCACGAACTCGATGCGCTGGTTCTGCCCGTCTGGGCCTTCGACGTTCTCGTAGAATCGGTCGGCCACCATCAGCCCGTGGGTGTAGCCGAACTGCCGGCGCCAGAACCCTTGCAGGTTGTCCCGGCGGGCGTTGTAGGTGCCGGGGAATTTCCGGTCGTAGACCGACGGCGTGCCGGCCGGACGGCACTGGTAGCGCATCGGCTTGACGACACGCTGGCCGTTCTCCACCACCAGCACCGGGCAGTAGACGCCCGGGAATATCCGG
Source organism: Xanthomonas sp. WHRI 8393 (assembly GCF_040203315.1). Lineage (NCBI taxonomy): Bacteria > Pseudomonadati > Pseudomonadota > Gammaproteobacteria > Lysobacterales > Lysobacteraceae > Xanthomonas > Xanthomonas sp. WHRI 8393. The sequence goes on along the minus strand of NZ_JBEGGL010000002.1, from coordinate 500,021 downwards.
CTGTCGTCCTGGCCGCGCGTGCCCTTGAGCGTATCGAGGCGCCGCTGGGCCTGCTGGATCTTGTTCGTGCCGATGCGCACGTCCTCGCGTGCCTTCTTCGTCTCCCTGACCTGCAGCGCCCGCTCGGCTTCGCCGACACGGCGCTTCTGGTCGAAGATCTCACGGGTGAGCGTGTCAGCCTCTGCCGCATCCGCCGCGCGCAGGTTCTCCTGCAGCTCGGGCGGGCCGATCTCCAGCAGCTCACGCACCATCGCGCGCGGCGCCTTGATCCGGCGCGCCTGGGCGCCATCGCCCCACCAGAAGGTTTTCACGTATGTATCGATGTCCATCACGGCGCCAAATGCCCGCTGGAACTCTTTGAACTCGGCTCGGATCAGCGCGGAGTAACACATGGCCGCCTCTCACAGTCGCGGTCGGGATCTTGGAGGCCATGCCAGGCCAAGATCTCATCGAGCCGCCGGGAGACGAATTGGGCATCCTCGCCCGTGATGGCGCCGTCCTCAATGACGTCTGCCATGCCGGCAAAGGCCTGCCAGAAGTGGCAACGGTCGGGGCTGCTCTTCAGCAGCGCCGGCACTGCGGCATCAAGGTTTTCCAGATGGGTGCGGAGTCGGGATCTGTCCATGCCCGCAGTATCGGCAGGGCTGTCTCAGGGCGTGAGACAGGTGGCCGTAGACTGCATGCATGGACACCACCACCCCCAGCCTCTTCGAACAGCTGCAGCAGCGTCTGGCGTGCGCTTCCGAGCCACTGGAAGTGCTCAACCAGTTCGAAGCGGAGCTGCTGTACGCGTTCCCTGCCGAGGCGACGGTGATTATTGAGCTGGTCGCGTCCTGGGGGCATCGTCTGGGCGTGCTCACACACGACGACCTTCAAGGCTACGTCTAGGGTGCCGGCTTGGCACTGCTCAGGTGCCTCTCGCGTGAGCTGCCTCGTTGCGCGCGTCCGGCAATCACAAGCTCGCCCGACCTGCCGTCGCGCATTTGCCACCCCGAAGCCCCTGGGGTTACGCGTGAAACTATGGGTGCCGAACACCGTACAATTGCGCGTGGGCAAGATGCCCACGGAAGACCTAGGTCTTCTTCAATCAACGAACGGAGTTGAAGATGAAGTTTTTTTTTACCGCCACTGTAGGACTGTTGCTGGCTGCATCTAACTGTACCGCAACAGATAGACCCGATTATCTTGGCCTGACCCCAGCAGTGGCTGCCGAAGCACGCGCACAGCCGGCAGTTGTTCCACCAGGCGTCACGCTTCGTGAACTGGAACGCCGGATATTTCGAGACGACATGAAGTCGGTGTATCCCCTTCCGCGGGACTACTACATGCAGCACGCCGGAACCCGTCAAGGGCTTTTGGGATTCATTTCCAGCACCCCGTTTGAAGGATCTGTCGAGCTATATTCTTGCCTGATGACGAATTACCTGGACTCTTTTTCATCAAGAGATCCGGGCTGCGAAGGGCAAATGCGCCAGCGTGACCTTTTCTTTACTGGCTATATCGCCAACACACAGCTGCCTGGCACAGTTCCGCTTTACCGTTGCTATCGTGGCGGCCTGAAGCCTAACAACTGGATCGACCATTTCGATACAACTGATGCAAGGTGCGAAGGCCGCCCGAACACAGTGATGGACGGAATTATGGGCTATGTCTGGCTTTGATTTATATTCATCGCAGTCGCGAGTCCTGAGCTGAATTCTGTTTGGGTTGCGTCGGCCAGAAGTTCAGCTTCTGGCCGACTCCATAAGCAGCATTACGCATCTGCATGGCATTAGCGTGATTGTCGCTATCCGTTTGCGACTACGAAGCGATCCATAGGTTTCTCCCCGATCACACGGAAATAGGGGCCGGCCTAGCGTTGCTCAGGCGCCCCCGGGTTGAGCGACCAGCGGTCCCGGGTCCGGCAACTGAAGATTGGCAGCGATATGGGATTTCCCATATCGGCTTGTGCCGCATGGTGGCGTCAGATTTGCCTGACCGCTCTCATGCAGGAAGCTCGATCCTCATCCAATGGGTAACGCCTTCGATCTCGTTGTGTTCGTCCCAGTAGAACCTGGCGGCAGAGTGCACTGCTTCGCTCCAGAAACGGTGGCTATCCAGCGCTAGGACAGTCTCCTCCTCCGCAGGCATCTCACAACCAGCTTCGATCTTGATCCATTCCATGGCCGTCTCCGTGAGCAGCGGGCAGTGGAATCTTATCGAATTGATAGGCCGCGATCGTGAGGTGCATCAGGTTTTCCCTGAGCAAGCGAAGCGTCCAGGCATAGCTCAAATGAACGTTTTTTTGCGTGTGCTGGCCATGCATCTTGGCCCTGCGCCGAGATGACCTCGGGCCGCCGGCAGTGACCGGCGCAGCGCATTCGGAGAACGTAATGCACGCACTGCTGATCACCGCCGCCGCGGCGCTTATTGGCGTCGCCATCCCTGCCGCCGCCAGCGAACCCAGTCAATTCGGCCGCGCCGCCCAGCTGTACCAGGAAACGTCGGCCACCGGCGAGACGCTGGATGCCTTCGTCACCCGCATCGCACCGCGCGCACGCGCTGCATCCGTCAGCACGCGAGCGATCGTTTGCGGCGAGATCCTGGGCAGCGGCCCCTACACCGTGGCACTCAAGACCGATGGGTATCCCGACGACTGCCGCGTGCCGAAAACCGCCGCGCCGTATTTACTGGTGAACGGCATCGCGAAGGATGCGCGCGCCGACCACTTCTCGATCGAAAACCGGTTCCGTCCCGGCTATCTGGTCACACCGTGGTCCATCAAGTTCCAGGACCGCAGCAGCGTGCGCAAGGTCGACGCCGTCGGACGCTGAGAGAGCGCTCCAGCTGGTCAGGCAGCGGCGCGCTCGGCTTGCGCCAGACTGGCTGCGATCGCACTGTTCGTTGCCGCCTTGATCAACGCCTGGAGTTTCCAGCCCTCCAGCGCCTGGGTCGCCTCCGCGCCGGGATAGCGGATGGCGTAGGTGGGCGCGATCAGCTCGGCGATCGGCGCCGCCAGCACGCCGAGGGCGGCGCCGCGGTCCTCAACCTGAAACGTCACAGTGCCGGTGTCGTTGATCGGGTTCCAGATGATGGTGATCTGCTGCGCAAGCGGGTCCGCATCCGGGTCCGGCGCCACCACGTTGGCATCGTAGGCGGCGCGAGTAGCCGCCTTGATGCCCAGCAACAGATGCGCGCCAGGCTCGTTGACCGCCTCGCCCGGCACCTCCACGACCACGCCGGTGGCTGGGTCAGCCTGGGTCGTCGAGGGCGCGGTGATCTCGTAGCTGCGGCCGATCAGGTCGCTGATCTGCACCGACAGCACGCGCAGGAAGAAGCGCTCCAGCGTCTGCGTCCAGCCGTCCGGGTGCGGCTTGGTGGTCATCTGCTCAAGGTGGAACTCGACCGGCCCGTCGTTGGTGGCCGGGTTCCATCGGATCTCGATGCGCGGCGACACGATTCTGGTCTGCGTGCCGAAGGTTTGGTTTTCGCTGATGAGCATGTCAGTAGCCTGTAACATCGAGGATGGGAGCGCGCACCCAGGCCTGGCCGTAATTACCAGGGGGCGGTTGCGGATTTCGGTCGGTGCCGGTGCGCAAATCCTGTGCAGTATCGATGGCAGAGATAGATGCGACGTTGCCGTTGATGTTGACCACGCCCTTGCGCCAAAGCACCTGCACCTGCCACTGCGGGCCGCCGCCGATCAGGCCACCGATGGCCAGCATAATGTTGCCGGTAGAGCCGGCCAGCGCGGCATAGGTACGACCTTCGGGCAGCGTGATCGATCCGCCTTGGTTGGCATTGCCCTGCAGCAACGCACGCACCTTCATGTACTTGAGCGTTGCGTCGAAATGCACCTGATCCGTATCGGGGTTTGTGATCACCAGGTAGTCCCGGCGGCCGAAGTTCGGCTCGTCGAAGACGTAGGCGGTGAAGCTGCCGCTGGTGGTGAAGCCGGTGAACGTGAAACTGTTCCCGCTCTGGGTGCGCGTGGCGAGCACGGCATTGCTCTCCCCCAGAAACGCGAGGGCAGGATTGGTGCCGGCGACCGTCAGGTTCCAGGTTTTGAGCACGCCGCTGCCTGTGGGTGTGATCGTCTGCTTCGACGCCAGCGCCAAGTTCTTCCAGGTCTCAGAGATGACAACGCGGTTGGGGCCGGCCTCGAAAATTGCATAGGCCATCAGAACCTCCCATAAAACAGGGTGCCGCCGGCGCGTGCCGTCAACGTTGCAGAAGGCGACACCCAGCTGATGGTGTTGCCGTCGTCACTGAAGTACGGAAGCAGGCTGTTGCCTGCGCCGGTGTCGGCTACGAACCAGTAGTACAACTGGTTGGCGCTTCCGGTGACCGGTACCGGCACCGAGCCATTGCTACCGCTGGCGATCGCAATGGCTCCCATGTGCTGCGTCAACAGGTCCGAGTCGGGCTGATCGGTGATCTGCAACAGCACGACGCCGGTGTCAGCGTCGTTGATGATCAGGACGTTGGTCATGTCACTCCATAGCCAAGCGCCACCACACGGCGGCCGTTGGGCGCATAGGCGTAGAACTTCCCGCCGACGAACTCGTTGCGACCACCTCCAGGTGTGGCGCCGATGATTTCGACCACGTCCGCAGAGAAGGTGATCTTGCCCAGCACACCGTCGTTTACTGATCGCATGCCGACCACCTTCTTATTCACATCCAGCGCCCAGGTGTAAGACGCGTAGTAGCTTGCAACGCCATTTTCGTTAACGGTCATTCGCGCCGTCAGAGATTGTGTCGCGGATGCGTTCACAGAGTCGCTAACGGACTGGCGTGTGACCTTCGGCTGAGTCAGTAGGGCGTAGTTGTTCCCTGGATTATTGAAAAAACCTCGCACACGCCGGCCATTAGGAGGCACAACGACACTGGTAGCAACTTTTGTCCAGCTGCCCACCGAATTCACTCCGGGCGCAGTCAACCACGTTACGTTGTTGCCGGAAGCATCAACCACATGCACCCCAAATACCCCAGTGGCGGCTGATGTGTTGTAGACGTTTGCCGAAATATCCAGCACATCGCCCGGAGTGACGTCAGTCCAAAAGTTGTCATACGTTCCGGCGCCAGGACCAAGAACCAGCTTGGCACCATAGAACGTGTTGGCCGTTTGCGGAATGCCTGTATTCACAGCTTCTGTGTAGGCAGGACTCAACCAAGTGCCCGCGCCAGAATCAAAGACAGTCGTCTTGATAAAATTATCTCCGTTCCTTGCGGAGGCGGAGACTTGGGTAATAGCAGTGCTGTTTGCGGTCGTTTGATTACCAACCTGCGTCACTTGCGATTGCAGAGCATTCAGCGCGTTAGTGTCGGCCTTCCCCGCTATCGCGGCATTCGTGCTGTCAATTCGCTGACCAAGCGCAGTATCCCGGTCTGCGCTTGCGGTCTCGACCGACGTCACGCTCGCCGATGTTGCCAGCGAGCCTGTGCCGGTCGGCATGCGCGCCTCCACCACGCCGATTCTCTGACCCAGCGCGCTATCTGCGTTCGTGCGTGCGGTTGCCTCGGACGTCACGCTTGCCGCCGTGGCGAGGCCTCCATTCCCGGCCGGCATCCGCGCCTCGACGACGCTGGTGCGCTGTCCCAACGCACCATCCGCATTTGCCCGCGCGGTCGCCTCGTCGCTCACGGATGAGGACGTTGCGAGCTGTCCGTTCCCGGCGGGCAGGCGCGCGACCACGGCTGCTAGGCGGGTGGATTCCGCCTCAAGCTCGTTTGCCGTCTGGTTGGCGATATCAAGGGCAGCGGCGACTGCTTCACCCGCGCTTGAGTAGTTGCCCACGTTCTGCCAGGTCGACGGATTGTCGGCCGGCATCACTCCGGAATTGGCCGCCCGCGCCCGATACAGGCGCCCGTCGTAGCGCACGAAGTCGCCCTCCGGGTACGACGCGGTCGAGGTCCACTCGTCCGCATTGACCAGATCGCCCAAAGCAGCGTTCAGCGCGTCGGCGTGTGCGATGGCGTCATCGCGAGCTTTGTTCGCCGCAGCCAGTGCCTGCTCTGCGATCTGCCTGTCGCGCTCCGCCGCTTCCAGGAAGCCCTGCCGGATTTCCTCGGTCGTCTTGTCGATCGCCTGCTGCATCTCCTCTTGCAGCTCGCCCAGGTTCTTGCCCAGCGTTTTCGTGACGTACTTGGCCGCCACCGACAGCGTGCCGTTGGTATTGCGCGCGCGGATGGCAAACGTCCACTTGCCCGAGGACGGGATCGGCGAATCGAATGCACCGGTGTGGTAACCGCTGTCGCCGACCGGCGTCATGGCGTCCCACGCCGGCATCGGCGCGCCCTGCTCCGGGGCCTGAGCGTAGCGGATCTCCGCGCCGGCCAGGTTGGCCGACTGGATGGTGTCGTTGAAGAAGCCCCAGGTGTACCGCCGGATGCCGCCGGAGATCTCCTCCACGTCGAACAGGTCGTAGTTCACTGGCGGTGCGTCGGCGCCGATGGTCGTGTAGATCAGCGAGGCGCCCACGCCCATCTGCCCATCCGGGCCGAACGGGCGCACGTTGAGCGTGTAGGTGCCGGCGCGCGGGATGCGCCACCGCGCCGTGCGGGTACGCGTCTGTGCCACTTCCACGAGCTCGCCATTGCCGTCCGACGCCGAGGCGTACACCACCGCGTGATCGAACGGGCCGGTGATGTCGAAGCTGGCCACCAGATCGGTGGCCGTGACGTCGCCGGTGGTGATCAGGTCCTCGTTGATTGCCAGGTTGCTGAGGATCGACCGGGTTGCAAGCGATGACCCATTCTCCGGCCGAATGTACTGTCCGGTCTTGACGTAAATCCAGAACTCGGGGCCCTCCGGCACCACGTTGATGCTTGCGCCTTTGAGATCACTCTCCGGCTCGATCACCACCACGCGCGCGCGAAGGCCGGGAGTGGCCTTGAAGTCGTAGATCCACACCGTGTCATGGGCCGGGTTGTCCTGCCAGCCCCCCTGCACCATCGAATCCTCATAACCCTCACCCGGCAGCGGCGCATCGTCCGGCCACTCTTCGATCAGCTGGATGGTGTCCGTCGCCTCGGTGAAGTTGCGCACGCGGAAGGTGCGATACACCGCCTCGCCCGGGATGCGCAGGCCGATAAAGGCGCTGCGCGCATCTGGAGGCGGGACTGGCTCGTCCAGCGTCAGCGTGACGGTGCCCAGCAGCGCGCTCCGCTCTGCCGCCACGATGCGCCCGCCGAATCCCCACTGCGTGAGGTCGTGGGAGATCGACAGCATCGACATGCGGCGATAGGACAGGTACTGCAGATCCTGCGCGAAGCCGATGTCCTTGTACTGGAACAGGCTCTGCGCGAGGTGGTAACGCGCCATCTCAGCCGCATGTGCCTCACGTCCAATGCCCTCACCGGTCAGCCGCGCCGGGCTGATCATGTCTTCGACCTTGATGCCCGGTGCCGGCACACGCAGCATTTCGACCTTCTTGGTCGTGCTGTCGAAGTAGCTGTACTCAATGCCGTCGGCAGCGCTGGCCAGCGTGTAGTCCACGCTGAAGCTGCCCTTCTTCATCTCCGCCATGTTGACCACGCCCGAGAGCGGCTGCTCATCGGCGGCCCACACCACAGAAAGTCGACCGCCGGCCCAGGTAACCTGCCCCATGCCCGCCAGCGCGATCGCCTGCAGCACCTCGTCGTGGTTGCGCTCTTCGGTCAGCCAGTAGTCGTAGGTGTAGCCGTTTGCCTCGCAGTGGCCCATGAAGCCCTGCAGCGACTCAATGTCGATCTCCTCGTCACTCTTGCCCATTCCGGCGATGAGCTTGCCGTTCTGGTCGTAATAGCCGCGGGCGTACTTGAGGATGTGGGCGCCGTTGTTGCTGGTCTCTTCGTTGACCCAGGAGCCGTTACGCCACACAGGGATCGGCGCAGCGATGTGCTCGGCCACCAACTCATCGGGTTGGCCATTGAGCTGGCCCGTGCCCTTCATCAGGATGCCGCTGCGCGCAAGGCCGGCGTACGTCGCGGTGTCGGCCTGCACACTGCCCATCGTCGACCACTGAAAGTCGTTTCGCTGGGTGTTATCGCCCTCGTAGTTGCCCTGCCCCAGGATGCGCACGCGCACGTCGTACTGGCCCTTGGCCACATCCGCCGACAGCGTCGCGCGCTTGCTGACGTCCAGCTTGTCACCAGTGAACGTCTGCGTGGCCAGCGTGGCCCAGATGCCGGTGCCGGCCGGCGCATATTGCACCTGCACTGTTTCGGAGACGTTGTACGCCTTGCCCGAGGTTCCCACACCGCCCAGCACGTATTCCAGGTTGATCTGGATGCGCACGGTGTCTGCGCTGGTGGTACGCGTGACGAAGTCGGCCGTATCCGGCAGCTCGCCCCCATCGGTGGTGTCTACGTTGCTGTAAAGCGGGATGGTTTCATCCGGCATCTGGCTATAGCCGGAGTGGTAGACGCTCACGCCCTCGTAGCTGGACAGTGGTGTGCCGGCATTGGTGAACGCGCCCACGCGGCCGACGCCGATACCCGGCGTGAGCACCATGCCGATGTACTGATTGTCGCCCTCGTAAAACGTGTAGGGCTTGCTGGCGAAGTCGGGGGCGATCGGCATGCGACCAAACAGCAGGCCCACCGGCTCATACGGGCGCAGACGGTTCCGCGGCGCTGCCAGGCTGTAAACCGTGCCGGCGGTACTCGGGCCGGTCGGACTTTCAACCTTCGGCCCGAGTGTCTTATTGATCAGGAGCGAGCCAGCCACAAAGGCTGCGGTGTACGCGACAGCCGCACCGGTGGTGCCCAGCCCTGCGGCCCACGTCGCACCCGCGCCACCGGTGAAGTAGATCAGCGCGGCCATTGCCACGATGTACAGCGCGTTCCTGCCGACGGCGCCGCGCACCTCAATGACCTGACGATCCTTCGGATAGACATAGGCCCACAGGTGGCGCGGCACCGCGCGACCGCCTATGTGTACGGTCCAGTCGCTCTGATCCAGATCGATCACATGCCGATGCAGAAAATCGCACAGGCGCTCGCCCGGCTGCAGGTCCATCGCAATGTGGCGCTGCCCATCCAGCGTGACCGGATGCGGCGTCAGCACCAACTGGCCGTTATTGGCAGGCGTGGTCATCAGACCCATGTGTAATACCCCTCGATCCGTGCGCCGTAATCCGGCAGCTCGCGCACCCGGTGCAGCCAGCTGCTGCCGAGCGCGCTGGTTGTGTGAAGCACCCAACCCTCGTGGGCCAGGTAGAAGAAGATGCCGACGTGTCCGGGCCGGCTCTGGCCCTTGTCGAACATCAGCACCAGGTCGCCGTCGACCGGCTTATCGGTGGGCACGGCGTACGCCCGGGACAACTCGCCGAGCGCCACCTGCCCGACAGCACCACGTGGGCGCCGCGCCGGCATCTGCACGTCGCGGCCGAACAGCTCGCGCTGCACCTGCACCACCAGGTCTGCGCAGTCGTAGGTTTCGGCGTCGTAGGGGATGTTGAGGAAACGCTCAACCTCGCTGATGCGCATCAGAAAATCCCCGGCAGCGTGTGTGGATTGGCGCGGAGCTTCACTGCCTGCTGTCGCATGAAGAAGTCCACGCCGATCTGCGCGGTGATCAGCGGGCCGGCAGCACGCACCTGTGTCAGCGGCAGATAGAACCTCCGGGCGATGACGTCGGGCTGCACACGGTCCGTGACCAGGACACGGCACATCACCATTTCGTTAGGCTGCATGCGCTCCAGGTCATCGGTGATCCCGCGCCCCACGTTGTCCACTTCGAGCTGTGCGCGTGGCGTTTGGCCGGCCTGGTCAGCTGGCGGCGTGAAGCGGAACGGATACCCGACGTAGGTGTTTCCGTTGCTCACCCAATCCTGCGTGTCGTTGGCGATGCGCAGAACCGCGCCGAAAGAGGGTGCCGTCATCTCCAGCAGCTCAAGCGGCCCATCAGGATCCGTGACGCGCTGCCGGCGTTCAAGGAAGTTGCTCATCGCAGGTACTCCACGACGGCCTGCCGCGTTCCCTGGGTGAAAGCCGAATTGGTGGCTTGAAGCCGACCGATGGCGCCACCCTTGAAGCGCGCGGAGATCTGCTTGCGAGTACGCGGATGCACCATGTCGAAGTAGCCCACGCGACCGATTTCGTCGAAGTAAAAGCCGTCGAACGCGACCATCGACTCAGCCGTCAGGAACACCATGGTGATCGGCAGCTCCACCATGACGCGCGTGTTGATGATTGCCTGCTTGGCCGGGCCGCGCTCCATCTCGGTGCGCTGCACGGACGGATCCGGCTCTTCGCCGAGATCCCCCGTGAGCAGTCGCACTCCCGCTGGGAAGGTGGCCATCAGCGTCGCTCCCTCACGTCAAATCGGCTCTTCGTTGCGCCGGCCGTGCGTCCGCCGCTCGACATGTCACCAGCGACAATATCGATGACGAATTTCTTCAGCTCGGTCCCGTCGGGCATCGTTGATCGCTGCTCGCGCGCTTGCACCTGCGCACCTCCGTAATTGTTGATTTCGATCTTCGCTTCGGAGCTCGCGGAGCTTGCGCTGCCCGAAGCCATTGGCGCGGCCGGAACCACTTGCCCGCGGTTGCCGGGAATCAAGTAGCTGCGGCCACCCTGCTGGAACAGCTCCGGATCGCCGCCTTCGCCCACTTCGTACAGCGAGCCCGGTGCGACTGGGCCGCCGTTGGCGCGGCCACCGCCAAAGCTGACGCCACCGACCAGCGACTCACCCAGGCTGCTGGTGATCGACTGCGTGCCGCCAGTGACGGCTGCGGATCCTGCTGCTCCAACTCCACCACCCATAAACGCACCGATCAGACCGACCGCCCGCTGCTTGAACGCGTAGCGCGCCAAGTCAGCGATCATCGAATCAATCAAGCTGCTGAAGGACAGCTTCCCGGTTTGCGCCAACCGCACGAACGCGTCTTCGCCGGCGCTAAGGCCATTCACGAGAAGCGATCCAGCTTGCTCTGATGCGTTCTGCGCGGCGAAGACGTAGTCCTCCCACACGCGGGTGAAACCCGTGCGCCAGTCACCGAGCAACTGCATGCGCTGCTGCTGGTAGCTCCGCTCGATCTCCAGCGAGCGCTCCCTGCTCGCCTCGAGCATCGCGATCTCGTTCTGGTACTCGCCTTGGCTGAGCGGGTTCTGCCCGCGCTGCTCCTTCTCCAGCTTCTCCCGCTCGCGCAAGTACTCCCGCTGGATGTCCAACTGCCGCTGCAGCATCTGCGTGGCATCAGCGCCGCGGCCGATGCCCATCAGATCGACATCAGACTGCTCCTGCCGTTGCTTCTCCAGCTGCGCCAGCCGCTCGGTCAAAGCCGCCTGCGCCACCAGATCACGCTGTGTCTGCTTCGCCTTCTCGGCCTGCGCATCGCTCGCCTGCAGCTGCGGAATCATCGCCTGTAGCAGCTGCTTGCTCGCCGCCGTCATCGTGTTGGTCTTGTCGGCCAGCAATTGCCGCGCTTGGATCACCATGCGATCACTGGCCGACACCTTGTCGCCGCTCTCCGCCAGTTGCTGGTTGGCGGTGATCTGCCGCTGCACGCTGGCGATGAAGCTCTGCGCCGCGTTGTCGTCTGTGTTCGCCTTGCCGATGCCCTCACGCTGGTTGAACTGCTTGTCCACCTGCGCATTCGACTGCGCGATCAGCCGTTGCATCGATCCGTCGAAGTGGCGTGCGTCGCTGTCTGGAAGCTTGTTGTAGATCTCGATGATCTTGTTGAGCGCCGCCTGCTTTGCGCTCGCCCGATCCAAGCCTGCCATTCGAGCGTTCAGAGCCTCGGACGCAGCCTTCTCAGCTGCTTGGCTGTCGTGCAAAACCTTGTTGTAGTCCTCGACCGCCTTACGGTTGTCGGGAGCCCCTTCGTTGACGGCCGCCGGCAGTCCGTATGGATTGCGCGCCTCAGCCGACAGCCGGCCCATCTCATCCTTCAGGCCGGCCAAGAGGGCGAAGCCGGCACGCGGACCTGTGCTGGCCAGCTTCGCGATCCAGGAATCTTGCAGCCCGCTGTTCCGGCCAACATCCGTGAGCGCGCCGCTGAAATTGACCAGTGCTCCCCAGGCGCCGCTGATCTCGTCCTTGATGGTGCGCCACCCTTGCGCCATCCCGGGCATGACGGCCTCGGTCTGGTTCGCGACGTTGATGGATCGCTCGTAGTACAGCTGCAGCGCTTCGGCCACGGCCTCCTGCTGCCGCCCCTCTTCCTGCAACGTGATGATGCGCTGCAGCTGTGCGGTGTTGAGAAAGCCTTCCTGCTTGTTGAGCTCCACCAACGCATCCACAGGATCACGTGCGATGCGCTGGAACGCCTCGACGGTCTTGCTGGTGGCCTGGCCGGTGGACGCCTCCATGCGTGCGGCTGCCTCGGCCACCATCGTGAACTGCTTGCCGGCGAACTGGCCGGAAGCAGCGACAGCATTCAGCGCATCAAGCGCCCCGCCTCGCGTCACGCCCTTCAGATTGTCCAGCTCCGAAACCAAGCCGCGGAACTGGCCACCGCTGATATCCGCATTGCGGCCGGTGAGGATCAGGTTCTTCTGGAACTCGAACAGCTCGTCCTGGCTCTGCTTCAGCGCGACCGCCAGCGCGAGTGCAGCGGCAGCCGACACGGTCATCGGATTGACCATGCCCAGCACATACGAGGACACAGCCTTCGCAGCCGGGCCGATGCCGCCGAGCTGGTCCTTCAGCTGTCCACCCTGCTGGATCGCCACCATCCAGATCGGCTGTCCGGCGACCACGCTGGTGACGATGTCCGTCATCTGCGCCGGGATCATGCGCATCGCCGCAGCCGTCTGGCGCGCGGTCATGCCGTACTGCTCGGTGGTGTTCTTGGACTTCAGCAGCGCCTGCCGGCTTGCCTCGATCTGCGCCTGGTATTGCTGCATCACCTGCGGCTTGATCAGCCCCAGGTCGCCGGCACGCTCCAACCGCTCCTCCATCTCGGCCAGCCGGTTCAAACCGGCAACGGTGGGATCGATCTGCGCGAGCAGACGCTTCAGGTTGATCTCCTGCGCCTGCGCCGCCTCAGCTGCTGCACGTGCCTGGTTGGCGGTGCGTGCCTCGGCCTCCTGCAGCGCACGCGCACGCGCCACCATGCGTTCCTGCTCGGTACCGGCGCGCGACATCGCCGCAGCCTGCACGTCGATGCCCGCCGCCGCATCGCGCGCAGCCTCAGCCAGGGCACGATCCGACAGGTTCGTCGTGCGGCCTGCTTCGGCATAGGCCATCGCCTGCTGCGCGACGCTGCGGTAGCGCGCCTCCTGCTCGGCCAGCTGCCGTTCCAGCTTCTCCGACGCCGCGGCAGACGCACTCGCATCGGCAGCGGCACTCTTGCCCGCCGCACTGTAGGCCTGCAGTCCAGCCGCCGCGCCGGTGAGACGGCCTTCCATGGCTGCCAACGCCGAGACAATCTCCGCCTGCGCGCGGTTCATCGCCTGCAGCTCGGTGATTACCGTGCCAGTACAGACGCCGATCCGCTCAAGCGCTCCACCCAAACGGTCGCCCAGCGCGACGGCTGAGCGGTCGATCGAGCGGGACATCGACTGGAAGTAACGCTCCAGCCGATCTGCTGATCCACTGGCCTTGTCGGCGGCGGCGGCGTTCTGGTCCAGCGCCCTGGTGCTTTCGACCAGGCCACTCGAATCGACCTTAAAGCCAAGTTCGGCGATATCCATCAATCAGCTCCAGGTGTTGCTCGGTTCCGGCGGCCGCTCGCGCGCCGCTGCTTGTTCTTCGCGCACGGCACGCAGGTAGGCGTCGTCCATCGCCATGAGCATCTCCACCTCTTCGGGAAGCACATCGCGCAGCAGCAGTCGCTGCCACGCGTCGAGTTCGGCGTAGGACAGCGCCTCAGGGCCGGATCGGCGCCGGCCTGAGATCAACCAGAACCAGTCCCACACGTGGGTGGCTTCTTCTGGCATGTCGACCGCGGGCGCCGGTTCGTCGAAGCGGGCGTTGCGCTGCCGCCGCGTCTCGCCCTTCGCGTCCGGCATGTCGTACCGGACGGTGAGATACGTGGCGTCAGAGATCCTCGCCTTCAGGGCTGCGAAAAAACTCCGCGCGGTTCCCCAGCTCCACCTCAAGCTGGTCGCTGATCCACGGCAGCTCCTTCAGCACCTTGCGCAGGGCTTCGTCGGTCAGATCCGGCTTGCTGCCGTGGAAGGTGAGATCCTCTTTCCACTCCCAGCCGCCCACAGACGCGACGAGCATGTCGGTGCGACCCTGTTCCATCTTCGCGGCGGTGAGCTTGCCCTTGCCCATCAGGCGGTCATCCAGCGCCTTGCGGCTGGCCTCGCGCACCTTCGGGTGGCTGTCGGGCAGCAGCGTGATGCGCAGCCCCACAGGAGCTTCGGTGGCGGGGTGTTTGACATCGATGGCGCGCTCGGCGGCCACGATGCTAGTTAATTCGGTCATAAAAATCTCCAAAAAAAAACCCGCCGGAAAGCGGGTGGTAACAAATAGATAACGATTGATATCACTTCCGCGGGATCGATTTCATCACGAATGTAAAGCCATTAAGAACTCCTTCGAAACAACCCGCCCTTCCATTAAAATCGGCTGAAAAATAAACTTCATTCCCCACAAACAATGTCAATTGAGGCCCATTAACGGACCACGTATCTGGCTTGGACGCGTCTCTCCCTTGCTTCCATTCTGTCTCCACGAAACCATCGTCATCAAAGGTGTGAATCTGCCTGACAAATTCGCGATTAGCCAGCTCCAAAGAGAAGCGATGAAGAATTAAATAGCTGCGCAAAGCTTCCGATATCTCGTCGGATGAATTGCTTCCCAGGACAAGCGACATTGATGCATACCGAGCGCTGCGGGCTGCCAATTCCCCAACTTTTGCCTTAAGTTCAAAAATCTTTTGGTCTCTGACGGCCAGGGATCCTCTTAAGTCCCTGGTTTGTTCTTCTGTCAATAGCGACAATCCATCTGACCGCAATTCGATGGCACGCTGCCTGCGGTGGTGCCACAGATTCCATCGATGCACCAGCGCACTTACCCATGGCATCACCAATAAAAAAAATGCAGTTGACATTAGAGGCAAGACAACGTTCATGGAAATCCAGGCACCTGGGGTGCCATAAATCTCGTCATCGATAAAGTTAAACTTCTTTCCAACCTTGAGATCAGAAAATAGTACAAAAACAACCCTATGGTTAATTAGTAACCAACTTAGTGCGAACAAGCCAGCAACGGGGCTGCGCAGCCTGACATTTATTGCCCCCTTCAACTCGTTCTTGAACTCAGATAGCGCGTTATTGGCTTCGTCTGACATACCCCCCCCTTTTTTCACCATCTTAGGGAATAGGGAGGGGTTTAACTACTGCCGCCCCCGCTCCTGCTGTGTGCCTGCAGAAGTTGGCCAACAGATTGGACTCTCTGTCAGGGCACCACTGGCGCCGGCACCTCCACTGGCACCTGGTTCAGCGCCAGCGAATAGACGTGCAGCACGAAGTCCTCGTTGCGACCACCAGGCGTGCGGGGGCCGGTGACCAAGCCGCGCAGGTACTCGATTTCGCCCGATGGGCGCTCGACCTTGAAGGCATACGCGTCGGTGACCGACGGCAAGCCGGCCGCGCGCATGGCGACCTGGCCCGGATCGTCCAACACGCGTGCCACTTCCACTTCGGGATCACCGGCATTCGAGATGCCCTTGCCCTTCAGTGCGACGGCGGTGTCCCACGTGTCGTAGGTGACGATGTTGGTCGTCAGACCGCGCTCACCCACGCTGCCGACCTTCTTGACCTGCACCCAGGTCAGCGCCGCGAACTGGGTCTGGGTCAGATCCTCGTTCTTCGGCGTGGCGCAGATGTAAAGCTTGGAACCGCTGTTGGTTTGTGCCTCAGCCATTGCTGATATCTCCTCGCGTTGGAAATAAAAAAAACCCGCCATTTGGCGGGTTCGGACATCTCGTTGAAATTAGTCCATTGCTACCTTAGTGGTCCCAAAGCAGTCACACGAAACAGTCTTTGGTTTGAGTTCTCACCATCTTCGGCAGATATATAAACCTCGGCTCCGACGATGAAATCTCCGGCGAGTACTAAGCGCTGTGACGGAATGGTAATTGTCACGCCGGGGACGCTCGAAATGGTGGCGTTATGCTTGTCGCTTGGATCAACTGCGAGCTGCACCAGCGTAGACACATCAGGCGGATAGTCGGGGGTGTAGACGCCGGATGCTCCATCCCATTGCTGCAGCATGGTAGGCATGGTAAGGCGCTCCATCCGAAAGACAAGGGTCTCCGCTGCGTGGTCGTCGTCAGCCAGCTGGTGACGTAGTCGAATTCTGTATTCCAAATCTGAATCCTCGGCACGGTTTAAGCTCAAACGTGCCAGGCCTTCATTGCCTTTTGCAAGTAGCTCAACCTTCAGAGAGGCCGCGCCACATGATGGTCACGGGATGCATGTGCCGCTCCGGGTCTTGGATGATGGTTGAGGTCCACGGCTTTCGGTACACGCGCACGCCGGCGAAGGTCGTGCCCTTGCCGAATGCCGCGATGATCTGGTCGGTGAGCTGCGTGCCGACCATGATGCCAGCGCCTGGCCGATAGCATGCCGCCAGCTGGCCGAAGCCCTGCATCAGCGACGGCCCGTCGTCCTCCATGCCGTAATTCTGCGTCTGGTTGGGGAACCACTGCAGCTCAAGCCAGGATCCGGCTGCGGGCGGAGTGAAGCTGATGCCGGGATAGGAGCACGGCAGGCCGATACTCGCGGCGAAGGCGCCAACCAGGCCGGCGAAGGCGTCGTAGATTGCGGTGTCGCTCATGGAATGCGTGCCTTCACCTTCGCGGTGACCTCGTTGACGATGAAGTCCCAATTCTGCGCGGCGGCTCGCATGAAGCCATTGCCGGCCTGTTCGTACTGCCGGCCCAGGCTGTCCTTGCCGCTGAATCCATGCTCCATGCGCATCGCATAGGCGGCGGTCCAGCCGGCCCAGACGGCCTCGCCCAGCTGCAGGGCTGCAAAGATCAGCGCAGGGTCGCCGCTCTCCGATGTCGCCGGGCCGTCCTTCGACGCAGCCCTGGAGTTGAGCAGCGTGCCTGTATCGATCGGCATCTTGCCGCCCTTGGCCTTCGGCGTGTTCGCCTGGTCCATCACCGCCTGCGCGGACTCGCGGAAGATCGCCGTCTGCCGCTGCTTCGCCTTCTCCGCGAAGGCCCGCACTTGGTCACCGAACTTGCTTGCCACGTAGCACCTCCGCCGTCATGTCGATCCGGTACTGCTTCGTGCAGCGGCAGCCGACAATCTCTTCCGGGCCGGCGCCGAGACTCGTATCGCCCGGGTAGTTCATCAGCGCACCGCTCGGCGACTGGAACGGCTGGCCGAATGCCCGCTTCTGACCGTTCATTGCCTTGTGCGTGTGCCGGGTCCGCTTGTCGCCTGTGTCCGACCACGTGCCGACTACGTTCTCCGGCGCCAGCGCGCCGGATTCGATCTGCTGCCGATACGCTTCTTCGCGTCCGGCATTCATGCTGGTGATTGACTCGGTGCGCGCAATCATCTCGCCACGCAGCTGCAGCAGCCGGTCGGCGTAGCGTCCAGCGATCTTGTCGATGTCCGCCTGCGATACCGGCTTGCCGGCGGCGATGGCCCGCTTGACGATGCCGTCGAGGCGCTTGTCGCGGCGCTTACGGCCAAAGTACTTCGCCATCTCCTTCGGGTCACCGCTGGCCAGCTCCCCGCGCATGCTCTGCACGAACTGGCCCTGCTGCGATGTCAGGCCCAGCACGCCCCCGGTGCGCCGGCCCGTGTCTCCTACGCGCCCCACGATGTCCAGCGCGCTCTGACGCGGATTGCGGCCAGCGACCATGCCGCTCTCCAGCACGTTGCGGATCAGCGTTCGCTGGTCGTTGACGATGCCGGTGATGAGGTTGCTGGACTTGTCGCGCAGCCAGGCCTCGGCGGTGGGGTTGCGCAGGTCGAAGCTCGGGCGCAGCGCGGGCGAACGCACGTCCTGCCGTGGCTTGTAGTTGCCGGTGATGATCGGATCCAGGCTGAGCCGCATCTTCGGCATTTCCGACACACCCTGCTGTCCGCCTGCCGCGTAGGCGTTGCGCAGCGCTTCGCCCAGATCCGCAAAGCGCGGCTCGTTCAGCCCCATGACGGTGAGCACGTCGTCGATCCGTCCGGCCTGCAGCAGGTCCGCGATGAGCTGCACGCCTGCCTGACTGGTGACCTCGGATATCGCCTTGAGGAAGGCGCGCGCGATGGCCGGCTCCAGCTTCGCCGCCAGCTGTTCAAGTTGGCGGGAAGTCGTTGCGGCCATCAGCGTCTCGCGTGGAATTCGTAGAGCAGCACCTGCCCGCCAGGGGACAGCGGCTGCAGGTCAATAAAGGTAAACAGATCGTTACCCAGCACAATGCGGTCGCTCAGGGTCGGCGCCACTTCGCTCGCGGTGCTGATCAGTCCCAGCTTGTCGCCCTTGAGCACCAGGGTGGCATCCCGATTGGTGAGGCTGTATTCCAGCTCCACCACCTTGCAGTCGTGTCGCGTTGGCGGCCCCTGCTGCGGGTTGTGCGGCGGCCCGGTGATGGCGCCGTCGCGCTCCAGCTGTGTGAGGTAGCCATAGGCACCGATCAGCCTGCGAGCGGTCGCTTCCAGTCGTGCATAGAGCGCGGCGGCCATCAGACCACCCTCACGGCTGGCATCACCATCGGGCGACGCAGCAGCGACGCCAGGATCTCGTCGATGCCCGGAATGACCGGACGGTTTGGCGTGCTGCCTGCAGCGGTACTGGCACCGTATGAGACTTCGATCGGGCCGACCTTCTCGCGCGTGACCTGCGCGCTCGCAACGTAGTCCGGCGATAGGCTGCCGGGCTCGATCAGCTCGCGCAGCGCTGCTTCGTACGCCGCGTGCTCAACCTCGATCGGCACCACGTTGGCGGCAATCGGGTTGCCGTCGTAATCCACTGCGCCTGTGCGGGGCCATTCGTTCGGCTGGCCCCGCCCGTCAGTACGCACGCCGGGGAACATCGACTGCCACCGGCCCGAAGACAGCAGCACCCGGTACCGTCCGTCGATGTAGTCGGTACCGCGCACCAGGGACGCCCTGCGGGCCTCCTCACTGCCTGCCGCCCATGCCGCGTTGCCACGGACCAGGTGATACGCGTCTGCTCCTTCCAGCGTGCCGTACATGGTCAGCTCCCGGTCTTGGACTTCTCGGCGTCGTCCAGCGCGGCCTGCAGCTTCTCCACGCCCCAGCGCTTGTCGTGCTTGATGCCGCCGGCTTCCAGCTTGGCGATCAGATCGACCTTCTTCTGGTCATCGGCGGCCTTCGCGTCGATCACTGCCTGAGCGGCAGCAGCGGATTCGGCCTTCAGCGCGTCGAGCGATGCGCTGATACGTGCCTCGCGGTCCACCTCGTCCAGCGAATTCCAGTCCTCCAGCGACAGCGCCGAGGCCTTGAACGCGTGCTGCACGACGTCGTCGCGCGTGACGCTATCGCCGCCTTCGATGAGCAGGATGCTGTCGGGCAGGTTGAACGTGCCGAGCAGGAACGGCGCGGCGTCGTCCTCCGACTCGCTGAGGATGTTCGCGGCGAGCCACGCCTGCACGACGGCGTTCTTCTTGATGGCCGGCCAGTTCGGCACGGTGGCCGGCGAGCCGGGAATGATCTCGGTGCCGTCCGGCAACGCCAGCGGCGTCTTGTGGTTGTTGCTGATCTTCATTGCATGCTCCGGTGTGGCCCCGCCGGTGACGCGCGGGGCCGTTGTGGATCAGATGCCGTCGACGTAGACGACCTGCTTCGGGAGGCGCACGTCCAGGCCGCCCAGGCTCATCACGCCAGGCACATCCCAGCGCAGTGGGCCGCTCTGGTACACCGGCAGGAAGCGGTGCGGCATCGGCATGTGCAGCTTCAGCACGTTGGCGTCGTAGCGGTACGCGACCATGCGCGCCACATTGCCGACGCCGGCGTTATCCAGGCCGCGCAAGCCGCGCACCGTCAGCTGCTGGCCGGTCGTCGCGGTGTAGACGTTGTTGGCCAGGAAGTACTGCAGGATGGTCATGTCGCTGTAGTCGCTCATCTTCTTGGTAGAGATGAGCATGAACTTCGACCACGGCAGCAGCAGGCGATCGGCGATCGCGGTGGTGTTCGTGCCGTTGAATACGTTGAGG
The DNA here is from genome assembly GCF_040203315.1 of Xanthomonas sp. WHRI 8393. NCBI lineage: Bacteria > Pseudomonadati > Pseudomonadota > Gammaproteobacteria > Lysobacterales > Lysobacteraceae > Xanthomonas > Xanthomonas sp. WHRI 8393. The sequence continues at coordinate 479,965 of NZ_JBEGGL010000002.1, read as the reverse complement.
ATTGCCGAGTTCATGTCCGCGACGATCTGGTCGGGCGTGGCAGTACCGGCGGCCTGCAGGGTGCCCCAATTGCCAGTCGGCGCGGCAGACGGCGTCACGCCAGCGGCATTGAACAGGCCGCTGAAACCCTTGCTGCTGTCGCCCAGCAGCGCCACGCGATCCACCATCTCCTCCGATGCACGGCGCGCGGCGGCGGCATCCTCGGTCGGCAGATTGATGCCCAGCAGCTGAGCGCGGCCGATTTCCTGCCAGCCGTAGCCATAGCCGATACCGGCCAGGTGCACGCCGGTCTGGAACTGCGAGCGGTTGGTGCCCGCCTTCGGGACATCGTCGGCGTTGCCGTTGATCCAGTCGGCCTTGCCGTACTGGTCCTGCGAGTAATACGTCACCGAGGTGGCGAACTCGCTGCCAGACGTATCCACCGGAATCAGCTCGCGGTACTGGATGTCCGGGTAGACAGTGCGATAGACACCAGGCTCGATGATGGTCGTCTGCGCGACCATGAAACCCAGGGTGACCTGGGCGTCCAACAATGGAATTGCGCTCATCTTGCTCTAGCTCCTTAGCCGAGACGGACGACAGCCAACTGGCCCGCCGCGGTGGTGCTGGTGTCCCAGCGGGCGCCGGTGATGGCGGTGTTGTTGGTGGCGACGTTGGTGAACGCGCCGGCTGCGGTGAGGTACAGCGGATCGCCAGCGGCGACGGCAACCGAAGCGGTCACCCAGATGTCGCCCTTGGTGATGACGCGCGCCGATGCACGCTGCGGGAACAGGTCCAGGCCCGTGGCCGAACGATCCAGCAGCGTGATGCCGACGTACTTCAGGTTGGCGCCGCCGAACGCGACGATGCCCTTCTCCGCCGCACCCTGTGCCACGGCACGGCCGAAGGCGAGACCGGCGACGTCCTCGACGGTGCGGGAGATGACGGTGGCCGGGATCATCGTGGCCTGCATGCCGAGCGTGGCTGCGGGCTGGATGTCCGGATAGTTGGTTTGCAGTGCCATGTCTTAGGCCTCCTGGGTCTTGGTGCGGTAATCGAGGCCGGCGACGGACGCGCCGTAGCCGTTGTCCCGCACGACGGTGCGGTGTGCGGCGCCATCGCTCAGTGCGCGCGCGACCGGGTCGAAGGGCTGCACGCTGTCGGTCAGGCCATCGAAGCGCGCCTCGATGTAGGCGTCGGACTTGCCGGCCACCGCGGCATCGCCAAGCTTGGCGACCAGCACGGCCTTGCGGATGTCCATGTCGGACTTGCCGGTGTAGTCGGCGTCGTGCAGCGACTTGGCCTTGGTGACCAGCGCCGAGCGGGCCTGCACCCTTGCGTCGAGGGCGGCATCGCTCATGACCTGGCCCTGCAGCGTGTCGATCTGGGCATCGCGCTTGGCGATCTCAGCATCCTTCAGCGCCAGGGCTGCGGTGTGCTCGGTCGCCTGGCGCGCGGCAACTGCGTTGGAGTCGGAGAGCTGGCGCTGCAGCTTGTCGATGGCGATGGCGCTGGCGTCGGTGCATTCGACCGGCAGCCCATCGACCATGACGGTCCGGGTGTTGGTGTTGCTCATGGTGTTGTTCCTCGTTGGGTTGTCGGCGCGATCCTTTCCACCGGGGGCGCGCCCATCCCCGATGCGAAACTGAGAGCCGGCCCGGCCACGGCGGACCAGGGCCAGGTGGTTGTTGCGGATGTTTCGCTGCACCGCGTCGTAGTGCTCGCCTTCCGGCGTGGTTCCAGCTGTCCAGTCGATCTCGGCCGAATAGCCCTGCGACAGCTCGCGCTTGCCGGCCTCGTAGTCGGTGATGGCCTGTTGATCCATCAAGACCAAGGGCACGCGAACGCGCGTCTGGTCGTGGGCAACTTCGTCGCCGGTCTGCCCTACCGCGTACTTCTTCCAGTTGTCAGCGTTGACCTGTTCCGGCGGGTGGTCGTTCGTCATGGGCCGATGCGCATAGCTGCGCAGCGTCTCGTCGGAGAACACCTCCTCCGGCGGTCGATACAACCGCACCACCTCCAGGTCAGGCCGCCCGAGCTCGCTGCCCAGGTAGTCTTGGATGCCCGTGCGCGCGACGAATGCTTCGGCCACGAGGTAGCCGTCCGCGGTGCGGCGTGGCGCCGACACCGAGACTCGATCTTTCAGAAACATGGTTCAGTCCTCGCGGAGCTCTTCGAAGATTTCCGGGCCCAGCACGATGCGGCCCCGGTACGGCTCAACCTTCGACAGGTCGATGGGCGCCTTGGTCAGGCTGATGTGCGGGGTGTAGTCCGGGAAGTCGTGCGAGGCGCCTGCCCGGACGATCTCCTCATGGCGCCAAGCGAGCTGCGTGGACGCGAACAGGATCACCGCCGACATACCGCCCAACGGCTCGATGGCACGCGGGCCACCGCGCGGAATGATCAGCTCACCGCTGCTATCGCTGCTCCACTCACTCGCGTTGCCCGCCTTGATCCAGTCGAAACGCTGGCACGAATAAGCCACCGTCACGTGCAGGTCGTCAGCGACGTCCGTGATGCCCTGCTCCCGTGCCCAGGCTTCGATCTCCGCCGCGTTGAGCACGTCCCGGCGCACATACAGCGAGCGAGGCTCGGCGTCGGTCAGCGGATTGCCCTGGTTGCCCTGCGTGGCTGCCAGCGCGGCCGCTGCACGCTCCTCCTCGTCCTGATCCTCCTGCCAGTCCGGATTCGCCCTGGTGAAGTCGTCCATCGCCGACTCCAGGCCAGGCGCCACGCCTGCCTCGGTCAGCATGTTCACCGCCACCTCGGCCAGCACCTCGTCGGGAATGAGCTTGGTGTCGGCGAGGGTCTTGATCGTGTCGGCCGTGGTCTTGCCGTTGGTGGCGCGCTCGGTGTCGCTGGTCTGCCACAGGCTGCGCCAGCAGTAGAACACGTCCTTCGGTCGGCTGCCGAGCGCCGAGTAGATCAGGCATTCATCCAGCACCGACATGGCAGGCGTGTAGATCAGCTCCTGGCCTGACTTGATGCGGTCGTAGTAGTTCCGGATGTCGTTGTCGCCGGTGCTGTTCAAGCCACCGGGCGACTGGCCCAGCAGACGCGTTAGCGGGATATCCGCCGCGCCCGACACCTGCTGCAGGAAGGCCAGCATCACATCGACCAATCCGCTGAAGGACGCCGACTTCTGCGTGTAGGTCTCCTCCCCATCCAGCACCAGCATGCCGTTGATGCCCTTGGCCATCGCCGCGAGCTGCAGGCGCTGGAGCAGCTGCGCCTCATACACTGGATCTGCCAGCTGCGACATGAGGTTCGGGATGTTCAACACATCGACCTTCGCCTCGAATACCAGGCTGGCGATGTTGGCGCTCGTGCTGTCCGCCTGCTTCACCGCGTCGCTGGTCGCCATCAGAACCGAGTCGCCCCAGCCGTCACCGTGATCGATATCCGGATCCGGCCGATTGGCACCGTGCAGGATGACCAGCCGCGAGGGATGAATCTGGACCTGGCCAGCTCGGGCTGAGGTGAGCGTGTAGAACGCAGGCTGGCCGAAGCTGGGCGACTCAGCGTCGCGATCCAGCTCGCCTGCGCTCAGGATGCGCTTGGTCAGCACGTTGAGGTGCTTGACGCCCTCCTTCCTCACGCGCGTCGGGTCCAGCGGCTTGCTGACATCCGAGTCGCCGGTACCGATGTAAATCGCAGCGCCACCGAACAGCCGTGCTTTGGTGTGCGCCTGAAGCAGCTTCACCTGCAGCCCCAGCCGCTTCTCCTCCGCTTCGATGGCGCTGATCTGGCTCTGATCGGCGTTCCATGTCCGCCAGTTGCGGCAGCCGTCGAGTGCAGGGATGTCGATAATCTTGCGAGCGAGCCACGTGCCGCGATAGGCGTTGCTGGCATCAATGTCGCTCAGCGGCGCGAGCGTGTAGTGGCTGTGCAGCGCCTTGTCGCGCGAGGTGCCCAGGTTGGCCACGAGATTGACCAGCCCGTCTTTCAGTTGTGCGAGCTTGCCCATCAGAGTGCGTTTCCAAGGTTGTAGGTGCTGCCTGTGACTAGCTCAGCGAATGCGCCAGAAAGCGCGTTGACCTGGTCGTCGTGTTTGGCGTTGGGGAACTCGGCGATCTCGTCGAGGAAGGCGGCCACCCATGGGCCATTCACCAGCTTGATGTTCCCGGCCTCGGCCTGTGCCTCCACCGGTGTTGCGCGGACTTCCTTCGATCCGGATTCGATCGCGGCCTTGATGTCCCAGCCGGCCAGCAGCTTGACCTGGTGCGCGGCGTTGGACTTGCCGGCGGCGCCAGGATCCTGCGGGATGCGCACCTTGACTGTTCTGCCGTCCTGCCGCGCGGTGTTCGTCAGCATCCGCTCCACGCCGGCGGGCGACACCTGGTCGCGCACCACGTCGAGCACGTAGTAGATGCCGCCGGCCTCGCCCAGCAGCAGGCCGACCGTGTAGTCGGGATCGCTGCTGGTCTTCTCCTTCGGATCGGTGGCGGCAAAGTCCCAGCGCCGAACCTTGCGCGCGGTCGAGATGGCCGGCGCCGCTTCCACGACCTCGAACCAATCCCGCTTGAACGAGCCACCGTCGCGCGGTGTTGGCCGCTGCTGGTACTGGCCGGCATACGCGTAGGTGCCTTTGGCGCGCTTCAGCCGTTCGATCTCGGCGCGGGGGAAGCGCTCCGGAAACAGCAGCTCACCCTCCTGGGTGCGCGGATCCTCGAAGAACAGCTTGCCGTCGACGTAGGTGCGGCACGGACCGCCGGTCTTCTTGCCGTCCTTGTCCGTCCGCTCCTCCTCGAACTCCATCGGGAGATTGAGGTGGACGAAGCCCAGGTCCAGCTCCATCGCCACCGCAGCAATGTCCTGCTGGTGAAGGCGCTGCATGATGATGACCATGGCCGACGACGTGATGTCGTTGAGGCGGTCGGTGATGCCCTCGCGGAAGATGCGGACGGCGGTCTTGCGCTCGGCATCGCTCTCGGCTGTTTCGGTCGAGTGCGGATCGTCGACCTTGACCCGGTCGCCGCGTCCGCCCGTCATCGAGCTGAAGGGTCGGGCCTCACTGAAGCCGTTGCCGGTGTTCTCGAACTTGCCCTTGGCGTTCTGGTCGCCGCGCAGCTTCAGCGGCCACGCCGCTTGGTACTGGTCGCTCTCGATGAGGCGCCGCAGCTTCAGGTTGTCGCGCAGGACGTTTGGCTGGCTGTAGGAGGTGGCCAGCGTCTGCAGGTCGGCGCGACCGCATGGACCCCATTCCCAGGCAGTCCAGAACACCAGCACCAGCGACTTCATCATGCCCGGCGGCACGGTGATCAGCAGGAACTGGATGCGACCCTCTGTGACCGCCTCCAGGTGCAGGCACATCGCCCGCAGTGCCCAGCCGATCTTGAGCGGCCGGGTCGGTTCAAGCACCCGCCAGTGCTCGCGGATGAAACCCTCCAGCGACTGCGAGCGTGCCCTGATCCCTTCGACATCCTCGGCAATACGCTGGCGCTCGCGCTCAGCTGCCCGCCTGGCCCTCTCCGCTCGGATCTCCGCCAGCGTCGGCAAGCGGACCGAGGATCTGTTCGAGGCGGTCGAGTTCATCGTCAGTGATCTTGCTCAGGTCGTAGGTGCCGATCGCCCCGGTGTGATGCCGCTTCTCGACCAGCAGGCCGGCGAGCTTGCCCTTGCCCATGGTCGCGGTGACTGCCGCGCTGGGCTGCTTCTCCTTCAGCGCCATGCGGCGCGCCTGCTCGAGCTCCGCCATCAAGCTATCAACCGTTACCTCCGCCTTGGTGGCCGCGCGCTTCTGTCCCGCGCGCACTGCTGCGGCGATGGCCGGGACAGTCAGTAAACGGGACCCCTGCTGCTTGGCCGTCTTCTCGCTGTAGCCCGTACGGATCGCCGCCTGCGCGGCGTTCTGGTCCTTCAAGTACTCGGCGACGAAGCGCTGCTGCTTAGGGGTCAGGTTCGTTTTCATTGTGCGCACGAAAGAGTGCCTAATAAAAAAGGGTCCCTTGCGGGACCCTTCTGCATTCCATTTATTAAACAGTTAACCCAAACGTATCCGCCCTTCGAATGCCGGCGCAAGCATATCCACAAAGTCTGCTGCATTCTTAAAGTAGTTGCGGAAAGCGTTTTGAATTGCAGCAGGATTTTCGCCGCTTACGTAGACCACATCATCTTCAGGATACTGCTTTTCCATGCGATCTCGATGCGCGAGAGCTGCACGACTTTTTGTAAATCCTTGAACACGCAACTCGTCGCCAGTGAAGTGCAATACAATGTTGGCTTGCCGCGGGATTTCCGTCGTAATCCTGCGCGCAAGAGACAGATTCGAAATAGTGTGCAGGCTCGATTCAATTTCCTGCATCTCATGGACTAGATCGGCGTCGGATAGCGTCGGACAAAAGCCACGTCGATCCTCTTTAGTCCGGGCGATGTATTCACTAGCCAGCACAAACAGTCGCTCGCGCTGCACATTGACACCCTTGTCGAACTTAATTCGATGCCCGTCAAGCAAATCGCTAATTTCGACAGCCGTCGCCCAAGCATGCTGAGCTTTGGTCCGATACTGAATTTCGATTCGAAGGCCGTTATATGCGCTACCGTTGCTACTCTCATCCACATGATAAGAAAATACATCGTGAATACCACGATAGCCGGTCTCTTTAGGCGTCGCGATATAGTCGTACTTCTCCGGATGTAACCGCTTGTGTCTAGCGCGACTTTGATGAAATTTCTCACGGAATTCGGCCAGATCTTCCACTCGATCGAAAATTAATCGACACCCAGCCAGATCGTGCATGGTTGAGAGATCGCGGGCGCGACCCGTTTTCAACTTGTCTATAATAGTGTTAAGGCGTTTCAGGCGCTGCGCAAAGATTACTGAGAACTCATCCTGATTATTTATGTAACGAGTCAAAGTATTACGAAACGTTGTCATGACGAAAGCATGCGAATTGCGCCAATTTCGGACAATCTCTTCGTCTTCCATATTCCCTGCGTCTTGCGCAACCCGCTCTCCGGCTCGCCTCACAGCGGAACGGGTGTGCAGAGAAGGGTCGCCGTAAGAGTAGGGCATGGTTCCGCGTCCAAGCTGAAGTTGTTGTCGGATCATACACGTACTCAATTCTTCGGTCGGCCTCAGCTGCCTGCTCGTAAACGCTCCCCGAGTGGCGTCAGAGTTGCCTGATCACTGCTTGACAGGCGGCAAGCTGATCGTCCGCATCCCGCCCGACTCGAACAACAGCGCCCGCAAACTCGTCTCGGCGCTCGGCGGCCGCATCACGTTCGGCGGCGCCGGCGGAAGCCTCGGTGAGGCGCTGGGTTTCACAGCTGGCCCACCCGTCCCGCAGCCTGAGAGCACCACTGCGCAGGTCAGCCACAACAGCATCAGGGACGGCCTGGGCCGCCTGCCGGTCTTCTTCATGCTTGGCTCCAATGTCGGCCAGTGCCTCGGCCTGTTGGTGTTCGGTGGCACGCGCGGCCTGCTCAACTTGTAAGGCCTGCTTACCAGTTGCCGCCTCATCGGTGGCGACTGCCGTCTCGGCACGGTCGCCGCGCCAGGCCCAGCCGGCACCGAACATGGCGGCCGACCACAGCAGCGCGGCGATGATGGCGATCGCTATGCGGTTCATGCGGTCACCGTGTGCAGCCAGGGCTTCAGCAGCTCCCAAAGCCATGGAATCAGCCAGAAGGCCACTGCGAAAATGGCGCCACCAGCCAAGGCACAGGCGGTCGCGAAGCATCCGATCATTCCGTCGAATGAGTTCCCGTACATGCTCAGATCCTCGTGTTGGTGTAGGTGATCCAGATCCAGGCCAGCGCGGCCAGCAGCAGGCCGCACAGCGTGGTGATCAGCCAGCCGGGTGGATCGCGTGGCGGCGGCAGGCCGCGGTCCCAGTTGTCGGCCATGTCAGGAGCCAGCCTCTCGCTGCGCCCGGTAGTAGTAGCCACCGATGGCACCCATCAGCGGGCCCAGGTTGCCCAGGAGCAGCATCAGCACGTCCTTATTGCCCGCCGGGATTTCCGAGTTGACGAGCACCGCGATGGCCAAGCCGTAGAGCAGGAACACGATCAGGGCGATGCCGAGTCGTGCTGTGCCCATGTTTCGGGTGATGAAGGTCATGGCGTGACCGCCGATGCTCCCATCACCAGGCGCATGACCAGGCGCGACACTGCGCGCTTATCGCGCTCGGTGGCATCGCTGAACATCTCCCAGCGGAACTCCTGGATCACTGAGCCGAACTCAAGCCAGTCGCCCTTGCGTGCAGCTGCCCACAGGTCGGCGCTGTCGCGCACCACGGTGGCGCCGATGATGTCGGCGATGGCGATGATGTACGGCAGCGAGCCGCGCATTTCCGGGTGCACCGCCAGCAGCTCGAAGAATCGACCGCGCAATGTCTCCTGGGCTTCCATGACGTCCTCGGTCAGCTCCAGGGTGGCGGCGCGCTCACTCTGCTCACGGGTTTCGATCGCCCGGCCGTAGCCCAGACGCAGCACGTGCCGGCTGTCGCGACGTGGGCGGGTTGTCCGGCCCCAGCATTCCTGCAGCAGCAGCACGGCCTCGTTGAGCGATTCGCGCTCTGCGATCAGCAGGGCTTCGTCGTCCAGGTCCGGCATCGTCATGCGCTCCCAACCTTGCCGCCGGCCTTCTTGTACGCGGCGATGAGCTTCTCGATCGCGTGCTCGGGCTGGCCGTAGCCGGCACCCGGTAGGCTGGCCCACAGGTTGCGCACCTTCGCCACCGCTTCCACGAAGCGACCGGCCTGGATGTCGGCGATCGCGCGCCGCTCCTTGATCAGCTGCAGCGCCCACCGGTCCTGCGAGAGCGGGCCGAAGTCCGGCAGCTTCAGCAGGTCGCGGTAGTGCGCGTAATCCTTGAGCATGAACTGGTAGCGGCCAGACGCGTTGCTGGTCAGCCCCTTCGAGTTGATCGCTTTCGACTTGCGGCCGCCGGCGAACGGATGCCGGCTGTAGTCGGTGAAGACCTCCGGCTTGCGATCGGCTCCGGTGACGATGACGTCATACCCGTCGTTTTTCGTAGCCGGGCTGGTGGACGTGCTCTCGGAATGCGCCAGCATGTCCAGGAAAGCCACGACGTTGCGGCCACCGGCTTGTTCGGGCGTGATGACCGCCATGACCTTCTCCATAAACGAAGAAGCCCCGCCGAATGGCGAGGCTTGGAATAAATGCAGCGCCCCAGCCGCCAGCCATAAAGGCTCATACCTGGGATACCGACCTACGAGCGGCGCTGCAAAGTGCTGTGCGCTAAACCACAGCTACTGTTGGCCGATAAGGTGCCTTCAGCAGACTTGAGAGGTAGAGCGATGGAAGATGACGAAAAACGCTTCAAAGACCGCTTCGCGCGACCCTTCGGTGACCTCGCAGTGAACGGAGTCATCAACTTTTTAAAAACAAGCGCAGAGCTAGCGGGTCTAGCCGGCCTGTTTCAACTCATTGCAAAGAAGTACGGCTCACCGCACGCAGCTGTGGCAATGGTCATATTCGTCCTCGCCCTTTATGCGTACGTCACTAGCGGCATTACGTTGGTTGTGATGCGCCTCACTGATGCACCCAGAAAGCGAGCCACGCAAAAATATTTATTCTTCGGCGCGTTGGCCGGATCAGTACTGATCGCATGGCTAATCCATATGCAGTTTCTGGTCCCGATCGTCGCGGCGATCTCAGAGCAGATCGGTGGCTCTACTTAGTACGGCGAGCACCGCCGCGTGGACTTGTCTCTTCAGCAGGTCCGCTACGCCGCGCTGGTCCCGCCCAGGTGGGTAGATCGCGGCAGTGCTCTCCGATAGGTACCGACCGCCGCCGGCGGATTGGTGGGCGGCGACATGACGCCGCCCGTGCGCGATCCCGGCGCGCAGCGCCTCGCTTCTCGACGAGGACCTGGCACGCTGGCAGCGGTCGGTATTGGGGCCCCAGAAACGCGAAAACCCGGCGCTGGGCCGGGTTTCAGGGGGAACTTTTGACAGTTGCAGAATTAGCTCATTTCTTATCGTCACTGTCAATAGGATCTTCTGCCAAAGCCTGCAACGCATCCGCGGAGTGCTTTTTCGACAGAGCATCAATCTGCCGCTTCTGCGCGTCGAACATCGCCTTAGTAAACCGGGATTGAGTACCTGCTTGGGCTTTTGATGTAGCAATGTCACTTACGGCTCGCCCAATCAAACGCCTGTTCAAAGTCATTATCCGACCTTCCGAATCGGCCAACTTACCTTCAAGTGTCTCGATAACACCCTGCAATTTCTTGGTGTCTTCAGCGCCCTCCTTAGCAGACTCCAACAGTTTCCGAGCAGCCGACAACTCAATTTTTGTCACCTCATGCTCATCTTCCGCCTCGGTAATTCGGCCAATTAGTGACGATAGATCAGCGCTCGGCACGATGTCTGCCCAATTCTCCATGGCACTCGCAGCTTCTTCCTGGATTCGACGGCAGAATTCGATGGCCTCTTCATAGTTTCTTTCGGTCACTTCGGGATGCAACTCAATGTGCCCCCTATTTGCGAGAAACTTCTGAAGTCGTCGCTGAAAAGCACCCGTCTGGACCAACATCAACTTGAGTCCGCGGACTGCAACCCGGCCTCTCGCCTCGAGAATTGTTTTACCAGTTGCAGCCTCCAATTGATTTGTGACGCGCGCACCCAACACACCCGAAGAAACAGCCAATAGGATCTGCACAAGTGCCATAACACCTGCGGAATATTTCTGCTGTCCGAGCACAAATAGGCCGATTGACGCAAACAAAAGGCTTAATGTCCAAGGCTCACTCATCAGCTTCCAAAAACGGCCCCAAGGACCGATAACAAGCGTCTCTTTTTTTGCGAGACTTGCGGCCACGCCATCCTTAGATTCAAGCATTTCAGCACTCCCTCCCCTATGCCGCGGCGCGGCCCCTGGTCCAGTCTAAGGCTTTAGCCAACTCGTATCGATACTGCCTCAAAGTCAGATCTCCGCCGTATTGCTCAGCCACCATTCGAGTCTTTACCGCCTGGCTTGCCGCCACGGTGAACTCGGTACGTATCACCAGCACCCGCAGCGGGAACTGCCTGGACATGGATGCCAGGGCGCGGTCGATCCAGCGCAGGTCATCGGGGATGCCGATGTCGACGGCAACCTCCGGATTGTCGTGCGGCCGGTCGGCGTCGTTCCGGGCACGCACCGGATCAACGGCCCAGGCCGGTATCTCGCCCAGCGCTGTCAGCCCAGCCCGCTCGGCCATGAAGCGCCGCCGCTGCCGGCCATCGCGCTCGACCAACTGGCAGAAGGCCTGCTCCACCGTCTTCGGCGCATAGTCCTTGGCGTTCTCCAGCACGTGCCGGCTGCGGTCGGCGCGGCTCAGGGTGTAGCGGTTTGCATGGGCGTATCCCCACCTGCGCAGCTCAGCGAGCAGCGGATCTTCATTACGCCGCATGGCGAAATTCCTCCAACGTTTCATCATCCAACCGGAACTGCGGCAGCCTGCCGTCGTCCTGGCACATCCCCATCTGCCGGCTCTCGTTGCCCTGGCAGTGCACGATCCCCAGCGTCCGGTCGCGGCAGCTGCAGAACGCGCATAGCCCGCGCTTGCGGACTGCCGCCGCGTACCGCTTCCGCAGCAGCTTTTCGTAATAGGCCTCGGGCCGGCTCAGGTTCGTCGGGTTGAGCTTCATGCAACGAGGGCTCCCGGCTGGCTCTTCTGCTCGTGCCACAGGGCCAGCAGCAGCGCCTCGGCACGGCCGTCGTCCTTCTTGCGCTGCAGCTGCGGCGCGGCGGACGGGAAGCGGCGGATGGCCAGCTGCCGCGATGCATCCTTGTCCTGGCCGATCAGCCCGAAATGGCGCTTCCAGCTCTGCGGCTCAGCCAAGCTGAAAGGTATGCCCATCACCTCGAGCACGGCCTTCGCCTTCGCGTAGCTCTCGCCGAAGTTCATCGAGGATTGCGCGCCGGCCTGCCGGCCGTCCTTTGGCGGCATCGCGCGCACCCGTTCCACGCAGCCGGCGAATACCGCTCCGGGGTGCTGGCTACGGACCTCGCGGATGAAGACCGCGATCGCACGCGCATCGACTTCCTGCTTCTTGCCGACCGTCATTGTCGGCATGTCCAGGATCGGGCCAGCCTCGCCGTCGATCAGCGCGGCCACGGCGCCGAACATGCCGGGGTCAATTCCGAACACCACGCGCAGCGTCATCGTGCACCTGCCTTCAGCGCATAGGCCTGCTGCGCCCGCTCGCGTGTACTGGAGATCGCCTTCTGCTTACCGACGGCGACTCGCCGTTCCACCTCGGCAATCGTCTCGGCGCCGTCGCGGATTGCGTCGATGCACCGCGCATATGCCGGATAGGTGCGCGAGAACTCTGCGACGCTGGCGAACACCTTGCCCTCGAATCGGATCGGGGTGGCGGTCATGGCCGCTTCTCCAGTTCGGCCAGCAGCGCGTCGGCCTGCTTCACCGCGTCGTGCGCAATCCACTGGCTGACCTTCATGTCGTTCACGGCCGCATGCCGCGCCAAACGGTTGTAGCCGTCCTCGCTCTGGATGCTGCCGACGATCCCCTGCATTGCTGCCTTCGCGAACTCTTCGCGCTTGGTCAGAGTATCCACGCGCTGATCGCCGTTCGAGATCAGCTTCGCTGATTGCTGGATGCTCATGCCGCCTTCCTCCGCTCTTCATCGGCTTCGTCCCACCCTTCGCGCCACGCCTCGCGTAGCAGCGCGCCCTCCTCGCCCATGGCGTACTTCGGTGAGTCGTCGCGCTTCTTGCTGGCCTGACGCGCGCGGTGGCCGGCGAGCCGGGCGTTCTCGCATTGCTGCTGGTTCATGCTGCCCTCGGGATGTTGAGTAGGTGGTCCTGGTAGGTCTGCCAGGCTTCAGTGCCGCGGCCGCCCAGGACATCGAACGTCCAGATGCGGAACTCGCGGGCGTGGTGCTTGAAACTGGGTCCGAAGACCTCGCGCATGCGGTCGCGGGTCATGCCGGGCATCTGGTCGCCGTCGTGGTGCCAAGCGCCGAGCGCGACGACCGCGTGCTGGCCAATCTGCTTCTGGCCGTGCAGGTCGCCGAGGTTGCGGTGATGGATCTGCGTCTGGCCGCACTGGATGGCGCGCTGCAGGCCGGCGGCGATGCGCCAGCGGCAGACGACGCAGCCGAGGGCGCGTGCGGCATCCTGGTAGGCCTGCTCTGCCCTGTTGGCGGTTCTGATAGCGCGGCGCATCAGCTTTCAACCCTTGCGCTTGCCTGCCTGCCGGCCGCGCGGCACGATGCAGGTCCAAGCCTAAAAGGACTGCCATGGCCGACCCAACCTACTGCCCCTGGATCCTCGGCGCACCGTGCATGAAGCCGGAGGTGTGGGCGGCATGGTGGCAAGCAGCGGGTTCGGTCCTGGCCATATTGGTGGCGGTTTGGATCCCTGCAAGCATCGCCAAGAAGGACCGGCGTCGGATCGAAAGAGAGAACGCCTACCGTGCCAGCAGCCTGGCGTTCGTCTTGGAACCGGCGTTGGAAAATCTCCGAGGAACTCTTTCCCAAGCGGCAGGGCAGTGGCAAGAGTCGCCGGTCAGGTTCGTCCAAGGTGACGGAGTGGCCTTGGTTCTTCCTGACGCACTGACCGAGCGTCTCGTCGACCTTCACATTCTGGGCGAGGCCGCACGACCAATTCACGTCGCCATAGTCGCCACAAACAGGCTTATCGACGCTGTGAACACGCAAGATGCCCATTGGCGGTACGGCGGCGAGTATGTCGACGAGCACGGCAAGGCGTACCCGATTCCAGAGCCCGTCCCAAGCGTTGAAGAGCATCTCGATGCGGCGAAAGGTGCGGCGGCACGTGCTATCTCCAAGCTTCGGGAAGTCCATGGTGTCTGAGGGGGCGGCCATCAGGCGGCCCTCCTTTCCTCGCCCGCCATCAGCAGATACTCGGCGCGCAGCGTGTCCGTCAGTCCAGGCAGGTACCGCTTGTCGATGTGGTCGCAGATGCCGCGGAAGAACTCTCCGAGTTCGCCCTCGTCCATCTCGTCGAATGCGATGGAGCGCGGCTGCGCGACAGACGCCTTGCCCAGCGGCCCCAGGTCGATCTCGAACGGCTCGCAGAACACGCCTGCCTCTGTCTGCACACGCTTGATCGCGTCATGCGCGGTCAGCGTCTCAAAGCCCTCGATGCCGTCCACCAGCAGATGCCCGAGCGCATGCACCATGCGATGGAATGCCGGGTTGCGCGGCTGCTTCAGCTCCGCGCGGATCTCGCGGCCGACGTTGAAGCGGCGCTCGCGCAGCAGCCGGCTATCGATCTGGTTGGCTGGTACCAGCGCGCCGACCAGCTCACCGGTGTCGGGATCTATCAGCTTGCGCACCACCAGGTAGATCGGGCGCGCAGCGCGTTTGGCCCGCACCTTCTTCGCGGCTTTGGTCATGGTCATGCGTCGACGTCCTGCCGCGGCGCGCGCGGCTTAAGGTTGCGGAAGCCGCGCGAGCGCGGGACCGGCTTTCCGTCGTCGCTTTCGATCGGCGCCGGCTCCCAGTACTCGGGCAGGTTCTGGAACTTGAAGCGCTCCGGCATGTAGAGCACGCGCACCTCGCCAGGAGGGCCACTGCGCTGCAGCGGAACCAGCAGCTCGGCGGTGCCCTTCCAGCGGCTGTCGCGGTGGTACACCTCGTCGCGGTAGATGAAGATCACCGCATCGGCGTCCTGCTCGATCGATCCGGAGTCACGCAGATCCGCAGGCTGCGGGCGCTTGTCGGGGCGGTCCTCCAGCTTGCGATTGAGCTGCGATAGCAGCAGCACCGGCACGCCCAGCTCGCCGGCCAGCAGCTTCAGGCCGCGGCTGATATCGCCTACGCCGTTGGCGCGGTTGTCGCCCTGGATCTCCATCAGCTGCAGGTAGTCAATGACGATCAAGCCCAGCGGCTTGCGGGCGTGCTGCCGGCGTGCCTGCGAGCTGACGTGCTCGACGCGTGCGCGGCGCGGCCGGCTGACGAAGATGTCCGCCGCGCGCAGCTTGCGCATCGCGCTGGTGACGTTCGTCCAGTCCACGTCGTCCAGGTCGCCGGAGCGGATCCGGTTGCCATCGATGCCGCCGACCGACGCCAGCATGCGGTCGCCCAGCTCCTCGGCCTGCATCTCGAAGCTGAAGACCGCGACCGCTTTGCGCAGGTGCAGTGCGACGTGCTCGGCGATGTTCAGCGCCAGCGTGGTCTTTCCCATTTTCGGGCGCGCCGCCAGAACGTACACGCCGCCCGGCTTCAGGCCACCCAGCAGGTCATCCAGGTCGTCGATGCCGGTGGTGATGCCGTGGATACCGCCGCCGTCGCGGGAGCGCTCGCCCAGGCGCTCGAACACGCGATCCATCACTGGAGCGACCGCTTCCAGCTCGCACGGCTGGCTGTCCATGAGCGAGCCGATGCGCGACTGGGCGGCGCCGATCAGCTCGATGCTGCTCTGCCCCTCCGGGTTGTAGCCTGCGTTGGCGATGTCGGTGCCGACTTGGATCAGCCGGCGAAGCCGCGCTTTGTCCGCCACGATCTCCGCATAGGCTCGGATGTTGGCCGCCGACGGCGTGGTACTGGCCAGCTCGATCAGGTACGCGCCATCGGCCACCTGCTCCAGCAGACCCTGCGCTTTGAACCAGTCGCCCATGGTCACCATGTCGAACGGCCGGCGCGGGTTCGCTGTCGCCATCTCGCGGATGGCGCGGAAGATCAGCACATGGTCGCGGCGGTAGAAGTCGCCCTCCTCCACCAGGTCGGCGATGTCGTCCCATGCGCGGTTGACCAGCATCAGACCACCGAGCACAGCCTGCTCGGCTTCCACGCTGTGCGGCGGCATGCGCAGTGCCTCCGAAGGCCGGTCGTGCCACATAGACGCGCTCTCGGCGCGCTCGGCGTCCAGCTGGTCGAGAAATTGCGACTCGTCGGCGTGGTGGTCGTAGTCGTAGCTCGTGCTCATGCGGCGTTCTCCGTCATCGCTCGATCGAACAGCTTCGCGATGACGTTCTCGCGCAGCAGGTACTCGAAGTCGGGCTTCCAGTTTTCATGGCCGGCACCGCCAGGCTTGCGGCCGGAATGGAACTCGTCGTCAGCGGCGGTCTCGAACAGCGCGGTCCAGAATTCGGCCGTGACACGCTCGTTGCCGTAGAGCTGCCGGCAGATCGCCCGGACGGTCGGCAGGGCCTTCTCGACGGCCTTGAGCCGCGGCTTGTTCAGCACGGTGCATGCGGTCAGTTCGCCGTTGGGCTTGGCCAGCACGCGGTTGTAGGCGGCCTGTGCTTCCTCGGCGATCTGCTGGATCCGCTCGGCTTTGCGTTTGCTCAGGTCTGCAGGTGGGGGACCAGGCGGGGTCAGCGTCAACGACGCGGACGAATCCGAGCGAAGCGAGGATGTTTCCTCTTCCCTTCCCTGTTCCTTTCCCTTCCCTGTTCCTTTCCTTTCAGGTGGTGAGGACTCACTGAGTTGTGCGTGAGTCGTAACTGAGGACTCCCACACAACCTGCATCGCCTTGATTTTGCTGGGTGTTGGCCTGTTGACCCGCTGGTGCTCATCGAATTTCACGACGCGGCCATAGCGCTTCCCGTCTTCGCCGACGCCGAGCTCGATGAAGCCGACTTTTGCCAACGATTGGAGGCTGTCGTGAGTACTCACTGAGGACTCACGGAGCGGTAAGCACTCGGCTTTAACCAGTGCCGGGTTGGCGTTGAAGTAGCCCTCGTCATCCGCGTGGTTGAGCAACGCGGCGGCAAGCATGTGTGTGATCTCTGGCAGTGCGCTCAGATCCTCGTGCTTCCAGAATTCGGGCTTGATGGTGCGGATCCTGGCCATCAGACAATCCCGCCCGCCCGCTCCATGCGCTTTACCTGACGGTCGCTGCGGCCCTCGCACTCGCTCTTGAGGTCCAGCCAGTAGGCGCGTGCGAGGCCCTTCTTGCCGGCCCCCTGCGCCTGCCGCGGCAGCTCGGCCAAGCGGCGAATGCGGCGCTCACGGCGCCAGTCCTCGAGCAGCTGCAGGATCATGCTGCGGCCCTCGTGACCTTGGCCTCGGCGAATGCGGCCTGCGCCATCTGGCCGAAGATCGCCTGCAGCTGGCCGCACAGCGTTGCCAGTGCCTTCGCCTCGTTGAGCGTGAGCACCTGGTCTGCGTACGAATCGGCGATGAGCTTGCAGAGCTTGCCCTTCAGCTCGCCGGCATCCAGCAGCGATTCGACAACGCCGCCGGCCAGCGTCACGTCGGCGCGCTGGACGATGAAATCGTGCTCGGCGGCGAGCGCGTGCAGGATCCGAAAGTCGCCGCTCAGCCCCATGATCTCGCTGGCTTCGGCCAGGGTCAGGTGGTGCGTGCGCGTGTTCGGGTTGACCTTGCTGCGGAGGACAGCCGCAGACATCTGCTTTTCCTCGCCCTTGTCGTTGATCGAGATCAGGCGTGTAGCCAGGGCAAGGCTGCCGCCGGGATAGTCTTTGACGGTCTTGTGTGCTGCATCGGAGATGTTCATTGGCGGGACACCTGAACGGGGAACGTGAAGGGAACATCCGCCACGCTTTGCGCCATGGACGCACTGCAACGACGGATAAAGTCAGCGAGAAGAAGGGCCCCAAACGTCACGACGATCGTGCGTGTGGGCGGCAACGTGTTTGGGCTGCGGTGGGTGGACGGCCGCATGCTCGTGAAGCTGTTGCGGAAGGGGTAAGACATGGCCGGGGAAGGTGTCGCCCCCCTTGCGGTAGGCTGCTGTTTCCACACGAGCAGCCCGCAAGGAGGGCGACATGGAAGCGAACTCAGTAACGTCGTATCCGATGGAGATCGGAGAGTCGTGCACTATCAACAATCACCACCCCACAGCCTTGGCAGTGCGCCTAACGAGCAAGGGCGGATCAACCATTCGTGTCGTCCTCCCTCCCACCGGTACGGTCACTGTCGTGTCTCAGGGCGACATCACCTCGTTCGAGGTGGACGTCATGGGCGGAGAACCCCTCGGGCCGCGCGCGCTCGACTAAATCGATGTGGATGGTCCCGTCGGCTGCTTTGTGCCGGCGGGCTTCCACCCCTTCGGGCAGAGAGAAGTTGATGTCAGTGCCCCCAAGAATGCGGGTGCCCACCACACGGCCGTTGTTAGGATCGACAGCGACCGTGAACCTGCTCCTGAGCGCCTGGTTGACGCGACCAGCAACAGCGATGTCGTTGGCAACCGTCGAGATGATCAGTTCCTGCAGCGACGGGCGTGCCTTGTCGGCGCGGCTGGGCTTGTTGAGCCAGTCACGCAGCCGCACTCGCGGGTTGAAGCGGTCAGGCAGCATCGGCCACCTCCCCAGCGGGGCTGGCCGGCGGCCAGATATCAGGCCGCAGTTCGGTCAGAGAGACGGCTCCCTGGCTCTGAACGTGCAGCTGGCGCACCAGGCCGCCATCGAAACGCTGGCCTTTGCTCATCGCCTTGCGGAGATAGCCAATGGAAGTGCCAGCGCGAGCGGCATAGTCGGCCTGCTCGGCTGGGGTCAAGGTCGTGAGGTAGCTGCGCAGAGTGTCCATGCGCCAAATATTACTCTTTGGTAATTCTGAGTCAATACCTTTTGGTCAATTACCGATAGGTAAGGGAAAATCGGTCATGACCTCTACAGACCCCACCATCGTTGCGCTGCGTCGCGCCCGTCTGCGTGCTTGGATCGATGACCGCCATGCTGGCGTACAGGCATCATTCGTAGGCGCCGTTGGCATCAACCAAGGCGAGCTGTCAGGACTGCTCAACGGGAAGAAGTCGTTTGGGGAGAAGAAGGCCAGGTCGCTCGAGCAAGCCGCCGGCATGCCAAGTGGCTACCTCGACAGTGATGCGACGTCCACGTCGCCGACCTCAACCGTCTTAGCTGCTGAGACCCCTCAGGGCTACCTTCGCTTCCAGCTTTTTGAAGGAGCAGCAGGTATGGGGCAAGGGGTGGTGAACCAAGATTTTCCTGAGGTTATGAAGGTCATGGAGGTGGCCGAATGGGAGGTGCGCCGAAAGCTCGGCTTTCTCCCAAAACCTGGGCGAATCCAAATCATCACTGGCCGCGGGCCCTCAATGCGTCCCAAGATTGAAGATGGCGACATCGTATGGATCGACACGTCAATCGACTACTTCGACGGTGACGACTACTACCTGATCAGCTACGACGGTGAGACACAGATCAAGATGCTGCAAAAGAGAAGCGATGGTCTGTATGTAGTGAGCGCGAATCCTGAATTTAAAGAGTGGCGCTGTGATCCGATGGATCTGGCCGTTCGCGGAAAAGCGCTGGTACACGCCGGGTTTCGCAGGTTCTAGAGATTAGGAGCAAGGCAACAAAATGAAGTTGATAACGAGCGCTCTGGCCTGCATGTGCATACTCGGCTGCAGCAGGCAGGACAGCAGCAACGCCTCGCCGCCTGGACCGCTCCCAGCCGCAACGAGCTTCGTTGGGCTCGAGATCGGCTCATCAAACACCATGCCGGAATGCGCTCGGTATACCCCAGACGGGGATTATCAAGTGGCAAGCCTGCAGCCTGTCACTCCGTGCTTTATACCGCCCCTCAATGAAGTAGTTGCTATTGATGGTGTTGAGGTAAAGCGACCGGCGGACTTCCCCAAGAACATCGCCATCCTGTTTCGAGCAGAGCAGGTTCCGGCAGGCATAGACACGAGAGCAGCTGGAATTATCCAGGCCGGCAGATTGGCCGAGGTAGCCGTCGAGCAGTCTGCTGATGCCTCCTACGATGACAGGAAGGCATTCATCCCATTGCTTAGTAAAAAGTACGGCCAGCTCGCGGGGTTTACCTCGGAGCGGGATGTGTACTGGCATCAACCAAACATGGACGTCATCTACTACCCAGCCCCAATGCCCTACAAGGTAAGGATCGTCGCCAGGTCGACCTCCTACAAAGAGTGGCTACAGCGCTCGGCTCCTGCCCCACAGAAGCCAGGAACGTTCTAACTCCCGTCGACGCTCCCCTGAAGCGGGCTAAGCCGCGCCAAAAATAATTACCATCTGGTATTGACATGCAATTACCGTTTGGTAATCTACGTCCATCGCAACGAACCACCCGGATCCCGCCGGGGACGTGCGACGGAGAACGTAGATGTCCAGCACCCGCTGCCACCCGTACCACCCGCAATGCGGCTGCGCGACCTGCAGCCGGCATGAGCTGTCCGACGAGCGCGCCGACGTTCTGGCGCTGGCCCTGCACCGCGATGGCAGCGTACTGAGCGAGGCGCTGGGCGAGCTGACGACCGAGCAGCTGGCCCCGATCGCCGGCCACCTAGCCCAAGGCAACGACGAAGGCGCTGCCGAGATCCTGCGCGCCGCAGTCACCGACTACCTGTCGCAGCTGATCACCGGCCGCATGGACGACGTGGACTGCTCGCGCATCGAGGCGGTGCAGCACTACCTGACGGTGTACGAAGCCAAGCCGGCGCCGGTCGCCGTGATGCCGTGGCGGGTGGCCGCATGAGCGCCTTTCACGACTGCAGACGCCCCGCAATCGCAAACATGGACCACACGGTGGGCAGCGGCAACCTTGACTGCACCCCGATGGTCAACCGCATGTGCCTGACCTGCGGCACCCACTGGTATGGAGAGGCGAAGCGAGCGGTATTCGAAATACCGCAACGCGTTTGGGATCGCTGGATGAACTCGGCGATGGAGCGCACCGCATGAGCGCCGTCATCCCCTTCCCCACCGCTGCGCGCGGCGCCGACCTGGTGCGCGACATCGCGCTTGATCGTGGCTATGGCGCGATCACCGTGGCGCAGCTGGTGCGCACCTTCAATCCCGACAACGTGCGCCCTCTGCGCGTGCAGGCATCGCAGCACGTGCGCGATCCGGGCGAGTCGGCAACGACCTACTTCGACGGCCCGGAGGCTGCGTGATGGGAGACATGGGCGACATCTTCAACGCGCAACGCGCGGCAACGAAAGAACATCGTGCCGAGATGCTGGGCAAGGCAGATACGACCGGTTGGAAGCAGCACACACCGTGGCACTTCTCCCGGATGTTCGGCGCCAAGCGTATCGACTGGTGGCCTAGCGCTGGCAAGGCACAGATCAACGGCAGGGAAATGGTCTACGGCCACCGCAAGGTCAACGCATTCATCGCCAAGTTGAAGGCAAAGGAAGTGCAGCCGTGACTGACAAAGAATTTCAACGCCACATGCTGCGCGAGGACATTCCGTTCGCGATCGTCTGCATGGTTGTGGGCGCTGTGCTGACGCTGCTGGCCCAGGCGGTGTTCTCGTGACTGGCCGCCACTACTACCGCTTCCTGTTCCTCGGCGAGTCGATTTTGTTCTTGGCCGCGCTGGCGATCTTTGCCTACGAACAGGGCGCGCACGCGATCTGCTCCGCCCTGCTGATTGTTGCCTTCGTGCTGTCGCTGCACGTGCCGGAGAGCTGGCGCAATGCCCGAGCACGTGCCCATCGCGACCAGGCGCAGCCGGCCACCGGCAGCACGCCCGATTTTCAGGAACCGCCGCGCCGCGGCATCCGCTGATCCCCGCCGGTCCGCCGGCACCACCGACGAGGTATCCAATGTTTCAGCTCGAAAGGCACGAGGCGTCCATCGCCAACGTCAACCAACGCATCCAACGGCACGGCGAAGAACGCCAGCTGGCCGCCGACATCAAGTTCGTCCTGAGTGTCAGCAACGAAGCGCTCGATTCGTTCGACTCCACGCTGCGGCACGACCTGTTCCGCAAGCCGGCGAAGGGCGAGCAGCAGGATCTGCCGCAGATCGGCGGTGATGGCCTGACCGCAGTGAAGCATCCGGCACTGGAGCCGCTGAAGCTGAGCCACGAGTTCACCGGCTACGAGATGCACCTGGCCGGCCTGCTGGAAGCCGGGGATCCCATCGTCTTGGTCGACGTGAAGCTCAAGCGCTTCGTGATCGAGCCGAAGGAAGGCGGCAGCTTGGCGATGTCATTTACCGCCTCGTCTGAGGTAGACCCGCAGGAACTGGCCGAATTGTCGGAAGCGCTGATCCGCGAAGACGTGCTGTTGTCGCTGATCGCGCCGAAGCGCGCCGGCCAGGCTGCCGAGGATCTGACCGAAGGCGGCGACACCCTGGATGCGCAGGACACCGCGGCAGCTGCTGCCGAAGCCGCGAGCCTGATCGACGCCGGCAAGAAGGTGGCGGCATGAACGCGCCCGTCCGCATCCCGCTGATTGACGTGGAAAGCCGCCAGATCGCGGCGATCGGCCACGACGCCGCCAGCCAGACATTGGCCGTGCGCTTCAAGAACTGGAAGGCCGAGATCACCTCGCTCTACCACTACGACAACGTCACCGCTGAGGACTACGCCGCGCTGCAGGCGGCCGAGTCGAAGGGCGGCCACTTCAACAAGGTGATCAAAGCCGACCCTGTGCGCTGGCCCTACCGCAAGGTCGAAGACCGTCCGCTCTCCGACGCGGCCTGATCCCAAACCCTGATCCGTGGCAGGTGTCCACGGACGCGATCGCACCGCGCATTGACTCTCGAAGGTCAGACGTTAAAGGCAGGAAGGGAACCGCACGCACCGCCGATATGTGCGCGAGAAGGAGCGGGAGGCGAGAGCCTATGCAGCCGGGAAAGACCGGCCCCAGCGAAAGCTCATGGGTGAACGAGTGGTGCGGATGCAACGCCGCTGACCGCCGGGAAAGACCGGCCTCTATCCATAGCGGAGCGGCTTGCGATCAACGAGCGTCCATGTCTTGCGTATCGAAGACCAGGCCGCTCCGCTATGGAGGGAATGCGCAGTGGTGATGCGCTCAAACGTGACACCAGCACATCCGCAAAAGCGATGGCACGACTGAGGCGGACACCTGGTAAGCCGCCGCCGGGATAACACCACCGGCCCCTCCACCACACCCCGACGCGTAGGGCGCGAGCGAGCCCAGCGTGGCCCCGGCTTGACGGGGCACCTCATTCCCACCTCGCCGGAATCGCCGGCTGGAGCAAGCACGCAATGAACGCACAAGTACAAGAAGGCCAGCTCGTCCCCGAGGAAGGCATGGCCGCCATGATCAGCCGCTCGGAGATCGAGCAGCAGATCTCCACCGCACGCCGATTCCCGCGCTCGCTCAAGCGCTTCCGCGACGAGGCCATCCAGATGGTCACGCTGAGCCAGAGCATCGCCGAGCAGTGTGTCTACGCCCTGCCTCGAGACGGCAAGACGATCGAAGGCCCGTCTGCACGCTTCGCCGAGATCGTCGCATCCGCGTGGGGAAACAACCGTGCAGGAGCACGCGTCATCGACGACAAGGGCGAGTTCATCACCGCGCAGGGCGTCTTCCATGACCTGGAGCGTAACGTGGCAATCACCTACGAGGTGCAGCGCCGGATCGTCGACCGCCAGGGGCGCCGCTTCAAGGCCGACATGATCGGTGTGACGGCAAACGCTGCCTGTTCGATCGCGCTGCGCAACGCAGTGCTTAAGGGTGTGCCGAAGGCGTTCTGGGAGGACATGTACGTCGAGGCCCGTAAGGTGATCATGGGCGACATCAAGACCTTGGCGAACCGTCGCGCCGATGCGCTGGCGCACTTCCAGCGGTTTGGGGTTTCGGCCGATCAGGTCTGCGCCAAGCTGGACGTTGCTGGCGTCGAGGACATCGGCCTGGAGCACCTGGTCCTGCTGCGCGGCATCGTGACCGCGATCAAGGAAGGCGACACGACTCCGGAAGACGCCTTCGCAGGCACCGCCACTGCAAGCACGCAAAAGCCCACTGGCTACACCCCCGAAGCCTTCACGGCGTCCATGAAGACGTGGAGCGCCGCGATACAGGCCGGCAAAAAGTCTGCTGACGAAATCATTGCGATGGCCGAAACGAAGGGCGCTTTGACTGCGGAACAACGCGCAGCAATCCACGCGTGCGAGAAGCCGGCCGGTACCGACACCCACACCGCCGAAGCAACCGGAGATCAAGCATGAAGATGGTCAACCTGATCCAGGGCACGCCGGAATGGCATGCCCACCGTGCCACGCACCTCAACGCCAGCGACGCACCGGCGATGCTTGGCTGCAGCCCGTACAAGACGCGCGCGCAGCTGGTGCGCGAAGTCGCTACCGGCATCGGTGAGGAACACGACGACGCCACCCTGCAGCGCTTTGCCGATGGCCACCGCTACGAAGCCCTCGCACGTCCGATCGCAGAGCAGATCATCGGCGAGGATCTGTACCCGTGCGTCGGCACCGAGGGCAAGTACTCGGCCAGCTTCGACGGCCTGACGCTGCTCGAGGAAACCGCGTTCGAGCACAAGAGCCTCAACAACGACTTGCGTGCCTGCATGCGTGACGAGGGCAACGGCTGGAGCCTGCCAAAGCATTACCAGGTGCAGATGGAGCAGCAGCTTCTGGTCTCCGGCGCGGCGCGTGTGCTGTTCATGGCGTCGAAGTGGCACGGCGATGAGTTGGTCGAAGAACGGCACTGCTGGTACGCCAGCAATCCGGATCTGCGCGCCGAGCTGGTCGCTGGCTGGGAGCAGTTCGAGGCCGATGTCGCCGCCTACGAACATGTCGAGAAAGCGGAACCGGCCGTCAGCGGCCGCGCGCCCGAAACGTTGCCGTCACTGCACATCGCCGTAACCGGCATGGTGACCGCGTCCAACCTCGCCGAGTTCAAGGCATCGGCAATGGCCGTGCTGAGCGGCATCAACCGCGACCTGCAGACCGACGACGACTTCGCCAATGCCGAGCAGACGGTGAAGTGGTGCAAGGGCGTCGAGGAGCGGCTGGAGGCGACAAAGCAGCAGATCCTCGGCCAAACCGCCGACATCGATGCGGTGTTCCGGACCATGGATGACGTCGCCGCTGAAGCGCGCCGCGTCCGCCTGGAGCTGGACAAGCTGGTCAAGGTCGAGAAGGACAACCGCCGCACCCAGATCGTCGCCAACGGCGTGCAGGCGGTGCGGGATCACTACGCGTCCATCAACGCGGGACTCGATGCGCATGCGCTGGCGATACCGGCTTCGCTGCAGGCCGACATCGGCGCGGTGATTAAGGGCAAGAAGTCGATCAGCAGCATGCAGGATGCCGTCGGCACCGCTGCCGCCAACGCCAAGATCGCCGCCAGCCAGCAGGCCGAGCGCGTGCGCGCGAACGTGCGCGTGCTGGAAATGGAAATGGGCACCTTCGCCGGCCTGTTCCATGACCGCGTGCAGCTGTGCGCCACGAAGTCGCCGGAGGATCTGCGCAACCTGATCACCGCGCGCATCACGGAGCAGAAGCGTGTCGACGAGCAGCGACTGGAATCCCAGCGCGAGAAGATCCGTCAGGAGGAAGCGGACAAGCTGGCGCGCGAGCAGCAGGAGCGCGAGGAAGAACAGCGCCGCGCCGATGCACAGGCCGAGGCAGCACGTAACGCTGCTGCTGCGCCGGCGCCCGCCGCTGCTGCTCCCGCCCCGGCCGTAGTGTCGTCACCGGCACCGGCACCGGTGGCTGCGGCTCCTGCTGACCTCTCCCCTGCCCTCGCTCAAGCGGTCAAGTCATTGGCCGCACCGGCACCGGCCCAGGTAGTGCGCATCAAGCTCGGCGACATCAACGCAAAGATCGCACCGCTGACGATCACCGCCGATGGCCTGGCGCAGCTCGGCTTCCAGCCGGTGACCATCGAGCGCGCCTCGAAGCTGTACGACGCGGCCCAGTTGCCGGCCATGTTCAACGCCATGCAGCAGGTGTTCGCCCGTGCGGCCGCCGACCGCTACCAGCAGGCCGCCTGATGTCGCGCGTCTGCTCCAGCTGTGAAAGGTCGCTCAGCGATTCGGAGTTTCCGGTGCAGAACGGGCGCGTCGTCAACGTCTGCGTGCTCTGCCGGAACGATATCAAGCGGGCGCAGACCAGGCTCGCACCGATCCGCCGTGACCCCGAGCAGATCCGGCTCAACAACGTCGCTGCGCTGTGGCATGGCCCGGTGCAGCGCACTCACCTGCTGAGGAACTTCGCATGACTAAGACAGTATGGAAGCTCTACAGGCGACACCTAATTTCTAGAAGCTCTTCGCCTTATGCGCCGTCATTAGGCACAAGAATAAATCGAGCATTTTGCACATCTTTTTTGACCGTCAGCGATAAATCGAATGCAACTTGGACAGCTCTCCGAAACAGCGCTACGTCCTTATCCCCCGCAGTGGTCAAGCTCGTCTCGTCGCAGAGCGGCAAGCCCATAAGAACCGTGGAGACTAAACCTTTCAAGCGAGCTAACCGATTGGCCAGGTCGTTTGGTAGCACATGCAGGCGTTCAATTCTCAGGTCCATGGAGGGGGTCACGAGCTGCATATTCAATCTACTGAGGCTCGTGAGTAAAGCCTCAACGTTTTCGTGCTTACAAGGAGGATCGGAACTCAACTGGTCCACCAAGGCCCGAAGCCTATTGGCAACGAAAGTTGTTTCAGGCTCAAGCAACAGCATGAGCAATTGGGCTTCACGATGCACTAGCTCGGCAGTCTCTCGATGGGCATTTCGCGCAATCGAGTTTGCTCGATATGCGATGTATGCGAGGACGAGCGTCGAGGCAAGCGAAATAAAAAGCGCTGCAATGGCAACGAATAACCCAGCTAATCCTGCAATCGCACTCCAGGCTTCCCACCACACTGTGCACTGGCTTCCCAGGCGAACGCACTGTGTAACACCGCTTACCCAATCAAGTTCCATTCATCTGCCCCCTCGTGACGTGGGCATTCTGCCATGACCAATCTGCACCCGAACGACAAGCTCGCCGCGCTGGACTGGGCGCTGAGCCGCGCGCGCGAAGCAGCCGCAAGCGATGAGCTGATCCGGCTCACCCACCTGCCGGCGCTACAGCAGCTGCGCGACGAAGCGCAGCGGGAGTCTCGCGGTGGCTGACGGCTCTTACCCCGCACACATTGAGGTGCAGCCACGCGTGCGCACGCGTCCCCTGCTGGTGGCCGATCTGTTCTGCGGCGCCGGCGGCATGAGCAATGGAGTGGCACGCGCGGTGCGCGAGCTCGGCCTGCGCATGAAGCTGGTGGGCGTGAACCACTGGGATGTCGCGATCGAGACGAACCGGCGCAACCATCCCGAGCACGCTGCACGCATCGCCTGCGCGAACCTAGAGACGGCACTGCCGCTGGATCATGTACCCGAGGGCTATCTGGATCTGCTCATCGCGGCGCCGTCGTGCGTGTTCCATAGCCGCGCACGTGGTGGCCGGCCCGTGCACGACCAGCAGCGCATGGACCCGTGGCATGTGGTGCGCTGGTGCACTGAGTTGAGGGTCAAGCGGCTGGAAGTAGAGAACGTGCCCGAGTTCATGGACTGGGGTCCGTGCTCGCTGGTGACCGGCAGGCCGATCCCGAGCCGCAAAGGCGAGTACTTCCGCGCATGGGTCGCCGCGCTCGAAGCAATCGGCTTCCGCCTGGATTGGCGCATTCTCTGCTGCGCGGACTATGGCGACCCGACCACCCGCCGCCGGTTCTTCCTGATCGGTCGCAGCGATCGCGGCCCGCTCGAATGGCCAGAGCCGTCGCACGCCCGTTCAGCATCCTCTGATCTGGTCGGCACACGCGCGAAGTGGCGCGGTGCGCGCGAGGTCATCGACTGGAGCATGACCGGCGCAAGCATCTTCACTCGCAAGAAGCCGCTGAAGCCCAACACGATCCGCCGGATATTGGCAGGAGCGGTGAAATACAGCTGGCCCGCGCCTTACGTCGAAGCGCTCCAGGCGCTGTTCGATGGTAGCGTGCCGCGCCTGACATTCCCGCGCGCCGAGGCGATCGAACGCGGTCTGGTCGCGCCGGATGGCATGGGGATAGTGTTAGCCACGGCCAGCGGTGGCGTCGCGCGAGATCTCGACCAGCCACTGCCAACCATCACCACCGGCGGCGCCGGCGGCGCGCGCCCTGGGTGTGCACGTCCTCAGCTGGTGGAGCCGCTTATCGTGATGCGCACCAACAGCGATGGCGGGCGGACCTCGCGTCCTATCGATGAGCCGCTGCCCACGATCTGCACCGCCGGTGGCGGCTTCCTCGCTGACCCGCTGATCGTCCCGGTGTCGAACAGCAGCAACAAGGCGCCGCCGCGCAGCACCGAGGAACCGCTGCGCACAGTTACCACCGCGAAGGGCGGCGATCAGGCAATGGCAGTGCCGCTCGTGGCGCCCTACTACGGTGGAGGCTCAGGCCTTACCGCTGCTGCGGTCAGCGAGCCAGTGCCCAGCGTGACCACGAAAGCACGTTTCGGCCTGGCCGAGCCTGTGCTGATGCGTGCAGGCCACGGGGACAGCGACGGTCGCGATCCAGCCAGCCGCATCCTCAATCCCGACGCGCCGGTGCCCGCGTTGACCGGCTCCAACGAAGTGGCCATCGCCCAGCCGATCGTCATGCGGGGCAACGTAGGCATCGGCCGCACGCGCGACATGCGCAGCGCAACCGACCCTCTGCCGACGATCACGACATCCGAATCGCTGGCATTCGCCTTGCCCGTGACCCATCACGGCGACACGCGCACCCATGGCATGGACGAACCGCTGCCGACAATCACCGGTGCCAACCGTGGCGAACTGGGCCTAGCTCAGCCGGCCACGCAGGAGTGCGACGAGGTCCGCATCGACATCAATTATCGGATGCTGCATTGGCGAGAGCTGGCGCGCGCAACGTCATTCGACGACGAGGGCGAGGTCTACGACTTCGCAGGGAATGCCACCGAGATCACGAAGCAAATCGGCAATGCGGTGCCGAACCGCACTGCGAAGGCGCTTGCCATGACGCTGCTGAGGGACGCCGCATGATCCACGTCGGCGACTGCCCCAGCGTCCTGGCGAGTAAGGCTGGCAACGTGGTGCTGATCTACATCACGAACATGCCTGGCTACGCCCCCCCCGACTATCGCCCGGCCGAAAGAATTGGCCAAAGAAATGTGCTATGCCTCGGCCTGAAGAGTCCAGCTCACTTGACCAGTTGGCTTGTACAGAGCCCTTGTCCAGCTACTTCCGCAATCCGCGCAAACAAGAGAGGCAATTTCTCGTCCGATAGGCGCACGCGGTGTGCCTTGGTCTTCCAAGTGATCGTAGTAATGGTCGCGCTCCGGTTGCGCCTTAATTTTCTCGCAGAGATTGCACAGCATGACCATTCCTCGGCATTTAAGACGGCATCGTGCCGCTCCAGGATTCTAGCAGCGGCCACGCCGACAGCTCAGATAGTCCTTTTAAAAAATGGCACCCATCGGGCTAGATCCACCGTAAATCGGACGCAGGCGCCGCAGCTCGCTTTTACCCGCAGCCGTCAGCCTATGTGGCGGGCCGCCGGGGGCCACCCAACGCGCAGAGATCAGATCTGGGATAACGATTGGCGAGTGGCTTGGAGCATTACCGGCCACGCAAGCGAGCGCGAGATAGAGATTCTTTTCGTCCATACGGCAGAGCCTATATCGAAGCCGCTCGCTTATTCCAGCGGTAGGCAGCCATGAAGCCCCAGCTCTTCCCGCGCGAGCCCCGCCGGATGAAACAGCCGGCCAAGGATCTGCTGCGCCAGCAGCTGGCCATGGCCGCCGACCACATCGAGCGGGTCACCGCCGAGAACCAGGCTCTGCGTGCCATCTGCGCAGAAGCCATTAACACATGCCAGGGCCAGGCCGAGCAGCTTCGCGCCGCGCTGGCGAAACAGGAGAAAGCAGCATGACCCCGACCATCACCCCCGAGACGCCGACTCTGTCCGACATCATCGCGTCGATGCGCAACTATGCTGGCGTCGCAGAGGATTGCGAAGTCACGCAAGGCCATGCGCCGGTCGCCATCCGCAACTGGATCGAGATGCTGGAAGCCCTCTCCGAGCTGCAGGCAGCCCCTGCTGCCGCGGGCGTGCCGGAATTGTTCGTCCAGTGGCTGGAGCGCGAGATGCCCCCCGGCACCATCATCGGCAAGCCGGCCTGGTGGGCGCCAAAGCTGGCGCGAGCACTGCGCAGTGCCGAGCGCGGCGTGCTGGGAGGCTGCAATGGCTGAGCGCCCCGACCAGCGCTACCCGCTGACGTGGCCGGCGGGATGGCCGTGCACGCCCGGCCACCTCCGCGCGCACAGTCCGTTCAAGGCGCAGAGCACCGACCGCGCATTCCGCGACCTTGTAGACGAGCTTGGCAGGCTCGGCGCGCGCAACATCATCGTCAGCAGCAACCTCAAGCTGCGCCAGGACGGCATGCCGTACAGCCAGCAGCCTCGCAACGACGACGAGGGGATCGCCGTCTACTTCACCCGCAAGGGTGTGGAGATGGTCCTGGCCTGCGACAAGTTCGCCAAGCGCGAGGCCAATCTGCGGGCCATCACCCTTACGATCGGCGCGATTCGCGGCATTGAGCGCTGGGGCAGCTCCGACATGATGGAGCGGGCATTTACCGGCTTCGCGGCCCTGCCCGCGCCGGTTGCGCTGTCCTGGCGCGATGTCCTGGACCCGGCCGACCCGGAGGGCAGCTACCGCCGGCTGCGTTCGCAGCACCATCCCGACAATCGCGGCAACGCCGATACCTTCCAGCGGGTGCAGTCCGCCTGGCAGGCATACCAACAGGAGACCAAACGATGAGCAACACCCCGACCGCCACCCAGCGGCTGCTCCGGCTGCGCGACGTGCTTCAGCGCGTCGGCATGTCGAAGTCCACTCTCTATAGCCGCATCCGGGATAAGACCTTCCCGCAGCCCCTCCACTTGGGCACATCGTCGGTATGGGTGGAGTCCGAGGTCGCCGACTGGATCAACCAACAAATCGCCCAGCGGGACAAGGCCGCTTGAGCTGGGGGTATCTGTGGGGGCATCTGGCCCGCATTGGATAGGCCAACGCCTTTCCATTCAATGCCTTACGGCTAATCGGACGTAGAGCCCACCTCCACCAAACAACGGTCCTAAGACGACCGACTAAGGCCGGGACTCCTCGATGCAGAGGGCTTCCGGCCTTTTTCATGGGCGATACCCTGCCGTGGTGACGCATGATCGGCAGCGACATCGCGCTGACAGAATGTCGCATCGCGTCTCGCCCGACAGCCCCTGCATCGCAGACGTCGGCGGGCTTACCTGCTGAGTCAATTAGTGACGTGGGCGGTCTGTTCGGTGCATTCGGTGGATGCGGTTGCGACGACGCTGTCCGCGTCATGCGCCGGCACTGCATCGCCACGCAGTTGATCGAATAGCGCGAGCAGTTCGGTGGCTTCCTGCTGCAGCAGGGCCAGGGCACTTTTGTTGGGCTCTTGCATGTCGCTTCCGTCCAAGACGCTCCCCAGCGTTGCTCAGGGCTGGAAGCAAACCGTATGCCAGCTGGTGCGGTGCCGGCGTGGTCGATGCGACCGGGCACGCATGCCGCTCACGCGGACTCGAGCTGCCGCTGCGCTTCGGCATGCATCGCTTCCAGCGTCACCATGCCGGCAACCCGGGCGGCGGCCATGGCGCTGCGGTGGTCGGGAAACGTGGCCGACAGGGCGCTGCCCGCCAGGTCGCCGGCGCTGCCGGCCCCAATCTGGGCGATCTGCCAGTCGGCGACCCAGCCGCGGCTGGGGCCATCGCCCCGGGCAGCGCGACAGGTCAATCGATAGCTACCAAGGAAAATGACCACTCTGTTGCCCGGCTCGGTGACGAGCATGAAGGATACCGTCGTGCCGGCGCCGGAGCGACCTCAAGCCCGTCCCGCAGCTGACTGACAAGCGAAGTGGAGCATGGGCACGCGACTTGCATCAGCCTCAACCAGACAATCGATGTCAGGGGAACACGGTGTTAACCAGGAACGCAAAACGTCACGCCGCCGGCGCCTTGTTGCTTGGCGGGGTGATCTTCGTCCTGATCGGGGTGGGCGGTTATTTCACCACGCAGCGCTCGCTGGCCGATGCCGGCTGGGTGACGCATACGCAGGAAGTGATCGCCAGCATCGACGAGATCCAGGCCGGGATGCTGTCGGCAGAGTCGTCGGTGCGTGGCTATGTCCTGACCGACAATGAAGCGTTTCTCGGGGTGTACGCTGATGCGATCGGGCGGCTTCCCGAGCGCATCGTGCGACTGGATGCCCTGGTGCAGGACAACCCGGTGCAGCGGCGCAACGTCGTGGCGCTCGGACGCCTGGTGGACATGCGCCTGGTCCAGATCAATGACCTGTTGCACAGCTATCGCAAGCAGGGCCTGGATGGCGCGCGCGCCTCGATCGCACGCGGCGTGTTCCAGACCTCGTCGTCGCTGCGCCGCCAGGTGCAGACCATGACGGAACTGGAGCGCCAGCAACTGGTGAAGCGTACCGACACCAATGCGCGCAGCGCGCAGTGGGTGCTGTGGGTGACCGTGGTCGGGATTTTCAGCGGCTTGCTGGTGATGTTGCTGGCCTACCGGTTGCTGTCGCGCGAACTGGAACGACGCGTGCTCGCCGAAGACGCGGCCAGCACGACCAGCGAACGCCTGATCGAATCGTTCGCCACGCTCGAACGCACGTCGGCCGGGCTGGAGGCGCTGGCACGTTACTCGGGCCTGCTGCAGAACTGCCGCAATGCCGAGGAAGCGCTGGAAATCACCGCCCGCACGATCGCCCCGCTGATCCCGGGCGCGGCCGGCGCGGTCTATTTGCTGCGCGCCTCGCGCGATCGTGCCGAACAGGTGGTGGCCTGGGGCACGATGGCCGACGACGACAGCGCCAGCATCGCCCCGGACACGTGCTGGGCCTTGCGCCGCGACCGCACGCATGTGGTGGAAGACGCCAGCCAGGGCATGCTCTGCCAACACGTCGGCGCCAATCTTCCGGCGCATGCGAGCACCGCCTGCATCCCGCTATCGGCTCAAGGCACGCAACTGGGGATGCTGGCGCTACGCAGCGAGGATCCGCGCGATCTGGCCTCGTTGACCGTGGCCGAGGCCGCAGCCGAACAATTGTCGCTGGCGTTGCACAACCTGCGCCTGCGCGAGACGCTGCGCCAGCAATCCATTCGCGATCCGTTGACCGGTCTGTACAACCGCCGTTATCTCGAAGAAGCGCTCAATCACGAACTGGCGCGCTGCACGCGGCGGGCCCTCCCTTTGTCGGTGCTGATGCTGGACGTGGACCACTTCAAGCAGTTCAACGATCTGCACGGCCACAGCGGCGGCGACCGCGTGCTGGCGGCGATCGGCGAATTCCTGCTGGCGCAGACGCGCGGCGAAGACATCTGCTGCCGCTATGGCGGCGAGGAGTTGACGATCATCCTGCCGGAAGTGGATCTGGCGACCGCCTGCAGGATGGCCGAGAAGCTGCGTGCCGGCATCGAAACGCTGCAGGTGATGGCCGATGGCGTGTCGTTGCCGAAGGTCAGCGCCTCGTTCGGTGCGGCCAGCTTTCCCCAACATGCGGGCAATATGGCGCAGTTGCTGCGTCGCGCGGACGAGGCGCTGTACCGCGCCAAGCAGGCCGGACGCAATCAGGTAGTGAGTGCGGGCGCCGCAGCCGCAGGCTGAGACATGCCTTTATCAGATTGGACCTGCGTCTGCGGGCATACCGTCGCGCCACGCGCGCCCGCAATGCAGGCGTTGCACTGACCGCGCGTAGCGGGCATCAAGCGCAACTGCGCCCATCCGCATCGGTTGGAATCAGGCCGGCACCCGCCAGCATGTTGTCGACGCGGGTCCGCACATAGGCCGCGTCCTCGGCCGCGGCACTGCTGAGCACGGCCTGGGCACGCGCCTGAAAATCGAGATAGTCGAAATCCGCGTCTTCATCGGCCGATAGCTGCGGCAGTTCGTCCTGCAGCGCGTCCAGGCGCATGTCGAGTTCTTCGCGTGTGGGCATGGCAGACTCCGACGGCAAAGACGCTACGGTTGCGGCACGGCCGTCAAGGATGTGCGAAGCCCGACCCGGCAACGCTTCATTTTCCGACCCGCTGCCGCGGCGCGTGCACGCTCAACTTTCGCAAGGCTCCGCCGATAATGATGCCGACTCCTATAGAACCTTCCCTGTGATCCTCCACCTGCGGCGGGATTTCCGTCTCGGCATCGTCAAGATGCTGGGGCCGATCACCGCGCTGTTGCTTTGCCTCTATGCGGTGTACCTGGCCATTACCGGTCAGGCGCTGGCCTGCCTGATCACCGCATCGCTCGGTGTGCTTGCGATATGGCGTGGCTGGAAGATGCGCGATGCAGAGCGCACCGGCGCCGGCGGCGTGTGGCTGGCCTCGATCAATGTGGGTGGCTGTCTGGTGGCCTGCTGGACCGGCGGCGATGGCGCCCTGCCCTGGCTGTTTCCGGTGCTGGCCACCAATTACTTCCTGTGCGGCCCGCAACGCGCCGTGCTGCTGAGCCTGCCGCTGCTGGCGGCGCTGCTGCTGTTGCCGGGCCTGATCGTCAGCCCCGGCCAGGGCGTGTCGACGGTCGTGGTGACGCTGGTGACGCTGGCGGTGGGGTACGCGTTCTCGCTGCGCATGCAGGACGACCGCGTGCATCTGGAAGAGCTGGCCTCGCTGGATGCGCTGACCGGCCTGCCAAACCGGCGCATGCTCGAGCGTGCGCTCACCCATCAGATCGACCGACGCCAGCCGAATGAACGGCTCAACAGCCTGATCATTCTGGATCTGGACCATTTCAAGGAGGTCAATGATCTCTACGGGCACGCCGCAGGCGACGCCGCGTTGTCGGATCTGGCCACCATCCTGCGCTTCGAAGTGCGCGAGCCACACCAGGTGTTCCGCTTCGGCGGCGAAGAATTCGTGGTGCTGTTGCGTGCCGGCTCCCTGCAGGAACTGGAAGCGGCCACCGAGCGCTTGCGCAAGGTGATCCGCAACGGGCTGCGTGGCCCGGGTGGGCGGATCACAGTGTCGCTGGGCGCGGCGCGCCACGATGGCGAAACGCATTGGCAGGACTGGTTTTCGCGTGCCGATGCGGCGCTGTATCTGGCCAAGAACGGCGGCCGCGACAGCGTGCGGGTGGCCGACTGAGCGCAGCCCTCGTGTGATCAGCCGGTCGGCAGGCATGCCGACCGTCGCCCGGAATCCAGCCGCCGTATCGGCCGACGAGGCGTTGGCGCAGCCGGGTCCCTGCAGGGCGACCTGACGGCCGCCCTGCAGGCCTGCCTTACCGATTGAGCACGGCCACCGGTGCCGCAGGTGCTTCGCCCTGCTTCCAGCCGCCCAGCGCCTTGTACACACCGACCACCCCGACATTCACCGCGGCCTCGGCCTGCGCCAATGCATCGTCGGCGGCCAGCTGGGTGCGTTGCGCGTCCAGCAGGGTCAGGAAGTCTTCCGAACCCTCGCGGTAGCGGATCTGCGCCAGTTGTTCGGCACGTCGCGCCGCATTGGCCTGCTCCACCACGATCGCCAGGCGTGCCTGCTGGCGGCCGTAGCCGATCAAGGCGTTCTCGGTGTCTTCCAGCGCCAGCAACACGGTCTGCTGGTATTGCGCCAAGGCACCGTCGGCCTGCGCCTTGCTGGCACGCAGGCGGGCACGCACGGTGCCAAAGTCGAATGCCGCCCAGCTGATCGACGGGGTGATCGACCAGGCCTTGCCGCTGCCCTCGGTCAGCCTGGCCGCGTCGCCGGACAGGAAGCCGACAAAGCCGCTGACGCTGATGCGCGGGAACAGATCCGCGGTGGCCACGCCGACCTGCGCGGTGGCCGCTGCCAGGCGACGTTCGGCGCTGCGCACGTCCGGGCGCTGACGCAACAAGCCGGCGGTATCGCCCAGCGGTAATGCACGTGCGAACGCGGGCGTGGTGCGCGCCACCAGGGTGGCGTCCAGGGCATTGGGCGGCTGGCCGAGCAGCACCGCCAGGCGATGGCGGTACTGCGCCTCGGCGGTTTCCAGCAACGGAATGTCCGCCTCGATCGCCTTCAGGCGCGCCAGGCTGCTCTGCACATCCAGTTCGCTGCCGGCGCCCAGGTCCCAACGCGTCTGCGTCAGCCGCTGGGTGTCGTGCAGGTTGGTCAGCGTGCGCTTGGACACCTCCAGCTGCTTTTGCGTGCCGCGCAACTCGAAGTAGTTGCGCGCCACTTCGGCAGCGACGGTGACCTGCACGTCGAGCAGGCCGGCCTGCTCGGCTTCCAGATCCGCACGCGCCGCTTCCGAGGCACGCCGCTGACGGCCGAACAGATCCAGCTCCCAGGCCGCATCCAGGCCCAGGGTGGTCTGCTCGGTGAGGAAGCGCTGGTTGCCGGCAACCACCTGCTGTTGTTCGCGTCGATCGAAGCTGCCCTGCGCGGTGATGTGCGGGGCCTGGTCGAGGCGACGCTCGACGAACACCGCGCGTGCCTGCTTGACGCGCGACACGGCGATGCGCAGATCGTGGTTGGCGAACAAGGCATCGCGCACCAGTTGTTCCAGCACCGGGTCGTCGAACTGCGACCACCAATTACCGACCGGCGATTCGCCGCTGAAGGCCGCATCCTGCGCGCCCTGCAAGGTCACCGCGGCCGGCGGGTCGGGCCGGTAATCCGGCCCCACCGCGCAGCCGCTGAGCACCAGCGCAGCCAGTGCCACGCTCAGAAAGGTTCTTACCATGGCAACACTTCTCCCAGATGCGTAAAGCTGCCGGTGGCGCCGTGCGCGTCGAGCAATGCCATTTGCACGCTGCTGTGCGCGCCCTGCTCCACCTCGATCTCGCCGCCGCCACCGTTCATGTCGGTTTTGACGTAGCCCGGATGCACGGTGTTGACCTTGATGGCGGTGTCGCGCAGCTCATGGGCCAGGTGCACCGTCCAGCTGTTGACCGCGCTCTTGGAGGCGTCGTAGGCGGGAATCTTGAAGTCGTAGATCGGCGAACCGGGCTGGGTGTGCAGGGTCAGCGAGCCGAGCATGCTGGACACATTGACGATGCGCCCGGCCAGCGAGCGACGCAGCAGCGGCAGGAACGCCTTGGTGACGCTGACGACCGCGAACAGGTTGGTGTCGAAGGTGCGCTTCCACACCTCCAGGCTCTGCTGCGACGGCGTGCGCTGCATGTCCTCGATCATGATGCCGGCGTTGTTGATCAGGATGTCCAGGTGGCCATGGCGCTGCTCCACCGTGCCGACTGCCGCAGCGATGCTGATGTCGTCGTTGACGTCGAGCTGGATGGCTTCCACCGGCAGGCCTTCGGCCTGCAGCTTGAGTGCGGCGGCGACGGCATCGTCGCGCTTGCGCCCGGCCAGCAGCGTATGCACGCCGGCCTGGGCCAGTTGCCGAACGGTTTCCAGGCCGATGCCGCGGGTGGCGCCGGTGACCAATGCGATCTTGTGGTTGCTCATTTCAATGTCCTTGTACTGCGAATGGGAATTGGGGACGACGCACTCACGCCTTGACGTGATCGTGCGCGACGGTGGCCGGTGCAGCGGGTTCGCGACGGGTGACCCACTTGCGCAGCGCCACGTAGAACACCGGGGTCAGGAACAGGCCGAACAAGGTCACACCGAGCATGCCGGCGAACACGGTGATGCCGGTGACCGAGCGCACTTCGGCGCCGGCGCCATGCCCGAACACCAGCGGCACGGTGCCGGCGATGAAGGCGATGGAGGTCATCACGATCGGACGCAGACGCAGGCGGCAGGCTTCGAGCGCGGCCTCGACGATGCCCTTGCCGTGCATTTCGAGTTCGCGGGCGAACTCCACGATCAGGATCGCGTTCTTGCACGCCAGGCCCATCAGTACCACCAACCCCACCTGCACGAACACGTTGTTGTCGCCGCCGGTGAGCCACACGCCGAACAAGGCCGACAGCAAGGTCATCGGCACGATCAGGATCACCGCCAGCGGCAGCGTCCAGCTCTCGTACAACGCAGCCAGCACCAGGAACGCCAGCAGCACCGCCATCGGGAACACGATCAGCGCCGAGTTGCCCTGGGTGGACTGCTGATAGCTCAGGTCGGTCCACTCGATATTCATGCCGTTAGGCAACACCTTCGGCGCCATGCCGGACAGCGTCTGCATCGCCTGGGTGGAGGAGAGCACGCGCGGGTCCGCTTCACCGATCAGGTCGGCGGCCGGGTAGCCGTTGTAGCGGATCACCGGATCCGGGCCGTAGGTCTGGCCCAGCGTGACCATGCTGCCGATCGGCACCATCTGCCCGCGATCGTTGCGGGTGCGCAGGTTGGCGATGTCTTCGACGCTGTCGCGGAACTGTCCGTCGGCCTGGGCGATCACCTGATAGGTGCGACCGAAGCGATTGAAGTCGTTGATGTAGGACGAACCTAGATAGGTCTGCAAGGTGTCGAACAGGTTGGTCAGCGGCACGCCCTGCGCCTTGGCCTTGTCACGATCGACCTTGGCGTCGAGCTGCGGCACATTGGCCTGATACGTGCCGATCGGGAACTGCATGCCCGGCGTCTGCGAGATCGCACCGGACATCGCATTGACCGCACTCTGCAACTGGCCATAGCCCAGGCCGGCGCGGTCCTGGATGTACAGCGAGTAGCCCGAGCCCTGCCCCAGGCCCAGGATCGGCGGCGGCATGAACGCAAACGCAAAGCCCTGCTGGATCTGGCTGATGCGGGCGTTGATCTCCGCGTTGATCTGCGCCGCAGTGCGGCTGCGCTGGCTGAACGGCTTGAGCGTCAGGAACACCGTGCCGGTATTGGGCGTGTTGGTGAACTGCAGCGGGTTCAGGCCCGGGAACGCAATCGCGTGGTCCACGCCTTCGGTCTGCAGCGCGATCTGGGTGATCTGACGGATCACTTCGTTGGTGCGTTCCAGCGAGGCGCCTTCCGGCAACTTGGTACCGGCAATCAGGTACAGCTTGTCCTGGGTCGGGATGAAGCCGCCCGGCACCACCTTGAACATGAAGCCGGTGACCACCAGCAGCAGCACATACACCGCGAACACCGCGCCACGCTTGCCCAGGGTGCGCGAGACCGCGCCCTGGTACTTGTGCGAACTGCTGTTGAAGAAGCGATTGAACGGACGGAACAACCAGCCGAACAAGCGATCGATCAACCGCGACGGGCCATCCTTCGGTGCGTCATGCGGCTTGAGCAGCATGGCGGCCAGTGCCGGCGACAGGGTCAGCGAATTGATCGCCGAAATCACCGTGGAAATGGCGATGGTCACCGCGAACTGCTTGTAGAACTGGCCGGTCACGCCCGACAGGAACGCCATCGGCACGAACACCGCGCACAGCACCAGCGCGATGGCGATGATCGGCCCGGACACCTCGCGCATCGCCTGATGCGCAGCAGCCAATGGGGCCAGCCCTTCTTCGATGTTGCGCTCGACGTTTTCCACCACCACGATCGCATCGTCGACCACGATGCCGATCGCCAGCACCAGGCCGAACAGGCTCAGCGTGTTGATCGAAAAACCCAGCAGGTAGAGCGCGGCGAACGTACCGACCACCGACACCGGCACCGCCAGCAACGGAATGATCGAGGCGCGCCAGGTCTGCAGGAACAGGATCACCACCAGCACCACCAGCAGCACCGCTTCCAGCAGCGTGTGCACCACCGCGCTGATCGAGTCGCGCACGAACACGGTCGGGTCGTACGCAGCCGACCACGCCATGTCCTGCGGGAACTGCTTTTCCAGCTCGGCCATCTTGGCGCGCACCGCATCGGACAATTCGATCGCGTTGGCACCCGGCGACTGGAACACGCCCATGCCGACCGCGTTCTTGTTGTCCAGCTGCGAGCGCAGGGTGTAGTTGCCCGCACCCAGTTCCAGACGCGCCACATCCGACAGGCGCACGATCTCGCCGCTGTTGCCGCTGCGGATCACGATGTTGCCGAACTCTTCTTCGGTGGTCAGGCGGCCCTGCGCATTGATCGACAGCAGGAAGTCGCTCTTGTTGGGCATCGGCTCGGCACCGAGCTGGCCGGCAGAAACCTGCACGTTCTGCTCGCGGATGGCCGCCACAACGTCGCTGGCGGTCAGCCCGCGCGCGGCGACCTTGTCCGGATCCAGCCAGATGCGCATGGCGTAATCGCCGGCACCGAAGATCTGAATCTGGCCCACGCCCGGCAGGCGCGACAGTTCGTCCTTGACCTTCAAGGTGGCGTAGTTGCTCAGGTACAGCGAGTCGTACTTGCCCTTGGGCGAGGTCAGATGCACGACCATGGTCAGCGTCGGCGACTGCTTCTGCGTGGTCACGCCCTGGCGCCGTACGTCCTCGGGCAGACGCGCCTGCGCCTGACTGACGCGGTTCTGCACCTGCACCTGCGCCTGGTCCGGATCGGTGCCCGGCTTGAAGGTCACGGTGACCACCAGCACGCCATCGGAGCCGGCGACCGACTTCATGTACATCATGTCTTCCACGCCGTTGATGGCTTCCTCAAGCGGCGTGGCGACGGTCTCGGCGATGACCTTGGGGTTGGCGCCCGGATAGACCGCACGCACCTGCACGCTCGGCGGTACCACTTCCGGGTACTCGCTGATGGGCAGCAGCGGCATGGCGATCAGGCCGGCAGCGAAGATGATGATCGACAGCACCGCGGCAAAGATCGGCCGGTCGATGAAAAAACGGGAAAAGTCCATTGGGGTGGTCCTGAAAGAGGTTGCCGCCGGGTGGCGGCGCGGCACAGCGGCCCCGGACCGGCCTTGTTTCAAGGCCGGTGGTCACGGACGCGATGCAGCGATGAATCAGTTCGACGCGGTGCGCTTGTCCGGTGCGGCGGCCATGGCCACGGTCTTGGCATCGACCGGCATGCCAGGCATGAAGATCTTCTGCACGCCATCGACCACCACGCGGTCGCCGGCGGCCAGTCCCTTGCGCACGATGCGCAGGCCGTCGGCATTGCGGCCCAGCTCGATGTCGCGCCGTTGCGCCTTGCCGTCCTTGTCGACCACGTACACGTACTTGCGGTCCTGATCGGTCAGCACGGCCTTTTCGTCGACCAGCATGGCCTTGAACTGGCCGCTGCCCAGCAACTGCACGTGTGCATACAGGCCCGGCGTGAACTGGCGCTGCGCGTTGTCCAGCACCGCGCGCACGCGGATGGTGCCGGTGCTGCGGGTCACCTGGTTATCCAGGAAATCCACACGCCCGGTGTGCGGAAAGCCCTGCTCGCCGACCAGGCCGATGCGCACCGGCAACTCGCCGCCGCGCGCATCCGGACGCTCGCCGTTGCGGGCCATCTGCGAATAACGCAGGAAGGTGCCTTCGTCGGCATCGAAGTACACGAACACCTTGTCCAGCGACACCAGCGTGGTCAGCACGCTGGCGCTGTCGCTGGCGGTGACCAGATTGCCGGCGGTGACCATCGCACGCCCGGCGCGGCCATCGATCGGCGCACGCACGCGGGTCCAGTCCAGGTTGAGCTTGGCGGTATCCAGCGCGGCCTGCGCGGCCAGCAGATCGGCATCGGCCTGATCGGCGGCAGCGCGGCGCTGCTCCCAGGTCTCGGTCGAAATGGCCTGCTGGTCGGACAATTTGCGGGCGCGTGCCGCTTCGCTGCGGGCCAGCGTGGACTGCGTGCGTGCACGCACCAGCGCCGCGTTGGCGCGCGCGAATTCGGCACGGTAGCTGCGGTCGTCGATGCTGAAGAGCACATCGCCCTTCTTCACTTCGGCGCCTTCGACGTAGTTGACCTTGTCGATATAGCCGGACACGCGCGGGCGCAGCTCGACGCTTTCCACCGGCTCGATGCGGCCGCTGAATTCGTCCCACTGGCTGATCTCCTTCAGCAACACCGGGGCGACGCTGACGCTGGGCGGCGGCGGCGCGCCGGTCTCGGCAGCCTTGCTGCCGCAACCGGCCAGCACAACCGCGAGTACGGCGCCCGTCAACACAGTACGCAAGGGAAAACGGAACGGGGTGGCGTTCGGGGTCATGGGGAAATCTCTCGGGTGGGGATGGGAAAATGCAGACCGGCGAGCCGGTCGGCCGATGGAGCGGCGTGCAGGCGACGGCTGACGGTCACGATGGCTTGCCCGGGCTGGCCAGGCCCGGCGATCAGCGAGACCGCC
Source organism: Xanthomonas sp. WHRI 8393 (assembly GCF_040203315.1). Taxonomy (NCBI): domain Bacteria; kingdom Pseudomonadati; phylum Pseudomonadota; class Gammaproteobacteria; order Lysobacterales; family Lysobacteraceae; genus Xanthomonas; species Xanthomonas sp. WHRI 8393. The sequence continues at coordinate 438,303 of NZ_JBEGGL010000002.1, read as the reverse complement.
GCGCGGCCGACATCCACGGCGCGGATCCATTCCGGACACGCATCCTTGGCACGGCCCGGCGTACACACCGGCTGCTCGACCGACAGCAGGTGCACGCGGACGCCGAGCGGCTTGGCTTCCTCGTGCAGGACCTGGGCGAGCATGCGGGTGGCGGCAGCGGCAATCGAGGTATCGCCGTGCGCGGCCCAGGCACGCAGCGCGCAGGGGCTACCCAGCAGCAGATAGCGGCCGCCGCCCTCGGCCTCGGCCAGCAGCGGCAGTAGATGCCGCGCGGCCGCCAGGTGCGGCAGCACGTCGCGCTCGATGCGGCGACGCAGCGCAGTGACCGGGCGGTCCAGCAGGCGGCCGGCCTTGAGCGGGCTGCCCACGCTGGCGATCACCGCTGCCAGCGGACGCGGGCGCTGGGCCAGTTCGCCGGCCAGCGCCTGCGCCGAAGCGTCGTCGGCGACCGAGCCCTGCAAGGTCTCCAGCAGCGGTGTGTGGCCATGCTGCGCGCGCAACGCGTCGAGCTTGGCGGCGTCGCGTCCAATCACCAACACCGGCATCCGGGCATCGAGCAAGGCGGCGACGATACCGGCGCCGACATTGCCCGCGCCGCCGATGACGGCCGTCTCGGATTGGACCATCCCGGTCATGGGACTTTCACTCCCGATATCGGGACAATTCCGCGCTGCGCCAGACGCGCCGACAGTCCAGTCCGCTGTGTCGGAGCGCCGCCGGCCTGACGCCGGGGCGATGTCGAAAAAGCGCGCGAAACGCCGGCACGCGGGCTTCTCGCCGTGGAAACCACTGGATCGAAGGCACCTTCGATGGCGCTACGCGATGTCGACGACAAGCCGAAAACATTGCACAACCACATGGCCGTGCTCCTGCATGGAGGGGATGCCGCATAAGTTAGGCCCCAAACCAGCACTTGATTAGTCCTGATTTAGGGGAATAATCGTCCCGTAAGCGGTCTAATCCCTCCTGACCCCCGGAAGGCAGTCCCCATGACTCACGATCTCAACGACACCCTGATCTTCGTCAAGGTGGTCGAACAAGGCAGCTTCATCGCAGCCGCCAACGCGCTTGGCCTGCCCAAGACCACCGTCAGCCGCAAGGTGCAGGAACTGGAAACCCGCCTGGGTGCCCGCCTGCTGCACCGGACCACGCGCCGCATCGGCCTGACCGAAGCCGGCTCGGTCTATCACGAACATTGCCAGCGCATCGCACGCGAACTGGAAGAAGCCGAGAGCGCCGTCGGGCAATTGCAGTCCGGCCCGCGCGGCTGGCTGCGCTTCACCGTGCCCTACTCGCTGGGCATCACCTGGATCGCACCGTTGCTGGGCGAGTTCCATGCGCAGTACCCGGAAATCCAGCTGGACATGCATCTGGGCAACGAGAAACTGGACCTGATCGGCGGCGAAGCCGATCTGGCACTGCGCGTCGGCGCGCTGCCCGATTCCAATCTGGTGGCGCGCAAGCTCGGCAGCCTGCGCACGCAGGTCTTCGCCAGCCCGTCCTACATCGAGCGCTATGGCGAGCCGCTGCATCCGGACGAGCTGCAGTTCCATCGCACGCTGGCGCTGCGCAAGAACCGCAACGTGCACAACAACCGCTTTTTCTGGTCGCTCAGCGACGGCAGCGATGTGCGCGATTTCCCGGTCAATCCGTTGATGGTGGCCAACGATCCGGCTGCGCTCAATGGCGCGGTGCTATGCGGCGAAGGCTTGCTGTTGACCGGCGATGTGATGGCCAAGCCCTTCGTGCAATCGGGTCTGGTGCGCCGGGTGCTCGCGGGTTGGACCGGGCCGGAGGTGGACTTCAACGCGGTGTTCGCCGGCGGCCGCCTGGTCTCGCCGAAAGTGCGCGCCTTCGTGGACTTCCTGGTGACGCGGATGAACTTCGACGCGGACTACATGATGGCGCAATGCCCCGCGCGTCTGGCCGCGCAAAAGGCCGACAACGATGCAAAGATCGAGGTCGGCGCAGACGCGGAACTGCGTGCAGAAGGCAAGCGCATCCTGGAAAACGTCACGGCGTAGTCTGCACTCTAGTATTCGCTCAATGGAGCAGCCTTCTCCTCTCGGGAGAAGGTGTCCGAATGGCGGATGAGGAGGCATTTTGCCCATACGAGCGAAAACTTCCTGGCTGCTACAAATCTCCATTCTCCATTCCCGAATCGCTGCAGGAATGTTGTGCCATCCGGCGCCGGTGCTTTTTGTCGTGGCGAATCACCAACACCGCTATCGACCGATGCAATCTTAAAGCGACCGAACGCGCGAGCTTTAGGGTGGTCTGGAGATCCGAAACTGCGTTGGTCAACGCCTAGCGATAACGTCCAGCTGCAAGTCAAAAGACCAGTCGGTCGAGTGCGCGGTGCCCTCACCGCTTGCGGGACACGCCGTGAATCCGTCCGTGGAGGCTCCTCGGCGGCATCCATGCCGCCGAGGGTCCCGCAACCGGCAAGGACACCGCACCAGAAAGTTGGTCGGCTGCTTTTTAAAGATTGTTACTCGGCCTGCGATAGCAGATGCGACGTTTGTAGCTTGCGTGTTGAAAGCCCGTTTGCTGCTCGGCTTGCGACGGGAAAATGATGAGAGGTTGATCGAACACTTAGTGCTCCGAACAACGTACGGCATGCCTTGCTTACAACCACGCACACCGACCATCCCGACAGGTCATTGCCCGCCCACTGTCGCGGGACCTTACGCGGCATGGATGCCGCGTAAGAGCCTACATGGACGTACTTGCGGCGTGTCCTGCGATGGTGGGCGGGCAAGGGCCCTGCAAAAAACTCGCAGATCGGCAGCTTTCGCACTCGACGCATCCCACCATCCAATCACCACAAAGGCGACCAAAACCCGAACTTCTGCGGTGATGGAATGTTCAAGCCGGTTAGCCAAGGTCGCGATGCTCTCCCCTCGCTTCTTCATGCACGCCGTGAATCCATCCACAGAAGGCTCCATGCCGCCCATGGATCCCGCAAAACCGCAATGGCACCGCACCCGCCAAAACAGCAATCAAGAGACTGACGCGTCGCACTTGATCAAAAAAATTCACAGCGCAAAAAAACAGGCCGCTTTCGCGGCCCGTCTTGGTTACTCATCGCGGCTCGTCAATCGACTCGCCACGATTCAGTGAGGCAGACTCAACGCATGCCCGTGTTGTTCCCGGCACCCTCCGAGCGCAGCGGGATCAGGCGGATTTCGACGCGGCGGTTCTGTGCGCGGCCGGCATCGGTGCTGTTGTCGGCGATCGGGTAACGCTTGCCGGCGCCCATGGTTTCCATGCGCTCACGCTGCACGCCTTGCGCGGTCAGATATTGCGCGACCGCGCCGGCGCGTTCTTCGGACAGGCGCTGGTTGACTGCGTCGCTGCCGACGCTGTCGGTGTGACCGACCACTTCCACCATGGTCTGGTTGTACTCGCGCAGTGTGGACGCCACGCCATTGAGCGCGCTGTAGAACTGCGGCTTCAATGCAGACTTGCCGAAGTCGAAGGTGATGCCGTCGGGCAGGTTCAGGGTGATGTTGTCGCCCTGGCGCTGCACTTCGATGCCGGTGTTGGCGGTGCGCTCACGCAGTGCGCGCTCCTGGCGATCCTGATACTGGCCAACCGCCGCGCCGCTGAGCGCGCCGATGCCGGCGCCGACCATCGCATGCTGGCGACGCTCGGTGGCGCTGTCGCCGGTCAGCAGACCAGCGGCCACGCCGATCGCTGTGCCAATGAGCGCATTGCGGCCGGTGCGGTTCTGCTGTTGGGTCTGCTCGCCGTACTGGTCGCGCTGCACATACGAGCCGCCGGTGGCGCAGGCGGACAACGCAATGGCGCTGGCCAGGGCAACGGCAAGGCTCTTGGTGGCTGCTGGGGACATGGTGTTCTCCTGTGGCCGGACCATCCGGCACTCAATCGTGTCGGCGAGGATAAACAGGCCAACGCGACTGGCGCATGATGAAACCGACCTCCGATCGCGCGCGGCTAGTGCTGCATTCAGGAAAACGTTTTCTGCGTGGACAGCACCATGTATCCGCGTAACGCATTCGGTGATGTGCGAAACAAGCGTCGCAGCGCACGCATGCAACGCTGCAGCCTTGCAGAAGAGAACACGCAGAAGCGAGCATCAGCTGACCACGCAATCAGGATGTCGCTCGCGCTTAGCCGCGCGTTTTTGCATACGCCGCCAGCGCCGCATCGCGGCCTTCGGCCAGGCCGATGATCGGCGTGCGCGGATACTCCGGTGCCAGCCGCGCCAGCGACAACGGATGCAGCCACGGCGCGAAGCGTTCCTTGACCGCAAGCTTGCCGAGCTCAGGTACCCAGCGCGTGATGTAGGCGGCCTGCGGATCGAACTTCTCCGCCTGCGTGACCGGATTGAACACGCGGAAATACGGCGCTGCATCGGCGCCGGTACCGGCCACCCATTGCCACCCCAGGGTGTTGTTGGCCAGGTCCGCATCCACCAGCGTGTCCCAGAACCAGCGCGCGCCTTCGATCCAGTGCACGCGCAGATGCTTGCACAACAGGCTCGCCACGATCATGCGCACGCGGTTGTGCATCCAGCCGGTGTGCCAGAGCTGGCGCATGCCGGCATCGACGATCGGAATGCCGGTGCGGCCCCGCTGCCAGGCCTGCAATGCGACCGGGTCCAGCTTGGCCCAGTCAAAGCCTTCGAAACGCGGGTTGAGATTCTGGTTGGTGGTGTCGGGAAAATGGTGCAGCAGGTGATACGCAAAATCGCGCCAGCCAAGCTGGCGGATGTAGCCGTCGATCTCGGCACCGTTGCGTGCGTTGCGATTGGTTTCCAGCGTGCCGGCGATCCGCCACGGCGCGATCTCGCCGAAATGCAGATGCGGCGACAACTGCGAGGTGCCGACCCGGTCGGGCCGGTCGCGGTTTTCGCGATACCCGGACAGCGCGCCATCGATGAAGATTTCCAGCATCTCGTGCGCGCCGGCCTCGCCGGGCTGCCAGTGCTCCCAGAAGCCTCGGTCCCAGTCCAGCGCCGGCAGCAGCCCCAGCGTGTCCAGCGCAGCGCTCTTCAAGTGCGCAGGCAACGGCGGCAGGCTGCGCGGTGCCGGCACGGCAGCCGGCAATTGCAGCTGCGTAAGCGCATTGCGCCAGAACGGGGTGAACACCTTGTAGGGGCCGCCCTGCTGCGTCGTCAACTGCCATGGTTCGACCATCAGTGCGGAGTTGCAGCTCTGCACTTCGATCCCGCGCTCGCGCAGGCTGCGCTTGATCTGCGCATCGCGCGGCTGCGTGGCCGGCTCGTACTTGCGGTTCCAGTACACCGCCACCGCCTTGGTCTGCGCGATCACCTCATCCAGCACCTGCGCGCTGTCACCGGCGCGCAGCACCAGACCGCTGCCGAGTGCGCGCAAGGCCGCATCCAGCGCCGCGAGCGAGCGATGCCGCCAGCTCCGCGAGGCGGCGCCAGGCGTCCACTCGCCCTCTTCGTGCGGCGCATCGATATACAGCGGAATCGGCTGGTGCCCCGCATCCAGCGCAGCCTGCAAGGCCGGGTTGTCCTGCAGGCGCAGATCGCGACGGAACCAGACGATGGCGTAGGACATACAAGCTCGGCAGCGGCGATGAGGCGCGCAGCATAAGCCAGCAGATGCAAGGATGGCGCGATGCCGCAGCGACGGATTGTCGCCCGGCATCACGCAGGAGGTTTATTCGAAACTGCCCACCGAATCGTGGGCCAGATTGTCGAACCGGGTGTATTCGCCGAAGAACTTGAGCTTGCACGACCCGGTCGGCCCACCGCGGTGCTTGCCGATGATGATCTCGGCCAGGCCCTTGTCCGGCGAATTTTCCTTGTTGTAGTAGTCGTCGCGATAGATGAACACGATCATGTCCGCGTCCTGCTCGATCGCGCCGGATTCGCGCAAGTCGGCCATCACCGGGCGCTTGTCGGTACGTGTTTCCAGCGAGCGGTTGAGCTGCGACAACGCAATCACCGGCACGTTGAGCTCCTTGGCCAGGCCCTTGAGCGAACGCGAGATTTCCGAGATTTCGGTCGCGCGGTTTTCACTGTTGCCCGGCACCGACATCAGCTGCAGGTAGTCGATGACGATCAGGCCCAGGTCGTGCTCGCGCTTGAGTCGGCGGCACTTGGAGCGCAGCACTTCCGGTGACACGCCCGGCGTGTCGTCGATGAAGATCTTGGTTTCCTTCAGCATCTTGATCGCGCCGGTCACGCGTGCCCAGTCCTCGTCTTCCAGCGCGCCGGTACGCAGGCGTTGCGCATTGATGCGGCCATTGGACGAGATCAGGCGCATCGCCAGCTGCGATGCCGACATTTCCATCGAGAATACCGCCACGCCCTTCTTGGATTTGATCGCGGCATATTCGGCGATATTCAGCGCGAACGTGGTCTTGCCCATTGCCGGACGCGCGGCCAGGATGATCAGGTCGGTCGGCTGCAGACCGGAAGTCATCGCATCGAAATCGTTGTAGCCGGTCGGCAGGCCGGTGATGTTGCCGCCGTTTTCGAAACGGCTGCGCAATTCCTCGAAGGCGTCCTTCAGCGCGCCCGGCATCGCCACGAAGTCGGTGCGCCCGCGCGCGCCGGCCTCGGCGATCTTGAACACCGCTTTTTCCGCCGACGACAGCAACTCCACGCTGTCGCGCCCCTCCGGCTGGAAGCCGTCGTTGACGATGGTGGTGCCCACTTCGATCAGCTGCCGCAACACCGCCTTGTCACGCACGATCTCCGCATATGCGGCGATATTGGCTGCCGAAGGCGTGGTGCTGGCCAGCTCGATCAGGTACGCGCCATCGCCGACCTGCTCCAGCTTGCCCTGCGATTCGAACCACTCGCCCAGGGTCACCGCGTCGAAGGGGCGGTCCTTCTCGTTCAGTTCGCGAATCGCACGGTAGATCAGCCGGTGATCGCGGCGGTAAAAGTCGTTTTCGGTCAGCTGGTCATTGACCCGGTCGAACGCATCCGGCGCCAGCATCAACCCGCCGAGCACGGCCTGCTCGGCCTCGACCGAATGCGGCGGTACCCGCAACTGGTCAAGTCGCGGCTCGGGACGATCGTAATCGTCGTCGTCGCGATCGCGATTGCGCTTGGAACGGAAACCAGGACGAGCGGACATGGACAAACAGACCTGACGCGAGGGAGACGAGGGCAGGAAGCATAGTCATCGGCGGCGCCGACGACCATGCACAACTCTGTGGATAACTGGTGGACAGCCGGTGCATCACCGTTCTACGCGACCGCTGTCGCAACCGCCGAGACGCTTGCTGCGCCGGGGTTTGCACCGCGTCACCGGTGCCGGTTGGCGGCTGTCTCCAGGCCCAACGCCGCTGTGGTCAACTCAGCGCTTAGACTGTTCGACCAGGCCCAGGAAGGCGTCGACGAAGCCCTGCAGGAACTTGCGGCTGTCGGCGTTGGCGACCTGGTCGTCGGCGCCGAACAGGCCGTCCTTGTACTGCAGGAAGACTTCCGGCTGGCCAAGCACCCGCATGTCCAGATACGACAGCACATTGCGCAGGTGCTGCTGCGCGGTGGCGGTGCCGATCGCCCCGACCGAGATGCCGACCACGGCGGCCGGCTTGCCCGCAAACGCGCTGTCGCCGTAGGGGCGCGAGCCGGTATCGAGGGCGTTCTTGAGCACGCCGGGAATCGAGCGGTTGTACTCCGGGGTGACGAACAGCACCGCGTCAGCCGACCGGATCTGTTGCTTCAGCCGCGTGCCCTCTGCCGGGTAATCGCCATCGTGGTCCTGGTTGTACAGCGGGATGTCGCCGATCTCCACATACTCGAACACGGCCTTGTCGCCGGCCAGATGCTCCAGCGCATGCGCCAGTTGGCGGTTGTAGGACGCGGCACGCAGGCTGCCGACCAGCACGGCGATGGTGATCTTGCTCATGGGGAACGCTCCATTGGGGGAATCAGCGCCCGACTCTAGTCAGCCTGGCGCTCAGACCCGGTGAAACGCGCCTGCCTCAGCGGCCGATCGCGGCGCGTTGGGCGCGCCAATGCACCTGCCAGGCCTGGAACATCAGCACCGTCCACAGGTGCGTATGCCATTTGCGCTCGCCGCCGTTGAAGTCGCGCCACAGCCCGGCCACGGTGTCGGCGGCGAACACGCCGTCGCGCTCGAGCGTGGCGTGCGCCAGCAGATCGTCGGCCCAGCCGTGCAGGTCGCCACGCAGCCACGCGCTGACCGGCGCGCCGAAGCCGCGCTTTCCGCGGTAGACCATCGGATCGGGCAGATAGCGGCACAGCACGCGCTTGAGCAGGTACTTGCTGACCCCGTCGCGGTATTTCAGCGACAGCGGCAGCGACCAAGCGAACTCGGCCACCCGCCAGTCCAGCAACGGTGCGCGCGCTTCCAGCCCCACCGCCATGGTGGTGCGGTCCACCTTGCACAGCAGATCGTCGGGCAGATAGGCGGCGAAGTCGGCCAGCATCATCGCGTCGGCCGGCGTGCCGGAACCGTGCAGCGGGTCGGCCAGGCTGTAGAAACTGTCGGGCTCGGTCGCGCCCAGCACCACCGCGGCCGGATCGCGCCAGCGCGAGATGCGGTTGCGGTAGATGTCGCCGATGCCGCGTGCGCCGGCCTCGGCCACCAGCGCGGCCAGGCCGCCGGTACGCGAAGACTCGCCGTTGCGGCGCGCCGCCAGCGCCATCAAGCGCCGCAGCGGCCCTGGCACCAGCCCATGCATGCGCCAGTTGCGCAGCGCACGCTGGTAACGGCCGTAGCCGAAGAACAACTCGTCGCCGCCATCGCCGGACAACGCCACCGTCACCCCGCCACGCGCCAGCCGTGCGACCAGCGCGGTCGGCACCTGCGAGGCATCGGCGAAGGGCTCGTCGAACATGTCCGGCAGGGTCGGCACCACCGCCAGCGCGTCGGCGCCACTGACATACAGCTCGGTGTGATCGGTGTGCAGATGCGTGGCCACTTCGCGCGCCAGCGGCGCCTCGTCGTGATGCGAACCTTCGAAGCCGATGCTGAAGGTATGCACCGGCTGGGTGCTCTGCGCCTGCATCATCGCGGTGACGATCGACGAATCGGTGCCGCCGGACAGGAACACGCCCACCGGCACGTCGGCCACCATGCGCAACGCCACCGCATCGCGCAGCACTGCGTCGAGCTGTTCCTCGGCCTGTGCATCGCTGCCGGTGAACGGCGCCGCCAGCGCGCGCTGCATCGCCTCGCGCGCGTTCCAGAACGGCTGCTGCGCCTGGTCCGGCCGATGCGCCGCCGCGCCGGCCGCCACCATCTGCGCATCCAGCCGCAGCACCCGCCCGGGCATCAACTTGAAGGTGCGCTCGTGGATGCAGGCCGGCGCCGGGATGTAGCCCAGCCGCAGCAGCAAGGTCAGCGCATTGCGATCGACCCCATTATCGAACGCCGGATGCTGCCACAGCGCCTTGAGTTCGGACCCGAACACCAGGGTGTCGCCGGCCCAGCCGTAGTACAGCGGCTTCTTGCCGACGCGGTCGCGGGCCAGATACAGGCAGTTGTCGCGCTCGTCCCACAACGCCAGCGCGAACATGCCGTTGCAGCGGGTCAGGGTGTCGTCCAGCCCCCACTCCACCACCGCCGCCAGCAGCACTTCGGTATCGGAATGACCGCGGAAGCGGTGCCCGAGTGCGGACAGCGCCGCGCGCAGCTGCGCGAAGTTGTAGATCTCGCCGTTGTAGGCCAGCACATACCGGCCATCGGCCGAGCGCATCGGCTGATGGCCCAGCGGAGACAGATCCAGGATGCTCAAGCGTTGATGCGCCAGCGCCACGCCGGCCTGCGCATCGCACCAGGTGCCGGCATCGTCGGGGCCGCGATGACGCAAGGCCGCGCCCATCGGCCGCACCAGCGCATCGAGTTGTTCGCCATGCATGCGTGGCGAGGCCAGCAGCAGTCCAGCCAATCCGCACATCGTCAGTGCTCCTGCCGGCAGCGCATGCCGCTCATGCCGTCACCGCGCCGGGCGCAGGCGCCGGCATTGCGATAAAACCGGGTACTGCCTGCACGCGCTGCAGCCAGGCACCGATCGCCGGCCAGCGCTCCAGATCGAAGCCGCCGTCCTCGGCGCAATGGGTGTAGGCAAACAGCGCGATATCGGCGATGCCGTAGTCGCTGCCGGTAAACCAGCGGTGCTGCTGCAGATGCTGCTCCATCACGGCCAGCGCCTGCTCGCCGCGGGCGCGCAGCTGCGGCAGTTCGGCGCGGCGCGCGGCATCGCGCGGCGTCCACAGGCTGATGAACCGCGCCACCGCGACGTACGGCTCATGGCTGTATTGCTCGAAGAACATCCAGCTCAAGGCCTGCGCGCGCTGCCACGCGTCGGTGGGCAGATACGGAGTGCCTTCGGCCAGCCAGAACAGGATCGCGTTGGATTCGGTCAGCACGCGGCCGTCGTCGCGCTCCACCATCGGCACCTTGCCGTTGGGATTCTTGGCCAGATACGCGGGCGTGCGGGTTTCGCCGGCGACGCTGTCGACCTCGACCCAGTGATAGCGGCTGCCCAGTTGCTCCAGCAGCAGGCGCACCTTGTAGCAGTTGCCGGAACTGGACATGCCATGGACGGTCAACGGGGGACGCACGGTCGACATCAAGCTGGCTCCGCGGCAGCAACGAGGGGCTGGCAGTGTCACAGCCCCGGGGGCCTTTGCAAAGCCCTGCACCGATTCTGCTGCAAGGCGTGGCCGCGGTTGCGTGCGCTGCCGGCAGCGCGGCTCAGCGCATCACCACCAGCGCCACCGGCACACCCAGCACGGCGACCAGCATGCCCAGCACCGACAACGTCAATGCCAGCGCACCGAAGGCCCGCGCGCGTGCGCAGCCGGTCGCACCGGCAACCGCCTGGACCGCAGCGATCGACCACCACAGCCCGCCCAGCAGCAACATCAGCACCGCCATGGTCAGCTGCGCCAGCCCGGCCGGATCATGCACACCGGTTCCGAACAGGACGATATCGCCGCCAAGCGCGGCCAGTGCCGCCAGCAGGCAGACCAGCCATGGCAAGGCACTGCCCAGCAGCGCCGGCAGCAACACCGCAAACTCTGCAGTGCCGCCCATCCAGCGCAGCATCCAATGCAACAGCACGCAGCCCACCAGCGCAATGGCCAGCATGATCGCCACGGCGATGGCGTGCACCCACAACGGCTGCGGAGACACCCACATCCAGCTCGAGAGCACCAGGATCAGGCCGAACACGCACCACGCGCTCCAGCGCGCGCCGGCCTGCGTGTGCAGGCGCTGCGCAACGGTGTGCGGATCGAACAGCATCCCGCCCAAGCCACCGCCGCGCCACCAGGCCAGGCATGCCAGCACCAGCACGATCAGCGCCAGCAGCGCGGCCAGCGGATAGACGAAGACGTGCATCTCCAGCGGCTGTCTGCGCGGCTGCGGCTTGAGGTCGTGATTGAAGTACAGCAGGTCGCGGGCACGCTCCATGTCGGCGGCTGCACGCTTCACGCCGCTGGCGGGAATGCGGTCGGACAGCCGCTGCCACTCGCCGACGATGACGATGCGTCCTTCGTGCGTGGAGACCGTGCGCGAGAACCGGAACCACGGGTTGGCGACCACCTGCGTATCGGCTTCCACCCGCACCGCCGGGTCGACCCGCACCCGCACCGTCTGCCGCGCCAGCCGCGGGCCGCCCAGCGCCAGCGGGCTCTTGCGCGCCGCCGTGGGCAGGTCGTCCATCCATTCGCCGAGCTGGAACAGCGGAAAACCCAGCTCGTCGCCCTCGTCGGTCGGCCACTCCAGGCGGTAGGCCTCGTGCGTGCGCACGTTCAACACATCGGTCGCGTCGATGGTCGGCACGCCGACCTGGGTCAGCGCGGTGTAGTACTGCTGCATGAATTCCAGGTAGTGCTCGCCGACCGCCTGCGCACCGTTGTCGTCGAAGCTGGTCGCCACGCGCTCGCCGCGTCCCTGGCGATACGTGGTGTCCACGGTGAAGGTCGCCACGCGCTGCGGCTTGCGCAGCGAGATCACGACCTCCTCGTCCACCTCGACCTGCGGCAGCGTCGGCATCGGCGATGGCACCGCCACCAGGTCGCGCTGCCCGGCCACGACCGGCAGGCCGCGCACGAACGGCAACGGCCGGCGTTGCGCCAGCGGGCCCTCTTCGCGGTCGCGTGTGGCATCCACCCATACCTCGCCCTGCGGCAGGTGCGCGCGCACCACCACGTGGTCGAACGCGTAGGGGCTGGGCAAGCGCAGATCCAGCCCGTGGCCCTTGTCGCTGCTGACCAGCACCGGCTCGGCGCGGATGCCGGCCAGCTGCAGCAGCGCGATCAACAGCGTCGCCTTGTCCTTGCAGTCGCCGTAGCGATTGCGCAGCGTCACTTCCGGTGTATGCGGCGCATGCGAGTTCTCGCCCATGTCCAGGCCGACGTAGCGGATCTCGCCCTGCACGAAGGCCACTGCACGCAGCAGTGCGCCCTGCGGATCGTCGCGGCGCAGCTGCAGGTTCTGCACCATCCCGTCGGCAACGCGCGCGTCCTTGAACGCGTGCGGATACAACTGCGCTGCCCATGCCGCCACTGCCGCCCAGTTGCCGGCAGTGGAGACTTCGATCCGGCCATACGGATCGACATCCTCCGGGGTGTCCTTTTCCTCCTGCACGGCGGGCAGGTCGCGTGCGGCGATGTCCAGTGTCGCCACATCGCCGGTGCGGCTGACGTTGCGGCTGAAGCCTGGCGCAGTCACCCGCCACTGCAATCCCATGCCGGCCGGATGCCGCACCCGCACCCGGCGCTCGCCCAGCGCTACGCCGTAGCGCGCATCGAACACGTCGTAATAGCCCTTGCCGAACACCGGATTGCTGCCGGTGATGGTCACGCCGTAATCGACCCGGTCGCCCACGCGCAGGTCCGGCAAGGTGATCGACAGCGTCAGCGCGCCATCGATCAGACCGTCTTCCAGTCCGCTTTCGCGGCGCAACCGGGCGTAGTGCGCCTGTTTGCGCATGTCGATACGCTTGCCGTCGCGCCAGACCTCCAGGCTGTTGAGCGCCAGCTGCTGGTACTGCGGCTGGTAATCGATGGAGATCTGCCCGGCCTCGTCCAGACTTTTCGCACGCTGCACGGTGTAACTGAGGCGGCGATACGCCTGCGGCGCCGCGCCGGTCAGATCGACCTGGTCGGATACCAGCTCATAGCGCAGCCCGCTGGCACCGGGCACCTTGTCGGGCACCGCATCGGCGATGACCCAGTCCGGTGGCGGCGCCATGCGCGGCGCCTCGCTGGCCTGTGCCGGTGCGATCACGCTCGCAACCACGGCCAGCACGCAACTCATCCAGAACACGCCACGCAGGCGTCGCCTCCCATCCCTGTCGATCAACACCCACTCCTCGTCAAAACGCATTGAGTCCCGTCAGCGCACGCCCGACCACCAACTGATGCACGGTCTCGGTCCCCTCGTAGGTGATCACCGATTCCAGGTTCAGCGCATGCCGGATCGCCACATGTTCGGTGGTGATGCCGGCCGCGCCCAGCAGATCGCGGCACTCGCGCGCCACATCCAGGGCCATGCGGCAATTATTCCACTTTGCCAGCGAGATCTGTTCTGGCCGCAGCTGGCCGGCCTGCTTCAGCCGCCCGAGCTGCAGCGCCAGCAGCTGCGCGGTGGAAATCCGCCGCGCCATGTCGGCCAGCTTGATCTGCGCGCTCTGCGTGGCCGCCAGCGGCCGGCCGAACAGGATGCGCTGCCCGCTGTAAGCCAATGCCTCGCGCAGACAGGCCACCGCCGCGCCGATCGCGCCCCAGGCGATGCCGTAGCGCGCCTGATTGAGGCACCCCAGCGGCGCCTTCAGACCGGCCGCGTTCGGCAGGCGCATCTGCTCCGGCACGTAGACGTTGTCCAGGAACAAGCCCGAGGTCACCGATGCGCGCAGGCTCATCTTGTGCGCGATGTCCTGCGCACTGAAGCCGGCGCTGCCGGTCTCCACCAGAAAGCCGCACACGCCGTCATCGGTATGCGCCCAGATGATCGCCAGGCCGGCAATGCTGCCGTTGGTGATCCACATCTTGGCCCCGTTCAAGCGCCAGCCGTCGCCCTGCCGCACCGCGCGCGTGGTCATCGCGGCCGGATCCGAGCCGCCCTGCGCTTCGCTCAGCCCGAAACAGCCGATCAGACGGCCGGCTGCCATCTCCGGCAACCAGCGCTGGCGCTGCTCGTCGCTGCCGTAGGCATGGATCGGGTACATGCACAGCGAGGACTGCACGCTGACGAAGCTGCGCAGGCCGCTGTCGCCGCGCTCCAGTTCCTGGCAGATCAATCCGTACGCCACCGCGCCCAGGCCCGCGCCGCCATCGCGGACCGGCAGGCTGGCGCCCAGCAGGCCGAGCTCCGCCAGTTCCGGTACCCATTCGCGCGGAAAGCGCCCTGCGTCGAAGGCATCGCCGATCGCCGGCAGCACCCGCGTATCGGTGAAGCGCGCCACTGCATCCTGCACTGCCCGCTCTTCGTCGGTCAGCAGCGCACGCACATCGAACAGATCATCGGGGCGCACCGGCATGTCGGCTTCCACTCCAGGAGAAGTGGCGATTATCAGCCAGTTGCCGGCCGAACATGGCGGCGATTTGTTCAGCGCACGGACGTCGTCACCAGCGCCTGAAAACGAAAAGAGCCGGCAATGCCGGCTCCTTTCTTGCCAACCAGCGATCCTGGGTGGATCGCTGCCAGCGGTTTACTGACGCGTGCTGCCCGCATCCACACGAACGCCCCTGTCACCGGCGGTCGAAGCGGTCTGGGTCACCAGCTGACCGTCGACCACCGGCAGGCGATCGCTGGCCGGCTTGTCGTTCATGCGCACGGTCTTCTCGAAACCGTCGTAGCGGTAGGTGACGTCGTAGGCCACCACGTTGTCCGCATCGCCCAGCGAGATGCGCTCGCCCGGCTTGCTGTCCATGCGCATGGTGCCGGTGGTGCCGTCGGCATTGCGGTAGGTCACGTCATAGCCGACCACGCGCGAGGACTGCGAATTGGCATTTTCGGTATGGCACTGGCGCTCGGTGCGATCCACCACGCGGCCGCCGACATGGTTGCGGTCGACCCGGTTACCGACCATGCCGCCACCGACCGCACCGGCCACCGTGGCCAGCTTGCGACCGTTGCCGCCGCCGACCTGATTGCCGAGCAGACCGCCGATCACCGCACCGGCGACGGTGCCGCCAACATTGCCGTCGCGCTCGGGCAGACGTTCCTGCACCACCACGTCGCGGCAGACTTCGCGCGGCGAGGAGCTGGTGGTGGTTTCGCGGATGGCCGCGCTGTTGACGACCTGCGCATACTGCGGCTCGCGCTCGGTGATCGGGGCGACCTTGACCACGTCGGCATATTCCAGACCACGCGGTGCCGGCTCGCCGTTGGCGACGAAATCGCCGGACGACGGGCGATTGTTCATGAAGGCGGCCGTGGCCACGCCTCCAACCAGCAACGCACCAGCAGCGACCAGTATAGTTGTCGTATTGCTCTTCATGATCCAGCTCCGTGCGGACACGCCGCGTTGTTGACGGCGTGATTCCAGCACGCGAACCCTGAACAAAAACGCCCTCGCTCATGAACGCCGCAGTTAAGTTCAGCTAGCGGTTATTTCATGCACTTCTAACAGCCGGAGCATCCGCATGCGCAATCCCGTCACCTCGCGCGCCCTGGAGTGGGCCAGCACCCTGCGCTACCCCACCTTGTTCAAGCTGGCGGCGGCGCTGTTTCTGGTCGACCTGGTGATGCCCGATCCGATCCCGTTCCTGGACGAGCTGCTGTTCGGCCTGACCACGCTGCTGCTCGCCAACTGGAAGACCCGCAAGGCACCGCTGCCCGCGCCGGTGCGCCGCGATTGATGCAGCTGGTCGATAGTCACTGCCATCTGGATGCCGGCGAGTTCGACCACGACCGCGCCGCGGTGATCGCACGCGCGCAGGCGGCCGGTGTCGTACAGCAGGTGATCCCGGCGATCACCGCCGCCAGCTGGCCGGCGCTGCGCTCCGTCTGCACCCAGGCCCCCGGGTTGCACCCCGCCTACGGGCTGCACCCAATCTTTCTCGATCAGCACCGCCCCGAGCATCTGGAGCTGCTGGCCGAGTGGATCGAGCGCGAGCGGCCCTGCGCCATCGGCGAGTGCGGGCTGGACTTCTATCTGGACGGGCTGGACGCGCAGACGCAGCGCGATTATTTCGACGGGCAACTGCAGCTGGCCAAGCGCTTCGAGCTGCCGCTGATCGTGCATGCGCGGCGCGCCACCGAAGAGGTCATCGCCCGCATCAAGGCCGTGGGCGGCCTGCGTGGTGTGGTGCACAGCTTTGCCGGCAGCCCCGAACAGGCGCAGCAATTGTGGAAGCTGGATTTCATGATCGGCTTGGGCGGCCCGGTGACCTACCCGCGTGCCAATCGCCTGCGCGGCCTGGCCGCAACGATGCCGCTGGACTGGCTGCTGCTGGAAACCGATGCGCCGGATCAGCCCGACGCCAGCATCCGCGGCCAACGCAACGAGCCGGCCTACCTGCGCACGGTGCTGGACTGCATCGCACAGCTACGCGGCGAGGCGGCCGAGCACATCGCCGCGCAGACCACCGCCAACGCACGGCGGTTGTTCGGGTTGCCGGGCTGAGCGCACTGCCCGTTGCCGCATGACACGGCAACGCGCACTCACCCCGCCGAGGCAGCCTCGGCAACAGGTCTGGCAGCAGCCACCTTCGGCTTGAGCAACATCTCCAGCGCCTTGCCCACCGCGACAAACGCAAAGGTGCCGGTGATATGCGTGGCTGCGCCCAGCCCGGCTCCGCAATCCAGCTTGAGCGTGGCGTCGGCATCCAGCTGCGGACGGATGCCGCAGACGCTGCCATCGGCCTGCGGGTATTTGACGTTCTCCAGCGAGTACACCGCCGGCACGCCGAAATAGCGCTGCGGATTCTTGGGGAAGTTGAACTCGCTGCGCAGCTTCTTGCGGATCAGCGCCAGCATCGCGTCGTGTTCGGTGCGCGAGACATCGCGTACCCGCACCAGGGTGGGATCGGTGCGCCCGCCAGCGGCGCCCACGGTGAGAAGCGGCAGCTTGCGTCGACGGCACCAGGCGATGGTTTCCACCTTCACCCGGAAGCTGTCGCAGGCATCGATCACCAGGTCGAACGCATCGCCGAGCAGCTGTTCGATATTGCCGGCGGTGAGAAACGACTCCACCGCATCGGCTTCGATTTCCGGGTTGATCGCCACGCAGCGCTCGGCCATCGCACGCGCCTTGTTGCGTCCGTACTGCCCGGCCAGCGCCGGCAGCTGCCGGTTGGTGTTGGACACGCACAGGTCGTCGGCATCGATCAGGCGGAGATGGCCGACGCCGGTACGCGCCAGCGCCTCGACCACCCACGAGCCCACGCCGCCCATCCCCACCACCGCCACGCGGCAGGCGGCCAGCCGCTCCACCGTGCCGACTCCGTACAGCCGGTCGATACCGGCAAAGCGTTCACGCCATTGTGCTTTCATCAGCCTATTTTACGCGCGCTGCTCAGCGCGCGCCCATCGACATACTGATGTCCGCGCCCACCGGAGTTCCGTCCATGCCCGCCCCGCCCACCGAACAATCGCGCGCGTCCCGCTATGCCTTCCTGCTGGTGCTGGGCATCCTGATCGGGCTGGTGTGCACGGTGATCGTGGCGCGCGTGCTGCAGGCCAGACGCAACCCGGTGCCGGACAGCCTGATGCAGGTGATGGCTTACCAGCTGCGCGCCCTGCAACCCGATGCCGATGGCGGCTGCAACCAGGCGCGGCAGCGAGCGAGACTGCAATCGTTGCGCCTGCTTGCCGGCGAACTGGAACCGGCCTTTCCGGACATCGGCGAAGACCGCCGCTTCGAAGAGCATGCCAGCGCCCTGCGCACCGTCCTGGACCAGGCACGGCGCACGCCGCCAGCCGATTGCGCCGCGCTTGCCGCAGTCAGGACACAGATCAATGACGCCTGCGAGGCCTGTCATCGCGACTTCCGCTGACCCGGTATCGCACCGCCGCATCGACGCGCACGGCAGCGGCGGTGTACAGGACGCTCGGGTTTCGTTAAGCCTGGAGTGATCCAGTTGGCAGACCGTTCACCCTGACCAACACAGGATGACGTCGCCGCGGCCCTGACCGCTTTTTCGAACCACCCCGGAGAGACCTCATGAAGACTCGACTGCTCGTCATTGGCCTGGCTGCAACCGCGACGCTGGTTGGCTGCGCCACCTCCCAGCCCCAGTACGGCAGCTACCGCGGCGACCGCGGCTACGACCAGGGCTATTCGCAGCCGCAGGCACGCTGCGTGGATTGCGGCATCGTGACCCGCATCGATGAAGTCGGCCCGACCCGCAGCGCCCCTACCGGCACCGGTGCGGTGCTCGGCGGCATCGTCGGCGCAGTGGCCGGTCGCCAGATCTCCAAGGAGACCGGTGGCAGCAAGGGCAACAAGAACGTCTCGGCCGTGGCCGGTGCCGCCGCCGGCGCGCTGGCGGGCAACGCGATCCAGAACAACGTCACCAGCGACAGCTTCGATGTGCAAGTGCGCATGGACGACGGCCGCGTGATCGTGGTGAACCAGCGCGACCTGGCTGGCGTGCGCGAAAACGCCTACGTGCGCGTGGTCAACGGCAAGGTCGTGCTGCGCTGATCGGCGCGCTTACCAGTAGCGGCCAGTAAGTCACTGCGCTCACCGTCAGGCGGCGCAGTCGGCGCCCGGAATCGACATGCATCCACGTGTACTTCGATTTCTTCGTGCCCGCCTGACGCCTGCTCGCTACGTTCGATTCGCCGTGTTGGCGAATGACAGAAAGGCCCGGCAACGGGCCTTTCTGCTGTCTGCGCGATGGCCTGCCGGGTTGCGCCGCGCTCAGACCACCTGCACCGCATCGGCCTGCAGGCCCTTCTGTCCCTGCACGACGGTGAAGCTGACCTTCTGGCCTTCCTTAAGGCTCTTGAAGCCCTGGATCTGGATCGCACGGAAATGGACGAAGACGTCCTCGCCGTTTTCGCGACTGATGAAGCCAAAGCCCTTGGCATCGTTGAACCACTTCACGACACCATTCTCGCGTTCGATATTGGACATCTCGACTGACTCCCTACGACACTGTGATGGACTGACGGTGATGGCTGTGATTGCAAGGAGGAAGCGAGGTACAAGGATGTAGCGGATCGAACGATCTACCGCATCAGGCCACGATTCACGGTGACCGTTGCAAACAGCAGCGCTGGCAACTTAACCCGCACCAAACGAATTTTCAAGCAGCCCTTGCGCAATTTTGTCAAGCCTGAAACAGGACATTTTTAAACATCATGGATACCACCGTCGTCTACTACGTCCTGGCTGGCGTGCTGGTCCTGATCGGCCTTGCCGGGGTGGTCCTGCCGGCGCTGCCAGGCCTGCCACTGGTGTTCGCGGGGCTGCTGGTGGCCGCCTGGGCCGATGGCTTTGCCCACATCGGCTGGGTGGCGCTGGTGATCCTGGGCCTGATGACGGCGTTGTCGTTTGCGATCGACTTCCTGGCCACCGTGTATGGCGCCCAGCGAGTCGGTGCCAGCAAGGCGGCACTGTGGGGCTCGGTGATCGGCTCGGTCGTCGGCATCTTCTTCATGCCGATCGGCTTGTTCGTCGGCCCGTTCGCCGGCGCGTGGCTCGGCGAGTACTGGCAGACCCGCAAATCCGACCAGGCCACCAAGGTCGGCTTCGGCACCTGGCTGGGCATCGTATTCGGCACCGCGACCAAGCTGGCACTGGGCCTGTGCATGCTAGGCGTGTTCGCCATCGCCTGGTTTTTCTAGCGGATTTCCAGCGCTCACCGAGGCTGATTGGGTCGGTTGATCGCCTGGACGACGACAACCCAGCCGCCCACACGCTCGCAGACAGCAGCCGATTGCAGGCGTCGCCCGGATGTTATGCCACCGTGTACACACCGCGTATGCAGGCGCGACCGTTAAGCTTCGCATCTGACGCGCCTGCCTGGCGCCTTTATTCGGCCAGACTGCCCATGTCCAAGCACCGCACCCGTCCCTTGATGCTGATTGCCCTGGCGGCGGCGCCACTGGCGCACGCACAGGAAATCGCCCCCACCCCCGCTTCGCCGCAGGCCTGCACCTCCGTCACCTCGGACGCGGCACGCCTGGCCTGCTATGACCAGGCGCTCGGCTATACCCCGCAGCTGACCGCCGAGGCCGATGCCGCTGCGCAGATCGCCAAGCAAAAAGAGTCCAAGCCGCAGGACGAACGCGCCATCAGCCGCGTCGGCGACTTCTTCCGTGCCGACGGCCAGGATCAGCCCAAGGCCGAGGCGGTCGCCAATGCCGGCCGCGGTTCGTTGCTGGACCGCCGCTGGGAGCTGGCCAAGGACTCCAAGCTGGGCACCTTCCAGTTGCGCGGCTACAAGCCGGTCTACCTGCTGCCGGCATTCTGGACCAGCGACTCCAACCGCACCCCGCAGTCGCCGAACCCGGCCAACTCGGTGTCCACCCCGCAGCAACTGGACAGCACCGAACTGAAGTTCCAGCTCAGCTTCAAGACCAAGGTGGTCGAGGATCTGTTCGGCGACAATGGCGACATCTGGATGGGCTACACCCAGAGCTCGCGCTGGCAGGCCTACAACACCGATGCCTCGCGCCCGTTCCGCGAAACCAATTACGAGCCGGAAGCGATGCTGGTGTTCCGCAACAACTACAGCCTGTTCGGCTGGAAGGGCCGCATGAGCGGCATCAGCATCAACCACATGTCCAACGGCCGCGAAGATCCGCTGTCGCGCTCCTGGAACCGGGTCATCCTCAACATCGGGCTGGATCGCGAGAACTGGGCACTGACGCTGCGCCCGTGGTTCCGCATCAAGGAAGACCGCGCCGACGACAATAATCCCGATATCGAGGATTACATGGGCCGTGGCGACGCCACCCTGGTCTACAACAAGGACGGGCATGAAGTGGCGTTGATTGCGCGGCATTCGCTGCGCGGCGGCGACCGCTCGCATGGCTCGGTGCAGCTGGATTACGGCTTCCCGATCACCAACCTGCTGCGCGGCCACGTGCAGGTGTTCGACGGCTACGGCGAAAGCCTGATCGACTACAACCACAAGGCCACCTACATCGGCCTGGGCGTGTCGTTGCTGGAGTGGTTCTAAGCACATCGCACCGCTGCGCTGAGCAACGTCGAGACCATTGAAAAGCCGGCATGCGCGCATGCCGGCTTTTTTGCGTCCGGATTGCAGGCCTGGAGCGGTAGACGTGGCAGGCAGTCGTCAGCTCGGCGCGCAGGAATTGCAGCGCATGCCGATTCAGGACGCGGCCCACGCCTGCCCGGCGGTGAAAGCAGCAGCTTGATAGCCGCTTCAGGTTCTGCAGCGCTGACGATCACGCTGCCCCGCATATATATAGGCTGCTCCGCACACTCCCCACATACAAAAAAGACAGCGCAGGAGATCATCCTGCGCTGTCTTCATGAAACGGTTTTGGCAGCGATCAGACGTCGAAGAAATCGACCTTGCCATCTTTCAAGGTGTAGTACGCACCGACTACACGGACATTGCCTGCGCGCAGCGGTTCGAGCAGCGCCGGCTCAGACGCGCCACGCAGGCGGTCGACGGTGCGCTTGACGTTAGCCTTGACCGAGGCCGCCAGCAGGTCGTCGCCGCCCTTGCTCTTGGCGGTCAGCACGGCCGGGACGATCGGCTCGATCATCGCGCCGATCGCGCCCGGGAAGAATGCGTTCTTTTCCACCACCGACACCGCCGCAGCGACCGCGCCACAGCTCTCGTGGCCCATCACCACCACCAGCGGCACGCCAAGCTGGCTGACCGCGTATTCGATCGAGCCCAATGCAGTGGTGTCGACGGTATTGCCGGCATTGCGGACGATGAACATCTCGCCCAGGCCGCGCCCGAACAGCAGCTCCGGCGGCACGCGCGAATCCGAGCACGACACCAGAATCACGAACGGGGTCTGCCCCAGCGCCAGTTCCAGACGGCGCTTGCTGTCGGAAATGACCTTCTTGGGGCGGTTTTCCACGAAGGCGGCGTTGCCGTCACGCAGCACCTGCAATGCCTGCTCGGCATTGAGATCGGTCTTCTTCGACGGCGCCGCGCCTGCGGCGAACGGCAGTGACGCGGCGGCGGCCGCGATCGGCGCACAACAGGCACATTGCAGCAGTTTTCGACGGGATGCGGAATGCGACATGGACGAGCCCCTGCTCTCTGGTTGTGGCGCGATCGTACACCGCGGCAGGCGCGGCACCACGGCACGGCTGGAGCTTATGTCGACACGATTTCGCAGCCCGCGCCCCCCGGGTTCAGGTCCAGTCCGTCAGCCCCTCGCGGCGATAGGTTTCCTGAAATGCCGGGCGGGCTTTCATTCGCTGCGCATGCGCCTGCAAGGCCGGCCAGCTATCGCTGGGACGGGGCATGTTGCGCGACCAACGCATCATCATGGTCAGCATGAAATCGGCCGCCGACAGGGTCTGGCCGAGCAGATACGGGCCGTTGGCCTGCAGGTGCGTATCGACCCGGGCCCAGGCCGCCTCCAGTCTGGCGCGCGCCTGGGATTGCGCGGCTTCGGCGTGCGCGGCACCGGCCGGCTCGTCCGGATAGAACCAGGCCCGGTACGCCGGCTGCAAGGTGTTGGCGCAGAAGAACATCCACTGGTAGTACGCCGCACGCTCGGGAGTGCCGAGCGGCGGTGCCAGCCCTGCCTGCGGATGCAGGTCGGCCAGATGCAGCACGATCGCGGCCGCCTCGGTCAGCACGTGTCCGTCGAGCACCAGCGTCGGCACCACGCCGGCCGGATTGAGCGCCAGATACTGCGGCGATTTCTGCTCGGCGCGTTCGAAATCCAGCGGATGCAGTACGTGCGGTACGTCGAGTTCGATCAGCAGCCAATGCACGACCAGGGCTGCGGTGCTGGGGGTGTGGTACAGCGTGGCGCTCATACGGATTCCTGAGTCGGTTGGTGCAGGCGAGCTTGCGTGGTTCACAGCGATTGTCCTCGCCCTGGTGGATGCCATCGAAGATCCGGGCGGGAGCAGTTGGCCCGCTGCGACGGATTCCGTACATCGTCGCAGCGGTTTCGGCGCGGCGCCACCAAGGCGCTGCACCTGCGCTCGCCGGCCCGGTCGGCGCGGCATTGCCTGGCACTCTGGTTGCACTGCGCGATGCAATAGCCCGCCACTGCGAGCGCGCTGGCTGGCGCCCTTATTCCACCACCACCGGAATCTTGCCGATGCGCGATTGCCATTGCCGCGGGCCGGTCTTGTGCACCGATTCGCCGGTGGAATCCACCGCCACGGTGACCGGCATGTCCTTGACCTCGAATTCGTAGATCGCTTCCATGCCGAGGTCTTCGAATGCCAGCACGCGTGCGGCCTTGATCGCCTTGGACACCAGATAGGCCGAGCCGCCGACCGCCATCAGATACACGGCCTTGTTGTCGCGGATCGCCTCGATCGCCGCATCGCCGCGCTCGGACTTGCCGACCATGCCCAGCAGGCCGGTCTGCTCCAGCATCTGGCGGGTGAACTTGTCCATGCGCGTGGCGGTGGTCGGGCCGGCCGGGCCGACCACCTCATCGCGCACCGGGTCGACCGGGCCGACGTAATAGATGAAGCGGTTGGTGAAGTCGACCGGCAAGGTTTCGCCCTTGTTGAGCATGTCGATCATGCGCTTGTGCGCGGCGTCGCGGCCGGTCAGCAGCTTGCCGTTGAGCAGCACCACCTCGCCCGGCTTGAAGCTGGCCACTTCCTCACGGGTGATGGTGTCCAGGTTGACCCGGCGCGCGTTGGTCGGGTTGTAGGTGAGCTTGGGCCAGTCTTCCAGCGACGGCGGGTCCAGCATCACCGGGCCGCTGCCGTCGAGGGTGAAGTGCGCATGGCGGGTGGCCGCGCAGTTGGGAATCAGCGCCACCGGCAGGTTGGCGGCGTGGGTCGGGTAATCCTTGACCTTGATGTCCAGCACCGTGGTCAGGCCGCCCAGGCCTTGCGCGCCAATGCCGAGCGCGTTGACCTTTTCGTAGAGTTCCAGCCGCAGCTCTTCGGCGCGATTGGAGGCGCCGCGCGCCTGCAGGTCGACGATGTCGATCGGCTCCATCAGCGCTTCCTTGGCCAACAGCATGGCCTTTTCGGCAGTGCCGCCGATGCCGATGCCGAGCATGCCCGGCGGGCACCAGCCGGCGCCCATGGTCGGCACGGTCTTGAGCACCCAGTCGACGATGGAGTCGGACGGGTTGAGCATGGCGAACTTGCTCTTGGCCTCCGAACCGCCGCCCTTGGCCGCGACGATCACTTCGACATGGTGGCCAGGCACGATCTTGGTGTTGACCACCGCCGGGGTATTGTCGCGGGTGTTGCTGCGCTTGCCGGCCGGGTCGGCCAGCACGCTGGCGCGCAGCTTGTTGTCGGGGTGGTTGTAGGCGCGGCGCACGCCTTCGTTAACCATGTCTTCCACACCCATCGTGGCGTCGTCCCAGCGTACCTGCATGCCGATCTCCAGGAACACGGTGACGATGCCGGTGTCCTGGCAGATCGGGCGATGGCCTTCGGCGCACATGCGCGAGTTGATCAGGATCTGCGCGATGGCGTCCTTGGCCGCCGGCGATTCTTCGCGCTCGTAGGCAGCGGACAGGTTCCTGATGTAGTCGACCGGGTGGTAGTAGCTGATGTACTGCAACGCGTCGGCGACGGACTGGATGAGGTCTTCCTGCTTGATCGAGGTCACGGCTGGCTCTACGGCTGGCGGGGGCAATCCGGCCATTTTAGTCGAAACTCCCGGCGTGTCCGGGCGTTGCGTCAATCGAGGCGATTGATCGGGCCTGCGGTCGCGCGCGTAGCTGCCCTGCAGTATGGGCACGCTGCAGGCCATCGACCGCATTGCCTTGCACGCGTGCAGTCGGCAGCGCACCCATTCCGCCGTGGGCGCGGCGCACCACCAACACCCCGCGCCGACGCGTGGCGCTGCACACTAAGCCGATGTCAGCCTCCCGTTCCGGCGCCCCTGCGCCTGCCGCTCCCCGTACCGGCCCCACCCTGCGCGAGCGCCTGGATGCGCTGCGCAACCTGCCGCCCTTCCTGCGCCAGATCTGGCAGACCAGCCGCTGGCTGAGCGCCAGCAGCATCGGCTTGCGCGTGTTGCGCGCGTTGATGCCGGTGGCCTCGTTGTATATCGGCAAACTGATCATCGACGAGGCGATCCACCTGGTCGGTCAACCGCCGGCCTTCGACTCGCTGACGCAGGCGCTGGGCAGCGGCCGGCTGAACCGGCTGCTGGAATTGCTGGCGCTGGAACTGGCCCTGGCGATCGGCTCGGACCTGCTCGGCCGGCTGGTCGGCTACGCCGATGCCTTGTTGTCGGAGCTGTTCAACAACGCCGCCAGCGTGCGCCTGATGGAGCATGCCGCGCAGCTGGATCTGGAGGACTTCGAAGACCCCGACCGGCAGGACAAGCTGGATCGCGCGCGGCGCCAGACCATGAACCGCATGAACCTGATGAGCCAGCTGTTCGGCCAGGTGCAGGACGCCATCACCGTGGTCAGCCTGGCGGTGGGCCTGGTGGTGTACGCGCCATGGTTGATCCTGCTGCTGGCGATCGCGCTGATCCCGGCCTTCATCGGCGAGGCGCATTTCAATGCGCTGGGCTATTCGCTCAACTTCCAGTGGACACCGGAGCGGCGCCAGCTCGACTACCTGCGCCAGGTCGGCGCGAGCGTCGAGACCGCCAAGGAAGTCAAGATCCTCAACCTGCACCGCTTCCTGATCGCGCGTTATCGCCGGCTGGCCGACAAGTTCTTCCAGGCCAATCGCGCGCTGGCGCGCAAGCGTGCGCTGTGGGGCGCATTGCTGGCTGCGCTGGGCACGCTGGGCTACTACATGGCCTATGGCTACATCGCCTGGCGCACCGTGCGCGGCGATTTCAGCATCGGCGATCTGACTTTCCTGGCCGGCAGTTTCCTGCGCCTGCGCCAGTTGCTGGAAGGCCTGCTGATCGGGTTCTCGCAGGTCGCCGGCCAGGCCTTGTATCTGGACGATCTGTATTCGTTCTTCAACATCGTGCCGGAGATCCGCTCGCGCCCGAACGCGCTGCCGGTGCCGCGACCGATCCGCCAGGGCTTCGTGTTCGAGGACGTGGGCTTCCGCTACCCGGATGCTGAACAGTGGACGGTGCGGCATCTGGATTTCGAGCTGCGTGCCGGCGAAGTGCTGGCGCTGGTCGGCGAAAACGGCGCCGGCAAGACCACCCTGGTCAAGCTGCTGGCGCGGCTGTACGACCCGGACGAGGGCCGCATCCTGCTCGATGGCCGCGACCTGCGCGACTACGACCTGGACGATGTGCGCGCCAACCTGGGCGTGATCTTTCAGGACTTCGTGCGCTATCACCTGAGCGTGGGCGAGAACATCGGTGTCGGCCAGGTCGATGCGATGGACGATGCGCCACGCATCCGCGCCGCCGCGCAGCGTGCGATGGCCGGCGAGCTGATCGACAGCCTGCCCGATGGCTACGACCAACTGGTCGGGCGCCGTTTCAAGAACAGCGTGGACCTGTCCGGCGGGCAATGGCAGAAGATCGCCATCGCGCGCGCCTACATGCGCGATGCGCAGCTGATGATCCTGGACGAACCCACCGCCGCCCTGGATGCGCGCAGCGAGTTCGAGGTGTTCCAGCGCTTCAAGGAGCTGTCGGACAACCGCACCGCGGTGCTGATCTCGCACCGCTTCTCCAGCGTGCGCATGGCCGACCGCATCCTGGTGCTGGCCGCGGGCCGCATCGAGGCCAACGGCACCCATGCCGAACTGATGGCCCAGGGCGGGCGCTATGCGGAGCTGTTCGAATTGCAGGCGGCGGGGTATCGGTGAGGCCGGGGATTGGGCATTCGGGATTGGGGATTGGTAAGAGCTGCTGGCTCATGCGCGAGCCCGGCGCGTCCGGGACCCAGGATCTGCTCTTGCGAATCCCCAATCCCGACTCCCGAATCCCAGCCGGCCAAATGAGAGCCCCTCTCATTTGGCCGGCTTGAGGTAGAATTGCCGGGTACTCTTCCCACGACACTTACCGGTATGTCTTCCGCTTTCGGCGCCGAAACGGTGCTTGAGGTCCGCCACTGGACCGATGCCTACTTCAGCTTCACCACCACCCGCGATGCCGGCTTCCGCTTCGAGAACGGGCAGTTCGTGATGATCGGTCTGGAGACCGAGACGCGGCCGCTGCTGCGTGCGTACTCGATCGCCAGCGCCAACTGGGAAGAACACCTGGAGTTCTTCAGCATCAAGGTGCCGGACGGCCCGCTGACCTCGCGGCTGCAGCACATCCAGCCGGGCGACAAGGTACTGGTCGGCAAGAAGCCCACCGGCACGCTGCTGATCAGCGACCTGCACCCAGGCCGCAACCTGTACCTGCTGGGCACCGGTACCGGTCTGGCGCCGTGGTTGTCGGTGATCAAGGACCCGGAAACCTACGAGCGTTTCGACAAGGTGATCCTGACCCAGGGCGTGCGCTTCGTGCAGGATCTGGCCTATCGCGACTACTTCGAGCGCGAGCTGCCGCAGCACGAATTCCTCGGCGACATCCTGCGCGAGAAGTTGCTGTACTACCCGGCGGTGACGCGTGAGGCGTTCGCCAACCAGGGCCGCCTGACCGAGCTGATGGCCGACGGCCGCATGCAGCAGACGCTCGGGTTGCCGCCGCTGGATCCGGCCAACGACCGCTTCATGATCTGCGGCAGCCCGCAGATGCTGGCCGACCTGCGCAGCCTGCTGGATGCACGTGGCTTCCAGACCTCGCCGCGCATCGGCACGCCGGGGCATTACGTGTTCGAGCGCGCCTTCGTCGAGAAGTGATGCGGCGCGAGTGAGAAGTCAGCGCGATGCGGCGTTTACGCAGACCGCGACGCCGGCATGCACTGTCGTAGGAGCGCACCCGGGCGAGACGAAGCGTTCGCGGGAAGGCTTCATCGCGCCCAGGTGCGCTCCTACGATTCAACTAGCGCGCGCTCGATGTCCGCAGCCAGCGCGTCCGGTTTGGTGGTCGGGGCGTAACGCTCCAGCACCGTGCCATCGCGGCCGATCAGGAACTTGGTGAAATTCCACTTGATCGCCTCCGATCCCAGCACGCCGCGCTGTTCGCGCTTGAGCCATTGCCACAGCGGATGCGCGCCGCTGCCATTGACTTCGACCTTCTCGGCCAGCGGAAAATCCACCGCGTAATCGAGCGAGCAGAACTGGCGGATCTGCGCGGCATCGCCCGGCTCCTGATGACCGAACTGATCGCAGGGAAACCCGATCACCACCAGACCACGCTCGCGATAGCGCTGCCACAGCGCCTGCAGGCCTGCGTACTGCGGAGTAAATCCGCATTTCGAAGCGACATTGACCACCAGCACCACCTTGCCGGCGTAATCGCGCATCGAGCGGGGCCGGCCTTCCAGGTCGGTGAATTCGAACGTGGAGATATCGCTCATGGCTGCCCTGAAGTATGCGAGGTGGGCAGCGTAACCCAGCAGCCGGCAGCGTCGCATCGCGGTCGCCGAGCGCGTCAGCCGGGAGAGGCGGTTTTCAACGGATGCGTCGCCGCAGCCAGCTGACCCTTCCTGCTGGTCCCGGCCGTTGCCACGGCGCGCTACCGGCCAGCATCCGTCAGGCAGACCGATCGAGACATCGCTGCCCGCCGAGCAGCCGGAATGCAGCCGGGTGGAACACGCCGCACCGTAGACAGGCAGCGCCCGCCCGGCGGCGGCACGCGCATGGTGTCATCGGTCGTGTGCCCACAAGACCAGCACCGCTCGTGCCCGCCTGATGGCATCGTAATGACCGTGCAGCCATGCCTTTTGTCACACGCCTGTCCGGCCCGGCTGGGGTAGCCTCGGCGGTTCGCACTTTGGAGCCATCCTCTTGACCACCCGTCTCGCCTTTGCCCTGGCCGCCTCCCTGGGACTTGCCATGCCGTCCTACAGCATCGCCGCACCCGCCACCACGCAGGCCGCCACCCAAGCCAACCCCTTCTTTGCCGACAGCACGCTGCCGCTGCACTACCCGCAGTTCGACAAGATCAAGGACAGCGATTTCGCACCCGCCTTCGACGCCGGCATGACCGAGCAGTTGAAGGAAGTGGAAAAGATCGCCAACCAGAAGGCCAAGCCGAGCTTCGACAACACCCTCATCGCGCTGGAAAAAAGCGGCGCCACGCTGGATCGCGCCACCACGGTGTTCTTCAACCTGGTCGGTGCCG
Organism: Xanthomonas sp. WHRI 8393; assembly: GCF_040203315.1. Classification (NCBI taxonomy): domain Bacteria; kingdom Pseudomonadati; phylum Pseudomonadota; class Gammaproteobacteria; order Lysobacterales; family Lysobacteraceae; genus Xanthomonas; species Xanthomonas sp. WHRI 8393. Next base: position 409,148 of record NZ_JBEGGL010000002.1, on the reverse strand, counting down.
ACACCAACGACGCGCGCAAGAAACTGCAGGCCGACTATTCGGCGAAGTTCGCCGCGCACCGCGATGCGATCTCGCTCAATGGCAAGCTGTTCGCGCGTATCCAGACCCTGTACGACCAACGCAGCAAGCTGGGCCTGGACGCCCAGGGCGTGCGCCTGGTCGAGAAGTACTACAGCGATTTCGTACGCGACGGCGCCAAGCTCTCCGATGCCGACAAGACCACGCTCAAGGCGATGAATGCCGAGCTGGCCAACCTGGGCACCACCTTCAGCCAGAACGTGCTGGCGGAAGTGAATGCCGCCGCCGTTGTCGTCGATGACGTCAAGCAGCTCGATGGCCTGTCCGAGGAGCAGATTGCGGCTGCCGCCGAAGCCGCCAAGGCGCGCAAGCTCGACGGCAAGTACGTGATCGCGCTGCTCAACACCACCGGCCAGCCGCCGCTGACGCAGCTGAAGAATCGCGAACTACGCAAGAAGATCTACGACGCCTCGGTGTCGCGTGGCAGCCACGGTGGCCAGTACGACAACACCGCACTGGTGGCGCGCATCATGAAGCTGCGTGCCGATAAGGCCAAGCTGCTCGGCTTCCCGACCTACGCTGCCTATTCGCTGGAAAACCAGACCGCCAAGACACCGGAGGCGGTCAACGCGATGCTGGGCAAGCTGGCGCCGGCGGCGGTGGCCAATGCCAAGCGCGAGGCGGCCGATCTGCAGGCGATGATCGACAAGGAGCAGAAGGCCGCGCGCAAGCCGACGTTCAAGCTCGAAGCCTGGGACTGGGCCTACTACAGCGAGAAGGTGCGCCAGGCCAAGTACAACTTCGACGAATCCCAGCTCAAGCCGTACTTCGAGCTGAAGAACGTGCTGGAAAACGGCGTGTTCTATGCGGCCAATCAGGAATACGGCCTGACCTTCAAGCAGCGCACCGACCTGCCGACCTACCGCGACGACATCACCGTCTATGACGTGTTCGACGCCGACGGCAAGCAGCTGGCTATCTTCATCGCCGACATGTATGCACGCGAATCCAAGCGCGGCGGTGCCTGGATGAACTCCTACGTGTCGCAGTCGGCGCTGACCGGTTTCAAGCCGGTGGTCGCCAATCACCTCAACATCCCCAAGCCGCCGGCCGGCCAGCCGACGCTGCTGACCTGGGACGAGGTGACCACCATGTTCCATGAGTTCGGCCATGCGCTGCACGGCATGTTCTCGGACGTCAAATACCCGTATTTCTCCGGCACCAGCGTGCCGCGCGACTTCGTCGAGTTCCCCTCGCAGGTCAACGAGATGTGGGCCGACGAGCCGTCGATCCTGAAGAACTACGCCAAGCATTACCAGAACGGCACGCCGATGCCGCAGGCGCTGCTGGACAAGGTGATTGCCGCCTCCAAGTTCAACCAGGGCTTTGCCACCACCGAGTATCTGGGTGCGGCCATGCTCGATCAGAACTGGCACCAGATCAGCGCCAGCCAGGTGCCCGACGCAGCCGGCGTGATGGCATTCGAAGCCAAGGCCCTGCAGCAGGACGGCATCGCCTATGCGCCGGTGCCGCCGCGCTACAAGACCCCGTATTTCAGCCACATCATGGGCGGTTACGCGGCCGGCTATTACGCTTACATCTGGTCGGAAGTGCTCGACGCCAACACCCAGCAATGGTTCAAGCAGCACGGCGGGCTGAGCCGCGCCAACGGCGACCGCTTCCGTCAGACCCTGCTATCGCGCGGCGGCAGCGTCGATGCGATGGAACTGTTCCAGAACTTTGCCGGCCATGCGCCGCAGATCGAGCCCCTGCTCGAGAAGCGCGGCCTGAGTGCGCAAGGTGGCGATGGCGCCACGCCGGAAGCGCCGCAGTCCAAGCCGTAATCGCACTGCGTTGAAACCAAGACGCCGCCCGGAGCGATCCGGGCGGCGTTTTTGATGGTCGCGCTGAAACGTGCTGCGCGAGCCGCAGCCGCCGCACTCAGAGCTCGACCGAATCCACGCCGTCGAGCAATTTCCTCAACAGCTTTTCCAGCCGCACCTGCTCGGCATCACTGATGCTGGAGGTCTCTGCATTGAGCAGCGTGCAGGCGTCGGGAAGCAGGCTGTTGATCAACGCCAGGCCTGCCGGCTGCAAGGTCAGCATGATCTTGCGCCGATCGTCCGGGCTGCTGCCACGCGCGATCAGGCCCTTCTCGCACAACTGGTCGGTGAGCCGGGTAATGTTGGCCGGCTTTTCGCTGGCGGCTTCGGCCACTTCGGTGGGCGTGATCGCCTGCTCCGGGGTGCCGTAGAGCATCATCAGAATCTCGTATTCCGGCGGGCTGATGCCGTATGGCTTCAACCGCGCGCACCCCTGCGTATGCAGTCGCTTGTAGAGGTGCTTGATCAGCCGCACCAGGACGGCCGGTTCACGCGGAAACGCCGGATAGCGCACACAGGTGTGGTCCACGCGACTTGCGGTTGGATCGAAACTACTCATATCACCCGTTTGCTTACATTACTGAATGGCCAAGCCATTCAATCACATCATCTGTGGGGTGACACCTCAGCGTGCGAAGAGATGTACATATTCCGGCGCGACCGAGGCCAACACTGTCGAGGCAGCGACCTCGGCCGTTTGCGTCCCATCCGAATACGGCCCCACCTGATATGGCGGAAACACGAACCGAAGCGCGGTGATCTGCCCTGCCGGATTGAGCACCGGTACGAACTGGGCAAAGTTGTCGACCTGCGCGGCAGTGCCTTCGGCAATCATGCGATCGGCAGAGGCCAGCTGCTCGGCCTGTTCTTCGACCGGCACGTGATCGGCCTCCACGCGCTGGCTGGCGGCGTTGTGCAATTGCACGGCCACCTCGCGCCCGATCCTTTCCCAGCCTGCCGGATCCGGAATCAAGGCCTGCGCGGTCAATTGCTTGCGCTCCTTGACCAGCCAGACGAAGCGCGCCACCAACGGCTCGCCATGTGCACCACCGGTATAGCGGCTGCCGTCGGCGGATACGACGATCAGGTCCGGTGTCTGCAACACGGTCTCGAACGCCAGCGACAACTCGTAGGGTGCGGCCGGCTTGTCGTTGCCGAGCCCGGAGACCGCTTCCATGAGCTCGGTACGTGCTGCCTGCGCATAGCTGCGGATCAGTGCGGTCAGCTCGGGAAACGCGTCCAGCCCGCGCGGATAACTGATACCCACCATATAGGCGGGCGCGTGCTCGATCACATCCTCCAGCGGGCCGCTTTGCACCAGCACGGGCTCGGCCGGCGGTGCCGCAGCGGCGGCGGCGTCAGCGGCCGGCTGTGCCGATTCGGCCGTCGTCGGCTCGCGCTGCGTACATCCTGCCAACACGGCCAGCACCAGCAAGCCCCGGACTGCGTTCACTCCTGACAACCGCCCCATTCCCACCTGCTCCCCATCGATACATCTGCAAAGACACGCTGCCGGCGATCAGGCCAGCAGATCCTGAAACTGTTGGTGCCGCCGGACATACGCCTCGGCGTAACTGCAGGCAGGCACGACCTTGTAGCCCTGCTGGCGCGCATGTGCCAAGGCAGCCTCCACCAGCACTGCGGCAATACCGCGTCCACCGATCGCGTCGGGCACATGCGTATGGGTGATGGTCATGCGCTCACCTTCCAGACGGTATGCCAGTTCGGCATGCTGTCCATCGGTGTCTACGCTGAAGCGCTGCTGCGTGGAATCGTGGTCTGCCTGCACTGTCGCTGCCTCCATGGTGGTCTGCACGAGGCAGTGACGATGGCAAGCAGTGTGACCAGCGCGGCGCCGCGCCTGCGTGAAAATGAATCGATGCTGTGACCGCACGCGCAGCCTGCCGAACCGGCACTTAAGTTCGCTCGCACCGCGCCGATAGCTGAGCCGAAGGCGCCCGTTGCAAGCCGGGCCGGCGCGACCGCCGATGCCTTCGCCTTATCTACGAGGAGTCACCGCATGCACAACGATTCGGCAGGACACGGCGCAGACAGCGATAGCTCGCTGCTGGAAGGCCTGTTCCAGTTCGCCATCAAGGGCGACACCCACAACCCCGACTTCGCGCAGCTCAACGACACGGTGTACCAGCGCCTGCAGCAGGCCTACGGGTCGGTGCCCACCGGCAGCGTCGCTGGCGACCAGAACCGCGACGCGGCCTGAGCCGGCATCGCATCACTCGCCAGGACCGCTCGCGCACTCGCCGCGATGGTCCTGGTCCGGTCGCCGAAGGCGACCCGCCCATCCCGACACCTTTGACCTAACCGCGCGTGCCACCGGCGACCGGCGCTCGGTTTGCCAACCGGTCAGCCGAAACGCGGATGGGACAGCTGCTCCAGGAATACCTGCAGCACGCGCGGCTCCATGATCAGCATGAACATCACGCCGAACGCGGCACCGGCCAGGTGCGCGCTGTGGTTGATGCGATCGCCGCCGCGGCGGTCCATCCACAGGCTGTAGCCGACATAGAACACCGCGTAGATGATCGCCGGCGCCGGAATGAACAGCACCAGGATGATGGTCCACGGCTGCAGCAGGATGAAGGCGAACAACACCGCCGACACCGCGCCGGAGGCGCCCAGGCTGAGATAGTTCGGGTTCTTCTGGTTCTTCAGATAGCTGGGCAGGATCGAGACCACCAGCGCTGCCAGATAGAACAGCGGATAGGTCAGCACGCTGCCGGTCAGCTGGGTCATCACGTTTTCGATCACCCGGCCGAAGAAGAACAGCGTGATCATGTTGAAGACCAGGTGGCCCAGGTCGGCATGGATGAAACCGTAGGTGACCAGGCGGTCGTACTGCTTGTGCTTGTCCAGCGCCGGCGGCCACAGGATCAGGCGGTCGGCCAGCTTGCGGTTGTTGAACGCCATCCACGAGACGATGCCGGTGATGGCGATCAGGATCAGGGTAATCATGCGGACCTCAGGCAGAACGGTAATTGTCGACCATGCGATACCCGCGCGCGTACAGGCCGAAGGCCAGTGCCGCCAGGAACGCGAAGGCCGCGAAGAAGAACATCAGAAATGCCGCTTCGCTGAGCCCAGTATCGGCGATGTGGGAGGTCACCGTGGCGTTGCGCACCGCCACGTTCGACAGCAGCACCCATAGATTGCCCACCGTGGTGGTCAGATACCAGAAGCTCATCACCACGCCCTTCATGGACGGCGGCGCCTGGCTGTAGGCGAACTCGATCCCGGTGGCCGACACCAGCACCTCGCCGAAGGTCAGCAGCGCATAGGGCAGGATCTGCCAGGCGATATGCATCGGCTCGCCGCCGTCCATGCTGATCTGGATGGCACCGACCGCGATCCAGGCCAGGCCGCTGAACGCGATGCCGCAGGTCATGCGGCGCAGCGCGGTGGGCTCCCAGCCGCCACGCCGCAGCAGCGGGTACAGCACCAGATTGTTGAACGGGATCAGCAGCATCACCAGCAGCGGATTGAGCGCCTGCATCTGTGAGGCGGTGAACCAGGCCGGCATCGTCATCTCGCGCCCCTGCAGGACCCAGGTCGAGGCCTTCTGGTCGAACAGCGAAAAGAACGGCGTCACCAGCGCGAAGATCACCAGCACCCGCAGCAGCGCGCGCACGCCTTCGACCGCGGTATCGGGATGGATGCCGCGCGCGCGCTCCAGCTGCCACCAGGTGCCGCCGCCGATGCCGGCCAGCAACAGCACCAGCGCCATGCACAGGCAGATGACGATGCCGAGCTGGTCGACCAGCGCAAAGCAGGCCAGCGCCAGCAGCACCGAGACCACTGCCAGCATCAGGCCCGGACGGCCCTGCCCCGGCGCCTGTGTCAGCAATGCGGTGCGCACCACCGCACCGAAGCCGTGCGGGTCCTTCGGCGGCAACGGCACCCGCACATAGCGCCTGCGGCCCAGCCAGAACACCAGCGTGGCCACGAACATCAGGATGCCGGGAATGCCAAATGCCCACGCCGGGCCCAGGTTCTTCAGCGCCAGCGGGATCAACAACGAGGCGAACAACGAGCCGAAGTTGATGATCCAGTAGAAGCCGTCGAACACCACCCTGGCCAGGTGCTTGTTGGACTGGTCGAACTGGTCGCCCATGAACGAGGCCACCAACGGCTTGATGCCGCCCGCACCCAGCGCGATCAGGCCCAGCCCGAGGAAGAAGCCGTTGCGGCTGCCTTCGAACAGCGCCAGGCAGGCATGCCCGGCGCAATACACCAGGCTGAACCACAGGATGGTGTTGTACTTGCCGAAGAAGCGATCGGCCAGCCAACCGCCGAGCAACGGGAAGAAAAACACCCCGATCATGAAGCTGTGCAGGATGTGCTTGGCCTCGGCCTCGCGGCCGGGTCCGCTGACCTCTTGCAGCAGCAGCGAGGTGATCAGGAACTGCACCAGGATGTTTCGCATCCCGTAGAAGCTGAAACGCTCGCAGGCTTCGTTGCCGATGATGAAGGGAATCTGGCGCGGCAGCCGCGCACCGGCAGTCGGGCCCGGCAAGGTGGAAGTGGTCAATGGCAGTCCGGTCGAGCAGAAAACACGCGCTATCGTACCGGCGGCCGCCGGTTGGCCGCCATCGCGACCATGGGATAAGGCCTTGGATGCGCGCTGCATGCATCGACGCCGCTGCGCACGTTGCCGCCGTTGCGGTGCGCCTGACACGCCGTCCGGCCCAGGCGCGCCGAGAAAACCGCTGTCGGTACGCCGCAACCACGCCGATCACACGCAAGTCATGACGCAGTGCAGATTGGCCTGCTGCGCCGGCTCGGCTACATTGCAAACGTTTTCCTGGAACACTGGACCGCTGGATGCCCCGCTTCACCCGCCTGGCCCTGAGCCTGTTGCTGCTGACCACCGCCCCTGCCGCACTGGCCGCCGAACCGCTGACCACCCAGGCCGAGCGCAGCGGGTTCGCGCAGACCGGACGCTACGATGAAGTCATCGCGCTCTGCGATGCCTTTGCGCAGCGCTACCCGCAGGCGGTGCGCTGCATCGAGTTCGGTACCACCCCGGAAGGCCGGCCGATGAAGGCGCTGATCGTCTCCACCAGCGGCGCACTGGATGCCGACAGCGCTGCGCAGCGCAAGTTACCGGTGGTGCTGGTGCAAGGCGGCATCCATGCCGGCGAGATCGACGGCAAGGACGCGGGCTTTCTGGCCCTGCGCGAATTGCTGGACGGCAAAACCGGCAAAGGCGTGCTCGACAAACTGGTCTGGGTGTTCGTGCCGGTGTTCAACGTCGACGGCCATGAGCGCTTCGGCGCCTGGAACCGACCCAATCAGCGCGGCCCCGAGCAGATGGGCTGGCGCACCACTGCGCAGAACCTCAATCTCAATCGCGACTACCTCAAGGCCGACGCGCCGGAAATGCAGGCGATGCTGCGACTGGTGCAGCAGTGGGATCCGTTGATGTACGTGGACCTGCACGTCACCGATGGTGCCAAGTTCGAGCACGACGTATCGGTGCAGGTGGAGCCCGTGCACGCCGGCGATGCCACGCTGCAACGCGACGGCACGCGCTGGCGCGATGCGGTGATTGCCGACCTGTCCAGACAGGGCTCGCTGCCGCTGCCGTATTACCCCTCGTTCGTGCACGAGGACGACCCGACCTCGGGCTTTGCCGACGACGTGTCGCCGCCGCGGTTTTCGCATGGCTATTTCCTGCTGCGCAACCGCTTCGGCATGCTGGTGGAAACGCACTCGTGGAAGACCTACCCGGTGCGCGTACGCGTCACCCGCAACGCCATCGTGTCGGTGCTGCAGCAGGCCGCGCGCAACGGCGCCCGCTGGCGCGCCGATGCGCTGGCGGCCGATCAGCGCGCCACCAGGCTGGCCGGCGAGATGGAGCCGTTGAGCTTCGCTGCCGGCCCGGCCGCACGCACCGTGGCCTTCCGTGGTTACGCCTACACGCGGACGCCCTCGCCGATTTCCGGCGCGTTGATGACGCGCTACGACGAGACCAGGCCACAACTCTGGAAGGTGCCGTTACGCGATCAGATCAAGCCGGACGTGGTGGTCGATGCGCCACGCGGCGGCTACCTGGTGCCTGCCGCGCAAGCGGCGCTGGTGGCGGAGAAACTGCGCCTGCACGGCATCGCCTTCGACACCATCGCCACCACTGCCGCCCATCCGGTGCAGAGCTTCCGTGCCGACAAGGCAACGTTTGCCGCGCGTTCCAACGAAGGCCACCAGAACCTGGAGATCACCGGGCAATGGCGCGATGAAACCCGCACCGTGCCGGCCGGCTCCTTGTTCGTGCCGATCGCCCAGGCCAGGTCGCGCCTGGTGATGGCGATGCTGGAACCGCAGGCGCCGGATTCGCTGCTGCAGTGGGGCCTGTTCAACACCGCATTCGAGCGCAAGGAATACATGGAGGACTACGTCGCCGAAGAGGTCGCGCGCGACATGCTCGAGCGCGACCCGGCAGTGAAGGCGCAATTCGAACAGCGTCTGGCCAGCGATGCGGCCTTCGCGGCCGACCCGAAGGCACGCCTGGAATTCTTCGCGCGCCTGCACGCCTCCTGGGACGAGCGCTACCGCCTGTATCCGGTACTCCGCACGGCACAGACGCAGTTCTGAGCCGGCACCCGCTTCCGGCAAGCACCTGATTCGGCGCGCACGCGCGCCTTTCGAACCCGGGCACCGCGGTGCCCTCCCTGATTGCAACCGCACCACAAGGACCACCGTGCCACATCTCGATATGAAACCGTTTACACCCTCCAGTCCACGCCGTCTTGCGCTGGCCATCGCCCTTGGCGTCAGTACCGCGTTTGCCGCCCCGCTCGGCGCACAGACCGCTGCAACGCAGCCGTGGATGGACACCGCGCTGACCGCGGACCAGCGCGCCGACCGCCTGCTCGCGCAGATGAGCGAGGACGAAAAATTCCAGATGCTGCGCAGCTACTTCGGCCTGGGCACCGACAAGATTCCCAAGCCCGAGGGCGCGCTGGGCTCGGCCGGCTATGTCCCCGGCGTCCCACGGCTGGGCATCCCGGCGCAGCAACTGGCCGATGCCGGCGTGGGCGTGACCAATCCCGGCGGCATCCGCAAGGGCGACTCCGCCACCGCGATGCCGTCCGGCCCCTCGACCGCGTCGAGCTGGAATCCGCAGCTGGCCTATGCCGGCGGCAAGACCATGGGCCGCGAATCCTGGCAGCAGGGCTTCAATGTGCTGCTGGCCGGCAGCGTCAACCTGCAGCGCGACCCGCGCAACGGACGCAATTTCGAATATGCCGGCGAAGACCCGCTGCTGGCCGGCACCATGGTCGGCGAGTCGATCCGCGGCGTGCAGAGCGAGCACGTGCTGTCGACGATGAAGCACTACGCGCTCAACGATATGGAGACGCGACGCAATTTCCACAGCGCCGAGATCGGCGAGCAGGCGATGCACGAATCGGACCTGCTGGCGTTCGAGATCGCCTTGAAGATCGGCGACCCGGCCTCGGTGATGTGCTCCTACAACAAGATCAACGGCATCTACGGCTGCGAGCACGATTACCTGCTCAACCAGGTGCTCAAGCAGGAGTGGAAATACCCCGGCTACGTGATGTCCGACTGGGGCGGCGTGCACAGCGGCTCCAAGGCGGCCCTGGCCGGGCTGGATCAGCAATCGGCTGGCGAAGTGTTCGATGCGGCGGTGTTCTTCGACGCGCCGTTGCGCATGGCGGTGTCGGCCGGCGTGGTGCCGCGCGCGCGCTTTGACGACATGGTCAAGCGCGTGCTGCGCAGCCTGTTCGCGCATGGCGCGTTCGATCATCCCACCCAGCGCCAGCCGATCGATGGCAAGGCCGGGCAGCTGTCCGCGCAGCATGTTGCCGAGGAAGGCAGCGTGCTGCTGCGTAACGAGCAGGCCACCTTGCCGCTATCCAAGGAGGTGCGCCGCATCGCGGTGATCGGTGGGTATGCCGACAAGGGCGTGATGTCCGGCGGCGGTTCCTCGCGTGTGGACTACACCATCAACGGTGGCAACGCCGTACCCGGCCTCAACCCGACCACCTGGCCCGGCCCGGTGATCATCCATCCGTCCTCGCCGCTGCAGGCGCTGCGCGCCGCGTTGCCGAACGTGCAGATCGATTATGTCGACGGCAAGGACCGCGCTGCCGCGGCACGCGCGGCCAAGGCCGCCGATGTGGCGATCGTGTTCGCCACCCAATGGTCGGCCGAATCGGTGGACCTGCCGGACATGCAATTGCCTGACAACCAGGATGCCTTGATCGAGGCGGTGGCCAAGGCCAACCCCAAGACCACCGTGGTGCTGGAAACCAACGGCCCGGTGCGCATGCCCTGGGCCGAGCGCGTGCCGGCGGTATTGCAGGCGTGGTATCCCGGCATCGGCGGCGGTGAGGCGATCGCCAACCTGCTGACCGGCGCGGTGAACCCTTCCGGCCATCTGCCGGTGACCTGGCCGGTGGACGAATCGCAGCTGCCGCGTCCCTCGATCCCGGGCCTGGGCTTCAAGCCGGCCAAGCCGGGCGAAGACAGCATCGACTACGCCATCGAAGGCGCCAACGTCGGCTACAAGTGGTTTGCCGCCCGCAAGCTGACCCCGCGTTATCCATTCGGCCATGGCCTGTCGTACACGCAGTTCCGCATGGGCGGGCTGCGCGTGGAAGCCAACGGCAGCCAGCTCAAGGCGAACTTCGAGGTGGAAAACATCGGCCAGCGCGAAGGCGCCGCCGTGCCGCAGCTCTACGTCACCCTGCCCGACGGCCATGCCACCCCGCTGCGCCTGATCGGCTGGCAGAAGCTCACGCTCAAGCCGGGCGAAAAGCGCGCCGTGCAGGTGATCGCCGAACCCAAGACGCTGGCCGACTTCGATGCCAAGGCGCGTCACTGGACGATTGCCGCCGGCACCTATCGCGTGCAGCTGGCACGTTCGGCAGGCGAACCGGTGCAGAGTGCGGAGGTCAGCTTGCAGGCGGCGCAGCTGCCGTAATCCGGTGTGGTGGCGGGCATGCAGTGCGCATGTCCGCCACGCTGTCTTCTCCCGTCGCCGGCAGGCACCGGCCACCACGAAAAATTTGTGCCGGATGCGTTGACAGCGTCGCGCGCAACTTGCACAATTCGCCTCCTGAGTCGCCCAGGTGGCGGAATTGGTAGACGCACTAGCTTCAGGTGCTAGCGAGGGCAACTTCGTGGAGGTTCGAGTCCTCTCCTGGGCACCACGACTCACGGTAGATCGTAAAAAACCCCGCTCTGGCGGGGTTTTTTGCGTCTGGGCCATACGATTGCACGATGGTGTGCGGCATCGGTGATGTCTGCAGATCGGCAGCGTCGCAAGGGCGCGGCGTCAGTGACTTTCGACACGCGACCACCTGTTGCCGCTGTGGCGACCATGCGCAACGCCTCCACGACGGCAGCACGCCCCATGCGCATCCTCCTCTGGCTTGCCCTGCTGCCGGCCGTTGTCAGTCCGCATGCACGGGCACAGCAGACCGACAAACACGATGCCCCGCGCCATCGCGCGCAGGTGTCTTCGCAGCAATGCGGTCTGGGCACGCCGTTCAACGTGCTCGCCGACAGCGGCGGCATCTGGCTTTACCGCGACAGCGATTGGCCACGCGAAATTTTCTTCCACGGCGGCGAGCTGAGCATCGACCACAAGCTGCAGCAGACCAGCACGGCCGATGCACGACGCCTTGGGGAGATGGAACAGCGCACCCGCGCACTGATGCCGCAGGTTGCCGGCATTGCCTATCAGGTGATCGACCTCAGTTACGACGCACTCGGCGGTGTCATCGAGGTCATGACCGGCAGTGCGCTCAACGCCCGCAAGATCGAACGGCTGCGCAAACGCGCACGCGCATATGTCGACGGCACCCTGGGCAAGGGGCGTTGGGAGCAGAAGGCCTTCGACGGCAACTTCGCAAACTACGTCGAACACGAAGCCGAGCAATTCAAGGGCAGCATCGCGCGCCACATGCTCTGGCAGATCGTCACCGGGCGTTCGGACGGAATCGACAAACGCGCCCAACAAATGGAGGGCCAACTGGATGCAAGGCTGGATGCCCAGGCGTCCACCATCGAGGCTAGCGCCAACGCGCTATGCACCCAGGTGCAAGCACTGCGTCAGTTAGAGGACGCGCTCGAATTCCGTTACCAGGGCAAGCGGCTGCAACTGCTCGCACCCCTGCAGGACGACACGCCGCGCCATGACACCGAACAGGCCGAACCGAAGCCCGACAACGGCGACGCGCCACCGAACCGCGCAGTCGGGCTGCAACCAGCAACAAACAGCTGAGGCCTCACGCCCTCGGTCTGATCATCGTTTCCTGGGCGGGGCGGGCATGTCCTTGATGCCCTTCCGGATGGCACTCGAACGGGCGAGATCTCCGCTTGCCTCATACGCCTCGGCAAGGCTGTCCAGCGCATTGCGGAACGCCGGAAACAGCAACACATTAAGCGCGAACACACGAATCGCCGCATCTGCGCCGGTCGAAGCCGCAGCGCCCTCACCGCTCCAAACGGTTCGTTGGTTGCTTCAAAAAGCACTACGCACACCGACCATCCCGACTGGCTCTTGCCCGCCCACCGGCGCGGGACCTTACGCGGCATGGATGCCGCATAAGCGCCTACATGGACGTACTTGCGGCGTGTCCTGCGAGGGTGGGCGGGCAAGGGCCCTGCAGCCAAGTCGCAGATCACCCGCTCTGCACTCCACCGGCATGAAGTCGTGGTCTTAGCCGATGTTAGAGCGGCCAAGCACCTTGTCACCCGCGCTCAATGCCCACCCGCCGCCGCTGCGCCACCTGCGCCCGCACCGAACGGCGGTTTGGCCAGCCACAGGAAGAAGATGATCGCAAGGAAGGTCCAGCCGAGCAGGTAGAAGATGTCGTTGAAGCCCATCTGCGAGGCCTGGTGGTTGATCATGTTGTTGAGCGAGGCCGCGCCGCGTTGCAGGTCGCCCTGCCCCATCGCGGTGACCTGCTCCTGCATGCCCGGGGTGTAGACCGAGATGTGTTCGGTAATGTGCGCGTGGTGCACCTGGGTGCGGCGTGCCCACAGATAGGTGGTCAGCGATGCGGCGAAGCTGCCGCCCAGGGTGCGCAGGAAGGTGGCCAGGCCGGAACCTGCCGCGATCTCGCGACCGTCCAGGTCCGAGAGCAGAATCTGCAGCACCGGCATGAAGAACAAGGCCACACCCACGCCCATCACCAATTGCACGGTGGCCACATGGCTGAAGTCCACCTGCAGGTTGAAGTTGGAGCGCAGGAAGCTGGTGAACGACAGGAAGATAAAGGCGACGGTGGCGAGCATGCGCAGGTCGAAACGCAGCGCGTACTTGCCCACGAATGGCGTCATCAGCACCGGCAGGATGCCGATCGGCGCGGTGGCAAGGCCGGCCCAGATCGCGGTGTAGCCCATGTCGCGTTGCAGCCATTGCGGGATCAGCAGGCTCACGCTGAAAAACGCCGCATAGGCCACCACCATCGCCAGCGTGCCGGCGCGGAAGTTGCGATGCCGGAACAGCTTGAGATCGACGATGGGATCCTTGTCGGTGAGTTCCCAGATCACGAACACCACCAGCGCCACGGCAGCGACGCAGGCCAGCACCACGATCTTGTCGGAAGAGAACCAGTCCTCGTCGTTGCCCAGGTCCAGCACCAGCTGCAGCGCACCGACGCCGACCACCAGCAGGATCAGGCCGATGTAGTCCATGCGCGGCTTTTCCAGCTGCTCGGGGCGATGGCGCAACTGCGAACCGACGATACTGCTGGCGATGATGCCCAACGGCACATTGATCAGGAAGATCCATTCCCAGCTGTAGTTGTCGGTGATCCAGCCACCCAGGATCGGCCCGGCGATCGGCGCCACCACGGTGATCATCGCCAGCAAGGCGAGCGCCTGCCCGCGTTTTTCGCGCGGGTAGATCGACACCAGCAGGCTCTGGGTGATCGGGTACATCGGCCCGGCAACAAACCCCTGCAGCGCGCGCGACACTACCAGCATGCCCATGCTCTGGGCCAGGCCGCACAGCAATGAGGCCACGGTAAAGGCCAGCGTCGACCACACGAACAACTTGGTCTCACCGAAGCGGCGGCTCAGCCAGCCGGTCAGCGGCAGGGCGATCGCGGTGCTGACCGCGAACGAGGTGATGACCCAGGTGGCCTGCTGCGAGCTGGCGCCGAGATTGCCGGCGATGGTCGGCAACGAGACGTTGGCGATCGTGGTGTCCAGCACCTGCATGAACGAGGCCATCGCCAGGCCCACGGTGCACAGCGCCACGCTCGCCGGACGAAAGCCGGCGGCGGGCGCAGGTGCCGAGGGACCGCCTGGCGCGGTGGGAGCTTGCGAAGACATGCTGGCTTAGCCCGCCTTGGACGCAGCCTGCGCAGGCAGGTTGTCCTGGATGATGCGTTGGATGTCCGCGTCGGCGGCCTGCAACTGCTGCGCATACACGTCGGTGGAGAACACCGCGCCATTGGCGAACTTGGTCGGCAGCACGCTGCCCTGCTGGTCGTGCAGGTTGACGTCGACCTTCATCGACAAACCGATGCGCAGCGGATTACCGGCCAGTTGCTTGGCATCGACCGCGATGCGCACCGGCACGCGCTGCACGATCTTGATCCAGTTGCCGCTGGCGTTTTGCGCCGGCAACAGCGAGAACGCGCTGCCGGTGCCCAGGCCCAGGCTTTCGATGCGGCCGGTGTAGTCCACGCCGCCGCCGTACAGATCCGAATGCAGTTCCACTTCCTGGCCCAGGCGCATGTGCTTGAGCTGGGTTTCCTTGAAGTTGGCTTCCACCCACACCTGCTCCAGCGGCACCACCGCCATCAGCACGCTGCCGGGCTGCACGCGCTGGCCCAGCTGCGCCGAGCGACGCGCCACGTAGCCGGACACCGGCGCGATGACACCGGTGCGCGCATGGTTGAGATAGGCCTGACGCAGCTGCGCGGCGGCAGTCTGCACGTCCGGCTGGTTGGCCACCGCACTGTCGTCCACCAGCGCGCGGTTGCGTTCGAAGCTCTCGCGCGAACCGCTCACCGCCGCTTCGGCCGCGGCCAGTTCCTCGCGGGCATGCGCCAGTTCTTCGTTGGAGATCGCGCCGCTGGCGGCCAGATCCTTGCGGCGTGCGAAGTCGGCACGTGCGCTGCGCAAGCTCACCTCGCGCGAGGACAGTTCGGCCTGCGCGCCTTCCACGCTGCGGTACAGACCACGCACCTGGCGCACGGTCTTGGCCAGATTGGCCTCGGCCTGCTGCAACGCGACTGCGGTGTCGGCCGGGTCCAGCTGCACCAGCAACTGACCGCGCTCCACGCGCATGCCGTCTTCGGCGCCAATGCTGACCACGGTGCCGCCGACCATCGGGGTGATCTGCACCTGATTGCCCTGCACGTAGGCGTCGTCGGTGTCCTCGTGCCAGCGGCCGACCAGGAAGTACCACACCACAAGACCGATGATCGCCAGGATCACCACAATGGCCACGATGCGCAGCGCCGCACGGCGCTTGCTGGGCGCGGCCGGCGCAGGTTGGGAAGAAGTTGGAGTCGTCTGGCTCATCGTCGCTGTCTCAGGAATTCGGTTGTGCGGAAGTGGTCGCGGCGTGTGCGGTATCGCGCGCAGGTTCCGGCGTGAATCCGCCGCCCAGGGCACGCTGCAACCTCACCGAGGCCAACAGTTGTTGCGATTGCAGGCTGGCCATGCGCTGGCGTGCGAGCAGCAATTGCTCCTGCACGCTGAGCACTTCCAGGTAGCTGCCGATGCCGGCGCGGTAGCGCTGCTGCGCCAGTTCGAAGGCGGCGGTTACGGTCTGCACCGCGTCGTCCTGCGCGCGCGCACGCTGCTCCAGCGAACGCACGGCGTTGACCTGGTCGGCTACCTCGCGCAGGGCGTCGATCACTTTCTGGTTGTAATCGGCCACCGCCAGGTCGTATTGCGCATCGCTGCCGGCCAGATTGGCGCGCAGCTTGCCGCCATCGAAGATCGGCAGGCTCAGCGCCGGCGCAACCACGCCGAACACCGAGGCGCTTTCCAGCAACTGGCCGACATCGCGATTCACCACACCGCCCAGCGCCGTGATGTTGAAGCTGGGGTAGAAGCGGGTCTTGGCGGCGGCGATATCCTGATCGGCGGCCTCCACGCGCCAGCGCGCGGCGACCACGTCGGGGCGGCGGCCCAACAGGTCGGCAGGCAGGTTGCTCGGCAGCTGCGTGGCGATGGCCGCCCCCAGCGTCGGGCGCGCGATCTCCAGCCCGCGATCCGGGCCCTGCCCGGCCAGCGCGGCCAGGGCGTTGCGGGCCTCGTCGATCTGCTGCTGCGCGGACTGCAGCTGCTGCTGCGCCGACGGTACGCGGGCCTGCGCCTGGCGCACCTGCAGATCGCTGTCGATGCCGGCGCCGCGGCGTTGCCGGGTGAGCTCCAGGGTCTTCTGTACGCGGGTCAACTCATCGTTGGCCACGTCGTGCAGGCGCCATGCGTAGTCGAGCTGCGCATAGGCTTCGGCGATCGCCGCCGACAGGTTCAGGCGTGCCGCCTGTGCGTCCACCTCGGCCGCATGCGCCTGGTCCACCGCCGCTTCCCAGGTGGCGCGCTTGCCGCCCCACAGGTCCACGCCATAGCGGAAGTCCAGCACCAGTTGGCCGTTGCCGCCGAACTTGCCGCCGCGCTCATCGCCCACCATCGATTCGGGCAACTGCACGCCCGCATAGCCACCGGACACCGACAGGCTGGGGCCGCGATCGGCCTGCGCGCTACCGATGCGTGCCTGCGCCTGACGCAGGCGCGCATCGGCCGCCGCCAGGCTGGGACTGTGCTGCAGGCCTTCGGCGATCAGCGCGTTCAATTGCGCATCGCCCAGGGCGCGCCACCAGTCGCTGGCCGGCCAGGCGGCCGGGCTCAGGTTGGCCTGCGCGAGGGTGCGCTCGGCATGCACTGCGCCCGGCTCCAGCATGGTGCCCTGCGGGGCAAGCCCGCGGCTGCTGGCGCAGGCGGCCAGCGCCAGCGTCAGCGCAGTGAGGACGAGCGGCCGCGCAAGCTGCGTGGACCGCAGGCGCAGTATCTGGATCGGGGAACTAGCAGCGTTCATGAGTTGAGTGCATCGCGGACACGGATGAGAAGAGAGGTGAGTTGCTCGCGCTCGGGCGGGGCCAGATCGCGCAAGCCATGCTCGATGGCGCGCTCGCCGCGCAGCTTCAGGCGCTCCCAAAGCGCCACGCCCTGTTCGGTCATGACGATCTGCAGCGCGCGCCGGTCCTGCGCGTGTGGCTCGCGTCGCACCGCACCGAGCGCTTCGAGCTTGTCGAGCAGGCGGGTGACCGCGCTCGGGGTCTGGTCCAGCGCCAGCGCCAGTTCGTTGGCCGTGCAGGGCGAGCGCACCGCCAGGATCTTCAGGCCGACGTAGTGGCTAAAGCCGAAGTCCGGCAGCTCGCCCTTCATTTCGGCATCGAGCTGACGCATCAGCGCATCGCGCACCTGGCGCAACAGCAGGCCGAACGACGGCGAGGCGGTGGAGAGGTCATTCATGGCGGGCTATTTTCTTCCGAAAAATATATTTGTCAACGCAAATATTTCTAACGGGATTAAACCGCCAGCAAGGATCGTCACCTTACGTGCCTGTGGCGCTGGCCTGGTAATACAATTGCGCCAATGACTGTCGAAAATCCGCCAACCACACGCGATGCCCTGCCGCCCGGCGTGCGCGACAGCTTCGAATGGGCCGATGGACCGGAGGTGATCGCGTTCCTGGCCGACCTGCGCGCGGTATGGGCGCCGGAGACGGTTCGGCATGCGCATGTCCGCGGGCAGCTGATGTATGTGGAGCACGGCGTGCTGACGGTGCACACCGAGCAGGGAACCCTGTCGCTGCCGCCGGGCTGCGCCGGCTGGATGCCGCCCGGCCAGCAGCACACCGTGGAACTGGCCGGGCCGCTGCGCGGCTGGGGCGTGGTGGTCCGGCCGGACGCCTGCGCCGCGTTGCCCGCGCAAGGCGGGGTGATCCGCCTGACCGGGCTCGCCCGCGAGGTGATCATGCGCGCGGCCGACTGGCCGCTGGGCCAGCCGCTCGACCCCGCCCGGCAACGCCTGGCCGCGGTGCTGCTGGACGAACTGCACCAGGTGCAGATCGACCACCTGCACCTGCCGATGCCGGCCGACCGGCGGCTGCTGCGCATCGCCCGGCAGTTGCTCGATACCCCGGCCGACCCGCGCCCGCTGGACGCCTGGGCCGACTGGGGCGGGCTGTCGGCGCGCAGCCTGAGCCGGCATTTCCGCAGCGAGACCGGGCTGAGTTTCGCGCAGTGGCGGCAGCAGGCCCGGCTGGCAGAGGCGCTGCGGCGGCTCAGCCAGGGCAGCCCGGTCGCCCAGGTCGCCGACCAGCTCGGATACAGCAGCCCCAGCGCCTTCGTCAGTGTGTTCCACCGCCATTTCGGCGCTCCACCCACGCGTTATCTGGCCGGCACGCATGCGCGCGGCTTGGCATCCCCCGCCGCATCCGGATAATCGGCGCTCTTCGAGCTCGCGCCACGGCGCGGGCTCCTCTTTCGTAGGACCTGGCTTTACATGACCGATCTGACCCGCCCCACCTTCCACGGCTTCGAGCAGCTGCCGCTGCGCGAGTACGCCGAACGCGCCTATCTCGACTATTCGATGTACGTGGTGCTCGACCGCGCCCTGCCGTTCCTGGGTGACGGCCTGAAGCCGGTGCAGCGGCGCATCATCTTCGCGATGAGCGAGCTGGGCCTGAATGCCGCTGCCAAGCCGAAGAAATCCGCGCGCACCGTGGGCGATGTGATCGGTAAGTACCATCCGCACGGCGACAGCGCCTGCTATGAAGCACTGGTGCTGATGGCGCAGCCGTTCTCGTATCGCTACCCGCTGATCGAGGGCCAGGGCAACTTCGGCTCCACCGACGACCCCAAGTCGTTCGCGGCGATGCGCTACACCGAATCCAAGCTGACCCCGATCGCCGAGGTGCTGCTGGGCGAAATCGGCCAGGGCACCACCGATTGGGCGCCCAACTTCGACGGCACCCTGGAAGAGCCGACCTGGCTGCCGGCGCGCCTGCCGCACCTGCTGCTCAACGGCACCACCGGCATCGCGGTGGGCATGGCCACCGACGTGCCGCCGCATAACCTCAACGAGATCGTCAGCGCGCTGCTGCGCCTGCTCGACAACCCCGATGCCACGGTCGCCGAGCTGTGCGAACACGTGCTCGGCCCGGACTACCCGACCACCGCCGAGATCATCACCCCGGCGGCCGATCTGCGCGCAATCTACGAGACCGGCCACGGCAGCGTGCGCGCACGCGCCACCTACAAGAAAGAACACGCCAACATCGTCATCGATGCGTTGCCGTACCAGGTCTCGCCGTCCAAGGTGATCGAACAGATCGCCCAGCAGATGCGCGCCAAGAAGCTGCCATGGCTGGAAGACATCCGCGACGAGTCCGACCACACCAGCCCGGTGCGGGTGGTGCTGGTGCCGCGCTCCAACCGTGTCGATGCCGAGCAGCTGATGGGGCACCTGTTCGTCACCACCGACCTTGAGCGCAGCTACCGCGTCAATCTCAACGTGATCGGCCTGGATGGCCGCCCGCAGGTCAAGAACCTCAGGCATTTGCTGAGCGAGTGGCTGAGCTTCCGCAGCGACACCGTCACCCGCCGCCTCAACCATCGCCTGCAGAAGGTCGAGCGCCGTCTGCACCTGTTGGAAGGGTTATTGATCGCCTTCCTCAACCTGGACGAAGTGATTCGCATCGTCCGCAGCGAGGACGAACCCAAGCCGGTGCTGATCGCGCGCTTCGCGCTCAGCGAGGAACAGGCCGAATACATCCTGGAAACCAAGCTGCGCCAGCTGGCGCGCCTGGAAGAAATGAAGATCCGCGGCGAGCAGGAGGCGCTGGCCAAGGAACGCGCGCAGATCCTGGCCATCCTGGAAAGCAAGACCAAGCTGAAGAAGTTGATCAAGGACGAGCTGACCGCCGACGCCAAGAAGTTCGGCGACGCACGCCGCTCGCCGCTGGTGCAGCGTGGCGCCGCGCAGGCGATCGACGAAACCGAGATGGTCGCCAGCGAACCGATGACCGTGGTGCTGTCGGAGAAGGGCTGGGTACGCGCGGCCAAGGGCCACGAGGTCGACCCGGCCGGCATGTCCTACCGCGAAGGCGACAGCCTGCTGGCGGCGGTGCGCAGCCGCAGCACCCATCAGGTGGCGTTCCTGGATTCGGAAGGACGCGCCTATTCGACCGCCGTGCATACCCTGCCCTCGGCACGCGGCAACGGCGAACCGTTGACCGGACGTTTCTCGCCGGCCTCGGGCGCGGCGTTCCAGGTCATGGCCAGCGCCGACAACGCCACCCGCTTCGTGCTGGCGTCATCGCACGGCTATGGCTTCGTCACCCGCTTCGAAAACCTCACCGGCCGCAACAAGGCCGGCAAGGCGATGCTCAACCTGACCACCGGCGCGCATGTGCTGACGCCTGCGCAGGTGACCAATCCGCAGAGCGACCGCATCGTCGCTGTCACCAGTGCCGGCAATCTGCTGGCGGTGACCGCCAGCGATGTGCCCGAGCTGGACAAGGGCAAAGGCAACAAGATCATCGACATCCCCAAGGCCAAGCTCGGCACCGAGCGCGTGGTCGCGGTGGTGGCGGTGGCTCCGGGCAACACGCTGCTGGTGCGCAGCGGTGCACGCACCATGAGCCTGTCGTTCAAGGATCTGGATAGCTATGTGGGCGCGCGTGCGAGTCGCGGTGCATTGTTGCCGCGAGGGTGGCAAAAGGTGGACGGGCTGGAAGTGCAGTAACGGCTGTTCACCGACGTGGCGCGCAGCGGCGCGTTCGACGCTGCCGCTGCCTCGATTTACTGAGGCGCGGCAAAAGGTGGACGGGCTGGAAGTGCAGTAACGGTGATTCGCTGACGCACCGCGCGATGGCGCGTTTGCCGTGCGGTTTTGAGCGACCCACAAAACTACCGCCAGCTGGACGCTGCCGGCGTTACGGCATCGTGCCCTCGGCCAGGTTGGCTTGCAACGGCGAGGCTACGCTAGGCTCAAGCTCTGCATCGCCTTGAGAGGTAATCGAACGGTGCGGATGCGTCGGCTGTAGAGCGAGAGACTGCGGCCTTGCTGCGGGGCCCTTGCCCGCCCACCATCGCAGGACACGCCGCAAGTACATCCCTGTAGGCTCTTACGCGGCATCCATGCCGCGTAAGGTCCCGCGACGGTGGGCGGACAAGGACCGGTCGAGATGGTCGGTATGGGTGGTTGCGAGCGCGGCGTGCGTGGTTGTGCGCAGTGCATGTCGCGCGGCGGTGCGGTGTGGTCTGAGCGGTTCCTTTCGATCTGCAGTGCCATTGCCATTGCCTGCATCACGTCACTCGTCAACGCAAACCAACAAGACAACATCATGGACACAGATTTCTGGCTGCAGCGTTGGCAGAACGGTCAGACCGGCTTCCATCAGGACCAGGTGATGCCGTTGCTGCAAAAGCACTGGCCGGCGTTGCAGCTGCCGAAGGCTGCCCGCGTGCTGGTGCCGTTATGCGGCAAGACGCTGGACCTGCACTGGTTGGCCGCACAAGGCCATCGCGTGCTGGGCGTGGAGATATCGCCGCTGGCGGTGACGCAATTCTTCGCTGATGCCGGCCTGCAACCGCAGCGCCACAGCAGCCGCGCGGGCGAGCACTTTATCGCCGGCCCGATCGAAATCATCTGCGGCGACGCGTTTGCACTGGAGCCAAGCGTGCTGGCCGATTGCAGCGCCGTCTACGACCGCGCCGCATTGATCGCCCTGCCGGCCGGCTTGCGCCAGCAGTATCTGCACACCACGTACGCGCGCCTGCCTGCGGGATGCCGCGGGCTGTTGATCACCCTGGAATACCCGCAGGCCGAAAAGGCCGGGCCGCCGTTTTCGGTGGACGCTGCCGCGGTGCACGCACTGTTCGACACGCAATGGCGGGTGCAGCCACTGGAACGCCGCGACATCCTCGATCAGGAGCCGCGCTTCCGCGCCGATGGCGTCACTGCCCTGTCGACCGGCGTCTATCGTCTGCAACGCAACTGACGGTCGCGGGCGAACTTTGTCATCGGCGAGCGCTGCCGACGCCCCAGTCGGGCGACGCAGGCGTCGCACAGCTAGCGCCGCGCGAGCCGCTCAGGACCGCGCGGCGTTGCGCCACGCAATGGTTCGCACAACAGCGAAATGCGCGAGCAACACCGCCGCAGACCGCCGGCAGCTGACGCAGACCACGCAGCAAGGCAACGCACCGGGCGGCACCTGCCGATTGCAAAACCTGCGCTGCGCCTGTTCGGCGGCTGCGCAGCGCCCAGTCACCGGGCTCAGCCGGCGACGTGGCCCTTGTCGATCTTCGAGGTCTGATACAGCTCCAGGCCGATCCGCTTGATCAGACCCAACTGCTGCTCCAGCCACCAGGCGTGGTCTTCTTCGGTGTCCTGCAGCTGCTTGAGCAGGATGTCGCGGCTGACGTAATCGCCGTGCTCTTCGCACAGCTTCATGCCAGCGGCGAGATTGGCGCGCACTTCGTATTCCACCACCAGATCGCGCTCGAGCATCTCCACCACGGTCTTGCCTGGCGCAAACTCGGCCGGCCGCATGTCCGGGTCGCCTTCCAGGAACAGGATGCGCCGCAGCAGCGCATCGGCGTGCTCGGTCTCCTCTTCCATTTCGTGGTTGATGCGCTCGTACAGCGCCATCAGGCCCTGGTCCTCGTAACGGCGCGAGTGCAGGAAATACTGGTCGCGTGCCGCCAGTTCGCCGCGCAGCAGCTGCTTGAGGTAGTCGACGACTTCGGGATGGCCTTTCATGATGTGCTCCAGCGACGCAATGCGCGCATGGTGCCCTAAGCCGCAGCGCAATGATCTAATCGGAATCACTTTCAGTTGCGCTTGCGGCCAGACCCGCCATGGTCATGAGCGGCCGCCACACTGTGACCGAACTCAAGGACTCGACAATGCGCAAATGGCTGGGCCGGCTGCTGCTGGCAATCGTGGTGTTGATCGTGGCGGCCGTGCTGGCCGTGTATCTGCTGATGCGTGGCAGCCTGCCGCAGCTGGATGGCAACAGCGCATTGCAGGGCCTGGCGGCACCGGTCAGCGTGCAACGCGACCGGCGTGGCGTGGTCACCATCGATGCGGCCAGCCAGGTCGATGCCATGCGCGCACTCGGCTATGTGCACGCGCAGGAGCGCTACTTCGAGATGGACCTGATGCGCCGCGCACCGGCCGGCGAGTTGTCCGAGCTGTTCGGCGCCGCAGCGCTGGACCTGGACAAACGCAATCGCGTGCACCGGCTGCGCGCGCGCGTGCATGCCAGCCTGGATGTCGCCGCCGGCAGCCAGCGCGCCGCGCTGCAGGCCTATACCGAGGGCGTCAATGCCGGGCTGGCTGCACTGCGCGTGCGCCCTTGGCCGTACCTGTTGCTGCGGCAGACACCGCGCGCGTGGACGCTGGACGACTCCATCCTCACCGGCATGGCGATGTATGCCGACCTGCAGGACAACGACAACCAGACCGAACTGGCAGCCGCCCGCATCCGTGCGGTGGTGCCGGCGGCGCTGGCGGCATTGCTCGACCATCAAGGCTCCAGCTGGGATGCGCCGCTGTTCGGCCCCGCGCAAGGCGACGCCGTGCTGCCCGACGCCGCCATGCTGGATCTGCGCCGCCTGCCGCATGCAGCCGCCACCGCAGGCGCCGAGCCGCCGACGCCGGGCAGCAACAACTTCGCCGTGGACGGCAGCCTCACCAGCGACGGCCGCGCCATCGTCGCCGACGACATGCACCTGGGCCTGCGCGCGCCCAACATCTGGTTCCGCGCACGCCTGCGTTACCCGGACACCAGTGCGCCCGACGGCAAGGTGGACGTCACCGGTTTCACCCTGCCCGGCTTGCCGGCGGTGGTGGTCGGCAGCAACGGGCATGTGGCCTGGGCCTTTACCAACAGCTACATCGACACCGCCGACTTTGCGCGGATTGCGCCGGCCATGCCAGGTCATCCGCAAGCGCTCACCACCCATGTCGAGACCATTCGCGTGGCCGGCGCCGCGCCGGTGCGCTTTGCGGTGCGCGAGAGCGCCTGGGGCCCGGTCCTGCACGACAACGCTGATGGCAGCCTGCTCGCACTGCGCTGGGCCGCGCAGCTGCCCGGCGCGATCCGGCTGGACTTTGCGCAGATGAGTACGGCGGCCGACGTGCAGGCCGCCTTCGCGGTGGCGGATCGCTCTGGCATTCCGGCACAGAACCTGTTGCTGGCCGATCGCAGCGGGCGCATCGCCTGGCGCTTGATCGGTGCGCGCCCGGTGCGCAATGCCGGCTGTGGCCCGAGCGGCATCGCCGAACTGGCAAGCTCGGCGCAGGGTGCGGACGCGGCATCGCCTTCGGTTGCGGCAACGGCGGCATCGGCGCAGGGCGGCTGCCTGCCCTGGCCGGTGCGCAGCGACGCTGCCCCCGCCCTGATCGATCCTCCCTCGCACCGGCTGTGGACCGCAAACAGCCGCGTCGTCGATGCGCAGCAGTTGGCCACGCTCGGCAATGCCGGCTACGACCTGGGTGCGCGTGCGCAGCAGATCCGCGACGACTTGTTCGCCAGGCAACGTTTCAACGAGCTGGACCTGCTCGCCATCCAGCTCGACGATCGCGCCGTGCTGCTCACGCGGTGGTGGCAGTTGTTGCGCAGCGTGGTCGAGCACAGCAAGGACCCGGCCTTGCAGCAGATCGAAGCCGCCACCCGGCAGTGGGACGGGCACGCATCCACCCGCTCGACCAGCTACCGCATCGTGCGCGGCTTTCGCGGCATGACCATCGACGCAGTGGAAGCCGGCCTGCTGGCGCCGGCAAAAGCCGCGCTTGGCAAGGACTTCCTGCCGCCGCGTCGCGCGCAGCTGGAAGGCATCGTCTGGCCGTTGCTGCAGCAGCGCCCGGCGCATCTGCTGCCGCCCGCCTATGCGAACTGGGATCAGCTGCTTGCCGCGGCTGCACGCAATGCGCAGACCGATCTCGCTGCGCAGGACGGCGCCTTGAGCGAACGCACCTGGGGCGAACGCAACACCGCCGCCATCTGTCACCCGATCGCGCGGGCATTGCCTGCGCTCGCCAAGCGCTGGCTGTGCATGCCGCCCGACCAACTGCCAGGCGATCGCGACATGCCGCGCGTGCAAGGCCCGGCCTTCGGCGCCTCCGAACGCATGGTGGTGTCGCCCGGCCACGAACAGGACGGCATCGTGCACATGCCAGGCGGCCAGAGCGGACACCCGTTGTCGCCGTTCTGGGGCGCAGGCCACGACGACTGGGTACACGGCCGGCCGACCCCGTTCCTGCCGACCGCGACCCGCTATACGTTGCAACTGCAGCCGAAGTAGGCGGGGTCATTGATGTTTCGAGTGTCGACACAGGTTTCGACCGTCGTTGGGGGGCTGGACGAACGCAAAATCGGTGTCTGCGTTCTGCAGATCGCACCCCGCACCTTGCACCTGGCACATCTGGATACCCAAGTATCCGCAACCACGCCCGCCCACCGATCTGCCCAATCAAGCGAGCACAACATGCTAAGATGCATTTGATAACCATTCCCATTAGTGACCAATGCGCCCCACGCTCCTTGTCACCGCGCTCGCCGCTGTCTTGGCGTTACCCTCGCCCCGCGCCTTCGCCCAGCAACACACCAGCACCTCTGCAACCGTCACCGACCTCGATGGCGTCGACGTCGTCGGCCGTGCGCAGACGCTGTACAAATCCGACGATGCCGCAGTGGCCACACGCACCGATACGCCGTTGTCGCTGGTGCCGCAGTCGGTGCAGGTGCTGCCGCGCGAACTGATCGACGACCAGGCCGCGCGCCAGATCACCGATCTGTATCGCAGCATCAGCGGCATCAGTTTCTTCAGCTATGCCGGCGTCACCCTGCGCGGATTCCGCCAGGAAAACGTGCTCTACGACGGATTGCGTGGCGATCCGTATGCCGGCTTCTCGGTGCCGCAGCTGTTCAATATCGAACGCGTGGAAGTGCTCAAGGGCCCGGCCGGTGCGTTGTACGGCGGCGGCGAACCCGGTGGCGTCATCAATTACGTCACCCGCAAGCCCGGCCATCAGGCCGCGCGTCGGGTGGAGCTGCAGGTGGGCAATCAATCCTTCGGGGCGGCCTCGTTCGAGGCCACCGGGCCGGCACGCGCGGACGGGCGCATTCGCTACCGCGTTGGCGCCTATGCCGATGGCGAGGATGGCTTTCGCCGCAACACCGATAGCCAGAGCCAGATCGGCGATGCGTCGGTGGCGTTCGACATCGGCCAGACCGGCGAGCTCACGCTGCAGTACACCGACATCACCCAGAACCTGGGCGGCAATCGCCTGCGCGGCGTGCCGGTGGACGACGACGGCAACTTCCTCACCGACCGTCGCTGGAACCACAACGAGCCCACCGATTTCCTCGACATGCGCGCCAAGGTGGCGTTCGCGCAGTACCGCTTTGCGCCATCGGATGCGTGGGATGTGGACATGGCGATGCGCTGGTTCAAGAACGACGAGCATCAGATCTATCACGAGCCGATGGGCCTGATCGACCGCGATGGCGACGGCACCGCCGAATGGATGACGCGGCAGCTGCGCAACCAGTTCCGCGACAACGATGCGATCTCCAGCAACGTCAACGCGGTGTTTCGCACCCGCATCGGCGCGATCGAGCACAAGCTGCTGATGGGCGCGGACTACTATCGGCTGGATGCGGATTTCCGCGCGCAGACCGCCAACACCGCAGACACCGGCCGCGTGCGTGGGCCGGTGCCGGGCATCGAGCTGTTCAACCCGGTGTATGGCCGCAGCGGCTTCTACGACTACGGCCTGGACAGCCTGCCCTGGCGCGCCACCAGCACCCGCAGCCAGCGCTATGGCGCGTATCTGCAGGACGAACTCACGCTGACGCCGCGCTGGTTTGCGATGGCCGGACTGCGTTGGGACGGCTTCAAGGACGACAACCGTCTGGACGGCTCGCGCGTCACCGGCAACGATCTCAGCTGGCGTGTGGGCAGCACCTTCGTGCTGCGCGATGGCATCAACGCGTACGCGAGTTATGCCAGCGGCTTCCTGCCGCAGGATGCGGCCAATCAGGACAGCAGCGTCGGCGGGCCGTTCGATCCCGAGCGCAGCACACAGTGGGAAGTGGGCCTGAAGACCGCGCTCAACGATGGCGGGCTGACGCTCAACACCGCGCTGTATCGCATCGAACGCAGCAATATCGTGCAGGCCAACGGCAGTATCGTCGATGGCGTCAATCAGCTCTCCGCGCTCGGCCTGGTACGCAGCGAAGGCCTGGAGGTGGATCTGCTGGCCGACCTCACCGAACGCTGGGTGCTCAACCTGACGTACGCCTACAACGATGCACGCGTGCTCGATGCCGGCACCAACGGCATCACCAATGCGTCCGGCGACCGCTTCGCCAATGCACCGCGCAACACCTTCGGTCTGTGGACGCGCTACGACCTGCCGGCCTGGAATTCGGCAATTGCTTTCGGTGCCGACTACGTGGGCGAGCGGGTCAGCCTGGAAGGCCAGCGCGTCAAGCCGTACGCCATCTTCGACATCAGCTGGCAGACGCAGTGGGATGCCTGGAAACTGCAGGTCAACGTCAAGAACCTGTTCGACAAGGTCTACGCTGCCAGCGGGTTCACCGAACGCACCGGGCACTTTCCTGGCGAACCGCGCCGTATCTACGCGCAGCTGGCCTACAGTTTTTAAGCGGGGCGAACGGGCGCCTGCCCGAGCCTTGAGCAATGCCGCAACTGTGACGCTGGTCGGCCAAAGCGGCCACTGCACGCACAGTTGCGGCCCTGACCAAGGCAGTGCAATGAACCTGCGCCGAATCAGGCAGGCCGGAATCAGCCAGACTTTAACGTCCGGTGGGACACACTAGAGGCCGTCGCGATCTGCAGCGTATCTGCGCACGATCGCCCTCCTCCCCCCACTGACCGGAATCCGCATGCCTCAGCTTGCCCGCTCCGTTTCCGCCCTGTTGCCCCTGCTCGTTGCCACTGCCTGCTCGGCAGCGCCGCCCGCCAAATCCGGCCCGCCGGATGCGCCGGTCGCCGCCTGTACCGCCAAGCTGCGCCCCGGGCAGGATCTGCAGAAAGCCATCGACAAGCTCCCGCAAGGCGATGCGCCTGCGGTGCTGTGCCTGGAAAAAGGCGAATTTCCGCTCAATGGGCTGGTCTCGATCCACCGCGGCAATCTCGTCTTGCGCGGCAAGGGCCCGACCACGGTGCTGCGCATGGCCGATGGCGTGCAGCAACCTGCGCTGGTGGTCGGCGACTACGAAAACCAGCAGCCGACCGGCGTGATCCGCAATGTCAGCATCGAAGACATGCAGATCGTCGCCAGCACCGGCGACAAGGAATTCATGCCCGAGCGTCCGTACCTGAGCAACAGCGCGGTGGTGGTGCGTTCCGGCCAGGGCATCCGGCTCGCCGGCCTGCAGGTCAACAAGTGCCGCAGCGCCTGCCTGCTGAGCGAGTACGACACCCGCGAGATCACCATCGAAAACAACGATGTGTCCGGCGCGATCTGGGACGGCGTGTCGTTCAACCGCACCGCCAAGGTCACCATGGTCAACAACTACATCCACGACAACGTGGCTGCAGGCCTGACCACCGAGCATCTGGAAGACAGCGAGATCCGCAACAACCGCTTCGAGCGCAACGGCAGCCAGGGCATCTATCTGTCCGACGCGCGCCGCAACCGCTTCAGCAACAATCAGTTCGACGGCAACAAGGTCGCCGGTGTGTTCCTGGCCTGCGCCATCCGCTACCGCACACCGGAAATCCTTTGCTGGGACAACAGCATGAGCCAGGACAACGTGTTCGAGAACAACCGCTTCTCCAATACGCCGTTCACCTACACCATCGGTGTGGACCGCGCTGCCAACTGCACGGCGGCCGACTTCAAGCCGAACCTGTGGCGCAACAACCAGGCCGACGTGGCCGGTGTGGATATCGAGCCGCAACGCTACGGATACTGCGTGCGCCACGAGTGATCGCAGCCGCGGCCGGCAGCGCGTGAGCGCATGCCGGCCGCTGGAGTTTCAACTTCGATGCAGCAGCGTTACGACGCCAAGGCCTGTGCGTGCACGCCGGCAATCGCACGGCCGGACGGGTCGGCCATCGCGGCGAAGCTGGCATCCCAGGCGATCGCGGTCGGCGACGAACACGCGATCGACTTGCCGCCCGGCACCGTCTCCGCAGCCGCCTGGCTGGGAAAGAACTGCTCGAACAGCGTGCGATAGAAATAGGCTTCCTTGGTCTGCGGCGGATTGACCGGAAAGCGTCTGGAGGCGGCAGCCAGCTCGCGGTCGCTGACATGCGCGGCGGCGTGCGCCTTGAGTCCATCGATCCAGCCATAGCCCACGCCATCGCTGAACTGCTCCTTCTGCCGCCACAGGATCGACTCGGGCAGATAGCCGGCAAACGCTTCGCGCAACACGCCCTTTTCCATCCGCGTGGCGCCGCTGCTGGTCTTGTCGATCATCTTGAAACTGGCGTCCATGCGCATGGCCACATCCAGGAACTCGCGATCCAGGAACGGCACGCGCGGCTCCACGCCCCAGGCCATCATCGACTTGTTGGCGCGCAGGCAATCGTAATTGTTGAGCGCATCCAGCTTGCGTACCAGTTCCTCGTGGAATTCGCGTGCGCTGGGTGCCTTGTGGAAATACAGGTAGCCACCGAAGATTTCGTCGCTGCCTTCGCCCGACAGCACCATCTTCACGCCCATCGCCTTGATGCGTCGCGCCAGCAGGAACATCGGCGTGGACGCGCGAATGGTGGTGACGTCGTAAGTCTCGATATGGCGGATGACCTCCGGCAGCGCATCCAGGCCCTCCTCGAAGCTGTACTCGAAGCCGTGATGCACGGTGCCCAGTGCGGCGGCGGCGACTTCGGCCGCGGCCAGGTCCGGCGAGCCTTTCAAGCCGATCGCGAACGAATGCAGGCGCGGCCACCAGGCTTCGGTGGTGTCGTTCTCCTCGATGCGATGGCGTGCGTAGCGTGCCGCCACCGCGGCGACCAGCGACGAATCCAGCCCGCCGGACAGCAGCACGCCGTACGGCACATCGGTCATCAACTGGCGGTGCACCGCGCGCTCGAAGGCCTCGCGCAATTCCTGCAACTGCACCTGCACGCCTTCCACCTCGGCGTATTCGCGCCAGGAGCGCTCGTAGTAGCGACTCAGTGCACCGGTGGCGCTGTCGTACCAATGGCCGGGCGGGAACTGCGCCGCATCGGCGCAATCGTCCACCAGCGATTTCAGTTCGGAAGCCACCCGCAAGCGGCCTTCGCGGTCGTGGCCCCAATACAGCGGCACCACGCCGATCGGGTCGCGCGCGATGAGCACCCGCCCAGCCGCCTTGTCCCATAGCGCGAATGCAAAGATGCCGTTGAGGCGGTTGAGGTAGGAGGCCGGCGCATCCTCCCGGTACAGCGCATTGATCACCTCGCAATCGGAGCCGGTCTGGAAGGCGTATGGCTGCACCAGCTCCTGCTTGAGCTCGCGATGGTTGTAGATCTCGCCATTCACCGCGAGCGCAAGCGCGCCATCTTCGGACAACAAGGGCTGCGAGCCGCCGGCCGGGTCGACGATGGCCAAGCGCTCGTGCACCAGGATCGCACCGGTGTCGACATACACGCCGCTCCAGTCCGGGCCACGGTGACGTTGCCGCTGCGAACATTCCAGCGCCTGCCGGCGCAATGCCTGCAGATCGTCACCGGGTTGCAGGCCGAAAATACCGAAGATGGAACACATGGAAACACTCCTGGATGAAACTGCGGGGGTTGGCGGCCGGTGGCAAGCGTGCTGCACGAGAATGACACCCATAAAAAAACCCGCATCGGCCGATGCGGGTTTTCTGATTCCTGGGCGTTTGGTTTTACTTCGCCTAGTCGCAGACCCGCATCGGCCGCGCACGATTGTTCGCGCGCAGATTGTTGCGGTTGGCGTTATTGACGAGGTTGGGCAGGAGCGATGACATGACTCGACCGTATCCCGCTTTCGACGGCGGCGCAACTGTTGCGATAGCAACCAAGCCAGGCATCGCAGACCACGCCGCGTTCGCACCGGCGTATTGCGAGGATAATGACCGCCCCAACAATCGGCAGTAATGGAATGACCCCACGCATCGGACGCATGCCGCCCCTGGCCCTGTTGCTTGCAGTGTTGCTGCAGGCGTGCAGCAGCGCCCCTCCGCGCACCGATCCAGTCTATCTGCAGCAGTTGGAACAACACGCGGCCGATGGCAGTTTCGATAGCGCGTGGAATGCGGCCGAACGCCTGGAGGCACGCAACGACCCGCGCGCCATCCACTGGTACGAACGTGCCGCTGCGATCGCCCCGTGGACGTTCCGCAACACCCGCGCCGAACTGGCGCTGGGACGGATCTGGGCAAGCGGGACGCTCTTCCATCCCGACAGCCCGTACATCGACCAACGCGTCGCATTACGTGCGTCGCCGCGCAAGGGCGAGCACTGGTACCTGGCAGCGGCCATGCATGGAAACCCGTATGCCATCGCCGA
This sequence comes from Xanthomonas sp. WHRI 8393, assembly GCF_040203315.1. Taxonomy (NCBI): domain Bacteria; kingdom Pseudomonadati; phylum Pseudomonadota; class Gammaproteobacteria; order Lysobacterales; family Lysobacteraceae; genus Xanthomonas; species Xanthomonas sp. WHRI 8393. Next base: position 377,719 of record NZ_JBEGGL010000002.1, on the reverse strand, counting down.
GCTCGCCAAGTTTCACCGCGACCGTGGGGAGGCGGCTGCGGCGTTGCGCTGGGATCTGCGCGCGACGATCTATGAGCGCTCCGCATCAGGATCGTCGGGGCTTCCCGCCGCCATCGCGCCAAGTGAAAGTGCATTGCACCCGCTGGTACGCGACATCCAGCGCCGCGCCCGTAACGGCGATGCCGAGGCGCAGGTCGATCTTGGCGCACTCCATGAAAAAGGAATGGGTGGCGTGGACAGAGATGGTACGGAGGCGCTGCGCTGGTACCGGCGCGCGGCGGACCAGGGCAATGTGTATGGTCAGTATTTCTCTGGTCTGCTGCTCGGACGCGGCAGCAGCGGCGTGACGCGCGACGTGGAGACGGCGGCAACCTGGTTTGCCAAGGCGTCCGCACAGACGTTCTATATCGCGGACGAATCGCATTGGCGCGAGGCGATCAAACCGCCGTTCTGGACGTTCGACTAGCCCCCCGAGCCTTGTGCGTCCATGCCGCCTGGCAGCGCAATGCAATGCAATGCAATGCAAGCGCGATGCTGCTGCAATCCAAAAGGTCTTAGTGCAGCTTGGCGATGCCCGCGTCGCGCAGCAGCATCGGCATGCCGCCGCAAGTGAACGCATGCAGTGCGCTGACTGCGTAGTGTGCAAACCAGCGCGTGGCATTGGGCATGTCCTGGCAACTCAGACCAGCAGGCGTTCGATCAGCGTGCAGTACAGCGCCGGCAAGGCTTGCAGATCGGCCACGCGCACATGCTCGTCGACCTGATGGATGCTGGCGTTGACCGGGCCGACCTCGATGCATTGCGCGCCCAGCGGCGCGATGAAGCGGGCATCGGAGGTGCCGCCGCCGGTGCTTTCTTCCGGCGGTGCGCCGGCGAACTGGCCCAGCACCTCGCGTGCGACGCTGCGCAGGCGGCCTTCCGGGGTGTAGAACGGCTCGCCGCTGCGATGCCAGCGCAGCGCATAGTCCAGCCCGTGGCGATCCAGCAATGCGGTGATTTCCGCTTCCAGCCGCGGCGCATCCCACAGCGGGGTGTAGCGCAGATTGAAGGCCACCTGCAGCTCGCCCGGAATCACGTTATTGGCGCCGGTGCCGGCATGGATGTTCGACACCTGCAGGCTGGTCGGCGGAAAACTTTCGAAGCCCTCGTCCCACTGCCGCGCCACCAGCTCGGCCAAGGCCGGCGCGGCCAGATGGATCGGATTGCGCGCTTTATGCGGATACGCCACGTGCCCCTGCACGCCTTTCACCGTCAGCGTGCCGGACAGACTGCCGCGGCGGCCCACGCGCAGCAGGTCGCCCAGCCGTTCGGTGGACGACGGCTCGCCAGTGATGCACCAGTCGATCGCCTGCCCGCGCGCACGGAAAAGCTCGGCCACGCGCCGCACGCCGTCGATGGCATCGCCTTCTTCATCGGAGGTCAGCAACACCGCCAGCGTGCCGGCATGCTGCGGATGGGCGGCGACGAACTGTTCGGCAGCGATCGCGAAGGCGGCCACGCTGCCCTTCATGTCGGCCGTGCCGCGTCCGTACAGCACACCATCGCGGATCTGCGGATCAAACGGATCGCTGGTCCAGGCCTCGCGCGGCCCCGGCGGCACCACATCGGTGTGGCCAAGCAGCACCAGCACCGGCGCACCGCTGCCATGCGTGGCCCACAGATTGTCGACCTGGCCCAGGCGCAGATGCTCGCAAGCGAATCCGGCAGCCTCCAGGCGTTGCGCAAGCAGCACCTGACAGCCGGCGTCGTCCGGTGTGACCGAGGCGCGCGCGATCAGCTCGCAGGTCAGTTGCAGTACGTCGCTGGTCATGTTCGTCCTTCCGGTAAAAATGCACCTGGGCTGCCGGATCGGCAGGTCGCCCGCCGTCCATGCGCCCGCCCCGCACAGGCCTGTACGGACCGATGACGCGATGGCGCCATCAGGCGATGTTGAAGCGTGCCTTGAACCCGTTGTCAGAGAAGCCCTGGCTGAGCGCGCCATCGTCGCTCACCACCAACGGGCGGCGGATCAATTGCGGGTATTCGCGCAGCAGCAGCTTCCATTCGGCGTCCGAACCCGGTGTCTTCTTGTTGTCGGGCAACTGGCGCCAGGTGGTCGAGGACTTGTTGATCAAGGCCTCGAATCCGCCGGCCTTGCTGGCCCAATCCACCAATGTCTCCGGCGCGGGCGTGTGCTCGCGGTAATCGACGAAGCTGTAGGCCACGCCGAAGCGGTCCAGCCACTTGGTCGCCTTCTTGCAGGTGTCGCAGTTCTTCAATCCGTAGAGCGTGGTCATGTCGTCGCCTTTTCGACTCCGCGGCGCGCGCTTGCACGCGCCAACAGGGTGGTTACCAGTTGATTGTGTTCCTGCCCATGGGCGGGCAGGAACACCACATCGGCACGTGTGCCGTGGAATTTCAGCGCCATCCGCCGTGGCGGGATCAGCCATGCGGCATCGACCGAGCGCAGCTCGGCCAGGTCCACACGCTGCGATCGTCCTTGCTGCACGATCTCCAGCGCATCGCCCGCATCGCGGACCTGTGCCCAGCGGCTGGATGCCCATGCCAGACGCAGGGTCATCAGCACCACCAGCGCAGGCGCCAGCCACCGCAGGACCTCCAGCTGCTGCGGCACGCCATCGCGCGCCAGCGAGCCGGCCACGTAGAGCGCCACCCATCCCAACCACAGGGCCGGGATGCCCCAACGCACCCAGCCACTGAGCGGCCGCGACAGCATGGTGCCGCGTGCAGGCTGCGCAGTGCTCAATCGGCCAGGCCGCGCAGCAATTCGTTGACGCTGGTCTTGCTGCGCGTCTTGGCATCCACCTGCTTGACGATCACCGCGCAATACAGCGAGTGCGAGCCATCTTTCGACGGCAGCTGGCCGGACACCACCACGCTGTAAGGCGGCACGTAGCCGTAGGAAATCTCGCCGGTGGCGCGGTTGTAGATGCGTGTGCTCTGGCCGATGAACACGCCCATGCCGATCACGCTGTGGTGCCCGATGACCACGCCTTCGACCACTTCCGACCGCGCACCGATGAAGCAATGATCCTCGATGATGGTCGGGCTGGCCTGCAGCGGTTCGAGCACGCCGCCGATGCCGGCGCCGCCGGACAGATGGCAGTGCGCGCCGATCTGCGCACACGACCCCACCGTGGCCCAGGTATCGACCATGGTGCCTTCGCCTACATACGCGCCGATATTGGTGAAGCTCGGCATCAGCACCACGTCCTTGCCGAAGTAGCTGCCGCGCCGCGCCACCGCACCCGGCACCACGCGCACGCCGGCCTTGCGGAACTCGGCTTCGCCGAAGCCGGCAAAACGCGACTCCACCTTGTCCCAGAACGGTGCCGGCTGCGCGTCGATCACGGCCATCTCGTTGACGCGGAAATACAGCAGTACGGCCTTCTTCAACCACTCGTTGACGCTCCAGCCGCCCTGACCGTCCGGCTCGGCGACGCGGAACTCACCAGTCTCCAGGCCGTCGATGACGCGGGTGACGATGGCACGGGTGGAGCCGTCGATCTCGTCGACGGTCAGGCTGGCGCGGCGCTCGAAGGCGCTTTCGATGCCGAACTTGAGCTCGTCACTGCCCACCGGCGTTGCAGCGCCGCGCACGGTCTTTTCGGCGATCGGCAGTTTCTTCGCGGCTGCAGCCTTCTTGGCGGCCGGTGCGGACACCACGCTGGCCGGCTGCCTGGCCACGCGCGGGGCCGCACTGGTCGCCGGCTTGGTCGCGCTTTTCCTGGTCACCTGCTTGGTAACGCTTTTGCTGGCGGCCACCGGCTTAGCAGCAGCCGCGGGAGCCTTGCGCCTGTCGACGGCCGGTGCCTGAGGCGCCTTGCCGCTCTTGCTCGGCGCGCGCTTGGGCGCTGCGCCGGTGGGGGTCGCGCCCTGCTTGCGCGCGGTCTTCTTGCTGGTGGCCATGGGGGTCTCCGAACGGACTACTCAGGTGGGATCGAGGCAGGCGCACAGCGCATCGCGCAGCGCCTGCCGGGCGGATTCGGGCAACGGGCGGTCGTGCTCGTCGGTGATCTGGAACTGGTCTTCGGCGCGCTCACCGAAGGTGGCGATGCGCGCATCATGCACACGCAGGTGTTGCAGGCGCAGCACATTGGCCACATCGGCCAGCAAGCCTGGGCGATCGGGCGCAACCAGACTGATGCGGGTGCGGCGGCCACCGGCGCTTTCGCTGAATTCCACGCGCGGCGCAAAGCGGAAGTGGCGCAGCTGGCGCGGCACCGCACGCCGCGAGGGACGCACCTTGTGCAGGTCGCCGGCCAGCACTTGGCGCAAGGCCGCGGCCAGGCGCTGCGGGTCGCCATCGGCGGAACTGTCCTGCGGCAGCACCTCGAACACGTCGAAGATCGCATCGTGCGGCGCATCCAGCACGCGGGCGCGATGGATGCCATACCCCTTGCGATCCAGCGTGGCGACGATCGCGGAGAACAAACCGTCGCGATCGGGCGAATACACGAACACTTCCAGCGCGTCGTTGTCCGGTACCGCGCGCCGCGCCTTGACCAGGGTCTGGCCGATCTGCACCTCGATCAGCGACACCGCCTGCCAGGCCAGTTGCTCGGGACGGAAGCGCAGGAAGTTTTCATCCGGCATGCCGGCGAACTGGCGGTCGATGGTGGCATCGTCGTGGCCTTGCGCCTGCATCAGCGCGCGGGCGGACTCGCGCGCTTCGCGCAGGCGCTCTTCGCGCGGCGGCGGATGCTCCAGGCCCTCGCGCAGTGCGCGCCGCGCGGCGAAATACAGGTCGGCCAGCAGCCGGTCCTTCCACGCGTTCCACAGCTTGGGGCTGGTGCCGGCGATATCGGCGCAGGTCAGCAGGTACAGGTAATCCAGGCGCTCGCGCGTGCCGACCAGGGTGGCGAAACGGTGGATCACCTCCGGGTCGGAGATGTCCTGCTTCTGCGCGGTGACCGACATGCGCAGATGCTGTTCGACCAGCCAGGCCACCAACGCGGTATCGCCTTCGCTGAGCCGGTGCGCCTGGCAGAACGCGCGCGCATCCACCGCGCCCAGCTCGGAATGATCGCCGCCGCGGCCCTTGGCGATGTCATGAAACAGGCCGGCCAGCAGCAGCAATTCCGGCTTGCGCAGGCGCGGCCAGACTTCATGGGTGATCGAAAAACGCTCGTCGGCGCGACCGGCGGCAAACAGCGAGATGTTCCGCAGCACCATCAAGGTGTGCTGGTCCACCGTGTAGACATGGAACAGGTCGAACTGCATGCGCCCGGACACGCTGGCGAATGCCGGAATCCACTGGCCCAGCACGCCCAAACGCGCCATGCGGTTGAGCGACTCCACCGCCCGAGGGCCGCGCAGCAGCGCCATGAAGCGGTCGCGCGCGGTCGCGTCGGCGACGTCGTAGGCGGGCAAATCGCGCAGCACCTCGGCCAGCGCGCGCGCGGTCAGCGAATGCAGCCCGCGTACCTCGCGATGCGCCGCCCACTGCGCAAACAGCGCAAAGACCTGCAGCACGTCGCCGGCCGGCCAGTCCTCTGCATCCGCAGCCAGATAGCCGCGGCGCAGACTGAAGCCCTCCCCGAGCGGCTCCGGCACCGCCTCGCCGTCGAACTGTTCTTCGAAACGCTGCAGCAGGCGGTCGCTGATGCGGCGGATCAATGCAGCGCTGCGGTAGAAGCGCTGCATCATCTTTTCCACGCCCAGGCTTTCCGGGTCGTCGGCAAAGCCCAGCCGCTCGGCAAGCGTCTTCTGGTAATCGAACCCCAACCGCTCTTCCGCCCGGTTGGCCACCAGGTGCAGGCCGAAGCGCAAGCGCGCCAGCTCCTCGCGCTCGCGTCGCAGCGCTACGGCCTCGTCGAAACCGACATGGCCCAGCCCGACCAGGGCCTCCAGATCCTTGACCCCGAACGCGCGCAGCGCCATCCAGCCCAGCGTCTGCAGGTCGCGCAGGCCGCCGGGGCCGTCCTTGATGTCCGGCTCCAGATTGTCGGCGGTATCGCCGAAGCGCTGATGCCGCGCCAGCAGCTCTTCGCGCTTGGCCTGAAAGAATTCGCGCGCCGGCCACACCAGTTGCGGCGAGATCGCTGCCGCCAGCGCGGCGCGCGCCTGGCTGCCGGCCACCAGCGGGCGCGACTCGATCAAGGCGGTCAGCACCGTCTGATCGGCCGCCGCGGCGGTGCACTGCGCCGGCGAGCGCACCGCGTGGCTGATCGGCAGGCCCACATCCCACAGCAAGGCGAACAGCCGCGCCAGGGCCTGCTCGAGCTGTTGCTGCACGCCGGTCTCGCCCAGTACCAGCACATCCACATCCGAGCGCGGGAACAGTTCGCCGCGCCCGTAACCGCCGACGGCATGCAACGACAGCCCGGCATCGGCCGGGATGCAGCGCGTCCACGCATTGCGCATCAATTGATCGACCGCGCGGGCGCGCAAGGCCACCAGGCGTTCGATCGGCTCGCCCTGGTCGAAGCGCTTGCACAGCCGCATGTCGGCATGCACCAGCAGCGGGCGCGCTTGCGCGGCCCACTCGGCATCGCCGGCGACACCCGGGTCGGGTCGGTCCGCCGGCGTGGCCGTCATACCGGAGCGGGAGCGTTCGGCGACAGCGTCAGCACATCCACGCCGTCTTCGGTCACCGCGACCATGTGTTCCCACTGCGCGGACAACTTGCGGTCCTTGGTCACCACGGTCCAGCCGTCCGGCAGGGTCTTATGGTGGTAGGTGCCTTCGTTGATCATCGGTTCGATGGTGAAGGTCATGCCGGGCTTGAGCACCAGGCCTTCGCCGGGACGGCCGTAATGCATCACCTGCGGCTCGTCGTGGTAGACCTTGCCGATGCCGTGGCCGCAGTAGTCGCGCACCACGCTGAAGCGCTCGGCTTCGGCAAACTTCTGGATCGCGTGGCCGACATCGCCCAGCGTTGCGCCCGGCTTGACCGCACGGATGCCGCGCCACATCGCCTCGTAGGTGGTTTCCACCAGCCGCTTGGCCATCACCGACGGCGTGCCGACGTAATACATGCGGCTGGTGTCGCCATGCCAGCCGTCCTTGATGACGGTGACATCGATATTGACGATGTCGCCGTCCTTCAGGACCTTGGCCGCGCTCGGGATGCCGTGACAGATCACGTTGTTGACCGAAGTGCACACGCTCTTGGGAAAGCCGCGGTAGCCGACGTTGGCAGGAATGGTGCCCTGCACGTTGACGATGTGGTCGTGGCAGATGCGGTCCAGCTCGGCCGTGGTCACGCCCGCCTGCACATACGGCGCCACGACATCGAGCACCTCGGCGGCCAGGCGGCCGGCGACGCGCATCAGTTCGATTTCTTCTTTGGTTTTCAGATTGACGCTCATGGCAGCGATTATCGCCGATTCGGGCTGAATCTGAACGACCCGCGCGGTTGTTTTTCATGCCGCAGCCGATCAAGCGCCCAGACGGACCGGGCAGCAAGAATCTGGCGGCACCGCGCATTCATGTGTGACGCACTACCGCGCGCGTCAAAAACTCAATGAACGGGGTCATCCGAGAGACATCGCAATTTCGGGAAAACTCTGAGGATAAACAGCGAGATAGCCAAATCATTCAGGGTAATCTTTGGCACAGCTGATGCATTGGAGGCAGGGCGACGAGTCGTCGCGTCACCAATGACCAGACCGGTCAAGGAAATGTCCATGCGTACTGTCCGCCCTGTCCTGCTGTCCCTCGGCCTGCTCTCGACCATTGGCGTTGCCACCGCAGCAGATACCACCACATTCAACGTCAAGATCGCCGTCACCAAGGCCTGCACCATCACCGCTGCCTCGGCGACGGACGTCGACTTCGGCTCGGTGTTGTCCACCTCCACCGCCAATGCCGACGCCAACGGCAGCGTGACCGCGCAATGCACCGCACTGACGCCGTACAACATTGCGTTGAGCGCGGGCAGCAATGCCGGCACCGCCAACGACGTCACCACCCGCCGCATGAAGAACACCGATGCGCTGGTCACCACCAACAACTTCATCGCCTACCAGCTGTACCAGGATCTGGGCCGCAGCACGGTATGGGGCAGCACCACCGGCACCAATACGCTGAGCCGCACCGCCACCGGCATCAACCAGGTCTATCCGGTCTACGGCCGCGTGACCAACCCGTCGGCCAACAATCCCGCGACCGGTACCTACCAAGACACCATCACCGCCACGATCGTCTACTGAGCGCGCGCATGCCACTGCACCACCGCCTGTCGTACCGGATGCCGGCCTGGCTGGTCACGGCCGGATTGAGCCTGATGCTGGCGCTTGGCAGCGGCGTGCCGTTGCAGCCGGCCCATGCGGCCAGCCTGCAGCTGGCGCCGACCTCGCTGACGCTGAGCGCACAGCAGTCCGCCGACGGGCTCTGGCTGAGCAACAGCGGCAGCGCGCCGGTGCAGGTGCAGACCCGCGCCTATCGCTGGACCCAGCGTGACGGCAAGGATCAACTCGACCCCACCCAGGAACTGCTGGTCAGCCCGCCGATGCGCACGCTGGCCGCCGGCGAGCGCCAGCTGATTCGGGTGATTCGCGCCGGGCCCGCGCCGACCGGCGAGGAAGCCTGCTACCGCATCATCGTCGACGAATTGCCCAACGCCGATGCGGATCGCAAGGGCATGCAGTTCGTGTTGCGCTACTCGGTGCCGATCTTCCTGCTGCCGCCGGGCAAGACCGAATCCACCCCGACCCTGAGCACGCAGGTGATTGCCGGCAGCGACGGCAATGCGCAGATCCAGATCAGCAACACCGGCAATGGGCACGCCCAGGTCGCCGACCTGCAGCATCGGGTCGATGGCACGACCAGGACGGCATTGAACGGGCTGGTGGGTTATGTCCTGCCCGGCCAGACCATGCGCTGGTCGCTGGGGGCACCGCTGGCCCAGTTCGGCCGCGGCACCATCATCGCAAGGATCAATGGTGAGGCGGACGAACGCACCTTGTTGGCCGCGCCAGCAGCGCCGTGATGCGGGCCGGCTGGCGATGACGCTGCTTGCGGCCGCCACCTGCCTGGCACACGCCGCCTCCGGCGATCTGGCCGACATGGCGCCACTGTCCGATCAGGCGCCGCAGAACGTGGCGGCCCTGCCGCAGACGCTGTACCTGGATGTCAGCCTCAACCAGGCCGAGCGCGGCCTGGCACCGTTCGAACTGGTGGACGGCCACCTGCGCGGCTCCGTCGACACGCTGCGCAAGCTGGGCTTCCTCCTGGCCGACCGCCCCGCCAGCGAGCTGGTCGATCTGGATCGCCTGCCCGATGTGGAGGTGCGCTACGACGCTGCGCTGCAACGGCTTGCGTTGCAGGTGCCGCTGGCGCAGCTGTCGCTCTCCACCACGGTACTCAAGGCCGAACAGGTCTCACCGCCCAGCGCCACTGCCTCGCCGGGCATGCTGCTCAATTACGACTTCTATGCCACGCGCAATGCCGGGGCCAGCAGCGTGTCGCTGGCCACCGAAGTGCGCGGCTTCGGCATCGGCCGCGGCATGGTCGACACCACCGCGGTGTTCCTGGCCTACGACCGCCCGCAGGACCAGCGCTGGCGCAGCGAAGCGGTGCGTCTGGACAGCGCCTGGCAGATGGATTTCCCCGACAGCGCCACCAGCCTGACGGTCGGCGATTTCTACAGCGGCTTTGTCGACTGGAGCCGCTCGATCCGCCTGGGCGGGATACAGATCGGCCGCAATTACGCCCTGCAGCCGTACCGCGTGCTCACCCCCACACCAAGCTTCCTGGGCGAGGCGGTGGTGCCGTCGACGGTGGAGCTCTACGTCGATGGGCTGCGCCAGTACAGCGGCCAGGTGCCGGCCGGCCCGTTCCAGCTGGCCGCGCAACCCGGCATCAGCGGCACCGGGCAGGCGCAGATCGTGGTGACCGATGCGTTCGGCCAGGTGCGCCGGCTGGACTTCGCCTTCTATGGCACGCCGCAACTGCTGGCGCGCGGCATTTCCGAATGGTCGGCCGGCATCGGCCATCTGCGCCAGGACTACGGCGTGCGCTCGTTTTCCTACGAGTCGCGCACGGTCGCCAGCGCCACGTTGCGCAAGGGCCTACGCGATGACTTCACCATCGAAGCGCATACCGAGGCCGGCGGCGGCGTGGTCAACGCCGGTGCCGGCGGCGTGTGGCTGCTCGGCGCAGGCGGCGTGGTCAACGCGGCCTACGCGCATAGCCGGATGGATGCGCTGCGCGGCGGGCAGTACGTGCTGGGGTATGCCTGGAACAACCGTCGTTTCAACTTCACTGCCGGCACCCAGCGCACCCACGGCGACTATCGCGACCTGGGCGCACTGCAGGGCGCGTTGCCGGCGCGCATCAGCGACCGCGCGGTGTTCGGCGTCAACGTCAATCCGATCGGCTCGCTGGGCACCAGCTATGTGCGGCTGAGCTACCCGCAAGGCGACACCTCGCGGTATGCGAGCCTGTTCTGGTCGCGCAGTTTCGGGCGCAACTGGGCGGCCAATCTGTCCGGCAACCAGAACCTGGATGTGCGCAGCGACCGCAGCCTGTACCTGTCGCTGTCGACCACGTTCGGCGAGCTGCGCCAGGCCAGCGCCTCGATGCAACGCAACGGCAACCGCACCGGGTTCGTGGCCGATCTGAGCCAGCCGCTGCCCGGCGACGGCGACCTGGGCGGGATCGGTTGGCGCCTGCAAGGGCGTGCCGGCGACGATGCCAACGGCGGCCTGGCCGAGCTGGGGTGGTTGAACCGCATCGGCCGCTACAACCTCGGCGTCGCCAACCAGGATGGCGCCAACTTCGGCTATGCCAGCGCCAGCGGCAGCCTGGTGTGGATGAATGGCCGCGGCTTTGCCGCGCGCGATATCCAGGATGCCTTTGCGGTGGTCTCCACCGACGGCCAGCCCGGCATTCCGGTGCGGCTGGAGAATCGCCTGATCGGCGTCACCGATGCGCGCGGGATGCTGCTGGTCACCCCGCTGCAGTCTTGGCAGCGCAACCAGTTGTCCATCGACACCCTGAACCTGCCGGCGGACCTGCGCGTGGACCGCGTCGATACCGCGGTGACACCGCGCCAGCAGTCCGGGGTGGCGGTGCGCTTCGGCATCACCCGGGTGCGCGCGGCCATGATCGTGCTGCACGACGCCCAGGGCGTGCCGTTGCCGGTCGGCAGCGTGGTGCAACGCGAGGGCAACGCCGAACGCGTGGTGGTCGGCTACGACGGCGAAACCTATCTGGACAATCTGCAGATCGACAACCGCATCCTGGTGGAGCTGCCGGATGGCCGCTGCAGCGCGCGCTTCACCTACCCGATCAACCCCGGCGGCATCCCGCGGGTCGGCCCGCTGCCCTGCGTTCTCGAGCAGCAAACCCCATGAGCCTGCCCGCACTGTGGCGCCTGGTCGTTGCGCTGGCGATCGCAACGTTGTGGCTTGCCCCCTGCCAGGGCGCGCACGCGGACACCACCTGCAGCGTCACCCTCGGTACCCCGCTGGCGTTCGGCAACGTGGCGGCCAACGGCACCACCGATGCGGTGGCAACGCTCAACGTCTCCTGCGCGACCGCAGCGCTCAGCGTGCTCGGCTATGCCCAGGTGAGTCTGTGCCTGGACCTCGGGCCGGGCAGCGCCAGCAACGGGCTGTACGCGCCACGCCGCATGCTCAACCCCACCAGCGACAGCCTGGACTTCCAGATCTACAGCGAGGCCACGCGGACCCAGGTCTGGGGCGCCACCGGGTCGACGACACCCTCGCCGCGCCTGGTGACACTGTCCTACGGCGTTCCGGTGGTCACCGGCGGCTCGCAGACGGCCAGCATTACCCTGTACGGGCGCATTCCGGCCAACCAGACGCTGTCGGTCGGCAACCACAGCAGCAGCTTCGGCGGTGCCGACACCGTGCTGCGCTACTCCTACAACGAAAGCGTCATCGGTATGCCGCCGGCGCCGAGCAGTTGCACGGCCGGCGGCAGCGGTGCCAAGACCGCCAGCAACGCCTTTCCGTTCACGGCCTCGGCCAACGTGCCGGCACGCTGCAGTACCTACGTCACCACCGACCTGGATTTCGGCAGCATCGCCGGCACCATCGATACCGCCATCGACCGCACCTCCACCATCAGTCTGTCATGCACCAACCGCACTGCCTGGAATATCGGGCTGGGCGATGGCATCAATGCCGCCGGCAACGTCCGGCGCATGCGCCACGCCAGCAGTGCCAACTACATCGCCTATGAACTGTATCGGGACGCCGGCCGCGGCAACCGCTGGGGCACCAGCATCGGCGTCGATACGCTCAGCGGCACCGGCAACGGAGTCGCGCAGACGGTGACCGTCTATGGCCGCGCGCCGGCACCGCAACAGCCCATCGCGGGTGCCTACAACGACACGGTGACCGTCTCGATCACTTACTGACAGTTAATAAAGTTCGCATTGGGGGCGTCGCTATTTGTTACGTCTCCAATGCAAACGATTGCCTTCATGACGCTGGTCACTTTGTTGAAGCGCCTGACGCTGGTCGCCCTCGTCTGCAGCGCGAGCTCTACCGCGGCCAACGCGGCCACCGCTCCGGGCCCGGAAAACTTCACCCTGCACATCGGCCTGCGTCTGCTCAGCGGCTGCGAACTGCGCACTGCGCCGCCGCGCGCCAGCTGCTCCAGGGGCACGCCGATGGCGATCGCCCCGCCGGCCGGCAGCGCCGACACCCCAACCGCCGCCAGCACCGGGCAGGATGCCAGCGCACTCGCCGGGCCAACGCCTGCCGGCAACGCGCCCATCACCACGATCGCGTTCTGACCATGGCCGCGTCCCGCTCCTGTCGCGGCCTGCTGGCACTGACACTCGCCGGCCTTGCCATCGGTGGCAGCGCCGTTGCCGCCGAGATCGCCATCGCCCCGACCACCGCCCGCATTCCCGCCGACAGCGACCAGACCACCGTCTGGCTCTACAACCAGGCAGCCCTGCCATGGCGCGCCGAAGCCAAACTCTACCGCTGGCGCCAGGATGGCGACCGCGAACTGCTTGAACCGGCCACCGCCGCCACCGTCAGCCCGGCGCAATTCGAAATTCCTCCGCAAGGCCGGCAATTGCTGCGGGTGATCCGCCTGGGCCCCAGCCCGGTGCAGAGCGAAGACAGCTACCGCCTGGTAGTGACCCAGCATGCCTCCGGTAGCGACACCGCACTGCTGCGTTATTCCACGCCGGTGTTCGCCCTGCCAAGCCAGCCCGGCGACCTTCGCCCGCTGCTGCAGGCCAGCCTGTCCGGCCAGGGCAGCGGCCGCGCGCTGAAGGTCCATAACGCCGGGCTCGGCCATGCCAGGCTGGCCGACCTGGCCTACATCGATGCCGGCGGCACCCGCCGCAGCATCCGCGACGACCTTGCCGGCTATGTGCTTCCCGGCCAGACCCGCCAATGGTCGCTGCCCGCCAACGTGGCCGCCGGCAATGGCCGCTTCGTGGCGCGGATCAACAGCGATATCGAGACGACGCTGGCGTTGGAGCCGTGAGCTCTGGGGATTGGGAATTCGGGATTGGGGATTCGCAAGTGCTGGCGCTTTGACCATCCTGGACCGACAGCGAACAACTGCCGCGACACACGGCCCGCCAATCACGAATCCCGAATCCCTATTCCCCAATCCCGATTCGCCAATTGCGCCCGCCCGCTCAGCCGGCTATACTCCGCCGGCTGTTTTGCGTCTCTTGCGCATTGCGTCGTTCACGTCGGACGTCACCGACGAATTCACACCTGCCGCCGCCATCCGTGCCGGGGTGCCTCGCAAGGGGTTCGTCACGGAGGCGACAGGGAAGCCCAACCCCGGAATCGTTTGTGCGCATCCTTTCGCAAGGGCCCGCACATCCATGCGCGGACTCTTCAAAGTCCAGTCCGCGCACGTAGATTCCGCTATCAGGAGTTACTTCAATGCCCCAAGTCACCATGCGTCAGATGCTGGAAGCCGGCGTCCATTTCGGTCACCAGACCCGCTACTGGAACCCCAAGATGGCGCCGTACATCTTCGGCGCGCGCGGCAAGATCCACATCATCAACCTCGAGAAGACCGTTCCGCTCTTCAATGACGCGATGAACTTCCTCTCCTCGATCGCGCAGAAGCGCGGCACCGTGCTGTTCCTGGGCACCAAGCGCAGCGCGCGCGAGTCCATCAAGGAAGAAGCCGAGCGTTGCGGCATGCCGTTCATGACCCAGCGCTGGCTGGGCGGCACGCTGACCAACTTCCGTACCGTCAAGCAGTCGGTTGCCCGCCTGAAGGAACTGGAGTCGGCCGAGACCGACGGCACCTTCGACAAGCTGGTCAAGCACGAAGTGCTGGGCCTGCGTCGCGAGCGCGAGAAGCTGGACGCCTCGCTGGGCGGCATCAAGGAAATGAACCGCCTGCCCGACGCGATCTTCGTGATCGACATCGGCCATGAAGACATCGCCATCAAGGAAGCCAAGAAGCTCGGCATCCCGGTGATCGCAGTGGTCGACACCAACTACGACCCGGCCCTGGTCGACTACGCCATCCCGGGCAACGACGACGCCATCCGTGCCGTGCAGCTGTATGCACGCGCCGCTGCCGACGCCGTGCTGGAAGGCAAGGCTGCTGCGCCGAACTCCGCTTCGGTCCGCGAAGAAGAGTTCTCGGCCGAATCCGCCGACGAAGGCAAGGGCCGTCGCGCTCCGGCCAAGAAGGGCGACAAGAAGGCTGACGCACCGGCCGACGCTGCCGCTCCGGCTGCCGAGTAATCGGCCTGCAATGCGGCCGCACCATGCTGTGCGGCCGCAGCCCCGACGGGTCCAGCGCGGCCCGTCGCCGAGGCCACTGAACATTTCTACGGGGGGCGGCCGGCCTGGCTGCGCCGCCCCCTACTGGCGGAACCCTCCGCCGCACGCATTCGTCCATATGAGGTAATTCCATGGAAATCACTGCTTCCCTGGTCAAGGAACTGCGCGAGCGCACCGGCGCCGGCATGATGGAGTGCAAGAAGGCACTCGTCGAAAACGCAGGCGACATCGACGCCGCTGCCGAATGGCTGCGCAAGTCGGGTCTGGCCAAGGCCGACAAGAAGGCTGACCGCGTTGCCGCCGAAGGCCGCATCGCCACCGCACAGGCCGGCGGCAAGGCCGTGCTGGTCGAAGTCAACTCCGAAACCGACTTCGTCGCCAAGGACGAGAACTTCCTGGCCTTCACCGAGACCGTGGCCACCGCCGCGCTGAACTCGGATGCCGCCGATGCCGAAGCGCTCAAGAGCGTCAAGCTCGACAGCGGCGAGACCATCGAAGAGCGTCGCGCCGCAGTCATCGCCAAGGTCGGCGAGAACCTGCAGGTGCGTCGCCTGGTCCGCATCGACAGCGCCAACAACGTCGCGGCCTATGTGCACGGCGGCCGCATCGGCGTGCTGGTCGAGCTGAAGGGTGGCGACATCGAGCTGGCACGCGGCATCGCCATGCACATCGCCGCGATGAACCCGCCGCACGTCAAGGCCTCCGATGTCCCGGCCGAGTTCGTCGCCAAGGAAAAGGAAATCGAACTGGCCAAGATGTCCGAGAAGGACAAGGCCAAGCCGGCCGAGATCCTGGAAAAGATCATCAGCGGCAAGATCAGCAAGATCGTCAACGAAGTGACCCTGTACGGCCAGCCGTACGTGCTGAACACCGACCAGACTGTCGAGCAGGCCGTCAAGGCTGCCGGTGCCGAAGTGGTCGGCTTCCAGCGCCTGGCCGTTGGCGAGGGCATCGAGAAGGTGGTGGAAGACTACGCCGCCGAAGTGATGAAGCAGGCCGGCCTGGCCTGATCCTCGCCACTGCATAGAGAAAGCCGCGGCCTGCCGCGGCTTTTTTTTTGGGCCCGACACTGTCGCGCAGGCCCATGAAAGCGCGAAGCTGAAGCGAACGCATCCGCCGGGCCCGCGACCGGCCTCAACTCTACAGATGTCGTGGCGGTTGCCGCTAGAACTGGATGCCGACCAGGCTTTTCCGCCCCTATCGCGCACGCGTTGCCGCGCGGCGACGGCGGAGCATGGCGTGCCCCATTAACGAGCGCAGCGGTATGCTTGCGCCCACCGTCGGCGATGACCCATGCAACCAGATCTACAGGCCGCCCTGCACTACTGCCGCAACCTGCCATCGCCCCCGGGCGTTGCGCTACGCGTCATCGAGCTGGCGCAGGACCCCGACGTGGACATGACCACCACGGCCAACGTCATCGGCATGGACATGGCCCTGAGCGCGCGCATGCTGCGGGTTGCCAATTCGCCGCTGTACGCCAGCCGCCGCCGCATCGACAACCTCGGCCAGGCACTGACCATGCTCGGCCTCAACGCGACCCTGAGCCTGGCGCTGGGGTTTTCGATGGTGCATGGCGTGCGCAGCACCTTTACCGCGCATCCGCTGCATGAGCGCATCTGGCGCCGTGCCGGCCTATGCGCGCTGGCCAGCCGCATCCTCGGCCAGGCCTACGGCATCCGCAAACCCGAAGAACTCATGCTGGCCGGCCTGTTGCAGGACATCGGCAAGCTCGCCCTGCTGCAGGGCGCGCCCGAGCTGTATGCGCCGCTGCTGGAACAGGCGCCCGACAACGCCGCGCTGATCGAGGCCGAACGCGCGCATCTGGGCGCCACCCATGCCGAAGTCGGCGCCTGGCTCGCGCATCAATGGCAACTGCCGCCTTACCTGCAGAACGCCATCGCGCAGAGCGAGGAAGAGCCCGCCAGCCTGGAGCCGTTCATGGCCTGTGTCGCGCTGTCCGGACGCCTGGCGGACATCTGGCTGTCGGCCAGTGCCGTGGCCGCCACCGAACACGCGCAGCGCCAGGCGCAGGACGTGCTGGAACTGGATGCCGAACGCTTCGAAAAGGTGATCGAACGCATCGCCGAGTCGCTGCCGGAACTGGAAGCCCTGTTCGACATCCGCGTGCCGCAGCCCGAGCACATCCAGATGATCTTCGAGCAGGCCCGCGAGCTGGCGATGCTGCGCAGCCTGCGCGAGCTGCAGGACGTGGCCGAAGCGCGCCGGCATGCCGACGAATCGGAAAACCGCATGCGCCATCTGGCCGAACAGGCCAGCCGCGATGCATTAACCGGCGTGTTCAATCGCCACCAGCTCGGCACCGCGCTCGCGCACGAGTTCGAGCTGGCATCGCGCCAGAACTGGCCGCTGTCGATCGCCTTCATCGATCTGGACGACTTCAAGCGCGTCAACGATGCGCATGGCCATCTGGTCGGCGACGAGGTGCTGCGCAACTTCGCGCAGACGCTGCAGCGCATGGTGCGCACCAGCGACCTGGTCGCCCGCTATGGCGGCGAGGAATTCCTGGTGATCCTGCCCAACACCGCGGCCGAGGCGGCGTTGATGGTGGTCGAGCGCATCCTGGCCGAGACCGCACGCACGCCGATGGCGCAACTGCAGGGCGGCCCGCTGCACATCACCTTCTCGGCGGGATTGGCCACCCACGGCGGTGGCGACCGGCAGTTCGAGAGCATCGAGCATCTGCTGCAGGCCGCCGACAGCACGCTGTATCGCTCCAAACATCGCGGCCGCAACCGCGTCACCGCCTACGATGCGACCGACATGCCGACGCCGCAACCTCCGCGCGCGCACTGAGCAACGCATCACGGCATCGCCAACTACCGAATTTTTACCACGCCCGGTGACAGGCTTCCGCTAGACTTGCCGGCGTTTGCCGATTCCCCACACCGAGGTCTCCCCCATGTCTGAACTTGCCTATCGCCGCATTCTTCTCAAACTTTCCGGGGAGGCGCTGATGGGGGACGGGGATTACGGCATCGATCCCAAGGTCATCAACCGCCTCGCCCATGAAGTGATCGAAGCTCAGCAGGCCGGTGCGCAGGTCGCGCTGGTGATCGGCGGCGGCAACATCTTCCGCGGCGCCGGCCTGGCCGCCAGCGGCATGGACCGCGTCACCGGCGACCACATGGGCATGCTGGCCACCGTGATCAACGCGCTGGCGATGCAGGACGCGCTGGAAAAGCTCGGCGCCAAGGTGCGCGTGATGAGCGCGATCAAGATCAACGATGTCTGCGAGGACTTCATCCGCCGGCGCGCGATCCGCCATCTGGAAAAGGGTCGCATCGCGATCTTCGCCGCCGGTACCGGCAATCCGTTCTTCACCACCGACTCGGGCGCGGCGCTGCGCGCGATCGAGATCGGCGCCGACCTGCTGCTCAAGGCAACCAAGGTCGACGGCGTGTACGACAAGGACCCGAAGAAGCATTCTGACGCAGTGCGTTACGACAGCCTGACCTACGACCAAGTCATCCTGCAGGGCCTGGAAGTGATGGACACTGCCGCCTTCGCGCTGGCGCGCGACAGCGACCTGCCGCTGCGCATCTTCGGCATGAGCGAGCCCGGGGTGCTGCTGCGCATCCTGCATGGCGAGCAGATCGGCACGTTGGTGCAGGGTCGGAGTTGAGGCCGGGAGTGGGGAATCGGGATTCGGGAATCGCAAAGGCGCGGTCCCGGAGACTGCGCTGACGCCTGACCGATGGCGATGCCGGGCGTGGAGTGGCACCCCAGGTGAACCGGCTGCGCAGGACTCTGCCGGCCGGCAAGTCTCAAAACGCAGTCCCGGCTATAATCTCCGGATTCAGCTCCACACGGATTCCGGCGATGCTCAACCAGATCAAACAAGACGCGCAGACGCGCATGACCAAGAGCATCGATGCTCTGCGCCATTCCCTGACCACCGTGCGCACCGGCCGCGCCTCTCCGGCGCTGCTGGACGGCATCAAGGTCAAGGCTTACGGCACCGACACCCCCCTCAACCAGGTCGCCAGCATCAGCGTCTCCGAAGGCCGCTCGCTGGTCATCAGCCTGTTCGACAAGGGAATGATCAAGGACGTGGAAAAGGCGATTTACGCCTCGGATCTGGGCCTGACCCCGACCGTGGTCGGCACCGTGATCCGTCTGAACCTGCCGCCGCTGACCGAGGAGCGCCGCAAGGAGCTCAGCAAGGCCGTGCATGGCGAGGGCGAAGACAGCAAGGTGGCCATCCGCAACATCCGTCGCGACGCCAATCAGCAGGTCAAGGACCTGCTCAAGGACAAGGCGGTCACCGAGGACGAGGCACGCAGCGCCGAAGACGACATCCAGAAGCTCACCGACAAGGCCATCAAGGATGTGGATGAGGTCGTCAAGGCCAAGGAACAGGAACTGATGACGGTCTGATCGTGGCATCGCCTGCCATGCATCCAGCACCTTCCGCTGCCGCCGTGCCGCGCCACATTGCCATCATCATGGATGGCAACGGGCGTTGGGCGCAGCGTCGGCGGCGTCCGCGCATGATCGGTCATCGCGCCGGCGCGCGCGCGGTCAATCGCACCATCGATTTCTGCCTGGAAAAAGGCGTCTCGGCGCTCACCCTGTTCGCGTTTTCCAGTGAAAACTGGGGCCGTCCGCAGGAGGAAGTCGATGCACTGATGAAGCTGTTCCTGCATGCGCTCGATCGCGAGGTCGACGAACTGCAGCGGCGCGGCGTGCAGGTGCGCTTCATCGGCGATCGCAGCCGTTTCGCGGCGCCATTGCGCGAGCGCATGGCTACCGCCGAGCGCATGACCGCCGCCAATGCGCGGCTGGTGCTGAGCATCGCCGCCAGCTATGGCGGCCGCCAGGACATTGCACTGGCCGCGCGGGCATTGGCCGAAGAAGTGGCCGCCGGCCGTCTGCAGCCGCAGCAGATCGACGAAGCGCTGCTGGCCAGCCGCGTTGCGCTGGCCGATCTGCCGGCGCCGGACCTGTTCATCCGCACCGGCGGCGACACCCGCATCAGCAATTTCCTGCTGTGGCAGCTGGCTTATACCGAACTGTGGTTCACCGAAACCCTGTGGCCGGAGTTCGATGCCGGCGTACTGCAGCAGGCACTGGATGACTATGCCGGGCGCGAACGTCGCTTCGGCCTGACCAGCGCCCAGATCGCCGACAAGGCGACGGAGAGCTCCTCCGCATGACCAAGACCCGCGTGATTGCCGCGCTGATCATGGCGCCGCTCGCCATCTGCGCGATCGTGCTGCTGCCCACGCAATGGCTGGCGGCGCTGGCGGCGGTCCTGTTCCTGACCGGCCTGTGGGAGTGGCTCAAGCTCTCCGGCATCGACGACAGCCTGCCGCGTACCGTGCTGCTGATGCTCAATCTGCTGCTGATGGTGCTGATGGTGTGGGCCTCGGCCGGCTCCATGGTGCTGTTCCAGATCGCCGCCCTGGTGGGGGTGGTCTGGTGGCTGCTGGCGTTGTTGTGGCTGCGCTTTTTCACCTTCGGTGCCGATCACGGCAACGGTCAGGCGCGCGCGCTCAAGCTCGCCGCCGGCACGTTGGCGGTCCTGCCGGCCTGGGCCGCGCTGGTGCTGCTGCACGCCAACCCGGACAAGGGCAACCTGTGGCTGCTGACCGCGCTGACCATGGTGTGGGCGGCCGATTCGGGCGCCTATTTCGCTGGCCGCGCGTTCGGCAAGCACAAGCTGGCGCCGCGGGTCAGCCCCAACAAGACCATCGAAGGCCTGCTCGGCGGCATGGTCGCCGGCATCGTGGTCGCCTGCGCATTCGGCTGGCTGGCCGGGCTGACCCTGGCGCATGTGCCGCAGCTGGTGCTGGTCTCGGCGGTGGCGGTGCTGGCCTCGGTGCTGGGCGATCTGTTCGAGAGCCTGCTCAAGCGCCACGCCGGCGCCAAGGACTCGGGTGCGGTGATTCCGGGCCATGGCGGCGTGCTGGATCGTATCGACGGCGTGCTCGCCGCCCTGCCGGTGTTCGCACTCGGCAAGGAAATTCTCGGATTCTAGGCATGGCTGGCTCCCCTCTCCGTCAGGTCGCCGTGTTCGGCGCCACCGGCTCGATCGGTGCGTCGGCACTGGATGTGATCGCCCGTCATCCGCAGCGGCTGCGCGCCAGCGTGCTGTCGGCCGGCAGCAAGGTCGACGAGCTGCTGGCGCTCTGCGTCACCCATCGCCCTGCGCACGCGGTGATCGCCGACCCATTCCTGTATCCGGCACTGCGCGACGGTCTGCGCGCGGCCGGATTGGCCACCCAGGCGCACGCCGGCTCCGACGCCCTGGACGCGCTGGCCGCCAGCGATGCGTGCGACACCGT
Source organism: Xanthomonas sp. WHRI 8393 (assembly GCF_040203315.1). Classification (NCBI taxonomy): domain Bacteria; kingdom Pseudomonadati; phylum Pseudomonadota; class Gammaproteobacteria; order Lysobacterales; family Lysobacteraceae; genus Xanthomonas; species Xanthomonas sp. WHRI 8393. The sequence goes on along the minus strand of NZ_JBEGGL010000002.1, from coordinate 356,709 downwards.
GGTCGCGGCGATCGTGGGAGCGGCCGGCCTGCCCTCCACGCTGGCCGCGGCCCGCGCCGGCAAGCGCCTGCTGCTGGCCAACAAGGAATCGCTGGTACTGGCCGGCGAGCTGCTGACCCGTACCGCGGCGGCGGCCGGCGCCGAGATCATCCCGATCGACAGCGAACACAGCGCGATCTTCCAGTGCCTGCGGTCCTGCGACGCCAGTCGCGGCGTGCGCCGGGTGATCCTGACCGCGTCCGGCGGGCCGTTCCGCGGCTGGGACCGCGCCGCGCTGGGCGCCGTCACGCCCGCGCAGGCGGTCGCCCATCCCAAATGGTCGATGGGGCCGAAGATCTCGGTGGATTCGGCGACGCTGATGAACAAGGGCCTGGAAGTGATGGAAGCGCATCACCTGTTCGGCCTGCCCGGTGCGCAGATCGATGTACTGGTGCACCCGCAGAGCCTGGTGCACTCGCTGGTGGAATTCGTCGACGGCTCCACCCTTGCCCAGCTCGGCCTGCCGGACATGCGCACCACGCTGGCGGTCGGCCTGGCGTGGCCGGAGCGGGTCGAGTCCGGGGTTGCAGGGCTGGACCTGCTGACCCAAGGGCGGCTGGATTTCGAGGCGCCGGACACCGCCGCATTTCCGTGCCTGCGCCTGGCCTGGGAGGCGCTGGAGGCCGGTGGAACCGCCCCTGCGATCCTGAACGCGGCCAATGAAGTGGCTGTTTCAGCGTTTCTTCAGGGCCAGGTGGGTTTCCTAGCGATTCCCGCGTTGGTCGAACACACACTGGCAACGCTCCCACGGCACAATGCCGACTCCCTCGACACCCTGCTTTCTGCCGATGCGCAAGCGCGGCAGATCACCGAACGCGCCCTCGCCCATCACCGCCTTCATGCCTGATCGATTTACGCAGACGAGTTGCATCCATGGGTGATTTCATCGGTTCGGTCTGGTGGATGATCGTCAGCCTGGGCGTGTTGGTGACCTTCCACGAATTCGGCCACTTCTGGGTCGCGCGCCGCTGCGGCGTCAAGGTGCTGCGCTTTTCGGTGGGATTCGGCAAACCCCTGTGGATGCGGCGCGACCGTCACGGCACCGAGTTCGTAGTGGCGGCCATCCCGCTGGGCGGCTATGTCAGGATGCTCGACGAGCGCGAAGGCGACGTGCATCCGGCCGAGCAGGACCAGGCCTTCAACCGCAAGACGGTGTGGCAGCGCATCGCCATCGTGGCCGCCGGCCCGATCGCCAACCTGCTGCTGTGCATGGCGATGCTGTGGGCGATGTTCGTGGTCGGCAAACAGGATTACTCGGCCACCGTCGGCCGTGCCGATGGCCTGGCCGCCGAAGCCGGCCTGACCCCGGGCGAGCGCATCGTGCGCATCGATGGGCGCGATGTCAGCAGCTGGAGCGATGCCAGCATGCAGCTCACCACCGCAGCCATGGACAAGCGCGATATCCGCGTGCTGACCGCCACCGACGGCGCCGGCAACCGCGAGCACACGCTGCGGCTGTCGCAGCTGCCGGCCGGCTTTGACGAGCGCCGCGTGGCCTCGCTGGCCGGCATCGGCTGGCAGTTCATGCTACAGCCGCCGGTGGTGGGCCAGGTGGTCGCCGGCTCTGCGGCGCAGGGGCTGCTGCAGCCGGGCGACCGCATCGTGGCCATCGACGGCCAGCCGATCCGCTCGGCCGACGAGATTCCCGCCCAGCTGCAGGCACTGGGCGCGCAGGGCGGCACCGGCATGATCGAGGTCGCGCGCGGCGAAGACCGGCTGGCGCTGGAAATCGCCCCGCGCCGGTCGCCGCAGGGCCAGTGGCTGCTGGGCGTGGGATTTGCGGCAGCGCAGGCGCCGGCCTACGACAGCCGCCAGCAGTACGGCGTGTTCGCCGCGGTGCCGGCGGCGATCCGTGAAACCGGCCGGATGACCGCCGATTCGCTGGGCATGATGAAGCGCATGCTGACCGGCCAGGCCTCGGTCAAGAACATCTCCGGACCGGTCACGATCGCGCGTGCGGCCAACGCCTCGGCCGAACGCGGGCTCGACTGGTTCCTGTATTTCCTCGGATTGCTGTCGCTCAGCCTGGCGATCATCAACCTGATGCCGATCCCGATCTTGGACGGTGGGCATCTGCTGTATTACCTTATCGAGTTGGTCAAGGGCAGCCCGATCAGCGAACGGGCCATGATTGCCGGGCAATATGTCGGCCTGGCGGTCCTGGCCGGGCTGATGGGACTGGCGTTCTACAACGACATCCTCGGCCTGGTTCCACGATGAAGCTGCTCCACTCTTTCCGCCTGTTGTCGTCGTCATACGTCGGCATCCAGCAACACCCGAAATCGACTCCAACCGGATGTGACATGACGCGTCTTCCCACTCGCCGCCTGCTTGCCCTCGCTCTTGCCGCCGGCCTCAGCCTGCCAGTCGTTGCCCTGGCCGCAGAGCCGTTCGTTGCCAGCGACATCCGCGTCGACGGCCTGCAGCGCATCGCCTCCGGCACCGTGTTCACCTATCTGCCGGTGAACCGCGGCGACACCGTGGACGATGCCAAGGTCGCCGACTCGATCCGTGCGCTGTACCGCACCGGCTTCTTCGAGGACGTGCAGCTGGATCGCCAGGGCAACATCCTGGTGATCACCGTGAAGGAGCGTCCGGCGATCAACAAGCTCACCGTGACCGGCAACAAGGACATCAAGTCCGAGGAGCTGCTCAAGGGCCTGGGCGACATCGGCCTGACCGAAGGCGGCACCTTCGATCGCCTGAGCCTGGACCGCGTGACCCAGGAACTGACCCGCCAGTACAACAACCGCGGCAAGTACAACGTCGAGATCACCCCGACGGTGAGCCCGCTGGACCGTAACCGCGTGGATGTGGCGATCGCGATCAAGGAAGGCAAGGCGGCCAAGATCCGCCATGTCAACCTGATCGGCACCGAGAAGTTCGCCAACGAGGACATCCTGGAAAACTGGGAATCCAAGGAGCACAACTGGGCCTCGTGGTACCGCCGCGACGACCAGTACTCCAAGGAAAAGATGTCCGGCGACCTGGAGAAGCTCAACTCCTGGTACCTGGACCGCGGCTACGTGGACTTCAGCATCGACTCCACCCAGGTGTCGATCAGCCCCGACAAGCGCGACATGTTCGTCAGCGCCGGCGTCACCGAGGGCGAGCAGTACAAGATTTCCGAGATCAAGGTCACCGGCGACACCGTGCTGCCGCAGGCGGACATCGAGCGTCTGGTCATCCCCAAGGCCGGCGACATCTTCTCGCGTGCGCTGCTGGAGTACACCTCCGATGCGATCACCAACACGCTGAGCAACGTCGGTTACGCGTTCGCCAAGGTCAACCCGATCCCGACTCCGAACCGCGAGGACCGCACCGTTGCGGTGAACCTGCAGGTGGTGCCGGGACCGCGCGTGACCGTGCGCCGCATCCTGTACAAGGGCAATAGCCGCACCTCCGATGAGGTGTTGCGCCGCGAAATGCGCCAGTTCGAAAATACCTGGTACTCGCAGGCGGCGATCGACCGTTCCAAGATCCGTCTGCAGCGCCTGGGCTACTTCGAGAGCGTGGACGTGGAAACGCCGGCGGTGCCGGGCAGCAACGACCAGGTCGACGTGGTCTACAACGTCAAGGAAACCACCTCCGGCAGCTTCGTGTTCGGCCTGGGCTACTCGCAGAGCTTCGGTGTGACCACCTCGGTGCAGTTGTCGCAGAACAACTTCCTGGGCGGCGGCAACCGGGTGGCGGTGGAAGCCTCGCGCAGCAGCTACCAGCAGCGCTACGCGTTCTCCTATACCAACCCGTTCTTTACCGACGACGGCGTGTCGCTGGGCTACAACCTGTCGTGGCGCTCGCTGGACTACTCGGACTTCAACACCGCGCAGTACAACAGCAAGAATGGCTCGGCGCAGGTGGTGTTCGGCGTGCCGATCACCGAGAACGACACCGTCTCGGCGATGGTCGGCATCGACAGCAACCAGATCAACACGTTCCAGGGCCAGACCCCGCAGGCGATCATCGACTACATCGATGCGGTCGGCACGCGCACCTTCCATGCCTGGCGCACCGAGCTGGGTTGGGCACGCGACACCCGCAACGACTTCTTCATGCCGACCCGCGGCATGTACCAGCGCGTCGGCCTGGAGACCACCCTGCCCGGCTCCACGGTCGAGTACTACAAGCTCAACTACCAGATCTCCAACTATTGGCCGATCATCCCGGCGATCGTGTTGAACACCCGCTTCGAGCTGGGCTATGGCGACAGCTACGGCAATGACAGCACGCGCGTGGTGACCGACGCCAATGGCGTGTCGCGCACCATCACCGCCACCGGCCTGCCGTTCTACGAGAACTTCTACGCCGGCGGTACCAATTCGGTACGCGGCTTCGAAGACAACACGCTGGGTCCGCGTTCGGAACGGACGGTGAACTATTCGCGCGGCCAGCCGCTGGGTGGTTCGTTCAAGACCGTCGGTTCGGTGGAAATGTATTTCCCCAAGCTGTTCGACAGCCCGTCGGCACGCGTATCGGCGTTCTTCGACTTCGGTAACGTTTACGACGGCGTGGACAACTTCAAGGCCAACGAGCTGCGTGCGTCCACCGGCGTGGCGCTGTTGTGGCGCGCACCGGTCGGCCCCATCTCGATCAGCTACGCGTTCCCGCTGAAGAAGGAAGACAACGACGAGATCGAACGTCTGCAGTTCACCTTCGGCGGCCAGTTCTAACAGCCAACGGCAACAAAAAGGCGGCCCGCGCGTGCGGGCCGCCCGTGTATCGCAGGTGGGGTGTCGGCCGGTCAGAACCAGCTGTCGAACCAGGTGGACACGGTGTTGGACAGGCAGCTGGCGATGTCGCCGGCAGGCAGGCTGAGACACTGCAGCTGCTGCTCACCGATCGCCTTGCCCTGCTCGATATCGAAGGATTGGGCCGATGCACTCGCGACCGCGCCCATCATGACCAGACCACCAAGGATGGAAAGAACGGTTTTCATATGCTTGCTCCTGGATTCGCCGCTTGATTGCGACAGGACCCTAGATACGCAGGCTTTGTTGGGAACTGTTTAATGGTGTTTTTTCCCCGTTAAAGCGGCGCTCCCACATTTACAAGAGGTTCACCCCGATGCGCTTGACCGCCAGTGCAATTGCCGAACAATTTGGGTTGACCGTCGTTGGCGATGGCGCCGTCGAAGTCAGTGGCGTCGCCACCCTGGCGCATGCCGGCGCCAGGCAACTGAGCTTTTTGTCCAATCCGCGCTACCGGCCGCAACTGGGCCAGAGCCAGGCGGCCGTGGTGGTCCTGCGCGCCGACGATGCGGCGGATGCACGCGGCACCGCGCTGGTCGCCAAGGATCCCTATACCGCCTTTGCCAAGATCGCGGCCTTGTTCGATGTGGCGCCGGTGCGCGAACCGGGGATCCACCCTTCCGCGGTGATCGATCCCAGCGCACAGGTTTCGCCGAACGCCCACGTCGGCCCGTTCGTCAGCATCGGTGCGCGCAGCCGCGTGGGCGATGGCTGCGTGATCGGCACCGGCAGCATCATCGGCGAAGACTGCGTGGTCGAGGACGGCAGCGAGCTGCTCGCCCGCGTCACCCTGGTCACCCGGGTGCGCCTGGGCAAGCGCGTGCGTATCCATCCCGGTGCGGTAATCGGTGCCGACGGCTTCGGCCTGGCGATGGATGCCGGGCACTGGATCAAGGTCCCGCAACTGGGCGGCGTGGTGATCGGCGACGACTGCGAGATCGGCGCCAACACCTGCATCGACCGCGGTGCACTGGAAGACACCGTGCTGGAAGAAGACGTGCGCGTGGATAACCTGGTGCAGATCGCGCACAACTGCCACATCGGCGCGCATAGCGCCATCGCCGGCTGTACCGGGATCGCCGGCAGCGCCAAGATCGGTCGTTACTGCCTGCTCGGCGGGCATGTCGGCGTGGTCGGGCATCTGGAGATCTGCGACAAGGTGGTGATCACCGGCAAGTCGGTAGTGCGCAATTCCATCCATGAGCCGGGCGAGTATTCGTCCGGCACCCCTCTCACCGACAATCGCACGTGGCGCAAGAATGCCGCGCGCTTCAAACAACTCGATGTGCTGGCAAGGCGCATCCTGGCTGTGGGCAAGGAGAAAGAATGAGTCACCCCACTTACGAGCTGCCGATCGACGTCAACCAGATCCAGACGCTGATCCCGCACCGCTATCCGTTCCTGCTGATCGACCGGGTCATCGAGCTCGACCTGGATGCCAAGCGCATCGTCGGGCAGAAGAACGTCAGCATCAACGAGCCATTTTTTCAGGGCCATTTCCCCACCCGCCCGGTGATGCCCGGCGTGCTGATCATCGAGGCACTGGCGCAGGCCGGCGGCGTGATGACCCAGCTCGGCCTGGGGCGCGACGCGCTGTCCAAGCTGTTCTACATGGTCAAGGTCGACAACGCCCGCTTCAACAAGCAGGTGGTGCCGGGCGACGTGCTGATGCTGGAAGTGCAGATGAAGCGCCTGATCCGCAACATGGGATGCTATTACGGCGAGGCCAAGGTCAACGGCGAAGTCGTGGCCAGTGCCGAAGTCATGTGCGCCGGCGCCAAGGAATAACCGTTTTGGAGGTGAGACACGATGCGTGATCAAGCACCCTTGATTCATCCCACCGCCGTCATCGATCCGTCGGCGCAACTGGCCAGCGATGTGCGCGTGGGCGCGTTTTCACTGATCGGCGCCGATGTGCAGATCGATGCGGGCACCGAGGTGGGGCCGCATTGCTCGATCCACGGCCCGACCCGGATCGGCCGCAACAACCGCTTCATCGGCCACGCCGCGATCGGCGGCGAACCGCAGGACAAGAAGTACGCCGGCGAGCGCACCGAGCTGGTGATCGGCGACGGCAACGTGATCCGCGAATTCGTCACCATCAATCGCGGCACTGGTGGCGGCGGTGGCATCACCGTTGTTGGCAACGACAACTGGATGCTGGCCTACACCCACGTGGCGCACGACTGCCATGTCGGCAACCACTGCGTGTTCTCCAACAACACCACGCTGGCCGGCCATGTCACCGTGGGCGACTACGTGATCATCAGCGGCTTTGCCGGCGCGCATCAGTTCTGCCGGATCGGCGCGCACGCCTTCCTGGGCATGGGCGCGCTGACCAACGGCGACGTGCCGCCGTTCACCATGGTCGGCAGCGAATCGCTGGGCCGCCCGCGCGGCATCAACAGCGAAGGGCTCAAGCGGCGCGGCTTCGATGCCGAGCGCATCACTGCGATCAAGCGCGCCTACCGCACGCTGTACGTCGCCGGCCTGCCGCTGGCCGAAGCCAAACTGCAACTGGCCGAACAGGCCAAGAGCAGCGAAGACGTGCGCGGGCTACTCGAGTTCATCGAGGCGGCGGAAAGGCCGTTGTTGCGATGAAGGCCGGGATTCGGGATTCGGGATTGGGGATGCAAAGCGTCCACACCACACCGGGCGAAGTCGTGCACGACGCGCTGGCCAATCCCCAATCCCCAATCCCCAATCTCCGCTCTCCACGCATCGCGCTGATCGCCGGCGAAGCCTCCGGCGACATCCTGGGTGCGGGCCTGATCGAACATCTGCGGCGCCGCTATCCGGGCGCTGAATTCGTCGGCATCGGTGGCGATGCGATGCGTGGTGCCGGCTGCCAGACCTGGTTCGATGCCAGCGAACTGGCGGTGATGGGGCTGACCGAAGTGCTGCAGCATCTGCCGCGGCTGTTGAAGCTGCGCCGGGCCTTCCGCGAGCGGGTGCTGGCGTGGAAGCCGGACGTGTTCATCGGCATCGACGCACCCGATTTCAATCTGTCGGTCGAGCGCTGGCTCAAGCAGCGCGGCGTGCGTACCGTGCATTACGTCAGCCCGTCGGTCTGGGCCTGGCGCGAGAAGCGTGCGGAAAAGATCGGCGCCAGCGCCGACTTGGTGCTGTGCCTGTTTCCGATGGAACCGCCGATCTATGCCAGGCACGGCATCGATGCGCGCTTTGTCGGCCACCCGATGGCCGACGACATCGCCTACCAGGCCGATCGCGCAGCCGCGCGCGCCAAGCTGGGCCTGTCCGCGTCCAGCACCGTGCTGGCGGTGTTGCCCGGCAGCCGGCATGGCGAAATCAGCAAGCTCGGCGATACCTTCTTCCAGGCCGCCTGGCTGGTGTCCGAGCACCTGCCCAACCTGCACGTGCTGGTTCCCGCGGCCAACCCCGGCTGCAAGCAGCTGCTGGCCGAACAATTGTCGCGGTCGTCGCTGCCGGTGCTGCGTTCGCACCTGCTCGATGGCCAGGCGCGCACCGCGATGCTGGCCGCCGACGTGGTGCTGCTGGCGTCGGGCACCGCCACGCTGGAGGCGATGCTGGTCAAGCGCCCGATGGTGGTCGGCTACAAGGTCGCCCCGCTCACCTACCGCATCGTCAAGACGCTGGGCCTGCTCAAAGTCAACCGCTACGCGCTGCCGAACATCCTGGCCAACGACGATCTCGCCCCCGAGCTGATGCAGGACGACTGCACCCCGGAACGGCTGTGCGTGGCCCTGCTGGACTGGTTCAAGCACCCGGAAAAGGTCGCCGCCCTGCAACCGCGCTATCTCGCCCTGCACGCCGAACTGCGCCGCGACGCATCGGCACGCGCAGCCGATGCGGTGGCTGGGCTGCTGGAGGGCCGGGATTCGGGAGTGGGGATTGCGGATTCGGCAGGAGCAAAGGCATGAAGATCATCGCTGCGGGCGCTCAAGCCGAGGCGCGCCAGTCGCCCTTGTTCGGCCAATCCCAAATCCCGAATGCCGAATCCCGGCGTTTGATTGCCGGTGTCGACGAAGCGGGCCGCGGCCCGCTTGCCGGGCCGGTGGCGGTGGCGGCGGTGGTGTTCGACCCGAGCAAGCCGCGCATCAACGGGCTGGACGATTCCAAGCAGCTGAGCGCGCAGCGGCGCGAGCAGTTGTATGCGCGCATCGTCGAGCGGGCGCTGGCGTGGTCGGTGGTGCTGATCGACAGCGAGGAGATCGACCGCATCAACATCTACCAGGCGACCATGCTGGGCATGCGGCGTGCGGTGGAGGGCGTGTCGCATGTGGCCGGGTTTGCGCGCATCGACGGCAACCGGGTGCCCAAGGGCCTGCCCTGCCCGGCCGAGGCCTTGATCGGCGGCGATGCGCTCGATCGCGCCATCATGGCCGCCTCGATCGTGGCCAAGGTCACCCGCGACCGCCTGATGCACGCCCTGCACGCCCAGCATCCGGAATACCGCTTCGACCAGCACAAGGGCTACGCCACGCCGGTGCATCTGGCCGCGCTGCGCAGCCACGGACCCTGCCCGCAGCACCGCCGCAGCTTCGCCCCGGTGCGGCGTGCGTTGGGCATCGAGGCGACGCAGTCGCCGTGGGACGTGCCCTGCGCGGCCCCGGCCGATGACCTGCTGCTGGCCGACTGACCGACCGCCCTCCAGGTGAACCTGGAACGGTAATGGCGTCCTCCCATCGCTTGGCGCGCATGCCGCCGCTGCGGCCATGGCCTGGAGCGTCGCGTCCCGCATACGCAGCCCCGCACGCCTGCCGATCCGCGCAATCGCCACCGTCGCGCTGCGCGCAGCTAGCCAAAGCCTGAATCGGCCGCACCGCCCAGCCCCCGTGGCAGCTGGCCGCGGCCCTGCGCCGGCGCTGTCAAGCCTTGTTCGACCCGACCACGCTCGCTACCCTGACCACGCATTATTCCGGTCTCGCATGTCCACTTCCCGCTTCGTCCATCTGCACGTCCACACCGAGTTCTCGCTGGCGGATTCCACCATCCGTGTGCCCGAGAAACCGGATCAGGCTGACCCGAAAAAGGCCAAGCAGGCCAACCTGCTGAGCCGCGCGGTCGAACTCGACATGCCCGCGCTGGCGGTCACCGACCTCAACAACCTGTTCGCGCTGGTCAAGTTCTACAAGGCCGCCGAAGGCGTGGGCATCAAGCCGATCGCCGGCGCCGACGTGATGATCGCCACCCCGGACATGACGCCCTGGCGCATGACCCTGCTATGCCGGGACCGCGAAGGCTACCTGAGCCTGTCGCGCCTGCTGACCCGCGCCTGGATGGAAGGCCACCGCCCCGAAGGCGGCGTGGCGATCCACCCGGAGTGGCTGCAGAGCGGCCACGCCAACCTGTTCGCCCTGGCCGGGCGCGACAGCCTGGCCGGGCGCCTGTTCGGCGAGGGCCGCGCCGACCTGGCCGAGCAGCAACTGGCCGACTGGCAGCGCGTGTTCGGCGATGGCCTGCACCTGGAACTGACCCGCACCGGGCGCGAGGGCGAGGAACGCTTCAACCAGTTCGCGCTGCATGCGGCCGGTGTGCGCGGCCTGCCGGTGGTGGCCAGCAACGATGTGCGCTTCCTGTACGCCAGCGACTTCAATGCCCACGAGGCGCGGGTGTGCATTTCCTCCGGCCGCGTGCTCGACGATCCCAAACGTCCGCGCGAGTACAGCGACCAGCAGTACCTGAAGTCCGGCGACGAAATGGCCGCGCTGTTCGCCGACGTGCCCGACGCGATCGACAACACGCTGGCGCTGGCACAGCGCTGCAACATCGAGATGCGCCTGGGTACCTACTTCCTGCCCGCCTACCCGGTGCCGGAAGACGAGACGCTGGACAGCTGGATCCGCAGCCAGTCGCGCGCGGGCCTGGCCGCACGCCTGGAAAAGAACCCGATCGCGCCCGGCAAGACCCGCCAGGACTATGTCGACCGGCTGGAATTCGAGCTGGACACCATCATCAAGATGGGCTTTCCCGGCTACTTCCTGATCGTGGCCGACTTCATCCAGTGGGGCAAGAACCAGGGCATTCCGATCGGCCCGGGCCGCGGTTCCGGTGCCGGCTCGCTGGTGGCCTGGGCGCTGCAGATCACCGATCTGGATCCGCTGCCGTACAACCTGCTGTTCGAGCGCTTCCTCAACCCGGAACGCGTGTCGATGCCCGACTTCGACATCGACTTCTGCATGGATCGCCGCGACGAGGTGATCGACTACGTGGCGCGCAAGTACGGCCGCGACCGGGTCAGCCAGATCATCACCTACGGCACCATGGCGGCCAAGGCGGTGGTGCGCGACGCCGGGCGCGTGCTCGGCTTCAGCTACGGTCTGGTCGACAGCGTCGCCAAGCTGATCCCCAACATCCTGGGCATCACGCTCAAGGATGCGATGGGCGAAGGCAAGGACTCGGAGATGGCCTCGCCGGACCTGATCCAGCGCTATCAGGTCGAGGACGACGTGCGCGACCTGATGGATCTGGCCCGTCAGCTCGAGGACCTCACCCGCAACGCCGGCAAGCACGCCGGCGGCGTGGTGATCGCGCCCGAGCCGCTCTCCGAGTTCTGCCCGCTGTTCGCCGAACACGACCAAGACGGACGCGGCAAGAACCAGGTCACCCAGTTCGACAAGGACGACGTCGAAGCGGTCGGCCTGGTCAAGTTCGACTTCCTCGGCCTGCGCACGCTGACCATCATCGATTGGGCGGTCAAGGCGATCAACGTGCGCCACGCACGCGCCGGCATCGACCCGGTCGACATCAGCGCCATTCCGCTCGACGATGCCCCCACCTACAAGGGCGTATTCGCCTCGGGCAATACCGGCGCGGTGTTCCAGTTCGAATCCTCGGGCATGCGCCGCCTGCTCAAGGACGCGCGCCCGGACCGTTTCGAAGACCTGATCGCGCTGGTGTCGCTGTACCGCCCCGGCCCGATGGACCTGATCCCGGACTTCAACGCGCGTAAGCACGGCCAGCAGGAGATCGTCTACCCGGATCCGCGCACCGAAGTCATCCTCAAGGACACCTACGGCATCATGGTGTACCAGGAGCAGGTGATGCAGATGGCGCAGATCGTCGGCGATTATTCGCTGGGCGGCGCCGACCTGCTGCGCCGCGCGATGGGCAAGAAGGTGCCGGCCGAAATGGCCAAGCACCGCGAGATCTTCCGCGAAGGCGCGGCCAAGGGCGGAGTGAGCGCGGCCAAGGCCGACGAAATCTTCGACCTGATGGAGAAGTTCGCCGGCTACGGCTTCAACAAGTCGCACGCCGCCGCCTACGCGCTGGTCAGCTACCAGACCGCCTGGCTGAAACGGCATTACCCGGCCGAATTCATGGCCGCGACGCTGTCCTCGGACATGGACAACACCGACAAGGTGGTGGGCTTTCTCGACGAGGTGCGCAATCTTGGCCTGACCGTCAAGCCGCCGCGCGTCAACGAGTCGGCCTACATGTTCGAGGCCGCCAGCCCGGACACCATCCAGTACGGCCTGGGCGCGATCAAGGGCGTCGGCCAGGGCGCCTGCGAGGCGATCGTCGAAGAACGCCAGCGCGGCGGCCCCTACACCACCTTGCTGGATTTCTGCACGCGCGTGGGCACCGCCAAGCTCAACCGGCGCACGCTGGAAGCGATGATCAACGCCGGCGCGATGGACGGGCTGGGCAAGAACCGCGCCTCGCTGATGCTGCAGCTGCCGGAAGTGGTCAAGGCCACCGAGCAGCTGGCGCGCGAACGCGCCTCGGGCCAGAACTCGCTGTTCGGCGGGCCGGACCCGAGCGCGCCGGCGCTGCGTCTGGACCTGCCCGAAAGCAAGGAATGGCCGCTGGGCCAGTTGCTCACCGGCGAGCGCGAAACGCTGGGCTTCTATCTCAGCGGTCACCCGTTCGACCCGCACCGCGACGAAGTGCGCGAGCTGGTCGGCTGCGACCTGGGCGCGCTGGAGAAGATCCTCGCCTCGCAACAACGCGGCGGTGGCGGCGGTGGCGATGGCGAGAAACGCGCCTGGCGCCCGGAAGTCAGCGCGATCCTGGCCGGCCAGGTGATCGGCGTGCGGCGCAAGGGCGACAGCCAGGTATTCGTGCAGCTCGAAGACGGCCGTGGCCGGGTCGAATGCAGCGCTTTCTCCGATGCGATGGCCGAGTTCGGGCATCTGCTCACTCGCGACCGCATCCTGATCGTCAAGGGCGGCCTGCGCGAGGACGAATTCAACGGCGGCTACAGCCTGCGCATCCGCCAATGCTGGGACTACGAGCAGATCTGCGCCGACCACGCACAGCGCCTGTCGCTGCGCCTGGACCTGCGCGAGAAACAGGCCTGGAAGCGCATCGACGCGCTGCTGGCCAAGCACCGCCCCGGCAAGACCCCCCTGCGCCTGGACCTGCTGCTGCGCGCCCCGACCGGCGGCGTGGCCGGCATGCTCGACCTCAACGGCAGCCACTCGGTGCGGATCGACCAGCAGCTGATGGACAACCTGCGCGCCGATCCCGCGGTGCGGACCTTGAAGATCAAGTACAGCCCTCCATGGGCTTGAGGGGCGGGGATTGGACATTCGGGATTCGGGGTTGGCAACAGCAGCCCGGACGCAGCAGCGCCGCTGTTGCCAATCCCGAATCCCCACTCCCGAATCCCTGCCGTGCATCCGAACGGCCCCGTACGGGTCGAAGGCAGCGCTTCAGCTACACTCCCCGCCTTACGTCGACGACACCACTGCATGAATCCTAACTACCTCGACTTCGAGCAACCCATCGCCGATCTGGAAGCAAAGATCCAGGAACTGCGCAAGGCCAGCACCGGTCCTGCAGTCAACGTGGACACCGAGGTGCGCGCGCTGCGCGACAAGCTGCGCGTGCGTACCGCACAGATCTTCCGCGACCTGTCGGCCTGGCAGGTCTCGCAGCTGGCGCGCCACCCGCAGCGCCCGTACACGCTGGACTACATCAACACCATCTGCGACGAATTCCAGGAACTGGCCGGCGACCGCGCCTATGCCGACGACAAGGCGATCGTCGGTGGCCTGGGCCGTATCGATGGCCGCGCGGTGGTGATCATCGGCCACCAGAAGGGCCGCGACACCAAGAGCAAGGTTGCCCGCAATTTCGGCATGCCGCGCCCGGAGGGCTACCGCAAGGCGCTGCGCCTGATGAAGCTGGCCGAGCGCTTCCGCCTGCCGTTGCTGACCTTCATCGACACCCCGGGCGCCTATCCGGGCATCGGCGCCGAAGAGCGCGGCCAGTCCGAAGCGATCGCGCGCAACCTGCTGGAGATGGCCGAACTGAAGATCCCGGTGATCTGCACCGTGATCGGCGAAGGCGGCTCCGGCGGCGCGCTGGCGATCGGCGTGGGCGACCGCACCTTGATGCTGGAATACGGCACCTATTCGGTGATTTCGCCCGAAGGCTGCGCCTCGATCCTGTGGAAGGACGCGGCCAAGGCCAAGGACGCGGCCGAGCAGCTCGGCTTGACCGCCAAGCGCCTGAAAGGCCTGGGCCTGGTCGACAAGGTGATCCGCGAACCCACCGGCGGTGCGCACCGCAATCCCGAGCAGATGGGCAAGCGCCTCAAGGCGGTGCTGCTCAACGAGCTGGAAGCGCTGGAAAAGCTGCCGGTTGAGGGCCTGCTGCAGCGTCGTTACGAGCGCCTGCGCAGCTACGGCGCCTACGAAGGCAACTGATCGGAGGTCTGCCGGGGCGATGGTGCTGCACGCAGCATTGCCAGCCAGCAAGACGATTGCCCACCATGGAAGGACCTGTTCAGATATGAGCCCGCTACTTCTGCTGTCGCTGGTATTGCAGGCCGCCTGCTGCGTACACGTGGTGCGCAGCGGCCGCCCCTTGTACTGGATCTTCATCCTGCTGGCGTTTTCGTTGCTGGCGGTCCTGGTCTACGTGTGCGTGGCGGTGATCCCGGACCTGCGCAACGACCCGACGGCGCGCCGTGGCCTGCGCAAGGTGCGTCAGCGCATCGATCCGCAACGCGAACAACGCGACGCATCGCGCCAGCTGGATGTGGCCGACACCCCCGAGAATCGCCGTCGCCTCGCGCAGACGCTGCTGGAACAGGGTGACTACGCGCGTGCCGCCGAGCTGTATCAGGGCGCGCTGCGCGGCATCTACCAGGACGATCCGGACCTGATGCTGGGCCTGGCCAAGGCCCAATACGGGCTGGGCCAGGCCGCAGACACACGCAAGACGTTGGACGCGTTGATCGCGGCCAATCCGAATTTCCGTTCGCACGACGGGCACCTGCTGTACGCACGCGCAGTCGAAGACAGCGGCAGCATCGACGAGGCGCTGCACGAGTACGAGACGCTTGCGCAAGGCTATCCGGGCGAAGAAGCACGCGTGCGTTATGCGCAGCTGTTGTTGCGCGCCGCGCGCCCGCAAGACGCCAGGGCCGTCTTCGAGCAGGTGCTGCGCCACGCAGCCGCCTCCCCCAAGCATTACCAGCGCGAGCAGCGCGCCTGGATCGACCTGGCGCGCAAGGGACTGAGCGAGCTCGGTGCCCAGGCGTGATCTCCGCCTGACGCGATACTCAAGCGGCGAAACACGGATGGTGAGAGCACCGTGTTCCCAGAAGACTGGTACGCAACGATAGAGTGCCGCGATGCCCAGAAAGCCTGGGATGGCGGCAAGCCTGAAGGCCCGGATCGATCACCTGCTGCAATCGTCGATGCAGCCGTTTCGCAATCGCGCCCTGGCGGAATCCCTCGACCATCCGCGCCACATCACCGCCGTGCTGCGCGAACACGCCAGCGACGACCGGCGCATCCGGCGAGCGCATGCACCGCCCGGGTGTTGTGTCAGAACGGCTTGGCCAGCACCAGCCAGATCACCCCGACCAGCAACACCACCGGCACTTCATTGAACAGCCGCAATGCGCGGCCGCTGGGCAGGCTGCGGCCCTGATCCACGCCCTTCAACCAGCGCCCGGCCACGATGTAATGCGCCAGGATCAAGGCCACCGCAAACAGTTTTGCGTGCAGCCAGCCACCGGCCACCATCGTCGGGAAATCCGGAATCACCCGATAGCCCTGCCACAGCACCGCGCCCAGCAGCAGCGCCAGTCCCAGCATGCTGTGGCCGAATTTGTAGAGGCGGCGCCCCATCAGCACCAGGCGCGTGCGCACCGCAGGCTCGGCACCGGCTTCGGCGATATTGACCAGG
Source organism: Xanthomonas sp. WHRI 8393 (assembly GCF_040203315.1). Taxonomy (NCBI): domain Bacteria; kingdom Pseudomonadati; phylum Pseudomonadota; class Gammaproteobacteria; order Lysobacterales; family Lysobacteraceae; genus Xanthomonas; species Xanthomonas sp. WHRI 8393. The sequence goes on along the minus strand of NZ_JBEGGL010000002.1, from coordinate 340,792 downwards.
ATGCGTGGCAGGTAGAACACCGCCGCCATCCACGCAGTGACGAACAACAGATGGAAGGTCTTGATCCACAGGTACAGGGTCATGTGCTGGCTTCGCTGGCTGGCGTAGGATGGCCCGCATTTTCACCTATCCGCCGACGCGAAAGCACCTGACGTCCATGTCCGAACCCGACGACAAGCAGTACGACGCCCACTATTTCCGCCGCTGGTACCGGGATGCCGGGCTGGCCGACCCTGCGCGTCTGCGACGCAAGGTCGCACTGGCGGTGAGCCAGGCCGAGTACTACCTGGAGCGCCCGATCCGCAGCGTGCTGGATATCGGCTGCGGCGAGGCGGCCTGGCGTGCGCCATTGCTGGCGTTACGCCCCAAGCTGAGCTATCTGGGCTTCGACAGCAGCGCCTACGCGGTGCAGCGTTACGGACGCAGCCGGCAGATCCACCCTGCCCGCTTCGGCGATTTCGCCTGGCTGCGCCCGTGCGCGCCGGTGGATCTGCTGATCTGCTCGGACGTGCTGCATTACGTACCCACGCGCGAGTTCAACCAGGGCCTGCCGGGGTTGGCCGAGATGTGCGCGGGCGTGGCATTTCTGGAAACCTTCGCCGAAGAGGATGCCTTCGAAGGCGACCACGATGGTTTTCAGGCGCGGCCGGCGCGCTGGTATCGGCGCCGCTTCGCCAGCGTGGGGTTTGCTGCACTCGGCTCGCACTGCTGGTTGTCGCCGCAGTTGGCCGATGAGGCGGCTGCGCTGGAGCGCGGCTGAGCAAGACGTTGGCCGGTGAGGCACGCACGGCGAGTGGCTTCGCCGCGTCCCCTCACCCCACCCCCTCTCCTGCAGGAGAGGGGCTTTAGTTCACGCATCCCTCCTCGCAGGCTGAGCGGCTTCATTTCCTTCTCCCGCCGGGAGAAGGTGCCCGCAGGGGCGGATGAGGGTGCGTGCGAAGCCTGGTGGGGATCGAGCGCTGATGAGGGTTGAGTGCACTGGGCTTTGCCGCGCACCTCACCCATCCCTGCCCTGCAGGAAAGAGGACGCGTCCAGCAGCCATAGGGTTCTGGGACGAACGCGCGCTTTCGGCTCGCACAGCCATCCGAAGGATCACCAATCGCGGCAAACAAAATCGCGGCCAATCAACGCGCTGACGCCTGCCATAAGTCGTATGACAGCCTCTACCGTCCGCAGCCCCATTAAGGTGCAAATGCGCCAAAGGGGGTATGCTGCGCGGCAGCAAAGAGCCGCACGGATGGGTGGAATGCTTTATCAACTGCACGAGCTGACCCGCAATCTGCTAGCCCCTTGGGTGCACCAGGCCCAGGCGAACGCCAAGATGTTCTCCGACCCCGACAGTCTGTGGGCCTCGCTCCCGGGCGCCGAACGCATGGCGGCCAGCAATGAGCTGTTCCATCGCCTGGGCAAGGAATACGAAAAGCCGGCCTGGGCGCTCGACGATGTCGAGGTCGACGGCCATTCGTTGCCGATCATCGAACGCGAGGTGCTGAGCAAGCCGTTCTGCCGCCTGCTGCGCTTCAAGCGTTTTAGCGACCATGTCGAGCTGATCGGCACGATGAAGCAGCAGCCGGCCGTGCTGGTGGTGGCGCCGTTGTCCGGCCACCACGCCACCCTGCTGCGCGACACCGTGCGCACCCTGCTGCGCAACCACAAGGTCTATGTCACCGACTGGGTCGACGCGCGCATGGTGCCGCTGGAAGCCGGCGCCTTCCGGCTCGAGGACTACATCAGCTACATCCAGGAGTTCATCCGTCACATCGGCGCCGAGCGCCTGCATGTGGTGAGCGTGTGTCAGCCCACCGTGCCGGTGCTTGCGGCGGTGTCGTTGATGGCCACCAACGATGAGCCCACGCCGCGCTCGCTGGTGATGATGGGCGGGCCGATCGATGCGCGCCGCAGCCCGACCCAGGTCAACAACCTGGCCACCGAAAATGGCATCGAGTGGTTCCAGAACAACCTGATCCACACTGTGCCGTTCCCGTATCCGGGCCACGGCCGGCAGGTGTATCCGGGCTTCCTGCAGCATGCCGGCTTCCTGTCGATGAACCCCAACCGGCACGTGATGTCGCATTGGGATTTCTACACCGACCTGGTCAAGGGCGACCTGCAGGACGCGCAGGCGCACCGGCAGTTCTACGACGAATACAACGCCGTGCTCGACATGCCGGCCGAGTATTACCTGGACACCATCCGCGTGGTGTTCCAGGACTTCCTGCTGCCGCAGGGCAAGTGGAAAGTGGATGGCCAGCTGGTCAAGCCGTCGGCGATCCGTAATACCGCACTGCTCAGCATCGAGGGCGAACTGGACGATATCGCCGGCCTTGGTCAGACCGAAGCGGTGCACGATCTGTGCACCGGGATCGACGCGGCGCATCGTCGTCATCTGGTGGTGGAAGGTGCCGGTCACTACGGCATCTTCAGCGGCCGTCGCTGGCGCGAAGTGGTGTACCCGCAGGTGCGCGAATTCATCGCTCGCTACGATGCCGACCCGGTCGGCAGCCGCGACCCCGCCACCGTCACCCCGATCCGCAAGCGCGGCAAGCGCGCCTGATCGGCCGACAAAAAACGCCCCTTGATCGAGACCGATCAAGGGGCGTTTTTTTATGCGCAGATTTTTGGTTCGCGTAAAGACAGCGCACTGCGTGGCAACGTGCGTGGCGCCCGCACAAGACAGTTTGCCGGTCGCTTTATTGAAACTGCTTGCAACCATGCCCACCGACCATCTTCGATGGTCCTTGCCCGCCCACCGTCGCGGGACCTTATGCGGCATGGATGCCGCGTAAGAGCCTACACGGACGTACTTGCGGCGTGTCCTGCGAGGGTGGGCGAGCAAGGGCCCTGCAGCCAAGCTGCAGATCAAACGCTACGCAGCTAACACCAGGCCTTCGCGCAGCAGCGTCAGTTAAGTGCAGTCAAACACCTCGGGTCGTCGAGCGTGCGGTGCCCTCGCCGCTCGCGGGACACGCCGTGAATCCGTCCCTGGAGGCTCCTCAGCGGCGTCCATGCCGCTGAGGGTCCCGCAACCGGCGAGGACACCGCACCAGAGAGTTGGTCGATTGTTTGTTTAAAACCCTGCGCACCGACCATCTCGACTGGTCCTTGCCCGCTCACCGTCGCGGGACCTTACGCGGCATGGATGCCGCGTAAGAGCCTACAAGGACGTACTTGCGGCGTGTCCTGCGAGGGTGGGCGGGCAAGGGCCCTGCTGCCAAGCCACAGAGCGGCCGCCCTGCAACCGCTCCATCCGCACTGTCCAACCACCTACACGACTACGGGACTTCAAGTCGTTGCGTCTTTCAGACCTTTCACTACAGACCACGTGACACTGCGGCGATCGCAGCCACGTGCCACACAACCCGCAATCACACGATGCACTCAGCCTTCACCGCTCTTGACCAGCAGGTGCTTGGCGAACATGCCGTGCAGCTTGCCGAAGGCGCGTGCCAGATGCAGCGTGACGAACAGCAGCAGCACGCCCACGACGAACAACGGCAGCGTCAGCCAAGCGCTGGTGACATCCACACCATCCCAGGTCAGCACCGCCGTGTTGTCGAACAGCAGCACCAGCGGTGAAGCGGCCAGGCCCAGCGCCAACGACAACAAGGTGGTGAACACGCTGAAGTAGACGATGCCCAGCGGCAGCATCAGCAGGAAGTACAGCATCGTGCTCCAGGTACGCGCATCGGTGAACATCGCGCCGATGCGTTGCAGCCAGCCGCCTTGCGGCCCCGGATGGGCGGGACGACGCGGCATGCGCACGCCCAGCAGCGTCTCCACCACGCGGCCTTCCACCAGCGACAGCACCCGCACCGATCCGAAGAACAGCACCAGCAACGGCACGCCGATGATCAGGATCATCAAGCCGGCCGACAGACTCGCGCCGGTGATCACCCAGGTGAAATAGAACACGCCGGTGACCAACGACAACAACATGTAGAACAGCGCGCCGTAGCTGCGTGGATCGGCAGCCACGCCGAAGAACCTGCCGAACCATGTGCTGCGTCTGCGCGGCAACGGCGCGCGCAGTGCACGTGTCACCGTCACTTCGGTTTCGCGATAGATCTCGGCCACTTCATCGGGCGCCCCATAGCTGCCTGCCACGCCGGCGATTACTTCCGCTTCGCTCTTGCCGGCCTGCTCGGCCAGTTCGGCGCGCAGATACTCTTCGGCGTCGTAGAGCGCGTCCTGGATCATCGCCGGGTCCGCGCCGGCCAGGGCCTGGCGCAGTTGTGCCAGGTAATCGGGAATGGTGGTCGGCAACGGGCGTGCCTGCGCAATGGTCGTCATGAGTGGGTCCCCTCCAGCACTGAGTCAACGGAATCGCGGGTGGCGCGCCAGGCGGCGGTCCAGTCGCGCAGGCAATCACGCCCGGTTTGGGTGATGCGGTAATAGCGCCGCGGTGGGCCGGACGCCGACGGCTCGACATGACTTTGCAGCAACCCTGCCCCCTCCAGATTGCGCAGCACCGGATACAACGCACTCTGCTTGCCGCTCAGCACGCCGTCCAGCCGCTCCATGCGCTTGGCGATCAGATAGCCGTACAGCGGCTCCTCGGCCTGCGCCAGCACCGCCAGCAAGGCCAGCGACACCGTGCCGGCACTCAGCTCTTTCTGAAATTTCCGCAGGTAGGCATCGGGTTCGCTCATCGGCCATCTCCGCTAGGTCGAAGGCAATGCTATTGCGAAGTTGGGTATAGTGGATGTGCCGGTAGTCATGAGGCGGGAATTGGGGATTGGGGATTCGCAGAGCATTCCGGCCGAGAATTTCCTTGCGTTGACTCAAGCGGACTGAAGAAGAACTGACGCATCACTTGCACGCCTGCTTTTGCAAATCCCCAATCACGACTCCCCAATTCCCGCTCATGTGCTTAGAACCATTGGGTTACTCCCTTTGCGGCAGCGCTCCACTACAGTCAGTGCCCACTGAGCCGATACCACTCGCTCAGACGACTCACTTTTTTCGATAGGGCGACACGATGCGACTAGCACGCTTGGCACAGCCGGCCATGGCTGAAACTTCCTTTGGTGCCACCCGGCGCCTGTGCTTGGCGATCGGGTTGTCACTGCCGGGACTGGGGTTTGCGCAGGCGCAGACCGCGCCGGTCAACGCCGAGCAGACCCAGCCGGAGCCTGCAAAGGCTGCGCCCGCCGCTCCGGCAGCGCCCGCTGCCGCGAAGGGTTATCCCCTGGAAGCGCAGGGTTGGGGCGCCAAGCAGGGCGGCAACATGTGGCAGGTGCGTTGGGCCGAAGACTGGTCGTATCTGAAGGATCCGTCCAAGCGCAAGAGTCCGTTCGATCCGCTCAAATATATTCCGCTCAATGAATCGGGCGATGTGTATGTCTCGCTCAGCAATGAATTGCGCGTGCGCAGCAACACCATCACCAATCCCGGTTTGATTCCCGGCAGCCATTCGCAGCAGCAGTATCTGTTGCGCGCGTTCTTCGGCGCCGACTTCCATGTCGGCGAGCATTTCCGTCTGTATACGGAACTGGCGCACGGCAGCCTGGATGGACGCAACGAAGGTACCAAGACCGGCACGCAGGAAAACAACGCGATCCTGCAGCAGGTGTTCTTCGATGTGAAAGGACGCGTCAAAGATGCCGACCTCGGCCTGCGAGTCGGTCGTCAGGTGTTTGTCGATGGCCCCACCACGCTGATGGCATTGCGCGACAACACCGATATCTTCGTGACCTTCAACGGTGTGCGCGCCTGGGCGATCGGCGAAAAGACCCGTGTGGACCTGTTCGATTTCAACTTCAACCTCGATGGCACCGAGGGCCTGGGCGACGATCGCATCGACCGCTCGCGGCACTTCCGCGGCGTGGTCGGCGGCTATCGCATGCCGACCGCCAAGCCGATGTACCTGGAGCCGTTCTTCTACCAGTTCCGCAACGACAATCAGATCTGGGGCCGGCAGACCGCCGAAGAAAACCGCAACTATTACGGCCTGCGCCTGTGGGGCAATGTGGGCAAGCTGCGCACCGACTCGTTCGTGACCGTGCAGCGCGGCAGCTACGGCGGGCGCGATCTGCGTGCCTACATGGCCAGCACCTCCAATGCCTGGACGCTGAGCGAATCGGGCTGGAAACCGCGGCTGGGCTTCCATAGCGAAATCGCTTCCGGCGGCGGTGGCACCTCCGGCACCGGCACGCTGCGCAACAACAACTTCCTGTACGGCAATACGATCTACTTCAGCTGGGCCACGTTCTTCGGCCCGGTCAACCTGGTCACCGCCGCGCCCACGTTCACCTTCTCGCCCACTTCCAAGATCACCGTGAACCTGGAATGGGAAACCCTGTGGCGGCAGACCACCAGCGATGCGATCTACAACAACCAGGCACGCGCCTACGCCCGCACGCAGAACACCGGCGAGCGCCGTATCGGCACCATGCCGCGCATCAACGCCACCTGGAACATCGACCCGAACTGGTCGGTGACCTTCCGCGCCGAACACCTGATGGCCGGGCCCGCGCTCGAAAAGGCCGGTTACGGCGATTCGACCTTCGTGATGGGCTGGTTGAACTTCCGGTTCTAAGTAGGGGCATCACGCTGATGTAGTGCCTGACAACGCCACCCGGGATCCGTTCCTGGGTGGCGTTGCCCGTTATGCAATCAGCGACGCGTGCTTGCCTGCCCCGGTGTCGCCTTCTGCAGCCGCAAGTGTCACGGCTTGCCCTGCATCGCTGCTGCCTGTGCCACCTTGCTTGCCGCCAATGGCATCTGCAAGTTGGCGTGATCGCTGCGCGCGTAACGCGGCAGTTCTAGCGTCTTTCCATCTTTTACAGCGGTGATGTCGCGCCCTGGTCGGATCAGCGTGGCGGGCAGTTGATCCAGGCGCTGCGCCAGCGTCTGTTGCTCGGCAGGATGCGCACGTAGCCACAGCACTGCCGAGGTCAGCCGCGTTGTCGCGGCCAGATCCTGCAACTGCCATTGATACTGCGCGCTATCCATATGCTCCACGTCGGCGAACAGGCAGCCGATTGCGTTAGCGATACAGGCGAAGGTCACTGTTGGCGCGGCGGGTATGGCACTGGTCGCCACCTTTCGGTCCTGCTCCAGCTGCGTGCGCACGTCGGTGTGGCAGGCCCAGGTGTAATACGGCGCGGTCAGTGCACGGGTTCGTTCAACGTCCAGCAGCGGCGGTACCAACCTGTCGTACCAGCGCCGCTGCTCGCCGCCGGCTTCGACGACCGCGCGGTAATTGGCGCTGACCAAGCGTGCTTCGCCGCGTAGACCTCTACACAGGCTGGTCTCATCCATCGTCAACGGCGCAAATGCCGCTTGGCAATGCGCAGGTAACGGCTGGGTGGACGGCAGTTCGCTCAGCATGTCGGTGAACAGCTCGGCGTTACCGCGCAACATGGCTGCCCCGATCATCGTCGCGATCAGTGTGTCCTGACCGCGCAACAGCACGCGCGCCACCTGTGCGTCCGCACACACGCCAGACAACGCAGCCTGCTGGTGGCCCTGGACGAAGTCCAGCGCGTGCTGGGTCATCGGCACACTCAACCCCTGCAACTCCGGCAGCGGTGTGTCGGCACGGGTCGGAAACAGATTGCGGTAATAGTCACGCGATGACAGCGTGGCGGCGCGCTGCAACAGCGGTGCCTGTGACATCAGCGCATCGGCATAGGCCTGGGGCTGAGCGCGCACCTTGTCCAGGCAGTCTGGAGTGGACCAGTTGCACTTGGGCGGTGCGGCGACTGGCCACGGCGGCGTGCGCGGATAGCGCGCTGCGTCGCTGACAAAACCGGCCGCAGTCCTGGTGTTCGCAAACCGCTGCAGATCGCGTGCCATCACGACGTCCTGTTCGGTAGCCGGCACGGCATACGGCAGCAACCAGAGTGCAGCAAATAGATTCGAGCCTGCCGGCGGTGCGGCTGGTGGTTGATCGATCTGCGCCAACGCCTGGCGCTGCGCGTCAGGAATCGGCCAGCGCGCGGAGATCGCGTACAGGGCCACCAGCAGGGCGATCAGGATGCATAGCCCCAGCAGGGCCGACTTGAGGAATTTGGCGAGCATGCGGGGGCAACCGTCCGTGGATGAGCTGTGCCATCTTAGAGCGGCCCGGACAGAGCCGCGAGTGGCATACGCCGATGCGCACTTGCCGTCTCCCCGGCGAACAAGGCGCACCGTGCGCCTGCACCGGACGCGGCCGAATGCCTACAATGCGCGTATGTCCGAATCCCCCACTCCGCCCACCCGCCCTTCCCTGCAACGCGTCTTTCTGACCGGTTTGCTCACCCTGCTGCCGGTCTGGCTGACCTGGGTGGTGGTGAAGTTCGTGTTCTCGCTGTTGTCGGGCATCAGCAGCCCATGGGTGGTGCCGTTGTCCGAACGCATCGCTGCCTCGTTCCCCGACTATCTGGGCTGGATCAAGGCACTGTGGGTGCAGAACACCATCGCGCTGATCGCCACCGTGGGCGCGATCCTGTTTGTCGGCATCCTGAGCCGGCGGGTGATCGGCCAGCGCCTGCTGCGCTGGTTCGAGGCGATCATGCGGCGCATCCCGCTGGCCAGCGTGGTGTACGACAGCGCGCGCAAATTGCTCGACATCCTGCAGACCCAGCCCGGCAGCACCCAGCGCGTGGTGCTGATCGACTTCCCGCACCGGGACATGAAGTCGGTCGGTCTGGTCACGCGGGTGATCAAGGAACAGGGCACCGGCCGCGAGCTGGCAGCGGTGTACGTGCCGACCACGCCCAACCCGACCTCCGGCTATCTGGAGATCGTGCCGGTGGAGCTGCTCACGCCCACCGACTGGAGCGTGGACCAGGCGATGAGCTTCATCATCTCCGGCGGCGCAGTGGCGCCCGAATCGGTTCCCTTTACCCGGACCGCGGATCGCTAACGCCATGACACAGGTGCGCACCCTCGACGATCGTGCGGTTCGCCTGTTCATTGCGCTGGCCGCGTTCTTCTGCGTCAACGCGGCATTGGCCGAGTTCATCGGGGTCAAGATCTTCGCGCTGGAAGACACCCTCGGCATCGCGCCGTTGAACTGGAACCTGTTCGGCCAGACCGGCTCGCTCAGCTTCACCGCCGGCACCTTGCTGTGGCCGGTGGTGTTCATCATGACCGACACCATCAACGAGTTCTTCGGCAGCCGCGGGGTGCGTTTCATCTCGTGGGTGGCGGTGGCGCTGATCGGCTACGGCTTCGTGTTTGCGTTCGCCGCCATCGCACTGGCGCCGGCGGGTTGGTGGGTCACGGCGGCGCAGAGCCAGGGTGTGCCCGATTACCAGGCAGCCTTTGCAGCGGTGTTTGGCCAGGGGCTGTGGACGATCGGCGGCTCGCTGGTGGCCTTCCTGTTCGGCCAGTTGATCGATGTGTCGGTGTTCCATCGCATCCGCCGTGCCACCGGCGAAAAGCACGTGTGGCTGCGCGCCACCGGCTCCACGGCGGTGTCGCAGTTGGTAGACAGCTTCGTGGTGATTTACATCGCCTTCGTGCTCGGCCCGCAGCATTGGTCCACCGACCAGTTCCTGGCAGTGAGCACGCTCAACTACGTCTACAAGATGGGCTTTGCGATCGCACTGATCCCGCTGCTGTATCTGGCGCGCCGCGCCATCGGCGCATACCTGGGCGCCGAGCGCGCCGAGCAACTGCGCGAAGAAGCCGCCGCCGGCTGACAACGCAAGACCTGCCGACCGCAGCACTGCCAGGCGACGGCTAGCGCCCGTGGCTTGCACCCCGCCTCGTCGGTCATACGTGTCGCTGCCTGACGACCGCTGGCTGCGTTTACCGATCATGCAACGCCCGCAGCGACCGCCCATCGAAATTTTGTTCAATCCGTCGCCGCGCTCGCTGGCCATGCTGTTGCGCCCCGCTATGGATTCCGTGCCATGGACCATCTTGTCGCAATGGCCAGCTTCGCGCTGGTGTGCTCGATTTCGCCCGGGCCGGTCAACCTGGTCGCGCTGAGCACCGGCGCCAGCGCCGGCGCGCGTGCCGGGCACGGCCATGTGATCGGCGCCACCGTCGGCTTCGTCGCGCTGCTGTTGCTGGTGGGCATGGGACTGCAGCAGGTGCTGCTGCGCTGGCCGCTGCTCGGCCGTGCATTGCATCTGGCCGGGGTGGCGTTTCTGCTCTACATGGCCTGGCGCCTGCTGCGCGACGATGGCGTCATCCAGACCACCGGGACGCGCCCGGCGGCCTCGTTCTGGACCGGTGCGGCGATGCAATGGCTCAACCCCAAGGCCTGGTTGGCGGCGACCTCCGGTGTTGCCCTGTATGCGACGGCAGGCACCACGCAGCTGGCGGGTTTTGCGGCGTTGTATGCGCTGATCTGCTATCCCTCGCTGGGGTGCTGGTTGCTGGCCGGCGCCGTGCTGCGGCGGCACGTGCAGGTACCAAGGCAGCTGCGGCGGTTGAACCGGGTGTTGGCGGCGCTGCTGGTGCTGAGCGCGGTCTATCTGCTGACCGAATGGGGCACGGCATTGCGGTAACGCCCTGGCGTCACCGCCCAGGCACGTTTGAAGCTGCGCTGCAGATGCGCCTGGTCGGCGTAGCCATGCGCGTAGGCGACCTCGGCAATGTCACCGCCGCGCCGCAAGGCCTCGCGCGCACGCTGGAAACGGCAATCCAGCAGATACGCATGCGGGGTCAGCCCGTGCGCCTGACGAAAGCCGCGAATCAAGCGCGGCGCTGGCATCCCGGCCAGCGTGCACAGCTCGCGTAGCGAGACCGCACGTGCATGATGGGTCTGCAGATACTCGGCCACCCGCTGCATCGGCCCGGTATCGACCGCAAGCGCACGACTGATCGGCTCCACATGCAGATGCAGCCGCGCCACGAACACGATCAACGCACTCTCGCGTGCCAGCGCATCGGCGTTGCCATCGGTCAACACGGCATGCATGCGCTCGAACGCGGCATAGGCAGCCGGGGTCTGGCACAGCGGCGCTGCCAGCATGTGCACATCCGCATTGGCGGCCAGGCCGAGTGCGCGTTGTTGTTCGCGCAGCCACGCCACGTCCAGATACAGCATGCGGAACGACCAGTCCTGCTGCTGATCCGGATTGCAGGCATGCACATCGCCAGGGTTGATCAGGGTCAGCGACCGCGCACCCACCTGCGCTTGCATGCGTCCATTGCGATAGCGCGCAAGCCCGCGATCGATCGCGCCCACCGACCATTGCTCATGCGTATGCGCGGCATAACACAGGCTGCGGCTGTTGATCACCTGGCGCAGTTCGACGAAGGGCAACGCCGGATCGCGCCAGAAACCCTGCCCGCCCTGCACGGGCAGCTGCGTCCCGCATGTCGATTCATCCCTTGGCATGTGCGCAAGCCTATCGCACTGCAACATGCCTGCGTGCTGCAGGCGTGCGCAGCGGGCTTCATGAATTCCAGGCGCGCCCCGTGTGCCGCATGGGTGGCCGGAACGGTGCGGATCGGGCAAGCTCCCCGCTCGCTTGTTCCCGGAGCCGGTAATGCCCCTCAGCTTTTCCCGCCTGCTGTCCCTGGCCCTGGCCGCCGTGCTGAGCCTGTCAGTGGCAGCGCCCGCCGACGCGGCCAAGAAGAAAACCGGCAAGGCACAGACCACGCAAACCCGCGCCAAGGCGAGCAAGGGCAAGAAGACCGCCAAGCCGGCGGCCAAGACCACCAAGGCCGCCAAGGGTGGCAAGGCCGCCAAGCCCAGGCCGCGTGCCGTGGCCGCACCGGTGGTGCTGACCAAGGCGCAGCAGCTCAATTTGCTCTACGACCAGTACTGGGATGCCTCGCTCAAGCTCAACCCGCTGCAGGCCACCTTCCAGGGCGAGACCCGCTACAACGACCAGTTGCCCAACTTCCTGTCGCCGGCGTTCCGGCAGCAGTCGCACGACTTCACCGTGCTGTGGCTGGGCAAGGCCGAGGCGCTGGGGCCGGACGGGCTGAGCGGGCAGGACCTGCTGAGCTACCAGATCTTCGTGCGCGATGCGCGCAGCGCACTGGCGGCCGAGCAGTTCCCCAGCTGGATGCTGCCGATCAATCAGTTCTACAACATCGCCAGCATCGCGGTGGTGCTGGGCTCGGGCACCGGCGCGCAGCCGTTCAAAACGGTCAAGGACTACGACAACTGGTCGCGGCGCGCGGTGGGCATCCCGGAGCTGTTCGACCAGGCCATCACCAACATGCGGGCGGGCATGCAGGCCGGCGTGGTGCAGCCGAAGGTATTGATGCAGAAGGTGCTGCCGCAGCTGGACGCGATCATCGCGCGCAATGCCGAAGACAGCCTGTTCTGGGGTCCGGTGCGCAACCTGCCGGCAGACATGCCCGAGGCCGACAAGCAGCGCATCACCGCCGAGTACAAGCGGCTGATCGAAGTGCGGATCATGCCGGCGTACCGGGCATTGCGCGGATTCATCGCCACCGAGTACCTGCCGGCTTGCCGCGACACCGACGGCCTGACCGCGCTGCCCAATGGCGCGGCCTGGTACGCCTACGATGTGCGCCAGAGCACCACCTCCGAGCTGACCCCGGAGCAGATCCATCAGATCGGGCTGGACGAGGTCGCGCGCCTGCAGGCAGAGATCGCCACGCTGGCCAAGCAGGTCAGGTTCCGCGGCAACCTGCCCAAGTTCTACAAGTTCATGCAGACCGACAGGCGCTTTGCGTTCCGCAGCGAGACCGAACTGCTGGGCTATTACCGCGGCCTGCAGGGACGCGTACAGGCTGCGGTGCCGCGCCTGTTCAATGTGCAGGGCATGCCGGCGCTGGAAGTGCGCGTGGTGGAACCGCAGCGTGCGCAGTCGGCCGCCAGCGGCTCGTACATGCGCCCCAGCGGCGACGGCAGCACACCGGGCGTGTTCTACGTCAACACCTCCGACCTGGACACGCGCCGGACCTGGGAGACCGAGAGCCTGTATCTGCACGAGGCCATCCCCGGCCACCATTTCCAGCTCGGGCTGCAGCAGCAGCTGACCGACCTGCCCAAGTTCCGCCGCCTGGGCGGCGAGACCGCCTATATCGAGGGCTGGGGGCTGTATGCCGAATCGCTGGGCCGCGAACTGGGCCTGTACCAGGACCCGTACAACTACTACGGCTATCTGCAGAATGCGTTGTGGCGTGCGATTCGCCTGGTCACCGACACCGGCCTGCACAGCAAGGGCTGGACCCGCACCCAGGCGATCGACTACATGCTCAACAACTCGGCCATGACCCGGACCGATGCCGAGGCCGAGGTGGACCGCTACATGGCCATCCCCGGCCAGGCGCTGGCCTACAAGGTCGGCGAGATGAAGATCGCGCAGTTGCGCGAGCAGGCGCAACGCGAACTGGGCCCGCGCTTCGATGTGCGCGCCTTCCACACCGAAGTGCTCAAGGACGGCTCGGTGCCGCTGGATATCCTGCAGGACAAGATCCAGCGCTGGATCGCCACGCAGAAGGGCTGAGGCAGCTCAGCCCGCCACCCGCGCACGCGCCAGCGCGGCGATGTCGCGCGGTGTGGTGCGGCAGCAACCGCCGATCAGCCGCGCACCGGCCGCCAGCCACTGCGCATGCTGGTCGGCCAGGGTGCAGGCGGTCGTGCTGCCGGCATGCCACTGTTTTGCGCCGGCATCGTAGTGCTCGCCGGAATTGGGGTACACCACCAGCGGCAGCGCCGTCAGCGCGGACAATGTCTGCAACGCGGCGGTGACCTGCTCCAGCGCGATGCAGTTGATGCCCACCGCGATCACCTGCGCACACGCATCCAGCGCGGGTACGACCTGCGCCAGCGCGGTGCCATCGCTCAAATGTGCCGCATCGCGCAAGGTGAACGAGAACCACGCGTGCAGCTGCCGGAACTCCTCCAGCAGCAGGCGCAGCGCGACGATCTCGTTGGCCGACGGCAGCGTCTCGCAGGCCAGCACATCCACCCCCGCCTCGGCCAACGCGGCGATGCGCGGGCGATGGAAGTCCATCAGTTGCGCCAGCGGCAGGTCGTAGTCGCCGCGGTATTCCGAGCCATCGGCCAGGTAGGCGCCATACGGCCCGACCGACCCGGCCACCCATAACGGCGCGTCCTGCGGTTGCGCCTGCAGATGATCGGCACGCGCCTGTGCCGCCAGGGCCACGCTGCGTGCGATCAACGCCTGCGATTGCGCCAGATCCAGACCGCGCGCGGCAAAGCCCAGCGGCGTGGCCTGGTAGCTGGCGGTGATGGCGCACTGCGCGCCGGCAGCGAAATAGTCGCGATGCACCTGGTAGATCAGCTCCGGCTGCTCCATCAGCACGCGCGCCGACCACAGCGCATCGTTGAGATCGCAGCCGCGCTGCTCCAGTTCGGTGGCGAGCGCGCCATCGAGCAGCACGTAGCCGTCGTGCTGCAGCGCCTGGCTGAACGGCGCACCGGCACGCGGCTGGCGCGGAAGAATCGTCATGCGGGTTGCCTCCTGCTCGCAAGCCATTGGGTGAGTGCATAGGCGCCATAGCACAGCGCCACGAACGGGATGCCGCACCACAGCGCAATGCGCTGCTGCGGATCGAATGCCAGGCCGATGCAGGCCAGCAGACAGAGTGCAAAGCCCAGCAGCGGCGTCCACGGATACCACGGTGCGCGATAGGCCAGGCTCTCCGGCGCGATGCCATCGCGCAGCAACTGGCGCCGGAACCGGTAGTGCGAGGCGCAGATGCTCAGCCACACCACCACCACCGCAAAGCCGGACACTGCCGAAATCGCCACGAACACGGTATCGGCCGCATAGACGCCGGTGAGCAGCGCCAACAGGCCGCCCAGCATGCTCAGTATCAAGGCCGGCAACGGGATGCCGCGCCGGGTCAGGCCTGCGAGCCGCGCCGGCAGCGTGCCCTCGTTGGCCAGCGACCACAGCATGCGCGCGGCCGCATACAGGCCGGAATTGGCCGCCGACAGGATCGCCGTCAGGATCACCGCGTTCAATACATCGGCCGCATACGGGATGCCCAGCAACTCGAACGCGCGCACGAACGGGCTGGTGTCCACCGCCGCCTGCTCGGCCGGCAGCAACGCGGCCAGCACCAGCACGGTGCCGACGAACAGCACCACCAGCCGCACCAGCGTGGTACGGATTGCCAGCGGAATCGCACGCGCCGGCTGCGCGGTTTCGCCAGCGGCCACGCCGATCAACTCGGTGCCGGAAAAGGCGAAGTTCACCGCCACCATCGTCATCAGGATCGGCAGCGTGCCTTGCGCAAACCAGCCGTCGGCGCGCAGGTGGCGCAATCCGGGTGCCGGCGACCCATCGGCCAACGGCAGCACGCCGATCACCGCCGCGCCGCCAAGCACGATGAACAGCGCGATCGTGATCACCTTGATCAGCGAGAACCAGAATTCGCCTTCGGCAAACCAGCGCGCCGACACCGTGTTCAGGCCGAAGATCAGCGCGCAGAACAGCAGGCACCACGGCCATGCCGGTGTGTGCGGGAACCAGTACTGCATGCAGAACGCCGCCGCAGTCAGGCTCGAGCCCAGCGCCACCGTCCAGGTGAGCCAGTACAACCACGCCACCACGTACCCGGTGGCCGGGCCGAGATAACGCGCGGCATACACATGAAAGGCGCCGGTCTGCGGCATCGCCACCGCCAGCTCGCCCAGGCACTGCATCACCAGATACACCACCAGCGCGCCGATCAGATAGGCGATCACCGTGCCGAGCGCGCCGGTGCTGGCGATGATGTAGCCGGTATTGAAGAACAGGCCGGTGCCGATGACCCCACCCAGCGACAACATCACCAGGTGGCGCACCTGCATGCTGCGCTGGAATTGCGGTGCGGCGGTGGACGGCGGCTCGGGCATCGGCGTGTCTGATCGGTGGCAACGCATCCTGCCATGCGCAGCCAGGCGAGCACAGCCATGCGATGGCAAGCTGTGACGGTGCACCAGCGTGCAACGGCCCGCGGGTATGCTTGCGTACTGTTCACCCGGAAGGTCGCCATGCCGCACGCCCTGCAACCACCCATGCATGCGAAGACGTCTCGCTCGACCAGCGCGGTGGTGCCCGCACGCGCACCACGTGACACCGCCGCTGCGCGCAACGCATCGGCGTTCGCCGACAGTCTGGGCGCGTCGCAGCCGATCGCGCAGCGCTTGCGAGGTGCCGCATGAAGCTTGTCGGCATCCACCATGTGGCGATCATCGCCGGCGACTACGCAGTGTCCAAACGGTTTTACTGCGACATCCTGGGCCTGCGCGTGCTCGATGAGCATTACCGGCAGGCGCGCGATTCCTGGAAGCTGGACCTGGCACTGCCCGACGGCGGCCAGATCGAGCTGTTCTCGTTTCCCGCCGCACCGCTGCGTCCCAGCCGCCCGGAAGCACGCGGCCTGCGCCATCTCGCCTTCCGCGTCGAGGATCTGGACGTGGCCGTGGCGCATCTCACTGCGCATGGCGTGGTCACCGAAGACATCCGCATCGACGAGTACACCGGCCGCCGCTTCACCTTCTTCGCCGACCCGGATGACCTGCCGCTGGAGTTGTACGAAGTGGGTTGAGCGCAGCATCCCCTGCGGGTTCGGTCACATCCGCCGCACGGTCATGTCGAGCAGGCGTAGTCGATCGTCTCTGTGACTTTCGGCGCATGCGGCACTGCGGTCACGCCGTGAAGATCAGGCCACCCAGGACACAGGAACCGTCCATGCTGCAGATCCGTGCGCTGTCCAAGACCTACGCCAACGGCGTGCATGCGCTGCAAGGCGTCACGCTCGACATCCCGCGCGGCATGTTCGGCTTGCTGGGGCCAAACGGCGCCGGCAAGTCGTCGCTGATGCGCACGCTGGCCACGCTGCAGGAGCCCGACTCGGGTAGCGTCAGCCTGACCGACGCCGATGGCAGCAGCATCGACGTACTCGCCGACAAGGACGCATTGCGACGCCGGCTGGGCTATCTGCCGCAGGATTTCGGGGTGTACCCGAAGGTGAGCGCGCTGGACATGCTCGATCACTTCGCCGTGCTCAAGGGGCTTACCGATCGCGGCCAACGCAAGGAGGTGGTCGAGCGACTATTGCAGCAGGTCAACCTGTGGGACGCGCGCAAGCGCAAGCTCGGCACCTATTCCGGCGGCATGCGGCAACGCTTCGGCATTGCGCAGGCGCTGCTGGGCAATCCGCAACTGGTCATCGTCGACGAGCCCACCGCCGGGCTGGATCCGGAAGAGCGCAATCGTTTTCTCAATCTGCTGGCCGAAATCGGCGAAAACGTGGTGGTGATCCTGTCCACCCATATCGTCGAAGACGTTACCGACCTGTGTCCGACGATGGCCATCATGAACAAGGGCCAGGTGCTGCTGAGTGGGCGGCCCGCCGATGCGATCGACATGCTGCATCAGCAGGTCTGGCGCAAACAGGTCAGCAAGCAGGCATTGCCCGATTACCAGGCGCGCTTCACCGTGCTGTCCACGCGCCTGATTGCCGGCCACCCGGTGATCCACGTGTTCAGTGCCGACTGCCCGGAGCCGGGGTTCGAACAGGTCGCTCCCGATCTTGAGGATGTCTATTTCCAGCGCCTGCGCAAGCAAGCGCTGGCCGCCTGACGGAGCGCGGCGATGATCATGGCGTTCCTGCGCTTCGAGCTGCGCGAACAACTGCGTTCACCCTTGCTGTGGCTGCTGGCCGCGCTGTACGCGTTGCTGGCGTTTGCCGCGCTGTCCAGCGATGCGGTGCAGATCGGCGGCGGCATCGGCAACGTGCTGCGCAATGCGCCTACGGTGATCGCCACGCTGCTGGGGCTTTTCAGCCTGCTTGGCCTGCTGGTGATCACCCTGTTCGTCAGCAATGCCCTGCTGCGCGACTTTGACCTGGGCACTGCCGAGCTGGTGTTTTCCACACCGATACGGCGGCGCGACTACCTGCTCGGCCGCATCGGTGCTGCACTGATCGCCGGCATGCTGATGTATGTGGTGATCGCGCTGGGCATGTTCGCCGCGCAGTTCATGCCGTGGATCGATCGGGCGCGGCTCGGGCCGGTCGCGGTGCTGCCCTATCTGTGGTCGCTGCTGGTGCTGGTGCTGCCCAACCTGCTGTTCACCACCGCGCTGCTGTCGGTGCTGGCGGTGACCACGCGCAGCATCCTGTGGGTCTACATCGGCGTGATCGTGTTCTTCGTGCTGTACGGCGTGAGCCGTGCGCTGATGGCCGACCTGGACAATGTGTGGATTGCCACGCTGGCCGACCCGCTCGGCATTCGCGCGCTATCGCAGACGCTGCGCTACTGGTCGGTGGAGCAGCGCAACCACCAGCTACCGCCGCTGACCGGCTACCTGCTCGCCAATCGCGCGGTGTGGCTGGGCATGAGCGGTGTGTTGTTTGCCGCCACCTTCGCGCTGTTCCGTACCGAGCGCAGCGGGACGCGGCGGCGCCATGGTGTGGCGTCGGTTACGCCCGCTGATGCACCTCCCGCCAGCGCGCGCGTCAGCACGACACGCCTGACGGTCACCCCGCGCTTCGGCGCGGCCACAGCATGGCGGCAACTGCTGCGCCAGATCCGCTTCGACACGCTGGGCGTGCTGCGCAGCGCGCCGTTCGTGGTGCTGCTGATGCTGGGCCTGGCCAACTTCATTCCGACCGCGCTGTTCAAAGCGCGCTATTACGGCACTGCCGTGCTGCCGGTGACCTCGTTGATGCTGGAGGCGCTGCAGAACAGCTACAGCTTTCTGCTGATCATCGTGGTGCTGTTCTATGCCGGCGAGCTGGTGTGGAAGGAGCGCAGCAACCGCATCGACGGCATCACCGACGCGATGCCGGTCCCCGATTGGGTGCCGCTGCTCGGCAAGTTCGTCGCCTTGCTGGCGGTGATCGCCAGCTTCCAGGCCGCCGGTGCGTTGACCTCGATCGCGCTGCAGCTGGGCCGTGGCTATACCAGCATCGAGCCGCTGCTGTATCTCAAGACGCTGGCGCTGGGCTCGGTGCTGTACGTGCTGATGGGCGGCATGGCGCTGGCGCTGCAGGTGCTGAGCAACAACAAGTTCGTCGGTTATGCGCTGCTGATGCTGGTGTTGATCGGGCAATCGGTGCTGTCGATGCTCGACTACGCCCAGAACCTCTACACCTTTGGCGGCTGGCCCAACGCGCCGTATTCGGACATGAACGGCTACGGGCACTTCCTGCCCGGCCAGTTGTGGTTTCAGGGCTATTGGGGCGTGTTCCTGCTGGCACTGCTGCTGCTGTCCTCGGCGTTCTGGCCGCGCGGCGTGGGCCATGGCCTGCACCAGCGCGTGCGGCTGGCGTTACGGCGCCTGCACAGCCCGACCGGTGCGGCCCTGGCGATCACCCTGCTCGGCTTCGCGGCGATCGGCGGCTGGCTGTACTGGAACACCAACGTCTACAACAGCTTCCTGTCGCCGGAACAACAGCTGGACCTGCAGGCACGCTACGAGCGCGATTACCGCAAGTACAAGGATCTGCCGCAGCCGCGCATCGTCGCCGTCGACAACCACGTCGACCTGCATCCGGAAACCCAGTCGGTCGTGGTCGATGCCACCTGGACGGTGCGCAACACCCACCCCACACCGATCAGCGAAGTGCACATCGGCATGCAGGGCCGCACTGGCGACCGCAGCCTGGTCAAGGTGGATCTGGGCGGGCAGACGCTGACCACGCACGATATCCCGGCCGGCTATCGCATCTACCGCCTGCAGACACCGCTGCAACCCGGGCAGGAGCGCGTGTTCCGCTTCCGCGTGGACCAGCATCCGCACGGCCTCACCGCCGAGCAGGCGCAAACCGAACTGGTCGCCAACGGCAGCTTCTTCAACACCACCCGGCTGCCCTGGTTCGGCTACAACACGCAGGCAGAGATCAGCGACCGCAACGAGCGCCGCAAGCGCGGCCTGGGCGAACCCACCCGCATGCCCAAGCTCGAAGACCAGGCCGCGCGCGCCAACACCTACGTCAGCAACGATGCCGACTGGCTCGCTTTCGCCAGCACCGTCTGCACCGCGCCGGACCAGATCGCGCTGGCGCCGGGCTATCTGCAACAGGAATTCCAACGCAATGGCAGGCGCTGCTTCCGCTACGTGATGGATCGCCCCATGCTCAATTTCTACGCCTACCTGTCGGCACGCTGGGAAGTGCGCAAGGCGCGTTACAAGAACATCCCGATCGAGATCTATTACGACCCCAAGCATCCGTACAACGTGCAGCGCATGATCGAGAGCGTGCAGAAATCGCTGGCCTATTACGAAGCCAACTTCAGCCCGTATCAGCATCATCAGGTGCGCATCATCGAGTTCCCCGGCTACGCGCGGTTTGCGCAGTCGTTCGCCAACACCATTCCCTACTCCGAGTCGATCGGCTTCATCGCCGACCTGCGCGACAAGGACGACATCGACTACGTGTTCTATGTCACCGCGCACGAAGTGGCGCACCAGTGGTGGGCGCACCAGGTGATCGGTGCGAACGTGCAGGGCGCCACCCTGCTGTCCGAATCGCTGGCGCAGTATTCGGCGTTGATGGTGATGGAGCGCGAGTACGGACGCGCGCATATGCGCCGTTTCCTCCGCTACGAGCTGGATCGCTACCTGGAAGGCCGTGGTGGCGAAACCATCGAGGAGTTGCCGCTGTATCGGGTGGAGGATCAGCAATACATCCACTACCGCAAGGGCTCGCTGGCATTCTATCGGCTGCGCGAGGACATCGGTGAGCAGGCGCTCAATCGCGCATTGCAGCGCTTTCTGGCGGCCAAGGCGTTTCAACAACCGCCCTACACCACCTCGGCCGAGTTGCTGCAGGCCATTCGCGCCGAAGCACGCCCGGACCAGCAAGGGCTGATCACCGACCTGTTCGAGAAGATCACCTTCTACGACAACCGCGTGGTCAGCGCGCAGGCACGCAAGCGCCCCGATGGCCGCTTCGAGGTGACCGTGCAAGCGCAGGCGGCCAAGCTGCAGGCTGATGGCAAGGGCAAGGAGCATGCAGTGCCGCTGGACGACTGGATCGAAGTGGCGATCTACGGCGCTCCGGCCGGCAAGGACGCGCAAGCGCCGGTGCTGGCCTTGCAACGGCAGCACGTCACCAGCGCCGCGCCCAGTTTCAGCATGACCGTGGACCGCCTGCCGGTCGAAGCCGGCTTCGATCCGGACAACAAGCTGATCGACCGCGTGCCGGCGGACAACCGCAGGCAGGTGACGCTGCAGTAGCCGAATGAACGCATTCCGCAGCGCGTCTTTCCGCCACCATACTCCACGGTATACATTCCGGTCAGGCCGTCGACGGCGGCCATAGCAATCCCTGGGAGGGGACACATGCGCAAGACCTTCAAGACCCTGATGCTGGCCCTGCCGCTGGCCGCCGCCTCGCTGCTGGCCCAGGCCGCCGATTCGCCGGTGGGCCGCTGGAAGACCATCGACGACGAGACCGGCAAGCCCAAGTCGGTGGTGCAGATCGAACAGCTCGGCAACGGCACGCTGAGCGGCAAGGTAGTCGACATCCTGCAGTCCAACCACGGGCCCAACCCGACCTGCGACAAGTGCGATGGCGCGCTCAAGGGCAAGCCGATCAAGGGCATGACCATCCTGTGGGGCCTCAAGCCGGACGGCACCGCGGTGTGGAGCGGCGGCTCGGTGCTCGACCCGGCCAAGGGCAAGACCTACAAGGCCAAGGTCACCCTGACCGACGGCGGCAAGAAGTTGCAGATGCGCGGCTATGTCGGCATCGAGGCGTTGGGCCGGACCCAGACCTGGATTCGCGAATAGCCGGGAATCGGGAATCGGGATTGGGGAATCGGTAAGAGCAGGCGCCCGTGAGGGCGCCTTTTTTGTGCGCCTCCATCCTGACGCTACATGCGTGCCCAAACACCGGCGCGCCTTGACAACACGGCCGCATGACCCTGCTTTGACCGATTCCCCAATCCCGATTCCCGATTCCCAGCTCCAATCCCTGCTCCCGACTAATGCGATAATCGGCTGTCCCCCGCATTACGCCTGCCATGACCCGCACCGCACTCGTCACCACCGCCCTGCCCTACGCCAACGGGCCGCTGCATCTTGGCCATCTGGTCGGCTATATCCAGGCCGACATCTGGGTGCGCGCACGCCGGCTGCGCGGCGACAAGACCTGGTTCGTCTGCGCCGACGACACCCACGGCACGCCGATCATGCTCGCCGCCGAAAAGGCCGGGGTCACCCCGGAAGCCTTCATCGCCAACATCCAGGCCAGCCATGAGCGCGATTTCGCCGCGTTCGGGGTGACCTTCGATCATTACGATTCGACCAATTCGCCGGTCAATCGCGCGCTCACCGAAGCCTTCTACACAAAGCTCGAGGCCGCCGGTCACATCAGCCGCCGCTCGGTGGCGCAGTTCTACGACCCGGCAAAGGGCATGTTCCTGCCGGATCGCTACATCAAGGGCATCTGCCCCAACTGCGGCAGCGCCGACCAGTACGGCGACAACTGCGAGGTCTGCGGCGCCACCTACGCGCCGACCGAGCTGAAGGAGCCCAAATCGGTGATCTCCGGCGCCACGCCGGAGCTGCGCGACTCGGAGCATTTCTTCTTCGAAGTAGGCCATTTCGATGGATTTTTGCGCGAGTGGCTGGCCGGCGATGTGGCGCTGCCCGGGGTCAAGGCCAAGCTCAAGGAATGGCTGGACACCGAAGGCGGCCTGCGCGCCTGGGACATCTCGCGCGATGCGCCGTATTTCGGCTTCCAGATTCCCGGCCAGCCGGGCAAGTATTTCTACGTGTGGCTGGACGCGCCGATCGGCTACCTGTGCAGCTTCAAGACGCTGTGCGCGCAGATGGGCGAAGACTTCGATGCGCATCTGGTGGCCGGCACGCAGACCGAGCTGCATCACTTCATCGGCAAGGACATCGTCAATTTCCACGGCCTGTTCTGGCCGGCGGTGCTGCACGGCACCGGCCATCGCGCGCCGACCCGGCTGCACGTCAACGGCTACCTCACCGTGGACGGCGCCAAGATGTCCAAGTCGCGCGGCACCTTCGTGATGGCGCGGACCTTCCTGGACGTGGGCCTGGAACCGGAGGCGCTGCGCTACTACTTCGCGGCCAAGTCGTCCGGCGGCGTGGACGACCTGGACCTCAACCTGGGCGATTTCATCGCGCGGGTCAATGCGGATCTGGTCGGCAAGTTCGTCAACCTGGCCAGCCGCTGCGCCGGCTTCATCGGCAAGCGCTTCGACGGCAAGCTGGCCGACGCCCTGCCCGACCCGGCACAGTACGACCGCTTCGTCGCCGCGCTGGCGCCGATCCGCGAGGCCTACGAGCGCAACGATGCGGCCAGCGCGATCCGCCAGACCATGGCGCTGGCCGACGAGGCCAACAAGTACATCGACGACACCAAGCCGTGGGTGATCGCCAAGCAGGACGGCGC
This sequence comes from Xanthomonas sp. WHRI 8393, assembly GCF_040203315.1. NCBI lineage: Bacteria > Pseudomonadati > Pseudomonadota > Gammaproteobacteria > Lysobacterales > Lysobacteraceae > Xanthomonas > Xanthomonas sp. WHRI 8393. The sequence continues at coordinate 317,523 of NZ_JBEGGL010000002.1, read as the reverse complement.
CGATGCGCAACTGCAATCGGTGTGCACGCAGGGCCTGAACCTGTTCCGGATCCTGGTGGCCGCGCTCAAGCCGATCCTGCCGCGCACCTGTGCCGAGGCCGAAGCCTTCCTGTCGGCACCGATGACCAGCTGGGAAGACGTCGCCCGCCCGCTGACCACCCACGTGATCCAGCCCTACACCGCCCTGTTCACCCGTATCGACCCCAAACTGATCGACGCCATGACCGACGCTTCAAAAGACACCATGGCCGCACCTGCGGCACCCGCTGTCACTACCGCCAAGCCCGCCCCGTCTAAGGCCGAGACGAAACCGGCGGCCGTTGCCAATCCCCAATCCCCGACCGCCACTTCCAACCTCATCGGCATCGACGATTTCGCCAAGCTCGACCTGCGCATCGGCAAGGTGCTGGTGTGCGAATTCGTGGAAGGCTCGGACAAGCTGCTGCGCTTCGAACTGGATGCCGGCGAACTGGGCAAGCGCCAGATCTTCTCGGGCATCCGCGCCAGCTATGGCGAGCCGGAAGCGCTGGTCGGCCGCAGCGTGGTGTTCATCGCCAACCTGGCCCCGCGCAAGATGCGCTTCGGCATCAGCGAAGGCATGATCCTGTCGGCCGGCTTCGACGGCGGCGCGCTGGCACTGCTGGACGCCGATAGTGGTGCGCAGCCGGGGATGCCGGTGCGGTGAGGCGGGATTGGGGGGCGGGATTGGAGAATCGGGATTCGGGATTCGTAAAAGCCGGAGCTGATTGTTGAGGGAGACCTGACACGCGTGCCTGGCCCGACCGCTCATCCGCCCCTGCGGGGCACCTTCTCCCGAAAGGAGAAGGAACAGACACCACGCCTCCAACCAATCCCCACTCCCAACTCCCCAATCCCCGCCCCCATGCACCTGGCCCTGTTCGACTTCGACCACACCATCACCACCTGCGACAGCTATGCGCGCTTCCTGCGCAAGGTGGCGACGCCTGCGCAGCTGGCGACGGCGAAATGGCAGGCCGGTCTCTGGGTGTTCGGCTATCGGATCGGGCTGGTCTCCGCACACGCCTTGCGTGCGCGCGTCACGCGCCTGGTCTTCAGTGGTCGCTCGCTGGACGAGATGGCCGCCCATGGGGCTGACCATGCACGCAACGCATTGCCCGGGATGTTGCGCGCCGAGATGATGCGACGCATCGACTGGCACCAGGCACAGGGGCATGAAGTCGTGCTGGTGTCGGCATCGCTGGACCTGTATCTGCAGCCGTGGTGCGCCCAGCATGGCCTGTCGTTGATCTGCAACAAGCTGGGACACCACGCCGGCGTGCTGAGCGGGCGCTATGCAGACGGCGATTGCGGCCCGCACAAGGCTGCGCAGATCCGCCTGCGCTACGACCTGTCGCACTACGCATGCGTGCATGCCTACGGCGACAGCCGCGAGGACAAGCCGATGCTGGCGCTGGCGCAGCAGCGCTGGTATCGCGGCAACCTGCTGCACTGACATGCACATCGCAACGCCCGCCTCATCGCCCGATCTGGTCGAACGCCTCGACCGCCTGCTGCCGCAGACCCAGTGCGGCCAGTGCGGCTACGACGGCTGTCGCCCGTATGCGCACGCCATGGCCAACGGCCAGGCCGATGTCGATCACTGCCCGCCCGGCGGCGACGCCGGGGCACGCGCGTTGGCGCACGTGCTGCAGCGTCCGGCACGCCCGTACGATCGCAGCCGTGGCAGCCACACGCCGCCGCAGGTGGCCTGGATCGTGGAGGCCGACTGCATCGGCTGCACCAAATGCATCCAGGCCTGCCCGGTGGACGCCATCGTCGGCGGCGCCAAGCACATGCATACGGTGATCGCCGCGCTGTGCACCGGTTGCGAGCTGTGCCTGCCGGCCTGCCCGGTGGACTGCATCGCGCTGCACCCAGGCAGCTGAGCGGCTGGCGAGGCGGCATGCCGCGTCAAACGCAACGCCTGCCAGCGTTGCGCGCATCTCACCGCGACGCGATCCCTGACCAACGGCACCGGCCGCCAACGACGCCCTGTTTGTCAGGAACGTCCTGACGCGTCCGGCGCATCCGTGTTGCGGATGCGCTCGTATTGGTAGGCACTCCCATCGAGGAATCCGCCGATGCGCCCATTCGCCGCCGCCGTTGCCGCGCTCGCCACCGTCTGCCGGCCGATTCCGCCGTTGCTGCTGCTGGTGCTGGGCGGCCTGCCACTGAGTGCGGCTGCGGTCACCCGCGTAGATGGCGATGCCTTCGATGGCGACAGCGGCGCGTTGCGCTATCGCGAGTCGCACTGGCTGCTCGACGATGGCGGACGCGTGGTGCTGTATCGCTGCCCGGATGGGCGCCCGTTCGCGCGCAAGCAGGTCGATGGCGGCGGCAGCTCGCCCGACTTCAGCCTGATCGACGGCCGCGACGGCTATCGCCAGGGCGTGCGGCAACGCAACGGCGTGCGCGAGATGTTCCAGCAGGAGCCCGGCAAGGCCGAGCAGCGCACGCCATTGCCGGCCGACGACGGCCCACGCGTGATCGATGCCGGCTTCGATGCCTACCTGCGCAACAACTGGGAGGCGCTCGCCAGCGCGCCGCAACGCGTGGACTTCGTGCTGCCCAGCCTGCAACGCCAGTTGGCGTTTCGTGTCGAGCGTATCGGCGATACCGGCGGCGAGCGGCGGTTTCGCTTGAGCCTGGATGCCTGGTACGGCGCGGCGGTGCCCTCGCTCGAAGTGCGTTATTCCATCGCCGACAAGCGCCTGCTGCAGTTCCGTGGCGTGGGCAACCTGCGCGACGCGCGTGGCCGCTATCCGCACGTACGCATCGTTTTTCCGGACACCGCTGCGCGTGCCGTCGGCGCCGATGAACTGCGCCAGGCGCGCGAGCAGCCGCTGGCCAAGAGCTGCAGCGCCCCGTGAACCAGACACCTGCCATCTTCACGTTCGACCACACGCGGTTGCGTACAACGGCCCGGTCACTTCTTCCCCATACAGGACCATCGCCATGGCCAAGGCCTACCTCTGGATCAACGCAGTGCTCTACGTCGTCCTGGCAATCTGGTGCACGCTCTCGCCGGCCAAGACCGCCAATGCCGTGGGTTACACCCAGCTCTCGCCGGCCGGGCAATCGGAATACCTGGTCATCTATGGCGGCCTGCAGCTGGGCATGGCGTTCCTGTTCGGCTACTTCGCCTGGATCGATCAACCGCGCACCGGCCTGCTGGTCGCACTCGCGTTCTACGTGCCGATCGTGCTGTTCCGCAGCGTCTCGCTGGCGCGCCTGTGGCCGGTCTCCGCACCCACGGTGGCATTGGCAGGCGTCGAGATCCTGCTGCTGCTCGCGGCAGTGCTGCTGTGGTTTCAGCGCAAGTGAAGGACAGCGTCAGCACAGTCCGGTAGCATCGCCCCCACCTCAGACAACGCCCGACCGCATGAGTGCCATCCCTGGCCACGACGACGATGAAACCGGACGACTGCTGACCGCAACCGCGGGCGGCGACCGGCATGCCTTCGAAGCGCTGTACCGGCAGACCTCGCCGAAACTGTTCGGGGTCTGCCTGCGCATGATCCCGCAACGTGCCGAAGCCGAAGAGGTGCTGCAGGACGTGTTCACGCTGATCTGGCACAAGGCCGGGCAGTTCGATCCCGCCCGTGCACGCGGGCTCACCTGGCTGGCGATGATCGCGCGCAACAAGGCCATCGATCATCTGCGCGCCAATGCACCGCAACGCCGCAACGTGGCGCTGGACGATGCCGGCGAACTGCGCGCCGGCGATGCCTCGCCGCTGGAGCGCACCGAGCGCGCCAGCACGCGTCGCCGCATCGACCATTGCCTGGCCGAGCTGGAGCCGCCGCGCAGCGAATTGATCCGCACCGCGTTCTTCGATGGCATTACCTACGAAGAACTCGCCGCGCGCACCGACACACCGATCGGCACGGTCAAGAGCTGGATCCGCCGCGGCCTGGCCAAACTCAAGGCATGTCTGGAACGATGAGCACGCCCTTTCCCATTGACCAGGAACCGCCGCGCGACGTGCTGGCCGGCGAATACGTGCTGGGCCTGCTCAGTGCCGACCAGCGCCTGGCTGCCGAACAACGCGTCGCCACCGACGGCCAGTTCGCCCAGGCGGTGACGCAGTGGCAGGAACATCTGGCGCCGTTGCTGGACGAGATCGCCGCAGTGACGCCGCCCGGCCAGGTCTGGGCACGCATCCGCCAGACGCTGGGCTTCGATACGCCGTTGCATGCGGTGGCCTCCGCGCCATCGGCAGCGCCGCCGTCAGGCACGCCAAAGCCAGCGGTGTGGAACAGCGTGCGGTTCTGGCGCTGGGCAAGCGCCGCTGGCCTGGCCACTGCCGCGGTCTGCGTGCTGGCGCTGCTGAACCTGCGCACGCCGCCGGCAGCGGTGCAGCCGCCGCCGGGCACCGGCCCGGTGGTACAGACACCGGTGACGCCGCCTGCAACCACCACCGCGCCGGCGACCGGCATCGCGATGACCTCCACGCTGGCCACCGAAGACGGCCGTCCGGGCTATGTCGCCTTGATGGATGCCGACAAGCACACCATCACGGTGACGCCGCTGGATCGCACCGCCACCGCCGACAAGGTGCCCGAGCTGTGGCTGATCACGCCGGACGGCAAGGCCCATTCGATGGGTACCTTCGACGACCAGCGGGCACGCCGCGCGCAGATTCCCGATCAGCTGATGCCCATGCTCAGCAACGAGGCCATCCTGGCCGTCACGCTGGAGCCGCCAGGCGGCGCACCGGGCGGCATTGCCACCGGGACCGTGGTGGCCAAGGGCGGCATCAGCACACTGGCAATGGCGCCCTGATCCGGCGCGCCTGACGCCGCCTGCGACCACGTCGCAGGCGGCGGCCTCCAGGCAACAGCCTCATCCGCCTCGACCCTGGCGTGCGCCGTTGAATGTGTGCGCAATTGCGCGATTCGTTCGCACCGGCACGCCAACTGTGCGCACGCATGCGACGATCAAACCGGCTGGTGCATCTGTTTGCCGGCGGCGTCCGTAAAGGGTCACGACTACACACGGAGAACCACGCGTGCCGAGTACTGGCTTTGACCCACATGCCGCGCCGCCGCAGCCTGCCGACACCCGCCGTCGCGGGTGGCTCGCAGCACGCACCGGCAGCCTGCGTCGTTGGGTGGATTCGCAAACCGACGAGCCGCTGGACGAAGCACGCGCAGACCGCATCGACTGGCTGCGCGCCCTGCCCTTCATCGCGCTGCACCTGGCCTGCCTGGCGGTGTTCTGGGTCGGTGCGTCCTGGTTCGCGGTCGGCATGGCGGTGGCCTTGTACGCGCTACGCATGTTCGCGCTGACCGGGTTCTATCACCGTTATTTCTCGCACCGCGCGTTCAAGACCTCGCGCGTGCTGCAGTTCCTGTTCGCGGCCATCGGCGCCACCTGCGTGCAGCGCGGGCCGCTGTGGTGGGCCGCGCATCATCGCAACCATCACCGCCATACCGACACCGGCCGCGATCCGCATTCGCCGGCGCAGCACGGCTTCTGGTGGAGCCACACCGGCTGGTTCCTGACCCCGCGCAACTTCCGCACCGATTGGGAGGTCATCCCCGACCTGCGTCGCTTTGCCGAGCTGCGCTTTTTGGACCGCTTCGACATCGTGATGCCGGTGCTGCTGGCGATCGGGCTGTACCTGCTCGGCGACTGGCTGGCGGTTGCCGCGCCCGCGTTGAAGACCAACGGTGCGCAGCTGCTGGTGTGGGGCTTTGTGATCTCCACCGTGGCCTTGTTCCATGCCACCTTCACCATCAATTCGCTGGCGCACCGCTTCGGCAGCCGGCGCTTCGACACCCGCGACGACAGCCGCAACAACTGGCTGCTGGCGCTGCTCACCTTCGGCGAAGGCTGGCACAACAACCACCACTTCTTTCCCGGCTCGGCGCGCCAGGGCCTGCGCTGGTGGGAGTACGACGTCACCTGGTACGGGCTCACCGCGATGTCGTGGGTGGGCCTGGTGTGGGACCTCAAGCCGATGCCGAAATCGCTCACCCAACGTGCCGAGCGGGTGAGCCGATGAGCGAGGGCAGGATTGCCGTGGTCGGCAGCGGAATCGCCGGCCTAGGCGCAGCGTGGCTGTTGTCGCGCCGCTACGAGGTCAGCTTGTTCGAGGCCGCCGATTATCTGGGCGGGCACACGCATACACACGACATCCAGCTGGACGGCCAGCGCTATGCGGTGGACAGCGGCTTCATCGTGTTCAACCCGCAGCACTATCCGCTGCTCACGCGCATGTTCGCCGAGCTCGACGTGGCCGCGCAGCCGACCACGATGAGCTTCTCGGTGCACGATGCGCGCAGCGGGCTCGAATACAACGCCGGCAGCCTGGGCGGGCTCTTCTGCCAGCGCAGCAACCTGCTCAGCCCGCGCTTCTGGGGCATGCTGGCCGACCTGCGGCGCTTCTACCGGCAGGCACCGGCAGTGCTGCACAGCGAGGAGCGCTTCAGCACGCTGGGCGCGTATCTGCAGCGGCATGGGTACTCGGACGCGTTTCGCGACCAGCATCTGGTGCCGATGGCCTCGGCGTTGTGGTCATCGCCCTCGCAACGCATCCTCGAATTCCCGATGGGCCAGCTGATCGGCTTCATGGCCAATCACCACATGCTGCAGCTCAGCGGGCGTCCGCAGTGGCAGGTGGTGCGCGGCGGCTCCAACAGCTATGTGCGTGCGCTGCGTCGGCGCTGGCAGGTGCTCGAGCGCCTGTCCACGCCGGTGCATGCGATCCGGCGCGCGCCCAACGGCGTGGTGCTCAGCTCCCTGCGTGGCGAGGAGCACTTCGACAACGTGGTGCTGGCCTGCCATGCCGACGATGCCCTGGCCTTGCTCAGCGATGCCACAGCGGCCGAGCAGCAGATCCTGGGCGGCATCACCTACCAGGACAACGACACCGTCCTGCACACCGACGCCAGCGTGCTGCCGCGCGACCGCCGCGCCTGGGCAGCGTGGAATGCGCATGTGCCGGCCGACCCGCAGGCGCCGTGCACGGTCAGTTACTGGATGAACGCCCTGCAGTCGATCAAAGCGCCGCAGCCGTTCATCGTTAGCCTCAATCGCGACCACGACATCGCTCCGGACAAGGTGCTGCGGCGCATGCGCTACCGCCACCCGGTACAGAACGCCGCCGCGCTCGCCGCGCAGACGCGCAAGGCCGAGATCCAGGGCCTGCAGCACACCTGGTTTGCCGGCGCGGCATGGGGCTTCGGCTTCCATGAGGACGGCCTGCGCAGCGGCGTGGACGTGGCCCGTGGCCTGGGAGTGGACTGGTGATGCAGCTGCTGCGCGAAGCCAGCTCCGATGCGGTACCGCTGCCTCCGGGCGAGGACAGCGGTGCCGGCAGCGTGGCCGGCACACTGCGCAGCGCGATCTACACCGGCTGGGTGCGGCACCGTCGGTTCGCGCCCAGGGCGCTGGCGTTCCGCTACCGGCTGTTCCTGATGTACCTGGATCTGTCCGAGCTCGATGCGGTGTTTGCCCGCCGTTGGCTGTGGTCGGTGGGGCGCGCCAACCTGGCGCAGTTCCGGCGCAGCGATTATCTCGGCGATCCAAACGTTCCGCTGGACCAGGCCGTGCGCGATTGCGTGCAGACCCAGACCGGCGAGCGCCCTGATGGCGCGATCCGCCTGCTCACGCATCTGCGCTACTTCGGCCATGTGTTCAATCCGGTCAGCTTCTACTACTGTTTCGATCGCCACGGTGGCCTGCGCTGGATCGTTGCGGAAATCACCAATACGCCCTGGCAGCAGCGCCACACCTACGTGCTGCCGGTCGCGCAGGCGCGCACGCATCGCGACGTGCATGCCTGGCGCTTCGACAAGCGCTTCCATGTCTCGCCGTTCATGGGCATGCAGCACCAGTACGACTGGCGTTTCAGTGTGCCGGATGCGCAATTACGCGTGCATATGCAGGTGCTGGATGCACCCGGCGGCGATACGCCGGCCGCTCATCCTGACGCCGGTGGCGCAGGCAGCGAGCGCGGCACGCGCCGCTTCGATGCCACCCTGGTTCTGCAACGCCAGCCGCTCAACGCACGCACCCTGGCGCGCACGCTGCTGGCCTACCCCTTGATGACCGTGCAGGTGGTGCTGGCCATCCACTGGCAGGCCCTGCGCCTGTGGCTGCGCGGCAACCCCGTCCACGATCACCCTCATCCGCCTGTGCGAGAACCCCGATGAACGCCACGTCCCTGCCCGACACCGCTGCGCCGCGCGCGGCTTCCTGGACGGACCGCCTATTGCGCAAGCGCCTGCTGGCTACGCTCGGCGAGCTGCATGATGGACAGTTGCAGCTGCACGAAGCCGATGGCGTCACCACCCTCGGCAACGCCAGTGGTGCGGATGCGCTGCAGATGCAGTTGCGCGTCATCGACCCCGGCTTCTATCGCCAGGCCGCGCTCAACGGCAGCGTCGGTGCCGGCGAGTCGTACATGGACGGGCAATGGCAATGCGACGATCTGGTCGCATTGATGCGCCTGCTGCTGCGCAATCGCGAGCGCTTGGATGCGATGGAGACCGGCACCGCGCGGCTGGGCGGCTGGGCGATGCGCAGCCTGCATGCGTTCGCACGCAATACCCGCAGCGGCAGCCGGCGCAACATCGCCGCGCATTACGATCTGGGCAACCCGTTGTTCCGCCTGTTCCTGGACGAGAACCTGATGTATTCCTCGGCGATCTTCGTCGAGGGCGAAGAAGCCCAGGGCGAGGCCGCCCTGGAGCGCGCAGCCACACGCAAGCTGGAACGCATCTGCCAGAAACTGCGGCTCGGCCCGCAACACCATGTGGTGGAAATCGGCACCGGCTGGGGAGGCTTTGCGCTGCACGCCGCACGCGAGCATGGCTGCCGCGTCACCACCACCACCATCTCGCGCGAGCAGTTCGAACTGGCGACCCAGCGCATCGCCGCGGCCGGCCTGAGCGACCGGGTCACCGTGTTGCTGCGCGACTACCGCGATCTGGACGGCCGCTACGACCGGGTGGTGTCGATCGAGATGATCGAGGCGATCGGCCATCAGTATCTGGACACCTACTTCGCCAAGGTCGGCAGCCTGCTGGCCGACGATGGCGAGGCGCTGATCCAGGCCATCACCATCGAAGACCATCGCTATGCGCAGGCGTTGCGCTCGGTGGACTTCATCAAGCGGCACATCTTCCCCGGCAGCTTCATTCCGTCGGTGGCGGCGATGACCGGCGCGATCGCACGCGCCAGCGACCTGCGCCTGTTCAACCTGGAAGACATCGGGCCGAGCTATGCGTTGACGCTGCGCGCCTGGCGGCAGCGCTTCATGGCGCAGCTGCCGCAGGTGCGCGCGCTCGGCTATGACGAGCGCTTCATCCGCATGTGGGAGTTCTATCTGGCCTATTGCGAAGCCGGTTTCCTGGAACGCTCGATCGGCGATGTGCATCTATGGCTGAGCAAGCCGGGCGCACGCCCGCCGCAGTTCGTGCCCGGCCTTCCCGTTGACGCATGAAGCAGCTCGGCAACTATCTGGGCCTGCAGGTGCTGTGGCTGGTGGCCGTCAGCGCCGCTGCGCATGCGCGCATCTGGCCCACCCTGCTGGTGCTGGCGCTGTTCGCGCTGTATCAGCTGTGGCCGTCGCGGCGTGCGCCGGGCGATCTGCAATTGCTGGTCGCCGCGCTGTCGCTGGGCTTGCTGCTGGACACCACGCTGGCCGCCGCAGGCTGGGTGCGTTATGCCGCGCCGTGGCCGGGCACCCTGCTGGCGCCGGCCTGGATCCTGGCGTTGTGGCTGGGCTTTGCGCTCACGCTCAATCATTCGCTGGCGTCGGTGATGCAGCGGCCGTGGCTGGCGGTGCTGCTGGGCGCGATCTTCGGGCCGTTTTCGTACTGGTTGGCGCAACGCAGCTGGCAGGCGGTGCAATTCCAGCCGCCGCAGCTGCATGCGGCGGTCGCGGTCGGCATCGGCTGGGGCGTGGCCTGCGGTCTGTTGTCGCTGTATGCACGCCGCCTCGCGCGACCATCGCCTGAACACCTGAGGGGAGAACTGCAATGAATGCCTGGCCGCTGCTGCATGTGGGCGTGTTTGCGAGCGTGGTGATGGTGGTCGGCTGGCTGTGGCAACGCCGCAGCGGCAATGCCGGCCCGGTCGACGTGCTGTGGGCCGCGTGCCTGGCGGTGGCGGCGCCGTATTGCGCGTGGATGTCCGATGGCGCGCTGCTGCCGCGCGTGCTGGTCGGCGTGCTCGGCGGTGTCTGGGGCGCGCGCCTGGCGTTGCATCTGGGCGTGCGCGTGTTCGGCGACCCGCACGAAGATGGCCGTTATCGCGCCCTGCGCGAGCACTGGAACGGCGACCAACGCAAATTCCTGGGCTTCTTCCTGGCGCAGGCGGTGGTCGTGGTGCTGTTTTGTGTGCCGTTTCTGGCCGCTGCCAGCAATCCGACTCCGGCCTGGAGCGCGTGGAGCACGCTGGCGATTGCGGTGTGGTTGATCGCGGTCGGTGGCGAAGCCCTGGCCGACCGGCAACTGTCTGCGCACAAGGCCAACCCGGCCAATCGCGGCGTCACCTGCCGCAGCGGATTGTGGCGGTATTCGCGCCATCCCAACTACTTCTTCGAGTTCGTGCACTGGTTCGCCTATCTGGCGCTGGCCGTCGGTGCCGGGCCGTGGCCGCTTGCCCTGGCTGCGCTCGGGCCGGTGGTGATGTTCGTATTCCTGTATCGCTTTACCGGCATTCCCTACACCGAGCAGCAGGCGCTGCGCTCGCGTGGTGAGGACTACGCGCAATACCAGCGCAGCACCAGCGCGTTTTTCCCACTTCCCCCTTCGTCCTGAGTCGCCTGGAGAGTCGTATGTCCACTGTCACCATCCCGCCCTCCTCGCTGCCCGAAGAATCCTTCGCCACCCGGCTGGCCGAATCCGGCGTGCTCCCCGACGCCGCACTGCGTTACGGCATCCGCCGGCTGTGTGCGCAACGTCTGCGCGATGAGCGTACCGGCGGTGCCGACGCCAGCGGCGAGCGCCAACGCGCCTTCATCGACAGCCTGCGTGCCAGCGCCATCGCGATCGAAACCGATGCCGCCAATCGCCAGCACTACGAATTGCCGCCGCAGTTCTTCACCCTGTGCCTGGGCCGCCGGCTCAAGTACAGCAGCTGCTACTGGGACGCCACCACGCCGGATCTGGATGCGGCCGAAGAACGCATGCTGGCGCTGTACGGCGAGCGCGCCGAACTGGCCGATGGCCAACGCATTCTGGAGCTGGGCTGCGGTTGGGGCTCGCTGACCTTGTGGATGGCCGAGCGCTATCCCGGCGCCACCATCACCGCGGTGTCCAACTCGCGTCCGCAGCGCGCGCACATCCTGGAGCAGTGCCGGGTGCGCGGATTGAGCAACGTGCAGGTCATCACCGCCGACGTCAACGCGCTGGCGCTGCCGCCGGGCAACTTCGACCGCGTGGTGTCGGTGGAGATGTTCGAACACATGCGCAACTACCGCGAGCTGCTGGCGCGCGTCGGCAGCTGGCTGGCGCCAGGCGGCAAGCTGTTCGTGCATATCTTCTGCCACCGCGACCTGGCCTACCCGTTCGAAGTGGCCGGCGAAGACAACTGGATGGGACGGCATTTCTTCACCGGCGGGCTGATGCCGGCGGCCGATACCCTGCTGCATTTCCAGCAGGACGTGGTCATCGAACAGCGCTGGGTGCTATCGGGCGAGCATTACGAAAAAACCGCCAACGCCTGGCTGGAAAACCAGGACCGCCACCGCCAGCAGATCATGCCGCTACTGCGGCAGACCTATGGCGACGATGCGCAGCGCTGGTGGCAGCGCTGGCGGATGTTCTGGCTGGCCTGCGCCGAGCTGTTCGGTTACGACCAGGGCCGCGAATGGGGCGTGGCGCATTACCGCTTCGTCAAACGCTGATTACGCACGCGCGCGCATCGAAACGACGAGGCGGCCCGCGTAAGTGAAGCGCGACATGTCGGCGTTCCACGCATGGGGTGCGCCGACAAGCGCGCTGGCGGTCCTGCCAAGCAAACGTGTGAGCGGTTCTTCGCCGCTGTCGTCCACCAACGCTGCGCTGCATGTCCGAGCGCATATGCGCAGATGACGCGACGTCGGCGCGCGATCGTGCCGCGCGCCGCGTTGCGATCAGCTCGCCGCGGCGGTGATCACGATTTCCACCTTCCATTCCGGCCGCGCCAGTCTGGCTTCGACCGTGGCCCGCGCCGGGGTGAAGCCGTGCGGCACCCATTCGTCCCAGGCCTTGTTCATGCCGTCGAAATCGGCGATGTCGGCCAGGAAGATTTCCGCACGCAGGATCTTGGTCTTGTCGCTGGCCGCCTGCGCGAGCAGCCGGTCGATTTCGCCCAGCACCTGGCGGGTCTGCCCGGTGATGTCTTGGCTGGTGTCTTCGGCAATCTGGCCTGCCAGGTAGCACACGCCGCCATGGACGGTCATTTCCGACATCCGCGGACCCGCATCGAATCGCTGCAGCATTTTCAGACTTCCTACGGTTGATTGACCCGGGCATTGTCCCGCGAATGCGGCAAACGTGCAGCCCCGGCGCGCACGTGCTGCGCCAACCACGCCCCCACCCGCACCATCCAGGCCACGATCAACACGATGGCGCTCTTCTGGCTGATGCCCAGCGGCGCGCCGGTGACCGTGACGTGGAACAGCAACACCGCAAATGCGCACAGCCCCAGGCCGAACGCGGCGGCGAAGTGGCGTTGCCACATCCGGTCGCGGCGGAAGTACCAGGACTGCAGCAATACCGCCGCGATCACGCACAGAAACGTCATGTCGGCCGAGAGCAGGTGCACCGGCACGGCCGCGTCGGGCGCCAGCTCCGGCATCCAGCTATCGCCGATCGACACCATGCACAGGCCCACCGCCGCCGCCCAGAACAGCCCCACCACGGCGCGGCTGCGCGCGGGCGGTGCAAGTGCCGCATGCAGGCCCAGCGCCATCCACGCCATCGCCGCAGCCAGCACGCAATAGGCCGTGCGCAGCAGCAGGCCGTAGGCACCGTGCAGATACGCGCTCAGCTGTGCGTCGATCCAGTCCAGATCGCCGCGCAGCGATTGCAGCAGCAGGATCAAGGCGATGAAGGCCAGGCCCATGCAGGCGGCGACTGCGCCGGCCTGCCCGGCCCAGCGTGGCGGGCAGGCCGACCCGGGTGGCATCACAGTGCCGCTGTTGTGTTGATCTTCCATCAGCAGCCTGTCTGTGTTGCAACGGTCATCGTGTCCATGTCGGTCTCCTGCGGCACGCGGGCGCGGCGATGCCCTATGATGCGCGCGGCCGTCCTGAGCCGACACCTGTCGGCGCGACCGAACCCTGCGTTCACCTCATTCGGCATCCGTGCGATCACCCTGCATGTACCTTGACACCGACCGTCCCATGCAGAGCAACCGCCCGCGCGGCACGCACCGTGCATGTGCCCTTCTTCCCCTTCAGCAGATCCCGTTTCCCTCATGACGGATACCTCCGTGTCTTCCCAAGCGCCGGCCAGCGGGTGGCGCCGCGCCTTGCCGGTGATCATCAGCCTGGCAATCCTGGCAATGGCGCTGCACGCGCTGTCGGGGCAATTCACCGACCATGGCTATCGGCAGATCCGCCAGGCCTTCCGCGCCCTGGGTGCCGGCCAGATCGCGCTCACCCTGTTGCTGGGCTTGAGCAGCTACGCCTGCCTGGTGGGCTTTGACTGGGTCGGGCTCAAGCGCACCGGCAAGCGGCTGCATCCGGCGCGCGTGGGCATCACCGCCTTCATGGCGCATGCGGTGGGGCAGACGCTGGGCTTTGCCGCACTGACCGGCGGCGCGGTCCGCCTGCGCGGCTATGGCAGCGTCGGGCTGACCCTGGCCGAGATCGGCCAGGTGGTGCTGATGAGCACGCTGGGCTTCGTCTTCGGCGCCTGGGTGTTGCTTGGCCTGGCGCTGCTGCTGGAACCGGAAGCGGCTGCACGTGCCTTGCCGATCACCGCAGAAGGCATCCGCATCGCCGGCATCGCCTTGCTGGTCGGCTACGTCGCGATGCTGGGGCTGGTCGGCAGACAGGGCCGCGAATTCGGGATCCGCAGTCATCGCTTCTGGCTGCCCGACCGCACCACGGTCCTGGGCGTGACCGCGCTGAGCGTGGTCGAGCTGGGCCTGGCCGCCGCCGCGTTCTACGTGCTGCTGCCGCCGGACCCGGGTACCGGCTACTTCGGGTTTATCGGCATCTGGCTGGTGGCGGTGGTCGCCGGGCTGATCTCCACGGTGCCGGCCGGCCTGGGCGTGTTCGAGTGGAGCCTGCTCAAGCTGCTTCCGCATGTCACCCCCGCCGCGGTGCTGGCCGCCGCGCTGGCCTACCGGGTTACCTACTACATCGTGCCGCTGCTGATCTCGGTGGCGATGGCGGCAGCCTCCGGCCTGGGCGCACCGGTGCGCGCCAGCGCCAGCACCGCACGCACGGTATGGAAGGCCTTGCGCCCGTGGTTGCCGCAGATCCTGGCGTTGGCGGTGTTTGCGGTGGGCGCGGCGCTGGTCATCGACGGCACCTTGCCCACTCCGCGCGCGCGCCAGGAAGTGGCGCCGCTGCCGCTGATCGAAACCTCGCACCTGCTGGTCAGCCTGGGCGGCATGGTGCTGCTGCTGATCGGCCAGGGCCTGCAACGGCGCAGCCATGCGGCCTGGGTGCTGGCGCTGGGCGTGTGCATCCTGCTGCCGCCGCTGTCGCTGTTGCGCGGCAGCCATATCTCGGTGTCGTTGTCGGCGGCACTGGCCGCAGTGGCGCTGTGGGCGGCACGCCGCGAGTTCTACCGCCAGGGCGCGCTGCTGGACGAAGCCTGGTCGTGGCGCTGGCTGAGCAACCTCGGCCTGGTGCTGGTGGCCACGTTCTGGCTGCTGTTCTTCGTCTACAGCCACGTCGAATACAGCAACGACCTGTGGTGGGAATTCGCCACCTCGGCCAACGCGCCACGCGCGCTGCGCGCGGCGCTGATCCTGTGCGTGGGCGTGATCGTGTTCGGCATGGCGCGCCTGCTGCGTGGCGGCCGCCGCCCGATGCCGTCCGCCGATGCGCAGACCCTGCAGACGCTGGCGCCGATCCTGGCCATCAGCACCGACACCCAGGCATGTCTGGCGCTGACCGGCGACAAGGCCTTCCTGCTCGACGAGCAGGGCCGCGGGTTTGTGATGATGCAGCGTTACGGTGGCTCGCTGATCTCGATGGGCGACCCGGTCGGCCCGCCGGAGGTCGCGCGCGCCCTGATCTGGCGCTTCCGCGAGGAGGCCGACCATATGGGCCTGCGCCCGGTGTTCTACCAGGTCGGCGAAAAATACTGGCAGACCTATCTCGACATGGGCCTGACCCTGGTCAAACTGGGCGAAGAGGCGATCGTGCCGCTGGAAGGCTTCACCCTGGAAGGCCGCGACCGCGCCGATCTGCGCCAGGCCTGGAACCGCGGCAAGCGCGGCGGCCTGACCTTCCGCATGCTGCAGCCCGAACAGGTGGACGCAGTACTGCCGCGCCTGTCCGAAGTGTCCGAACAATGGCTGGAAGAAAAGTCCGGCGAAGAGAAGGGCTTCTCGCTGGGCAGCTTCGATGCGGACTACCTGCGCCGCTTCCCGGTGGCAGTGGCCGAGGCGGAGGGCGAAATCGTGGCCTTCGCCAATGTGTGGTGGGCGCCGGCCGGCGGCGAGCTGTCGGTGGACCTGATGCGGCACAGCGCGCAGGCACCCAAGGGCACGATGGATTTCCTGTTCATCGAGCTGTTCTTGTGGGGGCAAGCCAACGGCTATACGCGCTTCTCGCTGGGCATGGCACCGCTGTCGGGCCTGGCCGAGCATCGCCTGGCCGGCCGCTGGAATCGCTTCGCAAGCCTGGTCGCACGTCATGGCGAGCGCTTCTATGGCTTCAGCGGCCTGCGCCGCTTCAAGTCGAAGTTTGCCCCGACCTGGCGCCCGCGTTATCTGGTCGCGCCCGGTGGCATGCATCTGCCGGCGGCGCTGCTGGATGTCACCCGATTGATCTCGGCGGATCCGGGCCGGCAGGAGTAAGGCCGCTCGATACCTGCGGTTTTACGCGAATGCCTGCGGGCGCCTGCACGTGTGCCTGAAGGCATTGCTCGCCGATCAGCAGTGGCAACGCTGGGAGCGTGGTGCCGCGTCCGGGGGCGGGACCGTGTGGCGACATGGATGTCGCCACCGAGCCTCCAGGGATGGATTTACGGCGTGTCCCGACACCGGATGCGGCGCCGCGACGCCGACCGACCCCGTACACCGATCAATCTTGCGCACGGCATCTGGGGGTTCCACGCGAATGCTTCGGTCTACTGCGGGCCCTTGCACGCGTACCGGTGTGGGACACGCCGCAAGTACGTCCATGTAGGCTCTGGCGCGGCATCCATGCCGCTCAAGGTCCCACACCGGCACCCGCGCAAGCACCACCGGTTGTTGTCGGTTGCTGAAAGAAATGCGGAGGGCCTTCGAAGTGTCACCATCGCCGGCGACGTGGCAGCAGATAGATGGCTCACCGATTTGCATTGGCCACAGACTGCATAGGCAGCCGCACGTGCTTTGAAAGCATTGCTTGCCGATCAGCAGTGGCAACGCTGGGAGCGTGGTGTCGCGTCCGGGGGCGGGACCGTGTGGCGACATGGATGTCGCCACCGAGCCTCCAGGGATGGATTCACGGCGTGTCCCGACACCGGATGCGGCGCCGCGCCGCCGACCGACTCCGCACACCGATCAATCTGTGCAGAACATCTTTCGTTTACGCGCGAATGCTTCGGTCTGCCGAGGGCGCTTGCACGCGTACCGGCGTGGGACACGCCGCAAGTACGTCCATGTAGGCTCTAGCGCGGCATCCATGCCGCTCAAGGTCCCACGCCGGCACCCGCGCAAGCACCACCGGTTGCTGTCGGTTACGGAAAGAAATGCAGGGGCCTGCTGGGCTGCAGGGGGGCCAAACCGAACGGTGACGACCGGGTTGTTGACCTGTGTCGGCCTGGAGTCGGGCCGAACCAGGTCAGACATGCCGCGCTCGCTTACGGCTTCGACAGCGCGTGTAGCTGCTCCATGATCACTTTGGCCAGGGTCGCGTAATCGCCCTTGAAGTGATGATCACCCGGCAGCGCGACCCGCTTGGCGGCCTGCGCCGGCAGGCTTGGGCAGAGCGCGTCCTGGTCGTCCTGGCCGTAGATGCACACGGTGGTGCCAGCGGGCAGCCGCTGCACTTCCGGCGCGATCGGCAGGCCTTCGTCGTCCGAGCCCAGCCAGTTGCTGACATGGAATTCGTAATCGGCCAGCTTGCCCACCGACAACAGCGCGGTCATGCGCAGGTTCTGCTTGGTCTGCGCCGGCAGCTTGTTGATTGCGGCCGGCAACACGTCCGCGCCCTGCGAGAAGCCGATCAGCACCACCCGCTGGCGTTGCCAGCGCTGCGCATAGAAACGCGCGATGCGATCCAGATCGGTGGCAAAGCCCTGCGGCGTGCGCTCGGTCCAGAAGTAACGCAGCGAATCCAGGCCGACCACCGGAATGCCCTGCGCGGCCAGGGCATCAGCAACCTCTTCGTCCAGACCCGCCCAGCCACCGTCGCCGGAGACGAAGATCACGAAGGTGTCGTCGTCGCTGTCGCCATCGGGCTTGGCCGGCAGCTCCACCACCGGAAGATCTTCCAGCCCGCCCGGCGGCGGCGGCAGCGCCACGCCCTTCTGCTCGCCCAGCGAACGTGCCGCCGCGCGCAGGCCCGGCAGGATGTCGCCCTGCGCCGAACGCGTGAACGTGCGCGCCTGCGGCACCTGCTTGAGGAAGCCGTCTTCGGCCGCGGCCGGGCAACGCTTGTCCTGGCTGCCGGCAAGCACCCAGGGAATCTGCAACGGCACCGGCAGCAGCGTGTTGCTGCCCGGGCGCACGCCCGGCTGGCAGATCGCCTGGTCGGACACCGTCGCCGGGCAGAGCCCGTCGGTCAGCACGCCGGCCAGCACATGCGGCTTGGCTTGCGCCGCGATCGCATAGGCCAGCGCAGCTCCCTCGCCGTCGCCGACCAGCAGCGGCAGGCGGTAGGTGGGGATGTGGTAGAAGGCCTGCACGTAGCGCGAGAAATTTTCCACATCGCCGACCGAGAACGCGCAGGTACCGCCGGCCTTGCGCAGCACCGCGTAAAGATGCGCGGTATCCACCATCGCCACCATCGCGCCATCGGCACGCAGGCTTTCCGCCTGGGTCTGGCGCTTGACGTTGTTGCCGGTGCCGGTCAGCCAGATCACCACGCGCTGTGGCTCGCCCTTGGGCATCAGCACCGGCACCTGCTCGAAGCGGCCGTGGCTCACTGGCTGCATGGTCTGCGCAGCCGCCATGCCCGATAGCGTCAACACCGCCGCGCCGCAGAGCGCGCTCCACATCTCAAGTCGTCGCATGTCGCACCATCGGGAAAAGTGGTTCAAAGATAATCGTTCCAGGCGGCCACGCGAAGCGCGGCGCTTCGCTTATCGCGCATGTGCTCGCTGGCGCGCTTCCCAGGCGGCCAAGGCTTGCCGGTAGCGCGCCAAGTCTTCCGCGTACAGATCGTGCACGCACAGCGGGCAACCGCTTTCGCAGCACTCGTTGGGCGCAGGCGGCTCGGGTGGCTGCGGGCGTGGATCGTGATCGGAAGCTGCGCGGTCGTGCATGCGCGCATTGTAGCGTGCGCCACGGCCGCGCCTGGATGAATCACGGCGCGCAGCGTGCCAGGTCAGCGCCCCAGTCGCCGGCGCAGATTGGCCCGCGCCGCGGCGTCGCAGCGCGCATGGAAGTAGTCGCTCAGGAAGATGCGCGGACGCTCGAGCAGGCCGGCCAGAAAGCGCCTGCGGTTGAGCCGAAACAGCAGGCTGGGGACATGCCCGCGGTACTCGGCGGCAATGCCCTCGTCATACGCATCGAACACCGCTGCCGGTGCGGCCAGGATCGCCATGTCGCAGTCCAGGAACAATGCCGCTTCGGCGTCCACATCCGCCGGCTGCAGTTGTCCGTGGCGTGCGGTGAGCAGAATCAGGCGCTGCACGCGCTGCAGATCCACCGACGCCTGCGGCCACCAGCGCGGGATGCAGTCCATCGCCCAGTTGGCGGATTCTGCCTCATTGTCGCTGCGTCCGGGCTGATACACCGCATCGTGAAACAGCACCGCCAGCCAGACCTCGACCGGCTGCTGCCAACCCGGCCCGGCGGCGACCTCGGCGTAGTGCTGCAGCAGCGCACGCACATGGCCGAAGTGGTGATAGGCGCGCGGCGGCGTGGCATAGGCCTGTTCGAGCGCGGCCAGGTGCTCGGGCTGCAGTGGCAGTGGTGTGGTGGTGGCATCCATGCACGCAGGCTACCGCGTACGCATCTGCCTGCACATCAGCGCAGCGCCCACTGCCCCTCGATCTGGTAACGCGACTGGCCCAGGAAGCTGCGCACCAGCGCGAACTCGCGCACCGTCCACGCCAGCGCATCGCAGCGCCGTTGCGGCAATGACTGGTTGCAATACAGCAGCGTCATATGCGGCGTGTACTGCGCGTCGCCGGCAATGCCCGCATGCGCCAGCTGCCGGCCCAGCGCGCCCTGCAGTTCGTACAGCCCGCGCACCTTGTCTTCGCCACGCAGCACGCATGGCAGCTGCGAGCGCCGTCCCCCGAAAGTGCCAACCCGATCGAACTCCACCTCGAACGCATCCAGCACCACACGCTCGGCTGCCTGACTGGCGCGGCTCACCAGCGAAGGCGGCAAGCCGCCCGCGTAATCGCCCAGATGATGCAGGGTCACATGCAAGCGCTCGCGCGCCAGCGGCTTGCCATCGACATGACCATTGTGCAGCAGCCCATCGGCGATCGCCGCAGCGCGTTGGGCGGTGACCGCATCGGCCATCACCGCAAAGAACAGGCGCTCGGTGGTCTTCTCCTCACCGAGGCCGAGCGACAACTGCGCCTCGGCCGAGGACAGGTACAGAAACTGCTGTTGCATGGGCTGATTCCACGACCGCGTACGCGGACCTGCCGGGAAGAAGGGCGGCGGATACTAGCAGACCAGATGCATGTGTGACACGCATTCAACGCCAATGCAAAAACGTGGAACGCGTGCAATGCGTGGAACAACAACCGCGCAGCACTGACCACGCGCGACACAAAAAGAAACGGGCAGCTTGCGCTGCCCGTTTCCGCCTTTATCGGTTCACTCCGCAAGCTGCATCACCTGGATGCGCCTGGGTCACGCACGCAGCTTACGCGGCGTTCTTCATCGCATGCTTGCGGTTACGCATCACGTCGTGACATGCGCGCACTTCCGGCAGCAGACGCAGTGCGGCGTCGCGTGCGGCGGCCGGGGTATCCTGGTCGGCGATGGTTTCGTCGAACGCCTTCAACAGGCGATCTTCGGACTCTTCCAGCTCGGCGACGTAGCCGTACTTGGTATCGCCCAGCGTAGCGCGCACCTTGCCGTAGAACTGCTGCATGCTGCCGACCATGGTGCCGCTGGTTTCCGGCTTGCCGCCGACCGATGCAACCACACTGCTCAGATTGCTGACGATGTCGGACTTCACGCCGGCGATGCGGCGGAACAACGTTGCAAGTTCCGCATCACCCACCTTGGCGGCCGCTTCTTCGTAGAAGTCCTTGCCGTCGCGGGAAATGGCGATGAGGTCGTTGAGGCTATGCTCGGTCTTGCTCTGAATGCTCATGTGTCGCTCCTGGTTGCGATGGGCCAGCGCTGCGCAAGTTGTGGATGCGTTTGCGCTGGCTTTCGGGGATGAGGCAATCGATGTGCTGATTGCATGCCTTGGCCTTGTGTACGAACTTAGCTTGGCGGGACACACATAATCGACATGTGAGTGATGTGGTGATTGTCCTCACGCGATCATGCAGGCAATGAATGGCGATTCATCGATGCCAAGAGCAGGTCAAACCTACCTTGGCTGCCGGCTCGCCCACATATTGTCGACCAGGTTGGGATAGGGGCGACCGGCCTCCTCTGCGCGCTGCTTGGCAGCGGCTTTTTGGCTTGCGGTCAGCGGCGTGGAGGCGGAGTTACCCTTGGGCTTGCCGCGCTTCCAGGGCGGTGGCGTGTGTTCGGTCATGGCGCTGTACGGTCCGCTTGCAGTGAAGCGTGCAGTCTCGACGTGCGCTCGTGAGTTGGCCGTGGATATGGCCTTGCGTCCTGCACTGACCAACGTGGCAACCAGCACGCCTTCTGCCAACTCTGCCACTCATCACTCCAACTGCAGCAGGCAGTGCAGGCCGGCAGCGCCTCAGCAGCTCGCCAGCGACGCGCGCTGGCGGCGCTCCTGCCAGACCGCCAGCGCATACACCAGCAAGCCGCCCAGCGCAGTGGCCGCGCCCACGTAGCCGGTCGAGGTCCAGCCCCACCCGGCGGTGATCGCCATACCGCCCAGCCACGGGCCCAGCGCATTGGCGGTATTGAATGCGGCATGGTTGGACGCCGCTGCCAGGGTCTGCGCCTCCGCGGCCACATCCATCAGGCGCGTCTGCAGCGCAGGTGCCAGTGCGCCCATGGTGCCGACCGCCACGATGGACACAAACACCCACAGGCCCGACTGCGCAGCCAACGGAAAGGTCAGCATCACCACCACCGACCACACCAGCAATACCGGCACCGCGCGGAACTGCATGCGGTCGAACAGCCAGCCGCCCAGGATGCTGCCGAGCACGCCGCCGACCCCGAACGCCACCATCGCCAGCGGGATCCGCGCCGGCTCCACGCCGGTCACCGCGGTCAGGGTGGGCGCCAGATAACTGAAGACGCAGAACATGCCGGAAAAGCCCACCGCGCCGATCGCCAGGGCCAGCCATACCTGCGGCTGATTGAACGCGCGCAGCTCACGCAGCGGCTGTTGCCGCGGCTCGTCCGGCGCGGGCGGCAGGCGCGCCGCCACTGCCGCAACCGTGCACAGCGCAAGCACCGACACCGCCGCGTAGGCCCACCGCCAACTCACGATCTGACCCAGCCAGGTCGCCAACGGATTGCCGACCAGCAAGGCAATGCTCAGGCCCAGCAACACCCGCCCCACCGCAGTGGCACGTTGGTTGGGCGGGCTGATCGACGCGGCCACCAGTGAAGCGACGCCGAAGTACGCGCCATGCGGCAAACCAGCGATGAAACGGCACAGCAACATCGTGTGATAGCTCGGCGCCAACGCGCTCGCCAGATTGCCCAGCGCGTAGAACACCATCAACAGCAGCAACAAGGTGCGCCGCGGCCAGCGCGCGCCAATGATCGCCAGCAACGGTGCACCGACCACCACGCCCAGCGCATAGGCGCTGATCACGTGGCCGACCTGCGGCTCGCTGATCTGCAGGCCCTGCGCGATCTGGGTCATCAGGCCCATGGTGGAGAATTCACTGATGCCGATCGCAAAGCCGCCCATCGCCAACGCAAACAGAATCAGCACGTAGTCGCGCCGTGATACGCGCGGCGTCGAAAGATCGGTATCGGACATGCCCGACTCCAGGATGACGGGGCAGCGTATTATTGTGCAACGCAGCAATCAACGGAAGCGCGGCGCCTGCTGCGATTCAGCGCCAAGCCCCGGCACATCACGGTCTGGCCGCTCTCGATGCGCCAGGAGACGCTGTGTCCTATCGCTATCGCTCGAATCGGCGCTGCTCCGCCACCATCGCTAGGGGGCACTCGCGATCGGCGCGGTGTCGCGCCTGGCGCGTGATCCACACCCAATTGGTTGCTGATGTCCAAATCCACCGAGTCCCCGTTGTTTTCCGCCGTGCGCCTGGGCGCACTGGATCTTGCCAACCGCGTGATCATGGCGCCGCTGACGCGCAATCGCGCCGTCGCCGGGCAGGTGCCCTCGCCGCTCGCCGCCGAGTACTACGGCCAACGCGCCAGTGCCGGCCTGATCGTGGCCGAAGGCACGCAGATCAGCCCGCTGGGTCAGGGCTACCTGGATACGCCCGGCATCCACACCGCCGAGCAGGTCCAGGGCTGGCGTGCGGTCACCGATGAAGTGCATCGCCGTGGCGGCAAGATCGTGCTGCAGCTGTGGCATGTGGGCCGCGTCTCGCACAGCAGCGTGCTGCCGCCCGGCGAATCGCCGGTGGCGCCCAGCGCCATCCGCGCCGAAGGCAAGACCTACACCAAGGACGGCTTCCAGGACGTCTCCGAGCCGCGCGCGCTGGCGCTGGACGAAATCCCCGCCCTGATCGAGGACTACCGCATCGCCGGGCGCAACGCCATCGATGCCGGCTTCGACGGCGTGGAAGTGCATGCGGCCAACGGCTACTTGCTCGATCAGTTCCTGCGTGACGGCTCCAACCAGCGCACCGACGCGTACGGCGGCGACATCGAAAATCGCACCCGCCTGCTGACCGAAGTGGTGCAGGCGATCGCCGACGAGATCGGCGCCGAACGCACCGGTGTGCGGCTGTCGCCGGTCACGCCGGTGTACGGCATGCATGACTCCGATCCGCAGCCGCTGTTCGAACGTGCGGTGGAGCGTCTCAACCTGATCGGCGGGCTGGCCTTCGTGCACGTGATCGAAGGCGCAACCGGCGGTGCGCGTGACAACGTTGCCTTCGACTATGCCGCGCTGCGCGCAAAGTTCGACGGCGCCTGGATCGCCAACAACAGCTACGACAAGGCGCTGTCCGACCACGCCATCCAAAGCGGTTACGCCGATGCGATCGCATTCGGCCGGCCGTTCATCGCCAACCCGGATCTGGTGCGTCGCCTGCGCGAGAACGCCCAGTTGGCCGAGCTCGACCAGGCCACCTTGTACGGCGGTGGTGCCAAGGGCTACACCGACTACCCCGCCCTGCCGAACTGAGCGCGGCTGCAAGACGCCTGCGCTCACCGCCAGGCAGGCGCGGCTGGCGCCCGGAATCGGGATGTACCACGCGTACATTCCGGTTCCTGCGCGCCGTCCGCGCTCACCTGACGACTGCCCGCTCCGTTTTGTCAGTCGCTCCAGGTCTCGCCGACACAGCGGCTGCGCTCGGCATCAAGCGAGCGCAGCTGCCGTATCGGATCGACCGGTCCGCACGCGCACGTTGGACCTGGGCACGTCGCCGGCCCGGTATTTCGTGCAGGCGCGATACGCATCCCTTGCCCGATCGCCCACGCAATGCGGCGGTCCTCGTGCATCTGCCAAGTCAATCGTTGAACCGGCGCGCAAGGCCAGGCGCTTGTGCGTGTGTTGCGCCTTGGGCTCGGCAAATACGCAAATGCATACACAGCACGTCCCTCGCAATGCCGGGAGCTTCGCAACGTAGCCATCCCGGTAGCAACCACATGACGCGTACACCCGGCCCCGCTAGGATCGTGCCGACACTGCTCTCTGGAATGCCGATGCGGCCCCTGCTCACTGCCATTGTTTTTTGCACGCTGCTGTTCTGCGGGCCAGCGCTTGCGGTGCCGTTCTGGGGCGCGCGCCAGTCCAGCCCTGCCGAAACGGCGCCGGCCGACCTCAAGCCGGGCGAATGGATCTGGGGCGGCGTCAGCAAGGGCTGGGGGCCGATGGCGGTGATCGTCAGCCTCACCGAGCAACGCGCGTATGCGTATCGCAACGGCATCCTGATCGGCGTTTCCACCATCAGCTCCGGCAAGCCCGGGCACGAGACACCGACCGGTGTGTTCACCATCCTGCAGAAGGACAAGGACCACCGCTCCAACCTCTACAACGCCGCGCCCATGCCCTATCAGCAACGCCTGACCTGGGACGGCGTGGCCCTGCACGCAGGCGGCCTGCCCGGTTATCCGGAATCGCATGGCTGCGTGCATCTGCCGTCGGAATTCGCGCGGCTGCTGTTCGACAATTCCAACATGGGCATGGTGGTGGTGGTCGCGCAAGCCGGTGTGGATGCGGACGCGGTGGTGCATCCCCGCGCGCTCAGCCCGATCGACCCGACCACCGGTGCGCAGCGGGCATTGCTGCCGCTGCCCAACGGCCAGAGCTTTGCGTGGCAGCCGGCGCTGGCACCCACCGGCCCGATCTCGATGCTGGTCAGCAGCAGCGATCAGCAACTGGTGGTGTATCGCAACGGCGTGGAGATCGGACGCGCGCAAGTGGCATTGCGCGCGCAGACCGGCGCCGCGCCGCTGGGCACGCAAGCGTTCATCGTCGGCCAGGGCTTCCTGCCTGGCGAAGTGCCCGGCTTGCCCGGTCAACGCATGCCCAACTGGATGCGCATCGGCATCCCGGGCAGCAGCGCCGCGGCAGGACAGCCGCTGGATGCCGACACCATCGCGCGGCTGCAGGTGCCGCCGGCATTCCTGGCCGGCCTGCTGCCGCTGCTGACACCTGGTGTGGTGCTGGTGGCCACCGACCAACGCATCCTTCCCGAAACCACCGGCGGTAAGCTGCAGGTACTGGATTCGGACCCGCCCGAAGCACCCTGAGCGCAGGCTGCGCCGCATTATCGCGGCGGCGAGTTGCAAGCTGCGCGTGAGCTCGCGCGCGCACATGCTTGCAGCCCAGCATTGGCATGCACTCGTATGCGTTGGCGGTGCCGAGCACTGGCCGCCCGCCCGGCGTTGTTGAGCGAGCGACCCGACGCGCGTTGCTGCGATTGTCAGCGCGACCTGCTTGGCAGATGATGCGGACATCCCCTCATTGCCAAGGATGTGCGTGATGCGTTTACTCACTGTGGTTCTGCTCGGCAGCACGCTAGTCGGTTACGCGTCCTCCACCGCAGCGGCCGAGCCGCTGCGCCCTGCCGCACCGAACGCCGAGTGCCTGGATGCGCGCAAGGTGACGGAGCTGCATCAAGCCGATCCGCGCACGCTGGCAGTGGCCGAACAGGGCGGGCGGCTGTTCCGCATCAGCCTGGCGCAGGACTGCCCGCAACTGGCCGCACAAGCCGATGCGAGCCTGCTGGCGGCGCACGGCTGGGTCTGCAACGGTGCGCCGGCATACGTGCGCTCGGGCCAGCAGCACTGCGCGGTCAGCCAGATCGCCACGTTGAATGCGCGCGAATACGCCAGTGCGGCACGGCAACGCGACAGCGGCATCCCGACCCTGGATGGGGTCAGCGTGCGCGAAGCGCGCCGGCGCAATTTCGCCGGTTCGTCCAGCTACTGCTTTAATCCCAGCATGCTGCGTTCGTGGTCGGAAGACGGCCAGGGCCTGGTGGTGGAAGTCTCGCCACGTCACCCCGGCACGCATCGCCACTACCGCGTCGAACTGATGGACAGCTGCCGCGAACTCAGCGGCGCGCCGCCGATCCGCTTCGTCTCCGGCATGGGCCTGAATGCGATCTGCGGCAATCCCGGCGACAAGGTCGATGTGCTCGACGAAATGGCGCTTGCCGGCGCGGCTGCCGGATCCGGCCAGCAGGGCGACCTGAGCACCACGCGTGGCGGCCTGGCCGCGCGGATGCGCCAGAGTTGCACGGTGGCGGCGGTGTATCCGCGCGATTGAGCACGCCGCAACGCAGTAGCGCGCTTGCGTGCGATGAGGCGGTCTCGATACCGCTTCATCGCGCGCAAGCGCGCTCCTACACACGCTGCAGGCTGTGCTGCTGGCTCCGCAACAGCCTCAGGCCTTGCGCAGGAAACAGGTCTTCAGCACCAGGCCCTTGATCTTTTCCGAATTGCCTTCGATGTGCTCGGCATCGTCCTCGACTAGGCGGATGTTGCGGATCAGCGTGCCCTGCTTGAGCGGAATCGACGAGCCCTTGACCTTCAAATCCTTGATCACGGTCACCGTGTCGCCGGCCTGCAGCAGGTTGCCGTTGCTGTCGCGCACCACCGTCGCAGCCGCGGCGGACTCGCCCGCGCTCCATTCGAAGCCGCAGTCTGCGCAAATCAGCAACGCGCCATCGGCATAGGTATTGTCCAGGCCACATTGCGGGCAGGCGGGAACGGAAGACATGCGATTCCTAGGTTCAAAACGGGCGTGGATTGTAGCGCCCCGGCCGCGCGATCACGTCTCCGGCACGGCGCCGGCGCGATAGTGCGGCGCTTGTCGAATGCCCTGCAGGTCGCACGTGCCCAACCCATCGCTTCCCCAAGCCCCCGGCGCTGCGCCAGGATCCACCGCGCCTACGGTTGGCGAACCGGGCACGGCTAAAAAAACCGGCTCGCATCTGGTCGTCTACGTCGCGCTGGCTGGCAACCTTGCCATCGCGATCGCAAAATTCATCGCCGCAGGCATTTCGGGCAGCTCGGCGATGCTCAGCGAAGGCGTGCACTCGCTGGTGGACACCGTCAACGAAGTGTTGCTGCTGTACGGCCTGCGCCGCGCCGCGCAGGCCCCCTCGCCGACCCATCCGTTCGGCTACGGGCGTGAGCTGTACTTCTGGAGTTTCATCGTCGCGCTGCTGGTCTTCGCCATGGGCGCAGGCGTGTCGCTGTACGAGGGCATCGTGCATCTGCGCAATCCCGAGCCGGCCAAGAGCCATCTGCTCGCTTACATCGTGCTCGGTGTGTCGATCGTGTTCGAAGGCATTTCCTGGGTGGTGGCGCTGCGCGAATTCCGCGCCAAGAAGGGCCGCATGGGCTATTTCCAGGCATTCCGGCAGAGCAAGGACCCCAGCACGTTCACCGTGCTGCTCGAAGACAGCGCCGCCTTGATCGGCCTGTTCATGGCGGTGCTGGGCCTGGCCGGCGCGCAGCTGCTGGACATGCCCGAACTCGATGGCATCGCCTCGATCGGCATCGCTTGCGTGCTGGCTTTTACCGCCTTCCTGTTGGCGCGCGAAACCAAGGGCCTGCTGATCGGCGAGCCCGCGCATGCGCACGTCACCGAATCGCTGCTGCGCATTGCCGCCAGCGATGCGGATGTGCGTGCCGCCAACGGCGTATTGACCATGCAGATGGGCCCGAACCAGGTGGTCGCCGCGTTGAGCGCCGAGTTCGAAGACAGCCGCACCACGCCACAGATCGAAGCCTGCGTCGGGCGCATCGAAGCGGCCGCCAAGCGTCAACACCCCGAGCTCACCGCGCTGTTCATCAAGCCGCAGACGCCGGAAACCTGGCACGCGCGCCGCGCCCAGATCGAACGTGGCGCCGAGAAGGATTAGCGCACGGCAGGCCGTGGAATGCGTGCATCGCCACGCGGCCAAACGCCGCACGTGACGCGCATCGATCGGCTCATCTTCGCACCGACGCATCGCGCAGGAAGCAGTTGCATCGCAGCGGTGACATCGTCACCACCAAGCTGATCCTCGCCCTAACCGCAGCCCCGGCTGCGGTTGCATCATCCGGGTCGATTGCCTACGGTAGGCGGGCACCACCTCTTGGCGTCGTGAGTCAGCCGACGCATCCCACTCGATCACAAGTCATGGAGGTTTCCGATGGAAATCAGCCAGGGTCGCGTTGCGACCATTCATTACACCCTTTCCGACGACAGCGGCCAGGTCCTGGACCGCTCGACGCCGGACGCGCCATTGAGCTACCTGCACGGCGCCGGCAACATCGTGCCCGGCCTGGAACACGCACTGGACGGCAAGCGCGTCGGCGAGACACTCACTGCCGATGTCGTGCCCGAACAGGGCTATGGCCCGCGCCACGAGCAGTTGATCCAGCAGGTGCCGCGTGAGGCATTTCCGACCGATGTCGAGGTCGTGCCGGGTGTGCAGTTCGAGGCGCGCACCCAGCAAGGCCCGGTGCTGGTCACCGTCACCGAGGTCGGCCCGGAGCAGGTCACCGTCGACGGCAACCATCCGCTGGCCGGGCAGACCCTGCATTTCGCGGTCGAAGTCATCGAGGTGCGCGAAGCCACCACCGAAGAACTGAACGAAGGCCAGGTCGCCAGCGTCGCGGCCTGATTGGGTGTGCCGCGTGCCTGTGGGCATGCGGCAGTTCGGCTGCTGCGACGTCCGAACGCAGCGCGACGGGCGTCGCCGGCGACAGAAGTAGTAAAGTGCGCGGCCCGCTCACAGGCCCGCTTGCATGAAACTCGGCATCGACTTCGGTACCAGCAACTCCGCCGCTGCGGCGATCGTCGATGGCCAGGTGGTACCGGTGCGCTTCGGCGAGGCCCTGCAGTTCCGCACCACGGTGTATTTCCCCGAGACCATGCGCGACCCGGACGATTTCAGCCTGACCCCGGCGCTGGAATACGAGGTCGAACGGCTGATCGACTCCGGCCGTCGCGACGCCGCCGCGGCCGGCCGCACGTCCAGCACCGACAGCCTGCGCCGCGATGCGATCCGCATCGTGCGCCGCCAGTGGATGGAAGAGCAGGTGCGCGAACCGCGCAGCTCCGCCGCCCTGCTGCAGAACGCGGTCTACGGCGACGAAGCGCTGGATGCGTATTTCCTGGAAGGCGAAGGCAGCCTGGTGCAGAGCCCCAAATCGATGCTGGGCTACAACCTGCATCCGCGTGCACGCCAGACCATCACCGGCATCGCCACGCACGTGCTGGAACATATCCGGCTCACCGCCTCGCGCCAGTTCGACATCAACATCCGCAGCGCCACGCTGGGCCGCCCAGTGCAGTTCCGCAGTTCCATCGGCGAGGCCGGCAACGCGCAGGCGCTGGAGATTCTGCAGACCGCCGCCATCGCGGCCGGCTTCGACAGCGTGGATTTCCTCGAAGAACCCGCAGCGGCCGCGATGCATTACCACGTCAGCCACGACAGCCGTCACGACACCGTGGTGGTGGACATCGGCGGCGGCACCACCGACATCGCCCATGCCAGCGTCGGCGGCAGCGCCGCTCCGCAGGTGCACCGCGCCTGGGGCATCGCGCGCGGCGGTACCGATATCGATCTGGCGCTGAGTCTGGCCGCCTACATGCCGCTGTTCGGCCGCGGCATCACCCGCGTGCCCACCCACCATTACGTGGAAGCGGCGATGGTGCAGGACATGACCCGCCAGCGCGAATTCCGCCTGCACAAGTACCAGGACGTCCCCGCCCCGTTCGACAAGCGCCTGCAGGCGCTGCAGGACACCGGCAACACCGCGCGCCTGTACCGCGGCGTGGAAGCCTGCAAGATCGCGCTCAGCGAGCGCGACCGGCACCAGGCCGGGCTGGACTTCATCGAACGCGGGCTGGAAGTAGAGGTGCAGGCAAGCGCGCTGGTTGCGTCCGCTTCCAGCTACCTGGGCGAACTGGAAGGCCTGCTTGCACAGGTCCGTGCCGACATGGACGCGCCGCCGGCCACGCTGTTCCTCACCGGCGGCATGTCGCGTGCCGGCTATATCCGCGACACGGTGGCTGCCGCGTTCCCGGAATCGCGCCTGGTGCAGGGCGATCCGTCCTTCGGCGTGGTGCAGGGCCTGGCCTGGGCGGCGGCCCGCCAGGCCCGTCCGTCGGACGGTTAAGGCAACGCGGGCGCCCATCCGTTACAATGCACGGTTGCTGCATACCGCTTAGCCGGCTTGTCAGCAAGGCACGCTTGCCGTGCCGCCGCGATTGCGCACCGAACGCGACCGCACCTCTCGACACCGCTTCCGCGCGCGCCACCCTAGCCGCACGCGGTGTCATCGCACTTCCCCGCTACAGGAGGCCACATGGCACGTCCCGCGACCAAGCAGAAATCCCAGCCCAGCATCGCTCGCAGCGAAGGCAAGTCGCAGCCGCTCAGTCGTGAGCGCATCGCTGCCGACATCGCCGCGTTCCGCAAGACCGGCGGCCGGATCGAAGTGCTCACCACCAACTTCGGCCCTGCGCGTAACGATGGCGACAAGATCGCCTAAGCGTCACCCCCCGCAAGCCGAAGCGTTGTACCGACGTGCCACCGCAAGGTGGCACGTTCGTTTCCGGCCACAGTTGGCGCAGCCGCTCAGTTGCCGTAATCGATGCGCACCGAGCCGGAATGCGACTCGAGTTTGATGTCGCCATTGCCGGCCCCCAGCCGGGCTCTCAGGCTCTTGCCCGGGCCGTACTCCGGCCGCTCCACCTGCCCGGCCACCGAACGGATGTCGCCGCTGAACACCTCCACCTGCAGCGCTGCCGACACGTTGCGCGGCACACCCAGGCTGATGGTGCCACTGACGCTCTCCGCAGCGATGCTGCCGCCCGGCGCCAGACCGGCCACCGTCAGCGCCGTTGCGCCGGACACGCTCTCGGCGCGCAGCTGCGACACCTGCCCCGCGCCGACCCGGATCTGGCCGGAAACGGACTCGACCGACACTACGCCGCTGGCGCCGGCCGGCGCATCGATCTGCCCGCTGACCGTGCCAAGGCTCAGCCGTGCGCTGGCCACCGTGCTGCGCAGAGCGCCGCTGACGGTTTCCAGTTGCGCTTCCCTGGCGCGTCCGGCTGCGACCACGTTGCCGCTGACCGACTTGAGCTGCAACCGCGCCAGATCGACCTGATCGACATCCACCGAGGCACTCACCGCCTCCACCTCCAGCAGCGCCGCGCGCGGAACCCGCAGCTCCAGTTGGGCCCCCCTGCTGTTGCGGTTGTTACGCGGGTAGATCACCTCGAACTGCAGCCGGTCCGGACTTTCATCCACCTCCAGGCGTTGCCCTTCGCCCAGGGTGCCGGTCAGCGCCACGTCGTCACGGTCCCAGCCGCGCACGCGGATCTGCCCGGCGATGTTGTCCAGCTCCACGCGCCCGCCGCGCGTCAGCGGATGGCTCTGCTTCACGGTGGTCTGCGCTGCCGCCGGCAGTGCGCAAAACGCAAGCAGCAACAACACGGATAGATGGGCGTAACGCATGGGCATGCTCCTCAGCTTGGAAAGGACGTCTCGCCCTGCGCGGCAAGACGGGTCAGTTGCAGGCGCTTGGCATAGGTGCGTTGCAGCTGCGACAACAGGAATGCAGAGCGCGGACTCTGCGCGATGGCGTGGTGGATGGCCTGTGCACTCTGGTCCAGCTCGGCCAGCGCCGGGCGCAGATCGGCCGGCACCTGCTGCACCGGCACTGCATCGATGGCCTGCTGGTACTGGCCGGCCATTGCCTGCGCCTGCGCCACCAGGCCAGAGCGCGCCGACGCTGGCGCTGGCGCCTGGGTCGAGCGATCGAGCCCTGGCACGATTGCCACCACGGCCAGCGCAGCAGCAAGCGCCACACCGAACGCGGGCCAGGCCCAGGCACGCTGGCGGCGCGGCTGCAGGGCAACCACGTTGGTGTGCGGCGTCAGTGCGGGCGCGATGCGCTCCCAGAGCTGTGCCGGTGGCTGACGTTGCTGCGGCAACGCACGCAGACGCGCGGACAACGCGGCATCATCGGTTGCGTGCGGATCAAGCGGATCGTGATTCATGCAATGTCTCCCAGCCGCACGCGCAGCAGGCCGCGCGCGCGATGCAGTTGCGCCTTGGAACTGCCGACCGCCATCTGCAGTTCGTCAGCAATTTCCTGATGTTTCCAGCCTTCGATGTCGTGCAACACCAGTACCGCGCGTGCGCGCGGCGGCAGCGTCTCCAGCGCGCGCTCCAGATCCATCTGGGTGGCCTGGCAGGCAGCGGCGCCTGGAATGGCAGCGAGGATCTCGCCATCGGCATCGTCCACCATCTGATCGCCCGCAGCCGAACGCGCACGCAGCTCCATCAGGGCCGTATTGACGGCCAGCCGATGCAGCCAGGTGCCCAGCGCGCTCTGGAAGCGGAATTGCGGCAAGGCCTTCCATGCGGCAATGAAGGTCTCCTGCAGCACATCGTCGGCACGCGCCGCATTGCCGCCGCATAGCCGCCACACCACCGCATACAGGCGCGGCGCATGACGGCGATAGATGGCCTCGTAGGCGGTGCGATCGCCGCCTGCGGCGGCACGCGCCAGCGCCGCATCGTCGCGTCCGGCCGGACCGTCACAAGCTGAGGCATCGATGGGCATGGAGGTGTCGAGCATATCCACTTCGATGCGCCGGGCAGCGCAAAGGTTTAAACCGCGCCCAGGTTTTTTCGAGCACGGTTCCAGTCGCGACCGACCAGCCTACTGCGCCGCCGCCCGGCGGGCGCGGCCGGTGGTCGGAATCGGCATGGCCCCGTCGTGCCACTTCGGTTCAGAGCGTGCCGTCCTTACCCACCTGACGACTGCTCGCTTCCTTTTTTGCCGTTCTAAACCCTTTCGCCATTTGCCGCATCCAAGCCTGCGATGGCGCAATCCTGCGCCGCATCGTTTGCCGGGAGTACGGCCATTGGCCGCTCCAGGCGCAGGCCCCCTGATCGGACGTCGCCATGCCGCATGTTCTCGGAATCCTGCTGAGCCTGTGCTCCACCCAGTGCCCGGCCCCGCTGCCGATGGATGCAGTGCAGCTCACGCTGACGCCTGCGCGCCTGCAGGCCTGCCTGCTGCACCTGCCGTCGACGCGGCTATCATGCGTCGAGCTGAACTCACCGGCGCACTGGTTGCCGGTACGCCGCGCCGAGCAGCTGTGGCGGCGCGTTGTCGCGTTGTCCGCGCATGGCCGCAGTTCAACGCGTTGACCGGTTGCAGCGTCATCATGAATTTCGGTCGCTGCTGTATCGCCGTGTTGGCCTCCATCGATGCGCATGGCAGCGAGCGCCCCGGCCACGCACAGCTGAGATGCGGCAATCCATCGCAGCACCCTTGAATCAAGCTCGCTGCCGCCACCGCTGAGCGCGCGTTCACCCCGCGCACCGGCTGCGCAATGACGCCCCCGTTACAATGGGCGGTCTCTGTGAACCTGCACGATCCGATGTCCGCGTCCGACGCTTTGCCCACCATGATCCGTAGCCTGCTGCCGCACTGGAATCCGCAGTGGCTGACCGTGGCAGTGCTGACGGTTCAGATCGCGCTGATCCTCGCCGTTGCCGCGCTGGTTCGGTTGCTGCTGCGGCAAGTGCTGCGCCGCCTGTGTACGCGCTACAGCCTGCCGGCGGAAATGATGATCGGCATCCGTCGCGTGGGCAGCTTCGTCATCTCCGTCACCGCGGTGCTGACGGTACTGAACGTGCTGGGCGTCTCCAGCGGCACCTTGTGGACCGCGTTCACCGGATTCGCGGCGGTCGGTGCCGTGGCGTTCTTCGCGGCATGGAGCGTGCTGTCCAATATCTTCTGCACCTTCCTGATCATCACCACGCGCCCGTTCCGCCTGCACGACCACATCGAGCTGTTGGAAGGCGGCGACAAGCCCGGCCTGAAGGGCCGGGTGATCGACATCAACGTCATTTACACGACCCTGGAAGAAACCGGCGATCACGCCGGGAGCGTGCTGCAGGTTCCCAACAGTCTGTTCTTCCAGCGCACCACGCGCCGTTGGCGCGAGACCAGCCACTTCAACGCCAGCTGAGGGCGTCTGGCAGGACGTAGTGAGCCGTTATCGGGTGACTCGGTCGGCGCGTCGCAAGGACACGGCATACGAATGTCGCATGTAGGCCCAAGCGATGGCCGCAGCCGCCTGGCGGCAAGCGCAGTCGTTTGCCGGTTGCGCTGAAGCCGCGTGGCAATCAACGCAGCTGGCTGTCCTTGCTGCCCCGACGGTTGTAGCCGCCTTGCGCCGCCTGCTCCTGGTCGTGCGCCTGCTGACAGTTCACGCACAGGTGCACGCCCGGTACTGCCTTGCGGCGCGCCTCGGGGATGGGCGCATCGCACTCCTCGCAGTGAGTCAGGCTCGGGCCCTGATGCAGTTGGCTCCGCGCGCGCTTGATCGCGTCCTCGACGGTCGCATCGATCTGGTCCTGCACCGCCCCATCACCTGCCCATCCGGTCGCCATGTTCGCCTCGGCTTGTCTGCTCAGAACTCAAATATGGGCATGCGCCCAGGCAAATCCAAGCCGGACGTGCACAGCGCGCTCAAATCAGGTGCTTTAGCATCCGCCCATTCGCACTCTTCGAGGAAGTCGCAATGGAACAACACATCCACCCGTTCTCCGAATTATTCGCCCAGTTGGGCCTGCCGTCGGATGAGGTCAGCATCCGCAGCTTCATCGACGAACACTCTCCGCTGCCAGGCGACATGCGCCTGGAGGAAGCGCCCTTCTGGACACCGGCGCAGGCGCAGCTGCTGCGTGAAGAGCGCCTCGACGATGCCGACTGGATCGTGACCATCGATCAACTCAATATCGCCTTGCACACCACTGCCGACGACACTGGCGTCTGATCCGCGCAAGAACGCAGCGAGTGTCCTGCGCTAGACCTCGCTCGCGGCCGGCTTGTCGTTTTGTTGGTTGATTAGCTTGGTTGATTAGCTTGCAGGAATAAAAAAAAGGAGCGGCCACTGGCCGCTCCTTTGCACTCCGGGCGATGTAGCCGGCATGCGAACCGCATGCCGATGCACGCCTCGGGCGTCAGGTCACCTTTTTGGCGATCGTCATGCCAAGCACAAACAGCACGATAGCGATGATGATGCCGGCCCAGAACAGGAACTTGGCAATCCCCATTGCAGCGCCCGCCATGCCGCCAAACCCGAGCGCACCGGCAATCAGTCCGATGATGGCGAAAATAATGGCCCACTTGATCATGTTTGTTGTCTCCTCATCCGGCACGGTGCCGTGTTCAGTCGTGTGCTTGCGCGGTCGTGCCGCAAAACATGCGCTGCACGCTACGCATCCGGATGTGCCGCATTCGTGAATACGCCTGACACATGACGCCACATTCGCGCATGCAGATTCGCCAGCAGCGCCTGCATCGGCGATCATGCGCAGCTCGCAGCAATCGATTGGCATGGACACTCTTCGCTATCTCGCCGGTTACCCGCCCGCCGTCCTGGATCAGGTGCGCGAGCTGATCGCGCAGGACAAACTCGCCCTGGTACTGGCACGCCGCTACCCGGACCGCCACAGCATCCGCACCGACCGGCAGTTGTACGACTACGTCAAGGCCATGAAGGAGCGCTACATGCGCTCCTCGCCTACGCTGCACAAGGCGCTCTACGACAACCATCTGCAGGTGGTGAAGCATGCGCTGGGCACGCATACGGCGATCTCGCGCGTCCACGGCAGCCGGCTCAAGGCCAGCCGCGAGATCCGCATCGCCTCGATCTTCCGCGATGCGCCCGAACCGTTCCTGCAGATGATCGTCGCCCACGAACTGGCGCATCTGAAGGAGGCCGATCACAACAAGGCCTTCTACCAGCTGTGCAACCACATGAGCCCGGACTACCACCAACTGGAGTTCGACCTGCGCCTCTATCTGACCCACCTGGCGCTGTCCACGGACGCGTGATCGTGCACCGGCTAGACGAGGCAGCCCATCGCTGCGACCACCGGTCCATGGCCACCGGTCGCCCGCCGGGGACGCACGACCTGCATTGATCTCGGCGAGACCGCCATCGACCTACGCGGGCCGCAGCGGCGCCCGCCTGGGATCAGGCACGACAGGGTTGCCGGCCTCTCCTAGAATGCCTCCATGCAGGCACCGTCCCTCCAGCAGCTCACCCAGGCCGCACAGACCGCCCAACCCGCGGCAATGACGGCGCTGGCACATGCATTGGTGCGTACCGGGCAGCCCGAGCAGGCGCTGGCGTGGTACACGCGCAGTGCGGCCGCAGGCGATGCCGGCGCGCAGATCGAAGCCGGCCGCATGCTGGCCTACGGTGTGGGTTGCGAGGTGGACCTGGCCCGTGCGCAGGAGCACTGGCAACACGCCGAGCGCCAGGATGTTGCGGCAGCGCGCTATCTGTTAGCGACCGTGGCCATCACCGACGCCCCGTTGATGCTCGACACGCAGGCGCAATCCCGCTTGCATGCAGCGGCCGCAGCCAACTACCCGCCTGCGCTGCGCGCGCTGGCCATCCAGCACGGCCGGATCGATCACCCCGCGCAGCAACGCAGCTGCGTTGCCTTGCTGGAGCGCGCCGCCGCAGCCGGTGACGCACTGGCTGCGGCGCTACTGGCCGAGCGCCTGCTGCGTGGCGAAGGCGTCCCGCCGCAACCCGACGCTGCGGCGCAGCTGCTGCGGCAATTGCAGCCGCTGGGTATCGCCGCGGCGCCTGCCGTGCAGATCACGCCGCCGGATCCGCTCGGCGACGATCCCCGCATCCGTTTCGCTGCCCGACATGTCGCAACGCGCCGCCACGACGCGCCCATGATCGAAGAAGTCTGCGGCGTGCTGTCTGCTGACGAGTGCCGCCTGTTGATGTTGCTGGCGCGGCCGCACCTGCGCGCCTCCGAGGTGGTCGACCCCGACGATGCGAGCACGCGCCGCGCGCCGATCCGCACCAGCCGCGGCGCCACCCTGGACCCCATCCTCGAAGACTTTGCCGCGCGTGCGGCACAGGCGCGCGTGGCGGCCTGCGCGCAGCTGCCGCTGACCCATGCCGAAGCGCTGTCGGTGCTGTGCTACGCGCCGGGTGAGCAGTACCGCGCGCATCGCGACTACCTGCCGCCCGGCACGATCGCCGCCGACCGCCCCACTGCCGGCAATCGCCTGCGCACCGCCTGCGTCTACCTCAACGACGTCGAAGCGGGGGGCGATACCGACTTCCCGGTCGCCGGCGTGCGCGTGCGTCCATGTGCCGGGTCGGTGGTGTGCTTCGACAATCTGCATGCCGATGGCCGCCCCGACCCCGACTCGCTGCACGCCGGCCTGCCGGTCAGCGCAGGGAGCAAATGGCTGGGAACGCTGTGGTTCCGGCAGCAGCGCTATCGGCATTGGTGAACAGATTCATACACTAGCCCCCGCCGACGTGGTTTAAAATGTTGCAGCGCGACGTGATCGGACAGGGTCTGCAGACGTCGCGTTTTTGTTTCCCATTGCACGGGTTCCGGCCCGGCCTCAGGGAAGGCACATCACGCAGCCCCGCGGAGCCTTCGATGCTTTTCGAAACCCTCGACACCACCGGCCACGAGCAGGTGATTTTCTGTCACAACCGCGACGCCGGCCTGAAAGCGATCATCGCGTTGCACAGCACCCGTCTCGGGCCCGCGCTGGGTGGCGTGCGCATGCGCCCCTACCCCAATAGCGAGGCGGCGCTGGACGATGCGCTGCGGCTCAGCCGCACCATGACCTACAAGAACGCGCTGGCGGGATTGAATGTCGGCGGCGGCAAGGCGGTGATCATCGGCGACCCAAAGAGTGACAAGAGCGAGGCGCTGTTCCGCGCATTCGGCCGTTTTGTCGACACCCTGGGCGGGCGCTACATCACCTCCGAAGACGTCGGCACCGACGTCAACGACATGGAACAGATCTATCTGGAGAGCGAGTACGTCACCGGCGTGCACCAGGTGCATCGCGGCTCCGGCGACCCGGCCCCGTTCACCGCCTACGGTGCGTTGCAGGCGTTGATGGCCTCGCTCAATCGCAGGCTCGGCCACGAGGAAGTCGGCAAGACCAGCATCGCGATCCAGGGCCTGGGCCATATCGGCATGGAGCTGGTGAAGCTGCTCAAGGAGCGCGGCGCCAAACTCTATGTGGCCGACCTGAACCCGGCGCTGGTGGATCGCGCGGTGGCCGAATACGGTGCCGAAGCGGTCAGCATCGAGGAGATCTACCAGGTGCCGGCCGATGTATTCGCACCCTGCGCACTGGAAGGCGCGATCAACGAAGACACGTTGCCGCGGCTGAAGGCCAAGATCATCTGCGGCACCGCCAACAACCAGCTCGCCAGCGCCGCCATCGGCGAAGAGCTGCACAGGCGCGGCATCCTGTATGCGCCCGATTACGTGGTCAATGCCGGTGGCGTAATGAACGTGTCGCTGGAGATCGACGGCTACAACCGCGAACGCGCGATGCGGCTGATCCGCAGCATCTATCACAACCTGGAAAAGGTCTTCGACCTGTCCTCCCGGTTGGGTGTCGCGCCGCAGCAGGCGGCCGACCAGATTGCCGAGGCGCGTATCGAGGCCATCAGCAAGCTCAAACTGCCGCTGGGCCGCACCGCACCGCGCTTCCTGCACAAGCTGCGCGGCGAGTGACCCAGCTGTCCAGGCATCTTGCCTGGACAGATGAACCACCGATCAGGCGCGCCGATCAGAAATCGGCGCTGTAGCGCAGGCTAAGCGCGCGATCGTCACCGCGCTCGCCCACCCGCTGGTCGTAGCCGAAGCGCAACTGGCTCTGCGGCCCCAACGGCGCGGCCGCGGTGATCCCGAACAGACCACCCGAGCGCGCCGGCTGCATGCCGCGCAACGGCGCCCATGCGTCCACGCCGATGAAGCTGGCATCCAGCGTCAGGCCGTCGCTGCTCAACGCCTGCTGCCATTCGGCATAACCGCCCAGCTGCACGCCGCGCCAGCGATAGGACGAACGCACGCCGGCCAGCACCTGGGTGCGCGAGGAGGTGCTGGCATCGGCACGCAAGCCGAAGCCGTCGCCACCGCTTTCGCGGAATCCCTCGCTGCGCAGACGCACATAATCCAGCCCCATGTAGGGTGTCAGGCTGGCGCGCGCGCCACCCAGGCGATACCCGGTTTCCAGGTTGCCGCTGAGGTAACTGCCGCTGTAGTCGCTGAAGGCACTGCTTCGGTCTTCGCCCAACTGCAGGCTGCGCTCGATCTGCCGGTTGACGTTGCCGAAACCCAACTGACTCAGCGTGTACGCCGACCCCAGCGTGGTACCCCAGTACAACTGCCCCTGCACCTGCCGATCGCGCCCGCGTGCACCGTCCAGATCGCCCAGGCTGTTGGAGCGCGTTTCGCCGAAGGCAAAGCCAGTGACTGCGCCCGACGCCAGGCGCAGGTCGTTGCCCATCATCCAGCCGGAGGTGGCGAATCCTGCGGTGGTCACGCCACCTTCGCCCGGCCCGCCGAGCGCACGCTGCCAGACGCCCAGCATGCGCGGCTGCTGCGACAAGCCGTCGAAATGCGAGGCCAACGCACGCCGCCCCAGATCGATGGTGTCGAAGGTCGTCGCTGCCGACTCGGCATGCGCACGCCCGGACAGACTGCGCAGCGAATCGGCGGCAGCCTTGGCATCCGGCGACTGCTGCAACGCCGCTGCGGCGCGGATGAACCCGCTGCTGATGCCGCCAGTGCCCTGCAGTTGCTGCGCATCCACCTGCTGGAACGCCTGCTCGACGCGGATTGCCGAATCCATCGCTGCCGTGCCGGTCATACCCAGCGTGGCGGCGACGGCGGTGGCATTCAAGCTGCGCAAGGCAAGGTAAGCCGTATTGCTGTCGTACGTCAGCGAGGCATCCAGGAAGGTCACGGCCGCGCCGCGGCTGAGCGTGTCGAACGTGCCCTGCAATCCGCTGCTGGCCTGCAACAGCGTGTAGGTCGCGTCGTCGACCACGTAATCGCGGCGGCCGAGCACTTGCAGATCACCTGCAATCGTCGCGGTCCCGGTCACGTTCACCCGGTCGCCCACGTTCAAGGCAAGGCGACCGTTGCTGGCCTGCGTGTAATTGCCCGCGATCGACAGCGTCGCACTGTTGACCTGCAGGGTGCCGGCGTTATCGACGCGTCCGCCGATCCTGCCCGCACCGATCAACGTCGCACCATTGGCGATACCAACGCGCGCACTCTGCAGACTGGCCGTCTGCAAGGTGCCGCCCAGTACCTGGGTGTCGCCGTTGAACGTATTGGCGCCACTGCTCAACACCAGCGTACCGGTGCCGCGTTTGGTCAGGCCACCCGTGCCACTGATGTCGTTGGCCCAGGTGGAACGCAAGGTGTTGACGGTGACATCCACCGTGCCCCAATCAAAGCGCGCCGGCCCCAACACTGCCTTGCCGACATTGAGCAAGCCGTAGCCGAAGGTCGGGTCGATGCCGGCCACACCCAGATCGGTGGCCGTTCCCAATAGCGTCTGCCGCACCAGATCGTTGCTGAAGTACGGAAACGCCTGCCACACCAGCGCAGCCGCACCGGAGACCAATGGCGCCGCAAACGAGGTGCCGCTGCCGTAGAAGTAGCGGATATTGCTGGCGGTCGCATCGGGGTCGAGGAACATCGAGGTGCCCGGCGCCACCAGGCAATAGCGCATCGCCACGCCACAGGCATTGGAGTACGAGGCCAGCTGCGTGGGATTGGCGGTATCCAGCGCAGCGACGACCAGCCAGCCGCGTTCCAGATCGGCGGCCGGCAGCGTGCCGTTCGGGCCCAGCTGGCTGGGCAGCGCGGCGGTATCGGAGGGTTGCGCTCGCGATTCGTTACCCGACGCGAACACCACCAACCCATCGTTGCCGATGACGAACGGCCGGTATTCCTGCGCAATCTGGTTGGTCACCGCCGGGTCGTTCCAATACAGCCCGCCCCAGGAATTGTTCATGATGCGCACGCCGGCGCTGATCAGATCGGCATGCACCGGACCCAGGCCAAGCGGGCCATCGACCTCGTTGCCCTGACCGCTGCCGTCATCGTCCGGCGCTTCGTCGCTGATAATGCGTGCCGACACCAGGCCGGCGCCGCTGGCGATGCCGCCCGGCCACTGGCCTACTGCGCGCCCGGCTGCCAGCTGCGCAACCACCGTGCCGTGGCCCACCACATCGCCCGCAGCGACGTTGTTGGTACGCGGATCCACATAGATGAAGCTGTTGCTGACCCGCCCCTGCAAGGCCGGATGATTGGAATTGATGCCGGTATCGATCACGCCGATGCGATAGCCCGCACCGGTGAACCCCAACGCCTGCGCAGCGCGTGCGTTGGTCAGCGCCAGATGCGCGTCGAATGCGGGTTCCGGGGTCGTCGGCGGTGCCACCACCGGCGGCGGAGGCGGAGGCGGTGAAGTCGGCGGCGGTGGCGGCGGTGGCGACGTCGGTGGCGGTGCCGTCGGTGTACTCGGACGGATACCACCGCCCCCACCACCGCCGCCACACGCGGTCAACGCCACGGCCAACGCCGAGGCCAGGACAGTCCTGGCGACGTCTGTCTTGTTCATTTGATGCTCTCCCCGAACCCATTCCATGGATAGGGCCCAATCCCGGGCCCGAACGCCGTCTTTATACTGCATCCTCACACGGCTGTCGCAGCTGATTGCGTAGCGAATGTTGCAGCGCCGGGGGCGTGCTGGCGCGAACCGAGCATGAGGCAGATAATCGTTTCACTTTAAACGGTATCTCCTTCATGTCCGACATCGTCATCGTTGCTGCCAAACGCACTGCCATCGGCTCGTTCCTTGGTCAATTCAACGGTGTGCCGGCGCCGACGCTCGCCGCCACTGCGATCCGCGGCGCGCTGGCGCAGTCCGGCATCGCGCCGGCCGACATTTCAGAAGTCATCGTTGGCTGCGTCCTGCCGGCCAACCTGGGCCAGGCGCCCGCACGTCAGGCGGCGATTGCCGCAGGCATCCCCACCTCCACCGGCGCCACCACCATCAACAAGGTGTGCGGCTCGGGCATGAAGGCGATCATGTTCGGACACGATCTGATCAAGGCAGGCTCGGCCAGCATCGTTGTCGCCGGCGGCATGGAGTCGATGAGCAATGCGCCGCATCTGCTGCCCAATTCGCGCACCGGCAACCGCTACGGCAACTTCCAGGCGGTCGACCACATGGCCTGGGATGGGCTGACCAACCCTTACGACGGCCAGGCGATGGGCGTGTTCGGCGAGGCCACCGCCGAGAAGTTTGGTTTCAGCCGCGCCGATCAGGACGCGTTTGCGATCGCCTCGGTCGAACGCGCGCAGGCTGCCCAGCGCAGCGGCGCGTTCGCCGATGAAATCGTTCCGGTCACCGTGGCCACGCGCAAGGGCGAGGTGGTCGTCGACAGCGACGAGCAACCTGGCAAATCCGACATCGCCAAGATCCCGACCCTGAAGCCGGCCTTCAAGAAGGACGGCAGCGTCACCGCCGCCAGCTCGTCGAGCATCTCCGATGGCGCGGCGATCACCGTGCTGATGGGCGCAGACGAGGCGCAGCGGCGTGGCATCGCACCGTTGGCGCGCATCGTGGGGCATGTCACCCACTCGCAGGAACCTGAGTGGTTCACCACTGCGCCAGTCGCTGCCATCCAGAAGTTGATCGGCAAGATCGGCTGGCAACTGGATGAGGTGGATCTGTTCGAAATCAACGAAGCATTCGCGGTGGTGGCGATGACGCCGATCGCCGAGCTGGGCATTTCGCACGACAAGGTCAACGTCAACGGCGGTGCCTGCGCTTTGGGGCATCCAATCGGCGCATCCGGTGCCCGCCTGGTGGTGACATTGGTGAATGCGTTGCGCACGCGCGGT
This sequence comes from Xanthomonas sp. WHRI 8393, assembly GCF_040203315.1. Taxonomy (NCBI): domain Bacteria; kingdom Pseudomonadati; phylum Pseudomonadota; class Gammaproteobacteria; order Lysobacterales; family Lysobacteraceae; genus Xanthomonas; species Xanthomonas sp. WHRI 8393. Next base: position 274,684 of record NZ_JBEGGL010000002.1, on the reverse strand, counting down.
GGCAAGCGCGGAATCGCGACCCTGTGCATCGGCGGCGGCGAGGCGACTGCCATCGCTATCGAATTGATTTAATTGTTTTTAACGGCGATTTTGCAAAACTGAATGCGCGCACGCTTGACACTGGTCTTTGGACCGTCATCATGTCGGGGGCGCGCAATAGCGCGTTGCCTAATCTAACGACGAGGATTGAAACAATGACCATTAACAAGCTGCTGATCGCAATGGCTCTGGGCCTGGCCCTGACCGCTTGCTCGAAGCCGGAACAGGCTCAGGACGCTGCTGCTTCGGCTAACGAAGCTGCTGCCGACGCTCAGACCGCTGCTGACCAGGCTGCTGCCTCGGGCTCGCAGTCGGCTGACGCCGCTCAGGCTGCTGCCAACACCGCCGCTGCTTCGGCTGACACCGCTGCTGACGCTGCCCAGGCTGCTTCCGGCGCCGCCACCGACGCTGCTGCTGAGCAGGCTGCCGACGCTGCCAAGACGGCTGAAAACACCGCCGAAGCTGCTAAGGACACCGCCGAAGAAGCCAAGAAGTAATCACTTCTTAGCTCCAAGCGAGTTCGGAAAAAGCCGCTGGTTTCCAGCGGCTTTTTCTTTGCCCGCGATTTATAGGCGCCTGGCCAGCGTTGCCGTTCCTGCACCGGAGCGGCTCCCTGTCGCGACGTGCACGGTGCATGCCGCCCGTTGGCTGAATGGCCGGCCGCGCATTGACGCCGGCTGCATCGGCCCGTGCATAAGCTCGCTCTTCCAACACCGGAACAGGAACAGGACCACCCATGAAGACGATCCGCATGCTGTCGCTGAGCGCCATCGCCGCTCTCACCCTCGCCGCTTGCCAGGGCCCTGACGCCGAGCAGGCGCAACGCGATGCTGCCTCCGCTGCCAAGCACGCCGCAGCCGCGACCGAACAAGCTGCCGATCGCGCCGCCGTGCAGGCCAAGGCCGCCACCGCCGATGCACGCGTGGCTGCACGCGAACTGGCCGCCGATGCGAGCCGCGCAACTGCCAATGCCGCAGACGCCACTGCCGACAAGACCCGCGAGATGGCCAACAAGGCCGAGCAGAACGCCGACAAGCACGACGCCGAACATCCGCAGCATTGATTGATCGTGTGACCGTATCAGCAGTTTGCGAACGCGCCGGCCAAATTGGGCCGGCGCGCTTGTTTCCCGCCAACGGCGACCTCGTGTTGTCGAGGCTGGCAGGCTAGCATTCGTCCATGCCCTCCTCTTTTACTGCGCGCCGCCGCAACCAGCTGGCGCTGGCGTTCTCTGCCCTGATCTTCATCGCCATCGGTATCGGCATCTTTGTCGGTGCCCGTCGCTCGTTGGCCGATGCAGCGCTGGTCTCGCATACGCATGAAGTGATTGGCCGGGTCGACGAGATCCAGGCGCGCGTACTGGATGCCGAATCGGCGCAGCGCGGCTTTCTGCTCACCGGCAACGATGCCTATCTGCTCGACTATCAGACCAGCGTCGAGCGCCTGCCGATCCTGCTCGATAACCTGCGTCGCCTGATTGCCGACAATCCCGACCAGGTGCAGCACCTGGACACCTTGCAGCGACTGGTGGAAACGCGCCTGCAGCAGATCCAGCACGTGCTCGACGTGTACGCGCAGCAGGGCCTGGAGCCGGCCCGCGCGGGCATCCGGCAGACCGCCTTCCGCACCACCAGCGCGATCCGCGAGCAGGCGCTGACCATGGTGCAACGCGAGCAGGAGCTGCTGACCCAGCGCGCCGAAAGCAGCCGACAAAGTGCGGCCTTGCTGCTGGTTCTGGCACTGGCCGGCATCCCGTTCGGGCTGGCGGTGGTCGGTACCGTCTATGCCTTGCTGATGCGCGAACTGCGGCATCGCTCGCAGGCCGAGAAACTGGCAGCGCAGGCCAATCGCGAGTTGGGCGACAGCGTCGTTGCGCTACAACGCAGTACCGCCGATCTCAATCTGCTCAGCCGCTATACCGGCCTGCTGCAAAGCTGCATCAGCGCAGAAGAGGCGCTGATGGTGAGCAGCCGCACCCTGGCCAGCCTGCTGCCGGGCGTTGCCGGAAGCGTGTATCTGCTGCGTGCCTCGCAGGATCGCGCCGAGGCGATCAGCCATTGGGGCGAGCCGCTGGTGCACAGCGCGCCACATCTGCTGCCTGAAGAGTGCTGGGCGCTGCGCCGTGGTCAACCGCACATCGTCGACGACCTGGGCCGGGATGCGCTGTGCGCGCATATCGGTACGCCCGAGCCCGGCAGCGCCGTCACCACCGCATGCCTGCCGATGTCCGCGCAAGGCACCCAGCTCGGCTTCCTGTTCCTGTCTTCGCCGGGTCCGGGGCCGATGCCCCGCCTGGAAATCGCCGAGGCGGCCGCCGAACAGCTGTCGCTGGCGTTGAGCAATCTGCGCCTGCGCGAATCGCTGCGCCGGCAGTCGATTCGCGACCCGCTGACCGGACTGTACAACCGCCGCTATCTGGAAGAATCGCTCAGCCACGAACTGGCGCGCTGCGCACGCCGCGGCCTGCCGTTGTCGGTGCTGATGCTGGACGTGGACCACTTCAAGCAATTCAACGACAGCCAGGGCCACGCCGGCGGCGATCTGCTGCTGGCGGCGCTGGGCGAGTTGCTGCTGACCCGGCTGCGTGCCGAAGACGTCGCCTGCCGCTACGGCGGCGAAGAGTTCACGGTCATTCTTCCCGAGGCCGATGGCGTCGAGGGGCTGCGCGTGGCCGAGGACATTCGCGGCCATATCGCGGCCCTGGCAGTCAGCGACGGCCCGCGCTCGTTGCCGCGGGTGACGGCCTCGATCGGCGTGGCCAGCTTCCCGGTCGATGGCGAACTGGGGGCCAGCCTGATCCAGAAGGCCGATGCGGCCCTGTATGTCGCCAAGCACGGCGGTCGTAACCGGGTCGAGCGGCATGGCGCCGCCACGCCCGCAGTGGACTGAGCACGCGCGCCATCGGTGCTGGTTTGCGTAACCCGTCACACAAAAGATCGGTCCGCGCGGCGATAGTCGGTCTTGACCCCCGAGCGAGACAGTCCGATGTCGATGTGGCGCGATCAAGGTCCCAATAAGAAAGACGGCGTTCCCGCAGCCCCTGAGGTCCCGGCTGCCGATGGGCGGCTGTTCACCGCCGAGGCCAGCCCGGCACCGCCAGTGCCCGCCGCCGCGCCACCGAGCGCCGCACCCGCCGCGGCCACACCGCAGCGCCAGAGCGAGGCCAAGGAATCGCTGATCGCCGCCGACATCAGCATCGAAGGCAAGATCGAGGGCGCCGGTCACGTGCGTCTGGCCGGCCGCTTCAAGGGCGATGTGAACGTCAAGGGCGATCTGACCATCGAGCGCGGCGCCAAGCTCAACGGCGGTGTGCGCGCCAACAAGGTGATCATCGCCGGAGAGCTGGAGGGCAATATCGAATCGGCCGCGCAGGTGGAGCTGCAGACCTCCGGCGTGCTGGTCGGCGACGTCAAGGCCGGCAGCCTGACCGTGGCCTCGGGTGCGCGCATGCGCGGCCAGGCCGATTTCGGCTGGGGCGAGGACACCGGCAAACCGGTCGTTACGGCCAAGCCGGTCGTCAGCGGAGACAGCGACGCCACATGAGTGCGCCCCGCCCGGGCACGCCCGGTGCCACGCGCAGCTGCCCGCACTGCAAGGCGACGATCCTGGAAAGCGCCAGCGTCTGCCCTGCGTGCAGGCACCACCTGCGCTTCGACTCGGCGGCGGCGCAGCACGCACAGCCGGCACCGATCGTGCCGCTCAAGGTCGACGGCACCATTCGCCATCCCGCCGATGGCGATCCATGGGAATACACCGTGGTGGTGGTGGTGCGTAACGGCAAGGGCGAGGAGATTCGGCGCCAGGTCGTGGATGTCGGCGCAATGCAGGGTGGCGAGGAGCGCGGCTTTACGCTGGCGGTGGAGGCGACTGCGGTGCGTTCGCCTGGGCGGCGGTCGCGGCATTAGCGGTTGGGGCGGGGAGTCGGGAGTCGGGAGTCGGGGCGGATGATGCGGGCCAGCGCCTGCGTGGGTGTTCGATTTTCGAGTGCTGACTGATTATTCGATACGCAATGGTGCGAGCTGGCGGCGGGCATGCTCCATTGACGGCCAGCTCACGCCACGCCAGGCGCTTGCTCGAGTCGATGGCCTTGCCTTGATCGCGCACTGGCTCGACTAGCGATTGCGATCTGCAGGCCTTGGCGCAGTGGTGCGTCGATGCGTGCCATTCCCATTCTCAGGATCTGCACACCGGCTTGGCCAGAGTTGCCGCATGCGCAACGGCAACGGACAACTTGGCGATCTGGTGGTGCTTGGCCCCGAAGGCCTGTATTGCCCGCAGGGCGACTTCCATATCGATCCCTGGCGACCGGTGCCACGTGCGGTGATCACGCATGGGCATGGCGACCACGCACGCAGCGGCATGGGCGAATACCACTGCACGCACGAGAGCTTGCCGATCCTGCAGTGGCGCCTGGGCGAGCAGGTCTATCACACGCATGCCGACGGTGAAGCCTTCGAGCTGGGACGCGCGCGGGTGTCGCTGCATCCGGCCGGGCATGTGCTCGGCTCGGCGCAGGTGCGCATCGAGGTGGATGGCGAAGTCTGGGTTGCATCGGGCGACTACAAGCGCCAGCACGATCCCACCTGCAAACCGTTCGAAGTGGTGCCCTGCGACACCTTCATCACCGAAGCGACCTTCGGGCTGCCAGTGTATCGCTGGCCGGATACCGCCGATGTCGCGGCCGACATCGTCGCCTGGCGCCACGAATGCGCCGAGCGCGGCGAGGCCGCCATTCTGTATTGCTATGCCTTGGGCAAGGCGCAACGCGTGCTGGCCGAATTGCGCGCCTGGGATACGCAACCGGCCTTGCTGCATGGCGCGATCGCGGTGGGCGTGGAGGTGTATCGCCAGGCCGGCATCCCGATGCTGGACACCCAACCGGTCAGCGACCATGCGCGTGGCGCCGACTACGCCGGGCAACTGGTTCTGGCGCCGCCATCGGCGGCCGGCAGCGCCTGGATCCGTCGCTTCCGGCACGCGCAACAGGGTTTCGCATCGGGCTGGATGCGCATTCGCGGCAATCGCCGTCGGCGCAATTACGACCGCGGTTTTGTGGTGTCCGATCATGCCGACTGGCCGGACCTGCTGCGCACCATCGAAGACACCGGCGCACGGCGGGTGATCGCCACCCACGGCAACACCGATGCCCTGATTCAGCACCTGCTGGAACGCGGCGTCGCTGCCGAAGCTTTCCGTACCGATTTCGGAGCCGAGGAATGAACCCCTTGCCTGCACGTCGTTATGCGCGCGCGCGCCCACGGATCCGCTTGACCGGCGCACTCGCGTTCCGTCGCCACGCACTGGCGTTTCGCGTGCACCGCGCATTGCCGGCGGCGGTGATCGGGCCGCCACGGCCTTACCGGCGCCCGCGCTGTCTGGGCGCATTTACGCGGCGCGCGCTGGAACTGCGTGCTGCCGACAACCGCACCAAGCTGCAGGGCCCGGCGTGAAGCGATTTGCCGCGTTGTACCGCACCCTGGATCGCAGCACCGGCACGCTCGACAAGCGTGCAGCCTTGGTCGCGTATTTCCGCAGTGCGCCACCGTTCGATGCGGCGTGGGCGCTGTACCTGCTGGCGGGTGGCAAGGTGGCCAGCACGCGCATGCGCATCGCCAGCAGCGGCGAACTGCGCGAATGGATCACCGACACCGCCGGCATCGCCGACTGGCTGGTGGCCGACAGCTACGACCATGTCGGCGATCTGGCCGAGACCCTGGCCTTGTTGCTGGACGACCCGATCGCCGAAGCGGCCGATCTGCCGCTGGCCGAGTGGATCGAACAGCGGTTGCTGCCGATCGCCAACCAGGACGTGGAAGTGCGCAAGGCCTGCATCGTGCAGGCGTGGCGCAGCCTGGCCTTCGACGAGCGCCTGGTGTTCAACAAGCTGCTCACCGGCGCCCTGCGCGTGGGGGTATCGCAGCGACTGGTGCAGCAGGCGCTGGCCGAGATGTCCGGGATAGAGATCGCGCGCATTGCACAGCGCATGCTCGGCAGCTGGCGGCCGCATCCGGGCTATCTGGCCACCCTGCTGACCGCCGAGGAACTGCCCGGCGATCGCCAGCAGCCCTACCCGTTCTTTCTCGCCTCGCCACTCGAAGCGGAGGTCGAAACGCTGGGCGCGGTCGATGACTGGTTGCTGGAATGGAAGTGGGACGGCATTCGCCTGCAGCTGATCCGGCGCGCTGGCGAAGCGGCGTTGTGGTCGCGTGGCGAGGAACGCCTGGATGGCCGTTTCCCGGAGATCGAACAGGCCGCGCTGCAGTTGCCCGACGGCACGGTCATCGATGGCGAGCTGCTGGCCTGGCAACCGGAGCAGCCCCTGCCGATGCCGTTCACCGCCTTGCAGACGCGCATCCAGCGGCTCAAGCCCGGGCCGAAGACATTGGCGGCGGCGCCGGCGCGTGTGGTCGCTTACGACTTGCTCGAACTCGATGGCGAGGATTTGCGCGAGCGCCCCTTGCAGGAGCGTCGCGCATTGCTGGAAGGCGTGCTGAGTACGCTCGCCGACCCGCGCATCGTTGCCTCGCCGCTGGTGCAGGCCGGCGACTGGCAGGCGGCCGCGCAGCTGCGCCTGGATGCGCGCGAGCGCGGCGTGGAAGGGTTGATGCTCAAGCGCGCCAGCTCCAGCTACCAGTCCGGCCGCCGGCGCGGCGACTGGTGGAAGTGGAAGATCGACCCGCTCACCATCGATGCGGTGCTGCTGTACGCACAGGCCGGCCATGGCCGCCGCAGCACGCTGTACACCGACTACACCTTCGGGCTGTGGCACGAGGGCCAGCTGGTGCCGATCGCAAAGGCCTACTCGGGGCTGGACGACAAGGAGATCCTGCAGCTGGATCGCTGGATCCGCGCCAATACCACCGAACGCTTCGGCCCGGTGCGCGCGGTCACCGCGCACCATGTCTTCGAACTGGGGTTCGAAGCGGTCAACCGCAGCGCGCGGCACAAGTCCGGCATTGCGGTGCGTTTCCCGCGCATCCTGCGCTGGCGACAGGACAAGCCGATGCGCGAGGCCGATCACCTGAGCAGCCTGCAGGCGCTGGCACGGTGAGTGCTGCGGCGCAGACACGCGGCACGCCCTTGCAACAATGGCGTGTCTGGTTCGCGCAGCGCGGTTGGGCGCCGTTGCCGTTTCAACGCGATGTGTGGAAGCGCTATCTCGCGGGCGAGTCCGGCTTGCTGCATACGCCCACCGGCAGCGGCAAGACGCTGGCAGCCTTCGGTGGGCCGCTGCTGGAGGCCTTGTCCACGCGTGGACGCAAGCCGGCGAGCAAGCCCGCCGCGGCCGCGCGACGCCAACAGCAGCGCACGCTGCAGGTGCTGTGGATCACGCCCCTGCGCGCACTCGCCGCCGATACCGCACGCGCGCTGCGCGAGCCGGTGGAGGCCCTGGGGCTGGATTGGCAGGTGGGCCTGCGTACCGGCGACGCCAGCGCGCGCGACAAGCGGCTGGCGCGCAGCGGCAAGCTCGATGTGCTGGTCACCACGCCCGAATCGCTGGCCTTGCTGTTGTCGTATCCCGACACCGCGCCGCAGCTGTCGGCACTGCGCTGCGTGATCGTCGACGAATGGCATGAGCTGCTCGGCAACAAGCGTGGCGTGCTGCTGCAGCTGTGCCTGGCGCGGCTGCGCGGCTGGGCGCCGCAGCTGCGCATCTGGGGCCTGTCGGCAACGCTGGGCAACCTGGCGCAGGCGCGCGACGTGCTGTTGCCGCATCGCCCCGATGCCGCGCTGGTGTCGGGCGTCAAACCCCGCGCGATGACCCTGGAGACGCTGCTGCCCGACAGCGGCGAGCGCTTTCCGTGGGCCGGGCATCTGGGCCTGGCGCAGCTGGCGCGCGTGCTGCAGAAGATCATGCAGCAGCGCACCAGCCTGGTGTTCACCAATACGCGCGCCCAGGCCGAGTTGTGGCATCAGGCCTTGAGTGCGGTGTGGCCGGACGATCTGGCCACACTCGCGTTGCATCACGGCTCGCTGGACCCGTCCTTGCGCGCGGCGGCCGAGCAAGGCCTGCGCGACGGCAGCCTGCGTTGTGTGGTCGCCACGTCCAGCCTGGATTTGGGCGTGGACTTCCCGGCTGTCGATCAGGTGCTGCAGGTCGGCAGCCCCAAGGGCATTGCGCGCCTGCTGCAACGTGCCGGCCGCGCGCGCCACCGTCCGGGCGAATCCGGGCATGTGGTGTGCGTGCCCTCGCATGCGCTGGAACTGGTGGAATACGCTGCCGCGCGACGCGCCATCGTGCATGGCCAGATCGAGGCACGGCCGCCGCCGCGCCTGTCGCTGGACGTGTTGGCGCAGCACTGCGTGACCCTGGCATTGGGCGGCGGTTTTCAGGCCGATGCCTTGTTCGAGCAGGTGCGCGGCACCGATGCGTTTGCGGCACTGGATCACGCCACCTGGCAGGCGGTACTGGACTTCATCGTGCAGGGCGGCAGTGCGCTGGCGCATTACCCCGATTTCCACAAGGTCGTGCGCGACGAAGAAGGCGTGTACCGGGTCATCGACCGGCGCGTCGCGCTGCGGCACCGCCTGTCCATCGGCACGATCACCAGCGACGGCAGCGTGCGCGTGCAGTTCCTGCGCGGCGGCCGCCTGGGCGCGGTGGAAGAGCAGTTCGTCGGCCGCCTGCGCCGTGGCGATCGGTTTCAGTTTGCCGGCCGCTTGCTGGAGCTGGTGCGGCTGGAAGACATGACCGCCTACGTGCGCGTGGCCAAGGGTGGCAGCGGCGTGGTGCCCAAATGGATGGGCGGGCGCATGCCGTTGTCCTCGGCCCTGGGGCGCGAGGTCGAAGCGGTGTTTGCCGATCCCAGCGACGCGCCGGAAATGCAGGCGCTGGCGCCGTTGCTGCGCCTGCAGGCCTCGCTGTCCTCGCTGCCCGGCCCGGACCATTTGGTGGTGGAAAGCATCAAGGCGCGCGATGGCCGGCACGTGTTCGTGTATCCGTTCGCTGGCCGCCAGGTCAACGAAGGGCTGGCCGCGTTGCTGGCAGCGCGCTGGGGCAGGCGTCAGCGCAATACCTTCAGCTTTGCTGCCAACGATTACGGATTCGTACTGTCACCGGCGCAGGATGTGGAACTCGATGCGGGCGTCCTGCAGGCGCTGCTGTCGCCGGAGGAGCTGTTTGCCGATCTGCGCGACAGCCTCAACCTGGGCGAACTGGCACGCCGCCAGTTCCGCGAGATCGCGCGCGTGGCCGGCTTGCTGTCGCCATCGCTGCCCGGCCGTGCACCACGCAGCCTGCGGCAGCTGCAGGCCTCCAGCGGATTGCTGTACGACGTGTTGCAACGTTTCGACCCAGATCACCTGCTGCTTGCCCAGGCCGAGCGCGAAGTGTTCGAAGGCCAGCTCGAACTGGCGCGGCTTGCGCATGCACTGGAAGATTGCGCGCGGCGCGAACTGCGCCTGTGCAAACCGCGCAGCCTCACCCCACTGTCGTTTCCGTTATGGGCCGAACGCGTGCGCGGCCAACTGAGTACCGAAGACTGGAAGGCCCGCGTGTTGCGCGCTGCCGAACAACTGGAGCGTAAACATGGGCGATAGCGTGCAACTGCAGCTGGCCGGCGAAACAGTGGAACTGCTGGGCGAACGAGCGCTGTATCGACCGGCGCAACGCGCCTTGCTGATCGCCGACCTGCATCTGGGCAAGGCCGATGTGTTCCGTCGCGCCGGCATCGGAATGCCGGCCGGCGGCACCGCGCACGATCTGGAGCGGCTGGATGCGCTGCTGCAACAGCGCACGGTGGACGCATTATGGATCCTCGGCGACCTGCTGCACGGCCCCGTACCGCGCGCGGCCTGGCATCGCCGCTGGAGCGCATGGCGCGAGCGCCATTGCGCGTTGCGCGTGATCGCCATCCGCGGCAATCACGACCGCGCATTGTCGGGCGCCGACCTGCATATCGAAGCGGCCGGCGAACAGGTAGAAGATGGCCCCTTCGTGCTGCGCCACGATCCGCTGCCGCATCCGACCGGGCATGTGCTGTGCGGGCACCTGCATCCGCTGGCTGCGCTGCCCGGCATGTCGCGTCGCTGGCCGGCGTTCTGGTTGCGCGAGCGCGTCACCATCCTGCCGGCGTTCTCGCATTTCACCGCGGGCATCGTGCCAACGCTGGTCGAAGGCGAGCGCCTGGTCGCCTGCGTGGAAGACGATGCGCTGGCATTGCCGGTGCGTTAGCGGGCGCGGCACTGCGTAGGCCGCCGCTTCTTCTATGCGGCCGCTTCGGCCTTGTCGACGGCAACACGCGGCACCGGTTGCGCCAACGCGTCCACAAAGTCCGGCGCCAGTGCCAGCTTGCCGAACCAGCCGTGCTGGGTGCCGCTGAGCACCCGCAGCATATGCCCGCGTCCGCCGGGCACGCGTCCCATCGGGCGCAGCAGCAGATCGCGCCCGTGCGCCCAGAGATCGCGTTCGGACTGGAACAACGGTGTCAGCCAACGGCTCCAGCGGTGATAGATCGCCACATGCGCCTGGCGCTCGCGCTGATAATGCTGCAAGGCCGCATCCAGATCGGCGCCGACCCGCAAGGCATCGCGCAGCGCCAACGCATCCAGCAGCGCCATGTTGACGCCCTGCCCCAGCTGCGGACTCATCGCATGCGCGGCATCGCCGGCCAGCACGAAGCGGCCGCGATGCCAGCGCGTGACCACCGCATCGCGATAACTCGCACGCGCCAATGCGCCATGCACTTGCACGGTTTCCAGACGCGCATATGCATCCGGCCACATCTGCGCAATCTCCTGCCGCCATGCGGCAATGCCGCGCTGTTCCCACGCGGCAAAATCGCTGCACGGCAGGCTCCAGAAAAAACTCAGCCGCGGGGTGGCGTCGCCCGGGCGCGTGCCCACCGGCAGCAGGCCGATCATCTTGCGCGCGCCGACATAGCGCTGGCGCAACTCATCGACGAACGGCCAGTCCTCGCGTGGCAGCAAGCACCACAACGCACCCCACGGATACACCCGATCCAGCCGCGTGCCCTGCGCCTGCGCGCGCAAGCTCGATGCAGAACCATCGGCGGCAATGATCAGATCGTAGGGGCCGTGCCAGTGCCCGCGCTGGTCCTGCACGCGCGCGCCGTCGTGATCGATCGCGGTGATCCGGGTATCCACATGCAGCTGCGCGTGCTCTGGCCAGGCCTCGCGCAACAGCGCAAACAAGGCGCCGCGCTGCATGCCCAGGCCCATCAGCCGCGCATCCAGATCGCGGTACTGCATGTCCATCACCGCGCGTCCGCACGGCGTTTCGCCATACAGCCGGCGCACCGGTGCGCCATGCGCGAGCGCCTGCGGCAGCAAGCCCATCTTCCACAGCACCTGCAGGCCACTGGGCTGCAGCAGGAAGCCCGCTCCCACCGGCCCGGGCGTGGCGGCACGTTCGAACACGTCCAGCCGGTGCCCGTCGGCGCCCAGCAGCACGGCCAGTGCCTGCCCCGCCGTTCCATAACCCACTACCGCAATGCGCAATGCTCGCTGCATGTCCTTCGCTCCCTGGACGGCACCGACCCCGCATGGGCCGATGCAAAAAAAACCCCGCCGTGGCGGGGTTCTTCAACCGCACAATCGAGTCACATCACTCGACCGGCGTGATGTTCGAAGCCTGGGCACCCTTGGGGCCCTGGGTCACGTCATAACTGACGCGCTGGCCTTCCTGCAGGCTGCGGAAGCCCTTGGAGTTGATCGCGGAGAAGTGCGCGAAGACATCGGCGCTGCCGTCCTCCGGTGAGATGAAGCCAAATCCCTTGGCGTCGTTGAACCACTTGACGGTACCGTTCGGCATGGTGATGCGAGACCTTTGCAATAATTAATGGGTGGTGTACGGCGATGCGTACGCGCCGAGTATGCAAAGCTTATGCCCCGATGACAATCACCCGCGTGCAAGTTCGCCGATCAGCTCCGGCAATCCGGACGAGGCGGCATCGACGTTGGCCAACACCTCCGCCATGGTGATTTCCTGCGCGTCGCCACAGCCGGCCGCCCAGTTGGCCACGATCGCCAAACATGCGTATTCCAGGCCTTTTTCGCGTGCCAGAGCCGCTTCGGGCATGCCGGTCATGCCGACCAGATCGCAGCCGTCGCGACGCATGCGGGCGATTTCTGCAATCGTTTCCAGTCGCGGCCCCTGGGTTGCGCCGTAACATCCGCCGGCGACCATCGTGACGCCGGTCACCTTGGCGGCGGCGATGACCTTGCTGCGGAACATCGGCGAATACGGATGGCCGAAATCCACGTGCTGCACCTCGCTGCCTGGCTCTTCGCAGAAGGTGGACACGCGGCCCCAGGTGTAATCGATCAGCTGATCCGGGCACGCCAGCACGCGTGGGCCGAACTGCTCGGTGATGCCGCCGACGGTATTGAGCGCCAGCACCCGCGCAGCACCGATTTGCTGCAGCGCAGCGATGTTTGCGCGGTAATTCACCTTGTGCGGCGGCAGCGAATGGCCTTCGCCATGACGCGCCAGGAATGCCACGCGGTGGCCCAGCAACATGCCCACGCGGATCGGGCCGGAGGGCGCGCCATACGGTGTTTCGATGTCGTGCGTCTGCACCTGATCCAGCTGTGCGAGCTTGTAGACGCCGGTGCCGCCGATGACGGCCAATGCGATGAAAGTGGAGGACACAAGCAACCTCTGCAACGAAAGACAGGATGGTGACGCGCAGCCCTGCGCGCCGGGCTGCCCGCAGCGACGCGGGCAAACTGCGACAGTTACTGCTTCATCGCGTAGATGGCGGGAATGCCGCGCAGCTGCTCGTTGACGTCCATGCCGAAGCCGAACACGTAACGGTCGGCCACTTCCACGCCGACGTAGTCGGCGGCCACACCAGGCACGCAACGGTCGTGACGCTTGACGGTCAACACCGCCACGCGCACGTCGGTGGCGCCCTGCTCCAGGCACCACTGGCGCACGCCCTGCAGCGTGTAGCCCTCGTCGAGGATGTCGTCGACCAGGATCACCCGGCGACCGAACAGCGCAGTGGCCGGACGGTGCTTCCACACCAGCTCGCCGCCGGTGGTTTCGCCGCGGTAACGGGTGGCATGCAGGTAATCGAACTGCAGGTCCTGGCCGCGTGCGCCCAGCTCCAGCGCCAGCTGCCCGGAGAACGGCAACGCGCCGTGCATGATGGTGAGATACACCGGCACTTCGCCGGTATAGTCGCGCGCGATGGCGTCGGCAATGCTGGCGACCGCCGCATCGATGGCAGGGCGGTCGACCAGCAGATCGGCTTGGGCCAGGGCCTGGGAAATGGTGAGCGTGGACATCAGGCAGTTGTTCCGAAAGAGGCGGAAAGGGGAGTGGTGAATGAGGCGTCGGAGCCGGCGAGCAGGCCATCCCAGCCCAGCGCGCCGCGGCCGATCAGGCCGATCAATGCTGCGGTGTTGAGGCTGCGGCCTTGCACGGCCTGCAGCGATTCGTCGACCAGTTCCGGGTGGCAGACCAGCACCACGTCGCAACCGGCATCCAGATGCGCATGCACCCGGCCGGCCACGCCGCCGGCGCTGAACGAGGCAGCCATGCCGATGTCGTCGGAGAACACCACGCCGCGAAAGCCCAGTTGCCCGCGCAGGATTTGCTCGATCCAGCGCGGCGAATAGCCGGCCGGTTCCGGGGCGACCTGCGGGTAGACCACGTGCGCCATCATCACCGCGTCGGCACCGGCCTCGATGCCGGCCATAAACGGCAGCAGATCTTCGGCCAACAGGACCTCCAGCGGACGCGGGTCGCTGGCATGGTCGACGTGGGTGTCTTCCAGCACGGTGCCGTGGCCGGGGAAATGCTTGAGCGTGGCGGCCATGCCGGCGCCGTGCAGCGCCTGCACATAGGCGCGGGTGAAGCTGGCCACGATCTGCGGATCGTCGCTGAAGGCACGATCGCCGATGGCGCGGTTGCCGCGGCCCAGGTCCACCACCGGCGCGAAGCTCAGGTCCACGCCGCTGGCACGCACTTCGCTGGCCATCAGCTGCGCATGCGCGCGCGCGGCGGCGAGCGCGGCCTCGGGGTCCTGCGCGTACTGCGCGCCGAAGCTCTGCAGCGGCGCCAGGGCGCTGTAGCCGTCGCGAAAGCGCTGTACGCGCCCGCCTTCCTGGTCCACGCAGATCAGCACCGGGCGCGGTGCGGCCGCGCGGATGGACGCAGACAGCTCGGCCACCTGCGTGCGCGAGGCGAAGTTGCGCTTGAACAGCACCACGCCGGCGACCGCGTCGTGCTGCAGCCAGTCGCGTTCCTGTGCGCTGAGTTCGGTACCGGCAACGCCGATCAGAAGCATGTTGGGGGACTCCCGGGCCAGGCGCCACGTTGGCGCAGCGCGGCATTGTCGCAGATGCGCGTTGCAGCGTCAGATCGCGCATTCAGGCAGGCCCGTGTCTCGGGCCGTCTCGGCCCGGTCGCTGCCCTTCGGCTGCAGCTCAAAGCACCTCCAGATTCGCCCGCCAATGCGCGGCCTGCGCCTGCACCTGCTCCAGTACCTCCGGTGCCATGGCGTCGAGCTGCCGGTAGGGCAGCGCCAGGCGCTCGTTGGCGCCCAGCAGCGTGCGCTGCCGCGCCAGGAAATCCCAGTACAGCGCGTTGTACGGACAGGCCTGCGGGCCCACCCGCACCTTGCGCTGATAGCGGCAGCCACCGCAGTAATCGCTCATGCGGTCTATGTAGGCCGCGCCGCTGATGTACGGCTTGCTGCCGAGCAGGCCGCCGTCGGCGAACTGGCTCATGCCGACCGTATTGGGCAGCTCCACCCACTCGAACGCATCGATGTAGATGCCCAGATACCAGCGATGCAGGGCCTGCGGATCCAGGCCTGCCAGCAGCGCGAAATTGCCGATCACCATCAGCCGCTGGATGTGGTGCGCATGCGCGTTGGTCAGCGAATTGCCGATCGCATCGGCCAGGCAGCGCATGCCGATCTGCCCGTCCCAGAACCAGTGCGGCAGCGGCGCATGCTGGTCGAGCCGATTGGACAGCGCGTAACCGGGCATCTGCGACCAATACACGCCGCGCACGTATTCGCGCCAGCCCAGGATCTGACGGATGAAGCCTTCCACCGATGCCAGCGGCGCATGCCCGTCATGCAGGGCCGCCTCCGCGCGCGCGATCACCTCGCGCGGATGCAGCAGCTTGACGTTGAGCGCGAACGACAGCAGCGAATGGAACAGCCGCGGGCTGCGCGTGCTCATCGCATCCTCGTAGCGACCGAAGTGCGGCAACGCATGCGTCATGAAGGCATCCAGGTGCTGCAAGGCTTCGTCGCGATCCAGCGGCCACGGCAGCGCATCGGCATTCGGCGCACCGAAGCTGTGCACGCCGGCTGCCTCGATGACACGCCACAGCGCGTGGTGATCGTGCGCGGCGCGCCACTCCTGCGGCGCGGGCGGATCGCCTGGCCATGGCGCACGGTTGTCGTGATCGAAATTCCAGCGCCCGCCTTCCGGCTCGCCTGCGGCATCGAGCAGGATCCGGTGCCGGCGGCGCATCTTTCGATAGAACACTTCCATGCGCCATTGGCCGCCAGCGCGAAAACACCCGGCCACCTCATCGCGCTCGGTCAGGAAATGTTCGCTGTCGACCATGCGCGTGGCGAACGGCTGCCGCGCGCACCAGTGCTGCAATGCTTCGTCCAGCCGCCATTCGTCCGGCGCCTGATACTCCAGTTGGCTGGCGCGGTAGTGCGCGATCAGCGCGTCCAGATTGGCGGGAATCGATTGCCGATTACTGGGATTGTCGATGGCCACGTAACGCACCCGATGACCGGCCTGCCGCAGACGCGCGGCAAACGCGCGCATCGCCGCGAAGATCGCCAGGATCTTCTGCGCGTGGTGCAGCACGTAGTCGGTTTCCTCGCGCACTTCCATCAGCACGTAGACCACGCCCGCATCGGTGACATCGAACCAGCTGTGTTGCGGGTTGAGCTGATCGCCCAGGACCAGGCGCAGCGTGTGTGCAGCTGGCTGCGGGTGACGCTCGCCTGCGGTCGCGTCAGGATTGCTCATCTATGCCGGACGCGTGCACGCGCACAAAGCGTCGCAACGATCGAGGTCGCACGCGCGCGCGCACTGCATAGCGGCACATGGTCTGTCATGCCTGCGCGGCCCGTTTGCGTTGGCGAACGGCCTGGCGTGCAGACGCGCTCTGCATCGACACGCCAGCGCATATCTCCCGCCGCGCATGCCACCGCATCACTCCTGCCCACTGCAGGCGGCATCGCCGGCACACACACGCGCAGCCAAGGCCACACCGCTTTGCCAGGCCCCTTCGACCTTGCCACCGGCCAACCAGTCGCCGCAGATGCCGATGCTCAGCGGCGCATCCCAGGCACAGCCGATCTGCAAGGCAGGCTCAGTGCTGGCCACCGTCCAGCGATACGCATCGCAGGACTGCGGCAGGGGCAGGCCGAGCGCGGCCAACGCGGGCAACACGCTGGCAGTCACCGTTTCAGGCGTTGCGTCCAGATGCGCCCGACTCCAGTCGGCAGTGGCATGCAGCAGCCAGGTTTCCACGCCATCCCTGCCCGGCTTGCTGGCGTTGCGTGCCACCCAGCGCAACGGGCCGGCGTTGACGAACAATGCGTCGTACCCGGGGTCGACCGGCATGTCGAAACGCAGCACCACCGCCCAGGCCGGCTGCATCCGTGCGTTGGCGGCCGTCGTCGCCAGCGTGGGCGCGCCGTCCGCCAGCAATGCAGCTGCAAGCGGTGCCGGTACCGCCAGCAGCACGATGTCGAAGCGACAGTTGCGTGTCGTTCGGTCTTCTGCCACCTCCAGTTGCCAGGTGTCGCCACTGCGCTGCAGCGATCGCACAGAGGCGCCCAACCGAACATTCAGGGCCGCCGCCAGCGCACGCGCCGGTGCGCCCATGTCCGGCACGCCGACAAAGCGCGTCAACCCGCCCTGCGACGCACGCAGGTCGGTGCCATCCCAACTGGCGACGCGCGCAGGCCAGACCGCCGCGACGCCGCGCGCGATCCATGCATCCACCACTGCGGCAAACGCCGGGTCGCGGGCGGTGAAATACTGCGCGCCGTGATCGCACTGCCAGCCAGCGCCGCCACAGCTGCGCATGCGTCCGCCGGGCATGTCGCCCTGCTCGAACAACGTCACAGCCAATCCCGAAGCCTGCAGCCGTTGCGCGCAGGCAAGCCCGGCCAGCCCGGCGCCGATCACCGCAACCGTCCTCGATGGAGTGGGCCGCGTCATCTCGTCAGCGGCAGGCCGTTGCAACACGCCGCCGGCCGTTCACACCGCGCAGCCGTCCGGCCCGCAGGCATCGGGACCACCGATCGGCGCCGATTCGGCGGCCAGCTGCAACAGTGCCTGCGCAAAGCTCTCCGGCGGCTGCGCACCCTGGATCAGGCTGCGTCCATCGATGACGAAACTGGGCACCGCACGGATTCCCAGCGCAGCGGCCTGCGCCAGTTGCGCCTCGACGGCAACGACGCCTTCGTCGGAGTCCAGCAGCACGCGCACGCGGGCCTCGTCCAGACCGCCGGCGGCCCCGGCAGCCACCAGCGTTTCGGTGGCGCCAACGTTTTGGCCTTCGGCAAAATGCGCATGGAACAAGGCTTCGATCACAGCCTGGACATCGCCCTCGCGGCTGGCCAGCCAGATCAGCCGATGCGCGCGCAACGTGCTGACCTGCACCTGCCCACGCCCGAAATCGAACGGCAGGCCTTCGGCGCGCGCAGTGGCCTGGGTCTGCGCCAGCATCTGCTCCACGCGCGCAGCACCGCCGAACTTCTGCGCCAGCGCATCACGCAGCGGGGTCGGCTCCAGGCCAGCATCTGGGTCCAGCTGGAAGGCGTGGTAATGGATGTCCAGCGCCGGTGCCTGCGCACCGAGTGCGGCCACCGCCTGCTCGAAACGGCGCTTGCCGATCCAGCACCAGGGGCAGACCACGTCAGACCAGATATCGATGCGCATGGGCGGGGATTGGAGATTCGTCATTGGGGACTCGCAAAGCATAAACCCAATACCAAGGCAGGGACTGGGGGGGCGCAACGCAATCAGCCCCAACTCCGACGCATCGCGTTAGCTTTTACGAATCCCGAATACCGAATCCCGAATCCCGACCTACAAATCCCCGCTCCAGTGCTTGAACGGGTGCGAGGCCAGCGCCAGGTTGTAATAGCGCACATCGTCGGTGACTTCGGCGCCGATCCACTCGGGTTTGGCGAAGGCCTCGTAGGCATTGCCGAGTTCGATCTCGGCCACCACCAGCCCGGCGTTGTCGCCGAGGAATTCGTCCACTTCCCACACATGCCCCTGGTACTGGACCAGGTGACGACGTTTGTCGATCAGACCGCCGACACACAGCGCCAGCAGCGCACGCGCCTCGACCACCGGAATTGGGTACTCGAACTCCTGCCGGGTATGCCCCACCTCACGCGATTTCAGATTGAGAAACGCGCTCTCGCCCTGGATGCGCACCCGCACCGACGCATTCTGCGCACCGCTGCGCAACGCCGCCTGGTCGTTGATATAGCCCTGCGCCATCGGGATCACCGCATGCGCGGCACTGCGCCAGCCCTCGCCGGTGACCAGGAATTTGCGTTCGATTTCGATGGGCATGGGATTTGGGGGATTAGAGATTCGGGATTGGGGATTGGTCACAGCGGCTAACTGGCGGGCTTAGGGAATGCGCTCCTGCGAATCCCCAATGCCCAATCCCCAATCACCGCCTCTCGAACACCGCGATGCTCTCCACATGCGCGGTATGCGGAAACATGTCCATCGCGCCGGCGGCCTTGAGCGTGAAGCCCTGCTCGTTGACCAGGTAGCCGGCGTCGCGTGCCAGCGAGCCGGGGTGGCAGCTCACATAGACGATGCGCTCGAACTTTTTCAGCGGCAACTGCTGCAGCACTTCCAGCGCGCCCGAGCGCGGCGGGTCCAGCAGCAGCCTGTCGAAGCCCTGCCGCATCCACGCCGCGTTGCGCTGGTCCTGGGTCAGGTCGGCCGCATGGAACTGCGCATTGGTCAGACCATTGCGCTGCGCGTTGTCCCGGGCGCGTGCCACCAGCCCGGCATCGCCCTCCACGCCGACCACTTCGCGCACACCGCGCGCCAGCGGCAGGGTGAAATTGCCCAGCCCGCAGAACAGGTCCAGCACGCGGTCGTCCGGCCCGGCGTCGAGCAGTGCCAGCGCATGCGCGATCATCTTCTGGTTGAGCGAGGCGTTGACCTGGATGAAATCCAGCGGCCGGAATGCCAGCTCCACATCCCACTGCGGCAGGCGGAACGACAGCGGCACCTCCTGCGGCCATAGCGGATGCACGCTCTCCACGCCACCGGGCTGCAGGAAGATCGCAAAGCCGTGCGCCTGGGCGAACGCGGTCAGCGCCTGCAGGTCGCGCTCGCTGAGCGGCTGCAGATGGCGGATGGTCAACACCACCGCCTCGTCGCCGGCAATGAATTCGATCTGCGGGACGTCGCGCTTGCCATCCAGGCCTTCGACCAGCGCCGCCAGCTGCGGAATCTTCTCGCCGATCTGCGGGATCACCGTGTAGCAGACCGACAGATCGGCCACGAAGCGCGGATCCAGCTCGCGAAAGCCCACCAGGGTCTTGTCCTTCTTTTCGACGCGACGGACCGAAAAGCGGCCCTTGCGCCGATAGCCCCAGGTATCGCCGACCAGTGCCGGCAGCACCGCCTGCGGTGTGACGTGGCCGATGCGTTCCAGGTTGTCCATCAGCACGCGCTGCTTGGCCACGATCTGCTGCGACTCGTCCAGATGCTGCAGCACGCAGCCGGCGCAGACGCCGAAATGCGGGCAGCGCGGGGTCACCCGCTGCGGCGATGCCTCCAGCACCTCAACCGTCCTGGCCTCGTCGAAATGCCGGCTGCGCGCGGTGGGTTCGGCCCGCACCAGCTCACCGGGCAAGGCGCCACTGATGAAGGTGACCTTGCCGCCCTCGCCGTCGCGGCGGGCCACGCCGCGTCCGTCGTGGCTGAGGTCGGTGATCGCGGTCTGGAACGGAGTACGGTCGAAGCGGTTTCGGGTTCTGGCCACGTGGCGACGAGCTGCGGGCAAAAAGGGTGCGTATTGTCGCAGATGCGACCGATCCCGGCCGCTTCGCGCGGTGGAACAATTGTCGCGCCCCGCAAACACAGGCACACTTCCGCTGCACGCGGCTGCTAGGACGCGGCATCGCTGACAAGGAGGCAGCATGAACATGGCGACACGCCAGGAACCCCAACCACGCCTCTTGCTGGTAGAGGACGACCCGATCAGCCGTGGCTTTCTGCAGGCGGTGCTGGAAGGTCTTCCCGCCCATGTGGATTGTGCAGACTCGCTGTCGTCGGCACTGGACCGTGCGCGCGAGCGTCGCCACGACCTGTGGCTGATCGACGTCAATCTTCCCGATGGCACCGGCAGCGGCCTGCTGCGCGCACTGCGCCTGCTGCACCCGGACGTGCCTGCACTGGCCCATACCGCAGACACCACCACGGCCATGCAACGCAGCCTGCAGTCCGATGGTTTTCTGGAACTACTGGTGAAGCCGCTGACCTCCGAGCGCCTACTGCAGGCGGTGCGTCGTGGGCTGGCGCGCGGCCGCTACAGCGTGGCGCCGGTGGGCGTGGTCGACATTGCCGCCAGCGATTGGGACGAAGCGGCCGCGCTCAGCGCGCTCAACGGCCAGCAACACCATCTCAACGCGCTGCGCGAATTGTTCCTGGCCGAGTTGCCGGGCACTCGCGACGCGGTGGATTCGGCCTTGCAGGTCAGCGACGATCAGGCACTGCGCAGCCATCTGCATCGGCTACAGGCCAGCTGCGGCTTTGTCGGCGCGGCACGGCTTGCCGGCGCAGTGCGCCTGCTGCGCGGCGACCCGCACTCCAGCACGGCGCAGACCCAGTTCCATGCGGCGGTGGCTGCACTGCTGCACTGAAGGAGGACTGCAGCGGTGTCCCTGGGCCCGGCGCAGCGTCGGCGATGGACAGGTGACATCGGGCACCCCGCGTGCGCAGCGAGTTCGCCTGGACCCCAACGCGTGGTCGACCACCACTCGCCAGATTGGTTACCCGCTTTGCGCGCCTCAACGCCGCCGCGCTAGATCCTCGAGCATCTCCCAGGATTTGAGCCCGCGTCCACTCAGGTGATGCAGCAGCACGCCCCGCATGCTGCGACGCAGGCCCGGCATGTCGTCGACCGCCGGCATGACGTCCTGGCCCAGCGCCAGCAGCGCCGCACCGGTGACGGTGTCGCGCCGGTCCTGCGCCATCGCCTCGCTCAGTACGCGCAGCGCGCCCTCCTGCGGATCGAGCCGGTAGCGCGCCGCCGGGTCGATCGGCTGGCCATCGCGGTCGTGCTGCAGATCGAACGCAAAACCCAGACCGTCGAGCACATCGCGCTCGAACTGGCGCAGCCCCCAGGCCAGCGGCAGGCCGGATGCCAGATGCGCACGCGCCTGCGCATAGCAATCGAACAACTCTGGCACCGGGTCGTTGCGCGGCGCCAGGCGCAGCAGCAGTTCACTGATGTAGAAGCCGGCCAGCATGGATTCGCCCGCCAGGCGGGGGGCGGTGTCCAGCGCCTCGGCCTGACGCAGCTGGGCCAGTTCGCCGCGTTGCACCGCAGTGAATTGGATCAACTGCAGTGGCTGCAGCGCGGCCCGCAAGGCCTGCTTGCGAGGTCCGTGCACCCCACGCGCCAATAGCCCGACCCGGCCATGCTGCTCGGTCAACACTTCCACCAGCAGGCTGGTCTCGCGCCAGGCCCGCACATGCAGGATGAAACCGCGTTCGTGTTCGATCAGCATGGTCTGTTATGCGGCAAGGAGCGCGATTGCAGGACACAAGAGCGGCCAGCAGCGATGTCCGCCGTGAGCCGCTGCCGGCAGCGCAGTTGGTCGCAACCGTCGACGGCAGCCGCCGCAATGGCCAGGCGCCATCCGGTGCATCGGGACATCGCTTGCATCGCAGCCCCATGTCCGTGCCGGTGCCGGCGACCGCATCGACAGGCTGTCAGCACGGCACTGGCACTGGCGCCAGCCAGGGCCTCACTCGTATCCGAACGCCTTCAATGCCGCTTCGTCATCCGACCAGCCTTCGCGCACGCGCACCCAGGTCTCCAGGAATACCTTGGCCCCGAACAGGCGCTCCATCTGCAGGCGCGCCTTGCCGCCGATGTCCTTCAGGCGGGTACCGCCCTTGCCGATCACGATCGCCTTCTGGCCTTCGCGCTCGACCCAGATCACCGCGCCGATGCGCAGCAGCGCGCCATCTTCGGCAAAGCGTTCGATCTCCACCGTGGTGGCATACGGCAGTTCTTCGCCGAGCTGACGCATCAACTGCTCACGCACCAGTTCCCCGGCCAGAAAACGCTGGCTGCGGTCGGTGATCTCGTCCTCGCCGAACATGGCTTCGGCCTCCGGCACCAGCTTGAGCAGGTCGCCGACCAGCGCCTCCAGGCCCTTGCGCTTGAGCGCGGACACCGGATGCACCGCAGCGAACGTGCGCCCCTCGCTGACCTGGGCCAGGAACGGGAACAGCGCGGTCTTGTCCTTGAGCCGGTCGACCTTGTTGACCACCAGCACCACCGGCACTCCGGCGTCGCTCAGGACCTTGAAAGCCAGGGTGTCTTCATCGTCCCAGCGGCCGGCTTCGATCACCAGCACTGCCGCGTCCACGCCTTCCAGCGAGCCGCGCGCAGCGCGGTTCATCACCCGGTTCATGGCGCGCTTCTGCTCGCGATGCAGTCCGGGCGTGTCGACCAGCACCAGCTGCCCCTCGGGGAAGGTGGCAATGCCCAGCAACCGATGGCGCGTGGTCTGCGGCCGGTTGGACACGATGCTGACCTTGGCGCCGACCAGGGCATTGGTCAGGGTGGATTTGCCGACATTGGGCCGGCCGATCACCGCAACGCTGCCGCTACGGTGGGGGGAAGAGGTTTCGCTCACGTGTTGGAATCCAGTTGTGCGATGACAAGGGTGGCCGCCTGTTGCTCGGCGAGGCGACGCGAGCTGCCCTGGCCTTCGGCGCGGGCGACGGGCTGTTCCAGGATGCAGGCGACATGGAACTGCTTGGCATGTTCGTCGCCGCTTTCGCTGATCAGCGCGTAAGTGGGCAACGGCAGCTGCCGCGCCTGCAGCCATTCCTGCAGCCGGGTCTTGGGGTCTTTCTCGGCCTTGCCCACCGGCAGCGCCGCCAGCGAGGGCTCGAACCACGGCAGCACCACCGCGCGGCAGCGTTCGAAGCCGCAGTCCAGATAGATCGCCGCGACGATCGCCTCGACCGCGTCGGCCAGGATCGAATCACGTCGATGGCCGCCGGATTTCAGCTCGCCCGGCCCCAGCGTCAGCCGCTCGCCCAGATTGAGGGTGCGGCCGATCACCGCCAGCGCCCCCTCGCGTACGAGTTCGGCACGCGCGCGGGTCAATGCGCCTTCGTCGGCCTTGGGCCAGCGCTGGTACAGCGCCTCGGCGACCAGCAGGTTGACGATGCCGTCGCCGAGAAATTCCAGTCGTTCGTTATGCGGTGTCCCGGCGCTGCGGTGTCGCAGCGCCTGGGCGAGCAATCCCGGATCGGCAAACGCATGCCCGATCGGATCGCCACGCTGGAAAGTCCTATTCGCCACCACGTCCCGTCATGTCCTGGGACGTCTCGAATTTACCGACGACATCCAGATTGCCGATCAATTCGCGGCGAACTTCGTAGTTGACCTTCATGCGCCAGCCACCATCGACGCGCTCGAACTTGACGTCCTCTTTCTTGACGTTTTCCGAGTAGTTGATGTACAGCCGACGAAAGAACAGATCCTGCAACTTGGACGGATCCATGTTGGCGCTGTCGGGTTCCTTGGCCAGGCCTTTCATGGCCGTGCGCACCGAATAGTATTCCTGGTACATCGGAAACAGCTTCATTCCGATGTACAGCGCGAACCCCACCACCGCCAGCACCACCACGAACGACGTCAACGTCATACCACTCTGCTTGCGCTTCATTGTGCTTCCCCCGGCACGCCGTGCGTGCATTACTGGATTCCGGTCCCGATCCGCGACGGATCGAAACTCCCCTTGCAGAACCACCCTTCGCAATTGAGCCAGATCAGGAACGCCTTGCCGCGCAGGTTGGCTTCCGGCAGGAAGTGCGTCTGGGTCCAGAACCGGCTGTCTTCACTGTTGTCGCGATTATCCCCCATCACGAAATAGCTGTCCGCCGGCACAGTCCAGTCACCCTGCCCGGCCGGCATGTTGCGATCGACCCACTCCAGCACCGTGTGGGTGCGGCCCGGCAAATCCTCGACCAGCAAGGTGGTGCCGGTCATCTCGGCGCCCTTGCCCTTGCCGATGTATTCGCCCTTGACCGTGTAGCGCATCGGCTTGTCGTTGATGTACAGCGTATCGCCGTGGAAGCCGATCTTGTCGCCCGGCAGACCCACCACGCGCTTGATCCAGTTCTGGTCCGGCGCATGCGGCGGCTTGAACACCACCACGTCGCCGCGCTTGGGCTCGCCGGTCGGGATGAACTTGGTATTGGTGATCGGCAGACGGAAACCGTAAGCGAACTTGTTGACCAGGATGAAATCGCCGATCAGCAGATTGGGCATCATCGAACTGGACGGAATCTTGTACGGCTCGGCCACGAAGCTGCGCAGGATCAACACCACCGCCAGCACCGGAAAGAAGGCGCGCGAGTAGTCGATGATGGCAGGCTCGCTGTCCAGCAGACCGGCGCGTGCCGCGCGGCGCTTGGCCAGGAACAGCTTGTCCAGCAGCCAGATGAAGCCGGTGCCCAGCGTCAACACAACGAGGGCGATTTCAAACCATTTCATTGATGTTCCTTCGGAACGGGATTTGGGATTGGAGATTGGGGATTCGCAAAGATGACGGGCTGGCAAGTCGTTGCCAATCCCCAATCACGACTCCCGAATCCCTGCTACTTATCCATCTGCAAGACAGCCAGGAAGGCCTCCTGCGGAATCTCCACGCGGCCGACCTGCTTCATGCGCTTCTTGCCTTCTTTTTGCTTTTCGAGCAGCTTCTTCTTGCGCGAAACGTCGCCACCATAGCACTTGGCCAACACGTTCTTGCGCATCGCCTTGACCGTGGAGCGCGAGATGATTTGCGAGCCCACGGCGGCCTGGATCGCCACGTCGAACATCTGCCGCGGGATCAGATCCTTCATCTTTTCGCACAGTTCGCGGCCGCGCCGGTCGGCGTAGCTGCGGTGCACGATGATCGACAGCGCATCGACCTTGTCGCCATTGATCAGCGTATCCACGCGCACGAACGGGCCGGCATCGAAACGCAGGAAGTGGTAATCCAGCGAGGCGTAACCGCGCGAGACCGACTTGAGCTTGTCGAAGAAATCCAGCACCACTTCGGCCATCGGCAACTCGTAGCTGATCTGCACCTGGCTGCCCAGGTAGTTGATGCCGATCTGGGTGCCGCGCTTTTCCTCGCACAAGGTGATGATGTTGCCGACGTAATCGGGCGGGGTGAGGATGTTGGCGCGGATGATCGGCTCGCGGATCTCTTCCACGTTGTTGAGCGGCGGCAACTTGGATGGATTGTCCATCGGGATGATGCTGCCGTCGGTCTTGAGCACCTCGTAGACCACGGTCGGCGCGGTCGAGATCAGGTTGAGGTTGTACTCGCGCTCCAGCCGCTCCTGCACGATCTCCATGTGCAGCATGCCCAGGAAGCCGCAGCGGAAGCCGAAGCCCATCGCTTCGGAGCTTTCCGGCTCGAAGCGCAGCGCCGCATCGTTCAGGCGCAGCTTGTCCAGCGCCTCGCGCAGATCCGGGTAATCCTCCGCATCGACCGGAAACAGGCCGGCGAACACGCGCGGCTGCATTTCCTGGAAACCGGGCAGCGCATGCGGCGCCGGGTCGGCCGCCAGGGTCAGCGTGTCGCCGACCGGTGCGCCGTGCACGTCCTTGATCGAGGCGTTGATCCAGCCCACTTCGCCCGCGCCCAGCGCGGCAAGCTCCTTGCGCTTGGGCGTGAACACGCCGACCTTGTCGACCAGATGAGTACGGCCGGTGGACATCACCAGGATCTTGCTGCCCGGCTTGATCTCGCCCTGCATCACGCGCACCAGCGACACCACGCCCAGGTAGTTGTCGAACCAGGAGTCGATGATCAGCGCCTGCAGCTTGTCGGTGTCGCGGGGCTTGGGCGGCGGAATCCGCTGCACGATCGCTTCCAGCACCAGATCGATGTTCAGACCGGTCTTGGCGCTGACCGCAACCGCGTCTTCGGCGTCGATGCCGATCACCGCTTCGATCTCGGCCTTGGCGCGCTCGATGTCGGCGGTCGGCAGGTCGATCTTGTTGAGCACCGGCACCACTTCCAGGCCCTGCTCCACCGCGGTGTAGCAGTTGGCGACCGACTGCGCTTCCACGCCCTGGGCCGCATCCACCACCAGCAGCGCGCCTTCGCAGGCGGCCAGCGAGCGGCTGACTTCATAGGAGAAGTCCACATGCCCGGGGGTGTCGATGAAGTTCAGGTGGTAGACCTGCCCGTCCTTGGCCGTATACGGCAGGGACACCGACTGCGCCTTGATGGTGATGCCGCGTTCGCGCTCGATCGGGTTGGAGTCCAGGACCTGGGCCTCCATCTCGCGCGCCTGCAGGCCGCCGCACAGCTGGATGATCCGGTCGGCCAGGGTGGATTTACCGTGGTCGACGTGGGCAATGATGGAGAAGTTGCGGATATTCCGCATTGAATCAGAGGACATTGAGGTGGGCGCCGGCGGTGCCGTCGTCAGGGTAACGCAGCATTATCGCACGGTCGGCCCCTTTGGGGCCGGGGATTGGGGAATCGGGATTCGGGAATCGCAAAAGCCAGGCGGGCTATCGCCTCGCGGAGCCGCTCTTACCATTCCCGATTCCCGATTCTCCATTCCCTCCGTTAGCCGCCGGCCTTCAAGGCCACATAGCTGGTCGCCTTGCCGTCGGTGACCAGCAGCATGACCACGTCGCCCTTCTTGTAGCTGGACAGGGCGCGGTTGAGGTCGGCGACGCTGCCGACCTTGGTGCGGCCGACGCGGGCGATGACCAGGCCCGGCGACAGCGGCGGTTGGGTGCTGCGTGCTGCCGCGCCGGTCACCGAGGCGATGCGCACTCCCTCGCCGGCCTCCAGGCCCAGGCGGCTGCGCTCGGCAGCGGTGAGATCGGCGACCTGCAGGCCGAGCAGTTCCACGCTGGCCGGGGCGCTGGGCTTGGCGTCTTCGGCCGCGGTACGCGGGGCGGCGTTGCCGGCGGGGTTGTCCAGCGTCGTCAGGGTGACGGCCACCTTGCGCGGCTTGCCATCACGCAACACGTCCAGGTTGACCTTGGTGCCCGGCGCCATCAGCCCGATCATCGGCGGCAGATCGCTGGCGACATCGATCGGCTTGCCGTTGACGGCGCGGATCACATCGCCCACCTCGATTCCGGCCTTGGCGGCTGGGCTGCCGGGCGGAATGTCGTTGACCAGCGCGCCGCGCGTATCCGGCAGGCCCAGGCCCTGCGCCTTGAGCGAGTCGATCGGGCCGACCGCCACGCCCAGCATGCCGCGGCTCACATGGCCGGTGGCCTTGATCTGCTCGGCAGCGCTGAAGGCCAGGTCGATCGGGATCGCAAAACTGATGCCCATGTAGCCGCCCGACGCGGAGAAGATTTGCGAATTGATGCCGACCACCTCGCCGCGCGTGTTGAGCAAGGGGCCGCCGGAGTTGCCCTGGTTGATTGCCACGTCGGTCTGGATGAAGGGCACGTAGCGCTGGTCCGCATACGGATTGCTGCGCCCGGTGGCACTGACGATGCCGGCGGTGACCGAGTGATCCAGACCGAACGGCGAGCCGATCGCCACCACCCACTGGCCCGGCTTGAGCGTGTTGGAATCGCCCAGGCGTACCGTCGGCAGGCCCTTGGCCTCGATCTTGAGCAGCGCCACGTCGAACTGCTCGTCGCTGCCGACCACCTTGGCCTTGAACTCGCGGCGGTCGGTCAGCTTGACGGTGACCTCGCTGGCGCCATCGACCACATGGTGGTTGGTCAGCACATAGCCATCGGCGGAAATGATGAAGCCCGAGCCCATCGACTTGCCGGCGATGCCGCCATCGTCATCGCCGCCCTGGCCCGGCCCCTGCCGCGGCCCGCCCGGCATCTGGAAATCCGGCCCGAAGAAGCGGCGGAAGAATTCCGGCATCTGCTCGTCGCCGGGCATCGCGCCGCCGTCCTGCCCACCGCGCCGCTGGCGCGCCATGGCGTCCTTGCGAGTGATGGTGGTTTCGATATTGACCACACCCGGGCCGACCTGCTCGACCAGATTGGTGAAGTCCGGCAAGCCGGCCACCAGCTGCGGAGCCGGGTTGGCGCTGCGGTTGGCGGCAATCGGGGCAACATCCTTGGCCGTGGGCGCGGACTGCTGCG
This sequence comes from Xanthomonas sp. WHRI 8393, assembly GCF_040203315.1. Taxonomy (NCBI): domain Bacteria; kingdom Pseudomonadati; phylum Pseudomonadota; class Gammaproteobacteria; order Lysobacterales; family Lysobacteraceae; genus Xanthomonas; species Xanthomonas sp. WHRI 8393. Next base: position 246,306 of record NZ_JBEGGL010000002.1, on the reverse strand, counting down.
CGCAGGCGGCCAGCGGCAGGGTCATGGCGATCAGGCCGAACATCTGGGTGCGAATGCGATGGTTCATCAGGTTGCCTCCGATGGCAGGGCGACAGGGGCCAAAGCCCCTGCCACTGCAGGGGTCCGGCACGATAACGGGAGGGAGGGCGCCGAACGGATGAAGATCGGCGGCGACATCAATCCTGCGGCGGCTGCACCGGCAGCGGCCGATTGGGCGCGGGGCTGGCAACACCCTGCGGCGCAGGCTCGAACGGATAGAACGCGGTGCCCTGTCCGCCTTGGCGGAAGCTGGCATTGAGCGGACTTTCACCGGCACCGGACAGCGCCGCGCGCGGCCATGGGCGTGCCTGCAAGGTGGTATCCGGATGCGTGAACGGATTCGATGGCGACACCGCACCGGCCGTGGCCGTCGTCGAAGCAGGAGCAGCGGACGCCAGCATGCGGGTTGGCGCCTGCTGCTGACGCGAAGCGACGCTGCGGGCGACCTGCTGGTTGCGTGTGGCCGCGCCACGGCGCGTGGATGCCAGCGCGGCGGCCGGCACCGCTGCGGCCAGCGCGGCCACCTCGTCGGGAGCGGCCGGGCCGGGCTGGGCCGGAGCCTTCGGTGCTGCGGGCGTGGCGGGGGCCGGCGTGGCCGCCGGCAGCTGCGCCGTCGTGGCGAACACCGGGACCTGCTCGGCCGGCGGCACGGTCTCGGGCAGGCGCTCGCGCGCCATGAACAGGGCAATCGCAGCGACCGATGCCGCGATCGCTGCGCCACCACCCCAGCGCCAGCGCGTGGCCGGACGCGTGGATGGCTGCGCCTGCGGCACCGGCTCATCGGCGATGGCGCTGCGCACGCGCGCGGCAAAATCCAGCGGTGCCGGCGCGCTGGCCGCGCCGCGCAGCACATCGCCGCACAGCTGCCAACGCTCGTGGCAGCCGGCCAGTTCCTCGTCGTGGGCCAGGCGGCGCAGCAGGAAGCGCGACTCGTCGGCGCTCAATTCGCCATCCACCAGCGCAGACAGCTGCTGGCGGTAGTGACGCTCGAACTTGTCGGTGGTGGACATGGCAGGGTTATGGCTCATACACGGTGTCGCTCACGGGTGGCGCTTTCGGTCTCCAACAGAGGCCGCAGCTCGATGTCGATGGCCTCGCGCGCCCGGAAGATGCGCGAGCGCACCGTTCCGATCGGGCAATCCATCTTTCGCGCGATTTCGTCGTAGCTCAGCCCTTCCACCTCGCGCAGGGTGATGGCCGACCGAAGTTCTTCCGGTAGGGCTTGGACCGCACGCATCACCGTTTGTTCCAGCTCCTGTCGCATCAATTCGCGCTCCGGAGTGTCGGTATCGCGCAGGCGGGTGGCACCATCGAACTGTTCGGCATCGCTGATCTCGATATCGTCGGTGGGCGGACGGCGGTTGTGCGCAACCAGATGGTTCTTGGCAGTGTTGACGGCAATGCGGTGCAACCAGGTGTAGAACTGCGAGTCGCCGCGGAAACTGTTGATCGCGCGGTAGGCGCGCACAAACGTATCCTGGGCCACGTCCTGGCACTCGCTCCAGTCGGCGATGTAGCGCCCGATCAACGCAACGATGCGGTGCTGGTATTTGCGCACCAGCACATCGAACGCTGCGCTCTCGCCGCGCTGCACGCGCCGGACCAGTTCCAGGTCCAGCTCCTGAGGTGTATCGACTTCGGCCATGTCGGGCCGCACTCCTGTCAGCCCACCGAAGTCGGGCAATGAGACAACCATTGAAAAGAAAAGTTCATACCGATCCGGACGATCGTCACGCATCAGACTAGCTGCACCGATGCGCCACTGGCGACGCCTCGCACGAGGCGCGCGCCGCCCTGCCGACAGGTATGGGTATTTGACGTGAAGGAAACAACCTCTGGATGATAACGACCTTTCCTTATATCTCCGGACGGCCAGACGCATGCTTCCAGGTTTCGACGGGCTCCGATTCAGCCATTGGCAGGCCGACCTGCGCGAGGACGGCGTGGTCGTGCTCAGCCTTGATCGTCAGGGCGCACCGGTCAACGCGTTTTCGCAGGAGGTGCTGCTCGAACTGGGCGCGCTGGTCGAACGTCTGGCGCTGGACCCGCCCAAGGGCGTGGTGCTGCGCTCGGGCAAGCCCAACGGCTTCATCGCCGGCGCCGACCTGAAGGAATTCCAGGAGTTCGACCGCAAGGGCACCGTCAACGATGCGATCCATCGTGGCCAGAGCGTCTTCCAGAAGCTGGCCGAACTGCCCTGCCCCACGGTGGCGGCGATCCACGGCTTCTGCATGGGCGGCGGCACCGAGATTGCGCTGGCCTGCCGGTATCGCGTGGCCTCCGACGATGCCGGCACGCGCATCGGCCTGCCGGAAACCAAGCTCGGCATCTTCCCCGGCTGGGGCGGCAGCGCCCGCTTGCCGCGCCTGATCGGTGCGCCGGCGGCGATGGACCTGATGCTGACCGGTCGCACCGTCGCGGCCAAGGCCGCACGCGCGATGGGCCTGGTCGACAAGGTCGCCGCGCCCGCGGTGCTGGTCGATGTCGCCGCCGCGCTGGCGCTTACCGGCAGCAAACGCCCGTTCAAGCAGCGCGCCACCGCGTGGGCCACCAATACCTTGCTCGCGCGCAAGCTGCTGGCGCCCCAGATGCGCAAGCAGGTCGCACGCAAGGCGCGCAAGGAGCATTACCCGGCGCCCTACGCCTTGATCAACGTGTGGGAACGGGCCGGCGGCAGCGGCATCCAGGCGCGCCTGGCGGCCGAGCGCAAGGCGGTGGTCAAGCTCGCCAGCACGCCGACCGCGCGCAACCTGATCCGCATCTTCTTTCTCACCGAGCGCCTGAAGGCACTGGGCGGCAAGGATGCCGGCGCTGCGGCGCTGGCTCCGATCCGCCATGTGCATGTGGTCGGCGCCGGCGTGATGGGCGGCGATATCGCGGCCTGGGCGGCGTACAAGGGCTTCGAGGTGACGCTGCAGGATCGCGAGCAGCGCTTCATCGATACGGCGCTGGGCCGCGGCGGCGAGTTGTTCGCCAAGCGCGTCAAGGACCAGGCCAAGCGGCCGGAGGTGGCGGCGCGCCTGCGTGGCGACCTGGCCGGCGCGGGCGTGGCGCAGGCGGACCTGGTGATCGAAGCGATCATCGAGAACCCGCAGGCCAAGCGCGAGCTGTATCAGTCCATCGAGCCGCAGCTCAAGCCAGATGCCTTGCTGACCACCAACACCTCGTCGATTCCGTTGACCGAGCTCCGCGGACATATCCAGCGCCCGGCGCAGTTTGCCCGCCTGCACTACTTCAATCCGGTATCGATGATGCCGCTGGTCGAAATTGTGCAGCACGACGGGCTGGATCCGACCAACGTCGCGCGCCTGGCGGCATTCTGCAAGGCGCTGGACAAGTTCCCGGTACCGGTGGCCGGCACGCCGGGCTTCCTGGTCAATCGCGTGCTGTTCCCGTACCTGCTCGAAGCGGCCACCGCCTATGCCGAAGGCGTACCGGGCCCGGTGCTGGACAAGACCGCGGTGAAGTTCGGCATGCCGATGGGGCCGATCGAACTGATCGACACGGTGGGGCTGGACGTTGCCGCCGGCGTGGGCGCGGAGCTCGCACCGTTCCTGCACCTGCCGATTCCGGCGGCGCTGGCCACTGTAGAGCCGGGCAAGCGCGGCAAGAAGGACGGCCAGGGCCTGTACAAGTGGGAGAACGGGCGCGCGGTCAAGCCCGAGGTCGCCAGCGGCTACGAGGCGCCGGCAGACCTGGAAGATCGCCTGATCCTGCCGCTGCTCAACGAAGCCGTCGCCTGCCTGCACGACGGCGTGGTGGCCGACGCGGACCTGCTCGACGCCGGCGTGATCTTCGGCACCGGCTTTGCCCCGTTCCGCGGCGGCCCGATCCAGCACATCCGCAGTGTCGGCGCCGACGCCTTGCTGGCACGTCTGCAGGCACTGCAGGCGCGCTATGGCGAGCGTTTCGCACCGCGCCCGGGCTGGGAGTCGCCGTTGCTGCGTGAACCGGTGGCGTGAGCCGTCGACGCTGTCTTCGACGTCGATCAGACACGCAAGCGGGGGGCGATCGGCGACTGGGGTGATCTGTAGGTTGCAGCGCGGCGAACCATCGACACACGCGGTCGCAGGCAACAAACAACAACGGCGAGCCGAGGCTCGCCGTTGTTTTTACCAACTTGCAAAGTCACTCAGAAACGCAGACCCACACTGGTGAAGAAGTAACGGCCTGCCTGGTCGTAACCGGCGAGCGAGTTGCCGTTGAAGGTCAGGCTGCCGCCCACCAGCGGCGGCTCCTTGTCGGCGATGTTGTTGATGCCCAAGGTCCAGGTGACGTAATCGCCCAACTGCATCGAACCGGACAGGTCGAAGTAGTTGTACGCCGACACCTTGTTGCCCTGGTTCACCAGGCGTACGTCGGTTGTGCCACGGGTGCCGTCGGTGTTCTGGTAATCCAGCTCACCGATATAACGCCAGCGCAACCCGACGGTGTAGCGATCGAAGCTGTAGCGCGTGCTCAGCACATGCCGCCATTCGGCACTGTTGCAGGCCACGTTGACCACGCCCGCGCAGTCGTAGGTCACTTCCTGCACACCCGGAACCGGCTCGTACTCCTGCTTGATGGCGTAGCTGCCCATCATCGAGGCGGTCAGGCGCCCGGGGCCAACGCTCCAGGCATACGATGCGGTCAGATCCACGCCCTGGAAATGCAGCGAACCAAAATTATCCTGGGAATTGAGGATCAGACCGGACACGTCCGGGTCGCTACCGCGGAACAGATCGCCCGTGGTGGCATTGCGGCGCACGCGGCTGCAGATATCCGCATTACCGGTCACGCCGCATGCGGTGAGGATGTTGGACGAGCCGATGCTGCGGATCGCGTCGTCGATCTTGATGTCGTAGTAATCCACGCTCAGATCGAGCCCCTTGATCGGGCTGGCAGCAAAACCGACGGTCCAGGTGTTGGCCGTTTCCGGCTGCAGCGTCGTATTGCCGCCGCCGATTTCGTTGTACTGGCCGGCCGGGTTGGCCGCAACGCGGCCGTATTGCGCTGCCGTCACGCCGGTGTTGGCGCACTGGGCCTGGGTGAAGACCGGATTGGCACCGGCGCACGGATCGCTACCGCTCCATAGCCCGATCGTATTTTCGTTATACAGCTCGGTCACGTTCGGAGCGCGGATCGCACGGTTCCAGCCGGCGCGCAGGTGGTATTTGCCATCGACGAATGTTGCACCCAGACCGGCCTTGTAGGTACTCACGCCACCGGAGGTGTCGTAGTCCGAATAGCGATAGCCAAGCTGCATGTCGAGGTGATCCAGGCTACCGGCCTGCGCCACCAGCGGCACCGCGCCCTCGAGGAACAGTTCCTTGACGCCGATGTCGCCGGACACATTGGAGGTCGGGCCACCCAGGCCGGTGAAGTTGCCGGTCTGCATGTTGCTGTCGGCCACCCGCTTGAAGGTTTCGGTACGGGTCTCGACACCGCCGACCAGACTGATCGGGTTATCGCCGGCCCACGGCAGGCTGTAGCCGAAATTGCCGGTCACATAGGCGTTGAACACGCGCATCGAGGTTTCGTAGTTGACGATACCCACGCCCTGCAATGCCTCTGCCTCTGCTGCGGTGACACTGTCGGTCCACACGCTGTAGGGCACGCAGCCATCGAACGAACCAGGCTGGCAGCCCAGTAGTGCATCGCGGACACGCGTGGTCACGAAGTCGTTCCTGTTTTCCGACTTGGTGGTGCTGCGGTTGTAGGTGAACGAGGCGTCGTACGACCAGTTGTCGTTGATGTCGCCCTGGGCGCCGGTGGTGATGCTGAAACTGTTGGTATCCGAGTCGGTGATGCGCGGGCCGCCTTCGACATTGCGCTTGGCCACGTAGACGGTGAACTCGTCGTCGGTGATGCCCACATCGTTGCACAGGCTGCCGATCACCGAGGTGGCGCAGTTGACGTTGAGGTCGGTGAAAAACGCACCCGACGGCGCGATCTGGGTCGAACTCTTGCGGTTGACGAACAAGGTTTCGAGATAGGGCTTGAAGTGCTCGTTGACCTCGTACTTGATGTTGGTGCCGGCCGTGTAGCGCGTGTCCGGACGCTGGTAGTAATTCAACGGCGCGAAGTTGTAGAGGTTAGGGGATGCGACCTGCGACCAGGTGCCGCCGGCTGAAGGCTGCACGTAGAACGCGCCAGCCGACGGAGCGACGACATAGAAGTTGGCCGGATCTGCGGTGGCCGAGCCGCCGCAGGCGGTGCCGCGGTTGCTCAATGCGCATGCGGAGTAATCGCGCTGGCCCTGCAGCAGTGGATCGTTTTCGCGCCAGGTGGCCCATGCGGTGGCATGCCCCGCCTCGCCGAAGCTGCCGCCGATGGCCAGGTCCACATTGCGGGAGATGCCGTCGAAACCGGAGTTTCCAGTCGGATAATCGTAACCGGCGTCGTCCATCAGGCCGCGCATCAAGGTGTTGCCGTTGTCGTGCTGGTAGGCGTTGTAGCCCATGTCGACACTGACACCTTCGAACTCGTCGTCGAGCACGAAATTGACCACGCCGGCGACGGCATCGGAGCCGTACACCGCCGAGGCGCCGCCGGTCAGGATGTCCACGCGGCGCACCAGCGCTGCCGGAATGATGCTGATGTCCGGACTCTCGCCGATGCCTTTGGGAATGCGCCTGCCGTTGACCAGGGTCAAGGTGCGCTGCGCGCCCAATCCACGCAGATCGACGGTCGCATACCCCTGCGAGCCATTGTTGGCGAAGTTGTCGAAGCTCGCCGAGAGCTGCGGGTACTGGTTGATCAGATCTTCGACCTTGGTCGAGCCGGTGTACTGGAATTCTTCCTTGTTGATCTCTGCCACCGGACTGGAGGCAGTCATCGTCTGGCTCTTGATGCGCGTACCGGTGACACTGATCGCGTCCAGGCTCTTGAGTTCCGTCGAGGGCTGCTCCTGCGCCATCACGGTTCCCGACAGGGCAAATGCGGCAGCGCCAACCGTGAGCGATACCCGGATGGCGTCGCGCAGCTTGGTGGTCTTCAATCTCATCTCTCTCTCCGAGAAGTTCGAACGGGTGAGCGCGACGCACTGCATCGGCATCTGAGGCAATGCCGGCACGTGCTGCGACGTTGTTGGCAAGCGCATCAAACTGCGCTTCCACACTGGCGAACGGCCGGACGAAAGAGCGCCCGAAAAAACGTTGCCAACCCGATGTTAAGACCACGTTGAGGAGAATTAAAGCGCCATTCAGAAATGCTCCGAATCGGTGCGAAGAATCCCCAAAACAGTGCGAAAGTCAGGAAAAAGTGGCCCTTTTCCGCCGGTGTCTGATGTAGGGCTCGATACCGCCACGTGTGTTCGCTCGTCGCTCGCGAGCCGGCGGCGCGCTCACTCGAAGGATTGGACCGGTTGATCGGCCAGCGCCAATCGCTACACCACTTCGGTGCCGGGCACGATCACGCCAGCCGCCTGAAGTCGCCTCAACAACGGAAGCAGTCCGTCCAGATGACGCCGAGAGCTATGCACCGAGCGTTGGTGGACATCGCCGCGCACCTGCGCTGCGCTCGCAGTCACGAACGGCACATGCTCCAGTTCGGTGATGGTGTCGCTGCGCGTCAGCCCGCACCAGCTCAGCACCCGGGTGATCTGCTGGTCGGTATCGCGCACCAACTCCTCGTAGTGCACGTCAAGAATGCTGCCGGGCAGCACCGCATGCCAGTGCCGCATGGTCTGCTGGTAGGCCAGGTAGTAATCCGCGAGCTCATCGAGCGCATACGAGAACGGATAGGCGTTGTAGAACAAGGTCTTGTACATCGCATAACAGGCGTCCAGCGGATCGCGCACCAGATGGATGATGCGTGCGCGTGGCAGCGCGGCGGCAATCATGCCGCAATACAGGTAATTGACCGGCAGCTTGTCGATGAACACCGGATGGTCGTGCACCAGCTCACGGGCGCCGCGCAGATACTCCTGCCCAAGCGCCGCGAAATCGATCTGCAACGAAGCCTGGGCGGCGGTCAGTTCGGGATTGGTCGACAGTACGCCGGAGGTCGCACTGCCGAGCAACGCACCGAAATCCATCAGCTCCCCGGCCGAGCGTGCACCGCCGCGCTGGATCAGCAGGCGCTCCAGCAAAGTGGTGCCAGAGCGTGGCAAACCGACGATGAAGATCGCCCCCTCGCCCGCATGACCGGGCTGCAGTGCGCGCAAGGCAGCCGAATCATACGCCTCGCGCACCTGAGCGATATGCGCACACTCGGCAGCAACGTCGTATTGCAAAGTCTTGCGCTTGCAGGCCGCTGCGGCGGCCAATGTCTCGAACGACTCCGCATGCTGGCCCAGGTCCTCCAGCTCCTTGCTCAAGGCGTACAGACCGGCCGCTCGGGCGGATGGTTCCGATAGCGTGGTCAAGCGGTGACGCAGATCGTCCAGATGGTTGTGCTGCCCGGTCTGACGCCGGAGCGTGGCGCGCAGGTACAAGGCATCGCCCGTGCTGGGTGCCAGTTGCAATAGCCGCTCCAGGGTGCGCTCAGCCGCATCGAATTCACCGCCAAAGAACTGCATGGTGGCAAGGTCGTACAGCAAGCCGGGCTGTTCTCCCAGCAATGTCATCGCATGCCGATACGCGTCGCGGGCGGCCGCCACCTTGTGGCAGCCGCTGTACAGCGCGCCGATCCGCCACCATGCAGCGCCGTCGGCGGCGGCCAGCGCCTTTGCCTGGCCGGCGACAAGCCGGGCCTCGCGGCGGCGACGTAGCTGCAGCAGCAAGCTGGCGTACTTGATCAATAGCGGGAGCGGTGACGTTGCAACCGCCGCAGCCTGTGCGATGCGGTCGGCTGCGGCCTGCGGATCGCCGTTGGCCAGCCGGGCTTCACTGGCAAGCTCCAACAGATGCGCATTGCCAGGCTGCTCTGCGCAGGCGCGGTCGGCGAAAACAGCTGCCTCGGCATAACGTCCCTGACGCAGCAGTTGATACCCGTTGTGCAACAGTGCGCGCAGCTGTCTCTCAGTCATTCGTTCTCTTCTGTTTGTTGCGATGCCGTCGTTGGTCTGGCTAGTCGATACGGCGGGCGCGTAGCGCCACACCGGCAGCGGTGACCAGCATGTAGCTTCCCATTGCGGCCTTGCGGATCACCACGACCTCGCCCTCGACCAGCGGCCCGCGGCTGGTCGCTTCTGTCAGCGCCCAGCGCTGGCGACTGTCCAGCGACACGATACGCGTGCCGTCTGGCTGATACGCCACTGCAAGCACCTTCGCGGTGAGTTGCGCAGGCGCTGACTGCTGCGCGCCTGTCGCTGCCGAGGCCTGTTGGCTGCTGCGGCCGAATGCCCTGACTGCCCTGTCCGCCTCCGCCGCCCGCACCGCCTGCGTTGGCGGGAAGCTGGCGTCATAGCAAGCCAGCCGCGGCAAGGGATCGAGTACTGCGGCGCAGCGATGCGTCGGCACGTCCTGCGCCGATGCCGCCCAGGCCCAACTCAACACCGTCAGCCCCCACACCACTCGCTTGTGCATGCGCGCATCTTCACTCGTCGATTGCAGCAGAGCATACAAGGCAAGCGGCGAACGCAGGAAAGACCGCTCATCACCGTCCGGCCGCGGGGCGATTGAACGCACCGCTGGCGCCGCCTAAGCTGCAGCTCTCCCACCCGCTGCAAGAATGCCTGGAAAACGCCTTGGACCCGTCCTTGCAGCACGCCGCACGCTTACTGCAACAAGGCCATCTGGCGCAGGCGATCGCCGCCTATCGCCGCATCCTGCAGGCGCAGCCCCGCTGCGCCGATGCCTGGTACAACCTGGGATATCTGCTGCGCCAGACCGGCGAGGCATCCGCCGCACTGGACGCTTATGCGCAGGCATTGCAGCACGGTGCCGCGCTGCCGGAGCAAATCCATCTCAATCGCGCCGCGTTGCTGAGCGACCATCTACATCAGGAGGCGGCAGCGCTGAAGGAACTTGATCTGGCACTGCAGTGCCGGCCGGACTACGCCCCGGCCTTGCTCAATCTGGGCAACCTGCAGGAAGAGCTGGGCGCACGCGACCAGGCGGTCGCCGCCTATCGCCGACTGCTCGCCAGTCCTCCTGTCGATGCCCAGACACGGGCGCTGCAGCTGCAAGCCACCGCACGCCTGCTGCACCTGGATCCTCCCACGCATGCGCAGGACACACGCCTGCTTGCACTTGCGCAGGCAGGCTCGGTCGCGGGGCAGGATCCTGCGTTGACGGCCACGCTGCTGCATGCACTGGCCCATGCTTACGACCGCCTCGGCCTGCACAGCCAGTCATTCGCTGCGGCCAGTGCCGCCAACCGGCATGGCCATGCACATGCGCGGCGCTACGACCCGATCCGCACACAGCAGCAGTTCGACAGCATCGCTGCGGTATTTGCCGATGCAAGCGACGCGCCCCAGCCACCGCCCATGGATGCTGTCGGCGACGCGGTGCCGGCACTGTTTATCTGCGGCATGTTCCGCTCCGGCTCCACCTTGATCGAACAGGCCTTGTCGCGCCACTCCTGCATCGTCGCCGGGGGCGAACTGGATGCGCTGCCGCGACTGGTTGCACAGTCGCTGTCGCCATTCCCGCAAGCCGCGCAGCATCTGTCCTCGCACACGCTGGCGCAGCTGGCCGCGGCCTATCGTCAACGCGTGGCTGCGGCCATTCCCCGGCATGCGCAACTGCGTTACATCACCGACAAGCGCCCCGACAACTTTCTACTGATCGGGCTGATCAAGCAGCTGTTTCCGGCGGCCAGGATCGTGCACACACGTCGTCACCCGCTGGACAACGGGCTGTCGATCTTCATGCAGCAGCTCAATCCACAACGCTTTGACTATGCGGGCCGGCTGGAGGACATCGGGCATTTCTATGCCGCCTACCAGCGACTGATGGCACATTGGCTGTCGCTGTATCCGGACAGCATCCACACGTTCGACTACGACGCCTTTGTCGCCGCGCCGGAAACCAGCCTGCGCGCACTGCTGGACTTTTTGCAGTTGCCCTGGGAACCGGATTGCCTGGATTTCCACGAGGCGCCTGGAGCCGTCAGGACAGCCAGCTACTGGCAGGTGCGCCAACCCCTGCATGGCGATGCGTCCGGACGCTGGAAACCCTACGCGACCCAGCTCGCGCCGCTGCGCGACACACTTGCCCGGTTTGGCATCACGCCTGCGGACTGAACCGGCCGACTACCGGCACCACCTCACCCCGCACGGTGGTGGGCAATCGCCGTCTCCATGGCATTGACCATCTGCCGCTCCTCCTGGCTCAGCAGCGGGTTCCAGACATCGAAGATCAGCACCGCACGCAGCTGCGCGCTCGCGTTGCGCGCCTCATGCTCGATCGAGTCGTCGAACACCAGCACCTTGCCGACCTCCCACTGCCGCCAGTCGTAACCGACCCGGAAGCTGCAGCCCTCCGGCACGATCAACGGAAGATGCGCCACCAGACGTGCGTTGGTCTCGCCGTGGTGCGGCGGAATGACCGTCTGCGGCGCAAGCACCGAAAACATCGCGTTGGGGCACACGCCGTCGATCTGCGCCGCATCGACCAATGCCAACGCAGCGGCGGTTGCCGGGCACTGCCGCAGATGTTCATCCACCGGCTGTCCATGTGCCCACAGCGGATAGGAACTCCATGCTGGCGAATGGTTGAGGTCCTTCCACTGATTGACCGGCTGGTCCGGCGCGTAGGCGATGTACGGCGCAAAGCCGCCCTTGTCCTCGTGCATGACGGCGCGCAGTTCCTGCGCGATCGCCGCCGTGTGACGCTGTACTGCAGCGATCCAGGGAAACGCGTCCGGCGGGTGAAACGGCAGGGCTGGCAGTCGCGGGATGTACAAGCGGTTGGATTGGGAATGGAACGGGCGACTGCGCCCGCATGCGATCGCGGCCGCTTCCGCCCAGCGTCCTGCGAGCGCGGCGTTCACGGCGATGCCAGGAGCGCCCAGGACGGCGCGCAATTGCGCTTCCAGCTCAAGCGTGTCCTGCTCCACCGCCTGCGTGGCAAGGGCCAGCTTGCGACGCAACACCGCAGGCCATTGCGGCTCCGGCGGCGCGACCTTCAGCGCATCGCGATAGACACCGGCGGCGGCGCGCGGACGGCCGCGCGCCTGCAGGAATGCGGCCTTTGCCAGCAGCCCGGGCAGAAAGTACGCATCCAGCGCCAACGCCGCGCTGATGGCCTGCCATTCGCCATCCACATCGCCTTGCGCCTGCTTCACCACCGCAATGGTCAGCACGATCATCGGATCGCCCGGGCTGCTTGCGCGTGCGCCTGCCAGGTACTCCAGCGCCGCCGTTGCATCGCCGCGCTGGTAGGCGTGCACGCCCAGGCTGTACAAGGCCTGCGGGTGCGTCGGCGCCAACTGGCGCACCTGTGTCCACAATTGCTCGGCCTGTTGCCATTGCCCGGCCGATGCTGCCGCGCCCGCCTCGGCGATCAGCGCGGCGATGCGTTCGTTGCGTTGTTCGATCTGTACCGCCATCGCGCCGCCGGCCTCGCAGTCTTCCCCGGCTCGATCATACGGCCTGGGAGGCAGCCAGGAAGCAGGACGGTTCTCCCCTGGATCGGACCCGATGACCTGGCTGGGCGCTGCTCCAGGCAACGCCATGCCACCGCCGATCAGACAACAAGCCCACTGGCGGCGTGGTCCGCGTCAGTGCGCGTGGCCGCCGTGCGAATGCGCGTGACCACGGTGATCGTCATGCGCGGCGCCTTGCGCGGCCGGGGCCGCGCCACACGGCTCGGTGCCGCAGTCGCCACTCTCCACCTGCAAGGTGACGTGGGTGATTTCGAAACGCGCGTGCAGCAGCTCGGCGAGGGCGTCGCGCAGGCGGTCGCGGTCGGTGGTTTCGCTGACCACCACGTGTGCGGTGAGTGCGGGCGTGCTGGAGGCCAGTGCCCAGACATGCAGGTCGTGCACGTCTTCGACGCCGGGGTAGCTGGTCAGCGCCTGCTGCACCTGCGGCAGATCGATGCCTTTGGGGACGCCTTCCAGCAGCACGTTGATCGCTTCGCGCAGCAACACCCAGGTGCGCGGCAACACCCACAGGCCGATCAGCACGGCCAGCACCGGGTCGATCCACTGCCAACCGGTCCAGCGGATCAGCAACGCGCCGATGATCACCGCCACCGAGCCAAGCATGTCGCTCCAGACCTCCAGATAGGCCCCCTTGACGTTCAGGCTCTCGCCGCTGCCGGCGTGCAGCAGCTTCATGGCGATCAGATTGATCACCAGGCCGAAGCCGGCGATCAGCAGCATGCCGCTGGAGGAAATATCCTGCGGTGCGCGGAAGCGCTGCGCGGCCTCCCAGAGAATGTAGGCGCCGACTGCGAACAACAGCGCGCCGTTTGCCAGCGCGCCGAGCGCTTCCAGCCGCACATAGCCATAGGTGCGGCGCGCATCGGCAGGGCGACGGCTCAGGCGCACGGCAAGCAGGGCGATCATCAGGCCGACGGTGTCGGTGGCCATATGTGCGGCGTCGGACAGCAGCGCCAGGCTGTTGGTGATGAACGCACCGATGACTTCCGCCAGCAGGAACGTGGCGGTCAGTCCCAGCGCCCACCACAGCGGTGTCTCGTGGCGGATGTCGCTGGGTGCGTGGTTGTGGTCGTGTCCCATGGATGCGGTGGCCTCGTGCAATGCGCGCACCTTAGGCGCACGCGATGGCGGAGACTATTACACCCGGGCGTGATGACATCACATCACGCGAGCGCGGCGCTGCACCTTGTTGCCCAGGGCGGGTAGCGACTTGGAGCGGCCAACAGAACCTCTCAAACGCCGCAGCGATGGCGACAACTCGTCGGCCACCCTCGCTTTCGTTAGCGGGTGGAGTGATGGGTATTGGCAGTGACATTGCTGGGATAGGAAGAAGCTGATCAGACCGCACCTCGCCGGACGGCTGCGCTGCATGCACCACCTACCCCTGCTTGCAACCATGCATCCCGACCATCGTGACTGGTCCTTGCCCGCCCACCGTCGCGGGACCTTACGCGGCATGGATGCCGCGTAAGCGCCTACAGGGACGTACTTGCGGCGTGTCCCGCGAGGGTAGGCGGGCAAGGGCCTGCAGCAAACTCACAGCGTAGAGGGCGCGGCGAGGACACTGCACCGGCTGCGGCTGTTTTGTTGAACACCATGCACACCGATCAACTCGACTGGTCCTTGTCCGCCCACCGTCGCGGGACCTTACGCGGCATGGATGCCGCGTAAGAGCCTACATGGACGTACTTGCGGCGTGTCCCGCGATGGTGGGCGGGCAAGGGCCTCGCAGCCAAGCCGCAGATCATCCGCTCTACAGCCGACACCCCCAGTTCGATCAACTCTCCAGACAGAGACGAATCACCACTCCAGCCGCACCTACTTGACGGTGGGCGCAGACACTTTTGCTCGCCGCTTCAAACCTTGGCTACCAGCTTGATCACGCTGGAGAAATCCAACGCACCGTTGCCGGCCTGGCTGTTCATCGCGTACAGATTGCGCGCAAGCTCGCCGAGCGGAATCGACACGCCCGCCTGCACTGCGGATTCGGCGACCAGCCCCAGGTCCTTGAGCATCAGATCGTTGCCGAAGCCGCCGCTGTAACCGCGCGATGCCGGCGCGCTGGGCAACACGCCCGGCCACGGATTGCACACTTCGGTGGCCCAGCTGCGCCCGGTGCTGACCGCCATCATCTGCGACAGCACCGCCGGGTCCAGCCCCTGCGCAACGCCGAGCGCCAGCGCCTCGCCGGTGGCGGCCATGATCACGCCCAGCGCCATGTTGTTGCACAGTTTGGCGACCTGGCCGGCGCCGTTGTCGCCAACGTGGAAGATGTTCTTGCCCATTGCCTGCAACACCGGCCGCGCGCGCTCCAATACCTGCGCGGCGCCGCCGACGATAAACGTCAGGCTGCCTGCCGCCGCGCCCGCCGTGCCGCCGGAGACCGGCGCATCCAGCACCGCCAGGCCACGCGCCTGCGCCTCGGCGGCGAGCTTGCGTGCGCTGGCGGGTGCGATGGTGCTGCAGTCGATCACCAGGGCGCCTTCGGGAATCTGCGCCAGAATCCCGGCCTCGCCCAGGTACAGCGCTTCGACATGGCGGCTGGCCGGCAGCATCGAGATCACGATCTCGGCGTCGGCCAGGGTGTCGTGTGCGGAGCTGGCGGCATGCGCGCCGGCAGCGACTGCCGCGTCCAGCGCAGCCGGCACCAGATCGAACACCCGTAGCTGGTGCCCGGCCTTGCTCAGGTTGGCGGCCATCGGCCCGCCCATATTGCCCAGGCCGATAAAAGCGATCTTGCTCATGGTGTGGTTTTCCAGGGTTGGGCGGCCATCACCAACTGGCGCGGCCGTTGAATGGTGTGCCCGGCCGCAGCGCAGTGCGGCAAACGGGCGCAGTGGCGTCCCTCGGTCCTGCACTGCGGATGCTGCTCAGCGCCCGCATCCGCCGACCGTTCGCACTCCCGCGTCAGCGACTCAACCTGTACCAAGATCGGCAAGTGGATGCCGTGCAGGCGGCCAGGGCGATTGCAGGAACGCCGCCGCCCATTGCGCATCGGCCTGTTCGAGCGCGGCAGGCTGCCACTGCGGCGTGCGGTCCTTGTCGATCAACAGCGCGCGAATGCCTTCGGCGAAGTCGCCATGTGCGGCGGCATGCAGCGCCACCACGTACTCGGTGCGAAAGGTGTCGGCCAGCGTGCCGGTGCCCGGGTGACGTTGCAGCTCCCACGCCAAGCGCGCCGAGCCGGGGGCGCCGGCTGCCAGCGTTGCACGCGCGGCCTGCAGCCAGGCATCTTCGCTTTGCAGTGCCAGGATTGCGGCGACCACCTCCTGCAGCGTCTGGCCTGCCACCAATTGCGCGATCAGCGCCGCATGCACCTGCAGCGGGCCCGGCTCCAGCGGTTGCGCAATCCCGTGCAGGAATGCGCCGAGCTGGGCGCGATCCTCATCGGCATCGCCTGTCCAGGCGTGCGCGTTCAGGGCGTCCAGCACTGCCGCGTATTGCGCATGCTCCAGGCGCACATCCGCAAGCCCGGCATAAATGGCATCGCTGGCATCCAGCGGCGCGCCGGTCAGTGCCAGAAACAATCCGGCGCCGTGCGGCACGCGGCGCAACAACCAGCTGCCACCCACGTCGGGAAACAGGCCGACACTGATCTCCGGCATCGCCAGCCGCGAGCGCTCGGTGACCACGCGATGGCTGGCGCCGGACATCAAACCGATACCGCCGCCCATGACGATGCCGTGGCCCCAGCACAGCAGCGGCTTCGGGTAGGTGTGGATGCGATGGTCGAGCCGATATTCCTCTTCGAAGAACGCAGCGGCGTGCGCATTGCCCTGCGGTTGCGCGCGACGTTGCTGCGCATCCGGCACCGCTTCGCGATGCGCGCGCATGCTCTGGTACAGACCATGCAGATCGCCACCCGCGCACAACGCCTTCTCGCCTGCGCCACGCAGCACCACGCAGGCAATCTGGGTATCGTCGGCCCAGATGCGCAACTGTGCATCCAGCAGGCGCGTCATCTGCAGGGACAGGCCGTTGAGCGTCCTGGGCGCATTCAAGGTGGCGATACCGATGCGATGCCCGTCGGCGCAATCGCGTTGTTCGAACAGCACCGGGGCTTCTTCGGGGAGGCTCACATCCAGCATCAGCCATTGCTCCACTGCGGTGCGCGCTTCTCGAGAAAGGCCGCCACTCCCTCGGCCTGATCCGCCTGCTCGAACAGGTCGACGAAGGCTTCGCGCTCTGCCACCAGCGCGGCGGCATGCGTGCCGTGGCGGGTGGACTGCACCAGGCGCTTGCACGCTGCAACGCTGACCGGACTCTGCTTGCCGGCGCGCTGTGCCCAGGCGATGGCCAGGGCGCGCGACTCGCCCGTGCCCACCACCTCTTCCACCAGGCCGATACGGTGCGCGGTGGCGGCATCCAGACGCTCGCCGAGCAGGATCATGCGCTTGGCCCAGCCCTCGCCGACCAGGCGCGGCAGGTTCTGGGTGCCGCCGGCGCACGGCAACAAGCCGACGCTGGCTTCCGGCAAGGCCAGCTGCGCGTGCTGCTCGGCAATGCGCAGGTCACAGGCCAGCGCGCACTCCAGGCCACCGCCCATCGCATAGCCGTTGATGGCGGCGATCGACACGCCGCGAAACGCGCTCAAGGCTTCGAAAGCTTCGCCGAAGCGGCGCGCGGCCTCCCGTGCAGCAGCCTTGTCGCCATCGGCAAACTGCTTGAGATCGGCGCCGGCACTGAAGAACTTCTCGCCGTCGCCAGTGATCACCAGCGCGTAGATGCTGCGGTCCGCATCCAGCGCGCGGACCAGATCGCGCAAGGCTGCAAGACTGTGCACGGTCCAGGTGTTGGCCGGCGGATTGCGCAGGATGACGATGGCGACATGGCCGTCGCGTTCGACATGTAAACCGGTATGCGTGCGTGTTGCCCAATCGCTCATCGCAATTCCTCCTCGCCGTTGAGCAGGTGGCGCGCAATGATCATGCGCATCACCTCGTTGGTGCCTTCCAGGATGCGGTGCACGCGGCTGTCGCGCAGCAGGCGCTCGATCGGATACTCGCGGATATAGCCGTAGCCGCCGTGGATCTGCAAGGCATCGTCGCAGATCGCAAAGCCGGCGTCGGTGGCGAAGCGCTTGGCCATCGCGCACCACACGGTGGCATCGTGGCTGCCGGCATCGAGCTTGCGCGCAGCGGTGTGCACCATCTGCCGCGCGGCCACCAGTTGCGTGGCCATGTCGGCCAGTTTGAACTGCAGTGCCTGGAAATCGGCCAGCTTCTTGCCGAACTGCCGGCGCTCGCCCATGTAGCGGCGGGCGGCGTCCAGCGCGCCTTGCGCCGCTCCCAACGAACAGGCGGCGATATTGATGCGGCCGCCATCCAGTGCCTTCATCGCCATCTTGAAGCCCTCGCCTTCCTTGCCCAGCAGATTGCCGGCCGGAATGCGCACGTTCTCGAAGCTCACCCCGCGGGTGGGCTGGCTGTTCCAGCCCATCTTCTCTTCCTTGCGGCCGTAGCTGATGCCGGGCGCATCGGCGGGCACCACGAAGGCGCTGATGCCGCGCGCGCCGTCGTCGCCGGTGCGCGCCATCACCACCAGCACATCGGTGGCGCCCGCGCCGGAAATGAAGGCCTTGCTGCCGTTGAGCACGTAGCTGTCGCCATCGCGCTGTGCACGCGTCTTGAGCGAGGCCGCGTCCGAGCCGGCACCCGGCTCGGTGAGGCAGTACGAACCCAGCTTGGCACCGCTGGTCATCGCCTCGCCCCACTGCGCGCGCACCGCGTCGTTGCCGTAGCTGGCGATCAACCAGGTGGCCATGTTGTGGATGCTGATGAACGCCGAGGTGGATGGATCGACCGTGGCGAGTTCCTCGAACACCACCGCGGCATCGAGCCGGCGCATGCCCAGGCCGCCCACGCCCTCATCGGTGTACAGCCCGCAGAACCCCAGCTCGGCCGCCTTGGCGATCGCCTCGCGCGGGAAGTGGCTTTCCGCATCCCAGTGCGCGGCGTGCGGTGCGAGTTCCTTGTCGGCAAAGTCGCGCGCGGCAGCGCGGAAGGCTTCCTGCTCGTCATTCAAATCGGCTGTATTGGCGTGTAGCTGGATGGCTGCATTCATGGCGATCGTGTCACTTGAGGGAGATGGTGGTGTTGACGCCGTGGCCCAGCGTTTCGTCGTCGAACCAGCGCGCGGTCACGGTCTTGGTCTGGGTGTAGAACATCACCACCTGCTTGCCGTACGGGCCCAGGTCGCCGAGCTTGGAGGCACGCGACCCGGTGAACGAGAACAGCGGCACCGGCACCGGGATCGGCACGTTGATGCCGACCTGGCCCACGTCGATGTCTTCCTGGAAACGCCGCGCCGCCGCGCCGGACTGGGTGAACAAGGCGGTGCCATTGCCATTGGGGTTGGCATTGACCAGGGCGATGGCCTCGTCCAGCGTGGCCGCCTCCAGGATCACCAGCACCGGGCCGAAGATTTCCTCGTCGTAGATGCGCATGCCCGGCCGCACGCCGGAGAAGATCGTCGGGCCGACGAAGTTGCCCTGCTCGAAGCCCGGCACGCTGGGCGCGCGCCCATCCAGTTCCAGTGTGGCGCCCTGCTCGACGCCGGAGGCGATCAAGCCTTCCACACGCTCGCGCGCCGCGCAGGAGATCAGCGGCCCGACCTCGGTGCCCGGCGCATTGCCCGCGCCCAGGGTCAGGCCCTTGGCCTTGGCCACCAGCGCCGGAATCCATTGCCCCGCCTCGCCCACCAGCACCAGCGTGGACGCCGCCATGCAGCGCTGGCCGGCCGCACCGAAGGCGGCGCCGACCATCGCATTGAGCGTCTGTTCCTGATTGGCGTCCGGCAGCACCACGGCATGGTTTTTCGCACCCATCATGCATTGCACGCGCTTGCCTGCCAGCGAGGCGCGCCGATAGACGTGCGTGCCGACCCTGGTCGACCCGACAAACGACAGCGCCTTGATGTCCGGGTGGTCGCACAACGCATTGACCACGTCTTCGCCGCCGTGCACGACATTGAGCACGCCCTTGGGAATGCCCGCCTCCAGCGCCAATTCCACCAGCCGCATGGTCACCATCGGGTCCTGCTCGGATGGCTTGAGCACGAAGGTGTTGCCGGTGGCGATGGCCATCGGAAACATCCACAACGGAATCATCGCCGGGAAGTTGAATGGGGTGATGCCCGCGCACACGCCCAGCGGCTGCAGCAGGCTATAGGTGTCCACGCCGTTGGCGACGTTGTTGGCCAACTCGCCCAACTGCAGGTTGCCGATTGCCGCGGCGTGTTCCACCACTTCCAGCCCGCGGAACACATCGCCTTCGGCATCGGCCAGGGTCTTGCCCTGCTCGGCGCTGAGCAGCGCGGCCAGCTCGGGCATGTGTTCGCGGATCAGCTGCTGGTACTTGAGGAAGATGCGCGCACGCGTGCCGATCGGGGTCTTGCGCCAGCTCACGAAGGCCTGGCTGGCCGCCGCAACCGCCGCGGCCACTTCGCCGGTGGTGGCGAACGGCACCTGTGCCAGCACCGACTGATCGGCCGGGTTGACCACGTCCTGCCAGTGGGTGCTGGCGGAGGTGACGAACTGGCCGTCGATCAACAGGGAAACGCGCGGGACGGGATCACTCATTGCAGGGTCGCTCGCAGAAGGTCGCTACGGATACTTCGCATTGTTCGCAGCGTGACCTGGCATTCCCAGCCCTAGACTGCTTAATCGCGCTAAGCTGCCGCCACTATTTTGCGAATCTTGCGAATGCCGCAGTCGTCCCTCCCGCTCCGCCACCAGCTCGGCCTGCGCCTGCAGCGGCTGCGCCAGCGCCACGGCCTGACCCAGGCGGAGCTGGCACGCCGGCTCGGGCTGTCGCCGAGCTACCTCAACCAGATCGAGCGCAACCAGCGCCCCCTGACCCTGGCAATCCAGCAGCGGCTCAAAGCCACCCTGGGCGATCTGGACGGCCTGCTCGACCTGGACGACCCGGCCGCGCTGGTCGAGCCGCTGGACGAATCGCTGCGCAGCCTGGGCCACAGCCTCTCGGCCGCCGAACTGCGCGTGCTCACCGGCAACCTGCCGCAGGTGGCCCAGGCCCTGCTGGACCTGCACCGCGCCCACCAGCACCTGCTCGAGCGCACCGCCGCACTGGAAATACAGATCGGCGCCGACCACGCCGCACTGCCCTCGCTGTCGCCGGGCGAGCAGGTGCGCGATTACTTCAACCGCGCGCACAACTATCTGCCGGAACTGGATGAGCGCGCCGAGGCGCTGTATGCCGAACTCGGCCTGACCTCGGACAACCTGCCGCTGCGGCTGCGCCAACGCCTGGCCGATCGCCACGGCCTGCTGGTGCAGGACGCGCCCGATCTGCACAGCGACAAGCGCAGTGTGGATACGCAGGCGCGCGTGCTGTGGCTGCCCGCGCATCTGCGCCCTGGCCAGCAGGCCTTCCAGATGGCCGCGCAACTGGCCTTGCTGGAATGCGCGCCCTTGCTCGACGCACGCATCGCCGATGCCGGCTTCGAAGATGCCGAGCGTATCGCGTTGTCACGGATCGGGCTGTCGAACTATTTCGCCGGCGCGCTGGTGATGCCGTATGGCCAATTCCTGCGCAGCGCCCAGCGCTCGCGCTACGACATCGAATGGCTGGCCGATCGCTTCGGCGTCGGCTTCGAGGCGGTCTGCCACCGGCTCAGCACCTTGCAGCGGCGCGGTGCGGCCGGGCTGCCGATCTTCTTCATGCGGGTCGATCGTGCCGGCAACGTGTCCAAGCGCCACTCGGCCACCGACTTCCACTTCTCGCATGTCGGCGGCGCCTGTCCGCTGTGGATCGTCTATGAGGCCTTCAACCAGCCCGACCGCATCCTGACCCAGATCGCGCGCATGCCCGATGGCCGGCGCTACTTCTGGCTGGCGCGCCAGGTCAGCAGCGGCGCGCCCGGCTACGGCCGCCCGCGCAAGACCTTCGCGTTGGCGATGGGCTGCGACCTGCGCCATGCCGATCAACTGGTGTATGCGCGCGGCTGGGATCTGGACGCGGTGGACGATGCGGTGCCGATCGGCCCCGGCTGCCTGACCTGCGAACGCAACGACTGCGTGCAGCGCGCCTTTCCGGCCTTGCCCCGGTTATCTGCCCACCCGCGCTAGTGCAGAACCCTGGTCCGTCGCGCCGACCAGGCAACCTTGGTCCGCGGTACAGGCCACGCACACCGCAACTGTGACCGGGCAGACGCTACCGCTGCACTGCAGCATTCCAACGCGAGATAGCTCCCGCAAAATGCTTCATTGGAATGGAATGACTTGCGCTTCTACCCTGAAGCGGACACATGCAGGACAGGGGGACGTCAAGGCGATCGACCATCGTCGCAGCGTCACGCAAACGATCAATCAGCTCCACACCGCAGCAACCGCCATGCCCGCGTTGGACACGCCAACGCGCAGCCGCGCCACAGCGCCGCACCAGCGGCCACTAGTCCATTCGGTAACTTTGTCCTGGGAGGGATCAAACGATGCCCGTTCACCACACCGGCCACCCGGCCAGCCGGCGCATGCGCCTGCGCCGCACCCCCGTGCGCGACGTTCTCTGCACCACCATCGCCTGTGTGCTGGCCACCGCGTTCAGTGCGCACGCACAGGACAGCGCGCCTGCCGCGCCGCCGGCCACTGATGCCACCACCACGGCTGCGCCGCCGGTCACGCTCGACAACATCACCGTGATCGGCCAGCGCGCCAGCCTGAACCAGGCGGTGCAGGCCAAGCAGATGTCCGATCACGTCATGGAAGTGATCTCCGCCGACAACATGGGCCAGATGCCCAATGTCACCGTCGCCGAAGCGCTGGTGCGCCTGCCCGGCGTCAACGGTACCCGCGACCGCGGCAACGAGAGCCTGGCCACCGTGCGCGGCCTTGGCCCGCGCATGACCATGGGCACCGTCAACGGGCGCGAAATCGCCTCCTCCGAGCCCAATCGCGCCGTGCGCTGGGAAGTGTTTCCCACCGAGATCGTCTCCACCGTCAAGGTCTACAAGACCCAGTCGGCGGACCTGGTCGCCGGCGGCCTTGCCGCGACGGTGGACATCTCCACCATCAGCCCGCTGGACTACACCGGCCCGGGCTTTGTCGGCACTGCCGGCCCGGTGTTCTACGACCACGCCAAGGACGTGGACGGCTATTCCCCGTGGGGCAGCCGCCTCGGTGCCAGCTGGGTGCACCAGATCAACGACAACCTGGCGGTTGCGCTCGGCGCCACCTACCAGAAACAGAAGAACTCCAACTCCTCGATCGGCAGCTGGGGCTATACCGATGCCACCACCTCGCGCGATGTGGACGGCGACGGCCGCGTGGACCCGACCCCGTGGGGCGCGGCCGACCAGCTCAAGCTCACCGAGCAGACCCGCACCGGTGCGATGGGCACCGTGCAATGGCGCTCGGGCAACTTCGAGTTGAAGTTCGACGGCCTGTATTCGCGTATCGAGATCGACGAGGACCAGTTGCAGAACTGGTTCAACGGCCTGGCCTACAGCACCTTCTCGACCGGCGCCAATCCGTACACCACGCCGGGCTCGTCCTACACCATCGTCGATGGCGACGTGGTGGCGGGCACGCTGGCCAACTCGAACCTGCAGGTCGACCATGTGGTCAGCCACTACAACGAGGTCAAGACGCTCACCGCCGGCGGCCTCAACGCCAAGTGGAGCGGCGACGTGTGGACGCTGGGCAGCGACCTGTCGTTCTCGCAGGCCAAGCGCGACAACACCTGGCAGGCGGTGCGCTTCGGCAGCAACCCGGACACCGTCTCGTTCGATTTCCGCCGCAGCGTCACCCCCACCATCAGCACCAGCTCGGACACGCCCGAGTGGGGCATCGCCGGCCAGACCGAGCCGCAGGGGCTACGCGACAAGATCGCCGCGCTGGCGCTCAACGCCAGCCGCCCGGTCGATGCCGCGGCGTTCACCTCACTGGAATTCGGCGCACGCGCCGCGCGCCGCGAGAAGCAGAACCGCCGCTTCATCAGCAACCAGTCCGGTTACGACCAACCGATCTCGGCGTACCAGGGCCTGATCTATCCGGTCACCATGCCGGACTTGAACGTGCCCACGCTGACCGGCGGCAACATGGATGCCATCGCCCAGATCGGCTTCGGCGGATTCGACCCGGCCACGCTCGACGAGCAGTTGCTCGACCACTGGAACGTCAAGGAAGACGTGCGCGAAGCCTTCGCCAAGGCGGTGTTCAGCTCGCAGCTGTTCGGCACCGATGTCACCGGCAACATCGGCGTGCGCCTGGTCAACACCAAGACCACCAGTGACGGCTTCGATTCGGTCGGCACCACCGTGCAGGCCAGCAGCGACAGCAAGGAATACACCGACGTGTTGCCCAGTGCAACCGTCAACTTTCTGATCGACGATCAACGCATCCTGCGCTTTGCGGTGGCCAAGGTCATCGCACGTCCGCCGCTGGACGAGTTGCGCACCGGCCGGCGCCTGGACGACCCCAACGTCACCGTCGGCCAGCTCACCGGCAGCGGCGGCAACCCGCAACTGGATCCGTTCAAGGCCACCCAGGTCGACCTGTCCTACGAGTGGTACTTCCACAAGGAAGCGCTGGCGGCGATTGCGGTGTATCGCAAGGAAGTGGATTCCAGCATCGGCTACCGCACCGACCGCGAAGTGATCAACGGCCTGGATTACCTGGTCAGTGCGCCGTTCAATGGCGGCGGCGGGCATATCAACGGTGTGGAACTCACCTTCCAGACGCCGTTCTACTTCATCCCGCACATGGAAAACTTCGGCGTCTACTCCAACTTCTCGCTGGTCGATTCCAACCTCAAGGAATTCTCGCCGGAAGACAACCCGCTGCCGCTGAGCGGGCTGGCACGCAAGACCGGCACCTTCGACCTGTGGTACAGCAATGGCAGCTTCGAAGCGCGCGTGGGTTACAAGTACCACAGCCCCTACACCGTGGTGTACGGCTGGAATGCGGCGCGGCTGGCACGGTTGCAGAGCGAAGGCACGGTGGATCTGAGCCTGAACTGGCAGTACAGCAAGCAGCTCGGTTTCCGCTTCCAGGCCGGCAACCTCACCAACGAACCGCTGCGCGCCTACACCGACAACAAGCCCAACCGTCTGGCCAACCAGGACGACGGCGGCTATCAGGTGTTCGGCCGTCGCTACGCGCTGGAAGCGACCTACAAGTTCTAAAGCACCGCTGACACCGCTGTTGCACGCCTGCTCCACCACTGCGCGCGGTGTGCGCAATCGCCTACGTCGTTGACGTTGTGATTGCGCGCACCGCCCGCACGACGGCACCGCCGCATGCGGCAGGCTGTCACCCGCTCCGCGTTTCATCTGTCGAGGAATTGCATGCGCTCCACACGCCGCCTCTGGACGCCCGCGCTGCTCGCGCTGGCCATCTCCACCTTCGCACACGCCGCCCCGGCCCCCGCCACGCTGTATCTGGGCGCGGACCTGTCCTACGTCAACGAGATGGAGGAATGCGGTGTGCAGTACCGCGAGAACGGCGTGGTCAAGGACCCGTTCGAACTGTTCCATGCGCACGGCGCCAATCTGGTGCGCGTGCGGTTGTGGAACGATGCCCGCTGGACCCGCTACAGCGACCTGTCGGACGTCAAGAAGACCATCGCACGCGCACGCGCGCAAGGCATGCAGGTGCTGCTGGACCTGCACTATTCCGACGACTGGGCCGACGGCGAAAAACAGCTGATTCCCAAGGCCTGGGCCAGCATCACCGATACCGATGAACTGGCACGCACGCTGTACGGCTTCACCTATGACACGCTCAGCGCGCTCGACCGTGCCGGCCTGATGCCGGAGCTGGTGCAAGTGGGCAACGAAAGCAATTCCGATCTGATGGACAGCAAGCCGTGGGACAAAAAGCGCCCCATCGACTGGCAGCGCAACGCCAAGCTGTTCAACGCCGGCATCAAGGCGGTACGCGACATCGGCGCACGCTCGGCGATCAAGCCGCGGGTGATGCTGCATATCGCCCAGCCGGAGAATGTGGAACCGTGGTTTGCCGCCGCGACCAAGGCCGGCGTCACCGACTACGATCTGATCGGCATCAGCTACTACCGCAAGTGGTCGACCCAGTCGATGGCCGAGCTGGGCAAGACCATCAAGCGCCTGCGCGGCCGCTTTGATGCCGACGTGGTGGTGGTGGAAACCGCCTATCCGTGGACGCTGGACTCCGGCGACACCTCGCACAATCTGCTCGGCCAAGACTCGCTGATTCCCGGCTACCCGGCCACGCCGCAGGGCCAGTTCCGCTACATGGTCGACCTCACCCAGCTGGTGATCGACACCGGCGGCGCCGGCGTCGTGTACTGGGAGCCGGCATGGACCAGCAGCAGCTGCAAGACACGCTGGGGCACCGGCTCGTCGTGGGAAAACGCCAGCTTCTTCGACTTCAAGCATGGCAATGAACTGCTGCCGGCGATCGATTTCATGCGCCATCCGTATACCGGCGTGCCTGCAACGACAAGCAAGCCTGCTGCGGGCACACAAGGCAACGCTGCGGATACCGACAAGAGGACCCAGCCATGACCGGCATCAATCGCCGCGAACTGCTGCGCGGCATGCTCGCCAGCGGCGTGAGCGCCGCACTCCCGGTCGGTACGGCCGGTGCGTTGCTGCCCAGCATTGCCGCTGCAGCACCAGCTGCAGGTAATACTGCCACGCCGCTTGTCGCGCTCGGCGATGCAGCCCTGGCACCGCGCGAACGGCTGCTGTTCGACTTCGGCTGGCGCTTCCATCTGGGCCATGCCAGCGACCCAGCGCGCGACTTCGAGTTCGGCACCTTCCAGCGCAGCTTCGCCAAGGCGGGCAAGGACACCGCCACCGCCGCGCAACTCGGCTTCGACGACAGTGGCTGGGAACTGCTGGATCTGCCGCACGACTGGGCCGTCACCCTGCCCTTCCGGCAGGAACCGATCTCGGCCACCATCACCGAGGAAGATCCAGCCGCCGCGCACGGCTACAAGCCGCTGGGCACGAGCTTTCCGGAAACCAGCGTGGGCTGGTATCGGCGCGTGCTGCAGATTCCCGCAGACGATCTGGGCAAGCGCATCAGCCTGGTGTTCGACGGTGTGTTCCGCGACTGCATCGTGTTCTGCAATGGCCACATCGTCGGGCGCAACGCCAGCGGCTACTGCGGCTTCGAGGTCGACCTCAGCGAGGTGCTCGACTACGGCAAGCCCAACCTGATTGCGGTGCGTGTGGATGCCACGCTGGGCGAAGGCTGGTTCTACGAAGGCGCCGGCATCTATCGCCATCTGTGGCTGCACAAGACCGACCCGCTGCATCTGCCGCAGGACGGCGTGTTCGTGCGCAGCACGCTGCAAGGCGCCACCGCCACCGCGCAGCTGTCCACCGAGGTGCGCAACGACGGCAGCACCCCGCGCCAGTGCACGGTGCAGGCGCGCGTGACCGCGCCGGATGGACGCGTCGTCGCACAGGCAGCCAGCGCCGCGGTCACTGTTGCACCCGGCCAGGTGCACCTCGTCGAACAGACCCTGCCACTCGGCGAAGCGGCGCTATGGTCGATCGACACCCCGCAGCTCTACCGCCTGACCACCAGCGTGCACAGCGATGGCAAGGCGGTGGATGCGCTGGTCACCCCGTTCGGCGTGCGCACGGCCGTCTTCGATGCACAACGCGGCTTCCTGTTGAACGGCACGCCGCTCAAGCTGCACGGCACCAACAATCACCAGGACCACGCCGGCGTCGGCACCGCCATCCCCGACAGCCTGCACGAATGGCGCCTGCGCCAGCTCAAGTCGATGGGCTGCAACGCGTACCGCAGCTCGCACAATCCGGCCACGCCCGAACTGCTCGCGCTGTGCGACCGGCTCGGCATGTTCGTGATCGAGGAAACCCGCCGCATGTCCACCGACCCCGAAGCCATGGGCGAGCTGGAGACGATGGTGCGGCGCGGGCGCAATCATCCCAGCGTGATCCTGTGGTCGCTCGGCAACGAAGAGCCGCAGCAGGTCACCGAGCGCGGCGCGCGCATCGTCAGCCGCATGCAGCAACGCGTGCGCCAGCTCGATCCCACCCGCCCCACCACCTTCGCCATGGACAAGGGCTTTGGCGATGGCGTCGGCCAGGTCGTGGATGTGGTCGGCTTCAACTACCGCACCAGCCAGATGGATGGCTTCCACGCGCAATATCCGCACATTCCGATCTACGGCAGCGAAACCGGCAGCACGGTGTCGGTGCGTGGCAACTACCGGCGCGACGATGCGCGCGGCTACACCCGCGCCTACGACACCGACCACCCATGGTGGGCCAGCACCGCCGAAGCCTGGTGGAGCTATGTCGCGCAGCGCCCGTATATCGCTGGCGGCTTCATCTGGACCGGCTTCGATTACCGCGGCGAACCCACGCCCTACAACCGCTGGCCGAATGTCGCCTCGCAGTTCGGCGTGCTCGACAGCTGCGGGTTTCCCAAGGACAACTACTGGTACTACCGCGCGCAATGGACCAGCGAACCGGTGCTGCATCTGTTCCCGCACTGGAACTGGGACGGCCTGTTGCAGCCCGATGACAAGGGCCGCGTCCAGGTCTGGTGCCACAGCAATCTCGAAGCGGTGGAACTGCTGGTCAACGGCGTCAGCCAGGGCCTGCAGCAGGTGCCGGCCTACGGCCATGTCGAATGGCGCGTGGCCTACGCACCGGGCGTGATCGAGGCACGCGGCTATCGCGGCGGCAACTTGGTGCTCAGCGAACGCCGCGAGACGGCCGGCAAGCCGGCAGCGATCCGCCTGAGCTGCGACCGCGACGCAGTGCGCGCGGATGCCGAAGACGTGGCGGTGGTCAAGGTGGAGATCGTCGATGCGCAGGGCCGCCTGGTGCCGACCGCCGACAACCTGGTGCAGTTCGCGCTGCGCGGCCCTGCGCGGTTGATCGGCGTGGGCAACGGCGACCCCGCCAGCCATGAGGACGACAAGGCGCCGCAACGCAAGGCCTTCAATGGACTGTGTGCGGCCCTGCTGCAGAGCACGCGCAGCGCCGGCAGCACCGTCTTGCAGGCCACCGCACCCGGCCTTGCCGCTGCCACCCTGCGCCTGGAGGCCGACAAGGCCAAACCGCGCGCATCGGTGGCCTGACGCAGGCCGTCGCAGCGGCTGCAGTGATCACCAACGACCAGGTTGGCACCACCTGAGCGCGCCGCAATGCCGGGAGCCATGACCGGCTCCCGGCACAGTCAGTCGCCTGCGCCTGCGTGCGCAAGCGACAGGCAGTGGCGACACCCGCCCGGCCCACCGCCGCTAGGTCACGCGACTGGACCGCTGGCGGGCGGGTTCAAGCATCCGTGCTCCCTGCATCCGGCGCACGCGGAAAGTAGCGGCTGAGCTTTTCTTCCCACGCCTGGAACTGCTCAAGCGTGTAGGCATCCATCGGCCGTGGATCGGCGGCGACCGCCTTTTTCTGCGCCACATACGCGATGCGCTGGGACGACAGCTCGTCCCACGCCTTGCGCAGCATCACCGGATCGGGATGCGAGACCATCATCGCTTCCAGCAGCGTGGCCTGCGCCACGCGTGCGGCCAGCAGGTCGCTGAGCGCCTCGGTCACGGCCTGCATCCACTCTTGCTGTTTCTGTTCCATACCCAACCGACTCGCTTGCCTCGTGCGCCGCGCACCATAGCGCGCCATCCGGAACGGCCGTGTGCAAGCACGGTTCGAGATTCAGGTCACCACGTGATGCGAACACATGATTGCTCTCTCCATCGCTTCGTCTGAGCCATCTCAGGCCCGCGACACTGCATCACCGCAACGATGTGCTCCCGCGCGGCGCGTGGCGGCGCGGGAGCGCAAGCCTCATCGCAAGCGCGAGAACGCACCGATACCCGCGATCGCCAACCGGTCGGCGGGCACCGCCGTCTCCGCGAACGACAGCCGCAGGTAGCGGATCTGGCGGACCTCGGGGAAATTCAGGCGCTGGGTCGAGAGCGCATAGGCGATATTGGACAGCTCGCCGGCGCCAGCCGGCTGCCAGTGCTGCCCATCTTCGCTGGTTTCAGCGCGATAGCCTTTAGGTGGCGCCGCACCGTTCATCACCGTGCGCGAGGGTGTGAGGCTGAAACCGGCAACCTGACGCAGCGCACCAAGGTCGATGGTCGCTTGTACGGGATGGCCCGGCGTGGGAGCGGGCGTGATCCAGATCGTGCTGGCATCGTCGTCGAGCAACGCGTCCGCCCCTGGCGCGCTGGCCTCGACGATTCGCCAGCCGGCGGTGGACAGCACGTCTGGCGCGTTCGTGGTCGGCCGCGCGACCGGCACGGGCGCAACGGCGCGGAACAGCGCGAATTCGCTGATCGCCGGGCACACCGGCGCCTCCAGCACGACCAGGCGCACTCGGCGTGCGGCGACCGGGCGCTCCAGCCGCACGATGCGCTGTGCACCGATGCACTGCGCTTCGGCCAGCCGCCGCCACTGCCCATCGACCTCGGCTTCGACCGCGAAGCGGGTGACGCGCACACCCAGCGGCAGATACTCGCGCAGCCGGATCAGATCGAAGCTGTGCACCGCCGACAACTCCAGCGTCAGCGTCGGCGTGGTGACCTCGTTCGGCGTGGACCAGTAGCTGTCCGGCTGGCGGTCGAGGACGCGCGCCGGCTCGAACCCGGGGCCGCGCGATGCGCTGGCACTGGCCTTGGCACCCTTGGCCAGATCGATGGCGAAGCTGGCGCGGATCGCGTCGCCGAAACTCTGCAGCACCGCCACATCGTGGTCGGGGATGCGGCCGCGTCGGTCGGGCGGAAGATTGAGGTTCATGTTGGTGCCGCGCGCGACCGAGGTGTCGAAATAGCGCACCAGATTCTCCGGGCTGCGCACCTTGCCGTCTTCATCGGCATGGTAGAACCAGCCAGGGCGGATGGAGGTATTGGTTTCGGCCGGCCACCACAGCGCCCCGCCGCGCACACCGGAATTGCCGTTTTCCTGGGTATACGGGGCATTGGGCATGGTTGGCCAGCTCGGATCACCAGCGATACCGTCCTCGTTGCCGCCCCAGCGGATATCGGCGCCGAGCGGGTCGAAGGTGCAGGCCATCGGCTGGTGCCGATGCACCAGCTCGATCATCCGTGGCCAGTTGTAGTAAGCGGGCGCATCGATCTTGCGCGATTCGCGCGCTCCACCGTAGTAGCCGTCGCCGCCATTGGCGCCGTCGAACCAGAACTCGAACAGGTCGCCATAGCCTGTGCAGAGTTCGACGATCTGCTTGCGGAAATAGTCGAGATAGCCGGGACGCCCATACTCGGCATGATTGCGATCCCAGGGGGACAGGTAGATGCCGAACGCCAGGCCAGCGCGTCGACACGCCGCTGCCATTTCGCCGACGATGTCACCGTTGCCGTTCTTGTAGGGCGAGTTCCGGATGCAATGCTCGGTCAGGCGCGTCGGCCAAAGACAAAACCCATCGTGATGCTTGGCCGTGAAAATGAGCCCTTTCAGATTGCCGGCCTTGGCAGCAGCAACAATTTGATCGGCTGAAAAATCGCTGGGATCGAATCTGCGCGGATCCTCGTCGCCGTAGCCCCATTCCTTGTCGGTGAAGGTGTTCATCGCAAAATGCACGAAGGCGTATTGCTCCCACCGATGCCAGCGCAGCTGTCGCGCGCTGGGCACCGCACCCCACGGCGCGGGGCTGCTGGCGCGTGATGTTTGCGCGATGCGAGCTGCCGAGGCACTGAAGCTGGCGGCGGCCACCACACCCGTGGCAAGAAAGGTACGACGATCGATCATTAGCGCCTCCGACTTTGCACAAGTTTCGATCTTAGCTTTTCCCAAGGCGAAAGAGTCCCAAAGCAACAGGCGGTTTGTGCAATGCGCCGCGCGCACGCGGGCCTTTGCGCGGCGAGCGCCGAACAGCGTGCCAAGCAAGCCGGGCATGCGTCGTTTAACGGCTGATGGCCGCGCCGCACGCTACGTTGTGGGTGCTCGCATGACTGCATCTTGCGTACGCGAAGCGCGTTCCGCGAACAGAACGGACAATTGCTGACCGACGACAACCAACAAGGACCGCACGACAGCGTCGGCGTGCCAACACCTGCCAAGTTTTGGCATCAACATTGACCGTCGAGGTCTCATCTTGGCTGGTACTGACTTGCGGCAAGTCCACAGGTCATGACGTAGCGGCACGTGCCTGGGCTGACCGAGCCACACGCTCAGGGATCAGGCCGCCCAGCCGGCAGCGGTGCGCACTAGCGCCGCTGTCGCCGATTCATCTGCGACAGCGGCGGTATGCGTTGAGCGATCCGGCAGTGGACGTTTGAAAGGCCCCGGCCCAATGGCAAATCGCCCACCGGGACCCAGGGCCGGCACCCTCTCGACCGCCAGCGCAAGGATTTGTCGGTGGGTGGGCTTAAACTTGCGTCCGCGCCGACGTGAGGCGGCTTCTGGTTCCGTCGCAACATCCTGTGCCATTCCAACGCTTCGTCCGTTTCGTCGCAACATCGATTGATCTCGTTTGGAGGGTCGTCGCAACAGCCTCGCAACAAATCACCGTTACTCGCCGCTGGCGACCCTGATTGACCGCCACATCCCGGAAGAACATTTCTTGCAAAGCACTGATACAAAAGAAAAAACCAAGAACACCAACGGGGCTGTAGAGCACACCCCGCTGATGAAGCAATTCTTCGCTGCCAAGTCGGACTACCCCGACCTGCTGCTGTTCTTCCGCATGGGCGATTTCTACGAGCTGTTCTACGACGATGCGCGCAAGGCTGCGCGGCTGCTCGACATCACCCTGACCCAGCGCGGCAGCTCCGGCGGTGCGCCGATCCCGATGGCCGGCGTGCCGGTGCATGCCTACGAGGGCTATCTGGCGCGGCTGGTGGCGTTGGGCGAGTCGGTGGCGATCTGCGAGCAGATCGGCGACCCGGCGCTGGCCAAGGGCCTGGTCGAGCGCAAGGTGGTGCGCATCGTCACCCCCGGCACGGTCACCGACGAGGCGCTGCTGGACGAGCGTCGCGACACCTTGCTGATGGCGATCTCGCGCAGCAAGCAAGGCTACGGCCTGGGCTGGGCCGATCTGGCCGGCGGGCGTTTTCTGGTCAACGAAGTGGACAGCGTGGACGCGCTGGAAGCGGAGATCGCACGCCTGGAACCGGCCGAACTGCTGGTGCCCGACGAAGACAACTGGCCGGAGTTCCTGCGTGGCCGCGTCGGCGTGCGGCGGCGGCCACCGTGGTTGTTCGACGCCGACAGCGGCCGGCGCCAGTTGCTGGCGTTCTTCA
Organism: Xanthomonas sp. WHRI 8393; assembly: GCF_040203315.1. Lineage (NCBI taxonomy): Bacteria > Pseudomonadati > Pseudomonadota > Gammaproteobacteria > Lysobacterales > Lysobacteraceae > Xanthomonas > Xanthomonas sp. WHRI 8393. Next base: position 213,589 of record NZ_JBEGGL010000002.1, on the reverse strand, counting down.
AGTTGCACGACCTGTCCGGCTTCGGCATCGACGACAAGCCCTGCGCTACCGCCGCCGCTGGCGCGCTGCTGGGCTATGTCGAAGAGACCCAGAAACAGCGGCTGCCGCATCTGACCTCCATCGCGATGGAAGTGGCCAGCGAAGCGATCTCGATGAACGCGGCCACGCGCCGGCATCTGGAGCTGGACACGCGCGTCGATGGCGACACCCGCAACACCTTGCTCGGGGTGCTGGACAGCACGGTCACGCCGATGGGCGGGCGCCTGCTGCGGCGTTGGCTGCACCGCCCGCTGCGCCTGCGCGAGGTGCTGGTGCAGCGCCACCACGCGGTCGGCACCCTGATCGACAGCGGCGCCGATGCCGACGTGCGCGAGGCCTTCCGCGCGCTGGGCGATCTGGAACGCATCCTCACCCGCGTGGCGCTGCGCTCGGCGCGCCCGCGCGATTTTTCCACCTTGCGCGATGGCCTGGCGCTGTTGCCGAAGGTGCGTACGATCCTCGCACCACTGGATTCGCCGCGCCTGCAGACGCTGCATGCCGAACTCGGCGAGCACGATGCCACCGCGCACCTGTTGATCAGCGCGGTGGCGGAACAACCGCCGCTCAAGCTCAGCGACGGTGGCGTGATCGCCACCGGCTACGACGCCGATCTGGATGAGTTGCGCCGCCTGTCCACCAATGCCGATCAATTCCTGATCGACCTGGAACAGCGCGAACGCGCCAGCAGCGGCATCGCCACGCTCAAGGTCGGCTACAACCGCGTGCATGGCTATTACATCGAGATCAGCAAGGGCCAGGCCGAGAAGGCCCCGCTGCACTACAGCCGCCGGCAGACGCTGACCAACGCCGAGCGCTACATCACCGAAGAACTCAAGAGCTTCGAGGACAAGGTGCTGTCGGCGCGCGAGCGCTCGTTGTCGCGCGAAAAACTGCTGTATGAAGGCCTGCTCGATGCACTCGGCAGCGAGCTGGAAGGTCTCAAGCGTTGCGCGAGTGCATTGAGCGAACTGGATGTGCTGGCCGCCTTCGCCGAGCGCGCGCAGGCGCTGGACTGGGCGCAGCCGGAACTGGAGAGTGCTCCCTGCCTGCGTATCGAACGCGGCCGCCATCCGGTGGTGGAAGCGGTGCGCGACCAGCCGTTCGAACCCAACGATCTGGAGCTGCATGCCGACCGCCGCATGCTGGTCATCACTGGCCCGAACATGGGCGGTAAATCGACCTACATGCGCCAGAACGCCCTGATCGTGCTGCTTGCGCACATCGGCAGCTATGTGCCGGCCAGCCGCGCGGTGATCGGGCCGATCGACCGCATCCTCACCCGCATCGGCGCGGGCGACGATCTGGCGCGCGGGCAGTCCACCTTCATGGTGGAAATGGCCGAAACCAGCTACATCCTGCATCACGCCACGCCGCAATCGCTGGTGCTGATGGACGAGATCGGCCGCGGCACCTCCACCTACGATGGCCTGGCGCTGGCCGATGCCGTCGCACGCCATCTGGCGCATACCAACCGCTGTTACACGCTGTTTGCCACGCATTACTTCGAGCTCACCGCACTGGCCGACGAATCGCATGCTGGCGGTGCCAGCGGCATCGCCAACGTGCATCTGGACGCGGTCGAACACGGCGAGCGCCTGGTGTTCATGCATGCGGTCAAGGACGGCCCGGCCAATCGCAGCTTCGGCCTGCAGGTGGCCGCGCTCGCCGGCTTGCCCAAGACCGCCGTGACCCAGGCGCGTCATCGCCTGGCCGAACTGGAACAACGCGGCGGCGAAAGCCATGTCGCACAGATGGCGCCGGCCGCATTGGACGCCCCGCAACAGTTCGGCCTGTTCACCGCGCCCTCGTCCGCTGCGCAGGAAGCGCTGCAGGCGCTGGACCCGGACGAACTCACGCCCAAGCAGGCGCTGGAAGCCTTGTATCGGTTGAAGGCGTTGCTTTGAGGGCGGGGATTGGGGAGTCGGGATTTGGGATTCGTAATAGCGCAGCTTGCTGCGCTTACGGATCTGTTACGGCGACAAGGTTGGCTGGTCGTTTGAATGCTGGTTTTTAGGTTCGTCACGGTGTAGCTGCATGACTGATGCTTGCGGGGCCTGATAATCCATTGCTGTTGCAGGTTTGCGTGGTTGCTTGAATGCTGCGCTGCGATAACGCTGCATCGCGCGGTGACGTGCAGCGCGCGGATTGCTCTGCTGCCGCGACGGGCGCACGCTGCGGCAACGTTTTGTCCAACCGGAGACACCCATGACCACGTCCGCCTCGTTGACCGATCAACTCGCCGCGCAGTTGCAAGGCCCGCAGTTGCAGCAGCTCGCCAGCCGGCTCGGCATTGCGCCCGAGCAGGCGCAATCGGCGGTGCAGACCGCGCTGCCGCTGTTGATGGGCGCCCTGGGCCGTAACAGCCAGCAGGCCGGCGGCACCGATGCGTTGCTGGGTGCCTTGCAGCGCGATCATGCCGGCAGCCCGGACATCGGCAGCCTGCTCGGTACGTTGCTGGGCGGCTCGGCCAGCGGTGCGCAAGGCAATGGCGCCGGCATCGTGGGGCATCTGTTCGGCGACAGGGCGCCGCAGGCTGCCGCTGGTCTGGGCCAGGCCACCGGCCTGGAAACCGGCAAGGCCAATCAACTGCTGCAGTTGTTGGCACCCATCGTGATGGCGTATCTGGCCAAGCGCTTCCTCGGCGGCAATGCCGATGCCAGCAGCCAGCTCGGCCCGGCCCTGGCGCAGGAACAGCAGCGCGCCAGCAGCGACACCGGGATCAACGGCTTGCTGGGCAGCGTGCTGGATCAGGACGGCGACGGGAAGCTTGGACTGGGCGATGTCATGAAGCTCGGCGGCAGCCTGTTCGGCAAGCGCTGAGATCGCAGCAACAGGTCGTTTCGGCACCGGCGTGCCATCCATAGCGTCTCGCTATCGATATGGTTGAATAATTCGAATTCCCCAACCGATCGATGCTGCTTATCGTGTGCGCACGCCACCACGATGAGTCCGCCTGATGCGTCTGTCTGCCAGTCACAGTCTGCATATCGACCTATACCGGCGCCTGCAGGCAGGCGCTAGCATCGGCACACCCGGCGACCATTCTCGATAACCCCACGGCCGCATCTGCGCCTTCGATCGATGACCACCGCTGACGCATTGCCCACCTTTTTGATTCCACCAGCACGTGTCCGCAGTTTCGGCACACAGCTCCCCAAGTGCTCACGCACACAGGTATTGCCATGACAACCGAAGCAAAGTGCCCTTTCAACCACGCCGTCGTCGGTACCGGAACCACCAACCGCGATTGGTGGCCCAAGCAGTTGCGCGTGGACCTGCTCAGCCAGCATTCGAGCAAGTCCAACCCGCTGGGCCAGACCTTCAATTACGCCGAGGCGTTCAAGCGCATCGATCTGGCCGCGCTCAAGCAGGAACTGCGTGCGCTGATGACCGACTCGCAGGACTGGTGGCCGGCCGACTTCGGCCATTACGGGCCGCTGTTCGTGCGCATGGCCTGGCATAGCGCCGGCACCTACCGCATCGGCGATGGGCGTGGCGGCGGCGGTCGCGGCCAGCAGCGCTTCGCACCGCTCAATAGCTGGCCGGACAATGTCAGCCTGGACAAGGCGCGCCGCCTGCTGTGGCCGATCAAGCAGAAGTACGGCCAGGCGATCTCCTGGGCCGACCTGATGATCCTCACCGGCAACGTCGCGCTGGAAAGCATGGGCTTCAAGACCTTCGGCTTTGCCGGTGGCCGCGAAGACACCTGGGAACCGGATCAGGACCTGTACTGGGGCCGCGAAACCAAGTGGCTGGGTGGCGACGAGCGCTACTCGCGCGGTTCGCCCGGCGTGGACGAAGCGCACGGCGTGCTGGTGAAGGACGACGACAGCGAAGTGCCGCACACCCGCGATCTGGAGAACCCGCTGGCCGCCGTGCAGATGGGCCTGATCTACGTCAATCCGGAAGGCCCGGACGGCAAGCCCGACCCGGTCGCCGCCGCGCGCGACATCCGCGACACCTTCGCACGCATGGCGATGAACGACGAAGAGACCGTGGCGCTGATCGCCGGCGGCCACACCTTCGGCAAGACCCACGGCGCCGGCCCGGCCGACAACGTCGGTGCCGAGCCGGAAGCCGGCGAGTTGGAGAGCCAGGGCCTGGGTTGGCACAACCGCTACGGCAGCGGCAAGGGTGCCGACACCATCACCAGCGGCCTGGAAGTCACCTGGACCACCACCCCGGCGCAGTGGAGCAACGACTTCTTCGACCATCTGTTCAAGTTCGAGTGGGAACTGAGCAAGAGCCCGGCCGGCGCCCACCAGTGGGTGGCCAAGAATGCCGACGCCATCATTCCCGACGCGCACGATGCAGCGAAGAAGCATCGGCCGACCATGCTGACCACCGATCTGGCGCTGCGTTTCGACCCGGCCTATGAGGCCATCTCGCGTCGCTTCCACCAACACCCCGACCAGTTCGCCGACGCGTTCGCCCGGGCCTGGTTCAAGCTCACCCACCGTGACATGGGCCCGCGCTCGCGTTACCTGGGGACCGAGGTGCCGAGCGAAGAACTGCTGTGGCAGGACCCGGTGCCGGCCGTCGACCACCCGCTGGTCGATGCGCAGGACGCCGCCGCCCTCAAGCAGACCATCCTCGATTCAGGCCTGAGCGTGGCGCAGTTGGTGTCCACCGCGTGGGCATCGGCATCGACCTTCCGCGGCTCGGACAAGCGTGGCGGCGCCAACGGCGCACGCATCCGTCTGGCACCGCAGAAGGATTGGCAGGCCAACCAGCCCGCGCAGCTTGCACAGGTGCTGGGCACGCTGGAGCGCATCCGGGCCGACTTCAACGGCGCGCAGGCGGGCGGCAAGCAGATCTCGCTGGCCGACCTGATCGTGCTGGCCGGTAATGCCGCGGTCGAACATGCCGCACAGGCCGCTGGTCACAGCGTCACCGTGCCGTTCGCACCCGGCCGCACCGATGCCTCGCAGGAGCAGACCGATGTCGAATCGTTCGCGGTGCTGGAACCGGTGGCCGATGGCTTCCGCAACTACGCCAAGCAGCGCTATGCGGTGCCCGCTGAGGCGCTGTTGATCGACAAGGCACAGCTGCTGACGCTGACCGCGCCCGAGTTGACCGTGCTGGTCGGCGGCCTGCGCGTGCTCGGCGCCAATGTCGGCGACTCCAGCCATGGCGTGTTCACCACCCGCCCCGGCGTGCTGAGCAACGACTTCTTCGCCAACCTGCTCGACATGCGCACCGAGTGGAAAGCCACCTCCGAATCGAAGGAGGTCTACGAAGGCCGCGACCGCAGCACCGGTGAAGCCAAATGGACCGGCACGCGCGTGGATCTGGTGTTCGGCTCCAACTCGATCCTGCGTGCGGTGGCCGAGGTCTATGCCAGTGCCGACGCACAGGAGAAGTTCGTCCAGGACTTCGTCGCCGCCTGGACCAAGGTGATGCAGCTGGATCGTTTCGATCTGGCGTGAGTGGCAAGGCGCACGCCATCGTGCGTGCGCTTCCAACTCTCTGTTGAACTGCACGCAAGAGACCGACTCGGCACGGAAGACGTCAGTGGAGCGGCGGGTCTGCGGTTTGGCTGCAAGGCCCTTGCCCGCCCACCATCGCGGGACACGCCGCAAGTACGTCCTTGTAGGCTCTTACGCGGCATCCATGCCGCGTAAGGTCCCGCGACGGTGAGCGGGCAAGGACCCGTCGAGATGGTCGGTGTGCATGGTTGAGAGCAGAGCATCACGAACGGCGCTTCCCCCGCGATGGAGAAGCGCCGTTTTTATTGATTGAACAACATGACGGTTGCCAAGGCGTTTCTTGTTTCCGTCAGTCGATTCGCAGCGAATAGCCCGCGCAGTGCTACAACGCGTCGATATCGCCCAGCGCGTTGATCAGCCGGCGTGCGCGCTTGTCCGGCTTGCCCTCGGGTGCGCGATAGCCGGTACGTTCGGCGGCGCGCTGCAGCCGCCATTGCGCCCGCGCTTCGCGTGAGGCATCGCTTTCCACGTACAGCGTCTGTGCGACCGGTGCCGGGCCGCGCACATCGCTCAGCGCGGCGACGGTGATTTCGAAGATCTCGCCGCCACGGTCGATGCGCAGCTGCTCGCCGCTGCGCAGCGTGCGCGAGGGCTTGGGCCGCTGGCCGGCGACGTCCACCTTGCCGTTGTCCACCGCCGTCTTGGCCAGGCTGCGCGTCTTGAAGAAGCGCGCCGCCCACAGCCAGACATCCAGCCTGACCGTCGTCGCTTGTTCCACCAGTTGAGTCATCGCGTTGTGCTTGCCGTCGGATCCAATGGGCTGCGGGCCGCTGCCGTGATCGCCACTGTATCGGCGCGTCGCAACGGGCTGCGTTGAGCGGGAAATATCTGGGCGAGCCCGCTGTAACTCAAGCGTGGCTGCCGTCCAAGTACAGCCTTCCTTCCACACGCTGGCTGACTCATACAGACTGATCCGCACAGCGTGCGTCGTGTCATCGGCCTGGCGACAGCACGCCTCACACCTGCCAATGCTAGTGTTCGCAGCTTCCGCACCACGGCGCGCCTGCGATGCCCAAATCCGCTGTCCTGACCGAAGGCCCGATCGGCAAGAATCTGCTGCTGTTTGCGATGCCGATCCTTGCCGGGAACATCGCGCAATCGCTCAATGGCTCGATCAATGCGATCTGGGTGGGCCGCTACCTCGGCGAGGCAGCACTGACTGCGGCGGCCAACGCCAACAGCATCATGTTCTTCCTGATCGGCTCGGTGTTCGGCATCGGCATGGCTTCGACCATCCTGATCGGCCAGGCGATGGGCGCGCGCGACATCGCGCAGGCGCGCAAGGTCATGGGCACCAGTGCCAGTTTCTTTGGCGGGCTGTCGGCACTGATCGCGGTGCTGGGCTGGTTTCTGGCCCCGCATCTGTTGACCGCCATGGGCACGCCACCGGCGTCGCAGACACTGGCCGAGGAGTACCTGCGGGTGATCTTCCTGGCGATGCCGCTGATCTATGTGTTTGCGTTTCTGTCGGCGGCGCTGCGCGGTACCGGCGATGCCCGCACGCCATTCCGCTTCTTGCTGGTGTCGGTGGTGCTGGACATCGTGTTCAACCCGCTACTGATCTTCGGCCTGGGTCCGTTCCCGGCGCTGGGCATCGCCGGCGCGGCCTGGGCCACCTTGCTGGCGCAGGCGGTGGCACTGGGCGGTTTGCTGCTGTATCTGCGCAGCAAACGCCATGTGCTGTGGCTGGGCCGCGACGATCTGCACCTGTTCCGCATCGCGCCGACCATCCTGCGCGCGCTCATCGTCAAAGGCGTGCCGATGGGCCTGCAGATGGTGCTGATTTCGCTGGCCATGATCGCGATGATGACGCTGGTGAACGGCTTCGGCACCGACACCGCAGCCGCCTACGGCGCCGCGTTGCAGCTGTGGACCTATGTGCAGATGCCGGCGATGGCGCTGGGCGCGGCATGTTCGACGATGGCCGCGCAGAACGTGGGCGCGGGATTGTGGACACGCGTGGATGCGACCGCACGCACCGGCATCGCGGCCAATTTCCTGATGACCGGCGTACTGATCGGGCTGCTGATCGTGTTCGATCGCTGGACGCTGGCGCTGTTCCTGCCGTCCGACAGCCCGACACTGGAGGTCGCGCGGCATCTCAACCACATCGGAATCTGGTCGTTCCTGCTGTTCGGCGTGAGCTTTGTGGTTTCCGGCGTGGTGCGGGCCACCGGTGCGGTGATCCCGCCGCTGCTGATCCTGGCCTTCGGTCTGTGGGGTGTGCGCGTGCCGCTGGCAAACGCCTTGATTCCGCAGCTGGGAGCCGACGGCATCTGGTGGAGCCTTCCGATCAGTTCGCTGTGTTCGATGCTGCTGTCGCTGGCGTATTACCGCTGGGGCGGCTGGCGCAAGGCACGCATGCTGACCACGCCGGCAGATCCTGCCGAACTGGCCGCCGCCGCAGAAGTGCCGGCGCATCCGGCCTCGCCGGTCGCCGATACCGCGCCGATCGCGGACGCGCCGCAGCCCCGCCGGCACTGACATCGGCTAGCACCAGGCGGCACGCTGCCACACCGGCCGACATTACACGCGAAGGCAAGAGCCGGACGCTGCACTGAGTGATCGATACAGCGCGCAGGGATTTCTTGAGTGATCGGCCCAGCCGACCGACGCCATCGCTCGCCGAGCCGCGACGAAAAGACATCCCGCCCACTGCGCAGCAGCCGCGCGCTCACGTGTAAACCGATGAGCATCGCGTACGCACAACCGGCGAATCCCCAATCCCCAATCCCCAATCCCGATTCCCCAATCCCCACAACGCAAACGGCCGCCCGAAGGCGGCCGTCTGGCAACAGCAGGACCAGCCTGCCAGTGACTTACTCAGCCTTGGCAGCAGCCTGGCGAGCGGCCTTGGCCTGTGCAGCGGCGGCCAGATCTTCCTTGATGCGGGCAGCCTTGCCTTCCAGACCACGCAGGTAGTACAGCTTGCCGGCGCGCACCTTACCGCGACGCTTCACTTCGACCGAGTCGATGATGGCGCTGTGGGTCTGGAACACGCGCTCGACGCCGAAGCCGTGCGAGATCTTACGCACGGTGAACGCCGAGTTCAGGCCGGCGTTCTTGGTACCGATCACAACGCCCTCATAGGCCTGCACGCGCTCGCGGTTGCCTTCCTTCACCTTGACGTTCACCACGACGGTGTCGCCCTGGTTGAACTCGGGAAGCTTGCGCTGAATCTGGGCGGCTTCGAAGTCAGCCAGGATGGTCTTGTTGAGTTTGCTCATGATGGGCACCGCGTGTCTGGTGATATTGGACCGGCAGTCGCCGCACGGCGATTGCTCGAGGTTCGTAGGAGGGCCAGACGCAAGGCTGGCCAGCAAGCCGCATATTGTACCCCAATCGATAGTGCAAGAGCTAGGGGTGAGCCCTTATTTCTCGTCGCCCGGGGCGAGTTCGCGGCGAAACTCGTCCAGCAGACGGCGATCGTTCTTGTCCAACACGGCCTCATCGAGCAGGTCCGGGCGACGTAACCAGGTCCGGCCCAGCGACTGCTGCCGACGCCAGCGCGCAATTGCAGCGTGATTGCCCGAGCGCAAGACTTCCGGCACATCGCCCCAGTCATGGGTCGCTGGATGGCTGTAATGCGGGCAGTCGAGCAGGCCTTGCGGGCCTTCGAAACTGTCCTGGGCTGCGGATTCGGCGTCGTTCAACACGCCCTCCTGCAACCGCGTCACCACATCCACCAGCACCGCCGCGCCCAACTCGCCACCGGACAGCACGTAGTCGCCGATGGAGATTTCCATATCCACCGCCTGCGCCAGAAAGCGCTCGTCCACGCCTTCGTAGCGCCCGCACAGCAACACCATGCGTGGCAACTGCGCCAGCTCGCGAGCGAGCGGCTGGGTGAGCGGCCGCCCCTGCGGGCTGAGATAGATCACCGGCGCCGGACGCGCGTCTGCCGCTTGCACCGCGTCCAGGCAGGCCCGCAACGGCTCGATCAACATCACCATGCCGGGCCCGCCACCGAACGGACGATCGTCCACCCGGCGGTAATTGCCCTGCGCATGCTCGCGCGGATTCCAGCCCTGCAGTTCCAGCAAGCCACGCTCCTGCGCCCGCCCGACCACGCCGAACGCCGCGCATTGCGCGATGAACTCGGGGAACAGGCTGATGACGTCGATGCGCACTGGGGAATCGGAAGTGGGAATGGGGAAAGCAATAGCGGAGCGGCGCGATGCGCCATTCCGGTCAGAAATCCGGATCCCAGTCCACCACGATCAGGTTGGCTTCGAAGTCGACCGACTTGACGAAATCCGGCAGCACGAACGGCACCAGCCGCTCGCGATCGCCGCGCACCACCATCACGTCGTTGGAGCCGGTGGAAAACAGGTGCGACACCGTGCCGAGCTTGACGCCTTCGACGGTTTCCACCTGCAGCTCTTCCAGATCCACCCAGTAATATTCATCGGGCTTGGGTGGCGGCAGCACGCTGCGCGCGACGTAAATCTCGGTTCCGTGCATGGCCTCGACGGTGTCACGGTCGGTGACGTCGGGGAATACCGCAATCAGATTCTTGCCCTGATCGCGCCCACGTACGCCGCTCACGACCGATTCCTGCCCCGAGGGCGTCCGCACGATCCACGGCTGATACCGGAAGATCGCACTGCGCGGCTCGGTCCAGGATTCGAGCTTGAGCTCGCCCTTGACACCAAAAGCGCCGACAATCCTGCCTAACAGGATGCGGCGCTCGGTCGGCTTCATCTGCGTCGACTCTGGCCAGGCGCTGGCGCCCGGCCCTCCAGGATCAGGCCGCAGCGGCCTGGGACTTGGATGCTTCGCGATACAGGTTGCGCACCTTGTCGGTCAGCTGAGCGCCCTGGCCGACCCAATGGTCGACGCGAGCAACGTCCAGCACGACGCGCGGTTCTGCGCCCTGCGCAACCGGGTTGTAGTAACCCAGACGCTCGATGTTGCGGCCGTCGCGCGCGCTGCGCACGTCGGTCACGATGATGTGGTAGAACGGACGCTTCTTGGCGCCGCCGCGGGTCAGTCGAATCTTGACCATGGTGTCGTTTTCCTGAGTTGCCCAGTCGCCAGAATGGCGCGGTAAGCCGGCGATTATAGCGGGCTCCGGCGGCGAAGCCAAGTCACCCCGGAATCGCTCAGATCCCCTGCCAGGGCTGGGTCTGCAGGGCCTGCTCCAGCAATGGCAGCTGCGCGGCCTGCGCCGGCCACGACGCCGCGCCGGCTTGCACGATGGCCTGCTGGCCGCGCGCGTTGCAGCTGAAGGCGCCATCGAAGCCGCCCAGCTCGCTCAGCACGACCGGGCGAAACTCCTGCTGGATACCGAGAGTCTGCAGGCCGGCCTGCAGCAGACGCTGCTGGGTGCCGGGCAGCGCCGGCCCTTGCGGCCACACCACCCTGCCCTGCTGCCACACGCCCAGATTCCAGAAGGCGCCCTCCAGCAGATGCGCCTGCGCGTCGATCAGCAATGCGTCGTCGTAACCGGCCGCCATGGCCTGGCGACGCAGATGCAGCAGCGCGAAGGTGCCGACATGCTTGTGCCGGGGTTGCTCGCGCACATGACGGACCGGCTGCACGCGCAACGCGGTAGCTGGCATCCGGGCTGCGGGCGCGATGGAGATCAGCACATCGAGCGCAAGCTGGCGCAATGGATCGCGCAGGTCGAAATCTTGCGCAAACACGGTGATGCGCACGCTGGCGTCCTCGCAGTTCGCAGCCGACAACGCAGCGCGCAACTGGGCGCGCAGGGATGCCTCATCGATCGATGCACCGAACAGGGCAGCACCGTCGTATTGCAGCCGCTGCAGATGCAGGTCCAGCCCGCGTACCGCACCGCCGCGCACCTGCAGGGTGGTGAAGTGGCCGTAATTGACCAATGCGGCCGCGCCCAACTGCTGCGCTGTCGCCACTGCGCCGTTGCAGAAGATCAGCGGCACAACAGCGCCTGTGCTTCAGCCCACCACTGGGTTAGCAATTGCGCGGCAGGCTGGGCAGGTGCCATCCAGGCCGATTGCCCGGCCCAGGCCTGCATGGCGTCCAGACGGTTGTCGCGCGCGGCGGCCTGACGCATCGGTGCGGTCAGCGCGCGCTGCACCGGATACGGCGCCGGCACCGGCGCCTCGGCCGCAATGGCAGCACGCACATAGGGCGTGGCGAACGCACGCCCCAGCCGGCCGGAAAATGCACGGGTCGGCTGGGTCTGTTCCGGTTCGGCCTGGGCCAGGGCGTCGGCCCAGGCACTGGGCAGCGCCGCCTCGGGCGTGCGCAGCAGGCCGGTACCGATCTGCACGGCGCTCGCGCCCAGCGTCAGCGCTGCGGCAATGCCGCGCGCATCGGCGATGCCGCCTGCGGCGATCACCGGAAGATCCAGGTGATCGACCAATCGTGGCAACAAGGCGAACAACCCGGTCATCTGCCGCTCGGCGCGACCGGCATCGAATGCACCACGATGCCCACCGGCCTCGGCGCCCTGCGCAACCACCGCATCGGCACCGGCCGCCTGGGCCGCACGCGCTTCGTCCAGCGTGGTGGCGCAGGCAAACCAGGCGATGCCGGCGCTTTTCAGCCGCGCAACCTGATCGGGCCGAAACACACCCATGATCGATGAGGCGACGGCGGGTCGTGCGGCGAGCAAGGCGTCGAACTGGGCATCGAAGTCGGCCGGTGTTGCGTCGCCCGCATCCTCGGGAACCGGCGGCCCCCACTGCGACACAAACGCACGCACGCGCGCCTCTGCCGCGGCGTCGCGCACAGGGGCCGGATCAGGAATCCACAGATTGACCTGGGCGGGCCCGGCGCTCGCGCCGCGAAACGCCGCCATCCACGCCACGATGTCCTGCGGTTGCGACAACACCGCACCCATCGCGCCCATGCCGCCGGCCTCAGCAACCGCCGCCGACAACGGCACCGGGCAGGCACCGGCCATGGGGCTGAGCAGGATGGGAAGGCCTAAACCAAAACGCTGCTGGAAGGCGTCGATCTGCGAAAACGAACCCATCGTGCGCGGCCTGAAGTGATGACGCGTCATGCGCGAGTTCAACGCCACGCGTGCCTGTCGAAGGACTTACCGCGCGCGTCGCCGATTGAAACTCAACGGAACGGCATGCCGCCGCGGCCGCCCATGGCGCCCATCATGCCCTTCATGTTGCGCATCAGGCCCTTCATGCCACCGCCGGCCAGCTTGCCCATCATCTTTTCCATCTGCTGATACTGCTTCATCAGCTTGTTGACGTCGGCCGGCTGCATGCCCGAGCCGCGGGCGATGCGGGCGCGGCGCGAGCCGTTGAGCAGGGCCGGGTTGCGGCGCTCCTTCTTGGTCATCGAATTGATGATCGCGATCATGCGCGGCACTTCCTTGCCGGTGACCTGCTGCTTGACGTTGTCCGGGATCTGGCCCATGCCCGGCAGCTTATCCATCAGCCCATGGATGCCGCCCATGTTCTGCATCTGCTCAAGCTGTTCCTTCATGTCGTTGAGGTCGAACTTCTTGCCCTTGGCGACCTTGGCGGCAAGCTTGGCGGCCTTTTCCTGGTCGACGCTGTGCTCGACCTGTTCCACCAGCGACAGCACATCGCCCATGTCCAGGATGCGGCTGGCGACGCGGTCGGGATGGAACACGTCCAGGCCGTCGGTCTTTTCGCCGGTACCGACGAACTTGATCGGCTTGCCGGTGATGTAGCGCACGCTCAGCGCGGCGCCGCCACGGGCGTCGCCGTCGGTCTTGGTCAGCACCACGCCGGTCAGCGGCAGCGCCTCACCGAAGGCCTTGGCGGTGTTGGCCGCGTCCTGGCCGGTCATCGCATCGACCACGAACAGGGTTTCGGTCGGGTTGACCGCGGCGTGCAGCGCCTTGATTTCCTCCATCATCGCCGCATCGATGGCCAGGCGGCCGGCGGTATCGACCAGCAGCACGTCGGCGAACGACTTGCGCGCATCGCTGATGGCGGCGCGCACGATGTCGACCGGCTTCTGCGAGGCGTCGGACGGGAAGAACAGCACGCCGACCTGCTCGGCCAGGGTCTTGAGCTGCTCGATCGCGGCCGGGCGGTAGACGTCGGCCGAGACCACCATGACCTTCTTCTTGCGCTTTTCCTTCAGGTGCTTGGCGAGCTTGCCGACCGTGGTGGTCTTGCCCGCGCCCTGCAGGCCGGCCATCAGGATGATCGCCGGCGCCGGCACGTTGAGGTTGAGGTCGGTGGCGGCCGCGCCCATCACGGCGGTCAGCTCGTCGCGAACGATCTTGATCAGCGCCTGGCCCGGGGTCAGCGACTTGAGCACTTCCTGACCGACCGCGCGCACCTTGATGCGCTCGATCAGCGCCTGCACCACCGGCAGCGCCACGTCGGCTTCGAGCAACGCGATGCGCACTTCACGGGTGGCTTCGCGGATGTTCTCCTCGGTCAGGCGGCCGCGGCCGCGCAGGCGCTCCATGGTGCCGGAGAGACGTTGGGTAAGGGACTCGAACATGCGCAAGGGACCGCGTGAGGGGAAACGGGCGTCGATTATAGCGGCACCGGCCAGCCGGCCGCCCCGGCGGCCGCCAGCGCCCGACCGGCAAAGCCAGATTAGCGAGCAGCCTCACCAACGCGCACGGCCAACCAGCGCAGCAGCGCCAGGACAGGAACGGCAACTGCAGTGCCAGCAGGTAGCCCCTGCCCGCTCGCGCTCCGCCCCCAGCACGCCAGCCCACCTCCAGCCCCCGCAGCTCGCAACTGCTTTTCCCGATTCCCGATTCCCGATTCCCGATTCCCGATTCCCGATTCCCGATTCCCGATTCCCGAATCCCAGCCCCCAATATGCGAAACTTCCACGATGACAATCGTTCTCATCGCGTTCGCCTTGTATCTGCTGGCCACGGCACTGCTCACCCGCTCGGTGCTGCGCGATGGCAACCAGGCGCCTGCCCGCTGGCTGATCCCGGCACTGGCGGCCGTGGCGCTGCACGCCGGGTACCACGTGCTGGTGGCGCTGCGCACCGCCGGCGGGCCGGACATGCACTTCTTCGCGGCGCTATCGCTGTGCGGCCTGGGCATGGCCGCGCTGACGGCGGTGTTCGGCGCGCGCGGGCGCATGGCGGCGGTGGGCGTGGTGGTGTTCCCGCTGTCGGCAATCCTGCTGGCCTGCTATCACGCTTACGGCCACGAACCGAGCTCGGACCTGGGCTGGCGGCTGGAACTGCACGCGTGGATGGCGCTGCTGGCCTACGCCACGTTGGGCATCGCCGCGTTGCTGGCGATCATGCTGTGGCTGCAGGAGCGCGCCCTGCGCCGGCGCGACTTCCATACCTGGCTGCGCGCGCTGCCGCCGTTGACCGAGCTGGAGACGCTGCTGTTCCGCACGATCACCGTCGGCTTCGTGCTGTTGAGCCTGACCCTGCTGACCGGCCTGCTGTTCGTGCAGGACTTCCTGGCGCAGCGGCTGCTGCACAAGACCGTACTCAGCATCCTGTCGTGGATCGTGTTCGGTGCGCTGTTGATCGGGCGCTGGCGCAATGGCTGGCGCGGCACCAAAGCGGTGCACTGGACGCTGACCGCGATGGCGCTGCTGGTGTTGTCGTTCTTCGGCAGCAAGTTCGTGATCGAACTGGTGCTGGGGCCGCGCTGATCGCGTTGGCTCCAGGCCCGTCCAGGCCCCGCCGCCGCCACACCGCCCGCGCTCAGGCGTCCAGCGCAGCGCTCACCGCCGCCCACGGCTGATCCGGCCCCGGGCTGGCGAAGCGATAGGCGATGCGGCGGCGGTAGACCTGCCCGGGCCGCAGGATCGTCGACGGGAAATTGGGGTGGTTGGGCGCGTCCGGGTAGTCCTGCGGCTCCAGGCAGACGCCGCGGCCGAGTCCGGGATGGTGGTCGTCCAGATGCTGGCCTTCGTAGAGTTGCACCGCCGGTGCGTCGCTGCTGATGCGCAGCGCCACGCCACTGTGCGGCGAGTACAACTCGGCAACGCAATCGGCTCCGGCGGCCAGCACCAGGCATTGGTCGTAGCCCTTGCCGAGCACCACCTGCGGATGCGACGGATCGCTTTTGTCGGCCAACGCCGCAGCATGGCGGAAATCGAACGGCGTGCCGGCGACGGAGGCGATTTCGCCGGTCGGAATCGATTCGGCATCCACCGGCAGATAGCGATCGGCCGGCACCCGCAGCACCTGCAGCGCGGCGCGCCGATGCGGGTCGCCGGATAGGTTGAAGTACGGGTGATGGGTGAGGTTCAACGCGGTGGCGGCATCGCATTGCGCCTCGAAGTCCAGCTGCAGGCTGCATCCGCGCAATTGCAGCCGCGCACGCACCTGCAGATTGCCGGGATAGCCTTCTTCGCCATCGGGCGAGTCGTAACCGAGCAGCACCTGGTCCGGTGCCTGCTCCAGCACGCTCCACACGCGCCGCCCGAAGCCGCGCAGGCCGCCGTGCAACTGGTTGCGCCCCTCATTGGCGGCCAGCGTGTGGGTGACCCCATCCAGCGTGTAGCGCGCGCCGGCGATGCGGTTGCCGAAGCGGCCGACCAGGATGTTGAGGCTGTCGCCATCGGCGGCGTAGGCCGGCAGATCCGGCAATGCCAGCAGCAGCGGCACCACCCCATGCTCGGTGGTCAGCCGCAGCGCATGCAGGATGCCGCCGTAGGTGAGCACCTCCGCCTCCAGCCCGGCAGTGCTGCGCAGCGTGAGCGCGTGGACTTCGACACCGTCTGGCAACTGCCCGAACACTCGCTGCATGGATCGTCCTGCCGATACTGGAAGCTGGCGAGCATAGCGGGGGAGCGCGGTCGCCGACCATGCCCCGGCGCACATCCTGGCGTGCGATGCGATGATCGTGTCGGCGAGACCTGCGCCAGCCCTGGCTGATTGATCGCGATGCAGCGACAACCTGCCATTGCAGGCACTAGGCTAGCGACGCGCCCGCCCCGCAGCGGCGTGTGACCACCTCGATCGATCAGCACAGGAGCGCCAAGCCGATGCAGTGGATTTCCCCCGCTTTGCGAATCTCACCGGGACGGCTGTTGCAGGCTGTCGTTGGCGCGGCCTTGCTCGCCAGCGCGCTCGCCGCCCCTGCGGCCGAGGTCAAGGTGACCGGCACGCTGCGCGTGGACCAGCCCGGTGCGCAGGTGTCGCGGCAGCTGTTCGGTCAGTTCGCCGAGCATCTGGGCACCGGCATCTACGGCGGGGTGTGGGTCGGCGAGGACTCGGCGATTGCCAATACGCGCGGCTATCGCAACGATGTGCTGGCCGCGTTGAAGGCGATTGCAGTGCCCAACATCCGCTGGCCCGGCGGCTGTTTTGCCGACGAATACCATTGGCGCGATGGCGTCGGTGTGCCGGCCAAGCGCCCGGTCAGTGTCAACACGCACTGGGGCGGCGTGGAAGAGTCCAACCGCTTCGGCACGCACGAGTTCATGGACTTCACCGAACTGCTCGGCACCCAGGCCTATATCGCCGGCAATGTGGGCAATGCGGCGCCGGACGAGATTGCGCAGTGGGCCGAATACATGACGGCGCCGACCCGCTCGAGCCTGGCCAACGAACGCCGCGCCAATGGCCGCGATGCACCGTGGCAGGTGCCCTACTTCGGCGTGGGCAACGAGTTGTGGGGCTGCGGCGGCAACATGCGCGTGGAATACGCGGCCGACGTCTATCGGCGCTACCAGACCTTCGTCAAGGCGCCGGCCAATCAGAAGATCCTCAAGATCGCGCCCGGCCCCAACAACGACGATTACCACTGGACCGAGGTGATGATGCGCGAGGCCGGCACGCTGATGGACGGCCTGAGCCTGCATTACTACACCGTGCCAGGTGGCTGGCCACCGCGCGCCTCCTCCACCGACTTCGACGAAGCCGCCTGGATCGACACCCTGTCGCGCACGCTGGTGATGGACGAGCTGATCCGCAAACACAGCGCGATCATGGACCGCTACGACCCGGGCAGGAAGGTCGCGCTGGTGGTGGACGAATGGGGCACCTGGTACGCCGGGCTGCCGGATGCGAACCCGGGCTTCCTGCATCAACAGAACACGCTGCGCGATGCACTGGTGGCGTCGTTGAACATCGACATCTTCAGCGCGCATGCCGAGCGCGTGCGCATGGCCAACATCGCGCAGATGGTCAACGTGCTGCAGGCGATGATCCTCACCGACGGCGACAAGATGGTGCTGACGCCCACCTACCATGTGTTCGCGCTGTACAAGCCCTACCAGGACGCCACCCAGCTGCCGTTGCAACTAAGTACACCCGAGTATCGCCATGGCGATGTCCACGTGCCCGCAGTGCACGGCTCGGCGGTCAAGGCCAGGGATGGACACGTCTATATCGCCCTGACCAATCTGGATGCGACGTCGGCCGCGAGCGTCAGTGTGCAGGTGGATGGCCTGACGGCGCGCGGGGTGACCGGACAGATTCTGACCGGGCCGGCGATCACTGCGCACAACACTTTCGCCCAGCCACATGCGGTGGAACCCAAGGCGTTCAAGGGGGCACGCATGCAAGGCAACGCAGTGACTATCGAGCTGCCGGCACGCTCGGTGGTGATGCTCAAGCTGGAGTGAGCGATGGCGGCGGCAGCATCAACTGCCGCCTTAGTCGTTGGTCGAGAACGACGACTGCGCAAACTGCGTCTTCAGCGTCGTTCGCTCTCAAGCAACCCGGCGTCCATCACGTATCAGCACGTCACGCCCGCGTGCGCCCTGTCGAACAGCGCACGGACCAGGCGCTCTCCAGATGTCAGATGCTGGCTACACCCCCGGTCGCTGCATGAGCCGGCGCCGGCGCGGGCTCGGCAATACGCCATTGCACCGGCAGGCGTTCGAGCACGTGCTCCATGAAGGCGCGCACCTTCGGGGTGAAGTCGCGGCGATCGGCGACGCAGAGGTAGATCCGCAGCGGCTCCGGTAATGCCTGGGCGGTGCTGCCGAGATCGGAGACAAACAGCGGCTGCAGCTCGCCGCGCTGCAGGTAAGGCTGCACGACATAGGCGGCCAGGCGCGCGATGCCGCCGCCGGCCGCGGCCATGGTGGCGAGCGCATCGATATCGTCGCTGACCATCGCCTTGCCCAGCTCGGGCTGGAAGCGCACGCCATTGCGCACGAAATTCCACGGCAGGCAGCGCCCGTCGACCGGATAACGCAACAGCAGGCAATCGTGATATTTCAAGTCGTCCGCACCCTGGGGCGTCCCGCAGCGCGCCAGATACTCGGGCGCTGCGCACACCACCAGCGGCACCTGGGCGATGCAGCGTGCGACCAGGCCGTCTTCCAGCTGCGCTTCGATGCGCAGGCTGACATCCACGCTTTCCTGCGCGTGCTGCACCGCCCGGTCGGTGCACAGCAGCTCGATCTCCAGCTGCGGGTACTGCTGACGCAGGGCCGGCAGCATCGGGGCGAGCACGTGCCGCGCGAAGGCCGCGGTGCTGGCCACCCGCAAGCGCCCCGCCGGCGCCTGCTGCGGCCCGGCCACCGACTGGCGCGCGCGCTCCAGGTCGCGCTCCAGCTGCCGCACCTGCTCGAAGTACAGCGTGCCGCGCTCGGTCAGCGCCAGGCTGCGCGTGGTCCGGTGCAGCAGACGCACGCCCAGGTGCTGCTCCAGCCGCGCGATGTTCTGGCTGACCGCAGCCGCACTGATGCCCAGCAACTTGGCGCCTCCGGCAATGCTGCCGGCATCGACAGTACTGACAAAGCTACGGATGGACTGAAGAATGTTCATTGGTCAGGCGAGTATTACCAAGCGATTCGTAATTTTTTCTTACGTAAGCCGCAAGGCTACGCGATCTACCCCGCCCGCGGTGGCGTCTCTACAGTGCTGCCCATCACGCCGATCCGCGGCAACCGAGGCCACTGCATGTCGTCATCTTCCCCCTCCTCCCCATTGCTGCGCCCGCGCTGGAAACTCGGCGTGCGCACCACCCCGTTCGTGTTCGCGTTCTATATGGCCACGATCATGGCCTTGCTGATGTGCCTGGTGATCACCGGCGCCAATACCGGCCTTGCCCCCGGCTACCTGTGGCGCGTGCTGGACGCTTACCGCATTGCGATGCCCACCGCGTTCTGCTGCGTGCTGGTGGTGCGACCGTTGGTGATACGGCTGGTGGCCTGGACGGTGCATGCCGGGCATTGAGTCCGGCGTATGCGGCATGCGCGAAACGCTGCCGCAGGCAATCATGCCGATGCATCCGCAAGGCCATCGATGTGCCGCAGCACCTGGCTTGCCGGCCACGGTGGCATTCCGATGGCGTTCCCAGCGCCGTAGCCACTCCAGAGCCTGCCAACGCGTGCATGCGTTGGCGCTCGAAGCATCTGCCGGCTTGAACGCATTGAGCTGGACGCTGCAGGTGCCGTCGCGCCTGCAACAAAACCTCCGCAGCCAGCTGCTGCCACGCAGCATCCGCCCAATGCAGTCTGCGACCGCCGTCATGCCAATGCTTGATCATTCCGGAATGAACACCACGGAACTGAAACACGCCACACAATTGCTTTGACACTGAACCATCCGCTGCGCAGCGTCATGTGTCCATGGACATCGATCCACGTTTGGAGACGCACGCTATGAACACGCTACGCAGTGTCGCTGTGCAGTTCGCCTTGCTATGCGCAGTGGCGATGCCACCAGGCGCACACGCGCAAACCCTGGTGTGGGAGGACAATTTCAACGGCCCCGGCATCGACGGCAACAAGTGGACCTACGACGTCGGCAACGGCTGTCAGATCGGCCTGTGCGGCTGGGGCAACGGGGAGATGCAGTACTACACCAGCCGCGCCGAAAACGCGCGCATCGATAACGGCCGGCTGGTGATCGAAGCGCGACGCGAAGCGTTCCAGGGCATGCCGTTTACCTCGGCGCGTCTCAAGACCGAAGGCCGCATGCACTTCAAATACGGCACGCTGGAGGCGCGCATCAAGACGCCGGTAGTGGGCAACGGGCTATGGCCGGCGTACTGGATGCTGGGCACCATCGGCGTGTGGCCAGGTCGCGGCGAGATCGACCTGCTGGAAGCCGGCATGGCCGCAGCGATCGCCAATGGCACCGCCAATCGCCGTATCGGCGCGGCGGTGCACTGGGACTACAACGGCCAGCAGGCCGACTACGACACCAGCTACACCAGCCCGGTGGATCTGCATGCCGACTTCCATGTGTACCGCATGACCTGGGACCCGCAGTTCATCCGCGTGTCGATCGATGGCCAGCAGTACTTCGAGTTTGCGATCTCCAATATCGAAGGCGCCTCGCTGCACGAATTCCATCAGCAGCAGTATCTGCTGCTCAATCTCGCCGTGGGCGGCACCTATACCGGCATCACCTCGCCTGCGGCGGTGACCGCGCCGTTGCCGGGCAGGATGGAGATCGATTACATCCGCCTGTATCAAAACCCCGGTTCGCAGCTGTACGTGGGCGCGCAACACGCGGCGCCCGCAGGGCGCTTCGGCGTGTTCACCGAGCAGGCCGATACCAGCGGGCGGCTCAACTTCGGCCAGGATGCCGAACTGTATCTGTGGAACAACCTCGCCCCGATTGCGCAGGCGCCGTTCGAAGGCAGTAACGTGATGGCCTACCGCGCCAATGCCGGTGCCTGGTATGGCCTGGGCATCCAGACCGACTATCGCAACATGGCCGCCTATGCCGGCGGCGCGCTGAAGCTGCACCTGAAAACCACCACGCCATCGACCTTCAAGATCGGCATCAACACCAGCTTTGGCGACAGCTGGGTGGATTTTGTCGCGGGCGGCAATCAGTACGGCCTGGTGCGCGATGGCGCCTGGCATGAGGTGAGCATTCCCTTCAGTGCGTTCTACGACCTGGATCTGCAGGCGGTCAAACAGATGTTCATGCTGGTGGCCGATCCGCCGGCTGCGCCAGTGGAGATCGCCATCGACAAGGTGTATTACCAGAGCCGTTGAGCAGCGCAGGCGCAGGACGCTCGGTCACGGCCCCTGCAGCGCAGGACACCCGCAGCCAACGCTCAGGCGTTGGTTGCCACGCCTTTCAACACATCGATCAGCTGACGCAGGCGATACGGTTTGGGCAGGAAATCCACCTGCGCCGGCAGCGGCGGCAATTGCGCCTTTGCAAACCCCGAGGCCAGGATCACCCGCGCCTGCGGCAGCAGCTGCGCCACGTGTTCGCTCAGTTCGATGCCCGACATGCCGTTGGGCATGCGGATGTCGCTGAAGACCACATCGTAGGGGCCGTTCTCGCGCAGCATGCGCAAGGCGCTGTGGCCGTCGTCGGCGGTTTCGACGGTGATGCCTGCGTCGCGCAGCGCCTCGCCGATCAGTTCGCGCAATTCCTGCTGATCTTCCACCATCAACAGACGCAGGGATTCAGTCATGCTCAGCCTCCTCGATGGCCGGGAGAAACAGGGTAACGGTGGTGCCGCGGCCAGGCGCAGTGTCCAGCTCGACGAAGCCACCGGATTGGGACGCAAAGCCGTGTACCTGGCTCAATCCCAGGCCCGAACCCTTGCCCACGTCCTTGGTGGTGAAAAACGGCTCACTGGCGCATTGCGCCACGTGTGCCGACATGCCGGGGCCATCATCGCGTACGGCAATGCTGACGTAAGCGCGCGGCCGGCCATGCGGATCGGATGGCGCAGCACGCTGCTGTAGCGCCGTTTCCAGCACGATGGTGCCGCCGCCCGGCATGGCATCGCAGCTGTTGAACACCAGATTGAGCAAGGCCGCCTCCAGTTGGCCGGGGTCCACGCGGATATCGGGCAACTGTTCGGCGAACGCCAGCGACAGCACGATCCCGGCCGGACAGGCACGCCGCAGCAGCTCCAGCGAGCGCGTCACCACCGCGTTGGCGCCGTGGCGTTCGGGAATCAGCCGCTGCCCGCGCGCAAAGGCGAGCAGTTGGCGTGTCAGCAAGGTGCCCCGATCGACTGCCGTCTGCGCCGCGTCCACCAGCATGCGCGTACGCGCGTCGTCGCCGGCACGCAGCGCGATCAGGTCCAGGCTGGTCACCATCACGGTCAGCAGGTTATTGAAATCGTGCGCCATGCCGAGCGTCAGGCGACCCAGCGCGTCCACCTTCTGCGACTGCAGCAGGGCATGCTGCGCATGCTGCAACAGCTGCTGCGCCTGGTGCCGCTGGTCGATGTCGCAGGTGACCTTGGCAAACCCCACCAGCACACCGAATTCCAGCACCGGCTCGATCGCCACGCTTGCCCAGAAGCGGCTGCCGTCCTTGCGCACCCGCCAGCCTTCGGTGGCAAAACGCCCCTCGCGTCTGGCGGTGTCCAGATTGCCGGCAGGTTCGCCGCCCTGCGCATCCTCCGGCAGATAGAAGCGCGAAAAATGCGAGCCAATGATCTCGGCGGTGGTGTAACCCTTGATGCGCTCGCCGCCGGGATTCCAGCTGCACACGTGGCCGCCCGTATCGAGCATGTAGATCGCGTAATCGGACACGCTCTGCACCAACAGCTGGCACTGCCGGCTGTCGTGAGAAAGCGGCCCCGCACTGTCGACGGCCGTTTCCGCATCCATCACGCAACTTTCCCCCGGAAAAGCGCGCGACCATAGTGACGAGTGCGTGAAGGCTGCGTGCAAGCCGACCCGGCTGCAGAGCGTCAAAATCCCGGCGATTTGCGCGTGAAAGTTATCGGCTACCATGACCGCCCTCCCCGTCCGGTCCGCGCCTTTATGCAGAACATCTCGACCACACGCGACCGCTGGGTGTGGGTGATCGCGGGGGCCCTGATGGCCGGAACGCTCGGCGTGGAATTGGTCACACCGCTCGGCTATGCGGTGTGGCTGACCTATTTCGTCGCGGTGGGCGTGACGGTCTTCCAGAATCGCGTGCAGGTGCCCCTGGTGGTCGCCGCGCTCTCGTGCGTGCTGCTGGCCGTCGGTTTTCAGCTGGCGCCGTCCAGTACCAGCTCGAGTTTTTCCTCGATCAACCGCAGCATCGGCGGGGTGTCGTTCCTGGCGATGGCGCTGGTGGTGATGCAGGCGATCCGCGCGCGCCGCCAGGCCGAACTGGCGCTGTGGCTGCAGCAGGCCGAAAACACCGTTGAAGCCAGTTTGCGCGGCGATCACAGCCCCGACGATCTGGCCAATGCCGCCGTGCGCGCGCTGTGCGACACGCTGGATGCGCAGGTCGGCGCGTTGTATCGCATCGAGGGCGAACGCCTGCGTCTGACCGGCGGCGCCGCGCTGCCGGCCGATGTGTCCAGGACACTGCCGACCGATGCCGGCCAACTCGGCGAGGCCTTGCGCAGCGGCACGGTGCGCCGGGTGCGCGGTGTGGAAGCCGGACATCTGCAGATCGCCTCGGGCCTGGGCCGCAGCGCCTGCCAGGAACTGCTGCTGGCACCGGTCATCGCCGATGGGCGGGTGATCGGCATCCTCGAGCTGGGGCGCGCCGCTGCGCCGGGCACTGCCCGCACGCGCGAGGAAGAACTCCTCACGCGCTGCGGCGAGAACATCGGCCTGGCCTTACGCACGGCATTGCTGCGCGCGCAGCTGGTGGCCCTGCTGGAAGAAACCCAGCGCCAAAGCGAAGAGCTGCAGACCCAGCAGGAAGAGCTGCGCGTGGCCAACGAGGAGCTGGAGGAACAAAGCCGCAGCCTGCAGCAGTCGCAGAGCGATCTGGAACTGCAGCAAGCCGAGCTGGAACAGACCAACGTGCAGCTGGAAGAACGCACCCAGGCGTTGGAAGCGCAGAAGCAGGCCTTGCTCATCGCGCAGAATCAGTTGGTGCGCAACAGCAACGAGCTGTCCACCGCCTCGCGCTACAAATCCGAGTTCCTGGCCAACATGTCGCACGAGCTGCGCACGCCGCTCAACAGCGCGTTGATCCTGGCCAAGCTGCTGTCGGACAACAAGGACGGCACGCTCAGCCCCGAGCAGGTGAAATACGCGCAGGCGATCCTGTCGTCCAACAACGATCTGCTGGCGTTGATCAACGACATTCTCGACCTGTCCAAGATCGAGGCCGGGCATGTGGAACTGGCCGACGAAACCGTCGCCACCAGTTCGGTGCTGCAGCGCCTGCGCGAAACCTTCGAGCCGCTGGCGCGCCAGAAGGGCCTGGCGTTGCAGCTGGCTGCCGAATCGGACGCACCGACGCAACTGGTCGTCGACAGCCAGCGCCTGCAGCAGATCCTCAAGAACCTGCTGGCCAACGCGATCAAGTTCACCGAGCACGGCAGCGTCAGCCTGTCGATCCAGGCGCACACGCCGGGACGAGTGCTGTTCAAGGTCAACGACACCGGCATCGGCATCGCGCACGAACAGACCGAGATCATCTTCGAAGCGTTCCGTCAGGCCGATGGCAGCACGCGCCGTCGCTACGGCGGCACCGGCTTGGGCCTGTCGATCTCGCGTGACCTGGCCCAGCGCATGGGCGGCAGCATTCGGGTGGACAGCCAGCCCGGACGCGGCAGCTGTTTCACGCTGGAATTGCCGATCGACGGCGCGCCGGCCGAGCTGGTCACCGCAGCACAGGCCAACGCGGGTGCGCTGGCGATCGGCGCTACGCCGTTGTCGCAATCCGCCAGTGGCACGGCCATGGCCTCGCGCCTCGATGGGCGCGCAACGGGTGCGTCCACGGGGATGCCGCTGCCGATTCCGGCAGCCGCCGCCCCGCCGCTGCAGCGCGCCGACGATGATCGCGACCAACGTACCCGCCCCGGCCGGCTGATCCTGGCGGTGGAAGACGAAGCACGCTTTGCACAGGCGCTGGTCGACCTGGCGCACGAGCTGGACTTCGATTGCGTGGTGGCACCCAGCGCCGAAGAGGCGCTGCGCCTGGCCGCCGAACTGCGTCCCAGCGGCATCCTGCTCGACATCGGCCTGCCGGATGCGTCCGGCCTGAGCGTGCTCGAACGCCTCAAGCGCGATCCGGCCACGCGCCATATTCCGGTGCATGTGGTGTCCGCGCTGGAGCGCAGCCAGATTGCGCTGGAACTGGGCGCGGTGGGCTATCTAATCAAGCCGGCCACGCGCGAGCTGCTGGCGGGCGCGATTCGTCAACTGGAAGACACCAATGCACGCGCGGTGCGCCGCCTGCTGATCGTCGAAGACGACAGCGCGCTGCGTGCGAATCTGCAATTGCTGCTGGCGCGCGATCAGCTGGAGATCATCGCGGTGGGCAGCATCGCCGAGGCGATGCAGCAGCTGGCCGGCTCGACCTTCGACTGCATGGTCACCGATCTGGCGCTGCCCGACGGCAGCGGCTACGACCTGCTCGAGCGCATGGCCGGCAACGACGCAGTCGCGTTTCCGCCTGTCATCGTCTACACCGGGCGCGCGCTCACCCGCGACGAGGAACAACGCCTGCGCCGCTATTCCAAGAGCATCATCATCAAGGGCGTGCGCTCGCCCGAACGCCTGCTCGATGAGGTGACGCTGTTCCTGCACAGCGTGGAAGCCTCGCTGCCCAGCGACCAGCAACGCCTGCTGCGCGAGGCGCGCCGCCGCGACGCGGTGCTGGACGGCGCCACCGTGCTGCTGGCCGAGGACGACGTGCGCAACATCTTTGCGCTCTCCAGCGTGCTCGAGCCGCTGGGCGTGACGCTGCAGATCGCCCGCAACGGCCGCGAGGCGCTGGAACATCTGGCCAAGCACGAAGTGGACCTGGTGCTGATGGACATCATGATGCCGGAGATGGACGGCCTGACCGCGATGCGCCAGATCCGCGCCAACCGCCAGTGGCAGGATCTGCCGATCATCGCGCTGACCGCAAAGGCCATGGCCGACGACCGCGAACGTTGTCTGGAGGCCGGTGCCAACGACTACATCGCCAAGCCCATCGACGTGGACAAGCTGGTGTCGCTGTGCCGGGTGTGGTGCTCGCGGCAATGAACGCGGTGGAGCTGTTCGACCTGGAGCTGCGGGTGCTGCTGGAAGCGGTCTACCAGCGCTACCACTACGACTTCCGCGATTACGCGGTGTCGTCGCTGCGCCGGCGCATGCGCCACGCGATGGCACGCCTGGAGTGCACGCGCGTGGCCGATCTGCAGCACCGCCTGCTGCACGAACCGGACACCTTTGCGCAGGCGATGCAGTTCTTCACCGTGCAGGTGTCGGAGATGTTCCGCGACCCGGCCTACTTCCGCGTACTGCGCGAGCATGCGGTGCCGGTCTTGCGCACCTATCCGTCGATCAAGCTATGGGTGGCCGGCTGCAGCACCGGCGAGGAAGTCTGGTCGCTGGCGATCCTGTTGCACGAAGAAGGCCTGCTGGAAAAGGCGGTGATCTACGCCACCGACATCAATCCCGAAGCACTGGGCATGGCCGAGGCCGGCGCCTTCGGCATCGACCGCATCGCGCAGTTCAGCCGCAATTACCTGGATGCCGGCGGCCGCGGCTCGCTCTCGGATTACTACACCACCGCCTACGATGGCGCGGTGTTCGATCGCCGGTTGAAGCGCAACATCGTCTTTGCCGACCACAGCCTGGCCACCGACACGGTGTTCTCCGAAGTACACCTGGTGTCGTGCCGCAACGTGCTGATCTATTTCAACCGCAGCCTGCAGGACCGTGCCGTGGGCCTGTTCCACGATGCATTGGTACACCGCGGGTTCCTGGGCCTGGGCAGTAAGGAATCGCTGCAGTTCGGGGCGCATGCGCAGGCGTTCGAGACCGTGGCACGCGAGCAGCGCCTGTTCCGCAAGGCGGCGGCATGAACGCAATGCACGCAGGGGCAGCGCAGTTCGACGCGATGGTGATCGGTGCCTCGGCCGGCGGCGTCATGGCCTTGCAGGCGCTGCTGTCCAGCCTGCCTGCAGACCTGCCGATGCCGGTACTGGTGGTGTTGCACCTGCCGCGCGACCGCACCAGCCATCTTGCCGAGCTGATGGATGCACGCTGCGCCTTGCCGGTGCGCGAGGCCGAAGATAAGCAGCCGCTGCTTGCCGGCAGCGTGACCATCGCCCCGCCCGACTACCATCTGCTGGTGGAAACGCGCGACAGCCTGGCGTTGTCGATGGATGCACCGGTGCTGTTCTCGCGCCCGGCGATCGACCCGCTGTTCGAATCGGCGGCCGACGTCTTCGGGCAGCGCCTGCTGGCGATCCTGCTCACCGGCGCCAGCAGCGACGGCAGCGCCGGCGTGGCGGCGGTGCGCGCGGTCGGTGGCACCGCCTGGATCCAGCGCCCCGACGATGCCGCCTCACCGCTGATGCCCGCCTCCGCTCTCGCCTATGCTGGCGCCGATGCGGTGCTCACCCTGCAGGCGATCTGCAGCCGACTGGAAGCCTTTCACCCATGAATCTCACCGCGACCGGCTTGGCTGCGCACAGCAATGGCGACGAACCCGCCAAGCTGCTGATCGTCGACGACGTGCCGCAGAACCTGGTGGCGATGGAAGCGCTGCTGCAGCGCGACGGCCTCCAGGTGCTGTGTGCCGCGTCCGGCGCGCAGGCGCTGGAGCTGCTGCTCGAACACGATGTGGCGCTGGCGCTGCTGGATGTGCACATGCCGGAAATGGACGGTTTTTCGCTGGCCGAACTGATGCGCGGCTCGCAGCGCAGCCGGCATGTGCCGATCATTTTCCTGACCGCATCGCCGAACGATCCGATGCGCGCGTTCCAGGGCTACGAAACCGGCGCGGTGGATTTCCTGCACAAGCCGATCGAGCCGCACGTGATCCTGAGCAAGGTCAATGTGTTCATCGAGTTGTACCAGCAGCGGCGCCTGCTTAAGGCACGCAACGCCTCGCTGGAACGCGCGCTTACGCTCAACGAAACCATGATGGCCGTGCTCACCCACGACCTGCGTACGCCGCTGTCGGTGATCCTGCTGTGCGCCGACAAGCTCGGCCTGGATGTGGAGGCCGATGGCTCGGCCGCACGCACGCTCGATCACCTGGAAAACAGCGCGCGGCGGATGGCGCGGATGGTCGAGCAGTTGCTGGATTTCTCGCGCCTGCGGAGCGACGGGCTGTCGATGCAGTTCGGCTCCTGCAATCTGGGCGAAGTCACCCATAGCGTGGTGGGCGAAGTGGCGCAGGCCAACCCGCACACGCCGATCGACCTGCGTACCGAAGGCGATCTGGACGGCGATGGCGACGGCGATCGCCTGGCCCAGGTCGTGTCCAACCTGGTCGGCAATGCGGTGCTGCATGGCGGCAGCCAGCCGGTGCGGGTGCATCTGGACGGACGCGAACGCGACACGCTGCGGCTGTCGGTGCGCAATGTCGGGCGCATCCCGGACAGCCTGATGCCGCGCCTGTTCGAGCCGTTCAAGGCCAGCTTCCATGCCAGCCAGGGCCTGGGGCTGGGCCTGTTCATCGCCGACCAGTTCGTCAAGGCGCACGGCGGCACGCTGCAGGCGCGCAACGAAGACGGCGACGTGGTGTTTGAAGCCGTGCTGCGGCGACACAACCTGGCCGCGTAATCGCGGCCATGCGGCGGCCGGGCAGCACGCCGGGCTGCCGCCACGGCGCACCCGGCAAGGCGTGCGGGGTGATCGAAACCCATGCAATCCCGATGCTGGCGGCCTGTCGCAACCCCAGCCCATCGCGACAACATAATCCCTCTGACGAACTCATCCAGCACGCCTCACGCAGCGCGCGGCGCCTGCGATCCGACAACGGAAGCCGGCACGAAAGCGGTTTGCATCGTCATGCGGGCGCGACCAGTGCCCGCATGACGGATGCGCCGTATGCTCGTACTCCACGCCCCGTCCCGGCGCAGCGTTCCAGCCTGTTTCGATCGCACCAGCATCTGTCGTCATCATCCGGCGCACGCCGTGCGCCATGTCCGAGGAGGTGGTCATGTCGTATGTGGATGGATTTGCACTCGCGGTACCCACGGCCAACAAGGCCGCGTTTCTGGAACATGCCCGCATGGGCGATGCCATCATCATCGAATACGGCGCGCTGCGCGTGGTGGAGTGCTGGGGCGATGACGTCCAGCATGGACAACTGACCGACTTCCACCGCGCGGTCGCTGCCGGCGAGGACGAAACCGTGGTGTTTTCGTGGATCGAATGGCCGGACAAGGCGACCCGCGATGCGGGCATGCGCAAGATGATGGACGACCCGCGCATGGACCCGTCGGTCAACCCGATGCCGTTCGATGGCAAGCGACTGATCTACGGCGGCTTCGTTCCGATCCTGAGCCTGGGGCAATCGGGCTGAGCACTGCAGCGCGCGTGCGCCAGCTTGTGGCATGAGCGCCGCACACCCGGTGTTGCGGCAGTGGCCGACGGCACCGGGCCTTAGACAATGGCAGTTACACTGGCCGCATGCAGCCGCGCTCGCCGCCCACGATGCGCGGGCGCAGCGACTGCATTGCCTGCCACCGGAGACCACCGCATGACCGACGCACCGCTTTTAATCGCCTGCCCGAGCTGCGCTGCGATGAACCGTGTCGCAGCTGCGCGTCTGCGCGATGCACCCAACTGCGGCAGTTGCCACAAGCCCTTGTTCCTGGGCACGCCGGTGGCGCTGTCGGAGGCCGATTTCGACAAGCATGCGGTGCGTAGCGCGCTGCCGTTGGTGGTGGATTTCTGGGCGCCGTGGTGCGGGCCGTGCCTGAGCATGGCGCCGCAGTTTGCCGCAGCCGCGGCACTGCTCGAACCGCAGGTCCGGCTGGCGAAGGTCGATACCGATCTGCATCCGGCGCTGGGCACGCGCTTCGGCATCCGCAGCATCCCGACCTTGCTGGTCATCCGCGGCGGCAGTGAGCTGGGCCGTCACTCCGGCGCGGTGAGCAGCGCGCAGATCGTCAGCTGGGTGCAGTCGGTGTTGCGCAGCCGTTGACACAAAAAAACCCGCTGCATGATGCACGCAGCGGGTCTGTTCTACGTTCTACGATCGGCATCACTACGGCACACGCGCAGTGATGCAGTCGATCGATCAAGCACCGGGAGCGGCTGACCAGAGCACTGTGCAGCCGCTGGCGACTTTTCAGTCGCTCTTATTGCCAGTTGACGTTGACCGACACGCCCACCACGCGCGGCTCGTTGTACACCGCCGCCATGTAGTTTTCGATCACGCCCTTGACGTTTTTCTCGTTGGTGATGTTGCGCGCAAACGCCGCCACTTCCCACGCACCATAGCCGCCGGTGTAACCGAGCTTGAGGCCGCCTTCGAAATTGCCGTTGGCGCGGAACTCGGTGGAGTCGTACAGCACGAAGCTGGTTTCGCCCTGCTTGTTCCAGTCGGTGGAGACGAAGAAGGCGCCATCGTTGCCCACCGGAATGTCGTAGCGCGCGGCCAGGTTGAGGTTGTACTTGGGCGCGTTGGGCAGCGGGTTGCCGTCGATCTGCGCAAAGGTGTTGGCACCGACGCGGATGGTCGGGTCGTTGACCGTGCACACCACCACGCCGTTGAGCGCACAGGCCTGCGCGTAGACGCGATCGTCGTGGATTTCGCTATGCAACAGGCTCAGGCCGGCGGTCAGCGACAGGTTGGAGATCGGGCGCCAGTCCAGATCCGCCTCCAGGCCGTAGGCCTTGGCCTTGTCGGCATTGAACAGCACGCCATTGCCGTCCGAATCGTTGCCGTTGAGCTGGATGTCGTCCACGGTGTAGGTGAAGCCGCTGACGTTCAGACGCAGGCGATTGTCGAACAGGCTGCTCTTGATGCCGGCCTCCCACGACAGGATGGTTTCCGAATCGGCGGTGGTGAAATCCGAATTGAACACCGCGCTGCGGCCCTGGATGGTCGGGCCGCGGAAACCGCGTGCCACGCGCGCATAGACGCTCAGCTCGGGATTGATTTCATACATCGCGCTGAGATCCCAGCTGGGCTGGGTGTCGGACATGCGCACGTCGCGACGGCCGCGATAGGTCACCGCACCGGCGGCGGTATCGGCGGTCTTGAGCAGGCGGGTTTCCTTGCTGTCCTTGGTCTGGCGCAGACCGGCAGTCAGGGTGAGCGCGTCGGTGGCCTTGTAGCTGAGCTGCCCGAACCCGGCCCAGGAGGTATTGGTGTTGCGCAGGCGCACCCAGTTGTTGGGGTTGCGCGCGGCGGTCTGCAGGAAATACGCCCGCTGATAGAAATCGGTGGTATCGCGCCCGTCGAAGTAGAACGCGCCCACCTGCCATTGCAGAGCGTCGTCGCCTTCGCTGGCCAGACGCAGTTCCTGGGTGTACTGGTCCAGGTCGCGGATCTGCCCCATCGACTGGCCGAAGCCGTTCGGCACGCCGTTGACCGGGTAGTTCGCCGCTGCGCCGCCATCGGTGTCGCCACGGCTATAGCCGGAGGTGGTTTCGTAGGCGGTGATGGAGGTCAGCGACACGCCGCCGAAATCGTAGATCGCCTTGATCGAGCCGCCGTCGGTCTGATACGCCTGCGGGTTGTCGTGCGCCTCGTCATAGGCCACGCGATCGCGCGGCACGTCGACCTTGTCGCTGCCGCGCGTGACCGCATTGCGCAGGAACAACGTGGAGGTACCGTCGTAGTCGCGGGTATGCACCGAGCCCAGCAGCGAGAACGCGTCGTTGGGCTTGAGCAGCAACTGCAGGCGCGCATTGCGGTCGTTGTAGCCGCCCATCGCATCCTTGCGCGGGGTACGCGTGCCGTCGGCGCTACTGCCGGCGAAGGTATTGTCCACCCAGTCGTCGCGGTGCTGGTACAGGGCCGACACGCGGAACGACAGCACGTCGTTGATCGGGCCGCCGAAGCCGCCGTCCAGAGATACCGTGTTGTAGCTGCCGTAGCTGGCATCGACGCGGCCGGTATAGGTATCGCCGGGTTTGATGGTGTCGAACTTGACGATGCCGGCGGTGGTGTTGCGGCCGAACAAGGTGCCCTGCGGGCCGCGCAGCACTTCGACCTGGTCCACGTCGTAGACCGGGTTGGACTTGAGCACCACGTGTTCCAGCACCACGTCGTCCTGGATGATGGACACCGGCTGCGAAGCGCCGAGGTAGAAATCGATATTGCCCAGGCCACGGATATAGAAGCGCGGGAAGATGCGCCCGGTAGTGGTCTCGGCATAGAAGCCCGGCACGCGGCCGGACAGCGCCAGCAGCGTGTCGTCGCCACCGGCGGTGAACTCGCGCATCGCCGCGCCCTGCACCACGCCCACCGACACCGGCACTTCCTGCAGGTTCTGCTCGCGGTGTTCGGCAGTGACGGTGACCGTATCCAGCGCGGTCGGGCTGCCCTCACCCTCGCCCTGGCGCGTCGGCGCCTGCTGCGCAGAGGCAGCAGCGGCCAGCGAGGCAAGCAGCAGGCCGGCGCAGGCACGCGCCAGCGGCGTGCGCTGCAAGGCGGCGCGACGGCGTGCGGGTGCGTGCGTGGTGGCGGACGTCAGGGACGCGGAGACAGACGAGTACAACGACATGCGAGATGATCCTTGGGTAGGTGACGCGAGGGGTGACACGGAGGCAAACGTGGCGATCAACATGACTGCGCGGCGATCAGGCGGGCACGGCCGGTACTTGGAATCGGCACGTCGCACTCGTACACGCCGGTTCCTCCCCCACCGTCCGCACCCACCTGACACCTGCTCGCCACGTGTTGTTGGCCACTCCAGCGTCCGTCGGCACCGGGCATGCCGGCCGACGACGCAAGGTGGCGCCGCGCGCACGATATGTCAGCAATGTTGCAGCTCTATGGCAAGCGTGGCGTTGCGCACATGGCCGCCGTTGCAGAGCCATGCCGCGGCGCGCGCCAGGCATTTCGAAACGGCATGCCTGCGCTGGCCGCGTGCTGTCATGCTGGCGCCATGCGGACGCGCTCAGCGGAGAGGAACAGAGCTTGAAACGACTTGGATGGATGGCGGGCGTACTGGCCGCAGTGAGTTGTCAGCTGGCGCAGGCCGGCAGCGCGGTGATCAGCCGGATCGACTACCAGGGCGATGACGGCGGCCCGATACCGACCGCGGCACAGTACCGCAACCCGGTCGTGGCCGGTTTCCATCCTGACCCGTCGGCGGTCCGCGTCGGCGACGACTTCTATCTGGTCAATTCCAGCTTCGGCTATTTCCCCGGCCTGCCGGTGTTCAAGAGCCGCGATCTGGTGCACTGGACGCAGATCGGCAACGCGATCGATCGCCCCGATCAGATCAAATACGGCAACGACGAACTCACCCGCGGCCTGTTCGCCGCCAGCATCAGCCACCACGACGGCACCTTCTACATCGCCAACACCTGCTTCTACTGCGATGGCGGCAATTTCCTGATCACCGCCAAGGATCCGGCCGGGCCCTGGTCGGACCCGATCTGGCTGGATGCCAAGGGCATCGACCCATCGCTGTTCTTCGACGACGACGGCAGCGCCTGGCTGGTCAACAACGATGTGCCGGCAGGCAAGCTGCGTTACGACGGGCACCGCGCGATCTGGCTGCAGCGGCTGGATCTGGCCAGCATGAAACTGGTCGGCACGCGCCAGGTACTGGTGGATGCGGGCTTCCAGCCGGCCAGCAACCCCGAGCATATCGAAGGCCCGCACCTGTTCCGTCGCGATGGCTATTACTACCTGACCGCAGCCGAGGGCGGCACCGGCGAGCAGCATGCACAGATGATCTACCGCAGCCGCCAGATCGCCGGGCCCTACCAGCCCTGGAGCGGCAATCCGGTGCTGACCCAGCGCGATCTGGACCCCAGCCGCAGCGCGCCGATTACCTCCGCCGCCCACGCGCAATTGGTCGAATTGCAGGACGGCTCCTGGTGGGCGGTATTCCTGGCCACCCGCCCGTATCAAGGCAACCACTACACCCTGGGTCGCGAAACCTTCCTGCTGCCGGTGCAATGGCGCGACGGCTGGCCGGTGATACTGCCGCACGGCACGGCTGTGCCTGCGGTTGCCACGCGCCCGCCGCTGCCGGCAGGCACGCAGGACGCACCCACCAGCGGGCCGATGCAGTGGAGCGAGCATTTCCAGGACGCGCGCGTGCCGATGCAATGGATGACCATCCATCCGCCAACGGCGCCGTGGTATGTCACCGGCCCGCAGGGTCTGCGCATCACGCCCTCGAGCGTGGCGCTGGGCGATATCGGCCGCGGGCAGCCGGCGTATCTGGGCCACCGTCTGCAGCATCACCACGCCACGCTGGCGGCGACCGTCGATGGCAGCACGCTGGCAGCGGGCGAACAGGCGGGGCTGGCGATCGTCGCCAGGGAAACGCATTACCTGGCCTTACTGCTGGTGCGCGAGGATGCCGGCATGTCGGTGGTGCTGTCGCGCCGCGCCGGGACGCAGGAGCCAGGCAGCGGCACCGTGCTGGCGCGCGCGCCGCTGGCCGATGCAACCCAACCGGTCACGCTGCGCTTCGCCCTGGATGGCGCACGCGTGCATGTGGATTACGCAGTCGGCAGCGGCCAGTGGCACACGCTGCAGGAACAGGGCGATGCCCGCATGCTCAGTACCGACAGCGCCGGCGGTTTCCTGGGTGCCACGTTCGGCCCGTACGCGTACGCGCAGTGAGCGCACGCACGCCAACGACACGCCGGTGCTGCCGGCGCACTGGAAAGGCATCCAGCGCGTGCAACACGGCGTGTCAGGCACAGGCGGCGCACACCTGAAACACACGCAGCTGGACGCTGGTTTGGACGCACGCAACGCCTGAGGCGTCGCGGCACATCGTCATCGTCGCGCGGCAGGCGCAGGCACCGACAGCTGGCGCCTACGCGCGTAAACCGCGTCAGGCGCGGGCGGCGATCACGCTGCTATCGAGCATCTGCCCGACCATGTTGAGCAGATCGTTGAGGCTGAAAGGCTTGGGCAGCAGCGCCATGCCGTCGGCCAGGAATTCCTGGCGGGTGGCGGCGTTTTCGGCGTAGCCGGTGATGAACAGGATCGGCAGGCCCGGCCGCAGCGCGCGCGCCACGTCGGCCATGTCGCGCCCGTTCATGCCGGGCAGGCCGACGTCGGACACCACCAGATCGATCTCCACCCCGGCACGCAACTGATCCAGCGCGCCGTTGGCATCATCGGCTTCCACCACGTGGTAGCCGGCATCGCTGAGCACCTCGCTCACCATCATGCGCACCACATCGGTGTCGTCCACCAGCAAGATGCGCTCGCTGCGTGTACGGGGCGAACTCGGTGCCGGTGCCGGCGGCACCGCGCTGGCAGTGAGCCCGCGCGGCAGCAGCAAGGCCACCGTGGTTCCGCGGCCCACGGTGCTGGTGATGCGTGCGGTGCCGCCGGACTGGCGCGCAAAGCCATAGGTCATCGACAAGCCCAGGCCGGTGCCCTCGCCGATCGGCTTGGTGGTGAAGAACGGCTCGAAGACCTGATTGAGGATGGCCGGTTCGATGCCGCTGCCATTGTCGATCACGTTCAGCACCACGTAATCACCATCGTCCAGTTCCGGATCGCCTTGCGCGGTGTAGGCCGCGCTCTGGATGCGGATGGTACCCCGACCCTTCAAGGCGTCACGTGCGTTGATCACCAGGTTGAGCACCACGTTTTCAAGCTGGTTGGCATCGGCCACCGCCACCAGTGGCGTGTCGGCCAACTCCAGCTCCAGCACGATGTTCTCGCCGATCGAGCGGTGCAGCATGTCTTCCAGCGAACGCACGCGTGTGTTGATGTCGAAGGCTTGCGCATCCAGCGATTGCTTGCGCGCGAAGGCGAGCATGCGCTGGGTCAGTGCGGCGGCGCGATGCGCCGAGCCGGTGGCGATCTCGGCCAGCCGCGGCACCCGCTCGATGCGGTTGGACTCGACCGCCAGCTGGATCATGTCCAGGCCGGAAATGATGCTGGTCAGCAGATTGTTGAAGTCGTGCGCGATGCCGCCGGTGAGCTTGCCCAGCGCCTCCATCTTCTGCGCCTGCAGCAACTGGATTTCGGTGCGCTGGCGCTCGGCGATCTGGTGGGCCAGCTCGGTGGTGGCGGTATCCAGCTCCTGGCGCTGCTCACGCTCGCGCAGGCGCTGTTCGGTGACGTCCTCGACCAGCAGCAGGCCCAGATCCGGTTCGCGATACGGCGACACGCGCCACTCGGTTTCGCGCATCTTGCCCTCGCGCAGGATCGACAAGGCACCGCTCCAGCGCTCGCGTTGCGCCAGTGCGTTGGTCAGCGCCTGCACGGTGGCGGCCTGGTCCACGCCGGGTACGGCAAGCGCCTCGCCGGGCGTGACGGTACCGATCAAGCGCTGGAACGCCGCGTTGGCCTCATGCGTGTGCAAGCTCGCATCGACCACCGCAATCGGTGCACTGATGTGCTCGAAGATCTCGCGGAAGCGTGCCTCGCTGATGCGCAAGGCGTCTTCGGCCTGGCGCGCGCGCAGCAGGGTGCGCAGCGTGGCGACCAGCACGCTGGGGTCGACCGGGTGAATCAGGTAGGCGTCGGCACCGGCCTCCAGGCCGGTGATCATGTCGCCGGTGGCGATCGACGCGGCCGACACGTGCACCACCGGCAGCAACGCGGTGCGCGGCTCGGCGCGCAGCGTGCGCACGATGTCAAAGCCGCTCATGTCCGGCAGATTGACGTCCAGCACCACCGCAGAGAATGCCTGCTCGGCCAGTTTGGCCAGGCCGTCGGTGCCGGTGCCGGCTTCGTCGACCACGAACTGATGGTGTTCGAGCACGCGGCGCACCGAATAACGCGTCACCGCGTTATCGTCGACGACCAGAATGTGTGGCTTACTGCCCAAGTGCATCCTCCGCTGCCAGCGTGACCGGCAGCACCACGAAAAATTCCGAGCCCTGCCCGACCACGCTGTTGATCCCCACCGTGCCGCCCAGCAACTCGGCAAACCGCTTGCAGATCGATAGCCCCAGACCGGTGCCGGTGAGGCGTTTCTGCAACGGCGAATCCACCTGTACAAAATCCTCGAACAAGGCGTCGTGAAGCTCGGCCGGAATGCCGATGCCGGTGTCCTGCACGCTGAAGCGCACATGGGTCTCGCCTTCCAGCTGCGCGAATACGCGCACATGGCCTTGCGGGGTGAACTTGAGTGCGTTGGAAATGAAGTTGCGCAGGATCTGCGCCAGTTTCTTGTCGTCGGTATAGAGCATCGGCAGCACCGGCGGGTCTTCGAAAATCAAGGTGGTGCTGCCGGCATCGGTGAGCGGGCGGAACATGCCGCGCAAGGCCGCAAACAGGTCCATCAGGTCGAACCAGCCCGGCGAGATGGTGATGCGCCCGGCCTCGATCTTGGCCAGATCCAGCAGGTCGTCGACCATCTCGGTGAGCTCGCGCGCCGAGGCGCTGACAAAGCGCACCTGCTTGGACTGCTCGGCAGTCAGCGGCCCGTCCATGCCGTCTTCCAGCAGCCGCGTGATGCTCAGGATCGAACTGAGCGGGGTGCGGAACTCATGGCTCATGTACGACAGGAAGCGGCTCTTGAGCTCGGACACATCGCGCAGCTGTTCGGCCTGCTGATCCAGCTCGGCATACAGCGCCAGCACACCCTGGTTGGTCTCTTCCAACTCTTCGCGCAGGGCCTGGTTCTGCCGCCGCAGCGCATCCAGTTCGGCCAGCGGATCGAGCGGCGGTGTCTCACCGGAAGCATTCATTGCAGGCCTCCCAGCCGCATGACAAATACGCCGCAATCGTCGCGGCCACGCGTGTAATCGCGCAACAGCACCGCCGCAATCAGACGCGGATGGCGCGACAGCAGGCCCGGGTGATCGCGCAGGTTCCAGCGCGATTGCAGGCCATCGCTGTGCATGACCAGCAGCTTGCCGGCGGCATCCGCAAAATCGAACGGCTGCGCCTTGCGGAACTGCACCCCGACGATGCCCGGATGCGACGGCATGCCACGCACGCCGTCGCCATCGCACAGCGAGGCGACGATATTGCCCACCCCGGCAAAGCGCACCCGGCCGGTGCTGCTGTCGAACTGCATCACCGCGGCCGCGCCGCCGCGGGTACCCGACATGCCGGCATGCAGCTGCGCGATGCGCTCGCCGGGTTCGCCGCGGGCCGTCGCCGCCGCGCGCGCGCCGGCATCGGCGGCATCGGCGGCGCCCGGACCGTGGCCCAGGCCATCGATCAGGGTAACGGTCGCCCGCTGCCCGCCAATCGCCAGATGCCAGGCATCGCCGCACACCGTTTCGTTGTGCAGCGGTAGGCGGATGGCGCCGTACGGCAGGTCCAGCTCGGCGCGTTGCTGCGCAAACAACCGTGCCATCACCACCGCACCCTTGGCATCGGAATACGCATCCAGCACCTGCGCCTGGCGCTGGATCGCACCCAGCCCGGTGCCTGGCGTGCCGGCGGTGGAATAGCCATCGCGCAGGCCGTCCACGAGTGCGAACCCGGGGCCGCCGTCGATGGCGCAGATCTCCACACCCATGCCCTGGGCGGTGGCGACCGTGGACAACTGCAGCACGCCGCCACGTCCATGCTTGACCATGTTGGTGGCAAGCTCGGTAGCCACCAGCGCCACGCGCCCGCAGGCGGCCTCATCGAAACCCAGCGCCTGAGCCAGCACCGCCGCCTCGCGGCGTGCCTGCCCGACCTGGCTGGTTTCGTCGACGCGAAACGCGCGCGTAACCTCGCCGGCGAGCATCACTTCCATTTGGTGATGGTGATCCGCGTGCCCTTGCCGGCTGCGGTGTCCAGCACGAAATCATCCACCAGCCGACGGCTGCCGGACAGGCCCAGCCCCAGCCCGCTGCCGGAGGTCCAGCCATCGGTGAGCGCCAGATCCAGGTCGGGAATGCCGGGGCCCTCGTCGCGGAAGGTCAGCTGCACGCCCTTGCGGATGCCGCTTTCCACCAGGGCCCAATCCATGTCGCCGCCGCCGCCGTAGATCACGGTGTTGCGGGCCAGCTCGCTGGCTGCGGTGACCAGCTTGGTCTGGTCGACCAGACGCAGGCCGCACTGCACTACCAGCTTGCGTACCGTCTGCCGGGCCAGCACCACATCCTGTTCGGTGCGCACCGGTTGCGAACCGGTGGTCATGAAGCGTGATCGGGTTGCTGCAACAGGCGCATGCCGCGTTCGACATTGAGCGCGGTGCGCACCGACGGCAGGGTCAGGCCCAGCTCGACCAGCGTGATCGCCACGGCCGGCTGCATGCCCACCACCACGGTCCTGGCATCCATGATTGCCGCCAAGCCGGAGATGGTGCTGATCATGCGGCCGATGAAGGAGTCGACGATGTCCAGTGCGGAAATGTCGATCAGCACGCCGCGCGCGGAGGTGGCGCTGATCTTTTCCGACAGGTCTTCCTGCAGCGTCATCGCCAGTTGGTCGTGCATGTCCACCTGGATGGTGACCAGCAGCAGGTCGCCCATCCGCAGGATCGGGATGCGCTCCATGTCAGCCCGCCTTGCCCACGGTCACGCCGATGCGCTTGAGCGCCAGCGCCAAAGCGTCGGACAGGTTGGCCTTGGTGACGATGCCCTGCAGGTCCAGGCCCAGGTGCACGATGGTCTGCGCGATCTGCGGGCGCACGCCGCTGATGATGGCATCGGCGCCCATCAGGCGGATCGCGGTGACGGTCTTGAGCAGGTGCTGCGCCACCAGTGTGTCCACGGTGGGCACGCCGGTGATGTCGATGATGGCGATTTCCGAGCCGGTGTCGACGATGCGCTGCAGCAGCGACTCCATCACCACCTGGGTGCGCTGCGAATCCAGCGTGCCGATCATCGGCAGTGCCAGCACGCCCTCCCACAGCTTGACCACCGGGGTGGACAGCTCCAGCATTTCTTCCTGCTGGCGCACGATGATGTCTTCGCGGGTCTTCTGGAACGCCTTGACGGTGTACAGGCCCAGACGGTCCAGCAGCTCGGACAGCGCCCACAGCTGCTGGCCGAGATCCTCCGGCGCATCGGCATACTCGCGCTGCATCAGCGCAAACAGCACCCGCTTGAGCGAGAAGATGAAGTTGGCGGTTTCCTGCGAATCGAAGCCACGGGTGGCGCGGTCGCGCGAGAGGTTTTCCAGGAAACGACGCACCTCGCTCCAGTCGACGCTATCCAGGCTGCTGCCGCCGTCCTTCAGGGAAGCGACCAGCAGATGCAAAAAGTCCGCGCTCTGGGTTTCGACGTCCTGCCGGGAAATACGTCCATCGCTGCCCAGGCTGGAGCTCAGCCATGCAGCCAACAACGCCGTTTCCTGGCCACGAATCGCATCGATCGAGCGCTGCTGCAATGCCACCATGAGATCACCCGCCGAGAGTAGAAGAGAGAAGGCTGGGCATGCGGGGCGATGGCGCCCCCTGACTGGCGCGGCGCCCCCACGCCGAAGCGCAGCAGAATAAAGCAATTCAGTTTCGGCAACCAGCGACGAACCTGTAGCGGTCAGTGGAACGTGCAGACAGAGTTTGACATTGCGGCGCACGCGGTGAACGTGAGCGCGACCACGCCTGGAAAGATGCGATAACTGCCGTCCCGTTCCCTTGCCACAGGCGCGACGATTGCAGGCGCGACGGCCGCCGGTTGGCGTCCACCGCCGGCTCGGCCGTGCGTGTAGCCGCCGACCGCTACGCAACGGTGGTCATGGTTTTGCGGGCAGAGCGCGTCTGACGCCGCCCCATACCTGTCGGAAGCGCGCATCCCATGCCAGCGGACGCGCCCGCTGCGCCAGCTGGCCCGCTCGTCCACAACCGGCACCGCATGCAACGCGCTGTGCCACCGGCAGGGTGTCTGCGCGGCAGCCGGGCGTGGTCTGATCGCAGCCTGCTTTTTCTCAGGTGGTCGCTCTCCATGTCATCGCTGTTCTCTCCGTATCAACTCAAGAACGTCACCCTGCGCAACCGCATCGCGGTGCCGCCCATGTGCCAGTACACCGCCGTCGACGGCCTCAGCAACGCGTGGCATCAGGTGCACTACGCCAGCATGGCGCGCGGCGGTGCGGGCCTGGTCATCGTCGAGGCCACCGGCGTGTCGCCGGAAGGACGCATCACCCCCGGGTGCCTGGGCCTGTGGAACGACGCCCAGGCCGAGGGACTGGCGCGCATCGCGGCATCGATCAGCGCTGCCGGCGCGGTGCCGGGCATCCAGATCGGCCACGCCGGCCGCAAGGCCAGTGCCAACCTGCCGTGGGAAGGCGACGACCACATCCCCGACGGCGACCCGCGCGGCTGGGACACCATCTCGCCCTCGGCCATCGCCTTCGGCGGCGGCCTGCCCAAAGTGCCGCGTGAGATGACGCTGGACGACATCGCCCGCGTGCGCGGCGATTTTGTCGCCGCCGCGCAGCGCGCGCGCGATGCCGGCTTCCAGTGGCTGGAGCTGCATTTTGCCCATGGCTATCTGGCGCAGAGCTTCTTCTCGGTACACGCCAATCAACGCCAGGATCACTACGGCGGCACGGCCGACAACCGTGCGCGCTTCCTGCTGGAAACGCTGCAGGCCGTGCGTGCGGTCTGGCCGGAACAGCTGCCGCTCACCGCACG
Source organism: Xanthomonas sp. WHRI 8393 (assembly GCF_040203315.1). Taxonomy (NCBI): domain Bacteria; kingdom Pseudomonadati; phylum Pseudomonadota; class Gammaproteobacteria; order Lysobacterales; family Lysobacteraceae; genus Xanthomonas; species Xanthomonas sp. WHRI 8393. The sequence continues at coordinate 171,921 of NZ_JBEGGL010000002.1, read as the reverse complement.
CTTTGGCGTGATCGAATTCGATGGCCGCGACGAAGAGACCCTGCAGGAAGCCATCGCACTGACGCGTAACTTCAGGCAAGGCGGCCTGGATCTGCTCAACGTCAGCATTGGCTTCAGCACCCCGACTGCGCAGATTCCGTGGGGACCGGCCTTGCTGGCGCCTTACGCCGAACGCGTCAGCCGCGAGGCGCAGCTGCCGGTTGCTTCGTCCTGGAACATCGACGATCCGCTGGAAGCCGACCGCGTCGTCGCCGCCGGACAGATGGAGCTGGTGATGGTCGGCCGCGCGCACCTGGCCAACCCGCACTGGCCGTATGACGCCGCATTGGCCTTGGGCGAAGAACGCCCGTCGTGGGTGCTGCCGCCCTCGTACGCGCACTGGCTGGAGCGTTACGGCAAGCGCAGCTGATCAGACAGTTGCGATGCGCTGCGAGATTGCGGTACGTGCAAATGCTTAGGTCTGCTGCGGGCGCTTGCACCGGGTTTCCAGGGATGGATTCCCGGCGTGTCCCGACACTGGATGCGGCGCCGCGCTGCCGACCGACTCCGCAGCCCTGGCAATCTTGTGCAAGACCTCTGCCGGTTCCATGCGAATGCTTCGGTCTACTGAAGGCGCTTGCACGCGTACCGGCGTAGGATACGCCGCAAGTACGTCCGTGTAGGCTCTGGCGCGGCATCCATTCCGCTCAAGGTCCCACGCCGGCACGCGTGCAAGCACCACCGGTTGTTGTCGGTTGCTGAAAGAAATGCGGAGGGTCAGCTGAGCTGCACGTTCTTCCTAGCGTCCATTCCTGGCGACGTGACGTAGATGGAAGGCTTACTGATTACATCGGCCACGAAGTCCGCAGGCATCAACACCTGCTTGAAGCATTGCTTGCCGATCAGCGATAGCAATATGGGGAGCGTGGCGCCGCGTCCGGTGGCGGGACCGTGTGGCGACATGGATGTCGCCACCGAGCCTCCAGGGACGGATTCACGGCGTGTCCCGACACTGGATGCGGCGCCGCGCCGCCGAACGACTCCGCACACCGATCAATCTTGCCCACGACATTTACCGGTTTTACGCGAATGCCTCGGTCTGCCGAGGGAGCTTGCACGCGTACCAGCGTAGGACACGCCGCAAGTACATCCGTGTAGGCTCTGGCGCGGCATCCATGCCGCTCAAGATCCCACACCGGTACGCGCGCAAGCACCACCGATTGCTATCGGTTGCGGAAAAAAATGCGAACAGCCAGATGAGCTGCACGTTCTTCCGAGCGCCACCATTCCTGACGACATGCCAGCAGTTGGCATGCAACCACGCATGCCAATCCCGAATGCCCAATCCCCAATCCCGGCGGCGGCCGCGTCAGCAGCTAATGCGCGACGAGCTTGATCGCCGCCCTACAGCCCGTAGCGCTCCACTGCGTCCAGATGCGGACGCGGGTCCTGATCGCAGGCCTCGGCCAGGCGCAGCCAGCACATCGGGTGCGCCCACTGCGCGGTTGTGGCCAGCAGGACGCGATGCAGTTCCAGCGGCGGCGCCGCTTCCGGCAGCGCCACGGTGAACAGCACGCCCGGCAGACCCGTGCTCGCATCTTCCGGGTCGAACGCCTCCGCGTGTTGCGGATCGACCACGCGATAGTCGTCGCGGCTATGCAGCCACAGTTTCCAGCCACGCGCTTCGATGTCCTCGCGCAAGGCCTCGATCGCCTGCTCGCCGGGATGCACGCCATCCACCAGCCAGCTGCTGCCGTAACCGCCCGCCTCCAGCACATGCACCTGCGCATAAGTCGGCACGAAGCGCTCGCGCTCGGCCTCGTCCTCCGGCGGCGGATACAACAACTCCGCATCGAACACCACCCAGTCGCCGACATGCTGGCGCCGATGCGCCGGTGCATTTTCGACGATACGCGCGGTGACCGGGCCGGTGCGCCGCGCGTAGTACTCGGCTGCCTCGCCGTCATCCACGCAGCGCACGATCACCCAACCCCAGGTTTCTTCGACCACGCCGCTGGTGCTGCTCAGCTCCATGCCGAGCGCCAGCGCCGAGGTGCGCACTGCGTCCCATTGCTGCGCCGCGCTGGCCGCGGTCATGTGATCCCAATGCGCGGAGCGCGGTTCTTCCATCAACTCGGTCAGCTGTCGATACACCTCGGTGGCATCGGCGAAGCGGCCGGTGTTGAGATACATGCGCCCCAGCAAGCCGCGCGCACCGTGCGAGCCGGGCGACAGTTCCAGCAACGCGGTGCAGGCCTGCTCCAGCGCCGGCCAATCGGCCAGCCGCTGGGCCAGCTGCGCCTCGCACCACAGCGCCGCCACCGGCACCAGCGGGCGATACAGCTGCGCCAGCCGGCGCAGGCCGGCCTCGTCGCCACGGCCCAGCAGCAGATTCATCAACCGGAAGGTCGGGCTGGTTTCGCGATCGGCATGCCGCTGCACGAAGGCCCACAGCAGCGCGATCGCCTCGTCGTCGGCCGCACACGCGCTCAATGCCGACGCCGTGGTGTCCACCAACTCGGCATCGTCGGGTCGCTCGGCCACTGCCTGCAGCAACCACTGCGCCTCGCGCTCGGGGTTACGCGCCACGTCTTCGCCCTGCGCATCCAGCCATGCCAGCAACTGCTCGGCGGGTACCGGCGCCGGCTCGCCGGCCGGTGCGGTTTCGATGCGCACGGCCAGACCGTCCAGCAGTTGCGTGGCGCCCCGGTCCTGGCGCAACTTGGGCACGTGCGCACGCGCAAGCGCCAGGTGGCGGCGCGCAGTCCACACCGCGCCACGCTGCAAGGCCAGCCCGATCGCCATCTCGGCCGCCTCGATCAGGATGCGATGCGCACCGACCTGCGCGTAATGATCGAGCATCACCTGCAGGCGGCTGCCCAGATCCCAGGTGTTGCGCTCGGGCTGGCGCGACACCAGCACCACCACCGCACGCAACCAGTGCAGGCGATAGCGCGGCGCGACCTCGCGCCACGGCAGAAACGCTTCCAGCGCTTCGTCGTCACGATTCAACATCGCCAAGGCGCGGGCTTTCTGCAAACGCCGCGGCTGACTGCAGTTGGCCCACTCCGCGCCTTCGCGCGCGGCCTCGCGCTCGCGCTGCTCGATCAGTGCCAGCGCGTCCTCCGCGCGGCCCAGCGAGAGCAGGATCGAGATGCGCATGTCCGGCACGCCGTCGTAGATCTGACCGCCATGCGCAAGAATGGTCTGCGATTGCTGGTCCAGATAACTCAGCGCCGCCTCACCGCGTCCGTCGTCAAGCAAGGCATCGGCTTTTTCGCAGCTCAGGCACTGGTAGCACGACCAGCTCGGATCGATGCGGCCCAGCGTTTCCTCGCACACCTCGATGCGCTCTTCCACCCAGCCCGGACCATCGATGTTGGCGTAGCACGCGGCCAGATCCTGGGTCACGCAAACTGACTGCGGGCATTCCACCGCATCGGGGCGGTGCGCGCGCTCGAACAGCGTCACCGCATCGCTCAGCGCACGCTCGCCTTCGCACAGGTTGCCGACCCGGTTGCGCATTTCCCAGTGCCCGACGAACACCTCCAGCCACGGATTGGCCAGCGTCTTGCCCAGCGCACGCGCCTCGGGCAACAGCGCTTCAGCGCGTTCGATCTGCAGGTCGCAGATATGGTCGGTCAGGCGCGTCAGCAGCTGCGCATTCTGCGGCTGCCCAGCTTCGCCCAGATCGTCCTGCAGCTTCTCCACCCAGTTCCAGATTTCCATCGTGTTGCTCCTTCGATGCGGCGCTCAGCGTGCCAGCAATTGGGTCACGGCCTCGGCAAGATCGCCGAAGGCCCGGTTCAAATCCGATCCGCCCGATGCGTTGGCACCGGGCTGCGGCTGGGTGCGCCCCTGCGCCGACACGATCACCTTCAGTGAGCGCAGCAGCCGTGCCGCCACCGCCGCCTGCGGATTGCCGGCGCGTTGTGCCGCCAGCAGCGCCTGCAACGCCGGGTTGTCGAGATTCAGGTACAGCCGCTGGGTCTGCCGTGCTTCGATCCCCGCAGTGAACTGCCGGGCCAGCCGCAGCGCAGCGGTGGACACGCGCTTGTCGTTCTCGTCCTGCTCCAGGCGGCGTTTCAGTTCGGCCTCGCGGTCGGGCACCACCACCAACGGCAATGCCTCGGGGCTGAAACGCGCCGGCACCAGCGCTTCGCCATCGCCCAGATGCTGTTCCAGCCAGGCCAGTTCGTCGGCCGGCAGCGTGTCCAGCTGGAACAACTGCCGGTTGCCCTGCTCGGTGCCCAGCTCGACCAGGCGCACGCCCTTGGCCTGCGTCCAGCGGCGCAGGAACGGCACCACCGCATAGCGATTTCCGTAGGCCACCGGCACGCCCATCGCGCGGAACAGCATTTCTTCGAAACCGCTGTCGCTGTCCAGGATCACGTGCACCGCACCACGCGCCGGCAACTGCTGCGCCGGCAGGTCGCCCTGCGAGGTCGGCACCCGCACGTGTTCCATCAGCAACTCGAACAGACGCTCGTCGCACAGCGCCGCGCCCAGCAATGCCTCGTTGTGCCGCAGCAGGATGCGCCGCCAGGCTTCCGGCTGCTGACGCGCCACATCGGCCAGGCCCTGCACCAGCGCCTCGGACAGGGCATGCTGCACGGCCGCGTAGGTGGCGTCGCGCTGCAGGTCTTCGCGGCTGGCGGTGGGCGTCAAGCGATTGGATTCGATCACGCCCCCGATAAAGCCCGCCCACGGCGGCAACAGTTCACGCGCGTTGTCGTCCAGCAGCATGCCGCGCAGGAACACCGACAGATTGCGGTTGTCGCTGGTGCCGTAGGTGGCCCCGTCCTGCACCCACAGCAGGCCGACCGCATCGCTGCCCTCCTCCGCGCGCACCGGCATGCAGCACAAGGGTTCGAAGTTGCGCTCGAAACGTGCAGCAAACTCGCGTTGGCGCCGCCAGGCCTGCACCGGATGCAACGGCACCGCATCGTGCATGCGCCACGGCGGCGGCTCGGGGTTGATCGCCTGGGTATCGGAGCCGATCCAGATCGGCTCGCGCAGCAGCGCGCAATAGCGCGACAGGATCTCGCGCAGCCGTGCTTCCTGGGCCAACGACAGATAGTCCTGGTGCAGTTCCAGCACCACTTCCGTCCCGACCTGCGCACGCGCCGGGATCGGGCTCACCGTGTATTGCTCGGCATTGCTGGAGATATAGCAGTGCCCCAGCGTCGGGCTCTGATAGGAGGTGGTGCGCACGGTGACGCGGCGCGCCAGCACGAAGGCCGACAGAAAGCCCAGCCCGAACATGCCGATCAGGCCGCTGTCCTCATGCCCGCCCTGACGCAGGCCACGCGTATACCCCACGCCGACCGTGGCCAGGTAATCGTGGATCTCCTGCTGGGTCAGCCCGGCGCCGGTGTCGATGATGCGCACGATCCCCTGGGCAGCGTCGGCATGCACTTCGATGCGCGATTCGCCTTGCCAGTCGGGTTGTTCCAGCCGGCGACGCAGGATCGAGTCGTGCGCGTTCTGCACCAGCTCGCGCAGCGCGACCACCGGCGTGGAATACAGATGCTTGCTGAGGACGGACATCAGTCCGTTGAGATCGACGCCTGCACGGCGGATCTGGGAGGCGTCCGTCGCCTCGGAGGTGTGATCTTGCATGATCGTTCGTCGTTTCCTTGGCGGCCACGCCCATCCTCGGACGCGCCTTCCTGGGTGGCAGTGCGAGCCGAACAGGATAGCCGCAAGCCACGCCGTACGCACGCGCGCCGCACTCTCACGGCTTCCAATGGCTGGCCCGCCGTTCGGTCGCCACTGCAGCATGGCCTTCGGAAACGACATGCCACGGCCTGCATCGACGCCCGGCCGTGGCGCGCAACGACCTAGCGCTGCAGGGTTTCCATCGGTGCCTCATTGAAATGCTGGCGATAGCCCTTGGCCAGCGCCGAGCGGCTGCCCACGCCCCAGCGGCTGGCCGCCTGCAGCACGCTGCCGCAGCCGCCTTCGGCCAGCAGTTCGTCGCGAATGCTCTGCATCCGGTAACGACGCAACACCTGGGTCGGCGACAGCCCGGTAGCGGACTTGAACGCCTGCTGCAGGGCGCGCCCGGTGACGCCGATCTGCGCGGCCACCTCGTTGATCGACAGATCCGAGCGGTGCGCATTGGTGATCATGTAGGCGTAGGCGCGCCGGTACTTGGCCGGCAGCCGCGCGGAGATGTCGTCGCTGACATGCGCCGGCGTGCCGCTTTCCAGCAGCCGCGGCGCCTGTACCTCGCTGCGCAGGCACTGCACCGCGCCCAGCGCGTAGCGGTTGTACAGCAGCAGTGCCTGCTCGGTCTTGCCCAGCGCCTGGCTGATCTTGGCCTGGCAATACTCGAACTCCAGATTCCAGCGTGGCGCGTGGTGCCGGCCGGCACCGGCCAGGGCACGCTCTGCCAGATCGGCGCGCCCCACCGCCAATGCGGCAAGCGCCAGCTCCACCTGCGCATCCTGCCGGGCGCAGGGCGGGCAACCGGTGGCGGCGGCCGGCAGCGCATCGATCTGCGCATCGAACCCGAAGGTGTCGCCACCGGCGATGCGCAGCAGATTGCGCACGTGGCGCATGCGCTGTGCGAGCACCGGCATGCTCTCAGCCAGGTCGGCGATGCAGGCGCGCAGCTCGTTGGGCTCGAACGCGTGCGCCGCATCCTCCTGGCGCAGCGTGGCCTGCCAGAACACGTGGTCGCTCATCCGGTCGGCGCGCCGGATGCGCAACTGCGCAATCATGTCCAGGCGCAGCGCAGTGGCGATGCGCAGCCACTCGGTTGCGCCGCTGTCCAGTTCCGCCAGCACGTCGTTGGCACGCTCCAGCGTCTGCAGTGCCAGGGTGCTCTGGCCCAGGTGGAAGTGGGTCAGCGCCTTGCCCAGCAGACTTTCCCCACACAGGCAGGCCGGCGTCTCGCGGTCCATCGCCAGCTGCGCAAAGCAGTTCAGTGCAGCGCTCAGGCGGCGCTGGCTCAGCATCAACCAGGCGGTATTGCGGCAGGACAGCAGCCGCAGTTGGCGCTGATGCCCGCGCATCGCCTTCAAGGCGTGGCGGTAGGCATCTTCGGCCTCCTCCTGGTATTCGAGGATCAACAAGGCATCGCCGCTGGCGCCGAGCAGGCCGACTTCGTCGTCGGCGCCATCCGCGGCGGCCTGGCCATCACGGCGTTGTTGAAGATGTTGCAGACCTTGCGGCCAGGCACCAACCAGCATCCTGCTTGTATAGGTAGGAAGACGGTCTGCGTACGACAACGCAGAGATCGCCGCGAAGTAGGTTGAAAGGATCATGCCGGGCTCTCTCATAGGGGGATGAGCAAAAACAACAATGCGCCGGTCTGGCTGGCGCAACCGATTGTATGCAGCGGATCCAATGGAATTTCTCACTCCAAGGCACTAAGAAAATCAAAAAACCTCACTCTGTCTCCTGCCAACCCAGTTATGCGGCATGCAGATAAAGGGCACTTTTTGCATACCGCCGGCGCTGTCGTGCATAGGACATTGCACGCCATGCGAAACCGTATTGAAGACAGGACGGCAGCCGGAGAAGATTGGCAGGGCCAACCAAATCCCATGCCTTGCGTCGGCTTCACTGATGTCCCGGCATGACGTTGCAATGGCCGCATCCGCGGTACTTCAGTAAATGAAAGATGCGCGTCAAACGATGGCCGCGCCGTTGTGCTGCATCGGCGGATCGCTCAGATATTCCATGTGCGCTGCAAGCACATGCAAATCGCAATACCGTGGTATAGACCTGGACGCGCAATGGAATGGACTCCGCGACCGCGCCCGTTGTCTCGCCGCGTCGACCGACTGCGCGTTGCGCAATGTCGGAATTTTGTTAGTTACTGACGACGCATGCCCTGGATGTAAGAGCTGCTTTACGCCTAGATGAGCGTACGTTAAAGCCGGCCTACCCAAAGCCGAAGAAAAGTACGCAGCAGTGAAACTTTCTGGCTCGGCAATGGTACATACCATTCGTCCGACCCCAGGTCGGATCCCCTGGCAGCCGAAGGCGATGGCGATGCACTTATCTCTACATGTGGGTTTTGTATTGACGCCTGCTGTCCGCAACAGGCATCCGACGCACGCCTGGTACGTGTGCAGACATGGGAAGGCCGGCTGATGCACGGCAACCTTCCCGGCAAGCACGGATCGGCTTTCCTGTTGACGCAGGACGCGCGTCTGGCATCGCAGGTCAATGCCAGCCTCGCACCGCTGGCCCCGAGTTTTGCGGTGTTTTCCGATGAACTCGAACTTCTGCGCTCGCTGCGGCATTCCCCTTGCGAGCTGTTGATCTTCGATGCGACCTGCGTCGCGTCGGACGACAGCTCGCTGCTGGCCTGGCAACGCTGCCACAGCGGCCATCCCACGCCGCTGATCGTGCTGGGGCGTTTCGACTGTGCCCACGACATCCTGGCCTGGTACCGCGCCGGCGCACACGATGTGCTCGCCCTACCCTTCAATTCGCACGAGCTGCATGTGCGCGCAGCATTGGCGCTGTCGCCGGTGGCCGAGGCGTGCCCCGAGAGCCAACAGCTGAGTGTGGGCCCCTACCAGCTGATCCGCGACGAAAATACCGTATACCTGCACGGCAAGCCGATCGTGTTGACCGCACGCGAGTTCTCGATCGCCTGGCTGCTGTTTTCCAGCCCCGGTGTGTGTTTCCGCCGCTGCCAGTTGGCCAAGGCGGTGTGGGGTAGCCACACCGAGTTCACCGACCGCACGATGGAGCAACACATCTACAAGCTGCGCAAGAAGCTGCAGCTGTGCAATCACAGCGGCGTGGTGCGCATCAGAACCGTGTATTCGCATGGGTACAAGCTGGAACTTGCCCTGCAGGACAAGGACGCACCGACGCCCGGCAAGGTCGTCAGCCCCAGCACCGGCCATCATGCTGCGGCCTGTTGACCGATGCGGCCATGCAAAGGCGAGGCGCGGCGATCGGCGGCGACCTGCGCTCGCTGCCTGCTACCGGCGCCTGCATTGCAGTGAATCGGCCGTTGCCGTGCGTTGAGCTGGTCAGGCATTAACTGGCAGAGCTTGTTCGCCGGCTCCATGTTGAGTGGAAACGCACCCAGTTAATAGTTCAATAATGTATTGGATATACAAATAGAGCTTGGCGCATTGCCGGCCGACTGCTTCCTACACCCTGGCAGGACGTCCAAGTTTTTGCCGGCAGTTGAAGAACGCATCAATCGAGCCGAATCCGGCACTCAAACGCACGCGTGTTGTTGGTCAGCCTGCGCCGACCGTACATCTCCAGAAACGACAATGGCGCGGAGGAGTCTCCGCGCCATTGTTCGATCAGGCCTTGCACCCGGTTACTGCTTGGGATTCTCGCCGTACTCGTTCGGGCCGGGCGTGCCTTCCAGGCACATGAAGACCAGCACGATGAAGCCGCCCACATAAGGCACCAGGCTGATCAGATAGAACCAACCCGACTTGCCCTGGTCGTGCAAGCGACGCACGGTCACTGCAATGCTCGGCACAATCAATGCCAGCACCACGATCCCCATGACGGCAGCAACCAGCCATGCCAGTGCACCAGGACCGTTCTCGCCGCCCATCAGTGCAGCCGCGATGCCGAACAGGCCGCCCAACACCAGCAGGACGATCGCCTGCAGCAGCATGAACATCCAATATTCCTTGCGGCGCGAGCGGCCATTGAAGTCGGCGTAGCGCTTGAGTGGCAACAACATCCATTCCATCGTGTTTTCTCCTGATAACGCGCAGTGAGCGCTGTCCGTGATCCGGTGCACAGTGCAACGGGCCGCGCATGTTGCCATAGCCGCCCTGCGCTGAAAACGTTTTCTTATCGACGAATGGCGGATCGCGACCTGCTGGCCGACGGACGGTCACCGGAGCTGGCGACAGCCAGCCCGAAACTTCATTGATGTCATCCAAGCATGGCGCAGGCAGCCATACCGCCCACTGCACGGCGGTGCGGGGTCAGCTCATCGCATGCAGAGCGACGCCCCGTAAAGACAGTCGCTCACCTACCGCCCCGGTATCACTCGGCGGCCGCTTCCAGCGCCTGGCTCAGCCGCTCCACCGCGACGATCTCCATACCCTTGATGCTGGTGGTCTTGGGCGCGTTGGCCTTGGGCACGATCGCGCGCTTGAAGCCGTGGGTTGCGGCCTCTTTCAGACGGTCCTCGCCGTTGGGCACCGGCCGGATCTCGCCGGACAGGCCCACTTCGCCAAAGGCGATGGTCTTCTCGGACAGCGGCCGATCGCGCAGCGAGGACAACACCGCCAGCAGCACCGGTAGGTCGGCAGCGGTTTCCTGCACACGGATGCCGCCGACCACATTGACGAACACGTCCTGGTCGCCAACCACGATGCCGCCGTGGCGGTGCAGCACCGCCAGCAGCATCGCCAGCCGGTTCTGCTCCAGACCCACCGCCACGCGCCGCGGATTGGACAGCGGCGAGGCGTCCACCAGCGCCTGCACCTCCACCATCAGCGGCCGGGTGCCTTCGCGGGTGACCATCACGCAGCTGCCCGGTTGCTGGGTGCTGCCACCGGACAGGAAGATCGCCGACGGATTGGAGACCTCCTTGAGGCCCTTCTCGCCCATCGCGAACACGCCCAGCTCGTTGACCGCACCGAAGCGGTTCTTGAACGCGCGCAACAGCCGGAACCGGCTGCCGCTCTCGCCTTCGAAGTACAGCACCGCATCGACCATATGCTCGAGCACGCGCGGGCCGGCGATGCCGCCTTCCTTGGTCACATGACCGACCAGGAACACCGCGGTGCCGGTCTCCTTGGCATAACGCACCAGCCGCGCCGCACTCTCGCGTACCTGGCTGACCGAGCCCGGCGCTGCGGTCAGCGATTCGGTCCACAGCGTCTGTACCGAATCGGCCACGATCAGCTTCGGCCGCGCCACGCTGGCATGCTGCAGGATGTTTTCGATGCCGGTTTCAGCCAGCGCGTTCAGGCCCTCCAACGGCAGATCCAGCCGCACTGCGCGCCCGGCCACCTGTGCCAGCGATTCCTCGCCGGTGACGTACAGCACCGGCAGTGTGCTGGCCATGCTCGCCAGCGCCTGCAGCAACAGCGTCGACTTGCCGATGCCGGGGTCGCCACCGATCAGCACCACCGCACCTTCGACCAGGCCGCCGCCCAGCACCCGATCGAACTCGCCAATGCCGGTGGACACGCGCGCCTGCTCGGACTGCTGCACGTCCTTGAGCGCGGTGATCTTGGGTGCCTCGGCCTTGCCGGCCCAGCCGCTACGCCGCGATGCCGCAGGCGAGGCCTTGCCGCCGGGCGTGGCGCTTTCGAGCACGATCTCGCTGAGCGTGTTCCAGACCCCGCACTCGGTGCATTGCCCCTGCCACTTGTTGTATTCGGCGCCGCACTCGCCGCAGACATAGGCCGTTTTCGCCTTCGCCATCGTCAGTTAACCCATCGCTTCTGGAGCGACAGGATAGTCGGCGTCGGTCTCAGGATGCGCGACGCTGGCTCGGGATTCGGGATTCGGGATTCGGGATTCGGGATTCGGGATTCGGGAATCGGGAATCGGGAATCGGGAGTCGGGAGTCGGGAGTCGGGAGTCGGGAGTCGGCCAGGCTGCGGCGGCGCTGGAATGGATGCAACCGCGCATTCCTGCTGCTGCGTTCTCGCTCGGACATCGATGGCGCCGAGCGTTTGGCTGGCGCGCTGTCTTTTGGTCGGTCGGCATCGGTACCGACCAGAACCAATGTCTGGAGCTACATGATCGATCGCAGCCGGTCATGCAGCTCCAGGTCTTGCCATTGCCCGCTTCAACGGCTGCGAGCGGGCGGCTGCCACTCAGCGCGGCTTGTACAACTCGCTCAGGCGATCCGGCTTGCCGGGGATGCGTTCCAGATGCGGATACAGCAGGCCGCCGTGGTAATCGATGCGCACGGTGTCGTAGCGGTCCAGGCGCTTGACCAGCAGTTCGATAGGCGCGGTGGTGCCCTTGGCCGCCTTGATCGCGTCCTTGATCACCTCACTGCTGAAGGCGCGGCCGTTGACCGCCACGATGGTGTTGCCGGCGATCAGGCCGGCATTGAAGGCCGGGCCGTCCCACAGCACATCGCTGATATCGCCAGAGGCCTTCAGGGACACGCCAAGCGAATAGGTCAGGCTGGCGTCCTTGTCGTCGCTCTCGTCGGCCTTGGTGGCCAGGTTCGGCTCCTCGTTATAGACCAGCTTCCAGCCATTGGCTTCGATACCGCCGTTCAAGGAGCCATGCCCGTCCATGCGGCTGCGCAACAGGCTCGCCCAGTCGTAGGCGGCGATGCCATTGAGCGTGGCGACGATGTCGTCGAAGGTGTACGGGTTGACGTCCCAGTCGCCGTTCTTCATGCCGAAGAAGGCCTTGCCGAAATCGTCGATGGAACGCTTGTTGTTGGTCAGCGCGCGCAGCTTGCTGTCCACTTCCAGCCACATCATCTGGCCGCCGGAGTAATAGTCTTCGGCCATCTGATAGCTACGGTAGGCCTTGGGCCGGCGCATCGACATGGTCGGGTCGTTGGTGGTGTCCTGCACGGTGCGCCAGGCCATGCCGGGGCGACCACGCTCGTAGTTCGCCGCCACGCCGGCCAGCATCTCGCGCGCCTGATCCTGCGTCCACAGGCCCGAACGCGCAGCCATCACTTCGCCCCAGAACTGGGTCTGGCCTTCGTACAGCCACAGCAGGCTGTCACCCATCGGCACGTTGAAGTTGGGCGTGGCCAGGTCGGCGCCACGGCGGTACTTGCCGTTCCAGGAATGGTTGAATTCGTGCGCGAGCAGGTCGCGGCCGGTCCAGCTCTTGTCCCACTCGGTGAAGTAGGTCGGCACGCCGCTGTTTTCGCTGGAGCGATGGTGCTCCAGGCCGATGCCGCCCAACTTCTTGGTCAGCGCCAGCAGGAATTCGTAGTGGTCGAAATGCCGCGCGCCGTAGAGCTTGTCCATCTGCTGCACCAGCGATGCATGCGCCTTGATCTGCTCGGGCTTGGCCTCCAGCGACTTGGCTTCGTCGGCGAACACGTTGAGGTAGACCGGCTGCTTGCCGCCGCTCAGCTCCACGCGCTTGTAGTACTTGCCGGCGAACATCGGCGAGTCGACCAGGTCGTCGAAGTCGATCGGCTTGAAGGTCACCGTGTCGCCAACCCGGCGGTCGGTCTCCAGCGCCGTGGCATAGCTCCAGCCGGCTGGCAGCGTGACGCTGGCCTGGGCCTTGATGTTGCGTGCGAAGACGCCGGCCGGATACAGCGCCGTGGTGTTCCACTGCAGGTTGAGCATCTCCGGGGTCATCATCACCCGGCCCTGGTTGGGGGCTTGCGGCGAGAGGAACTTGAACTCGGCCACCAGCTCGCTGGCGCCCTGCGGCACGTCCACGGTGAAGGCATACACATCGAACTGGTCGCGCTTCCATGGCACTACCTTGCCGTCCACCTTGATCACCAGACCGGCGAGCTTGTCGATCGGCCCGGTCGGCGAGTGATTGCCGGGAATCCACTGCGGATACAGCAGCGTCATCGGGCCCGGCCGGGCCGGCATGGTGGTTTTGACCTTGAAGATGCGATGGGCCAGATCGGTGGCATCGACGTCGATCTTCAAGGTGCCGTCGAACGACACGTCCTGCGGCGCGGCAGTTTGTGCGGCCGCAGGCAACGACAGTGCCGCCAGCAACGACACGGACAACAAGGTGGGGATCTTCATCGCAACTCCGCAGGGACCTGGAACAGGCAAGCCCACGATGCTAAGCGCCTGCCCGCGCTTCCCCGTATGCCATAGGTCATGCTGCGCAGCGATTCACACACAAAAAAGCCGCCGGTGACCCGGCGGCTTTTTGTCCAGCATGCTTGGATCCGGCGTGCCGTAATCCGGCACAGCGCCGTCTCAATGCATCATGTTGACGTTCATGTTGTGTAGCACCCACAGCGAGCCGACGATCACGATGCCGATGATCAGCAGCGAGAACAGGCCCACCTGCACGTTGGAGCGCTGCTCGGGCGAGCGATCCATGTGCAGGAAGTACACCATGTGCACCAGCATCTGCACTGCGGCCATCAGCGAGATCACGATGACGGTGACGCCCTTGGAGAACGCCCCGCTCATCACCATCGCAAACGGGATGACGGTGAGGATCACGGCCATCACAAAGCCGATCAGGTAGGACTTCAGGCCGCCGGCATGTGCGTCGGCAGCGGTTTCATGCGCGTGGTGATTGGCCATTACAGCGCTCCCAGCAGGTAGACGACGGTGAACACACCGATCCAGATGATGTCCAGGAAATGCCAGAACAGGCTCAGGCAGGCCAGACGCGTGCTGTTGCGCGGGGTCAGGCCGTTCTTGGAGATCTGGATCACCAGCACTGCCATCCACAACAGACCGGAGGCCACGTGCAGGCCGTGCGTGCCCACCAGGGTGAAGAAGGCCGACAGGAACGCGCTGCGCCCCGGACCCGCCCCTTCATGGATCAGGTGGTTGAACTCCCACACTTCCATGCACAGGAAGCCGATACCCAGCAGTGCGGTGACGCCCAGCCAGGCGTACAGCCCGGTCATGCTGCGCTTGTGCGCGGAGATCATCGCAACGCCGAAGCTCAGGCTGCTGAACAACAGCAGGAAGGTTTCCACCAGCACGAACTTCAGGTCGAACAGCTCCTTGGCGGTCGGTCCGTCCACCGTGGCGCCCGAGAGCACCGCATAGGTGGCGAACAGGCCGGCGAACAGCAGGCAGTCGCTCATCAGGTAGACCCAGAACCCGAAGACGGTGTTGCCACCGGCGTCGTGATGTTCGTGGTCGTCGTGGCCGCCCGCGTGGGCGGCGTGGTCAAGCGTGGTCGAGGAAGACATGGTCATACCACCTTCGCGGCCTGCGCCGCATGTTGCTGTTCGAGCAGGGCAAAGCGCGCGTTTTCGATGCGCTCCACTTCGTCGGCCGGCACCCAGTAATCGATGTCGTCATCGAAGGTGCGCGCAATGAAGCTGCCGATCATGCCGACCAGGCCGATGATGGCCAGCCACCAGATGTGCCAGATCAGACCGAAGCCCATCAGCACGCTGAAGGCACCGATATACACGCCTGCCCCGGTGTTGCGCGGCATATGGATCGCCTCGTACTTGGACGGACGCACCCAGCCCTTGCCGTTCTGCTTGTCGGCCCAGAACTGATCGCGGTCGTCGATGTGCGGCAGCACGGCGAAGTTGTAGAACGGCGGCGGCGAGGAGGTGGCCCACTCCAGCGTACGGCCATCCCACGGATCGCCCGTGTAGTCCATGTGCTCCTTGCGCTTCCACACGCTGTAACCGATCTGCACCAGGTTCAGGAAGATACCCAGGCCGATGATCGCAGCACCGGCCGCAGCGACGTACAGCCACGGCGCCCACTCGGGGTGGTTGTAGGTGTTCATGCGACGGGTCATGCCCATGAAGCCGAGCACGTACAGCGGCATGAAGGCCACGAAGAAGCCGATGATCCAGCACCAGAACGAGGCCTTGCCGATCTTCTCGTTGAGCTTGAAGCCGAACGCCTTCGGGAACCAGTAGGTCAGGCCGGCCAGGTAGCCGAACACCACGCCGCCGATGATCACGTTATGGAAGTGCGCGATCAGGAACAGGCTGTTGTGCAGCACGAAGTCCACGGCCGGAATCGCCAGCATCACGCCGGTCATGCCGCCGATGGTGAAGGTGATGATGAAGCCGATCGTCCACAGCACCGGCGAGGTCATGTGCACACGACCGCGGAACATGGTGAACAGCCAGTTGAAGATCTTCACGCCGGTCGGGATCGAGATGATCATCGTCGTGATGCCGAAGAAGGCATTGACGTTGGCACCCGAGCCCATGGTGAAGAAGTGATGCAACCACACCACGAACGACAGCACGCCGATGCACGAGGTCGCGTAGACCATCGAGGTGTAGCCGAACAGGCGCTTGCGGCTGTAGGTCGCGATCAGCTCGGAGAAGATGCCGAACGCTGGCAGGATCAGGATATAGACTTCCGGGTGACCCCAGATCCAGATCAGGTTGACGTACATCATGGCGTTGCCGCCACCGTCGTTGGTGAAGAAGTGCGTGCCCAGGTAACGGTCTGCACCCAGCAGCGCCAGCGCCACGGTCAGGATCGGGAATGCGGCGATGATCAGGATGTTGGTGATCAGCGCGGTCCAGGTGAAGATCGGCATGCGCATCAGGGTCATGCCCGGTGCGCGCATCCGCATGATCGTCACGAAGAAGTTGATGCCGGTCAGCAAGGTGCCCAGGCCTGAGACCTGCAACGCCCAGATGTAGTAGTCGACACCTACGCCCGGACTGTATTCCAGCCCCGACAACGGCGGGTAGGCCAGCCAGCCGGTCTGCGCGAATTCGCCGACACCCAGCGAGATGTTGATCAGCGCCGCACCGGCCACGAACAGCCAGAAGCTCAGCGAGTTCAGGAACGGGAACGCCACGTCACGTGCGCCGATCTGCAGCGGCACGATCAGGTTCAACAGGCCGGTCATGAACGGCATGGCCATGAAGAAGATCATGATCACGCCGTGCGCGGTGAAGATCTGGTCGTAGTGATGCGGCGGCAGCACACCTTCGCCGCCGTTACCCGCCAGCGCCTGCTGGGTGCGCATCATCGCCGCATCGGCGAAGCCGCGCAGCAACATGACCAGCGCCACGATGATGTACATCACACCGATGCGCTTGTGATCCACCGAGGTGAACCACTCCTTCCACAGGTAGCCCCACAGCTTGTACTTGGTGATGGCGCCCGCGATGAGCAGGCCGAGCAGGCCGGCACCACCGAGTGCGACCATGATGATCGGCTCGTGGTACGGAACCGCCTCGATCGTAAGTTTGCCTAGCATCACTTGTCTCCAGAAGTGCACATGGCAACCGGCTCTGCAGCCGCTGCCTGATGGTCGCCATGGCCTTTGTTATGGCCCGGACCATTCATGTATTTGTCGACGAGCGAGCGGAACATGCCGTCCTGCACCGACGAGTAGTAGGTGACCGGATACTGTTCCTTGTCGTTGCGATTGGCGGCCAGCACCTGGTACTCGGCGGCGTTCAACGCGGTCGGCGATGCCTTGACCTTGGCCACCCACGCATCGAAGCCGGCCTGATCGACCGCATGCGCCTTGAAGCTCATCTTCGAGAAGCCGTGACCGCTGTAGTTGGTCGACAGGCCGAAGTATTCGCCCGGCTCGTTGGCCACCAGGTGCAGCTTGGTTTCCATGCCGGCCATCGCGTAGATCATCGTGCCCAGGTGCGGGATGAAGAACGAGTTCATCACCGTATCGGAGGTGATCTTGAAGTTCAGCGGCGTATGCACCGGGAACGCGATCTCGTTGACCGTGGCGATGTTCTGGTCCGGGTAGATGAACATCCACTTCCAGTCCAGCGACACCGCTTCGATGGTGATCGGCTTGACGTCCGAATCCAGCGGCCGGTACGGATCCAGCGCGTGCGAGGAGCGCCAGGTCAGCACCGCCAGCACCAGGATGATCACGCACGGGATCGACCACACCACCACTTCGATGGCGGTGGAGTGCGACCAGTCCGGCTCGTAGCGCGCCTTCGTGTTGGACGCGCGGTATTTCCACGCGAACGCAATCGTCATCACGATCACCGGGATGACCACGATCAGCATCAGCACGACCGAGGTGATCAGCAGCTGCTTCTCGTCGTGGCCGATCTGGCCTTTCGGATTGAGAATGGCCGAGTTGCAGCCTGCCAACAGCAGGAACGGCAGCATCAGGCCTGGACGAAGTACACGCCCGAGATGTTTCAACGGAATCATCGGTCGATCCAAGTGCGAAGGAACGCCAGCCTCGTTCGTCGTATCCATGTGGACTCGTCCTGACGGCGCGCTTCCCGGGGGAAGGCAGCCACGCAGACCGAAGACACGAGTTAGCTCCCTGATTTTAGACTTTGCTGCACCTGCACGAAACCCATCGGCAATGATCTGCCGCAATTAATGCGCGCAAAACTGTGCGACATGTTGTCGCAGCGCTGCGCAGGGCGGAAAAGATGCGGTTGCGGCCATCGATTGCGGCCTGTGTGATGTGCGGCGTATATGGCGGCGCAGTGCCGGGATGTGCGTGATCGGCCCAAAACGCAACTGGGCCGACCCATGGTCGACCCAGTGCTGAAGCGATGGTGCCGGAAATAGGAATCGAACCTACGACCTACGCATTACGAATGCGCCGCTCTACCAACTGAGCTATTCCGGCGAGCCGTGAATTGTAGGAGCGGAGCCGGTGCCCGGTCAATCACCGCCAGGCGGAAGACGGCATGTCCGGCGCCGGACGCGGGCTGCAGCTGGCCGGTATGGCCACCTGCAACGGTAAGGCACCCGGACTTGCTGCAGGCAGTGGACGCCGGCTCAGCCAGTCCGGCGTGCCCGGCGTCAGCTGACCAGACGCAACCGCAGTTCCTTGGGCAGCGCGAAAACCATCGATTCCGGCTCGCCTTCCAGCTCGGACACACCCTCAGCGCCCAGCTCGCGCAACCGCGCCAGCACGCCATCGACCAGCACCTGCGGTGCGGAGGCGCCGGCGGTCAGGCCGATGTGCTGCTTGCCGACGATCCAAGCCGGGTCGATCTCGCCAGCGTTGTCGATCAGGTAGGACTCCACCCCGTCGCGCCGAGCCAGCTCGCTGAGGCGATTGGAATTGGAGCTGTTGGGCGAACCGACCACCAGCACCAGATCGCATTGGCGCGCCAGATCGCGCACCGCGTCCTGGCGGTTCTGGGTGGCGTAGCAGATGTCGTCGTGGCGCGGCCCCTGCATCGCCGGGAAGCGCGCACGCAGGGCCTCGATGATGCCCATGGTGTCGTCCACCGACAGCGTGGTCTGGGTGGTGTAGGCAAGGTTCTCCGGCTGGCTGACCTGCAGCGTGACGACCTGCTCGATGTCCTCGACCAGATAGATCGTGCCCGGACCGCGCTCGCGGCTCCACTGCCCCATCGTGCCTTCCACTTCCGGATGCCCGGCGTGGCCGATCAGCACCACGTCGCGGCCGGCCCGGCAATGCCGCGCCACCTCGAAATGCACCTTGGTCACCAGCGGACAGGTCGCGTCGAACACCTTGAGCCCGCGGCGCTCGGCTTCCTGACGCACCGCCTGCGAGACGCCGTGTGCGCTGAAGATCACCGTGGCGTTGTCGGGCACCTCGTCCAGTTCCTCGACGAAGACCGCGCCGCGCTGCTTGAGGTCGTCGACCACGAAACGGTTGTGTACCACCTCATGGCGCACATAGATCGGCGCGCCCAGCGTTTCGATCGCACGCTTGACGATCTCGATCGCACGGTCGACGCCGGCACAGAAACCACGGGGATTGGCGAGCAGGACATCCATGGCGGGCATTCTACGGGAATGGGGACTGGAGGATGAGACCGGGCGGCGCCGGTGCGCCACGACTTCAGCGTCGATTCCCGATTTCCGACTTCTGCTTGCCGGCCGTGTCGAACAGACCGAATACCGCAATCCCGATGGCGCCGCCCACGATCGCCGAGTCGGCGATGTTGAACGCCGGCCAGGTATGGGTGCCGATGTACCACTGGATGAAATCGACCACGTGGCCGTGCATCAGGCGGTCGATCACGTTGCCGATCGCCCCGCCAATCACCAGCGCATACGGCAGCGCGCTGCGCCATTCGCTGCGTGCGGTGCGCGACAGCCAGAACGCCAGCAGCCCACTGATGCCCACCGCCAGCGCGGTGAAGAACCACAGCTGCCAGCCGCCGGCATCGCTCAGGAAGCTGAAGGCCGCGCCGGTGTTGTAGGTGCGGTACCAGTTCCAGAAGCCGTCGATCACCGGCACCGGGGTGTATTCGGGCAGGCTGGACAGCACCCAGGCCTTGCTCCACTGGTCCAGCCCGATCACGAGTGCCGACAGCAGCAACCAGATCAGGCCGGAGGGTTTGGGGCGTTGACTCATGTCGGAAGGTCGCAGTTGGTGGTGACTTCTCCGACGCCGGAGAAGATGCCTGGATGGCGATAGGTGACGGCGGTGGCAGATGAAGCTGAAGAAAGCTGGATGACAGGCAGGCAAGGATGGCATGGGCACCGGAGCCGGCTACCCCGCTCCGCCGTGCCGCATGCGCCACGCTTCAGCAAGGGCGTGCGTGCAGCGCCGAGGCACTCGTCATCCGGCACCAGCGCCTGCCCATGATGCCGCGATAGAGGCGCACGCAGCCCGTACGGGGTCTCGACAACGCGTGGCAGGACCTGCCCGCCGCGCGCCTTCACGCAACACCGTCAGAACCAGCGGCGTTGCTCGCCGGGGCCTTCGATATTGCTGACGCAGCGGCTGCACAGTTCCGGGTGACGCGGATCGCTGCCCACGCTGGCCTGATGGTGCCAGCAACGCACGCACTTGGCCTTGCTGGTCGGCTGCGCGCTGACGAAGATGTCGTCGGTGCTGGCCGCGGTCACGGTCACATCTCCACTGATGAACAGGAAGCGCAGCTCGTCGGCCAGCGGCTGCCAGCGCGCGGCGGTCTGCGCATCGGCGGCCACGGTGATCTCCGCTTCCAGCGCCGCGCCGATCGCCCCGTTGGCACGCATCGGCTCCAGCACCTTGGCCACCTGCTCGCGCAAGGCCAGCAGCCTGTCGACATCGGCACTGCTCAGCACGGCGTCGGCCGGCAAAGGCGCCAGGCCGTCGTACCAGGTGGCGAACAACACGTTGTCAACCCGCTTGCCCGGCAGGTAGCCCCACAGTTCCTCGGCGGTGAAGCTCAGCACCGGCGCGATCCAGCGCACGAACGCCTCGGCCACGTGATACATCGCGCTCTGCGCCGAGCGGCGGCCGCGTGCATCCTCGGCCATCGTGTACAGGCGGTCCTTGGTCACGTCCAGATACAGCGAGCCCAGGTCGACGCTGCAGAAATTCAGCAGCGCCTGCACGATTTCGGCAAAGTCGTAGCGCGCATACGCGGCAACGATCTTTTCCTGCAATTCGTGCGCGCGGTGCACGATCCAGCGGTCCAGCAGCACCATGTCGTCCAGCGCCACCAGGTGTTGCAGCGGATCGAAGCCGTGCAGGTTGCCGAGCAGGAAGCGCGCGGTATTGCGCAGGCGGCGATACGCATCGGCATTGCGCTTGAGGATCTCCTGCGACAGCGACATCTCGTTGCTGTAATCGGCCGAGGCGATCCACAGGCGCAGGATGTCCGCGCCCAGGGTCTTCATGATGTCCTGCGGCTCGATGCCGTTGCCGAGCGACTTGGACATCTTGCGGCCGTGCTCGTCCACGGTGAAGCCGTGGGTCAGGCACTGCTTGTACGGCGCCGCCTTGTCCATCGCCACGCCGGTCAGCAGCGAGGACTGGAACCAGCCACGGTGCTGGTCGGAGCCTTCCAGGTACAGGTCGGCCGGCTTGGGCAGGCCGCGGTCCACCAGCACCGCCTCGTGGGTCACGCCGGAGTCGAACCACACATCCAGGATGTCGGTGATCTTGTCGTAATCGGCCGCCTCGTCGCCCAGCAGTTCGGCCGCATCCAGCGTGTACCACACGTCCACGCCGCCCAGCTCCACCCGGTCGGCGACCTGGCGCAGCAACTCGGTGCTGCGCGGATGCGGCTCGCCGGTTTCGCGATGCACGAACAAGGCGATCGGCACGCCCCAGGTGCGCTGGCGCGAGATGGTCCAGTCCGGA
The DNA here is from genome assembly GCF_040203315.1 of Xanthomonas sp. WHRI 8393. NCBI lineage: Bacteria > Pseudomonadati > Pseudomonadota > Gammaproteobacteria > Lysobacterales > Lysobacteraceae > Xanthomonas > Xanthomonas sp. WHRI 8393. The sequence goes on along the minus strand of NZ_JBEGGL010000002.1, from coordinate 150,333 downwards.
CGACCGTCGACCATACCGGCGATACGCGCCTGGCCCCAGGACGGATACCAGTGCACGTTGTCGATGGCCTTGAGCGCATCGGCGCGCAGGTTGGCCTGCTCCATCGAGATGAACCACTGCGGCGTGGCACGGAACGCGATCGGCGTCTTGTGCCGCCAGCAATGCGGATAGCTGTGCTCCATCTTGCTGGCCGCCAGCAACACGCCGGTATCGCGCAGCGCCTCGATGATGATGTCGTTGGCTTTCCAGATGTGCAGCCCGGCCAAGACAGTGTCGCCCAGCGGCGGCGTCGACGGCAGGTACACGCCGCGCCCGTCCACCGGGTTGATCTGCGCCGCGCCGTAACGCTCGAGCAGGCCGTACTGCTTGGAGACCTGGTAGTCCTCCTGGCCATGGCCCGGTGCGGTATGCACCGCGCCGGTACCGTCCTCGGCCGACACGTGGTCGCCCAGCAGCAGCGGAATCTCGCGCTCGGCATAGAACGGGTGGTTCAGCAGCATCTGCTCCAGCGCCGCGCCCTTGGCATGGCCGTGCACCACCACCGTGTCCACGCCATAGCGCGACAGCGCCTTGCCGGCCAGGGCCTCGGCCACCACCAACCAGCGCGGCTGGCCGCGATCGGCCGGGCCTTCGACCAGCACGTAGTCCAGTTCCGCGCCCAGGCTCACCGCCAGCGACGCCGGCAGTGTCCACGGCGTGGTGGTCCAGATCGGCACCGCCACGCCCACGCCCGCCGGCAGGCTGGCGCCGAACGCGGCAGCGACAGCCGCCGGATCACGCGCCGGATAGGCGATATCCACCGTCGGCGACACCTTGTCGGCGTATTCGATCTCGGCTTCGGCCAGCGCCGAGCCGCAATCGAAGCACCAGTGCACCGGCTTCACGCCACGGGTCAGGTGGCCATTGTCGACCACCTTGGCCAGCGCGCGGATCTCGTTGGCTTCGAAGCGGAAATCCAGCGTCTTGTACGGGTTGTCCCAATCGCCGATCACGCCCAGGCGCTTGAAATCGCGGCGCTGCAGATCGATCTGCTCGGTGGCGTACTCGCGGCACTTCTGGCGGAACTCGGCGGCATCGAGCTTGACGCCGACCTTGCCGTACTTTTTCTCGATCGCGATCTCGATCGGCAGGCCGTGGCAATCCCAGCCCGGGATGTAGGGCGCATCGAAGCCAGCCAGATACTTCGACTTGACGATGATGTCCTTGAGGATCTTGTTGACCGCATGGCCCAGATGGATCTGGCCATTGGCATACGGCGGGCCGTCGTGCAGCACGAACAGCGGGCGCCCTGCCGCATTGGCGCGCAGTTGCGCGTACAGCCCCTCGCGCTCCCAGCGGTCCAGCATTGCCGGCTCGCGCTTGGGCAGGTCGCCACGCATCGGGAATTCCGTCGCGGGCAGATGGAGAGTGGCTTTGTAGTCTTGGGTCACAGGTCTCTACCGTTGCGCTGGATTTTTAAAAAGTCCGCACATGGATGTGCGGGCTCTTGCGAGGGACTCGCATCATAGGCGGGCTGTTGCGAGGAACTCGCATGTGTTGCAGAAACTGCGTGCCTGTCCAACACCGCACGCGCCTGCTCGGCATCACGATGCATCTGCACCGTCAGCGCGTCCAGGCCATCGAACTTCTCTTCGTCGCGCAGCTTGGCGACGAATTCGACCTCGATATGCCGGCCATACAGATCGCCCTGGAAATCGAACAGATGCGCTTCCAGCAGCGGCTCCACGCCGGCCACGGTCGGGCGCGTGCCAAAGCTCGAGACCGACGGCCACGGCCGCTCGGCTACGCCATGCACCCAGGTCGCATAAATGCCCGACAGCGCCGGCGTGCGCGGAAAGCGCAGATTGGCGGTGGGATAGCCGAGGGTGCGGCCGAGCTGCTTGCCGCGCACCACCCGCCCGCCGATGGCATACGGACGGCCAAGCAATTGCCCGGCGTGCGCGAACTCGCCCGCGCCCAGCAGCTCGCGGATGCGCGTGGCCGAGATGCGCTCGCCGTGCAGGTGCACCGGCGCGATTTCGCCCGCTGCAAAGCCGTAGTGCGCACCAAGCGAGCGCAGCAGGCCGATATCGCCGCCACGCCGATGGCCGAAACGGAACTCCGGGCCGATCCAGACCTCTTTGGCGCACAGTCGGCCGACCAGGGCCAGGCGCACGAAGTCTTCGGCACTCATCGCCGACAGGCGACCGTCGAAACGGATCATGCCCACGCTGTCGGCACCGAAGCCGTGCAGCCCTTCGATCTTGGCGCGGGCCAGGGTCAGCCGCGGCGGCGGCGCGGCCGGGGCGAAAAACTCGCGCGGCAGCGGCTCGAAGCTCACCGCCACCGCCGGCACCCCCAGCGCGCGCGCGCGCGCGACTGCGTGCTGCACCAATGCCCGATGCCCCAGGTGCAGGCCATCGAAGGCGCCGATGCAGACCACGCTTCCGTGCGGGAACAGCGTCCCGCCCTCGACGTCTCTAAACAGCCTGCTCATTCCTCGATCCAAACAGATGCCGGCCTGCCGGCCGACCCTCGTTGATGCATAACCCGCAAGTATAGCCGTGCCTGTCAATCCGCATGGGCGCGGCCCCGGGCGGGCCTGTGCCGCCGCGTCCCGGAAGCGGGCAGACGATTGCGCGCCTTCCCGGCCCGGGACCGGCCCCGCCCACCGTGCATGACGGCTGGCTCTGCACCCACTCGGCCAGCTCGGCGGACGACTAGCCCTCGCGCAGATGCCGCGGCCGCAATCCCAGCGCCACTTGCGCCACCAGGTAGGTCGCCCCACCGCTGCCGACCAGCACCACCAGCCAGCCGATGCGATCCCACTTGTCCATCACGGTGAACGATGGCAGCCACCACAGCAGGCCCAACAGCACCGCCACCATCGCCGCGCATGCCAGCAGCAGGCGCAGCGCATAGCCAGCCCAACCCGGCCGGCGCTGGTACACGCCGGACTTGCCCAGCCAGTACCACAGCAAACCCAGGTTGAGATAACTGGACAGTGCACTGGCAATGCCCAGCGCCAGATGCAGGCCCGGCTGCTTGCCCAGCGCCTGCATCACGCCCTGCGCCTTGAGCTCGGGCGGCACCATGATCTGGTAGACCACCGCCAGCAACGCGAAGTTGAACACCATGTTGGCGATCAACGCCGCCACACCGGCACGCACCGGAGTGCGGGTGTCCTGACGGGCGTAGAAGGCCGGCAACAACACCTTGAGCATGGCGTACGCCGGCAGGCCGAAGCTCAGGCCGTAGACCGACATCGCGGTCATGCGCGTATCGAAGGCGGTGAACTGGCGGTACTGGAACAAGGTCGCCACCAGCGGCTCGGCCAGCAGCAGCAGGCCGAGCATCGCCGGCATCGCGATCAGCAGCGTGGTGCGGAACCCCCAGTCCAGCGCGCCGGAGAACGCGCTGCGGTCGGTCTTGACGTGATGGCGCGCCAGCGCCGGCAGGATCACCGTGCCCAGCGCCACCCCGAACACGCCCAGCGGCAGTTCCAGGAACCGGTCGGCCAGCGACAGCCACGACTGCGAGCCGTCGGCCAGCCGTGCGGCGATCACCGTGTCAAGCATCAGGTTGATCTGTGCGATCGACGAACCGAACAGGGTCGGAATCATCAGGGTCAGCACCTTGCGCACATCCGGGTGCGTCCAGCCCCAACGCGGCAGCGTCAGCAGGTCGATGCCCTTCAGGGCCGGCAGCTGAAACAGCAACTGCAGCGCCCCGGCCACCAGCACCGCCCAGCCCAGCGCCAGGATCGGCACGTCCAGCCGCGGCGCCAGCCACAGCGCGCCGGCGATCATGCACAGGTTGAGGATCACCGGCGTCAGCGCCGGAATCGCAAACCGCTGGAAGCTGTTGAGCGCCCCGCCCGCCAGCGCGGTCAACGAGACGAACAACAGAAACGGAAACGTCAGCCGCAACAAATCGACCAGCAGGCCGTATTTATCCGGATCGGTGGCCGCGCCATCGGAAAACACCGACGCCAGCTGCGGGGTGAAGATCAGCCCCAGCGCGGTGATCAGCAGCAACATGCCGCCGAGCGTGCCGGACACCCGCGACATCAGCTCGCGCAGGTCGGGATGCGGGCGGGTCTCCTTGACCTCGGTGAACACCGGCACGAAGGCAGTGGCGAACGAGCCCTCGGCGAACAGCCGCCGCAGGAAATTGGGGATCCGGAACGCCACCCAGAACGCGTCGGTCACCGCATTGGCGCCGAAGGTGGTGGAGATCGCCTGGTCGCGGATCAGGCCCAACACCCGCGACACCATGGTCATACTGCTGAATGAGAGCAGGCCTCTCAACATGCCGGGCTTGCTCACGCTGCATCCCTCTTGACAACTGACTTGACGTACATAACTAAGCCCATCATACTTTCCCGCTTGCTTTTTCCACTACACCGATTTTTCAGGAACCCACCACCGTGGCCAATATCAAGTCCGCCAAGAAGCGCGCCAAGCAGACCGTCGTGCGCAATGAGCGCAACACGGGCCAGCGTTCGATGCTGCGCACCGCCGTCAAGAAGGTGATCAAGGCCCTTGACGCCAACGATGCTGCAGGCGCCGAAGCTGCTTTCGCCGTTGCCCAGCCCATCCTCGACCGTTTCAGCGCCCGTGGCCTGATTCACAAGAACAAGGCTGCGCGTCACAAGAGCCGCCTGACCGCTCGCATCAAGGCCATCAAGGCCGCGTAAGCGAGCCGTGCTGGCATCACCGCAGGCCTGGCTTGCGGTGGCATAGAAAAACCCGGCCTTGGCCGGGTTTTTTGTGTGCCTGCGCATGCGCTCAGCCGGCATTGCGCGCCTCGAGCTCGTCCTCGCGCTGACGGTCGAAGAACGCCATGATGTCCTTCATGATCGGGAAGGTGCCATCGCGACCCAGCGCCGAGACCAGATACCACGGCGCGGTCCAGCCGAGTTCGGCCACGATCGTCTCGGCCGCAGCGCGCGCCTCGTCCTCGAACATCAGGTCGGCCTTGTTGAGCACCAGCCAGCGCGGCTTCTTCAGCAACTCCGGATCGTGGCGCTCCAGCTCGCGCTCGATGGTGCGCACCTGATCCACCGGCGACGCCTCCACCCCACCATCCATCGGCGAAATGTCCACCAGATGCAGCAGCAGACGGGTGCGCTGCAGATGGCGCAGGAACTGCGTGCCTAGCCCGGCACCGTCGGCCGCGCCCTCGATCAGGCCCGGCACATCGGCGATGACGAAGCTGCGGTATGCCTCGACACTGACCACGCCCAGATTCGGATACAGGGTGGTGAACGGGTAATCGGCCACCTTCGGGGTTGCCGAGGACACCGCGCGAATCAGGGTGCTCTTGCCCGCATTGGGAAAGCCCAGCAGGCCAACATCGGCTAGCAGCTTCAGCTCCAGCTTGAGCAACCGCTCTTCGCCCTCTTCACCGGTGGTGGACTGGCGCGGCGCGCGATTGACCGAGCTCTTGAAATGCATGTTGCCCAGGCCGCCCTTGCCGCCCTTGGCCACCAGCAGGCGATCGCCATGCTGGGTCAGGTCGCCGATGACTTCGTCGGTCTGCACGTTCATCACCACGGTGCCGACCGGCACCACGATGATGCGGTCTTCGCCGCCCTTGCCGTAGGCCTGGCGGCCCATGCCGTTCTCGCCGCGCTGCGCCTTGAAGGTGCGCTCATGCCGGAAGTCGACCAGCGTATTGACGTTCTCGTCGGCCACGATCCATACGCTGCCGCCGTTACCGCCGTCGCCACCATCGGGCCCACCGAGCGGGATGAACTTCTCGCGGCGAAAGCCGACACAGCCATTGCCGCCATTGCCGGCAATGACCAGGATTTCTGCTTCGTCGACTAACTTCATGAGATTTGGGATTCGTAATTTGGGATTGGTAACACCACCGCAGGACGCCGCTAGGCGGCCGCGGAAACAGCAGGAAGCAGCGGTACCGGGACTCTCGAAATCCGCCGTTGCGAATCCCCAATCCCGAATCCCCACTCCCGGCCGTCAAACGAAAAACCCCGCAAAAGCGGGGCTTTCCGTCTCGTCCGCCAGGCAGCGATGCCTGACGGACTGGCCTGCATGGAGCGGGCGATTACGCCTCGGCAACCACGCTGACGGTGCGACGCTTCTTCGGGCCCTTGGTGGAAAACTCCACCTTGCCGTCGACCAGCGCGAACAGGGTGTGGTCACGGCCGAGGCCAACGCCGGCGCCCGGATGGAACTGGGTGCCACGCTGACGCACGATGATGTTGCCGGCATCGATGGCCTGGCCACCGAAGATCTTCACACCCAGGTACTTCGGGTTGGAATCGCGACCGTTGCGCGAGGAACCTACGCCTTTTTTGTGTGCCATGACTGGTTCTCCTTACTTCTTATCGCCACCGGCGATGCCGGTGATCTCGATTTCGGTGTAGTGCTGACGGTGTCCCTGACGCTTCATGTGGTGCTTGCGGCGACGGAACTTGATGATGCGCACCTTGTCGGCGCGGCCATGGGCCACGACCTTGGCGGTGACCGAGGCGCCCTTCAGCGCATCGCCCAGCTTGATGCCATCGCTATCGCCCAGCATCAGGACGGTGTCGAACTTGATCTCGTTGCCAGCTTCGACATCGAGCTTTTCCACGCGGAGCGTTTCGCCCTGCGCGACGCGGTATTGCTTACCGCCGGTTACCAGAACTGCGTACATGACCAGGTTTTCCTCTGTAGTTATTATGGTCGCACTGACGTGCCCTAGGGCAGACAGGAGCGGGATTGTACGGGCTGGCGGGGTTTGGGGTCAACCTGCCGGCCAGCCGGCCGTGACCCCGCCCGATCCACCCGTGCAACGCATCATCCGGCCGCCACAGGCGCCCGGTCAGACTGGCATTTGGGGCAATTGCCCTCACCTAGGTCGGCGGGTAGGCTGATCGACTGCCACTCATTCCTGCTGAGCACGCTCGCACCACTGCCGGTTCGCCGGCCCGACATCGGATCCCCCATGGCGATGGATTTCATCCGCATCCGCGGCGCGCGGACGCACAACCTCAAGAACATCGACCTCGACCTGCCTCGCGACAAACTGATCGTGATCACCGGCCTGTCCGGCTCGGGCAAGTCGTCGTTGGCGTTCGACACCATCTATGCAGAAGGCCAGCGCCGTTACGTCGAGTCGCTGTCGGCGTATGCGCGCCAGTTCCTCAGCGTGATGGAAAAGCCGGACCTGGACCACATCGAAGGCCTGTCCCCGGCGATTTCGATCGAACAGAAGTCGACCTCGCACAACCCGCGTTCCACGGTCGGCACGATCACCGAGATCTACGACTACCTGCGCCTGCTGTACGCGCGCGTCGGTCAGCCGCGCTGCCCGGACCACGGCTTCCCGCTGGAGGCGCAGACCGTCAGCCAGATGGTCGACCACATGCTCACGCAGGACCAGGAGCAGCGTTACATGCTGCTGGCACCGGTGATCCGCGAGCGCAAGGGCGAGCATGCGCAGGTGTTCGAGCAGCTGCGCGCGCAGGGCTTTGTGCGCGTGCGCGTGGATGGCGAGCTATACGAGATCGACGCGGTGCCGCCGCTGGCGCTGCGCCAGAAGCACACCATCGAGGCGGTGATCGACCGCTTCCGTCCACGCGAAGACATCAAGCAACGACTGGCGGAAAGTTTCGAGACTGCGCTCAAGCTCGGCGAAGGCATGGTCGCGGTGCAGTCGCTGGACGACCCGGCCGCGGCCCCGCACCTGTTCTCGTCCAAGTACAGCTGCCCGGTCTGCGATTACTCGCTGCCGGAGCTGGAGCCGCGGCTGTTTTCGTTCAACGCACCGGTGGGCGCCTGCCCCAGCTGCGATGGCCTGGGCGTGGCCGAGTTCTTCGACCCGGATCGCGTCGTGGTGCATCCGGAGCTGTCGCTGTCGGCCGGCGCGGTGCGCGGCTGGGATCGGCGCAATGCCTATTATTTCCAGCTGATCGCCTCGCTGGCCAAGCACTACAAGTTCGACGTGGACGCGGTGTGGAACACGCTGCCAGCCAAGGTGCGCCAGGCGGTGCTGTTCGGCAGCGGCGATGAGGTGATCAGTTTCACCTACTTCACCGATGCGGGCGGGCGCACCACGCGCAAGCACCGCTTCGAGGGCATCCTGCCGAACCTGGAACGCCGCTACCGCGAAACCGAATCGCCGGCCGTGCGCGAAGAGCTGACCAAGTACGTCAGCCAGCAGCCCTGCCCAGCCTGCAACGGCACGCGCCTGAACCGTGCCGCGCGCAACGTGTTCGTCGCCGACCGCCCGTTGCCCGAGCTGGTGGTGCTGCCGGTCAACGAGGCATTGAGCTTTTTCCGCGGCTTGTCGCTGCCGGGTTGGCGTGGCGAGATCGCCAGCAAGATCGTCAAGGAGATCGGCGAGCGGCTGGGCTTCCTGGTCGACGTGGGCCTGGATTACCTGACCCTGGAACGCAAGGCCGATACCTTGTCCGGTGGCGAGGCGCAGCGCATCCGGCTGGCCAGCCAAATCGGTGCCGGCCTGGTCGGGGTGATGTATGTGCTGGACGAGCCATCGATCGGCCTGCATCAGCGCGACAACGAACGCCTGCTGGGCACGCTGACGCGGCTGCGCGACCTGGGCAATACCGTGATCGTCGTCGAGCATGACGAAGACGCGATCCGCCTGGCCGATTACGTGCTGGACATCGGCCCCGGCGCCGGCGTGCACGGTGGCGAAATCTGCGCGCAAGGCTCGTTGCAGGACATCCTGGATGCACCCGGCTCGCTGACCGGCCAGTACCTGTCGGGCAAGCGCCGCATCGAGATTCCCAAGCAGCGCCACAAGCCCAACCCGAAGATGATGTTGCATCTGCGCGGGGCGACCGGCAACAACCTGAAGAATGTCGACCTGGATATTCCGGCCGGCCTGTTGACCTGCATCACCGGCGTGTCCGGCTCGGGCAAGTCCACGCTGATCAACGACACCTTGTTCTCGCTGGCGGCCAACGAGATCAACGGCGCCTCGCATCCGGTGGCCGCGCATCGCGAGGTGGAGAATCTGGATCTGTTCGACAAGGTCGTGGATATCGACCAGTCGCCGATCGGGCGCACGCCGCGCTCCAATCCAGCCACCTACACCGGCATGTTCACCCCGTTGCGCGAGTTGTTCGCGCAGGTGCCGGAAGCGCGCGCGCGCGGCTATTCGCCGGGCCGTTTCAGCTTCAACGTGCGCGGCGGCCGCTGCGAGGCCTGCCAGGGCGATGGCCTGATCAAGGTGGAGATGCACTTCCTGCCCGACGTCTACGTGCCCTGCGATGTCTGCCACGGCAAGCGCTACAACCGCGAGACGCTGGAGATCCGCTATAAGGGTTTCAACATCAGCGACGTGCTGCAGATGACCGTCGAGGACGCGCTGCGGCTGTTCGAGCCGGTGCCGTCGATCGCACGCAAGCTGGAAACGCTGGTGGATGTGGGCCTGAGTTACATCAAGCTGGGCCAGAGCGCGACCACGCTGTCCGGCGGTGAGGCGCAGCGCGTCAAGTTGTCCAAGGAGCTGTCGCGTCGCGATACCGGACGCACCCTGTACATCCTCGATGAGCCGACCACCGGCCTGCACTTCCACGACATCGAAGCGCTGCTCGGCGTGCTGCACAAGCTGCGCGACGAGGGCAACACGGTGGTGGTGATCGAACACAATCTGGACGTGATCAAGACCGCCGACTGGATCGTGGATCTGGGCCCGGAAGGCGGCCATCGCGGCGGCAGCATCCTGGTCTCCGGCACGCCGGAAGATGTGGCCGCGCACAAGGCGTCCTACACCGGGCAGTTCCTGGCCAAGATGCTGCCATCGGTGAAGGCGCGCGAGACCCGGCCGGCGGCGATGGCCAACAAGCCCGATGCGCGCCCGCCACGCAAGGTCAAACCGGAGAAGGTGGCGAAAGTCGCCAAGTCCGCCACCAAGAAAACCGCAAAGAAGAAGGCAAGCTGATGAGCGAAGAGCACAAGGTGTTGGCACGCATCCCGATCAGCGTGCGCTGGCGCGACATGGACAGCATGGGCCATGTCAACAACGCCAAGTACATTTCGTACCTGGAGGAAGCGCGCGTGCGCTGGATGCTGGGCGTTGAAGGCGTGGCGATGACCGACCGCATCGCGCCGGTGGTCGCGGCCACCAACGTCAACTACAAGCGCCCGCTGATATGGCCGAACGACATCCTGGTGGAACTGTTCGTCGAGCGCCTGGGCAGCAGCAGCATCACCATCGGCCACCGCATCCTCGACCAGAAGGACGAGGGCGTGCTGTATTCCGATGGCAACGTGGTGGTGGTGTGGATCGATACGCAGACCGGCAAGAGCGCATCGCTGCCGGATGCGGTACGCGCCGCCAGCAGCTGAGACTTGCCAGTTGCGCGCTGGCTCGCCAGCGCCATAAGACGACGGCGGCTCTTCCGGGAGCCGCCGTTGTTGTTTGCAGCGCTCCTGTCCTGCCGCTGCGCGATACCACCGACAGGCCGCGTGATCGAGATCGACACAGTGAAGTGGCAGCCTGCTCGCCACCACGCATCGCGTTTGATCGGCAACATCGCGCAGTGGGCTCGGCAAACACTGCAGGACCCAGACTCCGCTCAGCCGCGCACTGCGCGCGTCTACGAACCCGGCGCGCGCTTGCGCGCCTGCAGCGTGGTCTTGACCTCGCGGCCATCCTGCAAGGTAAAGGTCACCGGCACCTGCGCGCCTTCCTGCAGCGGCGCACGCGCTTCCATCAGCATCAGATGCAGGCCGCCCGGTGCAAGCGGCACCGACTTGCCGGCCGGCAATGCCAGCTCCGGCACCGCGCGCATGCGGCTGACGCCGTTGGTTTGCGTGGTCTCGTGGATGGACACATCGGCAAACGCACTGCTCTTGGCCGCGGTGACCTTCGACGGCTGCGCACAGCCATTGTGGAACTGCCCGAAGCCCGCTGCCATGCCCATGCCACCGGGTGGCGGAATGCGGATCCAGCCGCCCTTGAACTCGGGCAGGCACTGCGCGCCAGCGCCTGCACTTGCCAGCATCACCCATGCACCGAGCACGCGTGCATATATGCGCTGCCTGCTTCGACTGCCGTCTATCATGACCCAACCTCCAGGAGCCCCGAATGAGCATCCAGATCTTAGACCATGGCCGTCTTCGCGAAATCCGTCTGGCGCGCCCGCCGGTCAATGCACTGGACAGTGCGCTGTGCCAGGCCCTGAGCGTTGCGGTGCAGCAGGCCGGCGAGGAGACCGACGGCATCGTGCTGTCGGGCAGCGAGCGGATCTTTTCCGGTGGCATGGACGTGCCGCACCTGCTGGCGCATGGCACCGACCGCGCCGCGTTGCTGGCCAGCTGGACGGCCTTCTTCGAGGCCGCGCAGGCGCTGGCCAACAGCCGCGTGCCGGTGGTCGCGGCCATCGGCGGGCATGCGCCGGCCGGCGGCTGCGTGCTGGCGCTGTGCTGCGACTACCGGGTGATGGCACGCAGCGCCGATACCGCCAAACCGTATGCGATCGGCTTGAACGAGGTGCAGGTGGGCCTGGCTGCGCCGGAAGGCATCCAGCGCCTGCTGCGCCGCGTGGTCGGCGCGCACCGCGCCGAGCGCCTGCTGATCTCCGGGCAGCTGCTGCCGGCCGAGCAGGCGGTCACGATCGGCCTGGTCGACGAACTGGTCGATGGCGAATTGGTCACCGCCCGCGCGGTGGCCTGGCTGCAGGACCTGCAGCAGCTGCCGCGCCAGCCGATGCTGGCCACGCGCGCGATCGCCCGCGCCGATCTGCGCGCGGCACTGGCGCCGGAGCTGATCCAGCTGGAGCGCTTCATCGACGGCTGGTACGCGCCGGATGCGCAGGCCGCCTTGCACGGCCTGGTGGCGCGGCTGCAGAAGGCCTGAAGGCGCTCCCGCGCGGCGCGCAGGGGGCGGCCCGCTATAATCTCGGTCCGTCGCACGCCCAGGCCAGCCCCTTGTCCGCCACTGCCGAACCCGTCGTCTCCGAACTGATCAGCCTGCTGTCGCTGGAGCGCCTGGAAGACAACCTGTTCCGCGGCCAGAGCCGCGATATCGGCACCAAGTACGTGTTCGGCGGACAGGTGCTGGGCCAGGCACTGGCCGCCGCGCAGGCCACCGTGGACAACGGCCGCCAGGCGCACTCTCTGCATGCCTATTTCCTGCGCGCCGGCAATATCGACCACCCGATCGTCTACGACGTCGACCGCACCCGCGATGGCGGCAGTTTTTCGGTGCGCCGGGTCACCGCGATCCAGCATGGCAAGGTGATCTTCTTCTGCGCGGCCTCGTTCCAGCAGCGCGAAGACGGCGCCGAACACCAGTCCGCGATGCCGGTGGTGCCGCCGCCCGAAGACATCGAACCCACCCCGCCGCTGGCAGCGGAGGTGCTGGAGAAACTGCCTGCCAAGGTGCAGCGCTGGCTGTCGCGTGGCGGCCCGTTCGAGTTTCGCCATGTGTTTCCGCGCGACGAACTCAAGCCGCCCAGGCGCCCGCCATTCCAGCAGATGTGGCTGCGCCTGAGCGACCCGGTCGGCGAAGACGTCGGCCTGCACCAGGCCTTGCTGGCCTATGCCTCGGATTTTCAGCTGCTGGGCACCTCCACCTTTCCGCATGGCATCAGCTACTACACGCCGAATGTGCAGATGGCCTCGCTCGATCACGCACTGTGGTTCCACCGCCCGTTCCGCACCGACGACTGGCTGCTGTACTCACTCGACAGCCCCACCGCACAGGGTGCGCGCGGCCTGGCGCGCGGGCAGTTCTTCACCCGCGATGGCGTGCTGGTCGCCAGCACCACCCAGGAAGGCCTGATCCGCGTGGTGCCCGACGGCAACGCGATCGCGGTGCCGGCAAACGACTCGCCATGTTGATCGCTGCACCGCGTTCGTCGCGCGCAGGCATGCTGATGGCCGCCTGCACTTTCCGGCCTGGATCGACGTCCTTGCCGCTCCTTTCTTTCAGCTCGAGCAAGCGCATTCGCAGCGCGCCCTGCTCGGCAATCGCTGGCACTCTTTAAGCATGCGCAAGATCTTCAGCAGTCAACGTATCGAAACCGCCGAAGGCGTGGCCGATCTCCTGCGCAACGCCGGTATCGACGTGCGCATGAGCAACGGCCGCTCCTACGAGAGCAAGCGCAGCGGCCAGTTCAGCTATCTCGAACAGGGCAACGCCCAGGCCTACCCCACGGTGTGGATCGTGCACGCCGACGATCAGCCGCGCGCCCGCGATCTGCTGCGCGACGCACGCCTGCTCGACACCACCCGCCGCGATCTGCCGAATGTGGAGTACACCTTCCGCGACGGCGAAAACGGCTCGAGCACCAATGCGCGCAGCTGGGCCTGGCGCATCCGGCTGGTGCTACTGCTGGTGATCGGCGCGGTCGCCATGTTCGTGGTGCTGCGCCATCGCAATGCCCCGGATGCGGCCAGGCCAGTGGCACCCCCGGCCGCGCAGCCAGCGCCCGCCACCACCGCACCGCCCGCCGCAGAGGATGACGAAGTGCGTGTACGGATCCAGCCGGCGCGCTGAGCGCAGTCACCCGGCGGTGCGCCAGGCGCCACCGCCATCACGTTGGTCACATCCGCTGCTCGCCTGCGTCATGCTGGGACCAGGACATGGATTGCGCCGATGCACACCGACACGCTGGACCTGATGTTGCAACGCGAATTGCCGGTCGCCGCCGCCGGCTGCCAGCAGGCCTACGGCCGCATCGTGCGCGCCTGCCAGAACACGGTGACCGCCATCGCACTGGCGATCACCCGCGATATCGCCGCCAGCGAAGACATCGCCCAGGAAGCCTTCCTGCGCGCCTGGCAGCGGCTGGCGCAATTGCATCAGCCGGCCAGTTTCCTGCCGTGGCTGCGGCAGATCACCCGCAACCTGGCGCGCGACTGGCTGCGCGCCAACCGGCATCGCGCGCTCAGCGGCGAAGCGGCGGACCTGGCGATCACGATGGCCGCCGACCCGGCCCCCTCGCCCGCCGACCAGTTGCTGCAGGTGGAAGAAGAGATCGCCGCGCTCGACATCATTTCTGCATTGCCCGAAGAGAGCCGCGAGACGCTGCTGCTGTTTTATCGCGAAGGCCAGAGTTCGCGGCAGGTCGCTTCGCTGCTCGGCCTGAGCGATGCGGCCGTGCGCAAGCGCCTGTCGCGGGCACGTGCCAGCGTGCGCGGCGAGCTGCTGCGCCGGTTCGGCGAGTTGGCCCGTGCCAGCGCGCCCAGCGTGGCCTTTGCCACCGCGGTGACCTCGGCAACCCTGCTGGCCGCGCCGGGGACGGCGAGCGCGGCCATCGTGCTGACGGGCATGGGGGGCGCGGGCAAATTAGGCGTGAGCGGGCTGACCGGCTCGGCATTGGGCGGGGGTGGCGCCGCCGGTGCGCTAAGCCTCTGGCTCGGCCTGCCGTCTCTATTCGCCGCCGGCGCCGTGCTGGTTGCCGGCGTCGGCACGTACTGGTCGTGCTGGTATCTGCTGCGCTTTGCGCAGACCGCCGCCGAAGCAGCGGCGATTCGTCGTTTCCTGCACATCACCACGCTGACGTCGGTGCTGGTGGTGGGCAGCACGCTGCTGCTCAAACGCCTGGATGCCGGCGCATGGACGTCGCTGCTGCTGCTGGGCGCAGGCATGGCGGTGCTCAACTACCAATCCATCCGGGTGCTGCCACGCGTCATGCGCCCGATGCTGGAACGCGATGCGCAACGACGCGGCACCACGCGGGCACCGCTGCTGTATCGCTGCATGTTCAGCCCGGCCGCGATGCTGGTGAGCACGGCGGCGGTCATGCTGCCCATCGTGCGGCACTACATGAAGCTGGGGATGCTCTGATCCCGGCGTGGCGCCATCGCCGCATGCGGCAAGTGCGACCATTCCTGTCAACAAAAACGGCCTCCTGCTTGCGCGGGAGGCCGTTGGTCGATCGGCGCCTTGTTGCGTGTTGCGGTTTACATGCTGCGTATGACGAAAGTGCTGCCCCGGTCGCAGCACTGCGACCGGGGAAGCGACTGGATGAACTCAGTTGCCCGCGGCAGGCTTGGCCGGCATCGGACGCTTGCCGTGATCGCCATGCTCGCCCTGACCCCAGCGGCCATGCTCGCCACGCTGCTTGGATGCGGCATCGAACTCGGCCTTGCTCAGCTTGCCGTCCTTGTCGGTATCGGCCTTGGCAAACCATGCGTCGCGATGCTGCTGCATGCGCAGCTCACGGTCCGCGCGATCGACAAAGCCGTCCTTGTTGATGTCCATCTCATCGAAGCGCGCGGCGAACTTGGGGTCGGCCTTGGCCTCTTCGCGGCTGATGCGGCCGTCCTTGTTGGTGTCGAGCTTGCTCAGCCATTCGCCGCGTCCACCGCGCCCCGGGCCGCGATGATGCGGGCGCTCGTCGCGCGACAGCTTGCCGTCCTTGTTGGTGTCCAGCGTGTCGAACTGTGCGGCCAGCTTGGGATCGGCAGCGGCCTCGCTGCGATCGATCACGCCATCGCCGTTCTTGTCGAGCTTGGCAGGACGCGGCGCATCGCCGGCGGCAGGCGGAGCGGCGAACACCGCGCCGGTGGACAGGGCAGCCAGCACGGCCAGTGCGAGAAACGGTTTGCGAGACGTCATGAGAAACTCCTGGAATGTGGGAACCACACGCGGCACCTGCATGGGCCGCATCGCGTGGGTGGCGCATCCGGATCCACCGTGCGCTGCCACCAACACCCACATCAACGAGCCATCGGCGCGCGCGTTGACGCGGCAACCGGGCGTATTCATCCGGCGGACAGTCGCCGCTGTTGCGACGCGCAGGCGCTATCCTGACGCCATGGCCATCCACGCCGACACCCATGACGACCTGCGCCTGTTCCAGACCGGCGAGCATGCCTGTGGCTACTGGTCCGAGCGCCGTGCGCGCGACCTGGTGCTGGATCCGCACGATCCGCGTCTGGGTGCGATCTATCCGCAGGCCTTGGCATGGGGATTCCGTCGCTCCGGTGATCTGGTCTACCGGCCGCATTGCGAACGTTGCCGCGCCTGCGTGCCGGTGCGCATCGCGGTGGATGCATTCCGGCCCGATCGCAGCCAGCGCCGTTGCCTGGCGCGCAACCAGGACCTGGTGGTGCGCGTGGTCGCTGCCGAGCGCACCGACGAACAACTCGCGTTGTACCGGCAGTACCTCAAGCACCGCCATCCTGGCGGCGGCATGGACGAACACGGCGCCACCGAATTCGACCAGTTCCTGATCGGCGGCTGGTCGCATGGACGCTTCCTGGAAATCCGCGAACCGGCGGTGGCGCATGCGCCTGGGCGGCTGCTCGCCGTTGCGGTCACCGATGTCACCGAGCATGCGTTGTCGGCGGTCTATACGTTTTACGCACCGGATGCCACTGCGCGCAGCCTGGGCACCTTTGCGATCCTGCAGCAGATCCAGTGGGCGCAACGCGAGCGCCGCGCGCATGTGTATCTGGGCTACTGGATCGACGGCCATGCCAAGATGAACTACAAGCGCCGCTTCAGCGCGCTGGAGGCCTACGACGGCCGCCAATGGCGCGGGCTTCCTGCCGCTGCACCGGAAGGGTGACCCCCGCCGGGACGACATCGGGCTGTCGTCTTGCACATGCGAGAATATCGCGATGATCAGACCTCTCTTACTGCTTGCGCTGACCGCGCTCTGCGCCGCCTGCGCCCATCAGGCGACCTCTTCGGAGACAAGCGCCAAGGCAACTGCCGCCTCCGCGCCGGCCCAGCTACGCATCGCGACCTACAACACCTCGCTGTATTCGGATCAGGCCGGCGGCCTGGTGCGCGAACTGCAGGGCGACAGCGCGCATGCGCGCAAGATCGCCGCGGTGCTGCAGCGGGTGCGTCCGGATCTGGTGCTGCTCAACGAGTTCGACTTCGACCCCGAGCACCGCGCCGCCGATCTGTTCCAGCAGCGCTATCTGGAGGTCGCCCAGCCGGGCGGCGGCGCAGCGTTGCGCTACCCGTATCGCTACCTGGCCCCGGTCAATACCGGCGTGCCGAGCGGCCTGGATCTGGACAACAACGGCAGCGTCGGTGGCGATGGACGCACCCGCGGCAACGATGCCTGGGGTTACGGGCTGCATCCCGGCCAGTACGGCATGCTGGTGCTGTCGCGCTACCCGATCAACACGCAGGCGGTGCGCAGTTTCCAGTTGCTGAAATGGAGCGCGCTGCCGGGTGCGCTGCGCCCGACCGACCCGTCCAGCAAACAAGCGTTCTATCGCGACGCGATCTGGGCGCAACTGCGGCTGTCGTCCAAATCGCATTGGGACGTGCCGGTGCGTACGCCGCTTGGTGTGGTGCACGCGCTGGTCTCGCACCCCACCCCGCCGGTGTTCGATGGCGCCGAGAAGCGTAACGTCGCCCGCAACCATGACGAGCTGCGGCTGTGGCGCGAGTATCTGGACAATCCCAAGGACGCCAGCTGGCTGTGCGACGACCAGGGCCGCTGCGGCGGGCTGCCCGCCGATGCGCGCTTCGTCATTCTCGGCGACCTCAATAACGACCCGGTCGACGGCGCCGGCCGGCACGATGCGATCCGCGCCTTGATCACGCACCCGCGGGTGCTGCAGTACCCCACGCCGCATAGTGCAGGCGGCCCGGAAAAAACCGCCGAATACGCCGCGCAAGGCATTGCACATGCGGGCGACCCACGCCAGGTCACCGGCGACTTCGGGCCGCAGGCGGGCACGATGCGGCTGGACTACGTGCTGCCTTCGCGCCAGTTCACCCTGGTCGGCAGCGGCATCTTCTGGCCCGCCAGCACCACCCCGGAAGCGGCGATCGCCGATGGCAGCGACCATCATGCGGTTTGGGTGGATGTGGCTGGGGGGCGGTGATTCGGCAGCGGTGATTCGGGATTGGGGATTTGACGCGTCGGGTGGTTGCTTGTGTCGTGGTGCGATTGCGGCTGTTTGCCGCAACCGCGCCATGATGAGCGCAGCGCTCAGTCCAGCCGGATCTGCAATGCCTCTGCGGCTACCCGCGCCTTCGCGCGCGCGGCATCGATGCTGTCCGCGCGCGCCAGCGTGACGCCGACGCGGCGGTGACCGTCCACGCGCGGCTTGCCGAACAGGCGCAGTGCGGTGTCCGGGTCGCGCAAGGCCTGCGCGACATTGTCGAAGACCGGCACGCCGTGACCATGCGCCAGCAGCGCGCACGAGGCCGACGGGCCGCTCTGACGGATCACGCCGCCGTTTTCCGCACCGACCGGCAGGCCGAGAATCGCGCGCGCGTGCAGGGCGAATTCGCTCAGCTCCTGTGAGACCAGCGTGACCAGGCCGGTGTCGTGCGGTCGTGGCGAGACTTCGCTGAACCACACCTCGTCGCCCTTGACGAACAATTCCACCCCGAACAGACCCAGACCGCCCAGGTCGTCGGTGATGGCCTGCGCGATCTGCTGCGAGCGCTGCAAGGCGGCCGCTGACATCGGCTGCGGCTGCCAGCTCTCGCGGTAGTCGCCGTCCTTCTGCCAATGCCCGATCGGGTTGCAGAACGAGGTGCCACCGGCGTGCCGTACGGTCAACAAGGTGATCTCGTAATCGAAGTCGATGAAGCCCTCGACGATGCAGCGGCCGGCACCGGCACGTCCGCCGGTCTGCGCGTAGTCCCAGGCCGCCTCGATGTCCGCCTCGCTGCGCAGGGTGCTCTGGCCCTTGCCCGAGGACGACATCACCGGCTTGACCACGCACGGCAGGCCCACCGCGGCGATCGCCTCGCGATACTCGGCAGCCGTGTCGACGAAGCGATACGGCGAGGTCGGCAGGCCCAGTGTTTCGGCAGCCAGGCGGCGGATGCCCTCGCGGTCCATGGTCAGGCGAGCGGCGCGCGCGGTCGGGATGACCCGCTGGCCCTGCTCGCGTTCCAGCGCGAGCAGCGTTTCGGTATGGATCGCCTCGATCTCCGGCACGATCAGATGCGGCTGCTCCCGGGCGATCAGCGCGCGCAGCGCCTGGGGATCAAGCATGTCCAGCACGTGCGAACGGTGCGCCACCTGCATCGCCGGCGCGTCGGCATAGCGATCGGCGGCGATCACTTCCACCCCGAAGCGCTGCAATTCGATCGCTACTTCCTTGCCCAGCTCGCCCGAGCCCAGCAACAACACGCGGGTGGCGGAAGGCGACAACGGCGTGCCGAGAGTAGTCATGAGCGCAGTCCAGATCGGGAGGGGGCCGCCATTCTAACGGGCCATCACCATGGCCGCCGGTTGCGCGACTTGCACCAACTGATATCACTTTGATATCTTTTTTCCACTCCCCAAGGACACCCACCTCATGAAAGAGAAGCCGATCAGCTCACTGCCGGGCATTCCGGTCATCCTCGCCGCTGGCGCCGCATGCGCGGGCGCCGCCTGGTTCATTCTCACCACCCTGGCGGCCGGCAGCCCGACTCCAGGCGTGCTGCTGATTGCGCTGCTGGTGGTGGCGGCGGGCATCTTCATGCTGGCCGGCCTGTACACGCTGGAGCCGAACCAGGCGGCGGTGCTGAGCCTGTTCGGCAAGTACGTCGGCACGGTCAAGGACCCGGGCCTGCGCTGGAACAGCCCCTTCTATTCCAAGCGCCGGGTCAGCCAGCGCGTGCGCAACTTCGAGAGCGGCCGGCTCAAGGTCAACGAACTGGACGGCAGCCCGATCGAGATCGCTGCGGTCATCGTGTGGCAGGTGCTGGACGCTTCCGAGGCGGTCTACAACGTCGACGATTACGAAAGCTTCGTGCATATCCAGTCCGAAGCGGCGCTGCGCGCGATGGCCACCAGCTACCCGTACGACCAGCACGAAGACGATCAGATCTCGCTGCGCAGCCATCCGGCCGAAATCAGCGAACAGCTCAAGCGCCATCTGGACGAGCGCCTGACCCAGGCCGGCGTGGACGTGATCGAAGCGCGCATCAGCCACCTGGCCTACGCGCCGGAAATCGCCCAGGCCATGCTGCAACGCCAGCAGGCCAATGCGGTGATCGCCGCACGCACGCGCATCGTTGCCGGTGCGGTGGGCATGGTCGAAATGGCGCTGGCCGAACTGCAGAAAAACGGCGTGGTGCAGCTGGACGAAGAGCGCAAGGCGCACATGGTCAGCAACCTGCTCACCGTGTTGTGTTCTGATCGTGGTACCCAACCGGTGGTCAACGCCGGCTCGCTGTATTGAGGTGATGCAATGAATGTCATGGTGCCGTTGGTCGTCGCGCTTTCCGGCTTGCCTGCATTGGCAATCGCCGCCTCCATCGGTGCGGACGACGACGACCGCGCGCGCGGCCTGGGGCTGCGCTGGGCCCTGATCAGCCTGGTCATCCTGATCGGTGCTGCCTGCCTGTACTGGGCCGGCGACAACCGCGCCGGCATCTACGCGGTGGTGATCGGCATGCTCGTCGGTGTGAATGTGTTGATCGTGTCGATGGTGATGCACCTGCGCCGCCACAGCGGCCGCCAGGAGCGCGAGTGAGCGAGAAGAAGGCCTACCCGCTGCGCATCAACGCCGACGTGCTGGCCGCCGCGCAGCGCTGGGCCGACGACGAACTGCGCAGCCTCAACGCGCAGATCGAATACGTGCTGCGCGATGCGCTACGCAAGGCCGGGCGCCTGCCGAAGCCGCAGGGCGACAAGGACGCCGATGCTTGAAAGTAAGCCCGGTTGAGAACAAGCACAGACGTGAGTGATCGTCAGAACGGATCAGCTTCCGCTCGCATGCATCCGCCCCGCCGCTGCTCAACGGAGCATCTCTATCGGCGCACGCCAGCATTCGCGCCGCTCCGGACTGGCAGCCCTCACGTGGCACCCGCTAAGCTGCGGCGATGCGCAACTCCCCACGCTTTCTGTTCAACACCTCCGACATCGAACTGTGGCCGGCAGACCTGCTGCGTGCGCGCGGCAATGCGGATGCACGCGTGCTGGCGCAGGCCGACTGGCTGCTGCGGCGCAAGCGCGACGGACGCTACCTGGCCGCGCATCTGCCGCAGGGCGTGATGCCGTTGATCCCGCGACTGGCGTACGAGCCGGGGCTGGACGAGGCACTGGCGCTGCTGGAACTGCCAGGCGGGCGTGCATCGGACCGTACGAACACGCTGTTGCCGGTCAGCGGCGTGCAGCAGCGGCTGGCGCAACTGGAAATCGACGTGGAGGCGTATCCACGGCAGACCGGGCTGAGCCTGGTGGCCGAACCTGCTGCCCTGCACTTTGCCGGACGTGATCGTTTTGCACGGCCGTTGTGGCTCAGCGCCGGCGCAAGCCGTGCATGGCGGCAGATGCAGGCCGACGCTGCACGCGCTGGCGTGCTGCTGGATGCGTTGTCCGGCTATCGCAGCCACGATTACCAACTGGCGATCTTCGAACGCAAGCTGGCGCGCGGCCTGACGGTGCCGCAAATCCTGGCGGTCAACACCGCGCCCGGCTTCAGCGAACACCACAGCGGCGATGCACTGGATATCGGCACGCCCGGCGAGCCGCCGGTGGAAGAATCCTTCGAGACCACGCCGGCCTTCGCGTGGCTGCGCGACCACGCGGATCGCTTTGGCTACCGGCTGAGTTATCCGCGCGACAATCCCTACGGCATCATCTACGAGCCCTGGCATTGGCGTTGGTCGGCGGCGTAATGCGCGCGGCAAGCCGCACGCACCGCACTGCAGCGCCCTACTCCTGCGAGCGCGGCGTCGGCACTTTGGCTGCCACGCTGAAGTCGGCGATCTTCCACAGATAGAACGCGGCGTAGCTCCGGTACGGGGCCCAGCGTTCGCCGCGGATGGCCAGTTCCTTCGGCGTGGGCATCTGTTCCTGCCTGTCCACGCGCTGGGCGCCCTTGCGCACGCCCAGGTCATCGACGGGCAGCAGATCCGGGCGCCCCAGGCGGAACATCAGCATCATCTCCACCGTCCAGCGGCCAATGCCGCGCACCGGGATCAGCGCCTGCACGATCGCTTCCTCGTCCATGAAGGCGAGCCTGCGCAGGGAGGGAATCTCGCCATCGCGCTCGCGGCGCGCCAGATCGCGCAGCGCCAGCGACTTGTTGCCGGACACGCCACACGCGCGCAGTGCCGCGTCGTCGATGCGACCGAGCGTGTCTGCATGCAGGCGCGGCGCACCGATGGCCGCCTCCACCCGCGCCACGATCGTCGATGCGGCCTTGCCGCTGAGTTGCTGGAACAGGATCGCGCGCGCCAACGCGTCCACCGGATCGAACGGCTTGCGCCAACCCGGCTGTGCGGCGATCGGGCCGATGCGCTTCATCCACGCGCCCAGCACGCGATCGCGCCGGGTCAGGTGCGCGAAGGCGGCCTCCACATCGAATCCGCGGGCATGGCGCGGCATGCTCAGCGCCTCAACGCGCCGATCGCCAGCACCGCCCAGCCCAGCATCAGGCTGACGCCGCCCACCGGTGCAAGGCTGGTGGGCCAGTGCAGCAGCGCGCCGCCGACCAGGCTGCCGGCAAACAGCAGCGTGCCGAGCAACAGCAGATACAGGCCGAGCCGGCCAAGCGCGCGCGTTTCGGTGGTGCCGAGTACCGTCAGCACGGCACCGTGGCCAAAGGCATACAGCGCTGCCAGTTGCAGCCGCGATTGCACCAGCGCATCGGCTACCCCGTGCGAGGCATAGGCCGACAGGCCCACCGCGCTGGCGGCCAGCAAGGCGCCGCAAAACGCCAGCAGCGACGGATGTTTCTTGCGACGTTCGAGCAGTGACATAAAGGCGATTCCATTGCAGCACCGTGGCGCAAAAAAAAACGCGCCGCAGGACTGCGGCGCGTTTTCGTCTGGATCAGATCATCGTGGTGAGACGATTACTTGATGGCCCAGTAGACGTCGTAGGTACCGTCCTGCGTAAACGACTTGTCCACGCCGCCCTTCCACGACTCGTACGGACGCTCGGTCACGTCGTTGCCGTTGGTGGCAGCCCAGGCACGCAGGGAGCTGCGCACTGCGTCCAGGCCGGCCATGTGGCCTGCGTAGGTCGCAAACGCGGAACGGTGTGCCTTGGTGCGCTCGTACTTGACCGGTGCTTCCGAAGGGATGTTGACCTTCAACTCCTCGCCCGCTGCAGCAACCGGGGTTGCATCCACAGGTGCGGCAGCCGCGGCGTCATCCTTCTTGGCATCGGCCTTGGCGGTGTCGGCCTTGGCATCGGTCTTCGGCGCGCCACCGGCACGCTTGCGGACCGGCTGCACGACGTCGAACGCGTACTTGTCGCTAGCGAAGTCGGTGGTCACGATGCGGACCGGACCAGCAGCCTCGAGGCCGTTGGCGTCCATCACGCGCTTGATCCACTCCTGGTTGTCCTTGATCGACTTCTTGATCGTCTCGTTGTCACGATCGATGTTGCCCGCGTTGACGACCAGCAGGTCCTCGGCCGGCACATCGACGAGCTTGAGATCGCTCAACACCGGCTTGCCGTCGAGCTGGGCGCGGTAGTCGAAATTCGGCACGGTCGCCAGTGCGGTCGCCAGACGCGACAGACCCAGCTTCAGGTCGTCGCCCACGTGGCGGCTGACATACAGGCCGGCATAACGACCGAACAGGTTCCAGCCGTACTTGACGCTGTAGTCCTGGGTGATCTTGACGTTCTTGTTGTTCTTGCCGGTTGGCGCAAGGGTGAAGTTGGTGACTTTGTCGTAGCCCTTGGTGGGATCGTCGATCGAAATCTCAACACGCTCGTTCTTGACGCTGTTGGTGATCTCCCAGCTGCCGTCGCCGATATAGCCTTCGGTGGAGCTGTATTCGACGCGTGCACCCTTACCCTCGGTCGGGCCGACCAGCTTCAGCTGGATCTTCGGGTCACGCAGCACAAGCGGGTTCCAATCCTTGAAACGACGGAAGCTGTTCACGGTGTCGTAAACAATCGTCATCCTGCGGTTGGTCTCAACACTCTCGGACATCTGCCGCTCCGAGGGCAACACCAAGCCCACCACGACAAACAAGCCAGCCACGATCCCCAAGGCGATCAGGAACTCGATAATACGGGTCATTCAGGAGGTCTCCGGGGCCGATCCCACGGCCGGGTTGAGTGAAGCGAAGCCGCCATCCTAGCAGGCTTCGAGAAAGATGTTCAGTTGTGCGACGGGTAGCGCGGTCTTGCGGTGTCATCCACCGCGCAACCGCGCAGTCCATGACTGCGCAACCCCAACCTGCACAAGGGTTTGCTCAGATTGCGCGCAGCTATCATGCACATCGCGCGATGCCTGTGTGTGATGCGATTGCCGCCGGCGCCACGTTCTGCCTCCCGGCCGCGTGCGTGATCAGGTCGGAAACGACCAGACCACCCCGCCGGGTGCCCTGGCGTACGCGCAGCGTCGCGCACGCGTGGCCGCCATGCCGCATGCCGCGCCACCTGCGCTGCCGATCAGACCAATTGCAGCTCGAAGGCCTTCAGCACCGCGCGGGTGCGGTCGCGCACGCCGAGCTTGGACAGGATGTTGGAGACGTGATTCTTGATGGTGCCCTCGGCCACGCCCAGCGAGTTGGCGATCTCCTTGTTGGAGAAGCCGCTGGCCATCAGCCGCAGGATCTCGGTCTCGCGGTCGGTCAGCGGATCGGGCCGGTCCAGGCTGACGAACTCGTTGCGCATGTGCTCCAGGCCCGACAGCAGGCGCTGGGTCACCGCCGGCTGCACCAGCGAGCCGCCGTCGGCCACGGTGCGTATCGCGCCGACCAGTTGTTCCAGCGAGACGTCCTTGAGCAGGTAGCCCTTGGCGCCGGCCTTCAACCCGGCCAGCACCAGTTGGTCGTCGTCGAAGGTGGTCAGGATGATGGTCGGCGGCAGCGTGCCGTTGCGCGAGAGCATCTGCAGCGCCTCCAGGCCGGACATCACCGGCATGCGCATGTCCATCAGCACCACGTCGGGCTGGACCTGCGGGATCTGCTCGACCGCCTGCTTGCCGTCCGAGGCCTCGGCCACCACCTCGATGCCGTTATCCAGCGCCAGCAGCGAGCGGATGCCCTGGCGTACCAGGGTTTGGTCGTCGACCAGGCACACACGGATCATCAGAACACTCCTTGAGTCACGGCCGCAGGCATCAGTGCCGGCGCGCCTGGGACGGAGATGCGCAGGCCGAAGCCGTCACCCCGCCGGGTTTGAATCTCGAGCTGACCACCATACTGGTTCAGCCGCTCGCGCATGCCGCGCAGCCCGTTGCCGGGCGCCACCGTGTCGGCGCCATGGCCATCGTCGCGCGCGTCGATCAACACGGTGTCGGCATCGCGCCGCACCTGGATCCACAGATTGCGCGCACCGGCATGGCGCACCGCATTGGTGATGATTTCCTGGGTACAGCGCAGCAGCACGTGGGCGCGTTCGGGGTCGTCCAGGGTCAGCGGCTGGGCGATGTCCAGGTGGATGTCCAGCGACGGCACCTGGGTCACCAGCGGGCGCAGGGCCGCTTCCAGATCGATCGCGCCGCTGTCGCGCAGGTGGCTGACCGCTTCGCGCACGTCGGTGAGCAGCAGCTTGGCCAGCGTATGCGCCTGGCGCACGTGCTCCTGGGCCTGGCCGTCGGTGATGTGGCCGGCCACTTCCAGGTTCAGGCTCAGCGCGGTGAGGTGGTGGCCGAGCAGGTCGTGCAGCTCGCGCGAGATGCGGGTGCGCTCGTTGACGCGGGCGCTTTCGGCCAGCAGCGCGCGGGTGGCGCGCAGCTCGGCATTGAGCCGGCGCTGTTCTTCGCGGGCATCGGTCTGCTGGCGCGCGACCAGGCTGGTCACGAAGATGAACATCGAAAAGCCGCCGTACAGCAGCGACTGCATCAGCGCGGCGAACAGGGTGAAGTCCGGGCGCAGGTAATAGAACACCGGCAGCACCGCCAGCTGGCTGAGCACCAGCCAGGCCACGCCGATGCGCAGCGGCAGCAGCCAGGGGATCACCCCGGCCGCCACCATCATCAGGATGCTGCCCAGCCCGGTCCCGCTCAGATAGCTGACCGCCAGCGCGAAGATGGTCAGCAGCAGCAGGATCAGCCGGTCGTACCAATGCGCATGGCCGCCGCTGCTCAGGCCGCGGGTCAGCCAGAAGTAGCTGGCGCCGAAGCCGACGAAGAACGCCGACATCAGCAGGCCTTCGGCCACGCTGCGGTGGTCGCCCTCTTCGGCCGCCGGCCAGTAGGTGTACACCAAGGGCATGGCGATCATTGCCCAGGTGAACAGGCCGGCGAAGCGCAGGACGCGCGTATGACTGAGGTATCCCAACATGCAGGCATCTTAGGCGCTCGCCGGGCGGCTGCCCTCTTGCCGGAAGTCATGCATGCGTGTGGCATGGCGCGCCGGGCCTGGCAGCAGGAGCTGCCGGCATTGGCATGCTGCAGTCGGTTCTCATGCCTGGCTGGCAGCACACGGCGGGTCGCCGCTTCAGGCCACGCATGCAATAATCCGACGCAGATCCGATTTCGGGTCGAGAGCGTTACCCCACGGAGTCCCAATGTCGATCGTTATCCGCGACGTGCGCGAGCACGAGCTCGATTCCGTCCTGGCCCTGAACAACAATGCCGGACTGGCAATCCTGCCGCTGGATTCAACCAAGCTGCAACGTTTCTACGAGCAGGCCGAATATTTCCGCGTCGCCGAGCGCGACGGCAACCTGGCCGGGTTCCTGGTCGGGTTCGGCAGCGGCAGTGCGCATGACAGCAGCAATTTCGCCTGGTTCCGGGACCGTTACCCGGAATTCTTCTATATCGACCGCATCGTGGTCGCCAGCCGCCGTCGCGGCGGTGGCGTCGGGCGTGCGTTCTACGCCGATGTGCAGAGCTACACCGAGTTGCGCTACCCGCAACTGGCCTGCGAGGTGTTCCTGGACCATGGCGCCGATGCGGCGCTGCTGTTCCATGGCAGCTTCGGCTTCCGCGAGGTCGGCCAGAACACCATGGCCGATGTCGAGGTGCGCGCCAGCATGCTGATGAAAGACATGTGCAGCTATCCGTGGGTCAAGGAGACCTATGCCGGCAAGTTGCCCGACCACCTGCCGTGGGTCGGCCGGCCGCGTCATGCCGCCGCCACCGACAACCCGTCGACGGGGAGCTGAGGCGTGGCGAGCGTGAATGTGGATTTTGAACAGGCCGGCGAACTGAAGATCGGCCAGGTGGGCATTGCCAACCTGCGCGTGCGCACGCTGGACGTGCCGCGCCTGGTGCGCGAGATGCGCGAGCGCGTGACCCGCGCGCCGAAGTTGTTCGGACGCGCGGCGGTGATCCTGGATTTCGGCGGCTTGTCGCAGGTACCGGACCTGGCTACGGCCAAGGCGCTGCTGGACGGCCTGCGCGATGCCGGCGTGTTGCCGGTGGCACTGGCCTACGGCACCAGCGAGATCGACCTGCTCTCGCAGCAGCTCGGCGTGCCGCTGTTGGCCAAGTTCCGTGCGCAATACGAGCCGACCGCGGTGAGCCCGCCGCCGCCGCCACCACCGGCGCGTGCCGAACCCGCAGCGCCCGCGGCGCGGCCGGCGCCTGGACGCATGCAACGCAACGCGGTGCGCTCGGGCCAGCAGCTGTATGCGGAGAACTGCGACCTGACTGTGCTCAGTACGGTCGGTGCCGGGGCGGAGGTCATCGCCGACGGCAGCATCCATATCTACGGTACCCTGCGTGGCCGCGCGTTGGCCGGCGCCCAGGGCAACCCTGACGCGCGCATCTTCTGCCGCGACTTCCACGCCGAACTGGTTGCCATCGCTGGCCACTACAAGGTGCTGGACGATGTTCCCATGGACCTGCGTGGCAAGGCCGTCCAGGTCTGGCTGGAGCAGGATCAGATCAAGATCGCTGCGCTGGACTGACGCAGCCCAACCACAGAAATATTCGGAGAAATCCTTTGGCTGAAATCATCGTAGTCACCTCCGGCAAGGGCGGCGTTGGCAAGACCACCACCAGCGCGAGCCTGGCCTGCGGGCTGGCACGGCGCGGCAAGAAGGTCGCCGTCATCGACTTCGACGTCGGTCTGCGCAACCTGGACCTGATCATGGGCTGCGAGCGGCGCGTGGTGTACGACTTCGTCAACGTCGTGCATGGCGAAGCCACGCTCAAGCAGTCGCTGATCAAGGACAAGCGCTTCGACAACCTGTACGTGCTGGCTGCCTCGCAGACCCGCGACAAGGACGCGCTGACCCAGGAAGGCGTGGAGAAGGTGCTCAAGGACCTGGCCGCCGACGGCTTCGACTACATCGTCTGCGATTCGCCGGCCGGCATCGAGAAAGGCGCGTTCCTGGCGATGTATTTCGCCGACCGTGCGGTGGTGGTGGTCAATCCGGAAGTTTCCTCGGTCCGCGACTCGGACCGCATCATCGGCCTGCTCGATTCCAAGACCCGCAAGGCAGAGCAAGGCCAGACCGTGCCGGCCTTCCTGCTGCTGACCCGCTACAGCCCGGGCCGCGTGGAAGGCGGCGAGATGCTCAGCATCACCGACGTGGAGGAAGTGCTGGGGCTGAAGGCCATCGGCGTGATTCCCGAATCCGGCGATGTGCTCAACGCCTCCAACAAGGGCGAGCCGGTGATCCTGGATGCCGAGTCCCCGGCCGGCCAGGCCTACGACGACGCGGTCGCCCGCATCATGGGCGAAGAGCGCCCGATGCGATTCACATCCGTGGAGAAGAAAGGCTTCTTCAGCAAGCTGTTCGGAGGGTAAGCATGGGCCTGCTCGATTTTCTCAAGAGCAAGAAGAACACCGCCGAGACGGCCAAGAACCGCCTGCAGATCATCATTGCGCAGGAGCGCAACCACCGCGGCGGGCCGGATTACCTTCCGCTGCTGCAGCGCGAATTGCTGGAAGTGATCAAGAAGTACGTCAACATCGACGCCGATGCGGTGCGGGTTGATCTGGTCAAGGATGGCGAGCATGACGTGCTCGATATTTCGGTTGCCTTGCCCGAAGACGGCGACAAGTAAGCGTTCCCTGCGGCACCGTGTTTGCACGGTGCCGCCTTGACGGCCCGAACCGACCGCGAGCCCTTGCGTGTGACCATCGATTCCTCTCCCAGCCCCGAGCCAGCCAGCGTGTTGTGCGTGGGCGATATCGGCCTGGACGCGCCGGCCGCGCTGCTCGCCCGCTATGGCCTGCGCCTGCATCGCG
This sequence comes from Xanthomonas sp. WHRI 8393, assembly GCF_040203315.1. Taxonomy (NCBI): domain Bacteria; kingdom Pseudomonadati; phylum Pseudomonadota; class Gammaproteobacteria; order Lysobacterales; family Lysobacteraceae; genus Xanthomonas; species Xanthomonas sp. WHRI 8393. The sequence goes on along the minus strand of NZ_JBEGGL010000002.1, from coordinate 121,380 downwards.
TGGAAGCCGGCGCGCCGATCCCCGGCAGTTTCTGGGGCGAACCGGAAGCCGGCATCATCGGCTGCGATGTCTATGTGCGTGACGACACGCCGGTGCATTCGCTGTTGCACGAGGCCGGGCACCTGATCGTCCTGCCGGCCGACAAACGCGCGGCTGTGCATACCGACGCCACCGATTCGGTGGATGAGGAAGACGCCACCTGTTATCTGCAGATCCTGCTGGCCGAGCAATTGCCGGGCGTGGGCAGCGCGCGCCTGATGACCGACATGGACACCTGGGGCTACACCTACCGGCTGGGATCCACGCGTGCCTGGTTCGAGCAGGACGCGGAAAATGCGCGCAGCTGGTTGAGCGCGCGCGGTTTGCTGCCGGCCTGAGTGCCCGCGCCGTGGTCGAGGGGCGTTGCGCTGGATGCGGCTCTCGAGATCAGTCGATGCGTCCACTCAACGCAGTGGCTGCCACGAAGTAGTAAACAGCCGTCGGGCGCTGGCAGATGCCGCACACGCGGCGTGTGCGCGACCACGTGCGATGTCACCGCCTGCGTGACTGCCCCATCATCCCTTCGCTGTCGCGGCCAATGCCCCGGACAGGTCCAGCGTCGCCACCGTGCCCTGCCCGGCATTGGAATCCAGGTTCAGATGCCAGCCCAGATGCTCGCAGAGCCGTCCGATCAGTTCCAGCCCGATGCCGTTGCCCTGGCGTGCGTTGCCGCGCGCCAGGCGCGCGTAGATCGCGCTGATCTCCTCCGGCGTCATTCCGTGGCCCGGGTCGGCAATGCGCACCACACCTGGTGCCGATAGCGAGACGCGGATGATGCCGCGGTCGCTGTTCTCGATCGCGTTGCGCAACAGGTTGCCGATGGCGGTCTGCACGATCGCCACCGGTGCGGTGAGGCTGCATGGCGGAAGCGGATCGGTGAGTACCTGCAGGTCCTTGTCGGCGAGCAGATGCGCGTGGTCGGCGACGATCTCCGGCAGCAACTGGTCCAGACGCAGCGTATCGCTGGTGCGCGTCAGCCGGCCGGGGTCCTTGGCCAGCACCAGCAACAAGGTGATCAACTGCTCCACCGCGGCGCTGGTCTGGGCGATGCGCTCCAGCTGGTGGCGCACCGCCGGTGGTGTGCCGGCTTGCTCCAGCGCCAGTTCAGCGGCGTTGCCGATCACCGCCAGCGGGGTGCGCAACTCGTGGCTGGCACTGTCGATGAAGGCGCGTTCGCGTTCGACGAACTGGCCGTTGCGATCGAGATAGTCGTTGAGCGCGTCGGCAATCACGTACAGCTCGGCGCTGCCCTGCGGGCCAACAGCAATGCGTTGCGCACGCCGCTCCGGACGCAGCGCGCCGATGTCGCGCGCCAGCTCCACCAGCGGGCGCACCAGCCGCGCCATCGCATAAGTCCCCATCAGCAAGGTGATGCCGATCAGCGCGACGCCTGCAGCCAGCATCCAGCGGGTGATGAACTGCTCAAGCGCTTCGAAATCGGTGATGTCCAGCACCAGCGCCAGGCGCCCGGCATGCGGCGTGTCGCGCACCATCACCGCGCTCTGGCGGCCGGCGATTTCCAGCTCGTCGTGCAGGCCGGGATGCAGCGTGCGCAGGACCGGCGGCACTGCCGCGCTGCCGTCGACGCGATACAGCCGCAGGGTGTCCGAGTCCTGCCAGCGGTAATCCGGATTCTGCGCACTGCGATCCAGGATGCTGTCCAGCTCCGAATTCAACAACGAGCGCCACACGCCGTGTTCTGCGCGTTCGTGCAGATACTGCGCGGTGCCGAACACCGCCAGCACCATCAGCAGCGTGTAGCCGAACAACCACACCAGCACGCGGCGGCCCAACGGGCGCTGCCTAAGCATCGCTGCACTCGCCCGCGGCCGGATCGCCGGCACCTTCCAGCGGCGCCAGGCGATAGCCCAACCGCGGCAGGGTGTGGATCAGTTTCTGCGCGAACGGGCCATCCACGCTGCGACGCAACTCATAGATATGCGAGCGCAGCATGTCGCCATCGGGTGGATCGTCGCCCCATAGCGATTGCTCCAGCCGCTGGCGGGTGACCGCGGCGGGGCTGGCCTGCATCAGCACTTCCAGCAGCTTGCGGCAGGCCGGATACAGGTGCAGCACCTGGCCGGCGCGGGTGGCTTCCAGCGTGGACAGGTCCAGACGCAGATCGGCCACCTGCAGCAACTTGCCGCGTCGGCGCCCATGCGCACGCGCAAGCAGGGCCTCGATGCGGACCTCCAGTTCCGGCAGCGCGAACGGCTTGGTCAGATAGTCGTCGGCACCGGCCCGGAAGCCGGCGATCTTGTCGGGCAGCTCGTCGCGGGCGGTGAGCATGATCACCGGCAGCTCGGACTGGTGCTGCTCGCGCAGGCGGCGCAGCACTTCCGGGCCGTCCATGCGCGGCATCATCCAATCCAGCACCAGCACGTCGTACTGCTGGGTGGTGGCCAGATGCAGGCCGGTGATGCCGTCGGGCGCTGCGTCCAGGGTGTGCCCGCGCGCTTCGAAATAGTCGAACAGGTTGGCAACCATGTTGCGGTTGTCTTCGATGACCAGCAGCCGCATGAGCGCGTTTCCAGGGCGGCCCGGCAGGGACGATGTGCGCATCCTAACCGAGCCTGGCCGAACACAGCCGCTCTGGATGGTTCCGACAAAATTCCGACCTGCTTGCCGGATAGTGTGGCGCCCCACCGATCGGGGCGTGCGCGTGTCGCCTGCCATCTCCGCCGCCACTTCCCGCCAGCGTGCACTGCTCGCCGCCGTGTTGCTGATCATCGTCAGCCTGCTGGCCGGGCTGGGCCTGCGCCAGCCCAACCCGCCGGACGAGCCGCGCTTTGTGCTGGCCGCACGCAGCATGGTCGCGACCGGTCAGTGGCTATTGCCGCACCGGGGCAGCGAGCTGTACGCCGAAAAGCCGCCGGTCTTCATGTGGTTGCAGGCAGCCAGCTACGAGCTGGTGCCGCACTGGTCGGTCGCGTTCCTGCTGCCTTCGCTGCTGGCTGCGCTCGCCACGTTATGGCTGACCTGGGACATCGCGCGGCGATTATGGAACCGACGCGTGGCGCGGCATGCGGTACTTGCGTTGTTTGCGGTGCTGCAGTTCGGCCTGATGGCCAAGCGTGCGCAGATCGACATGGTGCTGGTGGCGCTGACCACGCTGTCGTTGTGGGGGATGCTGCGGCATCTGCTGCGCGGGCCGGACTGGCGCGCATGGACGCTGGGATTGTTCGCCGCCGGCGTGGGCACGGTGACCAAGGGCGTGGGCTTTCTGCCCTTGCTGCTGTTGCTGCCGTGGATGGCGCTGCCGCGCAGGCACTGGCGCGTGCTGCCGGCACGCGCACAGGCCGGGCGCAGCTGGTTGCTGGTGCTGCCCGCGTTCCTGGCGGGGACCGCGGTATGGCTCGGTCCGCTGGGTATCGCGTTGTGGCAGAGCAACGACCCGGCGCTGCATGCCTACGCGCACGAGTTGTTGTTCAAGCAGACCGGTACCCGTTATGCGCACGCCTGGCATCATGTCAAGCCGGCCTGGTACTACCTGCAGGTGATCGCCACGCTGTGGTTGCCCGGCTGCCTGCTGTTGCCCTGGTTGCTGCCGGCCTGGTGGCGACGGCTGCGACGCGGCGACCAGCGCTATCTGTTGCTGCTTGCCTGGAGCGTGTTGGTGCTGGTGTTCTTCAGCGCCAGCCCGGGCAAGCGCGAGGTCTATATCTTTCCGATGCTGCCGGCCCTGTGCATCGCCGCTGCACCGCTTCTGGCCGGGCTGCTGCGCAAACGTGGCGTCCGCGTGTTGCTGACCGGCTACCTGCTGCTGCTTGCGCTGGCCGCTCTTGCATTGGGCAGCGGTATCGCACTGCATCTGCACTGGGCGGAAAACACCGCCCTGCAGCGCGGGATGGAGTTGGCCTCGCTGCGATCGGTGGGTCTCTGGTTGATCGGGCTGGGCGTGGTCGGCCTGGCGACAATTGCATGGTCGCGTGGCAAGCGCACCGGTACCGCGGTGGTGGTGGTGACCGCCGCACTATGGAGCGTGTACGGCCTGGGCTTGATGCCGGCACTGGACCCTTACAGTTCTGCCGCCCGCTTGATGCAGCGCGTGGGACAGCGCATCGGCCCGGAGGCCGAGCTCGGCATGCTGGCCTGGCGCGAGCAGAACATGCTGCAGGCGGATCGACCGGTCACCGACTTCGGCTTCAAGGCGAGTTGGCAGCAGCAGTGGGCCAAGGCCGGTCCATGGCTTGCACACGCACCTGAGCGTCGTTGGCTGTTCGTCCTCAAGCAGGCGGTACCGGCGTGCATCGATCCGGCGCAACGGATCGATATTGGCGAGTCCAACCGCAATCAATGGCAGTTAATACACGGCACGGCATGGCATGTCGACTGCATCTCACGAATATCCGATGAAAAGGAGATAAGTGCGGATTCCGACGCGGATTGATATACCCGATAAACGTTAACGTTCGCGCAACTCGGGTCCGACCACTTTCCGACATGCCGCTTTCGAAGATGCAGGGTAATGACGACCAGCCCGATTCTTCGATGACCACGCTTCCCATTTACGCGCCGAGATCAGCGCGCTCTTTCGCATTGCTGCAGACGCGATTTCTTGCTCTGCACCTGTGGCTTCCGCTGGCATGCGTGGCACTGCTCAGTGCGCTATTGATGAACCTCGGCGGTGACCAATGGATTGCCGATGCGCTGTATCGACTGGAAGGCGGACACTGGCTACTGAAAGACCACTGGTTTACCAGCGACCTCGTCCATCGCATTGGAAAGTGGTTGAGCACGGCTACAGCCATCGGTGTATTGGTGCTGGCTGTGCTTGCTTGGTGCAACCAACGTCTGCGCGCAATGCGCTGGCCATTGACATATCTCGCGACCTCAATCGCCTTGTCGACGTCGCTTGTTTCCTTGCTCAAGTCGTGGACGGCGATGGATTGCCCATGGGATTTAAGCCGTTATGGCGGCACCCATCCAATGATCGGGCTATTCGAATCGCGCAACGGCATTGCTGCGTCCGGTTGTTTCCCTGCAGGCCACGCCAGTGCCGGTTATGCGTGGGTGGCTTTGTATTTCTGTGCGCTAGCACTGCGTCCTGCGTGGCGTGTTCCTGCATTGTGGCTGGGCATCGCGGCAGGCTTGTTATTCGGGATTGCGCAGCAATTACGCGGCGCGCATTTTCTGTCGCACGACCTGTGGTCGCTGGCGGTGTGTTGGGGAACTGCACTTGCACTGTACTGCGTGATGCTGGCTCGACCGCATCGCGCCAATGATGTGGTGTTGCAATCGGGGGATGCAGCATGAGTACCTATCTACCGCAATCGCGTGGGCTCAAGCGCCTGCGCGCACTGAGCTGGACGACGCGACCGACGGTCTCGACCGAAACCTTGGTGTTGTTGTCGAGTCTGTTCTTCGCACTGGTGTGCAACCAGCTGTTCTGGCACACGGCCATGGCCACGCATCCGGGCAGTCTCGGGTTTGCCATCTCGTTGATGGCCTTGCTGGTGGCCGTGCATGCGTTATTGCTGGGCCTGCTGGTGTGGCGCTGGAACGCCAAGCCGCTGTTGACGCTGCTGCTGTTCACCACCGCGCTGGCTGCGCACTACATGGACAGCTACAACGTCTACCTGGATGCGGACATGCTGCGCAATGTGCTGCATACCGACCACAAGGAATCGCGCGAACTGCTCACGCCCGGCTTGATCCTGCCGCTGCTGTGCTACTTCCTGATTCCGGCCACGCTGTTGTGGCGCACGCGCCTGCAGGCACGCAGCATCGGCAGATCACTGGCAATCCGCGCCGGCTTCTTGCTGGTGGTGGCAGTGGTCGGCGCGGCCGGCGCGATGCTGTCGTCGCAGGACGTCTCGGCATTGATGCGCAATCACCGCGAGGTGCGCTACCTGGCCACGCCGATCAACTACATCGTGGCGCTGCGGCAGAACCTCAAATCCGATTCGCCGATCAAGCATGCGCCCAAGCAACCGGTCGAACACGATGCCATGGCCACACCACGTGCACCGGGAAGCCGTCCGCGCCTGCTGCTGGTGGTGCTGGGCGAAACCGCACGTGCGCAGAACTGGGGCCTCAACGGCTATGCGCGCCAGACCACGCCCGAGCTGGCCCAGGCCGGGGTGATCAATTTCCCCGACATGCATTCCTGCGGCACCAGCACCGAGGTCTCGGTGCCGTGCATGTTTTCGCCGTTCGGCCGCCGCGATTACAACGAGGACACGATCCGCGGCCACCAGTCGCTGCTGCATGTGCTCGAACACGCCGGCATTTCCACGCTGTGGCGCGACAACCAGTCCGGCTGCAAGGGCGTCTGCGATGGCCTGGACATCCAGAAGCTGGACGATGCCACCACGCCAGGGCTGTGCGCCGATGGCCGTTGCATGGACGAGATCCTGCTGAGCGACCTGGCTGCGCAAGTGCGCGCAAAGCCCGGCGACCGCGTGGTGGTGCTGCATCAACTCGGCAGCCACGGACCGAGTTACTTCGAACGCTACCCGGCACAGTTCGAGCGCTTCAAACCGGTGTGCAAGACCGCCGACCTGGGCAGTTGCAGCCGCCAGAACATCGTCAACGCCTACGACAATTCCATCACCTATACCGATCACTTCCTCAACCAGGCCATCCACACGCTGCGCGGGCTGCAGGACTACGACACCGCGATGATCTACCTCTCCGATCACGGCGAATCGCTGGGCGAAAAAGGCCTCTACCTGCATGGCGTGCCCTACGCGATCGCGCCCAAGGAACAGACCCACGTGCCGATGGTGATGTGGTTCTCGCCGGAGTTCGCACGTGACCGCGGCCTGGACGAAACCTGCCTGCGCCACCGTGCCGGCCAGTACACCGATCAGGACGCGCTGTTTCCGTCGGTGCTCGGTCTGATGCAGGTCAAGACCAGCGCCTATGCACGCGAGCGCGATCTGTTCGCGCAATGCACGGGATAGACGCGACTGAATTTCTTCAAGCATGGCTTATCGAAGGCACGGTGCCCTAGCCGCTCGCGCGATACGCCGTGAATCCTCCCGTGGAGGTTCCTTGGCGGCATCCATGCCGGCGAGGACACCGCGCCAGTAAGTTGGTCGGCTTCTTTTTTGAAGACTTGCTGCGCGGCTTGCGATGGAAAGATTTTCGGACGCACGACGCTCCGAACAACGCGCATCAGGCACTGCTCTTACCGTGCACACCGACTATCTCGACGGGTCCTTGCCCGCCCACCGTCGCGGGACCTTACGCGGCATGGATGCCGCGTAAGCGCCTACATGGACGTACTTGCGGCGTGTCCTGCGAGGGTGGGCGGGCAAAGGCCCTGCAACCCAGCCGCAGATCATCCGCTCTGTAGCCGATCTATCCGCGCTGTCCAGACCTTTGGAGCACGACACCCAAAACAACGCGTGACAAGCTGCTTGTCGCGCGTGTGTCGGACTTCGAGCATCTAACAACGCGCATTACGCACTGCTCTTACCGTGCACACAGACCATCTCGACTGGTCCTTGCCCGCCCACCCTCGCGGGACCTTACGCGGCATGGATGCCGCGTAAGAGCCTACATGGACGTACTTGCGGCGTGTCCTGCGAGGGTGGGCGGGCAAGGGCCCCGCAGCCAAGCGGCAGATCAACCGCTTTGCAGCTGATACATCAGCGTCGTCCAGTCCTTTGGAGCACGACACCAAAAGCAATCTCGTGAAAAGCTGCTTGTCGCGCGTGTGTCGGACGTCGAGTATCGAACAACGCGCATCACGCACTGCTCTTACCGTGCACACCGACCATCTCCACTGGTCCTTGCCCGCTCACCGTCGCGGGACCTTACGCGGCATGGATGCCGCGTAAGAGCCTACACGGACGTACTTGCGGCGTGTCCCGCGATGGTGGGCGGGCGAGGGCCTTGCAGCCAAGCGGCAGATCATCCGCTCTGCAACTGATCCGCCTGCACCGCTCCATCAACCCAATGCCATCGGCCCCCCAGTCTTGAAGCAACTGGCAGTACATCGCGAGCAAACAGGTAACGGCCGTGCCCGCCTGCGATGAGCACGCCAATGTGGCACTTGCTCTGACGAGCACAGATGGATTTGCAGCCGTCCGAGTCGCGTACACCGTGACAGCGCTTGCGGTGGAACCCGACGCGCTCTAGCCTGCGTCGGACTTCACCGCAAGGACCACCCGTGAATCCTCGTTTGTTGTGGCTGGCGCTGGCCGTGGCCGCCGGCACCGTGTCGTTGTCGGCCTGCCGTCAGGACGCGGCAGCACCCGCCAAGCCCGCTGCCACCAAAACCGCGCCGGAGGAAAGCGCCGACCAGTTCGTCGCGCGCATCAGCGCCGAGTACAAGGCCGCTTACCCGGAACTCACCGCCGCGCAATGGTTGTCCTCGACCTACATCAACGGCGACTCGCAGCTGCTGGCCGCCAAGGCCAACGAACGCTCGCTGGCGCAACTGGACCACTGGATCGAACAATCCAAGCAGTATGCAGGCACCCCGATGTCGGCCGACAGCGCGCGTGCATTGCAACTGCTGAAATTGATGAGCGCCCTGCCCGCCCCACGCGACCCGGCCAAGCTGGCAGAGCTCACCCGGATCGCCGCCAAGATGGAAGGCGATTATGGTGCGGCCAGTTATTGCGTGGACGATGGCGAACAACGCCGCTGCCGCCAGCTTGGCGAGCTGGAACAGGTGCTGGCCAGCAGCCGTGATTACGCCGAACAGCTGGATGCCTGGCAGGGCTGGCATGGCACTGCAGTCCCGATGCGCAAGGACTACCAGCGCTTTGTCGAGCTCGCCAACGAGGGCGCGCGCGGGCTGGGCTTTGCCGATGTCGGCGTGCTGTGGCGCAGCGGTTACGACATGCCGCCAGCGCAACTGGCCAGCGAGACCGACCGTCTCTGGGACCAGGTCAAGCCGCTATACGCACAACTGCAGTGCTATGCGCGCGGCAAGCTCGATACGCAGTACGGCAAGGACAAGGGCGAGCTCGCCGGAGGCATGTTGCCCGCACATCTGATGGGCAACATGTGGCAGCAGGACTGGAGCAATCTGTGGGACCTGCTGCAGCCATACCCGGGTGCCGGCGACCTGGACATCACCGCTGCGCTGGAAAAACAGTACCAGGGCAACCTGAGTGCGGTGCTGGCGCGCACTACCGGCACGGAGGGCGGCAGTGGCGCACGCTTCCAGGCCGAGCGCGAAGCGCAGCTGCGCACCGCAAAACAGATGACCGAACGTGCGCAGGATTTCTACACCTCGCTCGGCATGCCCAAGCTCCCCGACACCTATTGGCAGCGTTCGCAGTTCATCAAACCGCTGGACCGCGACGTGGTCTGCCATGCCAGCGCATGGGACATGAACATGGGCGGCGAAGCGACCCAGAACATCGGTGCGGACGTGCGCACCAAGATGTGCATCAAGCCGACCGAAGAAGATTTCACCACCATCTATCACGAGCTTGGGCACATCTATTACGACCTGGCCTACAACCCGCTGCCGCCACTGTTCCAGAACGGCGCCAACGACGGTTTCCACGAAGCGATCGGCGACACCATCGTGCTGGCGATGACGCCCAAGTATCTGCAGTCGATCGACATGGTGGGCGAACAGCAAACCAGCCGCGAGGCGCTGATCAATTCGCAGATGCGCATGGCGCTGAGCAAGGTTGCCTTCCTGCCGTTCGGGCTGATGATCGACCGCTGGCGCTGGGGCGTGTTCGACGGCTCGATCCCCCCCGAGCGTTACAACCAGGCCTGGTGGGAACTGAAAGCCAAGTACCAGGGCGTTGCACCGGCGAACCCACGCGGCGAAGAGTTCTTCGATGCCGGCGCCAAGTACCATGTGCCCGGCAACACGCCGTACACCCGGTATTTTCTTGCGCACATCCTGCAGTTCCAGTTCTACAAGGGCCTGTGCGAAGCCGCCGGCCATCAAGGCCCGTTGTATGAGTGCAGTTTCTACGGCAACAAGGACGCCGGGCAGAAGTTCTGGTCGATGCTGCAACGGGGCTCGAGCCAACCCTGGCAGACCACGCTGAAGGAACTTACCGGCAACGACCGCCTGGATGCCGGCCCGATGCTGGAATATTTCGCACCGATGAACGAGTGGCTGAAGCAGCAGAACCAGGGGAAATTGTGCGGCTGGCAGGCGAACGCACCCGCGGCCGCCAGCACGACGCCTGTGCCCGCCGCAACGCACTGACGCACGCGCTTCGCGCGGAATGCGGCGGCCCTCACCTGGCCGTCGCATAACGTTGATTTGATAAACGCACAAAACGCCGGCGATATACTGCGCGCCCGCTGCACCGGCGCAGCATGCAGGATGCATCCAGTGAACAACCCCTCCACCGGCCCGGACCCGCGCGACGCGGACCGCAACAAGCAGTTCATCGACGACGCAAACGATCGCGCATTCGACCCGATCTACAGCAGCAAGAGCAGCGACTACGCGCTGGAAGTGGGCGGCAGCAACATCGAGCTCAGCCCCGAAGATCAGACGGTCAAGTATTCCCATACCAGCCAGCAGAGCAGCGGCAGTCCGACGCAGCCGCTGGGCGAAAACAGCCTGCGCACCAGCCGCTCGCTCGGCCTGGGCAAGCTCAGCGACGCCGAAGCGGAGACCACCACCTTCAACCTCGAGGCCGATGCCAACACCGGCCAGCAGCAACGCCTGCAGACCAAGCTCGGCGACAGCAAGCTGAGCATCGAGACCAGCACCAGTGCCGGGCAGCGCATGCGTTACGCACTGACGCTGCCCGGTGCCGACCAGCCTGCAGAGGCTGCCACCCGCGTCAATCCGCTGCAGCCGGAGAGCCTGCCGATCGGCGCGCGCGCAGTGATGGACGCCCAGACCTACACCCAGCGCGACGCCTCGGCGAGTCTGCAACACCTCACCATGCAAAGCGAGATCACCGAAGCCAGCGGCCGCAGCTACCTGATCGAGCGCGTGGACGAGCGCCACGTGCGTGTGGTGACCGGGCCCAATGCAGCCATCGAGGCAGTGAACGCCGTTGGCGTCAAGGTGGGACCGGCGCAGGCCCTGCTCGGGCGCGCCGACGCCCTGGGCCAGTCGCGTGTGGAGAGCGCGCAATTCGACCTGGCCGATCCGCGTGCGCGTGCAGCCATGGGCGCGTTCATACGCGAGGGCAAGATGGCACCGGGTGTGCCCGGCGTCGATGAGCTACAGACGGTGGAGCGGATCAGTTTCAGCTCGCAGCAGCGTCTGCAGCTGGAATTGGGCCCGCTCAGCGCCGATGTGGCCGGCAACCGGAATCAGGGCAGCCAGGTGCGCATCAGCACACCGGGCCAGGACGGCTACACCGTGGTGCAGCAGCTGCAATACGGCGGCAACGTGCCGCTGACGATCGTGCGCCAGTACGACGGCAACGACACCGAACGCGTGCAGGAACGCAGCTACCGCTTCGAGATCGATGGTGATGTCGCCGCGCCGGGGCTGCTGCAACGCCTGGGCGGGCGCAACGAGGCCAGCGAGGAGAAGGCGATTGCACAGAATCTCAACAGCGCGCTGAGCGGCGACATGGCGGGCACCGGTGCGATTGCGGCAGGGCAGAAGACCACGCTGGCCTTCAGCGAGGCGCAGATGCAGGCGCTAATGCAGCAGACCCAGGCCAGCGTCGAAGCCGGCAGGATCGGCGGCAGCTCGCTGACGGCGCTGGTCGGCGACCGCAACGCCGCACCGCAGTCACCCGAACGCTTCGCGATCGCGATGGCGCGCAATGTGGGCGGCGAGCCGTATCCGTTCGTCGAGCGGCTGCAGCGCATCGCCGACGGCGCCGATGGGACATACGACGGCCGGTTGCAGCGCATCGATGCCGAGGCGCTTCCGCGCCAGGCGGCTGCGGAAACCGCGGCGGCGGATCCGCGCAATCCGGCCAGTCCGGACCATGCGCTGCTGAGCCAATGCACCGCAGCGGTGGAGCAGTTGGAGGCCGCGCGCGGCCGCGTACCCGATGCGGACAGCGAGCGCCTGGCAGCCGGCGCGCTGGTGGCCGCACGCGAGCACGGGCTGCAGCGCGTCGACCACGTGGTGCTCGGCCGCGACCCGGCACAGGGCTTCGTGGTCCAGGGAGCGCTGGATTCGCCGGCGCACCTGCGCGGACCCTTCGATGCCCAGGCCGCGCAGCAGACGCCGGTGGACCACAGCCTGCAGCGCGCGCAGGCAGTGGGCGCCGAGCAGGATCGCAACGCCGCAGCGCAGGAACAGGCGCAGCAGCAGGACGTCCAGCGACAGGCACCGGCGCGCTGATTCAGCGCGCTGGCTGATCCGCAGCCAAGCGCTGGCGCAGGTCAGCACCGAACACTGCCCGCTGACGCGGAATGGGCCGTGTCCGGAGCCGGTCTCGCCGACACCGCTGCGTTATGACCTCAGTTGGTGCGCGCAGGCACCAGCTTCTGCGCGAACTCGATCCGGAACGCCTCGAAATCCCTGCCATCGGCGGCCGCCTCGGCATGCGCCGCGTCCTTGAGCGCGTCCGAATAGGTCAGCCGCACCGGCGTGCCCTGGCGTTCGTGCAGCTCGGCCGCGCGCATGATCAGGGCCAGCACCTGGGCGGCGCTGGTGCTTTCGCCGGCAATGCGGCCGTCCATGCCCAGCACCCATTCGCCGTCGCGGCGGACAATGCCGGCCAGTAGCGTGCGTTGCTGGTCGCGCAGTTCGGCATGCGGCTCGATCGGCGAGACCGGCGCGGGATTGGCGGCGGCCTGGTTGCGCTGGCGCTCGGCGGCGCGCTTGCGGGCATCGCGGCGCAGCTTGGAATCGGTGGACATGCAGGCTCCTGTGAGGTCAGAGATGGTCGGCCGGCTCCAGAGGCACTGCCTCCTCGGCCTGGCGGCGGCGCAGACGGCGGCCGCTGCGGCGTTCCCAGCGCCAGAATAGCCAGCCCAGCAGGAAAAAACCGGTCATGCCGATCGCCAGATGGCGCGGGTGTTCACTCAGCAGCGGCGACAGCACCCCGGCCACCAGCGTATTGGTCATCAGCTGGGTGAAGGCCTGCAGCGAGGAGGCCAGGCCGCGCTGATGCGGGTACATGTCCAGCACCGCCAGCGCCAGGATCGGGAAGATCAGCGCCATGCCCACGCCGGCCAGGAAGATCGGCAGCACCGCCCAGGGCAGCGCGATCTGCGCCGCCGTCATGGTGTAGCCCAGGTTCGCCAGCGCCGCCACGCCGCAGCAGATGAAGCCGATGCGGATCTGCCGCACCGGGTCCATGCTGCCGGCCATGCGCCCGGACAGGAACGAGCCCAGGGTCATGCCGCCGATGGTGGGAATGAACAACCAGGCGAAGTCGCCCTCGCCCAGGTGCAGGTGGCGCATGATCAGCACCGGCGCCGAGGCGATATACAGGAAGATGCCGGCGAAGTTGAACGCACCGGCCGCGGCCAGCCGCTGGAAACGCGGGTTGAAGCCGATCCGCACGTAGTCGTGCATCAGGCGGCGCAGTTGCAGCGGCGTGCGCGCCTCCGGCGGGTGGGTCTCCGGCAGCCAGGTCAGCGTGGCCACCAGCAGCACCAGCCCGAACGCCACCAGGAACCAGAAGATCAGCGGCCAGCCGGCGCCGCTGAGCAGGATCCAGCCGCCGATGATCGGCGCGATCGCCGGGGCGATGCCGAAGATCATCGACACCTGGCTCATCAGCCGTTGCGCGTCCGCCCCCTGGAACAGGTCGCGGATCACCGCCCGCCCGACGATCATGCCCACCCCGGCCGACAGCCCCTGCAGCGCGCGGAATGCCAGCAGGGTGGGCAGGTCCTGTGACAGCGCGCAGCCCACCGAGCCGGCGATGAACAGCACCAGCCCGCCCAGGATCACCCGCTTGCGGCCCCAGGCATCGGACAGCGGGCCGTGCGCGATGCTCATCAGCCCGTAGGCGAGCAGATAGACGCTGATGGTCTGCTGGATCGCCACCTCGTCCACCGCCAGGCTACGGCTGAGCCGCGAGAACGCCGGGAAGATGGTGTCGATGGAAAACGGGCCGAACATCGCCAACCCGGCGAGCAGCAGCGCCATGCGACGGGTGGAAGGCGTGGTGGGGGTCATGCAGGGATCCGAAACGTGGTGCATCGGGGGGACGCACGCCGGCGCCGCCCTGGGGGCGGCGTCGGGATGGGCACAAGGGCGTCGATGATAGGCGCTCGCCGTTGCAAGGTTAAGCAAACCCGAGCGCATGGCCTGCCGCGTGCGCTCCGGCGCGTGCGCACGCAGGCTATAATCGGCCGGCAACACGGTGGGAGAAGCGGCACTGCCGCTGCCGAAGGCGCAACAGCCCGTAATCGCTCAGGCCCGATACCATCCGCAGTACAACTCTGGAGAGACCGGCCGATGCCGGCGCCGAAGGGGCACGGAACGCAGGCAGGCCCAGCGCCATGCCGCGTTCTTAAACTCTCAGGCAAAAGGACAGAGGGGCGCGAGGAAGACTGTCGCTGCGACAGGAGGTGATGCGCTGCGCGCGTCACGCCGGTCCGGTGGTTGTCGACCATTCGTCTGCCCCCTGCCCCGGATGCCCGCCATGTCCCAGACCACGTCTTCCTTGCGCGACCTCGAACACCACAGTGCGTTCGTCGAACGCCATATCGGCCCCAACGACGCAGAAATCGCACAGATGCTGGAGGTGGTCGGCCACGCCTCGCTGGATGCGATGACCGATGCGATCGTGCCCGGCAACATCAAGTCGCCAGCGGCGCTGGCGCTGCCCGAGGCGATCACCGAAGAAGAGGCGCTGGCCAAGATCCGCGCCATCGCCAGCAAGAACCAGGTGCAGCGCAGCTTCATCGGCCAGGGCTATTACGGCACCCATACGCCCAAGGTGATCCTGCGCAACATCCTGGAAAACCCGGCCTGGTACACCGCCTACACGCCCTACCAGGCCGAGATTTCGCAGGGCCGCATGGAAGCGCTGATCAACTTCCAGACCCTGTGCACCGACCTCACCGGCATGCAGATCGCCAACGCCTCGCTGCTGGACGAGGCCACTGCCGCGGCCGAAGCGATGACGCTGGCCAAGCGCTCGGCCAAGTCGAAGTCGGACACCTTCTTTGTGCATGACGCGGTGCACCCGCAGACGCTGGAACTGCTGCGCACCCGCGCCGAGCCGCTGGGCATCGTGCTGCGCGTCGGCACGCCGGAAGAGGCCTTGCAGGCCGAGTGCTTCGGCGTGCTGCTGCAGTACCCGGACAGCTTCGGGCACATCGGCGATCACGCTGCGCTGGCCGATGCGGTGCACGCGCAAGGCGGCCTGGTCGCGGTGGCCACCGACCTGCTGGCGCTGACCCTGATCGCCGCACCCGGCGAATGGGGCGCCGATATCGTGGTCGGCAATTCGCAGCGCTTCGGCGTGCCGTTCGGCTTCGGCGGCCCGCACGCCGCGTTCATGGCCTGTCGCGATGCCTACAAGCGCTCGATGCCGGGCCGCCTGATCGGCGTGTCGATCGATGCCGCCGGCAACCCGGCCTACCGCCTCACCCTGCAGACGCGCGAGCAACATATCCGCCGCGAGAAGGCCACCTCCAACATCTGCACCGCGCAGGTGCTGCTGGCCGTGATGGCCTCGATGTACGCGGTCTACCACGGCCCCGAGGGCCTGACCCGCATCGCGCGGCGCACGCATCGCCTTGCCGCGATCCTGGCCGCCGCCCTGCGCGGCGCCGGTGTCACCGTGGGCGAGCAGTTCTTCGACACCCTGCACGTCAAGGCGATCGATGCCGAGGCCATCCACGCCAAGGCCCGCGCCGCCGGCATCAACCTGCGCGCGATCGACAGCGAAGCGGTCGGCATCAGCCTGGATGAAACCAGCACGCGCGCCGATGTGGTCGCACTGGCCGCGTTGTTCGGCGCGCAGGCGGATGTGGACGCACTCGATGCCGCCACCGCCGACGCCTTGCCGCACGGCCTGCTGCGCAGCAGCGCGTTCCTGACACACCCGGTGTTCAACACCCACCACAGCGAGCACGAACTGCTGCGCTACATGCGCTCGCTGGCCGACAAGGACCTAGCAATGGATCGCACCATGATCCCGCTGGGCAGCTGCACGATGAAGCTCAACGCCACCGCCGAAATGATCCCGGTGACCTGGCCCGAGTTCGGCGCGATCCATCCGCTGGCCCCGGCCGAGCAGTCGGCCGGCTACGCGCAGCTGATCGAGGAGCTGGAAGCGATGCTGGTCGAATGCACCGGCTACGACGCGGTGAGCCTACAGCCCAACTCCGGCGCGCAGGGCGAGTACGCCGGCCTGCTGGCGATCCGTGCCTATCACCGCGCGCGCGGTGAAGCGCATCGCGACATCTGCCTGATTCCCGAATCCGCCCACGGCACCAATCCGGCGTCGGCGCAGATGTGCGGCATGACCGTGGTCGTGACCAAGTGCGATGCCAACGGCAATGTCGATGTCGACGACATCCGCGCCAAGGCGGAAAAGTACTCCGAGCGTCTGGCCGCGTTGATGATCACCTACCCGTCCACCCACGGCGTGTTCGAAGAGGACGTGGTGGCGATCTGCGAAGCCGTGCATGCGCATGGCGGCCAGGTCTACACCGACGGCGCCAACATGAATGCCCTGGTCGGCGTGGCCAAACCCGGCAAGTGGGGCTCGGACGTGTCGCACCTGAACCTGCACAAGACCTTCTGCATTCCGCATGGCGGCGGCGGCCCGGGTGTGGGCCCCTGCGCGGTGAAGTCGCATCTGGCGCCATACCTGCCTCGTGCCGGCATCCATGACGGCGAAGGTCAAACTGCCGCCATCCATGGCGGCGGACTCAACTCCGAAAGCGGGAGTGGACAATCCTCGCGCATTGGCGGCATGGTCAGCGCGGCGGCCTACGGCTCGGCCTCGATCCTGCCGATCAGCTGGATGTACGTGACCATGATGGGCAGCGGCGGCCTGCGCAAGGCGACCCAGGTGGCCCTGCTCAACGCCAACTACATCGCCAAGCGCTTGGCGCCGCACTACAAGACGCTGTACACCGGCCGCAACGGCCTGGTGGCGCACGAATGCATCCTCGACATCCGCCCGCTGGAAAAGACCAGCGGCATCGGTGCCGAAGACATCGCCAAGCGCCTGATCGACTTCGGCTTCCACGCGCCGACGCTGAGCTTCCCGGTCGCCGGCACCTTGATGGTGGAGCCGACCGAAAGCGAATCGCAGCACGAACTGGACCGCTTCATCGACGCGATGATCCAGATCCGCGAAGAGATCCGCGCCATCGAAGACGGCCGCCTGGACCGCGACGACAATCCGCTCAAGCACGCCCCGCACACCGCCACCCAGGTGTCGGCCAGCGAGTGGACCCACGCCTACCCGCGCGAACTGGCCGCCTTCCCGCTGCCCAGCCTCAAGCAGCAGAAGTACTGGCCGCCGGTGGCGCGCGTGGACAACGTCTACGGCGACAAGAACGTGATGTGCGCCTGCATCCCGGTGGATGCGTACAAGGACGACGTGGAGGCGTAAGCGCCACCACCAGGTAAAAATGCGAAACCCAGCCGGTCACACGGCTGGGTTTTTTGTTGCCGTGCCGGGACAGGCAGGCGCTGCCGCCACCACAGGTTTTGCGTTTGTCACAGCCAGGGCGATAGCCGGCTCTTCATGGGCAGCGATGAAAGATTGCCCTCCGGCGCGTGCTGCGCTCATCGCACCGCACTCGACCAGGCGACAGCGATGCCATCTGCCCGTCGCAGGCGGATGCATCGACACTTCGTGCAGGACGACTGCGCGAGTAGGTACACATGCGCCGCAGGCAGCGATACCCGCTCACTCCCCAGCAACACGTGTACCCGGCCATCTCGTGCCGGAGCCCTACCAACCACACGTTTGCCTGCCCTACACGTGCGGTGGAGATGATGGCGAACGTCCTCACGCACACGGCAGACCTGCGCATGCTTCAGCTGAAACACTTCGGCATCCTCCTGCTGGCGGCCTGCACGCTGGCCGCGTGCGCGCCACGCCGCCCTGGCGAGGTACCGGCGCTGGTGCACGCGGCCGATGCGCAGACCGAGGTGGTGCAGACCGATGCCGGCGCAGTCCGCGGTGTTGCCGGCGCGCAGGGGCGGGTGTTCTTGGGCGTGCCGTTCGCCGCGCCGCCGGTGGGCGCATTGCGCTTTCGCGCGCCGCAGGCGGCGCCAGCCTGGAAGGGGGTCCGCGATGCCACCCAGGCCGGCCCGGCGTGCCTGCCGCGTTATCGCTTCGGGCAGAAGCAGGTGTCCGAGGATTGCCTCACCCTCAACGTCTATGCGCCACCCGGCCCTGCGCCGGCGCATCCGCGCGCAGTGATGGTGTGGATCTACGGTGGCGCGCTGGAGCTGGGCAGCAATGTCGACTACGACCTGAGTGCATTGGCCGCGCGGCAGAACGTCATCGTGGTGGCGCCCAATTACCGGCTGGGGGTGTTCGGTTTCTTCGCGCATCCAGCGCTGCGTGGTGAAGGCGAAGGCGCATACGGATTGCTCGATCAACAGGCTGCGCTGCGCTGGGTCAGGCGCAACATCGCCGCCTTCGGCGGCGATGCGCACAACGTCACCGTCTTTGGCGAATCGGCCGGTGCCTGGAGCATCTGCTATCAACTGGCCGCACCGGGCGCGGCCGGCCTGTTCCAACGCGCAATCCTGCAGAGCGGCAGTTGCCTGGCCAGCGATTCCAGCCTGCCGCGTGCCGAGGCCGAGCGCGGCGGTGTGCGCATGGCGCAGACGCTTGGCTGCGAGCACGCAGGCGATGTTGCCGCGTGCCTGCGCGCATTGCCTGCCGACAGCGTGGCCGACGCAAAACCGCAGCGACGTGGCCTGACCGGCAGCGATGCGTGGGCGCCGATGTCCGGCGGCGAGGTGTTGCCGCTGCCGCCCGCCAAGGGGATCGCCAACCTGCAACATGCGCAGGTGCCGGTGCTGATCGGCACCAACCGCAACGAAGGGCGGCTGTTTGCGCAGTTGCTGTCCTACATCGGCAAGCTCAACCTGCGCAGCGGTTATGAGGCACGCCTCAAGCGCATGCATGCCGACCCTAGCGCGATCATGGCGCGCTACGCGGACGTTGCCGCGCAATCGCGCTGGGATGCATTTGCCGACATCGTCACCGATGGCGGATTCGCCTGCCCGACACGTAGGCTGGGCCAGGCCTTGCACACCCGCGCGCCGGTGTATGCGTACGAATTCGACGACCCGCAGGCGCCTTACGGCCTGTTGCGCCTGCCGTTCTCGCATCCGCTGGGCGCGTATCACGCGTCCGAACTGGTGTACCTGTTCCAGCGTCCGTGGGCACTCAGTGGCGAGCCGGCGTTCACGCCGGCGCAGCAGGCCTTCGCCAATACGCTGCAGGATTACTGGGGCGCGTTTGCGCGCACCGGCGATCCGAACGGGGCTGGCCGTCCGCAATGGCCGCGCTTCGATGGCGACGCTCCGTTGACGCTGTCGCCCGGCAGGATCGGCGCAACGCCCGACTTCGCGCAACGGCATCGCTGCACGTTCTGGGATGCACAGGCAACGCTGACACCACCGCACGCGACAGCAACGCCGGCACAGTCACACTCGCATTGATCGCATCATCAGGAGCCACCCATGTCCGTTTCCACCTCATCTCCCTGCCCCACGGTGCGCCTGCGCAACGGACGCAGCGTGCCGGCACTCGGGCTCGGCTCGTGGAACCTGGGCCAGGGACGACACCCGCCGCAGCAGGAGATCGATGCGCTGCAGACAGGCCAGCAATTGGGCATGCGCCTGATCGACACCGCCGAGATGTATGGCAATGGACGGTCGGAGCAACTGATCGGCCAGGCCATGGACAGCGCGCAGCGGCCTTATCTGGTATCGAAGGTCCTGCCGAGCAATGCCAGCGCGCGCGGCATCGCGCGTGCCTGCGAGGCCAGCCTGCAGCGGCTTGGCGTGCGTACGCTGGATCTGTATCTGCTGCACTGGCGCGGTGGCAGCGAGCTGCGCGAAGTGGTCGATGCCTTCGAGGCCTTGCGCGATGCCGGCAAGATCCGCGACTGGGGCGTATCGAATTTCGATGTGGAGGACATGCAGGACCTGTGGGAGATCGAGGGCGGGCAGCATTGCCTGGTCAATCAGGTGCTGTATCACGCCGGTAGCCGCGGCATCGAGTTCGACCTGCTGCCGTGGTGCGCACAGCACGAGGTGACGGTGATGGCGTATTCGCCGCTTGGCAGCCGCGCATTGCTGGATCACCCGGTACTGCACGCGATCGGCGAGCGACGCGGCGTGGCCGCAACTGCGGTAGCGCTGGCATGGGCGATCCGCAGCGGCCAGATCATTGCCATTCCCGAATCGGGAACGCCCGCGCATGTGCGCGCGAATGCAGCGGCGTGCATGCTGCACCTGGACGCGCAGGACCTTGCCGAACTGGACCGTGCGTTCCCTCCACCGACGCGCAAGCAGCCGCTGGATCTGCTGTAGTTGGCATGTAACGGTCGCGTTCGCTGCATGCGCTTGCAGACGTGCGTCGGCACATTGCGTGACCGACGCATCGGACGGCTGCGATCCAGTGCAAACTTTCGGCTGCATGTGAGTATTCGTTCGCATGCAGACACGTGCACTTAACAGCGCCCCTCCCAGGCTCAGTGGATCAGCCCGCATCTCAAGCCCGCCAGAGTGGAGTCCCATGCCCAAGTCCCCCAGCAAGTCCGCGCAACTTCCGTCCACCGCTGCTGTCAGCGCAACTCCCGAAACGTTGCGCGGCACGGGCGATGAATTGCATCAGAAGGCCGGCGGCACCCATCCGCAGCTGACCACCAACCAGGGCATTCCGGTTGGCGACAACCAGAACTCGCTGCGCGCAACGCCGCGCGGGCCGACGTTGCTGGAAGACTTCATCCTGCGCGAGAAGATTACCCACTTCGATCACGAGCGCATTCCCGAGCGCATCGTGCATGCACGCGGTAGTGCGGCGCATGGCTATTTCGAGCTGACCAAGTCGTTGAGCCAGTACACCACCGCCAAGATCTTCACTGAAGTGGGCGAGAAGACGCCGTTGTTCACGCGTTTTTCCACCGTCGCCGGTGGTGCCGGCTCGGTGGACACGCCGCGCGACGTGCGCGGGTTTGCGGTGAAGTTCTATACCAAGGAAGGCAACTGGGATCTGGTGGGCAACAACATCCCGGTGTTCTTCATCCAGGATTCGATGAAGTTCCCGGACCTGATCCACGCGGTGAAAATGGAACCGGACCGCGGTTTCCCGCAGGCCGCCAGTGCGCACGACACCTTCTGGGACTTCATCTCGCTGAGCCCCGAATCGATGCACATGATCATGTGGGCGATGAGCGACCGCACCATTCCGCGCTCGCTGCGCATGATCGAAGGCTTCGGCATCCACAGCTTCCGTTTCCTCAATGAAAAGGGCGACAGCACCTTCGTCAAGTTCCATTGGCGCCCCAAGCTCGGCCTGCAGTCCACGATCTGGGACGAGGCGGTGAAGATCGCCGGCGCTGACCAGGACTTCCATCGTCGCGATCTGTTTGAATCGATCCAGAGCGGCGACTTCCCCGAGTGGGAGCTGGGCGTGCAGCTGTTCACCGAGGCGGAAGCCGATGCATTCCCGTTCGATCACCTGGATTCGACCAAGGTCATTCCGGAAGAACTGGTGCCGCTGCAGATCGTCGGCCGCATGGTGCTCGACCGCTGGCCGGACAACTTCTTCGCGGAGACCGAGCAGGTGGCGTACTGCCCGGCCAACATCGTGCCCGGCATCGACTTCAGCAACGATCCGCTGCTGCAGGGCCGCCTGTTCTCGTATCTGGACACGCAGCTGAGCCGCCTGGGTGGACCGAACTTCCACCAGATCCCGGTCAACGCGCCCAAGTGCCCGTTCGCCAACAACCAGCGCGACGGCCATATGCAGATGGGCGTCCCCAAGGGCCGTGTCGCCTACGAACCCAGCTCGTTGCAGGCCGATGCACCGCGTGAGGCGCTGCGTGGATTCCCCAGCCATGCGACACCGGCCGAAGACGGCGCCAAGGGCCGCGTACGCGCAGCAAGTTTTGCCGATCACTACAGCCAGGCACGCATGTTCTTCCGCAGCCAGACCGCACCGGAACAGGCGCATATGGCATCGGCGCTGGTGTTCGAGTTGTCCAAGGTGGAGACCGCGCACGTGCGTGAAGCCATCGTCGGTCACCTGCGCCACATCGACCCGACGCTGGCACAGCGTGTGGCCGATGGCATGGGCATGACCACGTTGCCGCCGGCACCGCCGGCTGCGGTCGCACCGACCGACATGCCGCTGTCGCCCGCCTTGCAGCTGATCGGCAAGATGAAGGACACCTTGCAGGGCCGCACGGTCGGCATCCTGATTCACGATGGCTCCGATGCAGCGACGATCAAGGCGGTGCGCAAGGCCGCCGAAGCCGCCGGTGCCACGGTCAAGATCGTTGCGCCGAAACTGGGCGGCGCCAAGCTCAGCGACGGCAAGCAACTGGCTGCCGACGGTCAATTGGCCGGCACACCCTCGGTGGTGTTCGATGCGGTGGCGGTTGTGTTGTCGTCGGAAGCTGCCAAGGCGCTGACACGCGAATCGGCGGCGCTGGATTTCGTCAGCAATGCGTGGGCGCATCTGAAGGCAATCGCCTTTGACGATGGCGCGCAGCTGCTGCTGAAGGCCGGCAATGTCGGCAAGGACGCGGGCGTGATCGCGGCGGCAGACACCAAGGCATTCATCACTGCCGCCAAGACCCGCCAGTGGGCACGCGAACCGAAGGTGCGCATGCTGGCGTAACCGCATCCGCATGGGCTGCGCAGGCTTGGGCGCGAACGACTCCACGTCGTTCGCGCCCAAGTCGTTTATGCGGGAAGCAATTCATCTTCAACGGAAAACCAGCGCATCTTCTGCAACGGCCAACCTTTAACCAGTCTTTTGGCCGCGCCTGATAAACGACGCTGCGATTTGGAAACCGGCTGTCTCTACGTTGTTTTGCGGTCGTGTCTTTGGGGTGTCGGCGCGCGCGGCTAGGTCGGCAGTAGAGCGGCGGGCTGCGGTTTGGCTGCAAGGCCCTTGCCCGCCCACCATCGCAGGACACGCCGCAAGTACGTCCCTGTAGGCTCTTACGCGGCATCCATGCCGCGTAAGGTCCCGCGACGGTGGACGGGCAAGGACCCGTCAAGAGAATCGGTGTGCACGTTTGCAAGCAAGAGCATGAGGTGCGCTGTGTGGATCACTCTAGGTCCGACTGGCTTCTCACCGCCTTCTCGTTGCAAGCGGAGTAGCCGACACCCTTTCAACACGTGACCTCTCAACCTTTCATCTGCCAGGCTGAGCAACAAGCTTTCAGGCAAACAGCCGACCAACTGTCTGGTGCGGTGCCCTCGCCGCTTGCGGGACCGTGTGGCGGCATGGATGCCGCCACCGAGCCTCCATGGACGGATTCACGGCGTGTCCCGCAAGCGGTGAGGGCGCCGCACACTCGACGAACTAGGCTTTCGACTGCATCTACCAAACGAAACTGCAATCCGGAATCTCGATGGATTCACGTAGTTCCCCGCAAGCATTACAGAGCAGCCGTGCTCGGCTAACTCAGCAGCTGAGCAGTCGTCTTGTCGGATGCGCTAAGCCGGTTCGGCAGGAAACTGCGCCGCGTTCGCCAGCGCGCGGTACTCGCGTGGCGTCATCCCGACTGCCAGCTTGAACTGCCGTGCGAAGGCGCTCTGATCGCTGAAACCGCAGGCATGCCCGATTTCGGTGAGGCTCTTGTTTCCATGCAGCAGATGCATCGCCATCTGCAGGCGTAGCTTGGCCAGCACCTGTTGCGGGGTGAGTTGAAACACCTTGCGGAACGAGCGTTGCAGCTTGGACATCGAAAATCCGGTGATCTCCACCAGCGCCTGCATGCGCACGTTCTGCGCGTAGTTCGCGTTGAGGTATGCCAGCGCAAGCCGCAGTTTTTCGTACTGCGATTCGTGCCCGTCCTGCGGCCCCAGATCGCGCGAGATGCCGATGATGCCCTGCACCTTGCCGTCGACCAGCAGCGGACGTTTGCAGGTCAGGCACCAGCCCGGTTCGCGGTTGGCGAACAGATGCAGTTCCAGCAGGTTGTCGATCACTTCCCCAGCCAGCACCTGCTCGTCCTGATTGGCGTAGTTGGCGCCCAGGCCGCTGGGATAGACCTCGGCAACGCGTTTGCCGATCAGTTCCTTGCGCGATTTCAAGCCCAGGCGCCGCAGCATGGTCTGGTTGACGTGGGTATAGCGGCCCTCGCGATCCTTGACGAAGAACAGCACGTCCGGCACGGCATCGAACAACGCTTCCAGATCGGCAGGATCGATGCTCTTCATGGAGGTCATGCGGGACTGGACTCGGGATCAGGAAAGACGCAGCTGGCGCTGACGCGCGCCACCGGTGCAGGCCGCAGCGCGTGCAGCGCCATGATACGCCGCGCGTCTCAGACGCCGGCGCACTGCGCTCAACGCGGGTTGTCCGCCACCTTGGACGCGGCCGGCGCAGCCTTGCTGTCCACCGCCGCTGCGGTGGGGTTGCCGATGCGATCCAGCGGCACCTGCTGCGCGCGCCAGCCACTGACCACCGCCGCACCGGACTGCGAGCCAACCTGCACCTGCAGGCGTGCACTGCCGCCGGGTGCGATGAACTCGACGGCGCAATCGCCGGCGGCCATGCAGCTGTCGGCGGCGAGCGGATCCACCAGCTGCCAGCCCTGCTCCATCACCGCCTGCGCAAACGCGCGGTAGCCCATGCCGGGCTTCAGCGTGGCCGGCAGCGGCACGCCCGGATCGCTGGCCACCGCATCGGTGCCAACCACGGCAGTCGCAGCCACGGGCGCGCGCGCGGGCACGGCGGCGGGCCGCGATGCGGCATTCAGGGCAGGACTACAGACGAGGGCGAGCGCCCACAATGAGGGGCGGAACAAGGTGCGCATGCAAACGGTCCTTGCGATCCTGGCAGGGAGTTGAGGAAGTTAAATAATCGCTATTTTGACATGGCTTGCGTGCACTGCGGCACTGCTGGCTCATGCTGGCATTCAGCCAGATGCGGCAATCCAGGCCCTCTCCGCGCGCCGCAAGCGGACTCATCCAGGCGTGGACGCTGCCAGCACGCAACACCGTACCTGCGAACATCGTCTGACGGGCGAAGCGCGATTGCGCAGACCTCGGGTCGAACGCCGGACCCACCCCGGCATGCCGGCAGAGTCGCCATCTCCGCAAGCGCGTTGCATCATTGCGGTTTGATCGTGGAGTACCCGATGTCCGACACCACCTCTCCCGCCTATGCGGTCGGCCAGCTCTGGCGCTGCCGCGGGCGCACCGCAACCGAGACCCCGCTGCTGCTGATCAACCAGATCGATATGCATCCCCACGGCGGCCAGATTCTGCACGTGAGCATCAGCGACATCCAGGTACGTCACGCAGGATTGCCCGCTGGGATCCTGGACGCGCTGCCGCATATCCCGGTGATCGCGCAGGCCCTGGAGCGCAGCGCTGCCGAACACGTCGGCACTGCCGCGCCCAATCAGGATTACCTGCCGGGTTATGCAGAATGGAAGGCCGCCTTCGATGCCGGCAATGCCGGCTCGTTCGGCATCGCGGTGGCGGAGATCCTGCAGATCGTGGAAGGCCAGTTGGCCAAACGCGATCAGCTGCCGAACTGAGCAAACCAAACAACCCGGCGACCCGCATCAAAGGCCGAGGTCTCACGCGTCATCGCCGCACCAACCGGCACGCCGCTCCAGGCGGCGTGCCGGTCGCGACCTCACTGGCCGATATGCTGCTTCAGCCAGCTGTTGACGGTGTCGTGCCACAGCACGCTGTTGTCCGGCTTGAGTACCCAGTGATTCTCGTCCGGGAAGTACAGGAACTTGGAATCGATACCCTTGCGCTGCAGCGCGGTGAACGCGGCCAGGCCCTGCTCGACCGGGATGCGGAAATCCTGCTGGCCGTGGATGACCAGCATCGGCACCTTCCACTTGTCCACGTGCAGCACCGGGTTGAACTTCTCGTAGCCGGCCGGGTTCTGCCACGGCGTGCCGCCGTTTTCCCATTCGCTGAACCACAGTTCCTCGGTGGCGTAGCCCATGGTGCGGTTGTCGAACACGCCGTCGTGGTCGACCAGGCACTTCCATGGCTGATTCCAGTTGCCGGCCATCCAATAGACCATGTAGCCGCCATAGCTGGCACCCAGCGCGCAGGCCTTGTCGCCGTTGAGGAAGCCGTACTGCTTCTGCGCGGCGGCCCAGCCCTTCTGCAGGTCTTCCAGCGGGCGGTCGCCCCAATGCTGGCTGATCGCATCAGTGAATTCCTGGCCGTAGCCGGTGGAGCCGTGGAAGTCGATCATCACCACCGCATAGCCCTGGCCGGCGTAAGTCTGCGGATTCCAGCGGTTGCTCCAGCCGTTGCCGAAGCTGCCCTGCGGCCCGCCGTGGATCAGGAATGCCACCGGGTAGGTCTTGCCTTCCTGGTAGTTGTACGGCTTGACCACATAGCCGTGCACGGTGTCGTTGTTCCAGCCCTTGAACTGGAACTGCTCGTAATCGCCGAACTGCACCTCCGGCAGCAGCTCGCCGGCGCTCTGGGTGATCGCACGCAAGCCCTGACCCTGCACATCGCTCACAAAGACCTGGTCGCCGCTCTTGAGCGAGTTGCGGGTGAACGCCAGCGTGTTGCCGGCCAGGGTCGGCGCATGCACGCTGCCCTCGCCCACCAGCTTGGTCGCCTGGCCGCTGGCGATGTCGATCTTGAACAACGGATGCTCGCCGAGATCATCGGCGCTGGTGTAGAGGCTGGCGCCATCGGCGCTCAAGACGATCTCGCCGGCCGAGCGGTCCCACTTGGGGGCGATCTCGCGGCTCTTGCCGCTGGCCACGTCCATCGCCATCAGGCCGAAGCGGTCGGCTTCGAAACCGGGGCGCTTCATCGCGCGGTAGTACAGCGTCTTGCCGTCGCTGCTGAACACCGGGCCGGCATCCCAGGCCAGGTTGGACGCGGTCAGATTGACCGGCGCGGCCTTGCCGGCCGCATCCAGGCGGTACAGGTCGAAGTTGGTCTGCCACGGCTCGTCGTTGCCGGTGGGCTTGGCGCCGGCGGCTGCCTTCTTGCCGGTTTCCGGCCCATGCGGCTGCGGCACGCGCACGCTGGCCACCACACTGCCGCCGTCGGGCGACCAGGCGTAATCGTCGTTGCCGCCGAACGGCTTGGAGGGCGCATCGCCGGCCAGCGTGGCGCTGATCGCCGAGGCACCGGCCACGGCCTTGCCGCCGGCAGCCGGCAGGTCGGCGACGAACAAGGTGTTGCGGCGGCCATCGTTCCAGGTATCCCAATGCCGCACGAACAACTGGTCATAGACCACGCCGCTGGCCTTGGCGCTCTTGAGGTTGGCGAGCTTGCTCTTGGTGCACCCCAGGTCCGAGCCGCAGTCCTGGAACACGCCGGCACTGAAGGCGATGCGCGTGCCGTCGGGCGAGAGCTTGTAGCTGTCCATATCCACCGCAAAGCCGGTCAACTGCTGCGGTGCGCCGCCGGCCAGCGGCTGCGCGTACAGCTGCTGCGTACCGGATTTACTGCTGAGGAAGTACACCGTCTTGCCGTCCGGCGACAGCGCCGGGCTGTTGACGTTCCAGCCGTCGGGAGTGAGCCGCCTGGGCGGCGCAGCATCGCGGGTACGCAGATTGCGCGTCCACAGGCTGGTGGCCGGCTTGCCGTTGCTGCTCTTGGCCTGCCGCTTGGCGAACACCAGCACGCTGCCGTCGGGGCTGAGCGTGGGCGAAGACACCCGGTCCAGCGCGACCATGTCGCGCACATCGAATCCGCGCGCAGCGGCAAGACTTGGCAAGGCGGTCAACAGACACAGGGGCAGCACGGCGTAACGAAGCTTCATCGAGAGTTCCTGCAACGGCAAAACGTGGATGGTAGGCGTTGCTGCGCCGCACGCGCAAAGGCACAAGGTCATGCGCCCGCAGGCGCCGCACGTGGCCGCCCTGCAAGGCGCCGAATGCGCACAGCGCGTGGTGCGCCGTGCGGCAACGGCGCGCCACGCTGTGGGCACGCACTCAGAACGTGAGTTTGGCCTGCAGCCCGACCACCACTGCATTGCGCGTGTGGGTATAGGCGTAGGTCCCGGGGTTGACGATGTATTGCAGGTCCGGGCGCAACATCAGCCACGGCGTGATCTGCGCGCTGTAGGCAAGCTCGTAGAGCTCTTCGGCGGCGCTCAGCCCGACCAGTGGCGAATCGGCCGCCACGCCGGCATCGATCAGTTCTGCGCGGCGTGCATCGAGCAGCCGATGATTGATCCTGCCGGCCACATAGCCGAGTGCGATGCGGTCCTGCGTGCGTGTGCCGATGCCCTGGTACACCCCGCCGACCGAATACCACCGTGTCATCAGCGCACTGTCGTGGTCGCTGGCCATGTATTGGGCGAATCCGGTCAGGCCGATGCCGGGGTCCGCTCCCGGGGTGAACAGTTTCTGTTCGACCAGCAGATAGGCGCCGTCGCGGCCGGTGCTGCGGCTGGTATCCAGCCCACGCCTGGGTACCGACGAGGAATCGTAGTAGCCGCCGAACTTGTACACGCCCGGGTAGCGCGCGGCGGCCGGCTTCCAGGTAAATTCGAGCGGAAAGATCGAACCGGTGGTGCCGCTGGCGAACGGCTCGAACGCGTAGGTGTCGCGGGTACCGAAGCCCAGATTCGGGTTGACCTGAAACCAGCCGGCATGCAGGTTGAGCTGCGGGGTCAGCTGCTGCGCGCCTTCGATGCCCCAGCGCGCGGCCGGATAGTTGTACCAGCCGCTATTGGCCGAAAACGCCAGCGGATGCGCGCAGAACGCAGCATTGACGAAGTTCACCAGCAACGTGTGCGAGGCAAACTGGTTGCCCATCGCATAGAAGCCCAGTTTCAGATACGTCCTGCCCTGGTTGAAGCTGCGGTCGTAGCTGAACTCGCTCAGGCGGGTGTACTGGCCTCCGTACACTTCCTGGATGGGGAAGCGATTGCCGACCAGGTCGGCGGAGGTGCTGCGGCCGCGGCGGTCGTTGATGGTGACGTGCAGGCTGCCACCACCCCAGCCGGCGAGCTTGGCCATGTCCAGATCCACGCCCACCCGCAATTGCTGCGCATAGCGCGCGCTGGCGTTTTCGTAGCCGCCATCCACCACGCCAAACGTCTCGGACACGTAGTCGCCGCGGACGCTCACGCCTTGCTCGGTCCAGGCTGACCGGCGCCCACCCCAGTCGCCGGTCAGCGTGGTGTCGCCCGCGGCGACTGCGGTGGCCGGCAGTGCCAGCAACAAGGCGTAGCCCAGCGCACTGCGGCGCGGGAGGAAAGACAGACGATGCATCGTGGTTCTCTGATCGGGGCAGCGTGCACGGCCATCGGTGGCGATGCATGGCGGTGTGCCAAAGCGCCGCTGCGGTAACGGGAGCGTTGGCCGGGATGTGCGAGACACCCGGCCGTCGGGTTGCAGCCAACAGCGGCTGACGCGAGTGCGCAGCGGTCAGCCGGGCACGCGCGAGGTTTGTCGGCCGCTCCGTGACCACGCCGACGCAGCTGGCGACGTGGTCAAGAGTGGGCGGTGTCAGTGCGCGTCAGGCAAGCTGTAGGCGATCACGTCATCGCCACGATCGGGCGACTGCCGCGCACCGCCGGCACTGATCACCACGTACTGCTTGCCGGTCTTGTGCGAGACGTAGGTCATCGGCCCGCCCTGACTGCCGACCGGCAAGCGGCCCTTCCAGAGTTCCTTGCCGGTGGCACTGTCGAACGCGCGCAGGTAGTAGTCCTGGGTACCGGCGATGAACACGAGCCCGCCCTGGGTGGACAGGGTGCCGCCCAGCGTGGGCATGCCGATCGGGATCGGCAGATGCATCTTGATGCCGAACGGGCCGGTGTCCTGCACCGTCCCCACCGGCACCTGCCAGGCGATGCTGCGCGTCTTGAGGTCGATCGCGCTGAGCGTGCCGTACGGCGGCGCCTGGCACGGAATGCCCAGCGCCGACAGGAAGCGGTTCTTGTTGACCGCATACGGCGTGCCCTTCAGCGGCACGGCGCCCATGCCGGTATTGACGGCCTCGCCACCACCGGCCGCCTCGGCCTTGCGGGTGTCGGCAGGAATCATCTGCACCCACAAGCCCAGGCGCATGTCGTTGGCGAAGATGACGTCATGCACCGGGTCGGTCGACAGGCCTCCCCAGTTCATGCCGCCCAGCGAGCCGGGAAAGCTCAGCGAGACATCGGTGCCCGGCGCGGTGTACAGGCCTTCATAACGCATCTGCTTGAACGCGATGCGGCACAACATTTGGTCGATCGCAGTGGCGCCCCACATGTCCGATTCGGTCAGGTGCTTGGTGCCGATCTGCGGCATGCCGACCGACAGCGGCTGGGTTGGCGCGTACTGCTCGTGCGCAATATCCGAGCCTTTCACCGGTACTTCCCTGACCTCGGTCAGCGGTTTGCCGGTGGCGCGGTCGAGCACGTAGATCTGCCCGGCCTTGGTGCCGATGACCACCGCCGGGGTGTGGCTACCGTCCGGGTTGGGGAAGTCGATCAGGCTGGGCTGCATCGGCAGGTCGAAATCCCACAGATCGTTGTGCACGGTCTGGTAGACCCACTTCTCCGCACCGGTGGTGGCATCCAGCGCCAGCACCGAGGCGCCGTACCGGTGATCGAGCGCGGTGCGCTCGGCGCCGTACAGATCGGTCGACGGCCCGCCCAGCGGCAGGAACACGGTGTTCATCGCCGCGTCGTAGGACATCGGTGCCCACACGTTCGGCGTGCTGCGCACATAGCTGCTGCCGGCGGCCGGCGCCTGGCGGTCGTGCGGATTGCCCGGGTCGAAGGCCCAGCGCTGCGCGCCGGTGACCACATCGAAGCCGCGCACCACGCCACCAGGCATGTCGGTCTGCACGTTGTCGGCCACGCGTCCGCCCACCACCACGGTGGTGCCGGCCACCAGTGGCGGCGAGGTCAGCTGGTAGAACGGATCCGGCGCAGCGCCCAGGCCGGCCTTGAGATCGACCTGACCGTTGCTGCCGAAGCCCTGGCAGAACGCACCGGTGTCCGCATCCACCGCGATCAGGCGACCATCGATGGTGTTGGTGAACAGGCGGCGACGGCAGTTGGCGTCCTGCGCCACCGTCACTGCGGCGATCGGCGAGGGATTGGCCACGCTCGGCGTCGGCAACGCCGCATCGGCGTCGAAGTAGCCCAGGCCACGGCAGCGCTGCCAGACCGACGAGGTCGCATTGATCTCCCGCCGCCACAGCTGCTTGCCGGTGCTGGCGTCGAGCGCAATCAGATTGTTGTGCGGCGTGCACAGGAACACCTTCTCGCCCACCTGCAGCGGGGTCAGCTGGTCTTCGGCACCGTTGCCGTCGCTGTTGGCGATCTCGCCGGTGTGGTAGGTCCAGGCGACCTGCAGCCGGTCGACGTTGCTGCGGTTGATCTGGTCCAGCGCAGCGAAGCGGCTGCCGCCATCGGTATTGCCGTAGGCGGACCAGTTCTGTTGCACGCTTCCAGGCGGCACCGCCGTCACGCCTGGACCCGCGTTGCCTGCGACCGGCGGATGCGGCACGAACATGCCACCGATCCCGGCCACTACCGCCAGCGCCAGCACCGTCGCCACGCCATAGGCCGTGCGCCCGGTCGGCAACGCCCGGCTGCGCCGCAGCGCTGGCCAGGCCAGTGCCACCAGCACGGCGAACGCCGCAGGCAGCATCAGCCGCGAGACCAGCGGCCAGAACTCCAGCCCCGCATCCCACAGCGCCCACACCAGCGTCAGCGCGAAGGCGACGCCGTACACCAGCGCACCGGCCGGCCGACGCAGCACGATCAGCACCCCGGCCACGACGGTCGCCAGGCCCATCAAAAGGAAGTACCAGCTGCCGCCCAGGCTGGCCAACCTCGCGCCACCCAGCAGAAAAATCAGCCCCACCAGCGCGATCAGCATGCCCAGCACCAGCAGCAATGCCCGGCCCGGGACCGGCAACTTCGATTTCGTTTCCACGTTGCAACACCTCGATCAGGAGATTCCGCCCTGCACTGCGCCCGGCATTCCGATCTGGATGCTACAAGGTGCCCGCACGACGGCCAGTAGAGGCAGCATCACTGCCCACTTTCTGTCACTCCCCTCCCCGGCCCGCGTACCTCTGGCGAGACCGGCACCGGCATGCCCGGCAGACTGACGACATAGTGTCGCACCGCACCGGGTAGTTATTACATATCTGAAGCGGTTGCCTGCGGAACACTGCAGTCCGCATAGGCGCGGACCGCAGCGGCGTTTTGTGTGCGCAGCGCGCGCTGCGCACGTCAGAAGCGGTGCGACATGCCCACATACACCTGCGCGTCCGGGGTGCGGTCATTGAGGCCGAAATTGGCGCCCACATCCAGCTGCAGCAGCGGATTGAGCAGATACGCAGCGGCGATGTCGGCCGAATACTGCTCGATGGTCTGCGCCGGGTCGCGGTTGATCGAGGACCACACTTCCACCGCCATCGACAACTTGGAGGTGAGCGGATGCGCCAGGTTGATCGCATTGATCAGCGCAACATGCTTGCCGCTGCCATCGCTGTCGGCCAACCAATCCACCTCGGGCCCGAAGGTCAGCGAGAAGCTGTTGGGCAGCGCGAAATTGATCGGCAATGCGACGCCGCCTTCCCACTCGTCGTTGCCCAGGCCGGTGCGCGCGGTCGGTGCCTTGACGAATGGCAGCAACGCCACGCTGGCGGTATCGCTTTCGTAGAAACGCGCCTTCATGCGCAGAAAGATATCGCCGCCGCCGCTCAGGCTGCTGCGCGCACCGGTGGCACGGTCGGTGGTCTTGACCTGCAGCTGCGGGGCCCAGTTGAGCTGCAGATCGATGCGGTCGCTGACGCCGTATTTGAGCGTGGGATTGGTGAACACCGAGGTTTCGATGCGCGTGCCGGGCTGGCTGTCGCGGGTGTAGCTGCCGATGTCGGTTTCCAGCTGCCAGGCGCCGGTTGGCACGGTGCAGGTGGAATTGGCCTTGGTCGGGCGATCGGTACACAGCGCCGCGTCGGTGGCCTCCTGTGCCTGCGCCTGCAGCGCAAGGCTGCACAGCACACCGGCCAGGGCGATGCTCAACAAGGGGGCACGGCGTGCGCGGATGGAACGATGGGAGATAGCAGCAGTCAGCATTGCAGTGGTTTCCATGGCAAGACGCTGGCCAGATCGCGTGAACGGCCAGCAGTGGGAGGGGGAATGCGCGTGGATGTCGAACGACTGCATGGCCGCTGGAGGGCGGCGTGTTGCCAATCGATCTTATAGGCGTCGGCAGGTCCGAAAACGCCGTCGGTGACAAAAGCGGCCTCAACAGTGTGCGGATGTCGCACAGCGTGATGCGAATCGCTTTTCTACACCCATCATTTATGGGGATCAGGCGGTGCGATGAGCTGCGCCGTGGCGCGTCACCGGGATCGATCGAGGCATGCGGTCGCCGTGGTGCACCATCGGTGCGGGAGACGGCACGATACGGAGCAGCCGCATAAAGTCGCTATGCAGGAGGCCTGGGTGGGGCGTAAAGCCGGCGCAAAGGCGCTGCGGTGGTGCAGACGCGATGGCCTGAGCGTTGTGCGTGCATTGCGCGATCGACAAACGCTTGATGCGTTGGCGCGGTACAGCTGCGCTCGTCGTGTCAGCTGATTGACCAGATGCGCCAACGACGTTGTCCTGCACCGGCAATGCAGGTCCGCTCACGGTGGCAATGCACGAGCATGCAGGAATGTTCGAACTGGATATGCCGCTGTGCGGTCACGGCATCGATTCGGTGCACCATGCCTTGCCGGCATGCTGCTGCACTTGCGCGTTCGGCAGCAGGGCCGCATTCGAACCGCGTCTGCGGCAAGGCAATCAGAACAGCGGCAATCCGGTTTCAATGCCACAACGAAAAACGGACACGCATCCAGCGATGCGTGTCCGTCCAGAGGCAGCGCGCAGGCGCATGCCTTGGTGAAGCGTCACCCTCAGGCGGTCTGTTCGCCGCGCTTGCCGACGCGGTACAGCAGCCAGCCGACCAGGGCGAGGATCGCCAGGCCGAACCATTGGTTGAGCTGCAGGCCGGCCGGCAACGCCAGCACATCGGCGCGGCTGGACAGCACGATCGGCACCGCGATGGCGATCCCCATCAACGCCTCGCCGGTGATCAGGCCGGCGGCGAACAGCACGCCCGGGCGATGCACACGGTCGCGGCCATCTTCGTCGTCGGCGCGGATCTTGTGGAAGCGCTCCACCAGGTGCGCGATCAGGCCGCCGAGGAAGATCGGCACCATCAACTCCAGCGGCAGGTAGATACCGATCGCCGCCGCCAGCACCGGCACACGGAAGCGCTTGCCGGTCTTCTTCAGCCATTCGTCCAGCGCGATGATCGCCGCGCCCACGCCGGCACCGATGGCAATCATCGACCACGGCAGCTGCCCGCCGAACAGGCCCTTGGCGACCGAGGCCATCAGCGTGGCCTGCGGTGCAGCGAGCGAGTTGGGGTGCTGCGACGTGGCCGGGCCAATGCCGTAGGCCTGCGCCAGCAGGTTCAACACCGGCGCCATGATCAGTGCGCAGGAAAACGCGCCGATGCCCAGCATCAGTTGCTGCTTCCATGGCGTGGCGCCGACAAGATAGCCGGCCTTGAGATCCTGCAGGTTGTCGCCGCCCACCGCTGCCGCGCAGCACACCACCGCGCCGATCATGATCGCCGCCACCGCACCCAACGGCGCCGCGCCGATGCCGACCGGCACCAGACCATCCTTGCCGAGCAACAGCACCAGCACCGCCGAGGCGAACAGGATGGTGGAAATGGTGATGCCCGAGACCGGGTTGTTGGACGAACCGATCAGGCCGGCCAGATAGCCGGACACCGACACGAACAGAAAACCGGCCACGATCATGATGATGGTCATCGGGATCGACACGTGCCACTGCTGCACGATCGCCTGGTACAGGCCCAGCAGCGGCAAGGTGCACAGCACCAGTGCCGCCAGCATCCACTTCATCGGCAGGTCGCGCTCGGTCTCGGCGACCACACCGCCACCGCTCTTGCGCGCGGCGGCAAAGCCACTCTTGACGCCGGACAACAGCGACTTGCGCAGCGAGAACAGCGTCCATACGCCGCCGATCAGCATCGCGCCGACACCCAGGTAACGGATCTTCGCGCCCCAGATGCCGAATGCCGCGTCGGCCGCCGGCGCGCCGACCAGGCTCTGCGCCAGGGCCGGGTCGCTGCCCATGAAGAACTGCTGATACAGCGGAATGGCGATATGCCAGGACAGGATCGACCCGGACAGCACCACGATGCCGACATTCAGGCCGACGATGTAGCCCACGCCCAGCAGCGCCGGCGACAGGTTGGTGCCCAGATAGCCGACCAGGCGGCTGCTGCCCAGGTAGGTGGCCTGCGCCCAGGTGTCCGGGATCACCCGCAGGCCGCTGGCCGCACCCAGCTTGACCAGCGCGCCGATCGCACCGGACATCGCCAGAATCTTCAGGCCCGGGCCGGGGTTTTCACCGGCCTTGAGCACCTCGGCCGCCGCCTTGCCTTCGGGGAACGGCAGCGGGTCTTCGACGATCATCGAGCGCCGCAACGGCACCGAGAACAGCACCCCGAGCAAGCCGCCCATGCCGGCGATGCCCAGCACCCACCAGTATTTGAAGTCCGGCCAGTAGCCCATGATCACCAACGCGGGGATGGTGAAGATCACCCCGGCCGCGATCGACGAACCGGCCGAGGCACCGGTCTGGACGATGTTGTTTTCCAGAATGGTGCCACCGCCGAGCAGGCGCAGCACGCCCATCGAGACGACCGCAGCCGGAATGGCGGTGGCGATGGTCAGGCCGGCGAACAGGCCGAGATAGGCGTTGGCGGCCGAAAGCACCACCGCCAGCACGATGGCCAGCACGACGGCGCGGAAGGTGAGCTGGCGCGGCTGCGCGTCATGGCTCATGGGCAGTTTCCCTGTGGCAAAAAATCCGGACCACGCTAGCGCCTACACGGGGTTCCGTCCAGCTGCGCCGCGGCGTGACACTGTGCCTGCTGTGGCGGCTGGAATGCCCGGGGATGTAGCGACGGGGACGACAGGCGTGTACCAGCGTGTGCCGGCGACTGCAGCACGCATGCAGATCGCAAGCGCATGAGGTCGCACGGCGTGGAGGTGGCGGACACTGCTGCATGGCATGCAGACCAGCGGCATACGGCGTCAGGGTGCGGCGATGCGGTCTTCCGGCTCGTCGACCGACGGAGGCGCCATGAGCGACGCGCGCCATGGCCGATAGGTGACAACGAGCGATGGACTCGTCATCACGCCCATCGCTCGTACCGGCGGTCGCCTGCCGCCCGTGCTGGCGGGACAATGCGCTGATGAGGGGGCGCGGATGAGGCCGCGCGCCCGTAAGGGCCGACTGGTCTGCTGCTGCAGCGGCGGGCACGCGTTGCCGTATATCGCTGTCGCCGTGATTGCTGGGCGTTGCCGTTTTTCCTGCACGTCAGGGATCTGCTGCCGGCGATGGTGCGTCAGCGGCTGCGCCGACGCTGGCGGCGTCGGCGCTGCTGTTCGATCAATGCAGCAGTTCGGCAAACGCGCGGTCGGCCTCGATCACGTCCGGCAATGCGGCGAACAAGGCATCCAGATCCACCGTGTCCATCAACGGACCGCGCACCGCGTCCAACGCCGCCGGCGTGGCGCCACCATGTGCACGCAGCGCGTCGGATACCTGCACCGCCTGGGCGACCAGCAGCGGCATCCGCGCACCTTCCGGCGCAGCGGCCGGGCGGACCTGATAGGCGATGGCTTCCTGGATGACGACAGGCAGCTGCCAGCGACGTACCAGCTCGGCGCCGACTTCCGGGTAGCCGAAGCCCAACTGCAGGGTTTCTTCGGCGGCATGGCCAGCCGATGAGCTGTCGTGATTGATGCGGCTGGCGTAATCCGGCGCGCCGGACTGGATCAGCAGCTCGCCGATGTTGTGCATCATGCCGCAGGTAAAGGCGGTTTCCGGATCCACGCCGTGCTGGCGCGCCAGCAGACGGCAGATGCCGGCCACCTCGAAACTGTGCCGCCAGAACGCCTTCAGATCGAAGCCCGGGCCGGCGCGGAACGCGCCGGTCATCGCCGAGGCCAGCACCAGGGTGCGCAGCGTGTTGAAGCCCAGCCGCATGGCCGCGTCTTCCACGCTGGTGGAGTCGCGCAGGCCGTGGAAGCGCGCCGAATTGGCAAGCCGCAGCACCTTGGCGGCGATCACCGGATCGCGCTCGATGGTGTGCGCCAGCACATCGATGTTGGTTGCCGGATCGTCGAACCGGGCAATCAGGTCCTGCGCCACCTCGGGCACGGTGGGCAAGGTGTGCAACTGGTCGAACAACGCCTCCAACTTCATGATCGCCTCGTGGATGAAAGGTAAGCCAGCGCGGCCGCGCCGGCGTGCATGGTGTAGCACAGACCGGTTGGATGACGATGACCCGCCACGGCGGCTATTCACCCGCGCTTTTGCGTCGATCTGTACCGCATGGCGTGCCGATGCTGCTGCACCGGGCTCGATCGCCAGTCTCAGGCGCGGCAACACGATTGCCGCCCTGCAGGCATTGGCATCGGATGCGCGTGCCTGATGGCCAGCGCGCCCACACACAAGCAGAAAGACTCACGCTGATATGCGACGTGGATGCGTGTGCGCGTGCCGTAGCAGGCGCGCGTCCGCGCCGTTTCAATGAAAATCGCGCGAGGGCAGCTGCATCTCGCCGAGCAGGTCGCTGAGGTCGTGCAGATCGCCGGCGATGAGATGCTCCACGCCGTCCACGCGCTCCCAGCGGCCGCGCACTGCCAGCAGGCGCGATTCCAGCAGCGCACGGCGGCGGCGCAGCGCCAGATGCGACCAGACGATGACATTGATCATGCCGTGTTCGTCTTCCAGGGTGACGAAGATGGTGCCCTTGGCGGTGGCCGGGCGCTGGCGCTGGGTGACCAGGCCGGCGACATGCACGCCGCTGCCATGACGGCGGCCCTGCAATTCGCGCAGGCCGAGGATGCGCCGCTGCCGCATCTGCGGGCGCAGTAGCGCCATCGGATGCTGGCGCAGACTCAGGCCGACCGCGCGATAGTCGGCCAGGATCTCCTCGCCTGCGCGCGGTGCCGCAAACTCCACCGGGCGTTCCTGCGGGCTGCCCGGCAGCAGCGGCCGACGCGCTTCCACGCCGGCCATCGCCCAGCGCGCGGCGTTGCGGTTGCCCACCATGCCCTGCAAGGCGCCGGCTTCGGCCAATGCCAGGCGCGCCTTTTCGTCGAGTGCGGCGCGCAGGCACAGATCGCCGATATCGGCGAAGGCCCGCTGCGCGCGTGCGGCGACAATGCGGTTGGCCACCACTTCCGATAACCCGGCGATCTGGCGCATGCCCAGACGGATCGCCGGTTGTTCGCCGGGGTCTTGGTCGCTGCGCCAGGGCCGGCCACCGACCAGCGTGTTGTCCCAGACGCTGTGCAGCACATCCACCGGCAACACCTCCACGCGCGCGCGCTCGGGACTGCCACGGCGTGCGTCCTGCACGATCTGGCTGGCCGAGTAGAAGCCCATCGGCTGCGCATTGAGCAGCCCGCAGGCGAAGGCCGCCGGCTCGTGGCGCTTGAGCCAGCAGCTAGCATAGACAAGCTTTGCGAACGAGGCGGCATGGCTCTGCGGGAAACCGTAGGAGCCGAAGCCCTTGATCTGCTCGAAGATCTGGTCGATGAAGGTGGAGGCGTAGCCTTTGCCCTGCATGCGCTCGCGCACCCGTGCGCGGTGCTGTTCCATGTCGCCGCCGCGCCGCCAGGCGGCCATCGAGCGGCGTAGATTGTCCGCTTCGCTCTCGCTGTAATCGGCAGCGTGCATCAGCAGCTCCATCACCTGTTCCTGGAATAGCGGAACTCCAAGCGTCGGCTTAAGAATGTCCTCCACCTCTGGCGAGGGGTAGTTCACGTCCTCGCGCCCCTGCCGCCGGCGCAGATACGGGTGCACCATGTCGCCCTGGATCGGGCCGGGGCGCACGATCGCCACTTCGATCACCAGGTCGTAGAACACCGCAGGCTTGAGCCGCGGCAACATCGCCATCTGCGCGCGCGACTCGATCTGGAATACGCCCACGGTGTCGGCGCGCTGGATCATCTTGTAGGTCGGCTCGTCATTGCCTGGCAGCGTGGCAATGCTGTAATCGCGCCCGCGGTGGCCGCGCACCAGCTCCAGCGTCTTGCGGATGCAGGTCAGCATGCCCAGCGCCAGGCAATCGACCTTGAGCAGCTTCATGGTTTCCAGATCGTCCTTGTCCCACTGGATGATGGTGCGGTCGGCCATGGCGGCGTTTTCCACCGGCACCAGCAGCGACAGGGGTTCGTCGGAGATGACGAATCCGCCGACATGCTGCGACAGATGGCGCGGGTGATCGCGCAGTTGCTCGGTCACCGCAAGAATCTTGTTGATCAGCGGGTTGGCCAGATCGAACCCGGCCTCTTCGATGCGCTGTTCCATCGGCGTTTCGCCATTGCCCCAGCCATAGCAATTGGCCAGCAACGCGATCTGGTCCGGCGGCAGGCCGAACGCCTTGGCCACATCGCGCACGGCGCTCTTGCCGCGATAGCAGATCACCGTTGCCGCCAATGCCGCGCGTTCGCGGCCGTACTTGTTGTAGACGTACTGCAGCACCTCCTCGCGGCGTTCGTGTTCGAAATCGACGTCGATGTCCGGGGGCTCGTCGCGTTTTTCGGACAGGAAGCGTGCCATCAACAGACGCGTTTCATCCGGGTTGACCGCGGTGATGCCCAACGCATAACACACCGCCGAGTTGGCCGATGAGCCACGGCCCTGGCAGAGGATGTGCTGCTCGCGGGCGAAGCGCACTACGTCCTGCACGGTGAGAAAGAAGGCCTCGTAGCTCTTATGCGCGATCAGCGCCAGTTCCTTCTCGATGTCGGCGCGTACCTTTGCCGGCGTTCCATTCGGCCACCGCTCACGCATCCCCTCTTCGGTGAGCTGTCGCAGATAACTCGCCGGCGTATGCCCTTGCGGCACCAGTTCGCGTGGATAGGTGTATTCAAGCCTGGAAATATCGAAGCTGCAGCGCTGCGCCAGGTCCACCGCGGCCTGCAACAGCGCATCCGGATAGATGTTGCCCAAGGCACGCCGCGTGCGCAGATGGCGCTCGCCGTTGCGGAACAGGTGCGCGCCGCACTCGGCCAACGGCAAGCCGTGGCGGATGGCGGTCAGGGTGTCCTGCACGATGCGCTCGCGCCGCTGCGCCATATGCACATCGCCGCTGGCCAGAGCGGTCATGCCCAGTTGCTGCGCCAGCAGCTGCAAGGCGAGCAACCGCGCCGCATCGTCCTGTTCGCGGTGCAGTTCCACCGCCAGGAATGCACGCTCGCCGAACAGCTGCTGCAGCCAGGCGCCCTGCTCGGCCTGCGGCTGCGCGCCGGGCAACCACAGCGCGAACACGCCCGGTTCCACCGCGCGAAACTGCGCCTCCACCTCGGCACGCCCAAGCCGGTACGCACCCTTGCCTGCCGCACGCCGCGCGGTGGTGATCAGCGCGCACAACTGCGGATAGCCATACGCGTTTTCCACCAGCAGCACGAAGCGGGTGCCATCGACCAGGGTGAATTCGCTGCCGACGATCAGGCGCACGCCGGTGGCGCGCGAGGCTTCCAGGCCGCGCACGATGCCGGCCAGCGAGCACTCGTCGGTGATCGCCAGGGCGCTGTAGCCGCAGTGGTGCGCGCGCATGAACAATTGTTCGGCGCTGGAGGCACCGCGCAGGAACGAAAAATCCGACAGGCAGTGCAGCTCGGCATAGGCAGGCAGCCCATCGGCGACCATGGCATGGGCGATGTCGTCGTTTGCCGCGCGCAACCGCGCGGCGACCGTCCAGGCGCGCGGCATGCGTCCACCGGGGGTATCGCGGTCCACGCCGTCGACGGCGTCATCCCAGCTCATGCGCGCACCTCTTTGACATCGCGCTGCCGCCACACATGCGCTGCAGATCGACGCGCTGCGTTTGCCTCTTCGGTCCGTGGCATCGGACGCGTGCGGCACCGCTGCGATGACCAGCGCCGCAGGCAATGCACCGCTGCTGCAAGGGCATGCAACCGGTCATGCGAACCACCCGTGCAGCATCCAGCCATCGACACGGCCAGGAGCGGCGAACGCCCAGCCACGCCGGCCGCGCGCGGTTTCCACCACGTAGTAATCGCGGCGCGCCTCGTCGTCGTCCCACCAGCCGCTTTCCAGCCGCTCCGGGCCGGAGATGATGCGCAGCTGCGTCTCGTGCAGGGGCACCGGCTGCGGCAACAGCCAGGTCGGGCGCGGCGGACGCGGCGGCGCCGCAACGTCGCGCACCGCATCGCCAATGGCGCGCCGCCAGGCACGTTCCGGGCGCGGGTCGTCGGCCGGCAGTACGCGGTACACCGCCTCATCGCCCAGCCGCGCGCGCAGGCGCTCGCGCAGCTGCGGCCACTCCACCGATTGCTGCGCACGTTGATCGAACAGATCGCGCATGGCCGGCACGAACGGTGGCAGCTGCCGCGCCAGCAGGCGCATCGCCACTACCGGGCGTGGAATCTCCACCCGCTCCAGCCGGTTACGCGCAAGCTCGAACAACAGCGTCGGCGCGCGCTCCGGCGTCAGCAAGCCGATCTCGACATCGGTGGCGCCTTCTTCGTGTTCCAGCCGCAGCAGGAACCGTTGCACGCCGCCGTCGCGGATGGACAGGTAGGTGCACAGGTCGCCGATCAGGCGGCGCAGC
Organism: Xanthomonas sp. WHRI 8393; assembly: GCF_040203315.1. NCBI lineage: Bacteria > Pseudomonadati > Pseudomonadota > Gammaproteobacteria > Lysobacterales > Lysobacteraceae > Xanthomonas > Xanthomonas sp. WHRI 8393. The sequence continues at coordinate 79,692 of NZ_JBEGGL010000002.1, read as the reverse complement.
GGGAACAGCAGCGCCGGATGCATTTCCACCTCGTAGCCGAGTTCCACACGCTGGTCGAAGTGGTCCGGTGGCGCGTAGCACTCCAGGGGGTCGTCGACCTGGCCGTAGAGGCGGTCCAGATGCTCGAGCAGGCCCGCGCCGAACCGCCGGCGCAGCCCATCGCGCGGCAACGCGCGCACCGCCGCCAGCGTGCGCACGCCCATGTGTTGCAGGCGCTCGCCGGCATCGCCCGGCAACGCGGCGCGGCGTACCGGTACCTTGTCCAGCGTGGCGTGCAAGGCCGGCAACTGCGTCACCACCATGCCATCGCGCAAACCGGCCAGCACGCGCGCGGCGCGCGGCGTAGGTGCCAGTGCAAGCCGGTGCCGGAAGCCCAAGGCCTGCAGTTCATCGCGCAGGCGGCGCTCGAAACGCGGCCATGGACCGAACAACCGAAAACTGGCACCGGCCTCCAGCACGATGGCACGCGACCATTGCTGGCTCACCAACGAACTGTGCCGGTACGCCCACGCCGCAAGAAACCGCTGCGTACGCGCCTCAGCCTGGGCCTCGTAATCGATGGTGCGTACATGGGACATCAGCGCATGCGCCGCCGACAGCCGCATGCCGGCTTTCAGGCCGGCGGCGGACGCCGCTGCATTGACCGAGTGCAGGCTGCGCAACTGCGCCGGCCCTTCCACCAGCACTAGCGGTGCGTCCGGCTCTTCCAGACGCCGGAGGACGGCGTCCAGCGCCAGCTGCGGCAGCAAGATGCAGGCCCACAACATGCGCGCGCCTCAATGCGCCAGCCGCAACGGCTGCGACGGGACCTGCCCGCCGCGGCACTTGCGTACCTGCCAGGCATCGCGCTCGGGCAGGAATTCCAGCCGTAACGCCGCCGGCGATGCGTTGACCGCATGCTTGCGATCGCGCAGCGCGAACGCGCAGCAGTTGCCGCTGTCGGCGGCGACCTGCAGCCGCCGCAATGCGCGTGCATCGCCGGTTTGCGGCCAGCCCAGCACCGCCGCGCACGCGCCACTGCGCAGGCATTGCTCGAACGCCCACAAGGCATCGCGCGGCTCAGCCTGCACCACTTCCAGCTGTTCCAGCACCACCCCGCCCGCCTGCCAGGCCGGCGCATAGGGAATGAACGGCGGCGCCACCAGCACCACCCGGCTGCTGGCGCCGGTCATGCGCGCCAGCGTGGGCAACAGCAGTGCGATCTCGCCCACGCCGTGCGCGGGCAGCAGCAACTCGGTCAGTGCCCGCCGCGGCCAGCCGCCATCGGGTAGCAGCGCATCCAGCGCCGCATGCCCGGTGGATTCGCCGCCATGGGCGATGGCGGTGCCACGACCCGCGCGCCACACCGTGCGCGCGGCCAGCAGGGCGTCCAGCGGCAGGGCGACTGCCGCGTTGCCGTCCTGCCTGATGCGGGCGGGCTCCTGGCTCATCTCAACCCTGCCGGATCAGACCGCAGTACAGTCCTTCGATCGCGAAGTCGGCATCGGCCGCCACCACGATCGGCGCGTGCGCGCGGTTGCGCGGCAACAGGCGGATGCGTTCGGCACCCCGCTCCAGCCGCTTGATGGTGATTTCACCATCCACCCGCGCCACCACGATCTGCCCATCGCGCGCCTCGCTGCTGCGATGCACGCCGACCAGATCGCCGTCCAGGATGCCGTCGTCGATCATCGAATCGCCTTGCACCTGCAGCAGATAGTCCGGACGCAACGAGAACAGCGTGCGGTCCAGCCACAACTGCCGGTCCAGGCCGATATCCGCCCCGATCGGCACACCGGCCGCCACCCGGCCCAGCACCGGCAAGGCCAGCAAGGCATCGCGCGCGGCCCCGCCCGGCATGCGGATGCCACGTTTCTGATTGGGCAGCAGCTCGATCAACCCGGCCTCGGCCAGCGCCTGCACGTGCTTCTGCGCGGCATTGCGCGAGGCGAACCCGAACGCCTGCGCAATCTCGGCCAGGCTGGGGGATACCCCTGCACGGGCCTGTTCCTGCAGGAAAGCCAGCACCGCCTGACGCTTGGGGGAGAGAGATTCCATGGGAGTGCAACGGCCGGACGGGACAAGGTGTACATTTGTACACCTGTCGGTCGCAGCAGGCGAGATCGGCCCATGCAGGTTGCTGAGCCGCTTCAGCCAGGACGGGCTTGTGATCGGCTGGAGACGGAGTTATAACTTACGTACTAACGAGGGCGTCGACCATGAAGCTCAAGATCACCTCCATCGGCAATTCCGCTGGCGTCATCCTGCCCAAGGAACTGCTCGCCCGCCTGCGCCTGGGCAAGGGCGACGAACTCTATGCACTGGAAACGCCCGACGGCATCAAGCTGACCGCGTTCGACCCGACCCTGGCCGCGCAGATGGATGTGGCCGAGCAGGTGATGCGCAACCGCCGCGCGTTGCTGCACAAGCTGGCGCAATAAGGCTCGACCATGATCGTCTGGATCGAGCGGCCACTTGTCCTGGCCATCCACGATCGCCAACTGGCCGAACACGGCGGCGGCAGCGGCGTGCGCGACGACGCCCTGCTCGACTCGGCACTTGCCAGGCCAAAGCAACTGCTGTCCTACGGCGAGCCGCCACCGGACCTGGCTGCGCTTGCCGCCAGTCTTGCCTACGGATTGGGCCGCAACCATCCGTTTGTCGACGGCAACAAGCGCACTGCCGCCGTCGCTTGCGAAACCTTCATCGTGCTCAACGGAGCGACCTTGGCCGCCGATGATCTGGAACTCTACGGTTTCTACATCGGCCTGGCCGATGGCTCACTCGATGAAGCGGCTTGCGCCGCATGGTTGCGCTCACGCCTGCGCTTGCGGCATCCAGATCGCGTGCACGAATCGGCGCCGTCATATGGGTGACTGGTAGCCCGGCAAGCCTACAGTGCAGCAGCCATCCATGGCGCACATCGCTGCCCTGCCCGCTGCCACTGAAAACAGCGTCAGCGCCTAGTCCTTCGCATACACCACCCCCAGCTTGTCGATCTCCTCACCCGCGCGACCGGTGAAACCGGCGATATGCCAGCCGCTGGGAGCGCTCAGCGTGTAGCTCTCGCTGGTCGGGCTGCCTACCTGCACGCTGCGGCCTTTGTTGGTGCGCAGGCTCAGCGAGAACAGGCGGGTGCGGTCGTTGTACTTGCCCACAGTGAAGGTGGCCGAGGACAGCGTTTCGTTGGCACCCAGCGACAGTGTGGTCGCCTGCCCACCGCTGCCGCCATGCGCGAGCAGCTTGCCGCTGTCCAGGATCACGCCGACGCCATCCAGGCGCGCACCGCCGCGCAGGGTCACACCACTGAGCGGGCGCACGCCCGGGTTGCCGGCCAGATCGTTGAACGGAACGCCATGCGGACCACCGAACTGGTCGCTGGTGCGCAATCGGTCGCCCACGGCCCATCCGAATTGCACATGCAGCGGGTAGTGGTCGGACAGCGGCTTGCCGGCGCTGTCATAGAAGCCGCCGCCATCGAGCTGGTAACGGTTGGCCACCAGGGTCAATTGCGGCGCATCGCGGTACAGGATCTTGTCGACCACTTCGCAGCTATTGGTGGGCGGCGTGCCGCACAACAGCGGTGCGGCGCCGGCCGCCGGTGCTGCGCCCTTGATCAGTTCCACCCACGGATCGGTCAAACCGTTGGAGGCGATCAACTCGCGGATGTTGTCGTCGCTGCGGGTGTAGCGCGTATTGGAATCCATCATCACCAGCACCGCATTGCCGGCCGACCAGGTCTGGATGAACTGCGAGAGCTGGCCGATATTGGCGCGACGTGCGGACAGGTCGCCCGCTTCGACCCCGGCATTGGGATGCGCATTGTAGACGTCCAGCAACACGCCGTCGGCCAGGCGCACGCGCATGTAACTGAAACCCTTCGGGGTCAGGCAGTCGGTGCCGTTGCACTGGTTCCACTTGACCCGGGTGAAGTCGTTGAAGGGATAGTTGCTGAGCGTGTTGAGCCCGTCGCCGAACGCGGCACCGCCACTGGTGGCTGTGCGGTAGGGATGCGCGTCGCCGGCGTACAGCGTCGCGTGGTAGTTGAAGTCTTCCTGCACGTTGACCAGCCCGTAAGGCGCCAGTTTCGGTGCGAGCAGTGCGGTGTTGGTGGCCGGCGTTCCGCTGGACAGGCCTTCGGGCAGGCCGGCGACGTTGTAGGTCAGTACGTCGAGTACGCCGACGTCCGTTTGCGCCTGGGCGATGCCTGCGCAGGCAAGTGTGAGAGCAGCTAACAAAACGTAGCGAGCGTTTGTCAGGTGGGTGCGGACGGCGCGGAGGAACCGCAGTGTACGAGTGGTACATGAGGATTCCGAGCACCGGCCGCGCCCGCCTGGCGAACGCGCAGTAGTTTTGGTAGTTGCTCTCAGAGCGGTTCCGAGACTGACGAGAGTACGTCGCTGGTGGAGCATAAATCGCCTCTTGCAGTGGTGAGAAACAGCGGCTGGCACGGTGGCCAGGGAAACGGCGCCGATGCGCCGATGCAACCACACGCGCCGGTCGCGGTCGGCGCGCGCGGCGTCATTCGCTCAGGTAATGCGGGTCGATCGCGGCGTCGATCAATGTCGCCAGGGCTGGTAGCGGGCAGTCGTACTCCGGGGTGGCGCTGCTGCAGCCGGGAATGAACACCGGCGATGACGGCGGCGGCACCTGCGGTGTCAGCGCGCGGCGTTCGCGCAGTTGCGCCAGCGTCTGCGCGGTATAGCGCAGGCGGATCACCCGCTGCCCATCGGCACGCCGCCAGCGCTCGAAGACCAAGGCGCCGCCAGGCACGGTCTGGTCGGGTTGGTAACCGGGCAACTGCCAATGCAGATCGAACATGCCGGCCAGCAAGGTCAGCGTGCCGTCGTGACCGGACAGCACCACCAGCCGTGCATCGCCACCGATCGGCGTGGCCTGCGGTGGATTGCGATTGCCACTGGCGACACTGCCTTGCTGCAGTGTCGCCAGCAGCCGCGCCGCCAGCGGCGTACTGGCCATGCGCGCCACCGTCGGCGCACGCAGGCGCAGCGCGAACTCGGCCTGATGCGGTGCGAACGCGCGCAGCAGACTGGCTTCGTCCACGCCTTGCCATCCCAACGCGGCAAAGTCCTGGCCGTCGGCCCAGCCCATCAACAGGCTTTCGCTGATGCCGGAGGCTGCCGGTGCCGGGCCTTGGACACCGGCGATTCCGTCGTGGGTAGCGCCCATGCCTGCGGGCACCGCATCCAGGCGTTGCTTGCCGGCACCGGCCTGGGTCGGGCACGGCCGCTGCGCGCACTGCAGCAACAGTTGCTGCAAGCTGTCGATCGCATCGCGTTGCGCCGCGTTCCAGGCGACCACATCGCCGCCGACGCGGCCGGCGATGGCCGCGCGCATCAACGCCGTCGCAGCGGGTTGTCGCAATGCCGGCGCGCCGTCAAACAGTGGATCGGACGCGTCATCGGCCACGTGGTGCACCGTGTTCGTACACCCCGGGGTGAGCGTGCTTGCCAACGCGCGCGCCGAGGCGATGGTGCGCTGGGTGCGATTGGCCCAGTAGTAGACATTGGCGCAGCCATCGCCATCGAACAGACCCAGCGGCGTGTAACGGGCGCGGTAGTAGGCACCGAATAATGCCTCCAGACGCGCACCGTTTGCGGTCAGGTGGCCGGCCGGCACATCGAAGCGGGGCCAGGGACGTGCGGAATAGCGACCCAGTTGCTCCGGGCTGGACATCGCCGCACGCACGCCGTGGCGCTTGAGGATGACGACTTTCTCAAGCGTCTCCGACGTGGTGGCGGCATGCACTACCGGCATGGCCAGGCCGGCCACGACCAAGACAAAAAAACCGATACAGCTACGAAGCAGTAATGACATGAGTGGTCTCAACACGTGATGCAGGTGCTGCACAGCGCGATACGCGGCGATGTGCCGCTGGCAACAGCGCCACAGCCGAAGCCATGGCCCTTGCAGATGGCGCCTTGCAGCAAGGCGCCCGGTGGCGGCATTGGCTGCCGCCAACAAACTGGATCGGCGATCACGACGGCTGCGCTCGTCGCAAGGCCTTCATGGCGGTATGTCACCCGCAAACACAGCGCCCCAAATGCACATCGCACGTCGCTGACAACTGCTCGCCAGGTCTCCAGCCCTTGTCAAAAGCGCGCGCGCAACCCCAGCGACCAGGTGCGGCCGTAGTCGGTATAGCCGCCGAACAAGTGATCGCCAACGAACTGGCGCTGCACTTCGCCGGTGAGATTGATCGCGTTGACGAACACCGACAGCGTGTCGTTGACCTTGTAGGCGACATTGGCATCCAGGCTGCCGAACCGGTCGCTGTTGAGCGTGGCCACATTGGCGGTGCCCACCGCGTTGAGGATGTCGTCGCTCCAGCTGTAGCTGACGCGTGCCATCAACGGTCCCTTCTCGTAGAACAGCACAGCGTTGTAGGTGTTCCTGGCCACGCCTTCCAGGCTGTCGGTGAAGCTGCCGGTGCCGTCGTGATAGGTCGCCTTGCTGTCGGTCCAGGTGTAGTTGAGCTGCATGCCCAGGCCGTCCAGCGGCGACGGCAGGCCGCTGAAGACCTGCTGATACGCCACTTCCGCGCCTTGCACCATCGCCTTGCTGCCGTTGGTCTTGGACGACAGCAGATAGGTCTGGCCTTGGTAGACCAGGTTGGACATCTGGGTCTGGATGAAGCTGGAGATGTCCTTGTAGAACAGACCGCTGGTCAGTGCCGAGGTGCCGTCGATGTACCACTCGAAGGTCAGGTCGTACTGCCACGCTTCGAAGGGCTGCAGCGCTGGGTTGCCGCCGCTGGCGGTGAGGCGTTCGCCACTGGAATTGAAGGTCAGCTTGGACGACAGATCGGTAAGGTCAGGGCGCGTGATCACCTTGGCCGCGGAAGTCCGCAGCACCATGTCCTCGCGCACGTCCCAGGCCGCGTTGAACGAAGGCAGCACATTGGTATAGCTGCGCTCGAAATGCACCGGCTGTGCGCTGCCGTTGACATCGGCATGGCCATCGGTGGCCTGCTCGGTGCGCACCACGCGCGCGCCGACATTACCGCGCAGTTCCCGGCCCGCCAGTTGGGTGGCGAAGTTGCTCATCGCGTACGCCGAGGCAATCTTTTCCTGCACCTCGTAGGAATTCTGCAGGTCGGCGCTGTTGGGCGTGTTGCTCAGATCGGCGCTGGTCGGCCAATTGCCCCAGAACGCGGATTCGATCGGCGCCAGCCATTGCCGCGGCAGGTTGCCGTTGGCGTCCGACAGCATGTCGCCCACCGGCAACGCGGTGAAATAGCTGCCCGGGAAACGTACCCCGGCAATGCTGTTGAGCAGCAGGTCGGCGCGATCGTAGGTGCGCGAACGCTGGCGGTACTTGGCGCCCACCTTGAAGTCGCGAAAGAAGCTGCCGTCGAGTGTGCGCCTGGCATCGAACTGCAGCGCGTCTTCCTTGTCGCGCGCATCGATCTCGCGCCATTCCAGCCGGCGCCCTGCCACGGTGGCCGGGTTGGTCGGATCGAAGCCGTTGGTGAAGCTCCAGTCCGGTACGTTGTCGCCGTCGGCTTGCGGCATGTCCACGCGCATCGACAGGTTGGTGCCGCTGCGCAGACGGGTGCGCCGGATCGGATCGGAGTCGTAGCTGTGCGCCTGCGAGTGGAACGCCACTGCGCCCAGTGTCCACTGGTCGCCGCTCCAGGTACTGGACAGGCGTGCGCTGCGGTTGTCGTCGGTGATGCCGGAGGTCTCGCGCGAGATCTGCACCTGGCCGTTGCGATAATCGAAGCCGGTGATACCGCCATTTTCCACCCGCAGATTGCTCAGCTTGGCCAGGCTGTCGAAGCCCACGCCCATGCTGTATTCGTCGTAATGCACGGTCTGCCTGGCGTAGAGCAGATCCAGGTTGGTCTCCCACGCCGCGCTGGGCTTCCATTGCAGCGAGGCCGCCACGCCGGTGCGCTCGCGCTCTTCCAGCTCCAGTGTCGGGCGCAGGCCGGTGGGAACGTAATTGGCACCGGGCACGCCCGGCACGCCGTTGCGGTAGTAGTCCCAGCTCACCTCGTTGACGCGGTCCTGGCGCAGCGTGCGTTGCGCATACGCGCCGGAAATCAGCATGCCGAAGGTGCCTTCGGCATTGACCCAGTTGAACAGCCCGGAGACGCGCGGATCGTTGGCCTGGGTGCGCTGGGCCTGGCTGGATTCCAGCGATACGTTGGTCAGTGTCTTGCCCAGCTCCAGCGGGCGGAATGTGCGCACGTTGACGATGCCGCCGATGGCGCCTTCGTCCAGGTCGGCGGTGGGGCTCTTGATCACGTCCAGCCCGGAGACCAGTTCGGCCGGCAGCGTGTCGTAGCGGAATTGCCGCCCGGTCTGGCCGGAGGTGCGCACGTTCTCGTTGACCGCCATGGTCTGGCCGTTGAGCGTGGTGACCTGGAAATTCGGGCCCAGGCCGCGTACGCGCACGTACACGCCTTCGCCGCGGTCGCGCACGATCGACACGCCCGGCACGCGCTGCAGCGCCTCGGCCACGTTCTGCGCGGGCAGCTTGCCGATGTCTTCGGCGGCGATCACATCCACCACGCTGTCGGCGTAGCGTTTCTGGCGCAACGCGGCGCTGAGGCTGCCGGCGTAACTGCCGAGCACCTGGATGCTGTCCAGTTCCTGCACCGGCGCGTCTGCACGCGGCACCGGTGCCGTGGCGACCGCGGCCGTTGCCGGAGCCGCTGGCGGCAGGCCGGGCGCCGGCTCGGCGGTTTCGATCGTCACCGTGGTCGCATCGAGATAGCGGTAGCGCAGGCCGGTACCGTCGAGCAATTGCTGCAGGGCCTGCTCGGGTGCGACGCCGGCCGCGGTGGCGCGGGTCTGCGGGTTGCCGGCCACGCCGGCGGCATAGACAAACTGCAGCCCGGTCTGGCGCGACAGTGCATTGAGCGCGCGCGCCAGGGGCTGGGCCGGAATCGCCTCGACCGCGACGGTGGCAGCAGCCGTCTGGGCGCCAGCAGTGCCGGCGTGCAGGGCGAGAGCGATCGAAAGAAACAACGTACGGCGCATCGTGGAATCCAGTAGGGGAGGAAGCAATGCGCAACACCACCCGCCAGGCGGGAATGCTGCGTTGTACCTGGACTACGAGCATCGACAGCGACGATCGGGCACCGTTTTTTGATGAATTTTCTGTGACATCTGCGCAGGCACCGAACGGTGCGGGCGCGACGCACTGCATCTGCATCGCGCTGCGCCTTGCGTGCACGTGAGGACGTGAGGTCTTGCATGTGCGTGGACGCAGCCGCAGACGGCCATCGGCATGCACGCGGCGCAATGGCATCGACAACCTCATCCACTGCGCGCAGGATCAATGCATGTGGGCTACGCGCGCGATGCGGCATGCGCACGCGCTGCACGCATTACGGCGTCGTGCAGCGCCGTGGCTATCGCGTCGCCGTTCCCGGCGCAGGCCGGCTGCTCACGCGCAGCATCCCCGGCGTGCTGACAACGCGCAGGTTCGGCTGGCCATCCAGGAAGGCACGCAGCGCGGCGAGATCGTCACCGCGCAGATTGCCGGTGAGCCGCAGCGCACCGGCGGCAGCATCGTCGATCGACAAACGCGTGCGGTTGAGACGATTGAAGTCTTCGGCCACCGTGGCCAGCGGCGCGTCGCGGAACACGATGCGCCGCTGCCGCCAGGCATGCATGACGGCCACCTCTTCGCTGGCCAGTTCGATCTTGCCGGTGGCCGCATTGATCCGTGCGCTCTGCCCTGCCCCCAGGTTGGCAAGCATCGGCTGACCATCGCGCGCGTCGCGCCAGACATGGACACGGCCCTCGGCGACCTCGATGCGTGCCTGGTGTTGATACAGGGCGATATCGAAGGTGGTGCCGATATCCTCGACACGCAGATGGCCTGCATGCACCTGCAACGGGCGCCGATCCGGCGCGACCACGAAGCTGGCCTGGCCACGCAGCAGCTGAAGGTGGCGGCTCCACGGCGTCATGGTGGCACGCAGGCTGCTTTGCCCATTCAAATGCACCACGCTGCGGTCGGCCAACTGCACGCTACGCTGCTCGCCGTGCGCAGTGGCGTAGGTCTGCGTGCGTGGCCAGGCCCAGCCGGTCAGGATCGCCACGCCGCACAGCGCCGCGGCCAGGCCCATGCGCCAGCTGCGCATGCGTGCCTTGGGTTGGCCTTCGCTGCGGCGCGGCCGGGCAGCGGGTTGCGGTGCTGGCGGCACTTGTGACCGCAGCGGCAGCGCAATCACATTGGGCGGCGCGGCATCGGCAGTCTTGCGCCGGTCGGCAGCAAGCAGGGCATCCACGTCCAGGTCCATGCCGCGCATGGCATCGCCCAGATCGCCGGCCACACGCAGCACCGCCATGTATTCGCGTACATGCAGCGGCGATGCGGTCAGCCATTGCAGAAAGCCGGCCTGTTGCGTCGCATCCAGCGCCTGCATGCGTTGCAGCGCGTGCCAGTGCGCGGCTTCACCGACAACGCTGCGGCTCGGTAACACCGGCTTGCTCACCAGCTGTCCCCGCTGTCGGCGACCGCTCGCCTGCAGGCCGACAAGCCACGCACCACATGCTTCTTGACCATATGCGCAGACACCCCCATGCGCTCGGCGATCTGCTTGTAACTGAGCCCGTCGCGGTACTGCATCACCAATACCGCGCAGGTGCGCTCCGGCAACGTGGCCAGCAGGGCCTGCAGGCGTTGCTGGCGCTGCTGCCGGTGCGCGGCGTCTTCCACGTCGTCGCCTGCGGCCAGAAGCTGCGAAAACTGTTCCATCTCGTCGATGTGCAGTGGCGCCTGCTTGCGTCGCGCGGCCTGCTCGCGCGCCAGGTTCAGCGCCACCGTGTACAGATACGCCTCGGGATTGGCGATCGCCTCGCCTTGATCCTGATGCGCACGCAACAGCCGCAGATAGGTTTCCTGCACCAGGTCTTCGGCATCCTCGTTGGCGCCGCGACGCACGAAAAAGCCGCGCAGCACCGACCCGTGCTGGGTGAATACCTGCGTCCAGGCGCGGGTGGCGTTGGCTTTCATGCGGGCGCGTTCCCCTGTGCGCTGGGCCGGCTAGCCTGGCCACTGCAGGTGACACCACGATGACGCACCGACGATGGCACCGGCCTGCGATCAAGCGATGTCATGCGCAGCAACGCCGCCATGTTCCGCGCATGACCACGCTCAGGGTTCACGCACGCGTGAAAGAGACCTCACTCTCCTACACCACACCTTGACCACGCAGGCATCAAGGTGAGGGTCCTCCTCTCAGCCATCGCCACGGGGTTCGCATGAATGCCACACCCGCCACTGCCACGCATCCGGCGCCGGCCACCGCCACTGCTGCGCCGACCTACCCGGTCAACCTGCGCATCAATGGCCAGCCTTACCACTTGCAGCTCGAAGCCTGGGTCAGCCTGCTCGATCTATTGCGCGACCGGCTCGACCTTACCGGCACCAAGAAAGGCTGCGACCACGGCCAATGCGGCGCCTGCACGGTGCTGGTCGATGGACGCCGCATCAACAGCTGCCTGACGCTTGCGGTCATGCAGGACGGCGCCGAGATCACCACCGTCGAAGGCCTGGCCGAGGGCGAACAGCTGCATCCGCTGCAGCGTGCCTTCATCGAGAACGATGCCTTCCAGTGCGGCTACTGCACGCCCGGGCAGTTGTGCTCGGCAGTGGGCCTGATCAACGAGGGCAAAGCGCACGACCGCGACCAGGTGCGCGAGTTGATGAGCGGCAATCTGTGCCGCTGCGGCGCCTACCCGCAGATCACCGATGCGGTGATGCAGGTCATGGGCACGCCCAGCGACAGCAGCGAGAGTGCCGCCACACCGTGGACGCCAGGGACGGTGCCGGCATGATCCCGCTCACCTATACGCGCGCGGACAGCGTCGATGCGGCGCTGACTGCACTGTCGGTGCGCGGCAGCGACCCGCATCCGGTGCCTGCCGAAGCCCCGGTGCGCCTGATCGCCGGCGGCACCAATCTCACCGACCTGATGAAGCTGCAATTGATGCGGCCAGGCAGCCTGGTCGATATCAATCGCCTGCCGCTGGACAGCATCAGTGGGCTCCCCGAAGGCGGCCTGCGCCTGGGCGCGCTCGCACGCAATGCCGACACCGCCTATCACCCGGACGTGGAGACGCGTTACCCCTTGCTGAGCGCGGCGATCCTGGCCGGCGCCTCGCCACAGATCCGCAACATGGCCAGCAACGGCGGCAACCTGCTGCAGCGCACCCGCTGCCTGTATTTCTACGACCATGCCACTCCATGCAACAAGCGCGCGCCCGGCACCGGCTGCTCGGCGATCGGCGGGCTCACCACCTATAACGCCATCCTCGGCGCCAGCGCGCAGTGCATTGCCACGCACCCGTCGGACATGTGCGTCGCGCTGGCTGCGCTAGACGCAGTGGTGCACGTGCAAGGCCCCAACGGCGAGCGCGACATCCCGTTCGCGCAGTTCCACCGCCTGCCCGGCGAGCACCCGGAGCTGGACAGCACCCTGGCCCCGGACGAGTTGATCGTGCATATCGACCTGCCCGATGCACAGCGCTTCGTTGCGCACAGCGCCTACCTGAAGATCCGCGAGCGCCTGTCGTATGCCTTCGCGCTGGTGTCGGTGGCGGCGGCGCTGGACCTGGCCGAGGACGGCAGCATCCGCGAGGTGCGCGTGGCCCTGGGCGGCGTGGCGCACAAGCCCTGGCGCAACCCCGACGCCGAAGCGCAGCTGGTGGGCAAACCGGCCACGGCCGAGAGCTTCGGCAGCCTGGCTGATGCCTTGCTGCAGGGTGCGCAACCGCAAGGCAACAACGCCTTCAAGCTGCCGCTGGCACGCCGCGCGATCGTGCGTGCCCTGGACGTCGCCCGCGAGGGCACCATCGACAACCGCGGGCGAACCAGCGCGCTGGAGGAAGCGCCATGAACGCACGCAGCACCGATCTACCCGACAACGACCTGATCCCGCCGGTTGCCGACAGCGGCACCGGCTATCGCCCCACCGGCACCGGCGTCACCCGCATCGACGGACGCGCCAAGGTCACCGGCCAGGCACGTTATGCCGCCGAATGGCCGGTGGCGGATCTGGCCTATGGCGTGGTGGTCAACAGCAGCATCGCCAAGGGCGAGATCGTCGCCTTCCATCTTGATGCCGCGCGTGCGGTGCCGGGCGTGCTGGAGATCGTCACCCATGAAAACCGCCCGCATATGCGCGGCATGGATGTGTTCTACAAGGACATGACTGCACCGGCCGGTTCGCCGTTCCGGCCCCTGTACGACAACAAGATCCTGTACAGCGGCCAGCCGATCGCCCTGGTGGTGGCCGACACTTTTGAAGCGGCGCGCCACGCGGCCCACCTGGTGGAGGTGGAACTGCTGCAGGACCCGCACGACACCAACCTGATGACCAACCTGGACCGCGCGCACAAGCCCAAGGCCATGAAGGCCGGTTTCTCGCCGCCGCCCAAGGACAAGGGCGAGCCAGACACCGCCTTTGCCAATGCCGCTGTCCAGGTGCAGGCCGACTACTACAGCGGCGTGGAGCACCACAATCCGATGGAGCTGTTCGCCTCCACGGTGATCCGCGATGCCGATGGCCACTTCACCATCTACGACAAGACCCAGGGCTCGCAGAACAGCCGCTGGTATGTCTCGCATGTGTTCGGCCTGAGCAAGCGCAAGGTCACCGTGCGCAATCCGTACGTGGGCGGTGCCTTCGGTTCCGGACTGCGCCCGCAGTATCAGTTGCCGCTGGCGGTGATGGCGTCGATCCTGCTGGACCGCTCGGTGCGCGTGGTGCTGACGCGGCAACAGATGTTCACTTTCGGCCATCGCCCGGAGACATTGCAGCGGCTCAAGCTCGGCGCCGACCGCGACGGCAGCTTGCGTGCGATCTGGCACGAGGCCATTGCCGAGACATCACGCATCGAGGATTACGTCGAGGTGGTGGTCAACTGGAGTGGGCAGCTGTATGCCTGCGACAACGTGCATCTGGGCTACAACCTGGTGAGCCTGGACCAGTTCAGCCCGATGGACATGCGCGCACCCGGTGCCGCACACGGCGTGCATGCGCTGGAAGTGGCGATGGACGAGCTGTCCTATGAGCTGGGCATGGATCCGCTGGCGCTGCGCCTGAAGAACTATGCCGAGGTCAACCCGGCCGACGACAAGCCCTACTCCACCAAGGCGCTGCGCGCGTGCTACCAGCAAGGTGCCGAACGCTTCGGCTGGGCGCAGCGTCCGCTGCAGCCGCGTGCACGCAAGGAAGGCAACGAGTGGGTCGGCTGGGGCATGGCCACCGGGCAATGGGATGCGATGCAGATGTTTGCGCGCGCGCATGCGGTGCTGCACGCCGATGGCCGGCTGGTGGTGAGCAGCGCAGCCAGCGATATCGGCACCGGCACCTATACGGTGATGGCGATGATCGCGGCCGAAGCACTGGGCCTGCCGCTGGAACAGGTCACCTTCCAACTCGGCGATTCGACCCTGCCGGTCGCACCGATCGAGGGCGGCTCGTCGCATGTGACCACGGTGGGCTCGGCGGTGGATGGCGTGTGCGCAAAGCTGCGCGCGCGGTTGCTGCGCCTGGCGCAGGCGTTGCCGAACTCGCGCTTTACCAAGGCCAAGCTGGACGAGGTGGTGTTTGCCGACGGCACGCTGGCATTGCGCGCCGATGCCGGTACCACCATTGCCTTGACCGAATTGTTGCGTGCAGCAGAACTGGAACAGATCGAAGACAAGTTCCTGCTGCTGCCCAATGTGCTCAAGCAACGCAAGTACACCCGCGCCACCCACGGCGCAGTGTTCGTGGAAGTGCGGGTGGACGAAGAGCTGGGCACGGTCCGCGTCACCCGCGTGGTCAGCGCGGTTGCAGCCGGGCGCATCCTCAACCCGATCACCGCGCGCAGCCAGATCGTCGGCGGCGTGGTCTGGGGCATCGGCCAGGCACTGCACGAACACACCCAGTCCGATCACCGCTTCGGCCGTTTCATGAATCACGATTTTGCGATGTATCACGTCTCGGCCAATGCCGACATCCACGACATCGACGTGATTTTCGCCGACGAAGACGACCGCATCGTCAGCAGCCTGGGTGCGAAAGGCGTGGGCGAAATCGGCCTGGTCGGTGTTTCGGCGGCGATCTGCAATGCGATCTTCCATGCCACCGGCAAGCGCATCCGCAGCACCCCGATGACGCCGGACAAGGTGATGGCGGACTGAGACCTGCACTGCAGGTACCCACGCCCCTCAGGCAGAGCGATCTGCCTGAGGGCGGACGCTGCAGCGTGTTATCACTGCGGCGTCCGCGGCAACCGCTGGCGCGACACTCAGATCAGCCGCGTGTCGATGGCACCGAACCGGCGCAGACGGCGCGTCCAGCTGATTGGAGGATCTGTCTTGCGGAGGGTCCAGCGTCAGCGGTACGAAAGTGCCGCTGGTGGTCGACGCAGCGCGTCCAACAAACCATCACATGCACTCAGGTGCGCGTGGCCGCCAGAAAATGCGCGCGGTCCTGCTGGGTGCGGCGGCGGATCTCCGCCAGTGCATCGTTCTCGGTCGCTTCCAGCATGGATTCGAACAGACGCTGGAAGTGGTTGCGCATGGCCGTGCGTGCCGCGACCGGGTCGCGTTGCTGCAGGGCCTGCAGGATGGCGGTGTGTTCGTCCACGCGGGTGGCGCCGTCGTCGTGGCAGACCCGCGCATACACCTCGCGTACGCGCGGCAATTCGTTGCGCATGCGCCAGATCAGCTGCACGCAGTGCGCCACCACCGGGTTGCCGCTAATCCGCGCGATCGCCAGGTGGAAGGCGCGGTCGTAGTCGGCAGCGGCCGCATCGCTGAGCCCCGGTGCGGACAGCGCCTGGATCATGCCGTTCAACTCATCCAGCTCCGCATCGGTGATGTGGCTGGCGGCCAATGCGGCCGCCTCCGCCTCGATCACCGCGCGCGCGGCAGTCAGCTCGAACGCGCTGACATCCGGCAACGCGCCCTCGTCCGACGCCAGGCGTGGCTTGACGTACACGCCCGAGCCGATCTTGATCACGATGCGGCCCTGCGCTTCCAGCGCGATTTCGGCCTCGCGCACGGTGACGCGACTGACGCCGAAGCGCTCGGCCAACTCGCGCTCGCCCGGCAGGCGCGAGCCGACCGGGAATTCGCCCGTGTCGATCAGCGCGCGGATCTTGGCGGCAACGGAGTGGTACAGGCGGTTTTCGGACATCGGCGACTCAAACCCTCAGGGTGATCGGCCCGGCACACGGGTGCCGGACAGGTGGGCGACGCTAGAACCGGTAGCGCACCCCCAAATAATAACGTCGCCCGTAAGTGTTGTACTCACGGAAGCTGCCGGGCACCGGCATGTCGGAGATCCGCGGCTCGTTGGTCAGGTTGGAAGCCTCCAACGACACCGACAGCTGCGCATTGACGCGGTAGCTGGCACGCAGGTCCAGGGTGCCGCTGTCGCGCACGTAGCGGTTCTGCGCCGGGGCGCCGACGAACTTCTGGAAATACTCGGAGCGATACTTGTAGATGGCCTGCAGGTCGACCGCGCCGATGGCGTAATACAGCTGGCCGGAGAACACGTGCCGCGACAGGCCGAAGATATTGGCCGGCGCGACGATGCCGCTGCTCACCAGGCCGGTTGCCGGGTCGATCTGGTCGCCCAGGCGCAGATCCTGGGTCTTGTAGTTGGAATCAGCGTAGTTGTAGCTCAGCTTGACGCCCAGGCCGTCGAACGGCGCCGGCAGGTAGGAGAAGCGGTGGGTGCCGGTCAGCTCCAGCCCGGTGAGATCGCTCTTCTGCCGGGTGGTGACGTCCTGCACCACCGGCACCACCACCGCCGTGCCGTCGATGACGAAGCGCTCGTCCACCACCGTGGGCACCGCGCCACCGGTGAACTGCTTGTAGTACACCGCGGCGCTGAGCAGGGAGTCGGCATTGGGATACCACTCCAGCGACACGTCCGCATTGGACGACAGCAGCGGCTGCGTGCGCGGGTTGCCGGTGGCGGTGATGCTGCCGATCGCCTCGCCGACGGTAGTGAATTCGGTCCCCGGTTCCAGGATGAAGGTGCGCCCGGCAGACAACGCCACCAGATCCGGGCGCGCCATGGCCCGGTACAGCCCAAAGCGCAGCTGGGTCTGCTCGGTAAGGCCGATGTTGGCGTTGAAGCTGGGCAGGAACACGCGGTTTGACGCGCGCACCGTCTGCGCGGCGAAGCGCCCGGTTTCCACCAGCTGGATGGTGCCGTCGGGGTTGTCGACCACGTCCAGCTCGCCGCGCAACCCCACCGAGCTGACGTCGGTGCGCACCCAGCGCACGCCCAGGTTGCCGTCCAGCGGTAGCCCGAACAACGTGCTGGCGAATTCGCCCATCACATACAGCGCGCGGGTCTTTTCTTTTACGTCGGAGTCGGCGGTGCCGCGCGGGTCGGCATTGCGGCCGGTGTCGTCCACGCCGGTGATGGCGCTGAACAAGCAGCGGCTGTCGAAGGTGGCCCACTGCCGGATGGTGTTGCCGCTGGCGCTGGAGAGGAAATCCTCCTGCGGGAACGGTTGCCGGCAGGCCAGGTTGGCGGCGCGGATCGTGGCCGGATCGGTGACGTTGCGTTCGACGCGGTCGTCCAGGTCGCGGTAGGTCGCCTCGGACAGGCGCAC
The DNA here is from genome assembly GCF_040203315.1 of Xanthomonas sp. WHRI 8393. Classification (NCBI taxonomy): domain Bacteria; kingdom Pseudomonadati; phylum Pseudomonadota; class Gammaproteobacteria; order Lysobacterales; family Lysobacteraceae; genus Xanthomonas; species Xanthomonas sp. WHRI 8393. Next base: position 62,101 of record NZ_JBEGGL010000002.1, on the reverse strand, counting down.
GCCGCCCTTGATGGAGGTGAGCAGCCCGCTCTCCGGGGTGAAGGCGCCATCGAGGCGCCAGGCCCGGATGGTGTGCTCGCGGCGCAACTCGTCGCGCCGCGCGCGCGCGGCGGCGCTGAAATTGTCCGGGTTGTTCAGGTCGAACGCGGGATCGACCACAATCCCCGGCACATCGCCGGCATAGGTATACGTGTAGTCCACACGTTGTCCGTTGATCCCGGGCACGCGGTTGCCGTTGATGTCGGTGGCATTGGAGCGCAGCCGCATCAGGCGGTCGATCTCGCTGCGCTCGGTGCGCGAATACGACAGGTCGGTGGACAGCATCCAGGCCGCGTTCGGGCGCCATTCCACGCGTAGCCCGCCACCGCGGTACTGCTCGTCGCGCACCTTGTAGTCGGTGGAGGATTCCACCGTGCTGCTGCCGGTATGGCCGAGCAAGGCGCCGTTGTCGCCCACCTGGCGGTTGTTGAGGTTGCGCAGTGTTTCGGAAAAATTGAGCTCGGCGCGGTCTTCGGTCACGGTGCGCTGCGAATCCTGGTAATCCAGGGCCACCTCCAGGCCGTCGAAGGGCCGCCATTGCAGCGCGGCGAAGGCAGCGTCGCGTTGATCGTGCTCGCTGATCTGGCGGTACACGCGGCTGCCGGGCGCCAGGTAATACGGCGTCCCCGCCTGCACCTGCGCCGGCGTCACGGCGGTGCAGTTGCGGCTGGCGCCCACCACCTCGTTGGCGTTGCAGGCCGTCCAGGTGGAGCTGCTGCTCATCACCTCTTCCGGGTTGGTGCCTTCCAGCCGCTGCAGGCCGAGCGAGACCCCCAGCTTGCCGGCCCCGCGCAGATCGAACTGGTCCAGGTAGCTGACGGTGCCGCGCCAACCCACGCCATCGGCGTTGCGCAACTTGCTGTCGCCATCGGCATAGGTCGCCCGCCCGTCCAGTTGCACGCGGCGCTTGCCGAATTCCAGCGGCCGCACGGTCTGCATGTTGACCGTGCCGGCGATGCCACCTTCGACGAAGTCGGCGCGCTGGGTCTTGTAGATCGCCACGGTGTTGATGAGTTCGGAGGGGAACTGGTTGAAGTTCACCGAGCGGTCGCCGCTGCCGTTGCTGGCCTCGCGCCCATTGAAGGTGGCCGAGCCCAGGAACGGCCCCAGGCCACGGATGGAGATCTCCGACGCGCCGCCCTTCTCGCGGTGCGTGGCCGCACCAGTGATGGTCTCGATCGCCTCGCCGATCGACAGCGCCGGCAGGTCGCCGATGTCCTCGGCCGACAGCACGTCGGCCACCACCGTCTGCTCGCGCTTGCTGTCGATGGACGACTGGATCGAGCTGCGGATGCCGGTGACCTTGACCTGGTCCAGCGTGGTGGGCGCTTGCTCCTGCTGAGCGGCATCGCTTTGCTGGGCCAGGGCTGCCTGCGCGCTTGTCAGTGCAACGGCACCCAGCAGCGCCTGGGTCAGGGCATTCCGAATAATTGGTCTACGTAATTGGACTATTTTCAGATACCGCACAATTCCTCCTCCCAAAGGACGCTCGAGACCGAGCGAGGTGGAGACTCCACGCGGATCAACGCCAAGTCAACCATTTCTGCGATTTATCCAACGAGCCACCTGACTAGGCCAGTTCTGTAGATTATTTTGTGCAATTGCAGCATGACATCGAGCCGATCGCGGGCTTCAATACAGACCAACTGGACTACCATTTTGGTTGACGAACCAGTTTGCACTGTTACCCTCGGCCATCACCGACGCGCCAGCGTCCAGGAGCATCCCGATGCGATCCCCCGTCTCCCTTGCCTGCCTGTTGCTGCTGTGTGCGCCCGCCTGGGTCGGCTCGGCCCAGGCCACCTCGTACCTGGTGCACGACCAGAGCGAGTACGCGGTGGCGGCGGCCGCGCTGCGTGCCGGCGATCGCATCGTGCTGGCCGATGGGCAGTGGCGGGATTTCGCCATCGTGCTGCGCGGGCAAGGCACTGCCGAGCAGCCGATCACCCTCACCGCGCAAACGCCGGGCAAGGTGATCATCAGCGGCACCTCCGACCTGCACATGGCCGGCCCCTACCTGGTGGTGTCGGACCTGGTGTTCCGCGACGGCCATAGCCCGGGCGATGCGGTGCTGTCGTACCGCATCTCCAGCAAGGAACGCGCGCGCCACAGCCGCATCACCGGCGTGGTGGTGGACGGCTTCAGCAAGCCCACCCGTAGCGACTCGGACAACTGGGTGGCGCTGTACGACAGCGACAACCGTTTCGACCACAACCAGCTGGTCGGCAAGACCAATGCCGGCCCCACCCTGGTGGTGGTGCGCGACGCCACCCAGGGCCTGGACAACCGCCATCGCATCGACCACAACTGGTTCGGGCCACGCCCCAACCTGGGCGCCAATGGCGGCGAGACGCTACGCATCGGCACCAGCAGCGATGCCGACAGCGCCTCCAACTCGGTGGTGGACAACAACTGGTTCGAAGGCTGCGACGGCGAGGTGGAGGTGGTCTCCAACAAGTCCGGCGGCAACACCTACCGTGGCAATGTGTTCAAGCAATCGCGCGGCGCGCTGGTGCTGCGGCACGGCGATGGCAACCTGGTCGAGCGCAACGTGTTCTTCGGCGACGGCAAGGCCAACACCGGCGGCATCCGCGTGATCAACCGCAAGCAGACCGTGCGCCACAACTACCTGGAAAACCTGGCCGGCGATGGCTATTCGTCGGCGCTGAGCATCATGTACGGGGTGCCCAACTCGCCTGCCAACCGCTACGTGCAGGTGGACCAGGCGCGCATCGAGCGCAACACCTTCGTGACCGTCAACCAGCTGTACTTCGGTGCCGGCATGGATGCCGAGCGCACCGCCGCGCCGATCAACAGCCGCTTTGCCGGCAATCTGATCGTGGCCGCCAGCGACCCGGTGCGCGTGCTGGGCGACCTGTCCGGTATTGCCTTCACCAGCAACCTGCAAAGCCCGCTGGCCTCCACCCGCCTGCCCGGCGGCGTCAACAGCCGCCAGGTGACGATGACCCGCGCCAGCACCGGCTTGCTGGTCGCCGACAACGCCACTGGCGTCGGCGCCGACCCGGCGCTGAGTTACATCGCGCGCGCACAGGTGGGCGTGAGCTGGTACCCCAAGCAGGCAGCGCAGGCAGTCGCCGACAGCGGCCGCCGCACCCGCGTGCGGCCGGGGCAGTCCAGCCTGACCGACGCCGTGGCGCAGGCCAGCCCCGGCGACCGCCTGCAACTGGACGCAGGCCGCTACCAGGTCGATGACATCCTCGACGTGGACCGGCCGCTGACGCTGGAAGGCCCGCAACGCGGCCGCGCGCGCATCCGCTTTTCGCAGCCGGCGCTGTTCCAGATCGCGCCCGGCGGCTCGCTCCACCTGGCCCGGCTCGAGATCGATGGCCGCGCCGCACCCGCGCAGCCGGGCAATGCGGTGATCCGCACCGCACCCGGCACAGCGGTGGCGCAGTACCAGCTCACCTTGCGCGACACGCACCTGCATCATCTGGACGCGCAACCCGGCTTCGATGTGATCGCACTCGGCAAGGGCAGCCTGGCCGACAACATCCTGCTGGACCGGCTGCTGGTCGAGGACGTCTCCGGCAAGGTGTTGTCCGCACACGCCGAGACCGACGACCGCGGCACCTACAACGTCGAACAGGTGACGGTGCGGCAGTCGCAGTTCCACCGTGTCGCCGGGCCGGTGCTGGACCTGTATCGCGGCGGCCGCGACGAAAGCACCTTCGGCCCGGTGCTGCAGGTGAGCGACTCGCACTTCACGCAGGTCGGCCGCAACACAGGTGCGTCGCTGCGCCTGCATGGCGTGCAGCGCATTGCGCTGCGCAATAACCGCTTCGCCGACAGCGCCGCGATCCTGGCGCAGCACACCACCGGCACACCCCACCTCATCGCCAGCGGCAATCAGTTCGTCGGCACCCCGGCCTTGCACGCCGACGCAGCGGAGCCCCTGCTATGACCCGTTCCACCCGCCTGTTGCTGCTGGTCCTGGTAGGCGCCGGTAGCGCCCTGCCCTGCAGCGCCGCCCCGTTACCCGCGGCCGAACAAGCAGCGCAGCCGCAACCGCGCGCCACCGACGCCGCGCCGGTGCTGGTCACCGCCCAGCAATGGCGCGAGATGGCCAGCGCCGGCGCCAGGCTGCCTGTGTTCGCCCGCGAACAGGCACGCGCAGAAGCCAGCGTGCGCGCGGCGATGCGCGCCGGCGTGGACGTGCCGGTGCCCAGCGATCCCGGCGGCGGCGCCAGCCACGAGCAGCACAAACGCAACTACCAGGCCATCCAGGCCGCCGGCGCGCTGTACCGACTCACCGGCGATCGCGTTTATGCCGACTATGCGCGCGACGTGCTGCTGGCCTACGCGCGCCTGTATCCCACGCTGGGCGCACACCCGGCCGGGCGCGGCCAGGTGCCGGGGCGGCTGTTCTGGCAGTCCTTGAACGACTCGGTGTGGCTGGTCTACGCAAGCCAGGGCTACGACGCCATCCGCGACACGCTCAGCGCGCAGGACCGCGCCACCATCGACCGCGACGTGTTCGCGCGCATGGCGCACTTCCTGTGCGACGAAAGCGCCGACAACTTCGACAAGATCCACAACCACGCCACCTGGGCAGTTGCCGCGGTCGGCATGACCGGTTACGTGCTGCGCGACCAGGCGCTGGTGGACAAGGCACTGCGCGGCAGCAGGCGCGATGGCAAGGCAGGCTTCCTGGCGCAGGTGGACCAGCTGTTCTCGCCGGACGGCTACTACGCCGAAGGCCCGTACTACCAACGCTATGCCCTGGCGCCGTTCGTGCTGTTCGCCAATGCGATCGAGCGCAACCAGCCGCAGCAGCGCATCTTCCAGCGCCGCGACGGCGTGCTGCTCAAGGCCGTAAACAGCCTGGTGCAGAGCAGCTACGGCGGTTATTTCTTCCCGATCAACGACGCCATCCTCGACAAGGGCCTGGACACCGAAGAACTGGTGGCCGGCATCGGCATCGCCTACGCGCAGACCCACGACGCGCAGCTGCTGTCCATCGCGCAACGCCAGCGCCGCGTGCTGCTCACCCCCGAAGGCCTGGCCGTGGCCACCGCGCTCGCGCAAGGCCGCGCCCAACCGTTCGCCTTCGGCAGCGTGTTGCTGCGCGATGGCGCACAGGGCGACCAGGGCGCGCTGGCGATCCTGCGCAGCGGCGGCGAAGACGGCCAGACGCTGGTGATGAAGAACACCTCGCAAGGCATGGGCCACGGCCACTTCGACAAGTTGAACTGGCTGTTCTACGACAACGGCCAGCGCGTGGTCACCGACTACGGCGCGGCGCGTTTCTTGAATGTGGAAGCCAAGGCCGGCGGCATCTATCTGCCGGAGAACACCAGCTGGGCCAAGCAGACCGTTGCGCACAACACGCTGGTGGTGAACGAGACCAGCCACTTCAACGGCGACTGGAAGGTGGGCGAGCAACACGCGCCGACGCAGCTGCTGTTCGCCAGCACTGCCGACACCCAGATCGTGTCGGCGCGCATGCAGCAGGCTTACGACGGGGTCAGCTTCACCCGCACCCAGGCGCTGCTGTCGCACCCGCAGCTGCCCCTGCCGGTGGTGATCGACCTGCTGCGCGTCAACGCCAACGCTCCGGCACGTTACGACCTGCCGCTGCATTTCAACGGGCAGATCATGCAGGTCGGCTTCACCGCAGAGCGCGCACTGACGCAACGCCCGGTGCTGGGCAAGGCCAACGGCTATCAGCACCTGTGGGTGGACGCCTCCAGCGATGCGAGCACCGACACGCGCAGCCTGAGCTGGCTGCTCGCCGGCCGCTTCTACAGCTACCGCTTCGGCAGCAGCGCGCCGGCGCGTGCCCTGCTGGTGGAGAGCGGAGCGAACGACCCGAACTTCAACCTGCGCCGCGAACCGGCGCTGATCCAGCGCGTCGATGGGCAGGCCAACGTCAGCTTCTTCGGCGTGCTGGAACCGCATGGCGAATACAACGGCACCGCCGAATACGTGCACGGCGCCAATAGCCGCATCCGCGCCATCGAGCGCGTGCGCGGCGACGATGCCGAGGTGATCGTGCTCACCCTGGTCGGCGGCCAGCGCATCGCGCTGGCGGTGGCCGACGACGCCGATGCACAACGCAGCCACCAGGTACAGGCTGCCGGTCAGCGCTACAGCTGGCGCGGCGGCTACGCGCGCTTCGATCGCACTGCAGGTGCGCAATGAGCACCGCCCGCACGCGCCCCGCGGGCAAGGGCTCGGCGGTGCGCTGGCTGATCGTGGCGCTGATCGCGGTGGCCACGGTGATCAACTACATCGACCGCAACGCGCTGGCGGTGATGTGGCCGGCGATCTCGCGCGACATCGGCGCCACCAAGGAAGACTACGCGCTACTGGTCACCATCTTCATGCTGTTCTATGCCGCCGGGCAGTTCGTGTTCGGGCGGCTGTTCGACATCATCGGCACCCGGCTCGGCTTTGCCCTGTCCATCGCGGTGTGGTCGATCTCCATCGCGCTGCATGCGGTCACGCACTCCATCATGGCGTTCTCGGTGGTGCGCGCGCTGCTGGGCATCAGCGAAGCCGGCGCCTGGCCGGGCGCGGTCAAGGCCAATGCGGAATGGTTTCCCGCGCGCGAGCGTGCGTTGGCGCAGGGCATCTTCAATGCCGGCGCCTCCATCGGCGCGATCGTCTCGGCACCGCTGATCGCGCTGCTGTTTCTGTCGTTCGGCTGGAAGGGCACGTTCGTGCTGATCGGCGTGCTGGGCATGCTGTGGTTGCTGCCGTGGCTGGTGATCTACCGCGCCGGGCCGGACCGGCATCCCTGGGTCGACGCGGCCGAGCGTGCGTTGATCCTGGATGCGCCCGACGCCGGCAGCGCGCCGCCGCCGGCCTACCTGCCCACGCTGCGCCAGCTGATGTCGCACCGGCAAAGCTGGGGGATCGTGCTGGCGCGGTTCTTCCTGGACCCGATCTGGTGGCTGTTCGTGTCGTGGCTGCCGATCTACCTGGCCGAGACCTTCCACTTCGACATCAAGCAGATCGGCGCATTCGCCTGGGTGCCGTTCGTCGGTGCGATGCTGGGCAGCCTGTGCGGCGGCTGGCTGTCCGGGCGCCTGATCGCGGCCGGCTGGAGCGTGGACCGCGCGCGCAAATGGACCATCACCCTGGGCGGGGCCATCATGGCGCCGGCGCTGCTGGGCGCCGTGCAGGCCGCCGACCCGCGCATGGCGGTGCTGACGATTGCCGCCGTGCTGTTCGGCTTCCAGATCGCCATCGGCAACATCCAGACCCTCCCCGGCGATCTGTTCGCCGGCAAATCGGTCGGCTCGCTGGCCGGCATCGGCGGCATGGCCGCGGTGGCCGGCACCTTGATCACCACCTGGCTGGTCCCGGTGATGACCGCAACCTCGTACGCACCGATGTTCATTCTGGTCGCCGCGCTGGTGCCGGCCTCGCTGGCAGCGCTTTGGCTGGTCACCGGCCGCATCCACCGACTCGACGCAGCGGGCACCTGAGCGTGCCCGCTGCCTACCCAGCTTTCCCCACACCAACAGGACACACCCGCATGCACTTCCACGACAAGGTCGCCATCGTCACCGGCGGTGGCCGCGATATCGGCCGCGCCATCTCGCTCAAGCTGGCCGCGGCCGGCGCCAAGGTCTGCATCAACTACGCCAACGACGACGCCAGCGCGCGCGACACCCTGGCACAGCTGCAGGCCGCCGGCGGCCAGGGCATCCTGCACCGCGCCGACGTCACCGATGCCACCGCCGTGGCTGGCCTGCTGACCGCCACGCGCACCGCCTTCGGCCAGCACATCGACGTGCTGATCAACGTGGCCGGCGGCATGCTGGCGCGCAAGCCACTGGCCGACATCGACGAGGCCTTCTTCCATCAGGTGATGGACCTCAACCTCAAATCGGTCTACCTGACCACCCAGGCGGTGGTGCCGCATATGCGCGAAGGCGGTGCGATCGTCAATTTCGCCTCGCTTGCCGGGCGCGATGGCGGCGGGCCGGGCGCGGCCATCTACGCCACCGCCAAGGCGGCGGTGATGACCTTCTCGCGTGCGATGGCCAAGGAACTGGGCCCACGCGGCATCCGCGTCAACGCATTGTGCTGCGGCATGATCTCCACCCGCTTCCACGACGACTTCACCAAGCCGGAAGTGCGTGCCTTCGTCGCCAATGCCACCCCGCTGCGGCGCGAAGGCCGCCCGGAGGAAGCCGCCGATGCGGCGTTGTACCTTGCCTCGGATGCGGCCAGCTTCATCAATGGCGCCAACCTGGACGTCAACGGCGGCGTGTTCTTTTCCTGATCGACAAAGGAGTCCTGCGCATGCGCTGGCGATGGATGATGACTGCGACACTGAGTGTGGTGCTGGCAGGCCCGGCCACGGCGCACCCCGCACCACGCTGGGTGCCGGCCTGGATCGCTTCGGCAACACCGGACCGGCTCGACGGCGGTGCCGACACGCCGCTGCAATTTGCCGATGAAACGGTACGCCAGGACATGCGCCTGGGCAGTGCGGCAGTGGCCCTGCGCGTGCGCATCAGCAACGAGCTGGGCACCGCACCGCTGACCGTCGCTGCGGGCACCGCGCGCCTGCTCGGCGGCGGCGGCGGTGCGCAACCGCTGCGCTTTGACGGGCGCGCCAGCGTGACCGTGCCGCCCGGTGGCGTGCTGCTCAGCGACCCGGTGCCGCTGCGCGCACCGGCATTGGGCGAGGTGGCGGTCAGCCTGTATTTCCCCACGCCGGCGCGGCCGGCGGTACGCCGCACGGCAGTGCGGGTGGTCAAGGGCCAGGCCGAGGTGCCGGACAGCAAAGCGTTGGCGTATCGCCAGAACGTCATCTCCGCCCTTTACGTGCAACCACCGCATCCACGCCAGACGGTGGTGGTGGCGCTGGGCGATTCCATCACCGAAGGCGCCACCGCCACGCGCGGCGCCAATGGCGATTGGCCGGCCCTGCTGGCCAGGCGGCTGGAGCAGCGTTGCCCCGGCAGCGTGGTGGTGCTCAACGCCGGCATCAGCGGCAACAAGCTGCTCGACGACGGCCGCAGCCCCAGCGCGCTGGCGCGGCTGGATCGCGACGTGCTGGCGCTGCCCGGCGTGGACCAGGTGATCCTGTTCGAAGGCATCAACGACATCCGCCACAGCGGTCCGCCGGATGCGATTGCCGGCCGCAATGCCGCCGACATGGTGCTGGGATATCGCCAGATCGTGACCCGGCTGCAGCAGCACGGCATCGCGGTGATCGGCGCCACGCTGACCCCGTTCGGCAACTCCGACCGCTACGAACCGGTGGCGGCGGCCACGCGTCAGACGCTCAACGGCTTCATCCGCGACGGGCAGGCATTCGATGCGGTGATCGACTTCGACGCCGCGCTGCGCGACCCGGCCAGGCCGGAGTGGCTGCCCGCCGCGCTGACCCGCGACTTCCTGCATCCCAACGATGCCGGTTACCAGCGCATGGCCGAGTCGGTGGACCTGTCGTTGTTCTGCAAGGCCCGCTGATCCGCCGGTCGCCATGCCGTGGCGCACATGCGCCAGGCTGGCTGCCGCGGTGGTGCGGCGGCACCGCCGGCATGCGCGCCGGCCTGCCGGCGCGCTAGCGCTTTTTTAGGATGCTGATCTCCCCGGAGGTCTCCAGGATCGCCATGTCGATATCGGCATCGTCGCGGCAATCGGCCTTGCGTTTTGCCACTTCGAAATCGGCATAGCTGACGTTGTGGCGGACCAGTTCCTTCCAGTAGATCTCACCGCCACGCGCCAGCAGCGCCGGGGTGCCCTGCACCCAGGTATCGATCCGCCGGCTGCGCGCGGTGGCCATGCCCACCAGCCAGTTCAACACCAGCAAGGTGGCCGCCAGGATCATGCCGCCCAGCAGCGAGACGTCCTTGCCGATCAACGAGTTCTGCACCGCGGTTCCCAGCAGCACGATGAGCAGCACGTCGAACGGCGTGGATTGGCCAAGCGCGCGCTTGCCGGTCAGGCGCGTCAACAGCAGGACCACGGTATAGACCGCTACCGCACGCAGGACGAACTCCCACCACGGCATGTCCAGGTGCATCATTTCGTAAAAGCGCACGCGTGTTTCCACGTCCAGCATCGTGTGTCCTGACCGCCGTTGATCGATGGCGCACGCTAGTGCGGAAACGGTGAAGGCGCCGTGCTGTCGCCGTCGTTGCCGAGACCGCCGGCCCGGCACCCATCGTGCAGCGCATCACGGCTTTTCGCTGGTGATCCGTTAGCGTCTGGCCTGGACAGACGGGGATGGCGGGCATGCGGAAAGGGATCACGCGTCGCGGGTTGCTGCTGGGCACTGCTTCGGCAGCGGTGTTGGCACAGGTACCGGTGGGAGTTGCGCTGCCGCGTCGTGCGGCCGCGGCGCCGGCCTTTATCGATGCGTTGATCGCACGCATGAGCGTGGAAGAAAAGGCCGGCCAGCTGACGCTGTCCGGTTCGGCGCAGCAGACCGATGCCGCCGCAGCGGCCAATCCAATCAATACCGTGCCCACGGCCGAGGGCCAGCTTGCTGCCGCGCGTGCCGGGCGGGTAGGCGGCATCTTCAATGGCTCCAATGTGCTGTGGCATCAGCAACTGCAGCAGGCCGCGCTGCAGAGCCGCCTGCAGATTCCACTGCTGTTTGCCGCCGATGTGATCCACGGGTTCACCACGGTGTTTCCGGTGCCGCTGGCCGAGGCCGCCAGCTTCGAGCCGGCGCTGGCGCAACGCACCGCGCGTGCGGCCGCACTGGAGGCCAGTGCGGTCGGCATCGACTGGACCTTCGCGCCGATGGTGGACATCGCGCGCGATGCGCGCTGGGGGCGCGGCGTGGAAGGCAGTGGCGAAGACGTGCTGCTCGGCCGGCGTCTTGCGCAGGCCCGCGTGCGCGGCTTCCAGGGCGAGGGCCTGGATCATGCCGACGCACTTGCGGCCTGCCCCAAGCATTTCGCGGCCTATGGCGCCGCCGAGGCGGGGCTGGACTACAACACCGTCGACATCTCCGAGCGCAGCCTGCGCGAAGTCTATTTCCCACCCTTCCATGCTGCCTTCGATGCCGGCGCAGTGACCACGATGGTGGCCTTCAACGAGATCGCCGGCATCCCTGCCACCGCCAATCGCTGGTTGCTGGGCGAGGTATTGCGCGGCGAGTGGGACTACCGCGGCCTGGTGGTGTCCGACTACACCGGCGACTTGGAACTGATCGGGCACGGGTTTGCCAGCGATGCGCGCGAGGCGACCAGGCTGGCGTTCCTGGCCGGTGTGGACATCAGCATGCAGAGCGGGCTGTACCTGCAGCATCTGCCGGCGCTGGTGGCCGCCGGCGAGGTGACGATGGCGCAGCTGGATGCCTCGGTGCGGCGCGTGCTGCAGTTCAAGGCCGAGCTTGGATTGTTCGACAATCCGTTCCTGCGCATCGTGCCGGCACGCGCGCAGGCGCGGCAGCGGCGCCCGGACAGCCTGGCACTGGCGCGCGAGGCGGCGCGCAAATCCATCGTGCTGCTCAAGAACGATGGCGAGCTGCTGCCACTGAAAACGCAGGGGCAACGCATCGCGCTGATCGGGCCGATGGCACGCAACTGGACCGACAGCGCCGGCCCGTGGACGCTGTTCGGCGGCGACGACAGCGGCAACGATCTGGCCACCGCAGTGCGCGCGCGGCTGGGCAACCCGGGCAGCCTGCAGGTGGTGGAAGGCTGCGACTTCGAACATGGCCTGCCCGGCGGCGTGCAGGCGGCCGTCACCGCAGCGGCGTCCGCGGATGTGGCAGTGCTGGCAATCGGCGAGCCGATGCGCTACTCCGGCGAAGCGCAATCGCGCAGCGAGATCGTCATTCCCGCCGTGCAGCAAGCGCTGCTGGCTGCGGTGGCAGCCACCGGCACGCCGGTGGTGGTGGTGCTCAGCAACGGCCGTGCGCTGGTGATCGATGGCCCGGTGCTCAAGGCGCCGGCGATCCTGGTCGGCTGGTTCCTGGGCTCGGCATCGGGCGCCGCGCTGGCGGACATCCTGTTTGGCGCGCATGGTCCGTCCGGGCGCCTGCCGGTGAGTTTTCCGCACACCGCCGGGCAGGTGCCCTATAGCTATGCGCACAAGCCCAGCGGCCGTGCCGACCCGCGCCCGGATGCCTTGCAACCGTTCAAGACCCGCTACCGCACCGCGCCCAATGCCGCGTTGTTTCCGTTCGGACACGGCCTGACCTATGGCCGCATCGAATACGGCGAGCTGCGCTTGAGCGATGCACGCATGGCGGCAGCCGGCAGCCTGCGCATCAGCGCGCGCATCCACAACCGCGGCACACGCGATGCCGAGGAAGTGGCGCAGCTCTACATCCGCGACCGCAGCGCCAGCATCACCCGCCCGGTGCGCGAGCTGAAGGACTTCCGCAAGCTGGCGGTGCCGGCGGGCGGCAGCGCGGTGGTGGAGTTCGTGCTGCGCCGTGAGGACCTGCTGTTTATCGGCCAGGCATTGAAGCCGACGGTAGAGCCTGGCGTATTCGATGTCTGGGTGGCGCCCTCTGCAGAGGCCGAGGGCGTGTCTGCAAGTTTTGAATTGATGGGCTGAGCGCCAGCGGCAATCGGAATGGCCAGCTCAGGGGATGAATACGGGGCGTGTCTCGCTCACGCAGAAGGCATCGCGCCCAGGTTGGCTCGGGAGCACATCCCCAATGCGCTCACGCTCTCGGTCGTCTTGAGAGGGGACTGGGTCTTGAGGGGGATTGGACGGTGCGTGTGCCCGGGTTTACAGCGGACGATCTGCGGGTTTGCTGCGGGGTCCTTGCCCGCCCACCATCGCGGGACACGCCGCAAGTACGTCCATGTAGGCTCTTACGCGGCATCCATGCCGCGTAAGGTCCCGCGACGGTGGGTGGGCAAGGACCCGTCGAGTTGGTCGGTGTGCATGGTCAGGGGCAGTGATGCCGTGCCGTGCCCCGCAACGCGATGCGATGGAGACGCAGTGCGGTCTGATCAGTTCTTCGATGCGAGCAACTCGCTGCCATGCCGACATCGATTCACTCGTCATCGAAGGCGCGTCTGGGCAACATGCTGCCGCCATCGCTACAACCTTCGAAAGGGTTGTCAGCCACGCTTAGTTCCCGCGCAACACCTCTGCAAGGAACGGCGCAGTGCGGCTGCCACGCTGCCGCGCAACCGCCTCCGGCGCACCTGCCGCCACGACAGCGCCACCCGCGCCGCCCGCGCCCGGGCCCATGTCCAGCACCCAGTCGCTGCTGGCGGCCACGCGCATGTCGTGCTCGACCACGATCACCGTGTTGCCGGCCTCTACCAGGCCTTGCAGCTGACGCATCAAGGTATCCACGTCGGCCGGATGCAGACCGGTGGTCGGCTCGTCCAGCACGTACACAGTGTCGCGCCGCTGCGCGCGTTGCAGCTCGGTGGCCAGCTTGATGCGTTGCGCCTCGCCGCCGGACAGCTCGGTGGCCGGCTGGCCGAGCCGCAGATAGCCCAGCCCCACTTCGCGCAATACCTGCAACGGGCGCAGCACGCTGGCGTCGTCGGCAAAGAAGCTGGCAGCCTGGTCCACGGTCAGCGCCAGCACCTGCGCGATGTTGTGACCACGCAGCACGATCTCCAGGGTCTTGGCGTTGTAGCGCGCGCCGTGGCAGCTGGGGCATGGCGCGTACACGCTGGGCATGAACAGCAATTCCACATGCACCGAGCCCTCTCCCTCGCAGGTGGCGCAGCGGCCCTTGGCGACGTTGAACGAAAACTGCCCCGGGTCGTAACGACGGCGGCGCGCGGCCGGTGTGGCGGCAAACAACTTGCGCACCGGATCAAACAGGCCGGTGTAGGTGGCCAAGTTCGAACGTGGCGTGCGGCCGATCGGTTTCTGGTCCACCCGCACCAGGCGGCGCACCTGGTCGAGCCCGCCGACGATCGCACCACCCAGCGGCACCTGCGTGCCGCGCTCCAGCGGGTCCAGCGCTTCGTCTTCTTCTGCCTGGGTTTGTCCAAGATGGGCGGCCAGCAACTCCACCAATGCCTGGCTCACCAGCGACGACTTGCCCGAGCCGGACACACCGGTCACGGTGGTGAACACACCCAGCGGCAGGTCCACATCCAGCTCGCGCACATTGTTGCGGGTGATGCCGCGCAACTGCAGCCAGCCGGTGGCTGCACGCGCATGGCTGTGCACCTGCGGCGGGGTGCCGAACAGGTAACGCCGCGTGGACGAGGCCTCCACCTGCTCCAGTCCCGCGGGCGGGCCGCTGTACAGCACCTGCCCGCCGTGCACGCCGGCAGCCGGGCCGACGTCGACGATCCAGTCGGCGTGGCGGATCACATCCACCTCGTGTTCGACCACGAATACCGAATTGCCGGCGGCCTTGAGCTGATCCAGCGCGCCCAGCAAGGCCTGCGCATCGGCCGGATGCAGGCCCGCCGATGGCTCGTCCATCACATACACCACGCCGAACAACTGCGAGCGGATCTGCGTGGCCAGCCGCAGCCGTTGCAGCTCGCCCGGCGACAGCGTCGGCGTGCTGCGCTCCAGGCTGAGATAGCCCAGGCCCAGCGCCTGCACCACCTCGATCCGCGCACGCAGGTCGGCGGCGATGCGTTGCGCGGCGATCGCCTGCTCGGGATGCGTGTCGGCCTGCTTGCGCTTGTCGTTGCGCTTGCCACCGGCACCTTCCGCAGCCGGGCGCAGCAGGTCGGCCACCTCGTCCAGCGGCCGCCGCGACAGCTCGCCGATATCCAGGCCGGCGAAGGTCACCGACAGCGCCTCGCGGCGCAGCCGCTTGCCGTCGCACTGCGGGCACTGCGTGCTGATCAGGTACTGCGCCACGCGCTTTTTCATCTGCGCGCTCTGCGTGGTGGCAAAGGTGTGCAGCACATAGCGCCGCGCACTGGTGAAGGTGCCCATGTAGCTGGGCTCCTCCTTGCGGCGCAGCGCGCGCCTGGCCTCGTCCAGGTTGTAGCCGGCGTACACCGGCACCACCGGTTGCTCGTCGGTGTAGAGGATCCAGTCGCGGGTCTTCTTCGGCAGCTTGTGCCACGGCAGATCGACGTCGTGGCCCAGCGTGGTGAGGATGTCGCGCTGGTTCTGGCCATGCCAGGCACCGGGCCAGGCGGCAACCGCGCGATCGCGGATGCTCAGCGTGGGATCCAGCACCATGGTCGCCTCGGTCGCATCGTAGATACGCCCCAGGCCATGGCAGGTGGGGCAGGCACCGGCCGGGGTATTGGGCGAAAAGCCGTCGGCGTAGATGATGTCCTGCCCCGGCGGATAGCTGCCCGCACGCGAATACAGCATGCGCAGGGAGTTAGAGATGGTGGTGACGCTGCCCACCGACGAGCGCGCACTCGGCGCGCCGCGCGCCTGCTGCAAGGCCACCGCCGGCGGCAGGCCTTCGATGGAATCCACTTCCGGCACGCCGACCTGGTCGATCAGGCGCCGCGCATACGGCGAGATCGAATCCAGGTAACGCCGCTGCGCTTCGGCAAACACGGTACCGAACGCCAGCGACGACTTGCCCGAGCCGGACACCCCGGTGAACACCACCAGCGCATCGCGCGGGATGTCCACGTCCACGTTCTTGAGGTTGTGCTCGCGCGCACCGCGCACGCGCACCAGGCCGGAGGAAGACGACGCTGCGCTGGACATGAGTGACACACCGACATTCGACAATGCGCCAGCCTACCGCGTGCCGCATACAGCCGGTGTCAGTGTTGACGGCGAGTCCTGCGGCGCTCCACTCAAGCAACTCGCTGATCGCCCTGGAATGCATCAGTCGAAGGCGCAGCGCCCTCACCGCTCGCGGGCTATGCCGTAAACCCGTTCGTGGGGGCTAGATGGCGGCATCCATGCCACCACACGGTCCCGCAAGCGGCGAGGACACCGCACAAGACAGTTGCCGGCTGCTTTGTTGAAAACCATGCGCGCCGGCCAACTCAACTGGTCCTTGTCCGCCCACCGTCGCGGGACCTTACGCGGCATGGATGCCGCGTAAGCGCCTACATGGACGTACTTGCGGCGTGTCCTGCGAGGGTGGGCGGGCAAGGGCCCTGCAGCCAACTCACAAACCAGCCGCTCTACAACACAATCACCCCAGCGCGTGCGCCGGCACCGGCTGCTCGCCGGTCTCCGCCAGCGCCTGCATGCGCGCCACCACACCACTGAACAGCCGTGCAGTCGCCGCGCCACGCGTGCGAAAGATCTCCTCAAGCTCGCCGTAGTACCACAACGTGCCGGCGCGCCCGGCGGTGAACACGTTGAAGATGTCCTGGCCCACGTCCGGGTTTTCCAGGTCCTGCACGATGGTGCGTGCGTTATAGAGCTTGTCGCAGCCGGACACCAGCAAGGCGCGCTCGGGCGTGTTGCGCAGGTGCTCCAGGTAGGCCAGCTTGCGCTCGCGCCAGTCGCGTTTGCGCGCGCTGGCGGTGTTGTCCACCTCGGCCTTGTCTTCGGCGGTGGCATCGCTGCACGCCATCACGATGTCGGCCACCGCATCGCCGAACTGCGCGCGGATCGAGGCCTCGTGACCGCCGCCGCAGTCTTCCACCACATCGTGCAGCAGCCCGGCGATGGCCTGTTCTTCGTCGCCGCCGCATTCCAGCACCAGCGTGGACACGCCCAGCAAATGGCTCAGATACGGAATCTGCGTGCCCTTGCGTACCTGCCCGGCATGGGCAATGCGCGCGTAATCCACGGCCAGGGCGTAACGTTCGGTGAGAGCGGTCATGGGGCGTCCGATGCGGGGAATGGCGCATTATCGCCGAGCCCGGTGACGCCCCAGGTGAGGATGGCGCGAGGATGCGTGTGCAGACTCAATGACGCGCTGTTGCGGCCGATACCGCTAGGCTACCTCCACGCCGCACGATTGCTCAGCCATGCCCACGCTCCCCGTTTGCAACGCCTGCCGCGACGGCCAGGACTTTCCCACCGCCATCACCATGGCGTTCCAGCCGATCGTGGACGTGTCCACCCGCAGCATCTATGCCGGTGAGGCGCTGGTGCGCGGCGTCAACGGCGAATCGGCCGGCAGCATCCTGGCCGCCGTGGATGAGCGCAACCGCTACGCCTTCGACCAGGCCTGCCGCATCAAGGCGATCGAATGCGCCGCGCAGATCGCGCTGCCGGCCCTGTTGTCGATCAACTTCATGCCCAACGCGGTCTACAACCCCGAACACTGCCTGCGCGCCACGCTCTCGGCCACTGCGCAGTACGGCTGGCCGCTGGACGCCATCATCTTCGAGGTCAGCGAACAGGAACACCTGGCCGAGCCGGCGCATCTGCTCGACATCATGCGCACCTACCAGGCGCGCGGCCTGAAGACCGCCATCGACGACTTCGGCGCCGGCTATTCCGGCCTCGGCCTGCTGGCCGATTTCCAGCCGGACCTGCTCAAGCTGGACATCGCCCTGGTGCGCGGCATCGACGCCGACCGCAGCCGCCAGGCCATCGTCCGCCACACCACCCGCATGTGCGAAGAACTCGGCATCGCCGTCATCGCCGAAGGCATCGAACACCCGGACGAATACCGCACCCTGCGCGACATGGGCATCCACCTGCAGCAAGGCTATCTGTTCGCCCGCCCAACAATCGGCGAGCTACCACAGGTGCACTGGCCGGAGTAAGTGGGCGCCACGAAGCAAGCGAACCGCGCCCCCTCAGCAGACTTGCCATCGCCCCACACAAAATCCCCGCCCGACCAAATCAAACAGCACGCAAGCCGCTTTTACGATTCCCGATTCCCCAATCCCGATTCCCAGCGGCGCCCCAGCCCCCCATCCACACCCCGCCAACCAACCGCGCCGCTCACACATACCGCGGTATCGGCCCCAGCTGCGGCGTCTGGTCCGGCAACTCCACTTCCACCTCGTCCACATAGCACCATCCCCAGCCTTCGGGCGGGTCGTAGCCTTCGATGATGGGATGGCTTGTGGCGTGATAGTGCGCCGTGGCGTGCTTGTGCGGCGAATCATCGCAGCACCCCACGTGGCCGCAGCTGCGGCACAGGCGCAGATGCACCCAGGCGCTATCGATGGCCAGACAGTCTTCGCAGCCACGTGCGCTGGGCGTGACCTCGCTGATCTGCGCGGTATGTGTGCACTGGTCGCTCATGAGGTGGTGGACTCCTGTGAGGCACTGACAAGTTCGGATGCCGGCACCGGGTTGGCCTGGTGTGCCAGGTATTGATGGATCTGCGCGACGACCGCCGCGCCCTCGCCCACCGCCGCGGCCACGCGCTTGACCGAGCCGGCCCGCACATCGCCGATGGCGAACACGCCGGGGCGGTTGGTTTCCAGCGGCAGGCAGGCCGGCACGCCATCGCCGCGTGCGTTGCCGGTGACGACGAAGCCACGCGCATCGGTCTCCACGCACTGCTGCAGCCAGCCGGTGTTGGGGTCGGCGCCGACGAACAGGAACAGGTGCCGCAATTCCACCCGCGTGGTCTGCCCATCGGCGCGCGTGCGCAATACCGCCGCCTGCAGGCCGCGCTCCGGGTCGCCTTCCAGCGCGGACACTTCGGTGCCGGTATGCAGCTGCACGTTCGGCAGCACGGCGATGCGGTCGATCAGGTATTGCGACATCGACGATTCCAGCCCTTCGCCGCGAATGATCAGGTGCAATTCCTTCACCCGCGGTGCCAGAAACGCCACGGCCTGGCCGGCGGAATTGCCGCCGCCCACCAGCGCCACCACGCCGCCCTCGCACAGCCGCGCTTCCACCGGCGAGGCCCAGTACGACACGCCATGGCCTTCGAACCGCTCCAGTCCGTCGATCTCCGGGCGCCGGTAACGCGCCCCGGAGGCGACCACCACGGTGCTGGCCAGCAGCTGCTTGCCGTCGGCCAGATCCAGCTTCAGCGCACCGTCGTCGCGCCCGCATTCCAGCGTGCCGGCCTCGATCGGAATCGCCAGCTCGGCGCCGAATTTCAGCGCCTGGTTATAGGCGCGCCCGGCCAGCGCCTGGCCGGAAATGCCGGTGGGAAAGCCCAGATAGTTTTCGATGCGTGCCGAGGCGCCGGCCTGGCCGCCGATGGCGCGCTGGTCCAGCACCAGCACCGACAGGCCTTCGGAGGCCGCATACACCGCCGTCGCCAGACCGGCCGGGCCGGCGCCGACGATGGCCACGTCGTAGCGCTTATCCGGGTCGATGTCCGGCGTCATGCCCAGGCAATGCGCCGCTTCGGCATCGCTGGGCTGGCGCAGCACCCGCCCGCTCGGGCATACCATCACCGGCAGTTCCTGCTCCTGGATGCCGAAGCGCTGCACCAACGCGCGGCCTTCCTCGTCGGAGGCATCGATCACCGTGTTCGGGTAACCGTTGCGGGTCAGAAAGCCCTGCAAACGGGTCAGATGCGGGTCGTCCGGCTCGCCGATCAACACCGAGCCCGAGGCATCGCCTTCGATCAGGCCGACGCGGCGCAGGATCAACGCACGCATCACCACCTCGCCCACTTCGGCCGAGCTGATCATCAGCGCGCGCAGATGCGCGGTGTCGAACGGCAGCGCCAGGCAGCCCTGCGGCCCAGCACGCCCACCGGCCAGCGACGCGCGCCCGGCCAGCTGACTGACCTCGCCGGTGAACTGGCCGGGCGTCTGCAAGGTGATCGGTTTTTCGTTGCCCAACCCGTCGCGACGCACCACTTCGATGGCGCCTTCCAGCACCACCCACACCGGCGCGTGCGCATCGCCCACGTCGAAGACGATCTCGCCTGCATCGAAACGCTGCGCCGGCCCGCTGGCAAACCGCCGCGTGATCGCCAATTGGCCCGAGTCCAACTCGGGGAACATCTGATGGTGGCGGGTATCGGCCAGGGACATGGAGTGGCGACGCTGAGGGGGGAGTACATGCAAGCATGGCCAGCCGTGAGGGTGATGGCAATCACCCGAACGGGCCATGCCGGGCGCGACAGAGCGCATGCACGAGCAGCACCGGCGCGCGCACCAGTGCGGTGTTTGCACAGGCAAAACACCTCACGCGGCTGCCAGCGGTACCGCACGCTCACCAGCGGTGATCGGCACAATCAGCCGCAACCGTACGCGCAGAAGATTGCCGACGTAGCTACTGCGCTGGCCGTCAAGCGAACACGGCACTGGGCCCGCAGCCGGTACGCGGCACTCGTGTGATCCCGTCGCTCCTGTTGCCCGGGAGACTCCGGCTTGCTCCGCACCGTGCCGACGAAGCCACACCACGCCTTGTCAGCCACGCTCCGGTTGTACCGGCTCCCAGTGCGGCCCGTGCTGGCCGGCGGCCATGCGCTCGGCCGGGCGCACCCGAAACACCACGCTGATGCGCTCGCCCACCGCACGCGCGGTCTTGGCGATGCCGTGCTCGTGGCTCAGTTGCGAGGCATGGCTCATCGCCAGCAGGCTGCCGGGCGCCAGTTCCACACCGATTGCACGCGTATTGCCGTCCCTTGCGCGCAGCTGCATCCGCCGCGTCGCACCCAGCGACACCAATGCGATCGGATACGGCGCCAGCAACGTCTGCAGCTTGTCGTGATGCATCGCCACGCTGTCGCGGCCATCGCGATACAGATTTAGGCCTACCGCGTTGTACGGCGCAGGCAGCACGGCCTGCACCGCATCGAGCAGCGCCTGCAGCGGCAGCCCGGGTGGCAGCCGTGCATCCAGCCGATACGAGGCCAGCAGGCGCGGCACCTCCACCACACGGTCGTACATCTCGCGGCGCTGGCTGCGCCAGTCGGTCGCCTGGCGCAACGCGGCAAAGCACTGCTGCGCCACAGCAGGCGCCAGCAGCTGCGGCCAGTAGCGCACGCCGCCTTGCGTATCGTGCAGCAGCTGCACCGGCGCGGTGGGAGTATCGAACAGATCCATCGGGGTGATATGCGGACGGTTTGCGCAATTTCAGCAGCCCGGCGTTGCGATTGCCCGCAGCCGAAGCCCCGCATTCGCACGCTCTCTCGCAGTTGCTGGCATTGCGCTAGTTCCGTGCAGAAAGGCGACCGATCTGCGCATCCGCTGTCTCCTGCGCGAAACGCCGGCAACCTCTCAAAGACAGGCGTACGCATCACCGCGGCAAGCCGTGCACCGGTTAGCGAGCTCAACGATGCAGGCATGGATGTCATGCGATCAGGCCCGACAGCTGTGCTACGGTCCGGCGCTGCATCCGCCTGGAACCGTTCGCATGCAGCATCGCTCAATCGCCTTCTCTCCCCTGCGTTGGCTGGCGCTGCTTGCCGCCTGCGTCAGCTTTGCCGGCAACGCGGCGCCACGTGGGGACGACGCGGGCTTCAGCGCGGTCGACCCGTTGATCGGCACAGGTGGCGAAGGCCATACCTATCCCGGCGCCACGCTGCCGTTCGGCATGGTGCAGCTGAGCCCGGACACGCAGATCAAGCCGCGCAAGGAGGCCTATGGCTGGGCCGCCGGTTACCGGCATGGCGACACCACGATTGTCGGCTTCTCGCACACGCACTTTTCCGGCTCCGGGCATTCGGACCTGGGCGATGTGCTGCTGATGCCACAGACCGGCCAGGTCAGGCTCGAACGCGGCGACGCCACCACACCGGGCAGCGGCTACACCGCGCAGTTCGACCATGCCAGCGAGCAGGCACAGCCCGGCTATTACGCGGTGACCTTGAAAGACCGCAACATCCGCGCAGAACTCACCGCCAGTGCGCGCGTGGGCGTGCATCGCTACACCTTCCCCAAGGGCACGCCGGCGCATGTACTGGTGGACCTGCGCACCAGCCTGTACGACTACCCCGGCAAGGTGCAGTGGTCGCGGCTGCGTGTACGCGGCGATGGCACCGTGACCGGCTTTCGCGAAACCCGCGGCTGGGCACCCGGCCGCCAGCTGTACTTCGCCATGCGTTTTTCGCACCCACTCACCGCTACCCAACTGCACGACACCGAGCAGGACGTCCCGTACAAGGGCTTTCCGCCGCCAGGCGAGAAGAACCCCGCGCAGCGTGCACAGATCGAAGGCCGGCAGCTGGTCGGCGTGTTCGACGTCGCCAACGACGGCACGCCGCTGGTGGTCAAGGTTGCGCTGTCGCCGGTCAGCGAGGCCGGCGCCATCGCCAATCTCGACGCGGAAGTGCCCGATTTCGATTTCGACCGCGTGCGCGCCCAGGCCCGCGCGCAGTGGACACAGGCGCTGTCGGCGATCGATGCGCAAGGCACGCCGCAACAACGCACCCAGCTCTACACCGCGCTGTATCACACCCTGCTCGGCCCCACCCTGTTCATGGACAGAGATGGCCAGTACCGCGGGCCGGACAACGCCGTGCATCAGGCGCGTGGCTGGACCAACTATTCCACCTTCTCGCTCTGGGACACCTACCGCGCCCTGCATCCGCTGCTGACCCTGGTGCAGCCGCCGCAACGCAGCAGCGACATGGTCAATTCCTTGCTCGCCTCGCGCCGCGAGAGCGCCTACGGCATCCTGCCCGTCTGGGCGTTCCACGGCCTGGAAACCTGGTGCATGATCGGCTACCACGCCGTGCCGGTCATCGCCGATGCCTACATGAAAGGCATCGGCGGCTTCGATGCCAACGAAGCGCTCGATGCCATGGTCGCCAGCGCCAACTACGGCCCCTACGACGGCATCGCGCAGTACCGCGAGCTGGGCTACGTGCCCATCGACGAAGAAGGCGAAGCCGCGTCCAAGACGCTGGAATACGCCTTCGACGACTGGACCATCGCGCGCATGGCCGACAAGCTCGGCAAGCCCGCCATCGCCGCAGAATTCAGCACGCGCGCCGGCAACTGGAAGCACGCCTTCGACCCCGCTACAGGCTACATGCGTGCACGCACCCGTGCCGGCAACTTCCGCGAACCATTCGATCCATCCACTAGCGGCTACGGCAGCGACTACACCGAAGGCAATGCCTGGCAATACTCCTGGTATGTGCCACAGGACGTCGCCGGGCTTGCCGCCGCACATGGCGGCGACGACAAGCTGCTGGCGCGCCTGGATGCGGTGTTCGACGCCAAGGTCGACCCCAAGGTGTTCGCGCATATGGAAGACATCACCGGCCTGATCGGCTGGTACGCGCACGGCAACGAGCCCAGCCACCATGTCGCCTATCTGTACGCCTACGCCGGCCAGCCCTGGCGCACCCAGGCGCGGCTGACCCAGATCATGGACACCCAATATCACGCCGGCCCAGAGGGCCTGGCCGGCAACGACGACCTCGGCCAGATGTCGGCCTGGTACGTGTTCACCACGCTGGGCTTCTATCCGGTGGCACCGGGCAGCAACCAGTACATCATCGGCCGCCCGTTCCTGCCGCGCGCCACGCTCAAGCTGCCCAATGGCAAGCGCTTCAGCGTGATCGCCGATGGCCTGAGCAAGGCGCGCAGCTACGTCGGCAGCGTCACCCTCAACGGCCAGCCGCTGACCCGCGCCTACCTCACGCATGAAGAAATTCAGGCCGGCGGCGAGTTGCGCTTCCGCATGCAGGCTACGCCGAACACGCAGTGGGCCACCGATCCGGCGCAGCGGCCGTATTCGATGTCGACGCAGACGCGCTGAGTCAGTAGTGGATGCCCATGCGTAGCCCGCAGGCATCGCGCTCCACCACCGCCGGCAGGCTGCCGGCGGTACCTGCGGCAATGCGCTGCGCGCTCCAGCAGGCCACCAGGGCATCCAGCACATCGTCCGGCTTGGCCAGGGCACGCGGCACGCGCTCCAGCAACGCGGCCACCTGCCTGGCGCCATAGCACTGGCCCAGCAAGGCGGCGCGCTGTTGGTGGCCCGCGCTGCTCTTCTTGCCCGCCGCCAGGCCGTGCCCGCCGGCGAGCACGGCGAACGACACCTCCGGGTGCACCTCGAACACGCGCTCCGCCCACGCCGGATCGGCGCGCAAGGCATCGTCCCAGGCGCGAATCTTCGACAGCAGCGCAAACGACTGCACGCCAAAGCCGCGCTGCCCGTCGTGGTCGAGCACCCGATGCAACGCGGACGCTTCCACCTGCGTGGGTGCATGCAGCATGCCGCGCAATGGCGCGGCAAAGATGCTGCATGCGCGGCGCCCACCCACAAAGCGCCGCGCCTGCACATCCGCAGCGCGTGGCGCGTGTTCGCTCAGACCGATCGGAATGTCCACGCCCAGCACAGCGACGTCCCCCAATGCGCTCGCCACCGCGGCCACCGTGGGGTAGCCGGCAAACTGCAATCCATCGCCGGCCTGCCACACCGCCAGCCAGCCGCTGCCGGCGCCATCGATCCCTACACACTGCATTGCGGTCCTCCCGGTCGTGGCCTGCGTGTACGGCGCAGCAGCACCGCACGCGCGCCATCTGCGTGGCGCGTTCACATCATGCACAACATTCGTTCACCCGCACGCATCGCCATGGTTTCCAGACTGCTCCGCATCGGCCGCAGCACGCTGCGGCACTGCCATCCCCCACTGCAGGAGCCAGCGCATGTCCAGCACCAAGAACCAGTACGAAATGCAGAACCCGCTCACCCAGTTTCCGCAGCCCAAGTTCCCCGAGCAGACCCAGGAAGCGCCGGGCACCATCCATGCATTGCAGCCCAAGGCCGACCACGGCGAGCAGAGCTACCAGGGCTTCGGCCGCCTGAAGGGCCGCAAGGCGCTGATCACCGGCGCCGACTCGGGCATCGGCCGCGCTACTGCGATCGCCTATGCGCGCGAAGGCGCGGACATCGTGCTGAACTACCTGCCGGAAGAAGAACAGGACGCTGCGGAGGTGGTGAAGTTGATCGAGGCCGAAGGCCGCAAGGCGATCAGCATCCCCGGTGATCTCAAGGATGAGGCTTTCTGCAACCAGTTGGTCGCACGCGCGGTCAAGGAGCTTGGCGGGCTGGATCTGCTGGTCAATATCGCCGGCAAGCAGACCGCGATGAAAGACATCGCCGACATCACCACCGAGCAGTTCGACGCCACCTACAAGACCAACGTGTACGCGATGTTCTGGCTGTGCAAGGCGGCCATCCCGCACCTGCCGCCGGGCGCATCCATCATCAACACCGGCTCGATCCAGTCCTACCAGCCCTCGCCGACGCTGTTGGACTACGCGTCCACCAAGGCGGCCATCGTCAACTTCACCAAGGGCCTGGCCCAGCAGGTCGCCGAGAAGGGCATCCGTGTCAACGCCGTCGCGCCCGGCCCGGTGTGGACCCCGCTGCAACCCAGCGGTGGCCAGCCGCCGGAAAAGATTCCCGAGTTCGGCTCGGAAACCTCTCTCAAGCGTGCCGGCCAGCCGGTGGAGATGGCGCCGCTGTACGTGATCCTGGCTTCGCAGGAATCCAGCTATGTGACCGGCGAAGTATTCGGTGCCACCGGTGGTTTGCTGCTGTCGTAAGCAAGCTGAAAGCGCGTTTTTTCGCGTAATGCCACTAGAACCCTGCCGATCGCTGCACGCGCAGCGGTCCGCAGGGTTCTCATCGATGGCGTTTTTGGTATTGGCGGCAGTCTCGAATGCGGATGCATCAGCACCACCGAACCGCAAGGTAGTTCGACCAGCTACGCAAAGACGGCTTCGATCATGTGAAGCTCCCCGTCTCCCACCGGGAGAAGGTGCCCAAAGGGCGGATGACGGTACGCAACCCACCAACGCTCCGCCCACGGCCTGCGCTTATTGCGTCATCACCACCGTCTGGATTGCATGCGCCGGGATCTCCAGCTCACTCGATGCATCGCCCACGTACAGGTTGTAACGGATCGCCACATCGCTGGCATTCATCACCACCGTCGCCAGGCTGCCATCGGTGTTGAGAAAGGACGTCGTTGCCAGATTGCTGCGGCTGCTGGCTGCACTCACCCGCCGCGCGCCGGGGCGGATGAACTTGGAAAAGTGGCCGATATACCAATAGCTCGGCGTGTAAGTCACCTCGCCGGTGCGCGTGTCGGCATGCACCGGCGCAAAGCAGTAATTGCCCACGTGGTTCGGCCCGCCGTGCTGGTCGAGCAGGATGTTCCAGTCGGTCCAGCCCACCGCACCATGATTGAGATCGTTGATGATGGCAGTGCCATAGCGCTCGCCATTGGGCCAGTACTGCAACTTTGCCGGGTCGAACTTTTCCACCGCCGCTTCGGTCAGCAGTAGCGGCTTGTCCGGGTACGCCTGCGCCACGGCTGCGACGTTCTCCACCATCGGCGCGAACCCGGCCCAGGTCTCGTACCAGTGGAAGCCCATGCCCCAGGCATACCTGGCCGCGTCCGGATCGTCGAAGATCACATGCGCGCGGTGCAGCATCATGTCGCGGTTGTGGTCCCACACGATGATCTTGCGGTCGCCATAGCCGGCCTGCTCCATCGTCGGGCCGAGGTGCTTCTTCAAAAAGTCGCGCTCTTCCTCGGCGGAAAACACCATCGACTCCCAGGTCTGCACCGCCATCGGCTCGTTCTGCAGGCTGATGCCCCAGATCGGGATGCCGGCCTTCTCGTAGGCCGCAATAAAGCGCGTGTAGTAGGTGGCCCAGGCCGGCGCATACGCGGGCAGCAACTTGCCGCCCTTGAGCATGTTGTTGCTGTCTTTCATGAAGGCCGGCGCGCTCCACGGGCTGGCAAATGTCGTCAACTTGCCGCCGGCCGCCGCAATGGCCTGGCGCAGCATCGGGATGCGATAACGCTGATCGTGCCTAACCGAAAAGCTCTTCAGCGCCGCATCGCCTTCCTTGATGTAGGTGTAGCTGCCGCTGCTGAAATCCGAGCTGTGGATGGTGGTGCGCGCCAGCGTATAGCCGATGCCCTTTTGTGGGTCGTAGTAGGCAGTGAGCAAGGCGCGCTGCGCAGGCTTGGGCAGCTTGGCGAAGGTCTCGGCACTAGCATCGGTGATTGCCCCGCCGATGCCCAGCACCTCCTGGAAGCGCCGCTGCGGATTGACGAAGATGGAGTTCTCCTTCTCGGTCAACGCATGCCCGGCCCTGGGCGCATCGACAGTGCTGACACGCATCTGCTGCGTTGCGCCCTGGGCGGAGGTGTAGACGCGTAGTGCACCGGCGGTGGCTGGCGGAGTAGCAGCATCCGCAACCGAAGCCTCTACCGCCTTCGATGCGGGCGTGGATGCAGGCGATGCCGTCGATGCCAGCATCGGAATCGGCGTTGCGGCTGTTCCTGTCGCTGTTCCTATCGCTGTCGCTGTTGCAGATGCCAACACCGTTTCAGTCGCAGCACCCCAAACCCCCAGAACCCCCACCATCGACCACGCAATCGTTCGCTTCACCGTGCACCCTCCCAGGTTGGTGACCAAGCCTAACCGACCAACGCGGCGCAACATCGCGCAACAAACGAGCGCAACCATGCACCCTTCCACCAATGGACACTCCCTTCTCCCCTCGGGAGAAGGTGGCCCGAAGGGCCGGATGAGGGTACATCTGCCAGGGGTGCAACCCGCCCCCGGCAATCAAGGCAACAACCTAAACCCCAACTGGAAAGACAGCACCACGCCTTCAGCAAACGTACCCTCACCCCAACCCCTTCCACGCTGGAGAGGGGCTTGGTCTGCGCGCGGCATCACCGCGACGAGCATCGATCAGCGGCGTGCCAACCGATTCAAAATCCCAGGCACTTCCAGCCCAAGCTCGCGCGCCAAAAACCCCACCGGCCCAATCCGCTTGGCCAACTGCCTGCCCGCGGCCGCATGCACA
This sequence comes from Xanthomonas sp. WHRI 8393, assembly GCF_040203315.1. NCBI lineage: Bacteria > Pseudomonadati > Pseudomonadota > Gammaproteobacteria > Lysobacterales > Lysobacteraceae > Xanthomonas > Xanthomonas sp. WHRI 8393. Next base: position 34,561 of record NZ_JBEGGL010000002.1, on the reverse strand, counting down.
AACACGCCCCATAACGCAGCGGTCAACGCATCGCAGCCGCGCGCGGCAAAGCCGGCAATCAATCCCGCCAGCACATCGCCAGACCCGGACGTGCCCAACCCGGACGCGCCCCCGCGATGCATCCACACCACTCCATCCGGCCCGGCAATAAAACTGTCCGCGCCCTTGACGATCACCACGCTGCGCAGCTTCTGCGCAAACTTCAACGCGTACGCGCCCGGCGCCGCTTCCACCGCCGCCTTGTCGTCGCCGGCCAGGGTTGCCATCTCGCCCGCATGCGGCGTCAATACGAATGGCCGCCCGATCGGCGCCCGCAGGCCACGCGACAACGCGCCGGCATCCAGCACCAAGGTGCACACCGCCTGCTCGGCGGCGCGCTTGACCATCGCCGTGGTGGTGGCCGACGACGCCATCCCCGGCCCGATCACTGCCGCATCGCAGGCCGCCATCGCCCCGTCCAGCGCGCGGTGCCCGCGCACGATCTCGCCCTGCCGGTTCTGCGCCAACCCCAGCACCAGCGCCTCCGGTACCGCCAAGGCCATGCCCGGCGCCACACTGGCCGCGGTGGCGATCTGCAACTTGCCCGCACCGGTGCGCAGCGCCGCCTCGCCGGCCAGCAGCACTGCACCCGGCACGCGCATCGAGCCACCCACGATCAACACGCGCCCGCGCTGCTCCTTGTCGCCACCCGGGGCCGGCAACGGCATCGCCCGCAAGGCGGCCGCAGTGAGCATGCGCACGCGCGGGGGGGCCATCAGCGCGCCCCGGCCGGGCGGTCGGACTCGGTGGTCACCGGCTCGTCGGCCAGCTCCAGCGGCACGAACTTGGTGCGCAGCAATTCCAGCGATTGCCCATCGGCCGCAGCCGCGTATTCGGTGACGCCGCAATTGGGCACATCACCCTCGCGGTCGATGCCCAGGATGGTGGCCTCGTCCATCCGCTCGATCAGGTAGCGGAAACAATTGACGATTACCTGATGCCCCACGATCAGCACCCGCGCGCCCACATGGTTGCGCTGCAGGTCACCCACTACCCCGCGCAGGCGGAAGATCACATCGCACCAGCTCTCACCACCGGGCGGGCGAAAGTAGAACTTGCCCACCAGCTTGCGCTGCTCGGCCAGCTCCGGAAAGGTCGCAAGAATGCCGGCCGTGGTGTAACGGTCGAGCACGCCGAATTCCTTCTCGCGCAAACGCTCGTCCACGCTGACCGACTCGGCCGGCTGCCCCAGCGCACGCGCCACCGCAGCGGCGGTCTGGCGCGCACGCACATAGGTGGAACTCAGGATCAAGGTCGGGCGCTCGTGCTCGGGCAAACCGGCCATCCACGCCCCCAACGCCTCGGCCTGGCGCTCGCCCAGCGCCGACAACGGCACATCCGCATCGCGGTGCTCCAGGTCGATCAAGGCCGAGCCGTTGGACTCGGCCACATCGCGCGCCACGTTGCCCGCGCTTTGCCCATGCCGCACCACCCACAACCGCGCCGGCCACTGCGCCGAGACACCGGCTACCGCACTGTTCTCACTCACATGCTTCTCCTGCACAACGTCGACCTCACGTGTCGCACAGCCGCCGTGAAAACATGGTCGACCAGCGCATCTGTGACCGGTGTTTCAATACGCACACGCATGCATGACTGATGGCACAGCAACAAGCGAACGCAACGGATGGGTAACGCCGCGCCGGTATACTGCAGCCCCCCGACACCCTGCTGCCCATGTCCAACGTCCTGTTGCTGCGCACGGCAAAAGAGCGCGAAGAACTGCTGCTGGAAGAGGTGCTGGACGCCACCGAGCAGTGCATCGACGTCATCGGCCTGAGCGCCACCAGTTTCGAACTGATCGCCGAGCGCGCCAAGGTCAGCTGCGGCAGCCTGCTGCAACGTTTCGAAGACAAGGACGCGCTGGTGCGCGCATTGCTGGAGCGCAACTACATGCGCGCCATCCGCCAGATGTGGCTGGTGGAACGCCCGGCCAACGTGCACGTGGTGGATTTCATCGCCGGCCTGCTCGAAGAATGGCTGCTGCAAGAAATCAATATCAAGCGCACCCGCATCGACCTGGAACTGCACCTGGCCACCCTGCGCGACCCGGTGCTGGCCGCCTTCATGCGCCGGCAGAGCGCATCGCTCATCGAACACCTCAGCGCCCTGCTCAAGCGCCTGCTGCGCGGCCACGCCGACCCGGCCAGCAGCGAACAGGAATTCCAGGCCCGCGTCTTCGCCGTCGCCGCCATGTGCGGCGGCCTACACAGCGTGATGACCAGCGGCATGGAACTCAACCGCATGCATCTGCAGTTGATCCTGCGCGAGAGTCTGTCGGGGATCTTGAAGTCTGCGCCGGTGTAGTCGGCTGCAGCATGCGGCGTGGTCGGCTGCGATTGCACAGCTAATGCCATTCGCCTGTACCGGTTCCAGAATTTCGATCAGATAAGATCCAGCTTCATACCAAGGAGGGATGTCGCATGCGAAATCGAATCACACCCAAGGTGGCTATGCTGCTGACGCTGCTCCTGGTATTTGCGTTTACCAGCGCTCCTGCACTGGCCACAAGTACGGTGGTCACCTTTCGAAGCGCTGACAACACCTACGAAGTCGAACTGTATGTCGGTGGTGGAAGCAAGGAAAACGACGGCATTGCCGGCGCCATGATTCGCTGGCCCGGCTATGCGCACGGGGACCTGCCTTTCACCGGTGTGAAGTACCACATGGATAAGGAACACACCCGCGCAGGCGCCAAATTCGTCAATCCGGGCGACCCTAAATACCCCCCATCTTTTACCGTCGAGATAGAGGGCAGAAGTGGCCGCCTGACCGTTGGCAAGCGCGTCATTCCAGGCAATGCATCCTGGATCGTGGGTCCTTATGCCTACCCGTAGCGACTCGGCAAACAATAGACATCCATCGCAGGGACGAACGATGAAAACACACATGCGCAGTCTATGGACCAGTCTGATCTTGTTGATCGCCCTGCTGACAAGCACGTCCGCTGCCGCCACCGGCGATGTCCTGTCGTTTGAAACAGATACCGCTGGCTACAGCTTTCTGGTCTATAGCGGAGGCGACCCTGATGGCATCGGCGGCCTGGTCATGACCTGGCCGGACATTGCATCACGCGGGCTTCCATCGGAAAGCACGCAGTGGTACTTCAAGCCAACTGCCAACCACATGCGCATCGTTTTCACCAACACCGGACGCACCGACTTGCCGCCGTCGTTCACGCTTGAAATCAAGGGCAAGCGAGGCACGCTCAAGTTCGACAACCGCACGATCAAAGGCAAAGCATATTGGTATACCGGCTCACTGGCGGAATACTGATCGCCTTTCCCGGATAACAGCGCACTGCAGATACAGCTGGCCGACACTGAGGTGCAGGGTTCCAGCCGATCAGCGTTACCGGCAGCGATCACATCGCCATGGGTGGCGATGGTCAGCAACTATTCCAGCGCATCCACCTGCTCCGCTTGACGCCGAAGGCAAACGCATCGCCTACATATCGGCCATTGCCTGTTTCCGTGTGCGCGGCAAGGCCATCGCTAATCGGTTCTTGCAGCCTCCCCTGCGTCGGTAGCGTTGTCAGCAGCATCGGGCCCAAGGCGCGCGGGCCACTGCATCTGCGCCAGCGCCTGCGTTACCTGCTCGGCCAGCAGTTCAAGGCAGAACGCCATCTCGTCCATGCAGATGGCAGGCTGCCTGGCCTGCTCTTCGGCCTGAGTGCGCGGCTGCGCTAGACGTGCCAGAAAGCGCATGTGGTCGCGCAGTTGCTGCAAGCGGTACTGCGCACCTTCTGGCAGGTAGTAGCCTGGGTGTGACTGCGCATCGCGTACAACGTCCGACATGGCCTGCTCCTCATTCCATGGAATCAGCCCGCCCGCCGCAAGGCGACGGACGGGAAGTCGGGAGGCTCGAAACCGCAGACAGCCGGCGGGCGTATTCCCCTTGCGGGTGTTGTATTAGCCGCCCTCCCGACGCAGGCATCACGTCGGTTGCGCCTGCAAAACATCAGGCACAAAAAACCCACCGGTTTGTCGGAGGTGGGTACCGCTGTCTGCGGAGTTTCGAGGCTCCGTGCAGCAAGACTGCTACCGAAAAATTCCTACGTCAAGCATGGATAACGAACGCCGCTGTGAGCCGGGAAACGCATCATTGGCCAGCGACAACGAGGTTTCCCCGTCGGAGCTCAACCGACTCGTTGCCATCAGCCCGTACCCCGCACACTGCAGATTCAATTGAACAAGAAAGCTGCCTGTGACTTCGTCACCGCACTGTTACCCGTCGGGACAAGTCCGTTATCGCGCATCCAACCAAGCCACTTACCTAAGATGTCCGGCGTGAAGCGCTCCTTCGCCTCGTGCCAGTTGCCGCGAAACTCGCTGATCAACCACTCGTCATTGGGATGAAGCCCCCCGGCAAGCGCGTCGTTCCAGACCGCGTATAGCGTTGCGACAACCTCCAAATCTTCAGTCTTACGCCCCTCAAATAGCGCGATAAGACGATCCAACTCCTTCCGACCAGCGCCGAGTGCGGCAGCCGCCACTCCGACAGAGCGACTGATGTTATGCCCGATGTGATAGGAAACCTTTTCCTGCCCAGATTTCAGCACCTCGATCGAGGTCGAATACAGCCCTTCTTGAGCGGCACGCTCCTCCACTCGATAAATCGTCGTATCGAGCGGACCCGCAGCGTGACGGCGATATCCGTCCATCAGGCCCAAGCCCAGATGGGAATCCGCCAAGAACAGCAACTTCATGTGTGCAACACGCCCGAAGGTGCGTCGTGACGCGAGTTTGGAAATCAGGTAAGCACTGAAATCAACAGCCTCGGCGCGTGATTTCTTATCGTTATTCAAGGCTTGGCCAATCAATGCATTAGCCAGATTCCCATGCACTTGGCGGGCCTTGCCGAGGCGGGCTTTGAGTTGGTCGCAGAGTGCCATCAGTTGATCGACCTTGGCGACGATGCGGTGTTGTTCGGCTAACGGTGGTATCGGGACTGGTATTTCTTTAAGGCGAGAGGATTTGATACCAGTGGCCGTCATACCTGTGGCTGCATCTGAAAGCTGCGCCTGAAAACTAAAAGACATCATGGTCAGCTTCAGGAATGGACCAGTGCCCAGCTCATGTAGTTGGAAGCAAATCACGCGCTGAGCAAGTGCAAACCGCTCAGCAATATCAATTATCGCCACGTTCCCCATTGGGGCTTCGGTTGTGAAAAGCATGTCTCCAACCCGTGGAAAGCCTCTTGTCATCCAAGACAAGTAGTCTGTGTCGGCAATGAACTCTTGAGGCTCTCTGCTTATGAATCCTGGCCGCACATTTTTGGCAGTAATGAGCGGTATGCCAGATGATGTTTTTGTAGGTGTCCTGCCCCGGTAGTCAATGAAGCGAGCAAGGTTGCCAAGCCGGCAGGACGCCCAACCGGCATGCAGCGTGAAGTGATAATCAGCCTCTGGAACATCTTCGCTTGCTGTGGTTCTAAGACCTTCTTCTGAGATGAGGCGCGTCTTTTCCTCCGCAATCCTCTTCAGCAACTCGCTCGCCGGTTCATCACTGGGGTCTTGCGGCAGCAGCTTGCCCATCACAGCCAGCTGAAGCAGGGCTTGCTTGAGTGCGTCGATACTGGATTCGGTGGTGAACAGGGTGTGGAAGTGTTCGGCCAGGCGCTGCCAGCTTTGCGCAAAATCCTCGGCATCGCGGGCCAGGGTCAGGCTGTCCAGCAGCGCCTGCACCAGTTGGGCATGGGCGCTGTCGGCATCGGCCTGCCGGGTATCCAGCCGGTCGCACAGGGCCATCAGCTCATCGACTTTGGCGACGATGCGGTGCTGTTCGAGGAGCGGTGGAAGTGGAAACGTATTTGTCTCAACAAAGTCTTTTGGCAACCGTTTCTGGCCTGCAGTCCCTGTCATCTTGGTTTCGCCAACAAGCAAGAATTGCGGCGACTTCAGATAGGCCAGCACAAATCGTGGATCAAGTGTTCCGCCGATAGGTCGAACAATGTGCAACTCGGTAGTCCCAGCTCCCAGTCCATTCACGAGATTCGAAAATACGCATGCCTTGCTATTTTCAAAGCAAGGTGTGATTTTCGCCACACCAATATCGCCCTCTGCAAAATGGGTAAAGCCGTTTTTTACTTCCCCCCATAGACGAGACTCTTGCGCATGCTGATCATCGAAGCGTGTACCAATAAACGTCATAGGCACAAACGAGACTTTAAGTGAATCCGGCGCAGCATTGCGGGGGTTGATAAATGCTACTTGCGCTAATGTCCCCCACTTCCAACCTGCTGGTAGTTCAAACGGTTCGCCATCCCCACCAATCTCAGCCAGAGCCTTCTGCTCCTTATTCTTCCCCGCTGCCACCAACCGCGCCTTCTCCTCGGCAATCCGCTTAAGCAACTCACTGGCCGGCTCATCACTCGGATCTTGCGGCACCAGCTTGCCGCGCACCGCCAGTTCCAGAATCAGCTCGCGCAGCTTCTTAATGCCATTGGGCGCGCCCGCCAGCAGCGGCAGATTGTCGGTAAACAGCGCCGTCATACCCGGCGCTCCAGCGCTTCGGCCAGCACCGCCTTGAGCTGGTCACGCAGCTCACCAATCTCGCCTTGCAGGGCGGCGTAGTTGCGCAGCAACTCGTCCGGGTCGTGACTTATCTGCTCGCCAACGTGGGGGTTCTTGCTGTCGAGGTTCCAGTTGCGGCGTTGCAGCTCGTCGAAGCTGACCTTCCAGGCGAATTCGTTTTCCTGCCGTGCCGTAAAGCCATCGGCCTCGCTGCCCCACCAGGCTTCCTCAACGGCGAACTCCTCGACGCGCATGGGCTTGGTCTTGGAGTAGCTCTTGTAACCGGCCGGGTACTGGTGCTCGTAGAACCACACGTCCTTGGTGGGCGTGCCCTTGGTGAAGAACAGCAGGTTGGTCTTAATGCCGGTGTAGGGGCTGAACACGCCATTGGGCAGGCGAACGATGGTGTGCAGGTTGCACTCGGTGAGCAGCTTTTCCTTGATGCGGCTCTTGATGCCTTCGCCGAACAGGAAGCCATCGGGCAGCACCACCGCGGCGCGGCCGCCGTCCTTGAGCAGATGCATGATCAGCACCAGGAACAGGTCGGCGGTTTCGCGGGTGCGGAAGGCGGCGGGGAAGTTGCTTTCGATGCCGTCTTCTTCCATGCCGCCGAATGGTGGATTGGCGACGATGCAGTCGACCCGCTCACCCGGCCCCCAGCTGATCAGCGGGCGCGCCAGCGTGTTGTCGTGCTTGATCTGGCTAGGCACCTCGATGCCGTGCAGCACCATGTTGGTGGTGGCCAGCAGGTGCGGCAGCGGCTTCTTCTCCACGCCGAAGATGCTGGCCTGCAGGATGGCCTCGTCCTCGGCGGTGCGCACATAGCGCTGGCGCTTGTGCTCGATGGCGCAGGTGAGGAAGCCGCCGGTGCCACAGGCCGGGTCCATGAGCTTTTCATGCAGCTTGGGGTCGACCATGCGTACCATGAACTCGGTCACCGGGCGCGGCGTGTAGAACTCGCCTGCGTTGCCGGCGCTCTGCAGGTCGCGCAGCAGCTGCTCGTACATGTCGCCGAACGCATGGCGCTCCTGCGCCTTGTTGAAGTCCACACCGCTCTGGATCTTGTTGAGCACCTGGCGGATCAGCTGCCCGGACTTCATGTAGTTGTAGGCGTCCTGGAACACATCGCGCACGACAAAGCCCAGCGGCTTGCTGTGGCGCGGCGTCAGATCGCGCAGCTCGGGAAACAGGTCGATATCGATGAAGCTTTTAAGTTCATCACCGGTGATCCCTTCCGGATTGGCCGCCCAGTTGCGCCAACGCAGCCGCTGCGGCAATGGCGAACGGTAGTCCTCGTGGATGAGCTCCCATTCCTGCTCACGGTCATCGAGAATCTTGAGGAACAACATCCACACCAGCTGGCCGATGCGCTGGGCGTCTCCGTCGACGCCGGAGTCCTTGCGCATGATGTCCTGGATGGATTTGATGGTACTGCTGATCGACATCGTGTTACCTGTTGAAGGATGCAAGTGCGTCCAGCCGCGTGAAGATCAACTCCTCGCGCTGGCGGTTGTTGTTGGAAGTGGCCTGAACGGCATAGTTGAAGTCGCGGTGGCGCAGGAGTTCGGCGATCCCTTGTGCGATATCCAACTGCAATGCCGTTGACGCCTGCGCGACCTCATCGCACAGGCTGGCGCGGCCATCCACGACATTGAGGATGTCCTCGACATCCCGGCTGGCCAATGGATCACGGTTGCCGCGCCCCCGGTAGGCCTCCAGCTTGGTGCCCAGAAAGTAGGCTGGAGCGACCACGCGGATCTTCACACCGGTCGGCAGTGCGTGATCGTACGCCTCACGCAGCGCATCGGCATACCAGCGATTGCTGAATCCGAGGACGGCAGCGTCATCAGGCATGAAATCGACGATCAGCTCGCTGGGATGCCGATCGCGCAGGCGGGTGCGGCAGACGACGTCGTCATTGGGCGAGGTGCGAAAGCCCTTACCGGCCAGTACCTGCTGCAGGCGGTACCAACTGCCCAAGCCCATGACGTGCACGATCAAGTCGACGTCTTCGGTAAAGCGAACAGCTTCCCGGCTTACCGAGTCTGTCATCAGCAGACCGGTGGTGCAGCCGCCAACGAAGGCGACCTCCGGCAGCAGATCCGGCCCAAGCGCTTCGGCCACGCGTGCCAGCATGTGCTGCTGGATATCCCAGTTTCCAGGCGTGCCCATTACGGCACTTCCCGCAGGTATTGGGTCAGCACACTGCCGGCAAGCGCCGACTCACGCTCACGTCCCAGCCGGATCGCGTCCACCAGCGCCAGCATGGCGTACAGCTCCGCATCGCGACGCACGGCACGCGGCACGCTCTTGTATAGCGGCTCCACGCGCTGGCCCTGCTCGCTGCCGTAGCCGTCCTCCCAGACGTAGATGTGTTCGCCTGCGGATAACAGGCGATCGACCAACACCGGCGCGGCGTGTGCCGTGGGAATGCCTCGGACGATCGGGCCCGGGCGCGCCGGAAACACATACTTCAGCCCGTTCATCACAAAGCCCAGCAGGGCGCGCGTGTTGGCGCGCGGGATGCCACTGCCGCGCTCGGCCACGACCAGCCCCACGTCGGCGCAACGCCGGAGCGCCTGACTGACTTCCGATTTGCTGATGCCGGTGGACTCCTCAAGGCCGCGTACGGAGAACGCATCTTCGGCCAAGCCGCTCGCCCCCCCATCCTCCTGAGCCGCCGACATGGCCCAGCCGCGCCAGTCATCGGGAATGCCGAGCGCTGCTTTCTCGCCACCCACAGGGACCGATTGCTGGCGCTCAAGGCTGACCAGCTTCAGCAAGAGCAGGATGTCTTGACTTTTCATGAGTAACGGAAAGGGCGCGTCCCTCGTCCTGAAACAGAGGACAAGAATACTATGGAAAACAGGTCAGGCAACGTCCGCACTGCTGTATAGCTGGCTTTCCAGGTCCAGGATGGCCCGCTGGTAATTCGTCTTGCCGCCAAAGGCCGCCACAAGTTCGATTGGTGCTCCAAGGGTACGAAACGGGTCAAGCTGCAGGATCCTGATGTCCTCGATGTGCTCCACCCCGGTGTCGGCGTACTTGTCCAACAAGCCTTCGAGTACCTGCCGCGCCTTGCCCTGATACCTGGCGAAGTAATTGCGCTTGCGCACACCCTCCGCCCGCTCCCTGCGCGACAGCGGCGGTTGATCAAAGGCCACGTGACAGATTAGGTCGAACGGATCGAGCGACTGGCCGAGTTTCTTCTCGACCTCGCCGGCCAGCTCTTCCCATAACACGCCCTGTGTGGCCAGCTCATCGATGATGGCCTTCTTCTGCTGGGCATCGCTCCAGCGCCGCAGGAAGTCATCAAGCGATGCGAACTGGCGCAGGACGCGCTCACGGGTGTAATCGCGCAGCGACTCGGTGATGAGCTTGCCATCGGATCCGTAATACAGGACGCGCTCGGCCACGACCGATACCGGCAGTTTGTCGATGACGTATTTGATGCGCTTCGGCCCATCCTCACCTCCGGTGGTGACGTCATCACCGCCATCTGGAGGATCGCCGACCACACCGCCGTCGCCACCCTCGCCGCCCCCGATCTCAGGCGGTACCGGACTGTCATTGGGTGATGGGTTGTAGATCACCTCCGGGTCTCCATCGAATGATGGATCAGCGAACAGTTCGGTTGCCTTCTTGAAATCCATGATGGTGAACCAGTACTTGCCGTAGTCCTCATTGATACGCGTCCCGCGACCGATGATCTGCTTGAACTCGGTCATCGACCTGATGTGCTGGTCCAGCACGATGAGCTTGCAGGTTTGCGCGTCAACGCCGGTCGTCATCAGCTTGCTGGTGGCGGCGATGACGGGGTAGCGCATTTCCGGATTGATGAAATTGTCGAGCTCGGCCTTTCCCTCGTTGTCATCGCCGGTGATGCGCATGACGTACTTGCGATTTTCCGCAACACGCTGCTGATTGAGATTCACCAGAGCCTGGCGCATACGCTCGGCATGATCGATGTCGTCACAGAAAACAATGGTCTTCTGGAATGGACCGGTGGCAGTGAGGAATTCGGTGACTTTTTGCGCGACCAGATACGTCCGCGCTTCGATGACAAGCTGGCGATCCATATCCCGCAGGTTGTAGATACGATCTTCGATCAACTCGCCGTTTTTGTCGCGCATCCCTTTAGGTGGCCGCCAGCCCTGCAGATCGACATCGAAGTCGATGCGCACCACTTTGTACGGTGCCAGGAAGCCGTCATCGATGCCCTGCTTCAGCGTGTAGCTGTAGACGGGCTCTCCAAAGTAAGTACTGCTGGAGACTTCCTTGGTCTCCTTTGGCGTTGCGGTCAGGCCGATATGCGTGGCACCAGAGAAATACTCCAGGATCTCCCGCCACGCAGAATCCTCAGCCGCGCTGCCACGATGGCATTCATCGATGACGACAAGGTCAAAGAATTCCCGAGAGAATTGCTTGTAGATGTTCTTGACGTCCTCTACGCCGGTCACCGCCTGGTACAGGGACAGGTAGATTTCGTAGGACGTATCGATCTGGCGCTTGGTGATCTTGGTCATCGCCGTGCCGAACGGCTTGAAATCGTTGTTTTTTGTCTGATCGACCAAGATGTTGCGATCAGCCAGGAACAGGATGCGCTTCTTCTGGCGCGACTTCCAAAGCCGCCAGATGATCTGGAAGGCGGTATAGGTTTTGCCGGTTCCGGTGGCCATCACCAGCAGGATGCGGTTTTGACCATTGGCCACAGCTTCGATCGTTCGATTGATCGCATTGATCTGGTAGTAGCGCGGCGAGCGACTGCTGCCATCATCGTAGTACGGGGACTCGACCACCTGTCGCGCGTCCTCACCAAGCCCCTTCCAGAGGCAATAGCGACACCACAGTTCCTCTGGCGAGGGAAACTGATCCAACGTCAGTTCGGATTCGACCTTGTCGCCGGTTGCGGTTCTATCGTGGAAAAGGAATCCGTCGCCATTGCTTGAGAACACAAACGGAACATCCAGCGCATCTGCATATCCCAGCGCCTGTTGCATGCCGGAACCAACGGTATGCTTGTTGTCCTTTGCCTCGATCACGGCCAAAGGAAGATTGGCGCGGTGGTACAGCACGAAGTCGGCACGACGCGCCAACCCTCGGCTGTGCAGCTTGCCGCGAACGACGACACGCCCCTTGGTAAAAGCGACCTCTTCGCGCACCTGGAGATCCAGATCCCAGCCCGCAGCGACGATCGACGGAATAATGAATTTCGTGCAGATATCGCGCTCGGTTAACGACGACTTGTCCATTCAATCCCCTGTGTCTCCACCTTCCCGTCATTGGCGATGCGTCCCAGGCACAGACGCCACTTATCGATTGACTCGCCGCCTAATGATAGTCGTCTTCACGCCAATGCCTGATCGCCAACGGTGACGACCTGATCGCTTGCAACCTCAAACAGCAGCACGTAGCCACTGGCACTGAAACCAATCATCAACTCGCACAAGAACGGGATCCGCCAGCCCCGCTTGCGGTAGCTCATACCATCGAAAGCCTTCTGCCCACTCTCACGCTGCCTATCCGCGCAGCGCCACCCGAAGCGCCTCCCCCGCCAAGCGCGCACTCGCCAGCAGACGCTCCAGGCTCTGCCCATGCCGGGCGCTGGCGGATAGCCCGGCCATGGTGGTGCTGACGAAATCGGCCAGCCGGTCTGCGTCGTGCGGGCACTGCTTGGCGATGTGGGAGCGAATCAGCTCCTGGGCTGCGACATGAAAACTGCAGGCGGCCTCGCGTGCCTGCGCGTCGTTGCTGCGCGTGCCTTCCAGCACCAGGCAGCCGGTGGCGGCGGGGTCTGCCGCGTAGCAGCGGGCGGCCTGCTCCAGCACGTCGGCCAGCGCGTCGGCCAGCGGGCGGGCGGTGTCCAGGATCTGTGGCAGCGGGATGGCCCCGGTCTGCGCGTAGCGGTCGAGGATGCGCGCATACAGGCCGGCCTTGCTGCCGAAGGCGGCGTAGAAACTGGGCGGGTTAATGCCCAGCGCCTGGGTGAGGTCGGCCACGCTCAGTGCGTCGTAGCCGCGCGCATGAAATAACTGCTGCGCAGTGGCGACCGCTTGGTCCGGGTCGAACGCCCGCGGCCGGCCGCGGGCCCGGGGGGTTTCTGTAGCCATAGTTACAAAACTCTTGACGGCAGGCGAAATCTATTATGTATTACTCGCTACATTAATTGCGAGGTGATGCATGTCAGCATTCAAAGACAAGTCGGTATTGGTGCTCGGTGGCAGCCGGGGCATTGGGGCCGCCATCGTGCGGCGCTTTGTGGCCGAGGGCGCACGGGTGACGTTCACCTATGCCGGCTCTGCCGAGGCGGCGCAGCGCCTGGCCGGTGACACCGGCAGTACCGCGGTGCTGGCCGACAGTGCCGACCGCGATGCGGTCATCGACACGGTGCGCCGCAGCGGGCCGCTGGATGTGCTGGTGGTCAACTCCGGCATCGCCTTGTTCGGCGATGCCCTGGACCAGGATCCGGACGCGGTGGACCGGCTGTTCCGCATCAACGTGCACGCGCCTTACCACGCCGCCGTGGAGGCCGCGCGGCAGATGCCGCCCGGCGGGCGGATCATCGTGATTGGCTCGGTCAACGGCGACCGCATGCCGCTGCCCGGCATGGCGTCCTACGCGCTGAGCAAATCCGCGCTGCAAGGGCTTGCGCGCGGGCTGGCGCGCGACTTCGGGCCGCGTGGCATCACCATCAACGTGGTACAACCGGGTCCGATCGATACCGACGCCAACCCGGAAAACGGGCCGATGAAAGACCTGATGCACAGCTTCATGGCGATCAAACGCCACGGCCGTGCCGACGAAGTGGCCGGCATGGTGGCCTGGCTGGCAGGCCCGGAAGCGAGCTTTGTCACCGGGGCGATGCATACGATCGATGGTGCGTTTGGGGCATGACGCGGCGACGTCTGCCTTGGCTACGGCGATGAGGGAACTGCGAACATCACGGCCCCGCAAAGCCCGCCTCACGTTGCGAGCGAACGGCCAGCACAAACACCGTGCCGATCTGCGCGACATGGCAGTACAGCGCCAGATTGCCGTGCGCGCCGTGACCGATCACCAGTTCGCACTTGTCGCCGCCGGCCGGCCGATCAGCGGATTGGTTTCCAGCACATCGATGGCCGCAATGATCTCGTGCAGGCGTGCTGCGACATGTGCGGCCTCATGGCGCTGGGGGTGGTCGAATATCCGCTCTAGATCCGGTGCAACCTCCGGTGCCAGCTCGATACGCACCATGCTACCGGGCTAGTTTGCGGGCCGTGGGACGCTTTGCCGGCTCGCCGGCCATGCGCTTTTCCAGATAGCCACGCATGTCGTCCCAGGCGATGGTCTTCCCGGACGCCACGATGCCGGCATCACGCTGCTCGGCGGCCTCGCTCCCACCTCCAGGTGACTGCCGGCGCGGCAAAGAAAAAGCCCGGCAAGACCGGGCTGTTTCCTGTGCTGCGATGACCGCAACGCTCAGCGCTTGCGCGCCTTCAACCACGCCTTGATCTGCGGCAGCGAGGCCGCCCGCAGCTTCACCCGCGTCTGGATCGTGTTGACGGCGTTGTCTGCGGCCTGCCGCGAGGTCGGCGCGATGTACTGCTCGGCATAGGCCTTGATCCGGTCGGCGGTGGCAAGCTCGGCCGAGTCCATGCCCAGGCCGGGGTAGTAGCGGGCGCGCGAGGTGGAATCCACCAGGGTGTCCACCTGCGTGCGATGCGCCACCGCGAAGTCGAAGGCAAGCTCCGGGTGCCGGGAAGCGACCCGGTCGATCATGCTCGCACCGGTGGTGGCGCCCGGCTCGGCTGTCAACGCCAGTTCCAGCGCGCGCCTGGCCAGCGCCTCGTCGTTGGGCATGGAGAGGAAGTCGTAATAGGTGTCGCGCACCATCGACGAGGTTTCCTGCCTGGCCAAGGCATGCAAGGCGTCCCAGGTGGCGGCGTCGGCATTGTGCGCAACCGCGCCCAGCACGCTGTCGCGCAGCTCCGGCGACAGCGAGGCGGGGTTGGCCTGGAAGGCGGCAAAGCGCCTGCGTGCCTCGGCGATCACGGCGGCATCGCCCATGTCGCTGAGGGTGGCGATCAGGCGGGTACGCAACTGCTGGATCTGCGCCGAATCGCCATCGCGCTTGTCCCAGCCCAGCGTTGCGAATTCGGCCGACAGGCGCGGCACGGCATAGGCACGCCACGCCGTCCGCGCAGCCGGGTCGTGCTCGAAGCTGCCATCCACATCGTCATAGATGCTGGCCACCATGTCCCAGACATCGGGCGATGCACCTGCCGCCACCTGGGCGGTGAGATCCAGCACGTCGGCTTGTGCCTGCACGCCGGCACCGGCCAGTGCGTTGGTGTCGTTCAACACGCCCACCTGGTCCACCACCGGTAACGCGGCAAACCTGTCGGTCAGCGCCTTGAACTGCACGGGCGCATACAAGGTGCGGAAGTAGCCCTTTTGCCCAGCATTGACCACCACCGGTGCGTCGCAGCCGGGCACCTGCACCTGGGCGGTGCCATCTACCAGCACGCGCACCGGCGCGCCATTGCCGCTGCGCAGGACCACCGGCACATGCCAGCGCAACGGCTGCTTGTCGGGGCGGTCCAGCGTGAACTCGCCCTGCTCCAGCGTCACCGCGGTCTGGCCGCCGACGCAGCGGCTACTGGCCTTGATCAACGGCACGCCCGGCTGCAGGGTGAAGTCGTGCGCCACCTGGGTAAATTGCTTGCCCGGGGCCACCGCGTCGATCTGCTGCCACAACTGGTCGGTCACCGCGTTGCCGTACTGGTGCTGCTTGATGTAGCTGCGCACACCGGTGCGCCAGTGGTCCGAGCCGACGTAGTCTTCCAGCATGGCAATCACCGCCTCGCCCTTCTGGTAGGTGATGGCGTCGAAGGCCTGGCTGGCCTGCTCCACGGTGGCCACGTGCTGCACCACCGGGTGGGTGGTCGCATACGCATCGCGCCGCATCGCCGCGCGGCTCTTCAGCGCCGGGCCGGTCTTGTCGATATCCCATTCCGGATGCAGTTTTGCCGTGGTGCGCGCTTCCATCCAGTTGGCGAAGCCTTCGTTGAGCCACAGGTCGTCCCACCACGCCATGGTCACCAGGTTGCCGAACCACTGGTGCGCGATCTCATGCGCGGCGACGGTGAACACGCCTTGCTTGGTGTCGATGTTGGCCACCGCCGGATCCAGCAACAACGAGTATTCAAAGGTAAAGATCGCGCCCCAGTTTTCCATGGCGCTGAAGAACTGGCTGCGCCCGGGCGCGGCGATGTTGTCCAGCTTGGGCAGCGGGTACGGGATGCCGAAGTAGGCGTTGTATTCGTGCAGCACATCGCGGCCGGATTCCAGCGCGAACTGCGCCTGGTCCACCTTGCCCTTCTGCGCGATGACGCCGATCTCGGTGCCGTTGTCGGCGGTGACGGTGGCACGCTCGAAATCGCCCACGCTGACGAACAGCAGGTATGTGGACATCTTGGGCGAGGTCTGGAACGCGATGCGGGTGCGCCCGTTTGCGCCCGGCTTGGACGAGGCCACCGGCATGTTGCTCACCGCCATCTGACCGGCCGGCGCATTGATCGCCAGGTCGAAGGTGGCCTTGAAGTTGGGCTCGTCCCAGGAAGGAATGAAGCGGCGCGCATCGGAGTTTTCGAACTGGGTGAACAACGCCCGGCGCGCACCTTGCGCGGTGGTGTAATCCAGCGCGAACAAGCCGTTGGCCTGCGTGTTGATCACGCCGCTGTAGTCGATGGACAGCACGTACTCGCCCACTGCCAGCGGCTTGTCGAACGCGAACGTGGCGGTTTGCGCCTCGGCATCGGTGCTGACCTTGGCAGCTTGCGGCTTGCCGCCCTTTTGCGTGAGCGTGCCGCGCGCCAAGCTCAGGTTGGCCGCCTGCAACACGATGCGGTCGGTGGCCTGCAGCACGCTGATGTCGATGGCGACCTTGCCGTCGAACGTCATCTTGTCGGCATGCGGCGTGATCTCCACCGCGTAATGCGTGGGCTTGGCCGTGCGCGGCAACTGGGTGGTGATGGACGAGGCGGCGGCGCTCGGCGGCGCGGACGCGGCGGCGAGCACGGAGGCAGCCGGACTTGTACCGACCAGGGCCAGTGCGATGGCGGTCACCAAGGGAAGACGCATGGGAAATTCTCGATGTGGGCGAAGTGGGCAGGCAAGCGGCGCCAGGCCGCGGATGATCCGCCGGAACAGTGCGCGCAGGCACCGCCGGAAGTCATGGCAAATCTCAGCAATCCTCAAATGCCAACGGCCCGGACAAGCCGGGCCGTTGGACGATGCCGCGTCTGGCGTCAGCCGATCAGGCGAACGGATCCTGCAGCACCATCGTGTGGTCACGATCCGGGCCGGTGGAGACGATCGAGATCGGGCAGCCGGCCAGTTCTTCCAGCGCGCGCAGGTAGGCACGCGCGGCCACCGGCAGCTTGTCCCACTCGGTGATGCCGTGGGTGTTTTCGGTCCAGCCCGGGAACTCCAGGTACACCGGGGTGCACTCTTCCCAGCCCTGCGCGTCCAGCGGGGCGTATTCGGTACGCTTGCCGCGGTATTCGTAGGCGATGCAGACCTTGAGCTTTTCCATGCCGTCGAGCACGTCGAGCTTGGTGATGCACAGGCCGGAGATGCCGTTGATGGCCACCGCACGCTTGAGCGCGACGATGTCCATCCAGCCGCAACGGCGCGGGCGGCCGGTGGAAGCACCGTACTCGGCACCGCGGTCGCGGATGCCCTGGCCCACTGCGTCATCCAGCTCGGTCGGGAACGGGCCACCGCCCACGCGCGTGGCATAGGCCTTGGCGATGCCCAGCACGTAGTCGATCGCATCGGCGCCCACGCCGGTGCCGGCCAGTGCGCCGCCGACGGTGGTGTTGGAGCTGGTGACGTACGGATAGGTGCCGTGGTCGATGTCCAGCAACGCGCCCTGCGCGCCTTCGAACAGCACGCGCTTACCCTGCTTGCGCAGGTCGTGCAGGATGCCGGCCACGTCCGACTTCATCGGCTGCACGTAGTCGCCGAAGGCCAGCGCTTCGTCGAAGGTCTTCTGGAAGTCCACCGCTTCCACGCCCAGGTACTTGGTCAGCACGAAGTTGTGGTAATCCAGCGCGGTGCGCAGCAGCTCTTCCAGCTGCGGCGGGTAATGCAGGTCGGCGATGCGGATACCGCGGCGGGCGACCTTGTCTTCGTAAGCCGGGCCGATACCGCGGCCGGTGGTGCCGATGGCCTTGCCGCCGGCGGCCTTCTCGCGCGCCTGATCCAGGGCGATGTGGTACGGCATGATCAACGGCGCGGCCGGGGAGATCTTCAGGCGCGAGCGCACTTCCACGCCGGCACCTTCCAGCTCGCTGATTTCCTTGATCAGCGCGGCCGGGGAGATCACCACGCCATTGCCGATCAGGCACAGCGCGTCGTCGCGCAGGATGCCGGACGGAATCAGATGCAAGACGGTCTTCTTGCCGTTGATGACGAGCGTGTGGCCGGCATTGTGGCCACCCTGGAAGCGGACCACCGCACCGATCTCTTCGGTAAGCAGATCGACGATCTTGCCTTTGCCTTCATCGCCCCACTGGGCACCGAGCACGACAACTGACTGACCCATGACGGGTGAACTCCTGAGTTTTGCTGCGGCCATCGGGGCCGCGGGATGGGACCGGTTCACGGCTGGCGGCGCCGCCTGGCGCGCGGCTCCATCGGGGAGCGTTGCAGCGGCGCGTGAAGCCCTGACACGGAAAAAGCCGAACGAGGTGCCCTGTGTGAGCGTGCCCGGCCGGCTTTTGTGCATTATCCGGGTTTCCGGTGACGTGCACTACCCCTGGCGGCCGGCGGATCGGGGGCGGGTCAGATTGCGGCTGGCCGTCGGTTACGCGGTGCTCCGAGCGCTGCGGGCCCCTAGCCCGTGGCGACAATCTCAATGGCTCGTAGGAGCGCACCAGGGCGCGACCGGCATTCCCGGTAACGCCGTCGCGCCCAGGTGCGCTCCTACGCTGCCCGCTGCAGTCGGAATGGACCACCCACTCAGTGACGCACCACCCACAGCGCGATCGCGCCCAGCACCAACGTCACACCACCAATCGCACGCAGTTGCGCGGTGGGCAGACTGAACAGTTGCTCGACCATGCGCTTCCAGGCGGTGGGCGCGGCAAACAGCAGCAGGCCTTCGATGACGGCGATCAGGCATAACGCGGACAGAAATTCATGCATCAGCAACACCAGGACGTGGGGAACTGCAGTGTGCCGCGTCAGCGCCCTCCACGCGCCCCGCGTAGGAGCGCACCCGGGCGCGACAGGCATTTCCGGTAGAGCCGGTCGCGCCCGGGTGCGCTCCTACGCGGCAACGTGGCGAGCCTAGTCAAACCGGCAGACCACCCAAAGCACCATCGCCCGATCCACGACAGGCGCCCCCGACAAACCCACCCGTAGGAGCGCACCCGGGCGCGACAGGCATTCCCGATAAAGCCGGTCGCGCCCAGGTGCGCTCCTACGCGGCGGCGCGCGGCAAACGGTGGGCATGCACTAGGCCTTGCTCGCGGCTCGACGCTCAGAGCCAGATCGCGTCCCAGAACGGATAATCACCGATGTGGGTGACCAGCCCGGCCCGGAGCGGATTGGCGATGAGGTAGCGCGCGGCTGCGTGCAGGTCGTCGTCTTTGCGCAACGCGTGGTCGTGGTAGCTGCGGCTCCAGACCGGTGCGTGATGCTGCCGCTGATCGTTCACCGAACGCGCTGCGAACGCTTTCATCCGGGACACGGCGTCGGCCAACGCGGTGATGCTCCCCAGCTGCAACAGCCAATGTGCATGATCCGGCATCAACACCCAGGCCAGCAGCCTGGCATCGCAAGGCGTTGCTGCGGTGAATGCCCGGCAGGCGGTTGCTGCAAGCAGAAAATCTGCGAACACGGCACGACGCTGCCATGTCGTGGTGGTCAGCAGGTAAACGCTGTTAGGCGAAGACTGCCTGCCGCGGCGCAGCGCGCGATGCCCTGGAGAGTTGGTGTTGGCCATGGCGCGATGCTGGCGGTCTTGGACCACGCGGGATATCGGCGGTTGCCGCGTTCTGCGCTAGGGGAATCCATATGGCGACTGACTATCAACGGCAATCAGCGGGGTCCGCCGGTAAGGCCCGTCGCGCCCGGGTGCGCTCCTACCGGGCCGAGTCTAGTCAACACGACGAGAGAGGCGCTCCAGGCAGCTGCGTATTCCGGAAATACCCATGGCATCACAGTGCACGAAGCGCCATGCGCCCGATTCATTGGCCGACACGCGCCCTGCGTAGGAGCGCACCTGGGCGCGATTGCCTTACCGGGCATGCCCGTCGCGCCCCGGTGCGCTCCTACCGGGCCGAGTCTAGTCAACACTACGGGAGAGGCGCTCTAGGCAGTTGGATTCCAGACGTGACCATCAGCATCGCAGTGCACGAAGCGCCGTGCGCCCGATCCATCGGCTGACGCACGCCCTGCGTAGGAGCGCACCTGGGCGCGATCGCCTTACCGGGCATGCCCGTCGCGCCCGGGTGCGCTCCTACGGTGGGGGGGGGGACGGCAGTGACAGGCACATACGAAAACGCCCGCATTCCGCGGGCGTTGTCGATTCAGCGCAGAGCGATCAACGATCGCTCTTGAGGTACTGCAGGAACGGGTCGTTCTTGTCCAGCACCACCACGCCGTTGCCGTCGGTCATGGAGCCGCGGTACGCCTCCAGGCTGCGATAGAACGCGTAGAACGACGGATCCTTGGCACCGGCCTGGCCGTAGATGCGGGCGGCGTCGGCGTCGCCTTCGCCGCGCAGCTTCTGCGCATCGCGCTCGGCGTCGGCCACGATCACGGTGGACTCGCGGTCGGCCTGGGCGCGGATGGTCAGGGCCTGCTCCTCGCCTTCGGCGCGCAGCTTGCTGGCTTCCTGCTTGCGCTGGGCGCGCATGCGCTCGTAGACGTCGGTGATCACCTGGCTGTCGGTCGGCAGGTCGATCTGCTTGATGCGCAGGTCGGTGATCTGCATGCCCAGGCCCTTGATCGCGCCGTTGATGCCCTTGAGCTGGTTGGCGATCAACTCGCTGCGGTCGCCGGAGACCAGCTGCTGCAAGGTGCGCGAGTTGATCTGGTTACGCAGCGAATCGGTGATGATCGGGGCCAGGCGCGAATTGGCGACCGACTCCTCACCACCGGTGGCGCGATAGAACGCACGCACATCAGAGATGTAGCCGATGGCGAAGAAGTCCACGCTGACGTCTTTCTGCTCGGCGGTGAAGTAGCGCGCCGGGGCGGTGTCCAGCACCTGGAAGCGGCGGTCGAACACGCGCACCGACTCCACCACCGGGATCTTGAAGTGCAGGCCGGGCTTGAGGTCGGCTCGCACTACACGGCCCAGGTTGAGCACCATGGCGGTCTGGTCCTCGCGCACCACGAACACTGAGCCCATCAGGGTCAGCAACACGGCGACGACCAGGCCGATGACTAGCGAATTCTTCATTATTCGGTTCCCTCACGGCCGGTCGGGCGCGGGCCGCGCTCCGGATTGCGGATGCCCTCGCTGCCGCCACTGGTTTGCGGCGGATTCAACAGCACATCCTGCGGCACCATCGACGGCATGCTGCCGTTGCCCGCAGCACCGCTGTTGCTGGCGGACTTGCTGGCGTCGGCCGGCAGCGGCACATAGATGACCTGGCGGCCATCGCTGCCGATCACCTTGCGGTTCTCCGACAGCACCTTCTGCACGGTTTCCAGCCACAGGCGCTTGCGCGTGACCTCGGGAGCGTTGGCGTACTGCTCCTGCAACAGCGTGAAGCGATCGGCGTCGCCCTCGGCCTTGGAGATCACCGCCTGCTTGTAGCCTTCGGCGCCGGTCCGGGTACGCGCACCCTGGCCGCGTGCCTCGGGCACCACCTTGGCGGCGTAGGCCTGGGCTTCGTTGATCAGGCGCTCGCGCACCTGCTGGGCGCCGTTGACCTCGTCGAAGGCC
This sequence comes from Xanthomonas sp. WHRI 8393, assembly GCF_040203315.1. Taxonomy (NCBI): domain Bacteria; kingdom Pseudomonadati; phylum Pseudomonadota; class Gammaproteobacteria; order Lysobacterales; family Lysobacteraceae; genus Xanthomonas; species Xanthomonas sp. WHRI 8393. The sequence goes on along the minus strand of NZ_JBEGGL010000002.1, from coordinate 13,061 downwards.
GGCTTCACTTCTTCCGGCGGACGCGCGTCCGGCAGGGTCACACCGGTAACGGACAGACCCGTGTTGTAGGCATCCAGTGCCGCCTGCAGGCGGTCCTTGGAGGCGATGGCCAGCGGGCCGCGATTGTTGAGCACGGTATTGAGGTCGGAACGACCCACCTGCTCACGCACGGCGCTTTGCGCGGCCTGCTCCAGCACCAGGTCGGCATTGCGCGAACCGAACAGGTACTTGCGCGGATCGCTGATCTGGTACTGCACGTTGAGCGAGACGTTGACGATGTTCTCGTCGCGGGTCAGCACCGGCACCTGGTTGCTGAAGGTCTTGATCTCGGTGGCGTTGACCTTGCGCACCGACTCGACCGGCCAGGGCAGCTTGAAGTTGGGGCCGGGCTGCAGGATGCGCGAGAACTGGCCGAAGCGCAGCACCACGCCGCGCTGCTGCTCGCCGATGAGCTGGAAGCTGGAGAACAGCACCATCAGCACCACCGCGACCAGTATCCAGCGCCCCACGCCGCCATCGAACAGCTCCTTCAACGGTGCGGGCAGATTGCCCCAGCCACCACCGTTGCCACCACCGCGCGGGCCCCAGGACCTGCGACGGTTGGGGTCCGGGCCGTCTCCGCCCTTGTTGCCGGGTGTGTTCCAGGCCATGCACGCTCCATGATCGAGGGGCTGTGCGGGCCAGTCCCGCAGTGCCGCCGTGTTGTGTGATTCGATGATTCTACTAGATGGGGCAGACCGACCGTTTTGAAAGGCCCCGATTGGCGCATCCCGGTTTAGCCGCTGGGGTGGATCGGGCGGCGACGCATCGGGCGACAGCAGGGCCCGGTCCGGTCCAGGCGCGTGTCGACGCGGTCCCGGGGGCCGGAAAGGCGCGCATGTGATGACCTTTGCGTTGGGAGCAGGCAAGGCCGGAGGCGAGCGGCCTTCGATGCGCGTTGCGGCCGGTGACCGCGTGATGCGCGCGGGCGCGCGGCGCCTGCCGGTCTAGCGATTCCACGCTGCGCGAAGCTGGATCAAGCAGGCCTTCGTCGATCGCACCGGCTGCGGTCAACGCGTCGGCTTATCGCACTGCGGAGCGAACCCGCGCCCCGGTCGCACCTCGCCGGCGCGCTTAGACGGTCGGCGGTTCGTCTTTCTGGTTGAACACGCGCTCCATCACTTCCAGCAACTCGTCTTCGGAAAACGGCTTGGTGATGTAGGCGCGTGCGCCCTGGCGCATGCCCCACATGCGATCGGTGTCCTGGTCCTTGGTGGTCACCAGGATCACCGGGATGTGCTGGGTGGTCGGCTCGCGCTTGAGCGTGCGCGTGGCCTGGAAGCCGTTGAGGTTGGGCATCACCACATCCATCAGCACCAGATCCGGCAACGAGGACTTGGCCGCTTCCACGCCGGCGGCACCATCGGTTGCGGTGATGGTTTCGTGCCCCAGCTTCTCGACGATGCGCTGAATCCCCAGCAGCTGCGACGGCGAGTCGTCGACGATCAGAATGCGTGCCATGTGTTTCCCCTAGTGTGCGCGGCGAGTGTAGTGCGCCGGCCGCGCTTTCGGTAGCTAGGCCAGGCGGTGCGCCCGGCGATGCTGTTGCGAGGTGTTGATCCGGTGACACGTTGCCATTGTGCTGTGCAACGCGTACTACGTTGCACAGGGGCAACTGGATTCAACAACGTTGCAGAAGGCCGTTCGCCACCGCATCGCGTGCATGCTGCCCTGCCTTCAATCCCTCACCACAGGAGAGGCAATTGCTCCCTTCTCCCATCGGGAGAAGGTGGCACCTAGCGCCGGATGAGGGGACGGCGGCGATTCAACCGCGCAGATCGACGTCCACTGGCGCACCACCTGCCTGCCGAACCCTCACCTCATCCCCGCGTCGACCCCGCGCGGCCTACACCGATTCGCCGAACGCCTTGGCCAGGTTGCGGTAGGCCTTCTTCTGCACATCGTCGGTGGGGGCCGGGGCCAGGATTTCCAGCTCCACGATCTGGTCGCCCGGCGTGGTACCCGGCAGGCCGCGGCCGCGCAGGCGCAGCTTGCGCCCGGCGTCCGAGTCGGCCGGCACCTTCAACTCCACCGACCCGCCCAGGGTCGGCACGCTGATGGTGGTGCCCAGTGCCGCCTGCCAGGGCATGACCTGCAGGGTGTACAGAATGTTGCGCCCGTCCACCTCGAACTGGGGGTGCGCGGCGTATTCGATCTCCAGCAGCAGGTTGCCGCCGCCATTGCCCTGCCCGCTCAGGCGGATCACCTGGCCGGGCTGCACGCCCTTGGGCACGCGCACATCCAGCTGCTTGCCGTTGATGGTGATGCGCACGCTGTCGCCCGCATACACCGCTTCCAACGGCACCGCCAGCTTGGCGCGGGTATCCCCGCGCGCCTGCGGACCCGCGCCCGCACCAGGGCCGGCGCCCGGACCACGCGGACGGCCGCCGCGCTGGCCGGCGAACAGGCTTTCGAAGAAATCGCTGAAGCCGCCACCGGCGCCGCCGTTGCCGAACACTTCCTCGTAGTCGTAGCCCTGCCCACCGCCGTAGCTGGGCGGGGCCTGGAACTCGTCGCCCGGGCGGAAGCCCTGCGCCTTGAGCTGGTCGTAGGCCTTGCGCTTGGCCGGGTCGCGCAGCGCCTCGTAGGCTTCGTTGATCGCCTTGAACTTGTCTTCGGCGCCGGCCTCCTTGCTGACGTCGGGGTGGTACTTGCGCGCCAGCCGGCGGTAGGCGGTCTTGATCTCCGCGTCGCCCGCGCTGGGCTCCACGCCCAGCGTTGCGTAGTAATCCTTGAATTCCATCTAATCACCTCTGAAAAAAACGGCCCGCAGCCGAGGCCACGAGCCAGTCATATCGCAGCCGGGCGGGCAACCGCACCTATTCTACGGTGCGGTTGCCGCCGGGAAGCGAAGCATGCCGCTCCGCTCCAGGTTTTGCTGCCTTACTGCACCGTATTGCCGGCCGGGTCCTGGCCGTTGCCGACCTGGATGCGGCGCGGGGTGGCCGCCGGGCGCTTGGGGATGCGGATTTCCAGCACACCGTTGTGCCCGGTCGCGGTGATGCCGTCAGGGTCGGCACTGTCAGGCAGCGCGAAGCGGCGGTGGAAACTGCCGTAGCGGCGCTCGATGCGCGAGAAGCGCTCGGTCTCGGTGCTGGACTCGCCCTTGCGCTCGCCCTTGATCGACAGGATGCCCTTGTCCATCTGCACCTCGATCTGGCCGGGGTCGATGCCCGGCAGGTCGGCATACAGCACGAAGTGGTTGGCCTCTTCCTTGATGTCCACGCGCGGCACCCACTGCGCGGTCACCACCGCCGATTCGTCGGTGTCGCCGTTCTGCTCGAAGAAGCGGTCGAACACGTGCTTGATCTCGTTTTGCAGCGCATGGGTGGGCCACTGGGGATAACGAACGATGTTCATTGCGAGCCTCCAAAAGGTTGGGTGAGGGGCCGGCTGCCGCGGCGTGCGCCGTTGCGCCGGCCATGTGCGTCAGATAGGCGTGCCGCTGCGGATTTCAAGCGCGTTGACGCGCTTTTCCCTCGCCCCTTTCTAGACTTCGTTCAGCCGCAGGAGCCCGCCCCATGACCATCCACGTTGGTGACCGCATTCCCGAAGTCGTGCTCAAGCGCCTGCGCGAGGGCATCGAGGCGGTGGACACCCACAGCCTGTTCGCCGGCCGCAAGGTGCTGCTGTTCGCGGTGCCGGGCGCCTTTACCCCGACCTGCTCGGCCAAGCACCTGCCGGGCTATGTGGAGCACTTCGACGCATTCCGCAAACGCGGCATCGAGGTGCTGTGCACCGCGGTCAACGACCCGTTCGTGATGCAGGCCTGGGGCCGCAGCCAGCTGATCCCAGACGGCCTGCACCTGCTGCCCGACGGCAACGCCGAACTGGCCCGCGCACTGGGCCTGGAGATCGACGCCAGCGGCTCGGGCATGGGCCTGCGCTCGCGCCGCTACGCGCTGTATGCCGACGACGCCGTGGTCAAGGCTTTGTTCGTCGAAGAACCCGGCGAATTCAAGGTGTCCGCCGCCGATTACGTACTGCAGCACCTGCCCGATTGATGCATTGATTCCCCCCAACCACTCAGAAGGAAACCGGCCAGCCATGTCTAACCAGCCAGCCAAGCAACTCCCCGACGGCATCACCGATACCGCCACCTTGCGCAGCCGCGCACGCCAGAGCATCGAAGACGGTGCTATCACCGAGAGCTACCACGCCGACCGCGAGGCGGTGATCGAGCTGCTCAACACCGCACTGGCCACCGAATACGTGTGCACCCTGCGGTATTACCGCCACTATTTCATGGCCAAGGGCATGCTTGCCGACGCGGTCAAGGGCGAGTTCCTGGAGCATGCGCAGCAGGAACAGGCGCACGCGCACAGGCTCGCCGAGCGCATCGTGCAGCTGGGCGGCGAACCGGACCTCAACCCGGACACGCTGACCAAGCGCTCGCATGCCGAATACAAGGAAGGCAGCGACCTGCGCGACATGGTCAAGGAAAACCTGATCGCCGAGCGCATCGCCATTGATAGCTACCGCGAGATGATCGATTTCATCGGCGACAAGGACACCACCACCAAGCGCATCCTGGAAGACATCCTGGCCCAGGAAGAAGAGCACGCCGACGAGTTCGCCGACCTGCTGGAAGGCTGGATCGGCGAGTGAGCTGAGTCTTGCAACGGAGCGATGTGTTGTGATCGATGATCGGCATCGACATTCACACTGAAGTTGAAAGTTGAAATCGACTCGATGATTTAAGCAGACAGGGCGCCTTGAGCGCCCTGTCTGTTTTTTTGTCATTGGAGGGTGTGTGGTTGCCTGCTGCCGTAGGAGCGCACCCGGGCGCGACGTGGCATTCCCTGTAACGCCCCATCGCGCCCGGGTGCGCTCCTACGGGTGCGTGCACGCTGGTCGGGCGGAGCACGTGCGCGGTCAGCGCAATACGCGAAAGCGCAGCTGCGTCCATGCACCGTCGCTGGCCATTGCGGTGAGCGTATGCGTGCCGACCTCAGCAAATTCGCGCTGAAATCCCTGGCGTCCGTTGGTCTGTGCGATCCAGCGGCCATCCAGCAACCAGTCGATGCGCGCGTCGCTGCCCAGGGCACGCAGTTGCAGGCGCACCGGATGCGAGGTGGCGTTGGCACGCGCCAGCGTGGCGCGATCGCTCAGCCCGTCGATACGCAGCACGCCGCCACCGGTCATGCGCCCATCGGGCAGACAGTCCGCCGCAAGTGGCGGCAGTTGCGCAGCATTGCGCTCGGCGGCGCTGAGCCAGGGCGAGACCAATGCCGGCCAGCGCGCCACTGCATGCGGCACGCGCTCATGCGCCTGGCTGCATTCCTGCGACAGCCGCTGGCCACTGCGCGCATCCACATCGAAATGCAGCTGCCCGCTTTGCCATAGCCGCGCATCGCGCTCGGCAAAGGTGGGCGGTACTGCGCCATCGAGCACGTAGGCGTCGGCGCGGCGTGCGCATTGCGCCGGTGGTGTCTGATCGGCGGCGCCGCCGAGCGGCCAGCAGATGTCCAGCGCCTGCACGGTGGCCGGCATCGGCACCGGCGCGCTATCGCCGGCGCTGCGCGGCAAGGCATCGATGACTTCGAACATCAGCGGCAGTGCGGTGACGGCGCCGTACTGGCCCGGCAGCGGCGTACCGTCCGGACGCCCCACCCACACCCCGACCGTGTAGCGACGCGTGCCGCCGATCGCCCAGGCATCGCGGTAGCCGTAGCTGGTGCCGGTCTTCCAGGCCACGCCCGGGCGCGTGGCGGTGTCGAAGGTGCCGCTGCCGTACCCGGGGCGCGGATTGCTTTGCAGGATCTCGCGCACGATCCAGGCCGCACCCGGCGACATCAGCCGGCGCTCGATGCGCGGATCGTCCGGCGTATAGCGCACGCGCCCGGCGATGCCGCCGCGATTGAGCGCCGCAAATGCACCGACCAGTTCCTGCAATTGCGCGCCCGTGCCACCCAGGATCAATGCCAGATTGGGCACGCTGCCGTGCGCAAAGCGCAGCTCGATCCCGGCATTGGACAGCCGCGCAGCAAACCGCGCCGGGCCGATCCGGTCGAGCAGGTCCACCGCCGGCACGTTCAGCGACAACCGCAACGCCGTCGCCGCGCTCACCGGCCCATTGAAGGCCGCATCGAAATTGCCGGGCCGGTAGCTGCCAAAACTCTGCGGCGCATCCACCAACAGGCTTTCGGAGTGGATCAACCCATCGTCCAGCGCCATGCCATACAGGAACGGTTTGAGCGTGGAACCGGGCGAGCGCCAGGCCTGCACCATGTCCACATGCCCCAGCCGCTTGCGATCGCCGAAGCTGGCCGAGCCCACGTATGCGCGCGCTTCCATGGTGGCGTTGTCCACCACCAGCAATGCCGCAGAGGTGCGCTCGGGCAGCTGCGAAAAGTATGTCGTGACGCGTTCTTCCAGGGTGCGCTGCAGCTCCACATCCAGCGTGGTCACGATGCGTGCCGCGCGCGGTTGCGCGCTGTGCAACCGCTGCGCGAGCAGCGCCGCATGCAACGGCGGTTTGAGCGAGCGCGTCACCACCGGCTCGATCCGCGCATCGTCCACCTGCGCGCGCGACCACACGCCCAGCTCCACCATGCGATCGAGCACCTTGTCGCGCGCGCGTTGCGCGGCCTCGGGATGGCGATCCGGGCGCAGGCGGCTGGGCGATTGCGGCAACACCGCCAGCAACGCAGCCTCGGCCTGCGACAAGGCCTTGGCCGGCTTGCCCAGGTACGCCCAGCTGGCCGCTTCCACGCCTTCGATGGTGCCGCCATAGGGCGCGCGCTCCAGATACAGCGTCAGAATCTCGCGCTTGCTCAGGTGCGCTTCCAGCTGCAGCGCGCGCAGCAGCTGCTTGGCCTTGCCCCACGGCGTGCGCGTATGCGGGTCGAGGATGCGCGCCACCTGCATGGTCAGCGTCGAACCGCCGGAGACGATGCGCCCCTGCCCGATCCATTGCCCACCCGCACGCAGCAGGCCCCACGGATTGACCCCGGGATGGCGCCAGAACCAGCGGTCCTCGTAATTGAGCAGCGCCTGCAGATACAGCGGCGACACACTCTGCGGGCTGGCCGGATAACGCCACACCCCGTTGCGGTCGGCGAACGCACGCAGCGGCGTGCCATCGCGTGCCACCACCAGCGTGGAGGTGTCCCGTGATTTGGGCAGTGGCAGTGGGAAGGCCAGATCCAGCAGCAACACCGCAGACAACAGGGCCACGGCGCTCCAGCGTAGCCATGTCAACCAGCGCCGGCCACGCCGAGCAACGCCCTCCTTGCCAGCGACGCGTTCCTGCGTCTGGTCGATCCTTGCCTGCGCGTGCTGCTGCTCATCCATCCTGCCAAGGATGCAGGGCAAAACGCATTTCGGCCACCATCGCGCGCGGCAAGCTGCGGCGTTGAGCGATCAACGTGACTGCACGCTCCTGCTTGCGCGACGACAGCTGCGCTAGCCCACCACGTCCGCGTGCGGCGAGCGACGCGGCCTTACGAACAGCCGCAGCAGCCCCATCGCCAGGAATACCGCAGACAGGCGCAACGCAATGCCGAGCCAGCCGCTGGCCGCCGAATCGGAGACCGCAAAGACCGTCCAGCCCGCGTTGAGCGAGACATGCAACACCCAGCCGCTCCAGATCGTGTAGCCATCCTGCGCGTCCACGATGGCAAACAGCAGCGCACCGATACCGGTAACGGCGAAGATCAGCAACGCCTCGCCACCTCCACCGCCGGCCCCGAGCCAATGCACACCGCCAAACACAACCGCCTGCACCAGCGCCGCGATTGCCGGACGCCAGGCCAGCGCACGGCAGGCAAAGACGAAGCCGAAACCGCGAAACACGATTTCTTCCGCTAGCGGAAACAGCAGCGCCAACCAGAGCAGGCCAAGCAGATCGTCGGTGCCGACCGAGCTGGACTGCGTCCACAGTCCCAGCCAACACGGCAGTGTGGCCAGCAACGTCAGCGCCGGGCCGCGCAAGCCGTTCCAACGCAACCCCAGACGCGCCACGAGCTCGCCTGGCATGCCAGGACGCAGCAACGCCGCTGCGACGAGCACGAGCACTACGCTGAGCAGATTGTCGAGAATCCCACCGCCGTAAGGCACCGGAATTTTCGGGATTGGAAAACCAAGGGCCTTGGCCACATCACGCACCTGCAGCGCGACCAGCAGCACCAACAACCAGACGACATGCGGCGTGAGTCGGCGCAGGGATGTATCGAGCGGCATGCAGACGTCCTTGCGTGCAAACGAACGCTGACTATAACGGCAACATCGCCGCCGCAGTTCCACGGATCACATTGCGCGGCGACATCCGCTCCCGTCGCAGGCCAGCTGCATACGGTGATGCAACGCGGCGCTCACCGCTGCTCCAGCGACGCGCGATAGCGCAGCAAGGCTTCTGGCGCATCGGTCTGGATGATCGACACGCCCTCGCGGTACAGGCGGCCCCACACCTTGTCGGGATCGCGCTCGGCGTCGGCGTCGCCGCCGTAGCCGGCGATGAAGCCGTCCCACAGCGAGTTGACCATCAGCCGCACCTTGTGTGCCTTGCTCACTGCAACCAACGCCGGCAATTGCGCTGCCGACATCTTGGGCAGCTCGAACGCGACCGGATGCGCGTTGCGTGTCTGCGCAGTGGCGATCGCGGCCAGGTCGGCAGTGCCATGGGCGTTGATCAGGATCGGGAAGAAATACACCTTGTCGAACGGCAGCATCGCCGCCAGAGGCGGCGTGGCGATGCCGGCTTCGGCCTTGACGATTACCTGGTGCTGCATGCCGGCACGGGCAACCGCGTCGACCACCTGCACGTAAATCGCATCCTTGACGTCCAGGTTGAGCAGGATGTGGCCCTTAGACCTGGCCAGCATCTGCTCGAGCGTGACCAGGCGTTCGTCGGTCAGCGGCGCCTGCGCGCCACCTTCGTCGCTGCGCAGCCGCAATTTTTGCAGGTCGGCCAAGGTCAGCTCGGACAGCTTGCCGGTGCCGTCGGTGGTGCGGTCCACGGTGGCGTCGTGCAGCATCACCAGGGTGCCGTCGGCGGCGCGCCGCACATCGGTCTCCATCACGTCGGCACCGATGGCGATGCAGCGCTCCAGCGCGGCCAGCGAGTTCTCCGGTGCGCTGTCCTTGAAACCATGATCAGGCGCCGGCGCGTGGCAACCGCGATGAGCCACCACCACGATGCCGCCGGCAGGATTGGTCAGCCGGGCCTGGATTGCGGCCACGCCGGTGGGCGCCGCGCTCGCATGGGTGGCCAGTGCCGCGCACAGCATGACCGCGACGGTGGCGGCAGTACGTAAGGTCATCGAACAACTCCGCTTGAAGGGATTAACAGAACTATTGCGTGTCGGTCAGGTAGGCGCGGCGGGTACTCAGCATGGCGCCCTGCCAGGTGCACATCCTGATTTCCACGCACCGCGCGCACTTGCCCGAGCTCTGCTCGCCATGCCAGCTTCGCCGCGCCTAGAACGTCGGCGTAAAGCGCAGACCGAACCAATACGTCGTGGGTACCGAATAACTGTCCTTGAGCAGGTTCTGCCCGGGGCCGGTCACGCTGGTGATGCGGCTGTGGGTGAGGTTGCTGACCTGGCCGATCAGGCTGAGCTGTTTGCTGATCGCATAGGTCGCGGTGAAATCCAGCTGCGAACGCGGCGACCAATACAGGTCCTGCCAGTCGATATTGCTGACGATGGCACCCAAGGCCTTGCCCTGACGATTGTAGGCCGCGCGCAGCTCCAGCCCGCCGCTGTTGTAGAACAGCGTGGCATTGGCGGTGTAGTCGGGCTGCCCGACCAGGTTGTCGAGCTTGCGCTCGCGCTGGCTCATATTGCTGCCGCTGCCAACGCTGTAGGGCACATCCAGGCTGCCATCGAGCACCGCAAAGTTTGCACTGAAACCGACCCCACTCAGCCACGGCGCGATCGGCGCCAAGGTGTTGACGATGCCGTTGAACTCCACCCCGCGGATACGCGCCTTGGCGGCATTGGCCGGCGTGCTGATCAACGCGTTGGCGTAGGTGGTGCCGTCGAACGTGAAGCTGTCGGTGCGCGACAGCGTAAAGATCTCGTCCTGGATGCGCTTGTCGAACACGGCCGTGGACGCGAACGCGTCGAAATCGCCGGGCAGGCGCCATTCCAGCGACAGATCCAGGTTATTGGACACGCGCGGCTTGATGTCCGGGTTGCCGATGGTGACGGTGACGCCTTGCGCATTCGGGTTGCCGGCATCGGCCGTGTTGACGAAGCCGATCGAGGTGCGCGCCGCGTACGCATCGTATGGCGGGCGGCCGAGCGTACGGCTTGCGCCGGCGCGCAGGTCCAATGCATCTGTCAGGTGGTAGGTCATGATGGCCGAGGGCAGCAGATAGTGGTAATCGGCACTGGTCGGGTTATCGACATACACATAGCGGTTGGTCGCGGCATCCAGCTGCCGCTGGCGGCCGACCGTATCGAGCCTGGTGCTGTCGAAATGCAGACCGCCCTGCACATTGAAACGCTCGCTGCGATAGCTGACCAGACCATAGCTGCCGAAGGTCTTTTCGGTATGGGTGAAGTTGTCCTGATTGCTGAAGGCCTGCTGGTCGGTGCTGTTGAACGCGCTCAACGGCGTTGCAACCAATGCGCGATTGGCCTTGTCTGGATCGATGGTGATCAGGTTCAGGCCGGCGTAGCGCATCGGCGCCCGGCCGGTACCCGCCACATCGGCCAGGCCAAACGCCGGCGCACTGGTATTGGGCTGATATTCGACGCGATAGATGTCGTAGGACGGTTTGTCGGTGGTGTACGACACGCCCGCGGCAAAGCCGATGCCCTGATCGCTCTCGCCTTGGTTGAAACCGTAATCCAGCCGGCCGGTGAGGATGCGATCGGCCGCGGTGCGTTTGTAGTCCGGGCGCCAGTACGACAGGCTGTAGTTGCCCAGATCGTTGTAGGCCTGCGGCGACACCCCGAAGCGCTGATCGAAGCCGGAGGTGTCGTAGTTGAATGCGTAGTTGGGCGTGGCATTGATGGTCACACCGCTGCCGGTCTGGCCCACCGGTACCGGCGCGGCGCGGGTGATGCCGGTGGCGTACTTGATCATGCGGATCGGCTCGTCGTAGGTCGCATCCGACCACGCGCCGCGCGCGGAGAACTGTTGCCGATCGGTGGGCCGCCAGATCGTGCCCAGCTGCGCGACCTTGGTGCGCGTGGTGACGATCTGGTTCGAGTAACCCACCTCGATGTCGCCGCCGGGATAGCTGCCGGAGCTGGCGGTCTGATTGAACACCTGGCCACGGTTGCGCGGGTCGATGATGACCTCGTTGCGCTCCATGTTGTCCTTGAAATAGTAGTAGCCGGCCGTTGCATAGGCTTCCAGCGCGGCACTGGGATGCACTTCGAACTTGCCGGTGACGCCATAGCGGTCGCGCTGGTTCTGCACGTACCAGTACTTGTCCTGCTGCGGCACCGCCCAGCCATTGCCGAGATTGGCACCGGTCTGCAGCGCGCCGTTGTTGTCGTAGAACCCGTAATGCACCGTGTCGGTGGTCATATGGGTTTCGGTGTAGCTGCTCAGCGTCTGGTAGTTGGCCGACAGGGTGACCCCGTACTGCTGCTCGCTGCCGAAGGTACGGCTGCCGGTGGCGTTCAGGCGATAGCCGGGGTCGTCCTGGTCGCGCGGCTTGCCGACATCGTTGGCGTGGCCCAGCGCCGCTTCGGCACTGAAGAAGGGCTTGCCGCCGTTTTCGAAGGCGCTGCGCGTCTTGAGGTTGATCGCCCCGCCCGTTGCGTTGGGGTCTAGGTCGGGCGTGAAGGTCTTGACCACCTGCAGTTCGCTGACCATCGATGCCGGCAGCAGGTCCAGACGCACGCCGCGGGTGATCGAGCCAAGCGTGCCGTTCGGCGTGCCGGGCGAGGCAATGGTCAGCCCATCGATGGTGACGTTGTTGTAGGACGGGCCCAGGCCGCGCAAGACCGGTGTGGCGGCCTCGTCGCGCGGATGCTCGTTGTCGGTGGCCGGCAATACCGACAGGCCGGGCACGCGGCGCAGCGCTTCGACGATGGTGCTGTCGGGCAAGGCACGCACATCGGTGGCGCTGATCACATCGGTGATATTAGTTGCCGCGCGCTTGCTTTCCACCGCGGCAGCATTGGCACGGCGCACGCCGGTGACCTGCATGGCATCGAGGGTCTGCACGCCGGTTTTGGTGGGGGTGGCCGGTGCGTCGCTAGTGGATGCCTCGCCTGGTGCCGATGCAGGCAAGGTGGGCGATGCAGGCGACGTGGACGATGCAGGGGATGCAGGGGATGCAGGGGATGCAGGGGATGCAGGGTCTATGGAATCAGCGGATGCATCTGCTGGCAATGGAGAACGTTGCCTTGCAGTCGCAACTTCAGCCTCAGGCGTGGATGCCTCGTCATTATTAGCTGTAGGTGCAGCTGTAGTTGTAGCTGCGCTCGCTGATGCGCCCGCGGTCGCGGTCATGGTCGCAGCAGACATTTGAGCGGAGGCATCGGCTGCAATAGCCGCCCACTCGTGGGCGCATGCCTGCGGAGCTGGCGAACACGCCGCAATGGCAACGGCGAGAACGGACAAGTGCAAACGGTAAGAATCGGAGCGCTGCATGGAATCCCGAGATCGCGCAGCGGGAATGCCGCGCCTGTGAGAAAGCACGCCACCGTAGCCAGCAAAAATGACCCCTGCATGTTGCTGGCATCGCATCGAAAAGACAGTGCGCAGCGATGTCGCCGTAAGCGAAGAAGCGCTGGCGCAGGAGCGCGCCTGCGCGCGATGAGGCTTTCCCGGTGATGCCCAATCGCGCGCAAACGCGCTCCTACGGCAGCCAGATTGCATCCCAGAATGGATAGTCGCCGACCCGCTCGACCAGTCCGGCGCGTAGCGGGTTGGCGATAAGGTAACGAGCCGCGAGGCGCAGATCGTCTTTCCCAACGATCCTTGCGTGTCGCTTACATCGCATCGAAAAGACAGTGCGCAGCGATGCCGCCGTAAGCGAAGAAGCGCTGACGTAGGAGCGCGCTCGCGCGCGATGGGGCGTTACCGGTAACGCCCCATCGCGCGCGAGCGCG
>NZ_JBEGGL010000001.1:1308893-1366431 GCF_040203315.1 Xanthomonas sp. WHRI 8393 | reverse complement strand
CGCGCGATGGGGCGTTACCGGTAACGCCCCATCGCGCGCGAGCGCGCTCCTACCTTGTCGCCCTACGGCTGCACCACCGTCATCGTCGCTGGCGTGCTGCGCCCCACGCCGCGCAGCTCGGGGCGGTACATGTCTTCCACCAACGATGGCGGCACCGTGTAGGTGCCCGGGGTGACTGCGCGCACCAGGTAATACAACTGCGCCTTGCTGCCCGAGGACAGCGCCAGCGCGGCCACGTAACGGTCGTCGCGGAACTCTTCGTGCTTGACGTCGGCGGCGCTGGAACGCTCGCTGATGCCGATGCCGTCCACCACCACATCGGCCCATTGCTTGGCATCGCCGAGATTGAAGTTCTCGATCTCCAGGCCGGCCGGCAGCAGGTCGGTCAGCAGCGCGTCGGGCATGTCGCTGTTGGCGGTGATGGTGACGCGCACGATCAGCGCTTCGCCTTCCTTCAATGCACGCGGGGTCCACGGTTTGCCGTCGGTGGTGTACCAGCTGCGCTCCACGCTGAGGTTGCGCGTGTCCGGCTCCGGCGCGCTGCGCGGGATGCCGGCCACCTCCAGGCTGGCGTACATCGGTGCCTCGCCCTGCGGCGCGAACTGCACGCCGCGCGCCAGGGCGGCGCTGTCGAAACTGCGCCCGAACAGGCGTGCCGGCGCAATCTCCTGCGTCTGGCCGCCAACAGTCAAGGTGCCGGACACCTGCTTGCCCTGCCCGACCATCAAGGCCTTGCCCAAGCGCGCCAGCGCCACCTGCTCCTGCGTACTCAGCCACAGCCAGCCGGTGGCGCGGCGTGCATCCAGCGCGCGGCCCAATGCCACTGCGCGGGTGTCGTACTCGGGCTTGGACAAGCCACGCTCGTGCAGCAACGCCATCATCAAGGCATCGTCGCGAATCGCGCTGCCGTAATCGGCGAAGTACGGCGGGCGCTCGCTGCTGTCCTTGGCAAAACCCGCCTTGATCGCCGCCTGCCCACGCTTGGTGTCGCCCTGCAGCGACAATGCCGCGCCCAGATGCACCAGCGACAAGCCGGTCAATGCCTTGTCGCGCTGGTTGTCGTACAACGCGCGCAGCGTGCCCAGCGGCGCGCGGTTGACGCGTGCCAGCACATAGCCGGACCAGGCCTGGTTGGCGAACTTCAGGCTATCGCGGCGGTCCTGCCCGTAGAACTCGTTGCCACCGGACAGCAGGTCCTCGCTGAGTCGATTGAGCGCCTTCTGCAGCACGTTGTCGGGCACCGCAAAGCCGGCATCCTTGGCGTCGAGCAGGAACTCGGCGATGTACGGGGTCAGGCCCGGATTGACGTAACCGTCGTCGCCCCACATCGAAAAATGCCCGCTGGCGATCTGCATCGAAGCCAGGCGACCGAATGCGCCTTCCATGCGCTCGCGGCGCTTGGCCGCCTCCAGCCCCTTGGTGCCCAGTGCCCTGGCGGTGGCATCGTCGAGCAAGAGCGCGGCGTAACCCTTGCTGGTGGTCTGCTCGGCGCAGCCATACGGATAGTCCAACGCACCCTGCAGGGCGCTGGCGAACGGAATCGGCGGCAGCGGGCTGACCACCATGCGCGCGGTCACCGAGCCGGCCATCAGGCCATCGGCAAAGCCGCTGTCCAGGGTGATCGGCGCCAGCGGATCGAGCACGCGCGTCTGCGCACGCAACACCTGCGGCCAGCCGGCACGCACCGGCAGGTCGTAGCTGCGGTCGGCCTTGAAGCCGTTGCCGTCCACACGTACGCGCACCTTGGCCACGCTATAGCCTTCGGTGGCGGTCAGCGGGAAGCTCAGCGTCTGCTTGGCATCCACACCAAGCTTGACGCTGCGCGCCGCCTCGGCGATGGCCAGCGGGCCGATCCCGTCCACGCGCACATTGAACTCGCCCGGCTTGCCGGTGAAGTTCTGCACATCCAGCGTCACCGTGCTGCGGTCGCCCGGCGCCATCACGCGCGGCATGCTGGCCTCGGCCAGGATCGGGGCGCGCACCACGGTTTCCACCGCGTGGTTGCCGAACCGCGTATCCGAATACACCAACGCCGACACCCGCAGCGTGCCGTTGAAATCCGGCACCGGCAGTTGCACGCGCGCATTGCCCTTGGCATCGAGCTTCACCGAGCCGGAGAACAGGTCCACGGTCTGCACGCGCGCGGTCGGGCGCTTGGCCTGCGGCAAGGCTTCCAGCGCCATGTCGCCGCCGAACTTGAGCTTGCCGCTGGCGCCTTCGAAGCTCTCGATCACGCGGCCATAGATGTCGTAGGCATCGGTGCCCAGACGACGCTGCGCGAAGAACTGCGCGTTGGCATCGGGCACCGGGAAGCGGGTGATGTTGAGGATGCCCACGTCCACCGCCGAGATGGTCACGTGCGCCGCCTTGCCGGCCAGCTCGGGCACGCTCACCGTCACCGGCAACGCCTGCTCGGGGCGCATCTGCTTGGGCGCAGCCAGGCCCACCGCCACGCGTCGCGCCTTGCGATCCATCGGCACATACGCCACGCCCACCGCACGCGCCGGGGTGATCTTGCTCGGCGCACTGCCGCCGCGGAACACCAACGCGGTGACGTAGACATCGTGGCGTTCCCACGCGTCGGTCACCGGAATTTCGAAGCTGCTGCCCGGCTTGACGTCGATGTCCTGCACGTACAGCAGCTTGTCGCTTTCCACCAGCAGCACGCCCTTGCCGGCATGCGGCGGGGTCAGCGTGACGGTGAGCGTGTCGCCGGCACGATAGGCGGTCTTGTCCAAGGCCAGCTTGACCTTGTCCGGGCGCGCGTCCAGGCCGCGGTTTTCGTCGTTCCAGCTCCAGCCGGCGCGGAACGGGTAGCGCGTGGTCAGCCCGGTGGACGGGTCGAACACGTCCAGGCGGTACTCGCCCCACTCCACCGGAACCTCGAGCTTGGCATTGCCGCCGGCGATGTCGAGCGTGCGCATGTCCTTGTTCTCGAAGCGGCGGGTGAAGTCGTAATCCCAATGGTCGTCGGTGTAGTTCCAGTGGTAGTCGCGCAGCTCGCGCACCAACGTGGCCTTCAGGCCCTTGACCGGCTGCGGCTTGCCATCGGCATCCACGCGGGTGATTTCGAAGCGCGCGGTGCCGTTGGCGTCGGTGCCCTCCTTGTCGTCGAACAGGGGGCGTACGCCGACCAGCGCCTTGGCCGGCCACAGCACGCGCTTGACGCTGCGGGTGACGGTGCGCCCGCCGGTCTCGTACACGCTGCCCGAGACCACCGCCGCAATCGTGCTGACCGGCTTGGCTTCGGCAGGCAGCGCGATGTCTTCGCGCAATACGCCATCGCTGCCGAACTCGGTGTCGATCACGTCCTTGGCGTCGCGCGGCAGCTCCAGCGTGGGGTCGCCGAAGAACCAGCCCGGCAAGGACTCGAGCGGGTGCTGCTCGACGCTGACCGCAAGCTTGGCGGTGAAGCGGTTGCCGTCGGCCGGCGCGCCATACAGGTACGCGGCATTGGCGACCAGCGTGAACGGCTGGCCGGCGCTCAGGGTCTTTTGGGTGCTGTCCAGATCCAGCTTCATGCGCTCGGGCAGGAACTCTTCCACGCGCACGGTCATGCCCTGCACGGCGTCCTTGCTGGCCGGATCGGTGCGGAATTCCACCTGCCAGCGGCCGGTCGGCGCATCGGCCGGAATCTGCTGGCTGAATTCGAAATAGCCCTGCTCGCCCGGCTGCAGCTTGGTCTCGCGGAAGGTCTTGCCGTCCGGCTGCTTGAGGCGCAGGAACACCGGTTGCGGCTTGGTCGGCTTGCCGTCGTTGTCGCGCAGGATCGCCGACACGCGCATGGTCTCGCCAGGGCGATACAGGTCGCGGCCGGCCCAGGCGAACACGTCGAACCAGGCGCTCTCGCGCCCGGCCACCGCAAATTCGCTCAGGTCCAGCGCCGGCTGGTTGAACGGCAGCACCGAGATATCGGTCTTGCTGCGCGCCACCAGCACGTGGCCGGCATCGAGCGTGTAGTTGAGCAGCGCATTGCCGTTGCCGTCGGTGGCGCCCTTGAGGAACAGCTCGCCCTTGGCATCGAGGACGCGCACCTCCACGTTCTTGATCGGCTCGCCGCTTTGCAGCGAGGCGGTGTGCACGAACAGCTTGTCCTTGTAGGCGCGCGTGTGCAGGCCGATGTCGCTGACGGTAAAGAACGCGGTATCGAAGCCATTGTCGAAACTGCCGGCACGCTTCATCACCGCAAAGTACAGGCCCGGCTCCTGCAGCTCCTTGATGTCCTGCGTGGGCAGGTAGGTCAGCACGCGCTCGTTCTGCTTGCCGCCGAGAATGAAACGATTGACGTACACCGGGTCGGCCAGCTTGGACAACGGCTGCTTGTCGTTATATTCGCTCTCCAGCTCCCAGCTGCCGCGACGACCGCCGCGCTGGAACTGCTGGAAGAACGCCGGCAGCGACTTCTCGCGCACGCGCAGGAACTCCACGTCCACTTCCGGCACGTTGACCGACACCACCGGCAGACCGCGGCTCTCGCGTGCCGGCAGCACGCTGCCTTGCGAAGCGAACCCGGCCACTGGCTTGAGCGCGCCGGTGTAGACCTTCTGCTTGAGCGGCTTGCCCAGGCGGCTGCCATCGGCGGCCAGCAGGTTGGCGTCGACCAGGACGGTGTAGTCCTTGGCCGCTTCCACGTACGGGTAGCGCAGCGTCTTGCCGTCGTCGGACAGGGTCCAGCTGCTGTCGCCGGTGCCGACCTTTTCCTCGAAACGCACCAGCGCATCGAAGTCCTGCGTGCCCACCAACGGCCGCGAGAATTCCAGCGCCAGCGACAGGCCGTCGCCGGTCTGGTCGGGATAGGCGCGCGCCAGCGCAAAACCGGTGATGGCCTGCTTGTCGGCCTTGATCGCCTCGCCACTGGCGGCAGGCAGCTGGCCGCTTTCGTTGCGCTTGCACGCCACCGCGCCGATCGCCACGCCCAGCAAGACCACCCACAGCAACATGCGCCGCGTACCCGACCGCTTCATCCCTGATTCCCGGCTATCCATTCGCACTACCCCATGACTGAGGACGCAAGTATAGCGATGCCGTTCACTTCACCGATGGCGGCATGGGGCGACGCAAGGACTTGCCGATGGGCGGCGATGACGCGCCACCGGGCCAGCGCTGCGATGGGACCGCCGCGCCCGACCGGTGGTAAGCGCAATGGTTTGACGCCGGTCCATGGCAGGTCGCTGAGTTGCGGACTGGCTGCAGGGCCCTTGCCCGCCCACCATCGCAGGACACGCCGCAAGTACGTCCCTGTAGGCTCTTACGCGGCATCCATGCCGCGTAAGGTCCCGCGACGGTGGGCGGGCAAGGACCAGTCGAGATGGTCGGTGTGCAGGGGCGCACAGGGCATGGCGTGCATTGTTCGGAGGATGGTGCGTCCAACAAACGTTCCATCACAAGCAGAGCAACAAGCAGGCGTTCAACCAAGCAACCGACGCATTTTCTGGTGCGGTGTCCTCGCCGATTGCGGGACCGTGTGGCGGCATGGATGCCGCCACCGAGCCTACAAGGACGTACTTGCGGCGTGTCCCGCGAGCGGTGAGGGCACCGCGCACACGACCAACCAGGCTTTTGACTGCATCCCAAAGTACGGCCAATAAAACCACTGCGCTCGCCACCAAGCCGGCGCTCACCACATCTTGATAGCCACTCCTAGCGCAACTGCAGCACCGTGCGCATGTACAGGTCGATCAACGCCGGCTTGTCCGCGCGCAGGCAGGCCTGCACGTTCGGCGTGTCTGTGCCTTCGCGGGTGTAGCCCTGCGCATCGACGTCCAGATGCAGCGGCGTGGTCGGGCACAGGTCGGGGCGCAGCAGCCAGGCCACCGGCACTGCGTCGAACAAGGTCGGCGTGGCGCTGGCCCAGGGCTGGTCGGTATTGCGCCACTGGTAATACAGCTGGGTGAGCGCATCAGTGAGCCCATCGCCATGTGCAAACAAGGCGATGCGCTCGGGTTCTTCCAGCGTGATCTGGGTGGCGTCCAAGGGCAGCAACACGATCGGCACGCCGGCCGCGAACACCCGCTGCGCCGCCGGCACATCGGCCAGGATGTTGTACTCCGGCGCCGGCGCGCTGGCCGGACGATAAGCCGACTTGCCGTAGCCGACGCGTACCGAACCGCCCATCGCCACGATACGCTTGAGCTTGGCAAAGCCGGCCGGGTCGCGCTGCTGCGCCACTGCGGCGTCGGTCATCGGCCCCAATACCAGCAAGGTCACCTTGCCAGGGTGCAGGCGCGCCTGCTGCAGGATCATCGCCGCCGCATCCGGCAGCTTGCCGGGCAACTGTCCCCTGGCGGCCCAGCGCGCCTGGCTGAAGGGGATCGCGCTGATGGTGCGTGCGCCCACCGCCAACGGAATCTCGCTGCGCCCGGCCTGCTGCAACAGGCGCTGCAGCAACTGCGCACGCAAGTTGGTATCGCCCCAGGCCGATGCGATGCCCAGCACATGCAGCTGCGGGCTACGCAGCAACAACCCGAGCGCAAACGCATCGTCGATGTCGTCGCCGATATCGGTGGAGACCACCAGCAACTCGGGGGACGTCGACGTCGATGTGGGCGTTGGCTGCGCTGCAGTGGCGGCAGGCGTCTGCGCCCATGCCACTGCCGACGCACACCATAGCCCCAGCATCCACCACATGTTTCGCCATCTCCGCTGCATGTATCCACTCCTGCGACCATAAAAAAACCGCCGGCATGTTGGCCGGCGGTTCGATAGTGCTACACCACGACGCCGATCAGAAGTTGGCGCGGAACTGCGCGCCGACGATGCGCGGGTCGTTGATGAAGCCGGTGAGGTTGTTGAAGTCGATCGCACCGGTCACGCGGATCTGGTTGGTGCAGTTGCGGCAGAACACCGACAACTCGTAGGCGCCCGCGCCCCAGTTGTAGCCGATCTTGGCGCCGCCCTCGACCAGCGGCTGGCCGGTGAACTCCTTGGAGTCGTACAGGAAGAAGTTCACTTCGCTGCGGTAGGACCAGTCGGTGTAGAAGAACAGCTCGCCGTCGTTGCCCATCGGGATGCCGTAACGCAGGGTGGCGTTGGCCATCCACTTGGCAGCCTGCGGCAGGTCGTTGCCGTCGATGATGGCATTGCCGGCCGCATTGAGCGGGTCGGTCACGGTGCAGGTGCGGCATACGCCCACCGACAGGGTCGGGTCGTCGATGCGGGTCCAGTTGTAGGCGCCGCCGGCGGTGACGCGCAGGTTCTGGGTGAGCAGCGCTTCGAAGTCGAACTCGGCGCCGCGCGCCTTGGTCTTGTCGGCGTTGAGCAGGCGCACGTCGTTGGAGACGCCGCCCACTGCGGTGAGCTGCTGGTTCTTGACGCGGAAATCGTAGATGTCAAAGCTCAGACGCGCGCGGTTGTCGAACAGGTCGGACTTGATGCCGATCTCGAACGAATCCACCGTCTCCGGCTCGGCCACGGTCAGCGGCGCGGTGCCCGAGGGCACGCCGAAGCTGGCGCCGCGGAAGCCGCGTGCGGCACGGGCGTACACGTTGACGGCGTCGTTGATGGCGAAGGTGGCCGCCAGATCGCCGGTGACCTTGGAATTGTCGGTCTCGCCGCTGGACGGCTCGACCAGCGTGACGCGGTCCAGCGCCAGCACGTCGAAGGTCTTCTTGTCGTAGGTGTAGCGGATGCCGGCGCGCAGGTTCAGGCGATCGGTGGCCGCATAGTTCAACGAGCCGAACGCCGCCCACGAGGTGTTGCGCTGGCGGGTCAGCTGGTAGCTGGCCAGATCGCCGCCGCTGAAGGTGTTGTAGGTGTAGTTTTCGCCTTCCACATCGTCGTGGAAGTAGTACAGGCCGGCCTGCCAGTTGAGCGGGCCTTCGTATTGCGATTCGGCACGCAGTTCCTGGCTGTACTGGTCCAGGCTCTTGATGCCGCCGGCGGTTTCCACCGGGAACGGAATCACGCCCGGGCCGGACGGCGGTGCGAACACCGCGCCGAAGCCGCCGTCGATATCACCGCGGCTGTAGTACTTGCCGATGCCCTCGTAGGCAGTGATCGAGTGCAGCGCGATGTCGCCCAGGTCCCAGGTCAGATTGGCGCTGCCGCCGTAGGTCTGCAGTTCCTGGTTGTTGGCGCCGTCGATGAAGGACTTCTCTTCGTCGAAGCCGTCCACCAGCTGGTTGGTGCCGGGCTGGATGATGTTGGCGCGGAACAAGCGTGCGGTGCCGTCCAGGTGACGCGCATGCGCGTTGAACAAGGCGCTGAAATCGTCGCTGGCTTGGTACAGCAGCTGCAGGCGCACGGCCGAGTCGGTATAGCCTTCCAGATCGCGGCCATCGCGGTTTTCCACCCAGTCGTCGCGGCGCTGGCCCAGCGTGGACAGACGCGCCGCCCAATGGTCGCCCATGGCGATGCTCAGGCCGCTTTCCAGGGTCATGGTGCCGTAGGTGCCGTAGGACAGGCTGGCGTAGCCGTCATTGGCGCCGATGGCCGGCTTGACCGAGTTGAACTTGACCACGCCGGCCGGCGTGTTGCGGCCGAACAGCGTGCCCTGCGGGCCGCGCAGCACTTCCAGGCCTTCCAGATCGAAGATCGGGAAGCCCTTCAGGAATGCATTTTCCTGCACCACGTCGTCATAGATCAGCGACACCGGCTGCGAGGCATAGGTGTTGAAGTCGGTGTTGCCGTAGCCGCGGATGTACACGCGCGGGAACACACGGCCGTTGGACGATTCGATGTTGAGGCTGGGCGCCTTGCCCGCAAGCACGCGGATATCTGAGCCGCTGGTGGAGATGGCATCCAGGAATTCCGGACGCAGCACCGATGCCGAGACCGGCACGTCCTTGGAATCTTCCGAGCGGCGCTCGACCGTGACCTTGACCGCGTCCAGGCGCACGACACCATCGTCGCCGGGCGCCTGCTGGGCAGCGGCATGGAGCGGGAGAAGGGAAGCAACGGCAACGGCGAGCGCGCTGATCTTGAGCGACCGGCTGGCGGACATGGGAAGACTCCGAATTCGGTTGGCGGAGCGGCCTGATCTGCATGCCGCGTTGCAACAGAATTAACACGATTTACACAAATTTGGCAGAGCGCGTGCGAAAAAGTTTTCCGAATTCGAAAAGGCGTTCGAATTAATGCAACACGCGCGTGCAATTTGTGCGTTGGGGCCTGCCCAGTCTCAGCGGGCGATCAGCCGCCCCCGGTAGCGTCGACCGGCACCCGCACCCAACCTTCCATCAGCACCCGCGCACTGCGGCTCATCAGCGCCTTGGTCACCTGCCACTGGCCGTCCACCAGCTGCGCCTCGGCGCCGACGCGCAAGGTCCCGGAGGGATGCCCGAAGCGCACCGCAGAACGCGCCGCGCCGCCCGCTGCCAGATTGACCAGGGTGCCGGGCACGGCGGCCGCGGTGCCAATCGCCACCGCGGCGGTGCCCATCATGGCGTGATGCAACTTGCCCATCGACATCGCCCGCACCAGCAGATCGAGTTCGGCAGCGTGCACCGGTTTGCCGCTGGAGGCGGTGTAATCGGCCGGCGGCGCCACGAACGCCACCTTCGGCGTGTGCTGCCGCGTTGCTGCGTCTTCCACCTTCGCAATCAAGCCCATCCGCACCGCGCCGTGCGCACGCAGGGTCTCGAACATCGTCAATGCACGCGGGTCGCCATTGATCGTCTCCTGCAGCTCGGTACCGGTATAGCCCAGGTCGCGCGCGTTGACGAAGATGGTCGGAATGCCGGCATTGATCAGCGTTGCGGCGATCGTGCCCAGGCCGGGAATCTCCAGCTGATCGATCAGCTGGCCGGTGGGGAACATCGCCCCGCCCTCGCCTTCGGCATCGTCGGCCGGGTCGAGAAATTCCAGCTGCACTTCGGCGGCAGGAAAGGTCACCCCATCCAGTTCGAAGTCGCCGGTTTCCTGCACCTGGCCATCGGTCATCGGCACATGCGCCACAATGGTCTTGCCGATATTGGCCTGCCAGATCCGCACCGTCGCCAAGCCGTCGCGCGGCACCCGCGCGGCATCGACCAAGCCATTGGCGATCGCAAACGGTCCCACCGCCGCCGACAGGTTGCCGCAGTTGCCGCTCCAGTCCACGAACGCGCTGTCGATGGACACCTGCCCGAACAGGTAGTCCACATCGTGCCCGGCACGGGTACTGGCCGACACGATCACGCTCTTGCTGGTGCTGGAGGTCGCCCCGCCCATGCCATCGATCTGCTTGCCGTAGGGATCGGGGCTGCCGACCACCCGCAGCAACAACGCATCGCGCGCAGGCCCGGGCTGCTGCGCGGCGGCGGGCAGATCCTGCAGACGAAAGAACACGCCCTTACTGGTGCCGCCACGCATGTAGGTGGCCGGGATGCGGAGTTGGGGGAGCGGGGTCATGGGCTTGGTCTATCTCGGTTGATCGTGATCACAGCGAAGACGCACTGACTGCGGCGCTGCCGGAGAGTTGAGGCAAAACTCGCGTCGAACCGCTCAGGCGTCGCCGCTCATCCACGCAGGAATGTCGCGCTGCATCTGCAGCACACGCCAGATGACGATGTCCGTGTCGCGTTCGATGTAGAAAATCAAATAGGGAAATCCCTTGAGTGGCCACACCCGCAGGTCCTGCAGCTTCAACAGCACCGCATGTCGGCTGGAACCGACACCCGGGTGCTGCATCAGCATCTTGACCGCCGACTCCAGCGCGTCGGCAAACGCCAGTTCCAGCGCGAGCCCGGCTTGTTCGCCATACCACGCAGCGGCTTCGTCGACGTCACGCAGCGCCAATGGGCGCCAGCGCGCCGGCTTCACTTGCTGGCAGCGCGTGCCTGCGCGCGCTCACGCATCTTGTCGAAGAAATCAGGTTCCGTTGCCACGGCCGGCCCGGAGTTGGCCCCATCCAGCAGCAACCCACGCAGCTGTTCCACATCACGTTGCTTGCGGATCAGTTCGCGCAGGTACTCGCTGCTGGAACCGTAGGCGTGCTCCTGAACTTGCTGATCGACGAACTGCTTGAGCTCGTCGGGCAAAGAGATATTCATCGTGGCCATGCGACCTCCTGATGGCAAAGATTGCCAAAGTGTGCGCGCCTGCACGGGTGGGTGCAAGCGGGCGACCTGGCGTCCTCGGGCGTCGAAGCCATCAGGCTGCCGAGGCCTCAAGAAAATCCTGCGCAAACCGTTGCAGCACGCCGCCCGCCTCGTAGATGGACACTTCCTCGGCGGTATCCAGGCGGCAGATGACCGGCACCTGCACCTGCTCGCCGTTGCGCCGATGGATAGACAGCGTCAGTGTCGCGCCCGGCGTGCGCTCGCCGACCACATCGAAGGTTTCGCTGCCATCGATGCCCAGCGTCTTGCGGTCGGTGCCCGGCTTGAACTCCAGCGGCAACACGCCCATGCCGATCAGGTTGGTGCGGTGGATCCGCTCGAAGCCTTCGGCCACGATCACCTCCACCCCGGCCAGACGCACGCCCTTGGCCGCCCAGTCGCGCGAGGAGCCCTGCCCGTAATCGGCACCGGCAATGATGATCAGCGGCTGCTTGCGCATCATGTAGGTTTCGATCGCCTCCCACATGCGCAGCACCTGCCCTTCCGGTTCCAGCCGCGTCAGCGAACCGGCGGTGACCTGTCCATCGATCACCGCCATTTCGTTGACCAGCTTGGGGTTGGCGAAGGTGGCGCGCTGCGCGGTGAGGTGATCGCCGCGATGGGTGGCGTAGGAATTGAAGTCTTCCTCCGGCACGCCCATCTGCGCCAGGTATTCGCCTGCCGCGCTGCCGGCCAGGATCGCATTCGACGGCGACAGATGGTCGGTGGTGATGTTGTCGCCCAGCACCGCCAACGGGCGCAGGCCCTGCAAACTGCGTGCACCGGCAAGCGCGCCTTCCCAGTACGGCGGGCGCCGGATGTAGGTGCTGGCCGGCCGCCAGTCGTACAACGGGCTCACCTGGATGCCCTGCCCCACGCTGCGCTTGAACATCGGGTCGTAGACGCTGCGGAAGTGCTCTGGCTTGACGCTGCGCGCCACCACTGCATCGATCTCCGCATCGCTCGGCCACAGGTCCTTGAGCGTCACCGCCACGCCATCGGCATCGATGCCCAGCACATCCTTTTCGATATCGAAGCGCACCGTGCCGGCGATGGCATAGGCAATCACCAACGGCGGCGATGCCAGAAACGCCTGCTTCGCATACGGATGGATGCGCCCGTCGAAATTGCGGTTGCCCGACAACACCGCGGTGGCATACAGATCGCGGTCGATGATCTCCTGCTGGATCGCAGGGTCCAGCGCACCGCTCATGCCATTACAGGTGGTGCAGGCAAACGCGACGATGCCGAAACCCAGTTGTTCCAGCTCCCCCAGCAACCCGGCCTCTTCCAGGTACAACTGCACCGCCTTGGAGCCCGGCGCCAGCGAACTTTTCACCCAGGGTTTGCGCGTCAGTCCGCGTGCGTTCGCATTGCGCGCCAGCAAGCCGGCGGCAATGACATTGCGCGGGTTGGAGGTATTGGTGCACGAAGTGATCGCGGCGATGATCACCGCGCCATCGGGCATCTGGCCCGGCACGGCATCCCAGACGCCGGCAATGCCGCGCTCGGCCAGCTCGCTGGTGGCCACGCGTTTGTGCGGATTGGATGGCCCGGCCATGTTGCGCACCACGCTCGACAGGTCGAACTGCAGCACACGCTCGTACTGCGCTGTGACCAGGTCATCCGCCCACAGGCCGGTGTGCCGCGCGTAGGTCTCCACCAAGGCGATCTGTGCGTCCTCGCGCCCGGTCAGGCGCAGGTAATCCAGCGTCTGCTGATCGATATAGAACATTGCCGCAGTGGCACCGAACTCCGGCGTCATGTTGGAGATGGTCGCGCGATCGCCGATGGTCAGCGCGCTGGCGCCGGCCCCGTAGAACTCCAGATAGGCACCGACCACACGTTGCTGCCGCAGGAACTCGGTCAGGGCCAGCACGATGTCGGTAGCGGTAATGCCGGGCGCCGGCCGGCCCAGCAGTTCCACACCGATGATGTCGGGCAGCCGCATCCACGAGGCGCGCCCCAGCATCACGTTTTCCGCTTCCAGCCCGCCCACGCCCACTGCGATCACACCCAGCGCATCCACATGCGGGGTGTGGCTGTCGGTGCCTACGCAGGTATCGGGGAACGCCACGCCATCGAGCGTGTAGATCACCGGCGACATCTTCTCCAGATTGATCTGATGCATGATCCCGTTGCCCGGCGGAATCACTTCCATGTTTTCGAATGCGCGCTTGGTCCACTCGATGAAATGGAAGCGGTCGGCGTTGCGCCGATCTTCCACGCTGCGATTCTTGGCGAAGGCCTGCTTGTCGAAACCGGCGTATTCCACCGCCAGCGAGTGATCGACGATCAACTGCACCGGCACCACCGGGTTGACCTGCGCCGGGTCGCCACCCTGTTCGGCGATTGCATCGCGCAGCCCGGCCAGGTCGACCAGCGCGGTCTGCCCCAGAATGTCGTGACAGACCACCCGCGCCGGAAACCATGGAAAATCCAGGTCGCGCCTGCGCTCGATCAGCTGGCGCAGGTACGCCTCCAGCATCTGCGGTTCGGCACGCCGCACCAGATTCTCCGCGTGCACACGTGCGGTGTACGGCAGCCCTGCGTAGGCGCCGGGTTGCAGCGCATCCACGGCGGCGCGTGCATCGAAGTAGTCCAACGAGGTGCCCGGCAAGGGCTTGCGGTACTGGCTGTTCATGGCTGGCGATATCGAAGCGGGCGGGGGGTATTCGGGATTCGGGATTCGGGATTCGGGAATCGGGAATCGGGAATCGGATTCATGATTTCCGGCGTGTGGGGGGACTGCCATCTCTCGTTGCGGTTGCCATCGTCTTATCGCCTTCGTTGATCGAAGGCGATCGGCAGATCAATCCAACCGCTGGCGCGTCCTCAGGAGCGTTGATCCAGCGGTACGAAGACCTGATCTTCCGGGCCGGTGTAATTGGCCGAGGGACGAATGATCTTGCCGTCCATGCGCTGCTCGATGATGTGCGCGCTCCACCCGGCAGTGCGCGCCAGCACGAACAGCGGCGTAAACATCGCCGTCGGCACGCCCATCATGTGGTAGCTGACCGCACTGAACCAATCCAGGTTCGGGAACATCTTCTTGATGTCCCACATCACCGTCTCCAGGCGCTCGGCGATGTCGTACATCTTGCGGCTGCCCTGCTCATCGGAGAGTTCGCGCGCCACCTCCTTGATCACCTTGTTGCGCGGATCGGACACGGTGTAGACCGGGTGCCCGAAGCCGATCACCACTTCCTTGCGTTCCACACGCGCCTTGATGTCGGCCTCGGCCTCGTCCGGGGTGTCGTAGCGCTTCTGCACCTCGAAGGCCACCTCGTTGGCGCCGCCATGCTTGGGCCCGCGCAACGCGCCGATGCCGCCGGCGATGGCGCTGTACATGTCGCTGCCGGTGCCGGCGATCACCCGGCTTGCAAACGTGGAGGCATTGAACTCGTGCTCGGCGTACAGGATCAGGCTGGTGTGCATCGCACGCACCCATGAGTCCTTCGGCGCGAACCCGTGCAGCAGATGCAGGAAGTGCCCGCCGATCGAGTCGTCGTCGGTTTCCACCTCGATGCGCTTGCCGTTGTGGCTGTAGTGGTACCAGTACAGCAGCATCGATCCCAGCGAGGCCATCAGCTTGTCGGCGATATCGCGCGCGCCGGGATGATTGTGATCGTCCTTTTCCGGCTGCAGGCAGCCCAGCACCGACACCCCGGTGCGCATCACATCCATCGGATGCGCCGACGGCGGCAGCTGCTCCAGTGCGGTTTTCACTGCCGCCGGCACGCCGCGCAGCGAACGCAGCTTGGCCTTGTAGCCGCGCAGTTCGCCGTTGTTGGGCAGCTTGCCGTGCACCAGCAGATAGGCAATTTCCTCGAACTCGCTGGTGGTGGCCAGATCCAGGATGTCGTAGCCGCGGTAATGCAGATCGTTGCCGCTGCGGCCCACCGTGCACAGCGCGGTGTTGCCTGCAGCAGTGCCGGACAGTGCGACGGATTTCTTCGGCTTGAAGCCGGGATTGACGGTGTCGTTCATGCGATGCGCTCCCAAACGGTGTCGTGTTGCGGTGTCACGGATGAAGTGGCCAAACCTGCACGCAGCAAGGCGCGATCATGCGCCTTTGCGTGCAAACAACGCGTCCAGGCGCTGCTCGTAGCCGTGGTAGCCGATGCGCTCGTACAGCTCTTCGCGCGTCTGCATGGTGTCCAGCACGGCCTGCTGATGGCCATCGCGCCGAATCGCGGTATAGACCGCCTCGGCCGCCTTGTTGGCCGCACGGAATGCCGACAGCGGAAACAGCTGGATCGCCACACCGGCCTGCGCAAGCTGGTCGCGCGTGAACAGCGGCGTCTTGCCGAATTCGGTGATGTTGGCCAGCACCGGCACGCCCACTGCATCGACAAACCGCTTGTAGGTGTCCAGGTCGTACGCGGCTTCGGCAAAGATGCCGTCGGCACCAGCTTCCACGCAGGCGATCGCACGTTCGATCGCCGCATCCACGCCTTCCATCTGGATCGCATCGGTGCGCGCAATCAAGAAGAACGCCGCATCGGTCTTGGCATCGGCCGCCGCCTTGACCCGGTCGACCATCTCGGCCTGGCTGACGATCTCCTTGCCCGGCCGATGCCCGCAACGCTTGGCGCCGACCTGGTCCTCGATATGGCAGCCGGCTGCGCCCGCCTTAATCAGCGACTTGATGGTGCGCTCGATATTGAACGCGCTCGGCCCGAAGCCGGTGTCCACATCCACCAGCAGCGGCAGCTCGCAGACATCGGTGATGCGGCGCACGTCGATCAGCACGTCTTCCAGCGTATTGATGCCCAGGTCCGGCAGCCCCAGCGAACCAGCCGCTACACCGCCGCCAGACAGGTAGATGGCCTGGTAGCCGGCACGCTGCGCCAGCAGCGCATGGTTGGCATTGATCGCACCGATCACCTGCAGCGGCGATTCGGCAGCCAGCGCAGCGCGGAAGCGCATGCCGGCGGAAGCGGTGGGTGAGGACGTCATGGCGATTCCAGGGTTGGGATACGGGATTAGGCGCAAATGGCATGCCAACGCCAAGTCATTGATTCGATTTGGCCAGAACGACCCATATGTTGCAAACCTGCAACGCAACGAGCAGCATGCAACATCCTTGCAACGTGGCACCAACGATGCGCAGCCCCAGGTTTACCGAGCCGATGGAGCCCTCTCCACCGGTCATCTGGACCGTCAGCGTCTCTCGCCTGACCGGCCTGCTGGCCGACGTCATCCCCGAGTTCGACCAGCGCGCGCGCATCGAGCAAGTCAACCTCGGTTTTGCCGAGGCGGTGGAGGTCATCGGCCAGCGCCTGCGCCGCGAGCGCTGCGACGTACTGGTCGCCGGCGGCTCCAATGCCGCCTATCTGCGTAGCCGGCTCGCACTGCCACTGGCGCCGATCCAGGCCACCGGGTTCGATCTGATGGAAGCGCTGGCGCGCGCACGCCGCATCGCACCGCGCATCGGCGTGGTCACCCATGCCACCGACGTGCCCTCGTTCCGCGCCTTCCAGGACAGCTTCGACCTCGACATCGAGCACCGCCGCTTCGTCACCGCCGAAGACGCGCGCGACTGCATTGCCGACCTGCGCGCCAGCGGCATCCAGGTCATCGTCGGCACCGGCATGGCGATCGATTTCGCCGAGCAGGCCGGTCTGCCCGGCGTGCTGCTGTACTCGGCAGATTCGGTCCGCCTGGCGCTCGAACACGCCATCGCGCTGGGTACCGCACCCGGCAACGAGCGCGGCGGCAGCCGCACCGGCACGCGCCGGGTGCGGCGCACCGACGCATTGCTTGGCGAAGACGCCGCAATCGCGCAGGTGCGCGAGCTGGTGCAGCTGTACGCCCCCCATCCGGGCACCGTATTGATCAGCGGCGAGACCGGCACCGGCAAGGAACTGGTCGCGCGCCAGTTGCATGCCGGCAGCCGACGGCGCGGCCGCTTCGTCGCCATCAACTGCGGCGCCATCAGCGAATCGCTGCTGGAAGCGGAATTGTTCGGCTACAGCGACGGCGCCTTTACCGGCGCACGCCGCGGCGGCCATGTCGGCCTGATCGAAGCCGCGCAGGACGGCACGCTGTTTCTCGACGAGATCGGCGAACTGCCGATGCCGCTGCAGACACGCCTGTTGCGCGTGCTGGAAGAGCGCGAAGTGCTGCGCGTCGGCGCCACACTGCCGGTTTCCGTCGACGTACGCGTCATCGCCGCCAGCCTGCAACCATTGCAGGCCCTGGTCGAACAGGGGCGCTTCCGCCGCGACCTTTTTTATCGCCTGGCGGCGTTACGCATCGCCCTGCCGCCGCTGCGTCATCGCCCCCACGAGATCGCCTTGTTGTTGACGCATTACTTCCAGCAACTCGGCGCGCTGCCGTCGCCATTGTCTCCAGCAGCGCTGCAGCGGCTGCAACAACACACCTGGCCGGGCAACGTGCGCGAACTACGCAACCTGGTCGAACGCCTGTGCATCCACTGGAAGGCCCAACCGCACGACAGCCTGGACCTGGATCAATTGCGAAGCTGGGCACCCGAGCTGTTCGACATGCGCATTGACGGCAGCGTAGCGGCCCCCGAGCACAGCGATCTTGCAACCTCGCGCATGCAACTCACCGCCGCAGCGGTCCGCTCCGCGCTCGATCGCGCAAACGGCAATCGCGCCCTCGCCGCCCAGGCGCTCGGCGTCTCGCGCACGACGTTGTGGCGCTGGATGCAGGCGCACGCGTCGGCATCGCCTGCTTGAGATGCAGCTGCGGGCTTTGGCTTGCGCGCTCGGGCCGCAAGCGCAGACGTTGGTCGGCGAGTCTTCAGCACGCAAGACTGGCGGTCGGCGGCGACCGGTCATGCGACACGATCACACGACAGGGTCGGCGCGACGTTGGTGATGCGATCCCGCCGCAGATGCAGCACGCCACCCAGCACTCACCTAGTGAGCGAGCGCGCAGCGATCACTTGACCCGCGTGTATTCGGTATCGCCCGTGCTCAGGTGCCCGGTCGCCTGGTCGATCGCGTAGTTGACGGTGCCATCGGCGTTGGATACCTGCAGCACGCCCTTGTTCAAGATCGCCGGATGATTCCTTGTCTTGACGCCACCGCCCAGCAGCTCCGGCGTGGTGTCGCGAATGATGAAGCTCTCGCCGTTGTGCTCGATGCTGAGCACGTTCTTCTCCGACTTCATGTTGACCCACTTGCCCACGTACTGCTCGCCCACGTCACGGGCACAGCCCGCCAGCAGCATCATTGCAACCAGAGCACTTCCAAGCAGCGCCTTCATCGCCACTCCTTCTTCAACGCGGGGGATTGCAGGATGGCGATTCGTTCCCGAGCCTGCAACAAGCAGGCACAACCGGATGAACACGGCTGTCAGCGACTTGAACAAACCCCTGAGTCGACAGGCTCCGTACTTCGCTCGCACGGATATCGTGACAACGGCCATTTGACGGCGCGGCCCAGGTCCACACGACCACGTCAGCCAAACCAGGCGCCCATGGCTTCGCCCGCCGCTGCAGGACAACAAAAAAGCCGGCCCATGGCCGGCTTTTCTTCTCGCGCTAAAACCCTTGCTGTTGCTGGGTTTCGATGGTGGGCGGTACAAGGTTCGAACTTGTGACCCTTGCCGTGTGAAGGCAATGCTCTACCGCTGAGCTAACCGCCCGATGACGCGAGCCGCACATTATAGGGCAGCTGCGGCGATCGTCAACAGGTTCATCCACTGCGATGATGATGCGGTCGAAAACGCCGCGTTCCGATGACCGGGCGCGGCATTCGCGCTAGCTGGCAGCGATGACGCGGCGTTCGATTCGGCGCCGTTCAAACGCCCGATACGCAGCTTCGATGGCCCGCGTCCAACACGACTGCGATCACGCGCACCCGCACCCGCACCCGCCTCACATCGTATGCGTCGGCTTGTCCGATGTGGTCAGGCCCGCCAGCAACATCTCGATCTTGTTGCGCACGCCTTCGCCTTCCGGGCCGTCCGGGAACTGCACGCCGATGCCGGCGGCGCGGTTGCCCTGCGCGCCGGCCGGAGTGGTCCAGACCACCTTGCCGGCCACCGGCAGGCGCTCGCTGGAGTCAGGCAGGGTCAGCAGCAGGAAGACTTCGTCGCCGAGCATGTAGCGCTTGGGCGTGGGCACGAAGATGCCGCCGCCTTTCACGAACGGCATGTAGGCGCTGTAGAGCGCCGGCTTGTCCTTCAACGCCAGCGACAAAATGCCCTGGCGTGCATTCATTGCACTCATCGAGTTCCCCTAGAACGTGCCGGACGCTCTCCCTCGCGCCAGGCCAGCAACAATTCCGTCACCGCCAGATCGGCGCGGACGGTGGTGCGCAGCAGGTCGCGGGTGCGATTGGCAGCGTCGAACCAGGTCGCCAGCTTGTGCAACCGCGATGGATCGGTCAAGCCGGCCGATGCCTGTGCCAGCGCAAGGTCTGCCGCGTGGCGCAGACGTTGGTCGGCCTGGCCGTCGTTGGTCCAGCGCTGCGCGATATCCACTGCGCTGGCGCGCCCGGCGGCGATCTGCTCCAG
Organism: Xanthomonas sp. WHRI 8393; assembly: GCF_040203315.1. NCBI lineage: Bacteria > Pseudomonadati > Pseudomonadota > Gammaproteobacteria > Lysobacterales > Lysobacteraceae > Xanthomonas > Xanthomonas sp. WHRI 8393. The sequence goes on along the minus strand of NZ_JBEGGL010000001.1, from coordinate 1,346,917 downwards.
GTCCTGCGCCACCGCGCGGCGCACCGCCAGGCCATCCTCGCGCAGCCACTGCGCCGCAAGCCCCGGATGACCGCGTGCGGCATCCAGCGCTTCCTGTGCAGCCCGTTCGTCGACACCTTGCGACAGCAGCCAGGCCAGCGCCTCGTGTGCGGGCGGCAGCTTGAATTCCAGACGCTGGCAGCGGCTGCGGATGGTTGCCGGCAGGCGCGCCGGCTGCGCGCTGATCAACCACAGGTAGCGCCCCGGCGAGGGTTCTTCCAGCGTCTTGAGCAAGGCGTTGCAGGCGGCGCGATTGATCGCATCGGCCGGGTCGACGATCACGATCTGGGCAATGCCGTATTGCGGGGTCAGCGACAGCTTTTGCGAAATCTCGCGTACCTGCTCGATCACGATCTCGGTACGCAGCTTGTCGCCGGTGCGGTTGGGAATGAACGAGATCAACTGCAGGTCCGGGTGGGTTCCGGCGGCGATCAGCTGCCGGCTGCGCTGCGCCAGCGCCGGGTCCGGCGAACTGGCCAGCACATGCTCGGCCAGCGCCAGCGCCACCGCACGCTTGCCCAGACCATCCGGCCCGCAGATCAGCAGGCCGTGCCCGAGCCGGCCGGCGTCCAGTGCCGCTAGCGTCTGGTCGTAGGCGCGCTGCTGCCAGGGTGAAAACGCAGTGGTCATGGAGTGGACTCCGGTTGCGGCAGGCGACGGCGCTGCAGATAACGCGCGACTGCCGCATTGTGTTCGGCCAGGGTGGCCGAGAACGCATGCGCGCCGGTGCCATCGCCGACCGCCACGAAGTACAGGGCATTCCCCGGCGCCGGACGCACCGCCGCCAGCAAGGCCTCACGGCCGGGCATGGCGATCGGCGTCGGGGTCAGGCCGGTACGCGTGTAGGTGTTGTACGGCGTATCGGTGGTCAGGTCGCGGCGGCGGATATTGCCGTCGTAACTGCTGCCGATGCCGTAGATCACGGTGGGGTCGGTCTGCAGCTTCATGCCCAACTGCAGGCGGCGCAGGAACACGCCGGCAATCAACGGGCGCTCCGAGCCCAGCGCGGTTTCCTTTTCGATGATCGAGGCCAGGATCAAGGCCTGTTCCGGCGAGCCGAGCGGCAGATCCGGCGCACGCTGCTCCCAGGCCTGCGCCAGCGCCTTGTCCATGGCCAGGTGGGCACGCTTGAGCACGTCCAGATCGCTGTCGCCGCGCTGGTAGAGATAGGTTTCCGGCAGGAAGCGCCCTTCCGGGTGCTGGTTGGCGAACCCCAGCCGCGCCATCAACGCCGCATCGTCCAGCGCAGCGATGGATTGCTGCAGCGGCGTGGCGGTGGCGATCGCGGCGCGCAGCTGGCGGAAGTTCCAGCCTTCCACGATGGTGAAGCGGTACTGGATCACCCGGCCCTGGCGCATGCGTTCGAGCAGCTCGCGCGGCGACAGGGCCGGCGCCAGCGCGTATTCGCCCACCTTGAGCTTGCCGGCCGCATCGACCTGGCGCGCGAGCAACTGCCATTCCAGATCGGTGCCCTGCGCCACGCCGGCGGCGCGCAATTTGCGCAACGTGGCCTTGAGCGAATCGCCGGGCGCAATCACCACGCTGGGCGCGCTCGCGCTCACCGGTGTCTCGGCAAAGTGCAGGTAATGCCGCCACGCCACCAGCCCCGCAATGGCCAGCAGCGCCACGAGCAACAGGGCCGTGCCCAGCACAGCCAGACATCCACGTTTGCCAGTCACCGCCACACGCACCTCGTCATTGCCCCAGCGCCGCGCAGGATACCGCGCGCCGGTGATGTCCCGTTGAAGCGCTCATGCCTGGTCCAAGGCGCGCAGCACGCCGCGCGCCTTGGCGCGGGTCTCGTCCAGTTCGCGCTGCGGGTCCGAATCCACCACGATCCCGGCGCCGGTGCGGAAATGCACCTGCTCCCCGGCCACCTCGGCGGTGCGGATCAGGATGTTCAGATCCATGTCGCCGTCGCGATTGAGCCAGCCGAATGCGCCGGTATAGGCGCCCCGCGCGGTGCGTTCGAGCTCGGCGATGATCTGCATGCAGCGCACCTTCGGGCAACCGGTGATGGTGCCGCCGGGAAACACCGCGGCGATCGCCTCGCCCGGAGTGACGTCGGCGCGCAGACGGCCGCGTACATTGCTGACGATGTGGTGCACGTGCGCGTAGCTTTCCACGCCCATCAGCTCGTCCACCTCCACCGTGCCGGGCGCGCAGATGCGTCCCAGGTCGTTGCGCTCCAGGTCGATCAGCATGACGTGCTCGGCGCGCTCCTTCGGATGGCCGACCAGCTCGCGGATGCGTGCGGCATCGTCGTCGCCAACAAAGCGCGCGCGCGTGCCGGCGATCGGGCGCGTCTGCACCACATCGCCCTGCACCGACACCAGCCGCTCCGGCGAGGAACTCACCACCGCGCGTCCTGCCGCAACAAACAGGCCGGCAAACGGCGCGGGATTGGCCGCGCGCAGGCGCGCATGCAACGCCGCCGGATCGACCGCCGCAGCGAACCTCGCATGCCAGGCGCGCGAGATATTGGCCTGGAACACATCGCCGGCGCGCAGATAATCGAGCACGCGCTCCACTGCGTTGGTGAAGCGCTCCGGCGCGTCCTCATCGACAGCCAGCGGCCCGACCCAGCCGGGCAATGGTGGCAATGCGGCGCAGGCGGCGATGTCCTCGACGATGCGGGTCAGCAGATCCTCGCGGCCCGGCTCGGCCAGCGCGATGCAGCGGCCTTGTACCCGGTCGCGCAGCACCGCGGCGGGCGCACGCAAGGCCAGTGCGCTCGGCAGGCCATCGCTGCGCGTGGGCAACTGCAGAATCGGTTCGACCTGCGCGGCCAGTTCGTAGTCCAGCAATACCGCCCAGCCGCCGCGAAACGGCCAGGGGCTGGTCGCATCGTGCGGCACGCGCTCGGCCTGCCAGGCCGCATCCAATGCCTGCAGAAAGCCGCCGTCCAGCACGCGTCCATCGCCGTCGCGCGTGCGCCCATCGGCATCCAGCCGCAGGCGTGCGCCGTCTGCAAGCAGCAGCACATCCCAGCGACCGTGCGCGGTGCCGGAGGCGGTGGATTCGAGCAGTGCCGGATACCGCTGCGGCGCCAGCCGATGCAGCGCCAGCAGGTCGATGTCGGCGTGCAGGGGTCTGGTGAGCGTCATCGGCCGGTTGGGCGTGGGGTGCTAAGAGGCGCCGCCCTGCGAGAGAGGCAGGGCACACATGAAGAGAAGGATCAGCTCGCGGAGCGACGTTCGGCCGCGTACACGCCCTGCCCGACCGCCGTAACCTGCGTGCGGCGTGTACCGCGAAGCATTGTTCGCGGTACACCAACGCCGGGACGTCAGACGCGCTTGAACACCAGCGTGCCGTTGGTGCCGCCAAAGCCGAAGCCGTTGGACATCACCGCATCCACCTGCACCTCGCGCGCCACGTTCGGCACGTAATCCAGGTCGCAGCCTTCGCTGGGCTCTTCCAGATTGATGGTCGGCGGAATGATGCCGGTATGCAGCGCCATCACCGAGAAGATCGCTTCCACGCCGCCGGCCGCGCCGAGCAGGTGGCCGGTCATCGACTTGGTCGAGCTGACCATGGTCTTGTAGGCGTGGTCGCCCAGCGCGCGCTTCATCGCCAGGGTTTCGGCCAGATCGCCCAGCGGCGTGGAGGTGCCGTGCGCGTTGAGGTAGCCGATCTGCTCGGGATTGAGCTTGGCATCGCGCATCGCCGCGGCCATGCTGCGCGCCGCACCCTCGCCGTCTTCGCTGGGTGCAGTCATGTGGAAGGCGTCGGAGCTGGCGCCGAAGCCGACCAGTTCTGCATAGATGCGTGCGCCACGCGCCTTGGCGTGTTCGTACTCTTCCAGCACCAGCACGCCGGCACCGTCGCCCAGCACGAAGCCGTCGCGCTGCTTGTCCCACGGACGCGAGGCTCCGGTCGGGTCGTCGTTGCGGGTGGACATGGCCTTCATCGCGCAGAAGCCGCCCACCGAACTCGGCGAGGAGCCGCGCTCGGCGCCGCCGGCCAGCATCACATCGGCGTCGCCATGCTGGATCATGCGCATCGCGGTGCCGATCGAATGGTTGGAGGTGGCGCAGGCCGATACTGCCGAGAAGGTCGGGCCTTTCAAGCCCTTGATCAGGCTAACCTGGCCCGGCAGCATGTTGATGATGGTGCTGGGCACATAGAACGGCGAAATCTTGCGCGCGCCGCCCTCGTGGAATTTGATGGTCTGCTCTTCGATACCGAGCAGCCCGCCGATGCCGGAGCCAAGAATGGCGCCAACGCGTTCGGCATTGCTTTCGTCGATTTCCAGGCCGGAGTCGTCCAGCGCCATGAACGAGGCACCGACACCGTAATGGATGAACGAATCCATCTTCTTGACGTCCTTGGCGGACACAAAAAGCGTGGGGTCGAAATTCTTGATCTCGCCAGCGATCTTGGTGGTGAACTGCGAGGCATCGATCTGCGTGATCGGGCCGATGCCTGAGCGCCCGTGGATGATTCCATCCCAGCTGGTGGCCAGATCATTGCCCAGCGGCGACACCATGCCCATGCCGGTAACGACAACACGACGACTCATTGCAGATCTCCTCACCACGGAACGGACGGTGCTTGCAGTTTGCGGATGACGCTTGAAAAACACAGGGCCGCATCAGCGGCCCCATGGAATGTCTGACGCAGCAGCGGCTTGACGCACGCCACCGCCGTCAGGAACAACGCATCAGCTCTTGACGTGAGCCTTGACGTAGTCGATCGCCTGCTGGACCGAGGTGATCTTCTCAGCCTCTTCGTCCGGGATCTCGCACTCGAACTCTTCTTCCAGCGCCATCACCAGCTCGACGGTGTCCAGCGAGTCGGCACCCAGGTCATCGACGAACGATGCGCTGGTGGTGACTTCCTCTTCCTTGACGCCGAGTTGTTCGACGACGATTTTCTTGACGCGTTCTTCGATGGTGCTCATTGGGGATATCGCTCCAGATGGAGTAGTGGTGGTACGAAAAAAACGCCATCGGGCTGCGATGGCCGCGTTGGATAGTGTAGTGGAAGCGACCGAGCCTTGCATTGCATCACAAGTCCCGGCCGATCAGCCACTTAGCGCCTCCCGGCGCCGCACGCTCACGGCATGTACATGCCGCCGTTGACGTGCAGGGTCTCACCGGTGATGTAACCGGCGCTCGGGCCGGCCAGGAACGCCACCGCGTTGGCGATGTCTTCCGGCGCGCCCAGATGCCCGAGCGCGATCTGCTGCAGCAGGGCGGCCTTGGCCTCCTCCGGCAGCGCCTTGGTCATGTCGGTATCGATGAAACCGGGCGCCACCACATTCACGGTGACCCCGCGCGAGCCGATTTCCTTGGCCAGCGACTTGGAGAACGCGATGATGCCGGCCTTGGCCGCGGCGTAGTTGGTCTGGCCGGGGTTGCCGGTCACGCCCACCACCGAGGCGATGTTGACGATGCGGCCCTTGCGCGCCTTCATCATGCCGCGCATCACTGCCTTGGAGGTGCGGAACACGCTGGTCAGGTTGGTGTCGATGATCGCCTGCCAGTCGTCGTCCTTCATCCGCATCAACAGGTTGTCGCGGGTGATGCCGGCGTTGTTGACCAGGATCGAGATCGCGCCAAACTCCTTGCCGATCGCATCGATCAGGCCATCGACCGCCGCAGCGTCGGTGACGTTGAGCTCGCGGCCGTGGCCGCCCTGGGCAGCCAGGCGCGCGCCGATCGCCGCAGCGCCGGAGGCCGAGGTCGCGGTGCCGATCACGGTGGCGCCCTGGGCGGCCAGCGTATCGGCGATGGCCGCGCCGATGCCGCGACTGGCACCGGTGACGAGGGCGATCTCGCCCTGCAGAGGCTTGCTCATGAATGCTGTTCCTCGAGTGGGGAGCTCGCGACCGCAGCCGCGAACGGTGAGGGCTGCCGGCAGCGCCGGCAGGTGCGTCGAATCAGTGCGTCCACGCCTCGAGCGCGCCGGCGTAATCGCCAGGCGTGGCCAGCGGACGGGCGTCCAGGCTCTTGTCGATGCGCTTGATCAGCCCGCTCAGCACCTTGCTGGGGCCGCATTCGGCGACCCGGGTGATGCCCTGGGCGGCCAGCGCCTGTACGCAGCCGGTCCACTGCACCGGCAGGTACAGCTGCTCGGCCAGCGCCTGGCGGATCGCATCGCTGCCGGTGTGCACGCGCGCATCGACGTTCTGCACCACCGGAATCTGCGGCGCGTGCCAGCTCAGCCCGGCCATTGCTTCGGCGAGCTGGTTGGCGGCATCGCGCATCAACGGGGTATGCGAGGGCACGCTCACCGCCAGCTTGACCGCCTTGCGCACGCCACGCTCGGCCAGCAGGGCCAGCGCGCGATCCACCGCCGCCGCATCGCCGCCGATCACGATCTGACCGGGCGAGTTGAAATTGGCCGGCACCACCACCTGGCTGCCAGCCGCCTCGGCACAGACCTCCAGCACCAGCGCATCCTCGGCGCCCAGCACCGCCGCCATCGCACCGACACCGGCCGGCGCAGCGGCCTGCATGAACTGGCCGCGCAGCCGCACCAGGTGCGCGCCGTCGTGCAGCGACAGGGCGCCGGCAGCGACCAGCGCGGTGTATTCGCCCAGGCTGTGCCCGGCCAGGACCGCCGGGCGCTGCCCGCGCTGCGCATTCCACAGCCGCCACACCGCCACGCCAGCGGCCAGCAAGGCCGGCTGGGTGTACTCGGTGCGGTTGAGCATCTCTTCCGGGCCGCCCTGGGACAGCGCCCACAGGTCGACGCCGGCGCCTTCGGAGGCTTCGGCGAAGGTTTCGCGGATCTGCGGATGCAGCTCGGACAGTTCGGCCAGCATGCCCAGGGACTGCGAGCCCTGGCCGGGGAACACGAAGGCGAGAGTGGATTCGGTCACGCGTTGCTGCCTACAAAAATCGAGCCGGGATGATACGTGCGAAATCGCCCCGGCGTCTGTACTGCCGCGTATGCAAGGCCCGTCCGGCGCGACCGCCGGCACACTTACAGCAAGGCGTTGAGCAGGTCCATTTCGCCATCGGCGAGCCAGTCCACGCACATCACCAGCACCAGCACCACGGCCAGGGAGGTCGCCGCGTGGATGGCCAGGATGGCGCGCGCCAGCGCCCCGGCCGAGCGCCCCAGGCGACCGGTGAGCTGCGCAAACCGCTGCAGGCGCCCGGTCACCACGTGCGCATGCGCCGCCACCGCCGGGCCGGCCGCATCGAAGGCGCCCGTCATCAACCGCTGCAGCACCTCGCGGCGGCCGCGGTAGTACTTGGCCACGCCGTAGCCGAACACCAGCCAGTCGCGCGCCTGGGCCTGGGCCAGGTCCATCACTTCCAGCGGGTCTTCTTCGAAATCGATGAAGCCGACCGCCTGCCCGTCGAAGGTCATGTTGCGCGGAAGCGGCTGGCCGAAATACGCGCCATCGCGATGGGCAGCGGCAATGGCCGCCACCGCCAGCGCGATCAGGCGGTCGCGCTCGGGCGCATCGGCCTCGCGCAGGCAGCTGGCAAAGGAACGGCCGTTGTCGCTGAGCACCAGGGCCGCCTGCCCGCAACCGACCACGCGCGGCACATTCACCGCTTGCGCCTGCAGTTCGCCGAGCCGGCGCGCTTCCAGATCGCGCGCGGCATCGCCGCCACGGTGCGGCGGTGGACGCAAGGCGTCCAGGCCCCAGCGGCGGGCGACGAAGTTGAGTGCTCCGAGCGAGACCGCCCGGCTGTCGCGGCGGTACTGCTTCAGCCAGACGCGCTGTCCGGCGATGACGATGGGTTCTGCCATAACGGGTCCGTCCCTGACGCTGTCAGGCATCGCCGGCGGACGCGGCGCTGCCTGCGGAACTCAGTAGCGCAGCAGCGCCGAGCCCCAGGTAAATCCACCACCGAACGCTTCCAGCAGCAGCAATTGACCCCGCTGCACGCGGCCGGAGCGTACCGCTTCGTCCAGTGCCAGCGGCACCGAGGCCGAAGAGGTATTGCCGTGGCGATCCACGGTGACGACCACCTGCTCCATCGGCAGATCCAGCCGCTTGGCGGTGGCCTCGATGATGCGCAGGTTGGCCTGGTGCGGGATCAACCAGTCCAGGTCGTGCTTGTCGTAGCCATTGGCGGCCAGGGTCTCGTCGACCACCGAATCCAGCGCCTTGACCGCGTACTTGAATACGTCGTTGCCCTTCATCAGCAACGCGCCGCCGCCGTTCTTGCCTTCGCCGAAGCCCACCGACACGCCGACCGGATCCCACAGCAGCTCTTTCTTGCTGCCATCGGCATGCAGATGGGTGCTGAGGATGCCGGTGTCTTCGTCGGCCTTGAGCACGACCGCGCCAGCGCCATCGCCGAACAGCACGCAGGTGGTGCGGTCGGTCCAGTCGACGATACGGGTCAGGGTTTCGGCGCCCACCACCAGCACGGTCTTGGCGTCGCCGCTGCGCACGAACTTGTCGGCCACGCTGAGCGCGTAGACAAAGCCCGAGCAGGCGGCGTTGACGTCCATCGCGCCACACCCGACATTGCCCAACCGCGCCTGCAACAGGCAGGCAGTGGACGGGAAGATCAGGTCCGGCGTGGTGGTGCCGACGACGATCAGATCGAGCTCGTCGGCGGTGACGCCGGCCGCTTCCATCGCCTTCAGCGAGGCGAAATACGCCAGGTCGCTGGTGGTCTGGTCGTCGGCGACGATGTGACGCTCACGGATACCAGTGCGCGAGAAGATCCATTCATCGCTGGTGTCGACGATCTTGGACATGTCGTCGTTGGTCAACACCTTTTCGGGCAAATAGCTACCCGTGCCCGCGATTCTGGAATAGATCCGCTTGCTCATACTGTTCCCTGTTGCAAGAGCCGCGGTGGTCGGCGGCTCCGGAAGAAGCGAGGGTCACCCGGCAGCGTCGAACGCGCCGGGTGCCACGAATCAATCTTCTTGGACGGCCGACGACTTGGTCGCAATCACCTTCTTGCCGCGGTAGTAACCGTCAGCGGTGATGTGGTGGCGCAGATGGATTTCGCCGCTGGTCGGATCGGTCGACAGCTGCTTGGCGGTCAGGGCATCGTGCGAACGACGCTGGCCGCGACGCGACGGGGTAACTCGGGATTTCTGCACAGCCATGGGATTGCTCCAACTTAAGTTCGATAACTTGTCTGTCGAGTCGAACAGGACGCTTCACGCCCGCGCCGACCTGTCTTTCCGCCCTTCACAGCGGCGGTTACTGTTTTTTGAACGCTGCCAGCGCCGCGAACGGACTGGCCTTGTCTTGCTCTTCCTGGGTCGGAACCCACTCGGCCTCGACGGCTTCGCTACCCGGCGCCATCGGCACCACCGGTATCGACAGCACCAGTTCGTCCTCGACCAGATCCGCGGCCCGCAGCATGCCATCTTCCGGCACCAGCAAGGCCTCGTACTCGGCCGGCAACGCAGCTTCGTCGGCTTCGTCACGGATCAAACCAAGACGCTGTCTGATTTGCACCGGATACAGAAAACGCTGCAGGCTGCGCTGGCAGGCCAGCGGAAGCTCGACATCGACACTGAGTTCGACGTAGGCGACCTTCAACAGGTCGTCATGATCGAATTGGAGCGAATAGACACACTCGCCCTCGGTATCGACCAAGCTCCCTTGCAGGCGGGTCATCGCAGAGAGCGGGATGCGGCCATCGAAGCGCCTGCGCGCTACGACCATCCGCCAAGCATCCAGCATTTCGGGTACGTTCGCGGACATAAGCCGCAGAATGTTAAAGACCCGCCGACGCCCTGTCAAATACCCCTATTCACGCGCCTCGCAAGGCGCCAACGCTGGCAGACTTCCCTGCCCGTCCTGTGCAGCGCCCCATGATGCCACGCCTGATTCTTGCCTCCACCTCTGTCTATCGACGCGAGCTGCTCGGCCGGCTGCGCCTGGAGTTCAGCACCGCCCGGCCGGAGGTCGACGAGCAGGCGCAGCCTGGGGAGTGCCCGGACGCGCTGGCTAGCCGGCTGGCTGCCGAAAAGGCAGCAGCGGTGGCTGCGCAGGCGCCCGACGCCTGGGTGATCGGTTCGGACCAGGTCGCCGACCTGGATGGCCTGGCCCTGGGCAAACCAGGCACGCTGGAGCGGGCGCATGCGCAGCTGACCGCGATGTCCGGCCGCGTGGTGCGCTTCCATACGGCAGTGAGCCTGGTCGGCCCTGGCCGCACCGCGCACGCGCTGGACCTGACCGAGGTGCAGCTGCGCCCGCTGATGCCCGCCGAAATCGACCGCTACCTGGCCGCCGAGCCAGCGCTGGATTGCGCCGGCAGCTTCAAGTGCGAGGGCTTCGGGATCAGCCTGTTCGACGCCATTCGCTCGCAGGACCCCACTGCCCTGGTCGGTCTGCCGCTGATCGCGCTGGCACGGCTGCTGCGCCAGGCGGGGTTCGAGATCCCATAAGAATTGCCGTGCGGCCAAGAGTGAAGACCGCGCACGGAAAGATCGGGCACGAGCAAAACTCCCGAATCCCGAATCCCCAATCCCTGCACCCACGCACGCAGCCCTAACCGGGCCGAGTCAACTCACAGAACTGATACGGATAATCAGCCTGCCCCACGCGCGAGGACAGCGTGCGGCAGCGTGCAGGGTCCAGCGTCAGCCCGTACGCGGCCAGGCGCTGCTGCGCGGCCTCGCGCACGGCACGGTCGGCGGCGGCGATGTCCAGCGCCCTACCCTTGGCAATGTTGAGCACGCAGCGGCCCGGCTGCGATGCATCCAGTTCGGCACGCAGGCCGCGCGCGATCAACCAGCGCAGGCGCGTGCATTGCGGTTGCACGCTCCAGCCCAGTTGCTGCGCCCAGCGATTCATCCGGTCGATCCGCAGCTGCTGCTTGTCGCGCGCCGCGCCCAGCACGGCGTAGAGCTGCGGCCGCCCGGCAATCAGCGTGCGCACGCGCTGCCGGTACTGGTCGGTCTCGGCGATATTCGTCGCCACACCGATGTAACGCGCCTGCCGCGGAAGCAGCGGCACCCGCCAGGATTGCGGCTCGTCGCCGACCAGCAACACCGTGGAGGCGGCAGGTTCGCCCATCGCCGGTTGCTGCACCTGGAAGCTGTCGCGTGCCCAGGCTTCATGCCCCCAATCCTTCCACCCGACCACCGCGACCAGGGCACATAGCCCGATCAACCAGGCCGCCTTGCGATCCGTGCGTGCGGCAAATGCGTGCCGGCACACGATCCAGAGCACCAGCGGCGCAAGTAGCTCCAGCACCACCAGATAGCGATGAATGCTGAAAATGGCCTGCCACAGCGCGTACGCAACGCCGAAGAACACCAGCAGGACCACGGCCGAGCGATCCAGCCCGACCTGTCGCACGGGCCGGCGCAGCAACCTGCGCCCTGCAGCGACCAGCGTCACCGCATACAGCACCGCCCAACCGGCCTGCACCAGACCGAGATCGCCGATCCGCTGCGGCTTGAAGGTAAACAGCAGTGGCCAGATCAGCTGCTCGCCGAGATTGCGTGGCAACCACCGCACATCGGCGATCGACACCGGCTGCGCCAGCGGCGATTTGAAGACTCCGTTGAACTGCGGAAACAGCGGATTGCCCAGGTGTTGCCAGACCTGCCAATACCAGGGCCCGGCCACCAGCACCACCACCAGCGCCGCAACGCCGGAAAGCACGCCGAGGCCCAGCACGCGTGAGCGCAGGCGCCCGCCATCGCACAGGACCGCCGGCACCAGCGCCAACGCGTAGAGCGCATTGGTGAGCTTAAGCGAGACGGCCAGGCCGATCAGTGCGCCGGCGATGGCCCATCGATGCACCGCATGCGCGCCCTGCCGCGCCCGCGCCTGCGCCGACAACACCAGCGCCAGCGCCGCCAGCACCGGGATCGCGCTGGCGGTGTCGCCCATGGTGCCGCCGAGCTCGGACAGAAACACCGCGCTGCACATGCCGGCCACTGCAAGCAGCGGTGCCCCCTGCGCGCGCCGCGTTTGCCCGGCCAATACGCGCCATGCCACTGCCGCCACCGGAACGAACACCAGCGCATGCAAGCCGCCCAGCAGCAGCCCGGCCACCGGCCCGGGAAGCTGCAGCATCAACCAGGCATGCAGCACATCGAGCAATGGGCTGAAGTAACTCTGCATCTGCGCCGGCGCCAGATCCACGCCCAGCCGGTCGTGCGCCCAGGCATCGCCGATATAGAGGTGGTAGTTGCGCAGGTCCCAGTTGGCGTCCTGGCCAAGCCCAAGCGAGAGCAGCGCGCCCAGCAGCACGACCGCCGTCACCGCCGCGGCGATCTGGCGTGGCGAATGAAAGCCGAAATGGCGATCGGCCCAGCCCAACAGCCGCTGCCGCCGGCCCACCGGCGTCGATGTCGCGATGGCTGCCATCAGCGGGTAGCTCCAGGCGCACGCGGCGCCACAAGAGTGGCGACGCCCGGCTCAGCCAGATACGCCAGATGCTTGGCCTCGACGCGTCCGCGCGTGACCGTGTCCAGGATCAGCCCGCACGCCAGCAGCAGGAAACCCAGCAGCATCAGCGCCACGCACAGGATCGCCGTGGGAAACCGCGGCACCAGTCCGGTCTGGAAATAGGTTTCGAACAACGGAATCGCCAGCACGATCGACAACGTGGCGCTAAGCACAAAGCCGATGGAGAAGAACAACAACGGCCGCTCGGCCTTGAACAACTTGGCAATAGTGGTGAGGATGCGCCAGCCATCGCGCCAGGTATTCAACTTGCTTTGCGAGCCCTCCGGGCGCACACCGTAGGCGGTTTCGACCTCGGCCACCGGCATGCGCAGCTGCAATGCATGCACGGCCAGTTCGGTTTCGGTTTCGAATCCCTGCGCATGCGCAGCGAAGGATTTGACGTAGCGCCGCGAGAACACCCGATAGCCGGACAGCATGTCGTCGAAACTGCGGCCGAACAGCAGCCCCGCGCACCGCGTCAGCAACACGTTGCCGACGCGATGACCGGGCCGATACGCGGCCTGCTGCTGCTCGCGGCGCGCGCCGACCACCATGTCCAGGCCTTCGTCGATCAGCTTGCGCACCAGCGCCGGTGCGGCGGCCGCATCGTAAGTCGCATCGCCATCGACCAGCACATAGATGTCCGCTTCCACATCGGCAAATCCACGCCGCACCACATTGCCCTTGCCCTGCAGCGCCACGCGGCACACCTGCGCGCCGGCCGCCGCGGCGATCGTCGCGGTGGCATCGCTGGAATTGTTGTCCAGCACATGGATTGCCGCGCCTGGCAAAGCAGCAGCAAACGCAGCGATCACCGAGGCGACCGTCGCCGCCTCGTTATGGCAGGGCACCAGCACGGCGATTCGGATCCCGGGCACAGGCACGGGAGGGACAACAGTCATGGCGTCGGTCATTGCGTGATCTAAGGTGCGGAAACGGTGATGGGCTGTTCCCACCAGTCCTCGACGCTGCCGTCGTGGCCATGCAGGCGTAGTCCCAGCCAATGCGTGCCCGGCGGCAGCGCATGCGTGTCGAAGGTGGCGTTGAAACCGACGTTGGGGTGCTGCGGGTCGGTGGAGATCTTCCAGTACGGGCGCACATCCAGTGGCGTGCCGTACTCGGCCTGCGCGACCGGGCGCCCGTCCAGCAGCAGCTCCACCTGCGACAGCCCGACGCCGTCCTTGAATGCCCAGCCGCCCACCTGCACCTGACCGGCCACGCGCACGTCCGGCAGCGGCGTGTCGATCCAGGCCATCGCCGGAGCGATGCACGGCCCGGGCTGGCGTTGCGCCGGCAGCGCGAACAACAGGAAGCGCTGGTAGCCGTGATCGGTGGACACCACGGTGGGCGGCGGCAGCGACCCGACCATCTCGCAGATGTCGTGATAGCGCTTCAACAGGTCGCGATAACGCTGATCGCTGGGCGAGAGCACCAGCAGCCGCGGCCCGGCGCGCGTGCCATCGCTGAGCAGCCCCCACTGCTGCAGCTGTGCGCTGCGTCCGTGCTTGTCGTTCAACTCCGCGCGCAGCACTTCCACGTTGGCATCGTGCAGTTGAAAGCCCAGCTCGGCACCGACCTTGAAGTTTTCCGCCAGCACGCGCGTGCCCGGCGGCATCTGCGCGAGCCGGAGCTCGACCGCGCGCGCCAGGTCCTTCCACCCGGCAAAGTTGCGCGGATAGTATTTTTCGCCGGCCGCATGCGCGCGAATCGAGGGCACCGACACGGCCAGGTAATAGCCGTACGCACCCAGGGTGCCGAGCAGCGCAATCGCCCAGGCCGCGCGACGCAGCGTATGCGGCCAACGCATCAGGATCACCGGCACCGCCACCAGCAAGGCCAGGTAGCCCGGCAGCGGCCAGTGGAAGCTGATCCGCTCGGCATCGCTGAAGAAGCCGAGCACGAAGATCGCCACGGTCGAAATCCCGCCAAGCAGGCCGAAATACCGCCATTGCGCACGCGAACCGCCACCGGCGCGCGTGCCGGCCAGGCCGACCTTCAGCATCGCCCAGGCCAGCAGCGGGGTCACCAGCACCGCCTGTATCAGCAAGAACCACAGCCCGGTGATCTGAAAGCGCCATGGATGCCGGTCGACCAGCTGGAAGCGCAGCCCGGCCTCGTCATGCTCGGTATTCCAGAACAGCAGCGGCAGCCAGCTCACCGCACCCACCGTCAGCGCCATCCAGATGCGCGGGTCGCGCATGACCGCGCGCCCCTGCGGAATGCACAGCAGCGCGATGCAGCCCATCCCGATCACCCCGGCAAAACGGTAATGACTGAGCGCGCCGATCACCAGGCCGATGGCGAGCTCGAGCGCACTGGTGGCATCGACCTCGCGCAGCAGCCGCGCGCCGGCATCCATGCACAGCACCGCCGCCAGCGCCATCGGCACATCCGGCACCGCCAGGATGCCGAGCGTGGCCGACAGCGGCATCAGCAGGGTCAGGCTGCCGGCCTGCCAGCCCAGCGTGGAGCCGAACCAGCGCGTGGCGATATGCGCGATCAACCAGGGAATCAGCGCGGCAATGGCCAGAAACGGCAGGCGCAGGGCCAGCAGATGATGCCCGCCCAGTTCCACGCCCAGCCGCGCCAGCCAGGCGGTCATGCCCGGCAGATCCGAATACGCGGCGGCCAGATGCTGGCCTTCCTGCCAGTAGAACGCCTCGTCGACGAACAGCGGCAGCCGCGCGGCGATCAACAGCTTGACGGCCGTCGCCAGTGTCCACAGGATCACGAAGGTGCGATGTGCGCGTTGGTCCCCTTGCATTGCCCTGTGCACTCTTCTTCCACCTACGGAATTGTGATGTCGACACCGCTGCGTTCCACGGAAATGCTAACCGATGCGCTGCGCCAATCGCTGCGGCGCGCACAGGACCAGGTCAATTCGCTGCTGCTGGGCAAGGCGCAGGAAGTGCGCCTGGCGTTCGTGGCACTGCTGTCCGGCGGACATCTGCTGATCGAAGACCTGCCCGGCCTGGGCAAGACCACCCTCGCCCACGCGATGGCCTCCAGCCTGGGGCTGGGCTTCCAGCGCGTGCAGTTCACCTCCGACCTGCTGCCGGCAGACGTGCTGGGCGTATCGGTCTACGACGCCGCCTCGCGCCAGTTCCAGTTCCATCCCGGCCCGGTGTTCACCAACGTGCTGCTGGCCGACGAAATCAATCGCGCCCCGCCGCGTACGCAAAGCTCGCTGCTGGAGGCCATGGCCGAACAGCAGGTCACGCTCGACGGCGTCACCCATGCGTTGCCGGAGCCGTTCTTCGTGATCGCCACGCAGAACCCGGTCGATCTGTCCGGCACCTTTCCGCTGCCGGACTCGCAACTGGATCGCTTCCTGCTGCGGCTCAGCCTGGGCTACCCCAGCGCCGACGCCGAGCGCGCGTTGCTGTCGGGCGTGGATCGACGCGAGCTGATCGCCCAGGCCGCACCGCAGCTCAGCGACGCCGACGTGGTGGCGCTGCGCACGGTGGTGGGCCAGATCCATACCAGCGATGCGCTGATCGGCTATGTGCAGGCCTTGCTGCTGCGCAGCCGCCAGCACGCCGGGGTGCGCGTGGGGCTGTCGCCGCGCGCCGGCATCGCGCTGCTGCGCGCGGCCAAGGCCTACGCGCTGCTGCTCGGGCGCGAGCACGTGCTGCCGGAAGACGTGCAGGCGTTGTTCGTGGCGGTGGCCGGGCACCGGCTGGTGCCGGAGGCCGAATCCTCGTCCGGGCCGGCGCTGGCCAAGGCGCTGCTGCACAGCGTGCCGGTGGACTGACCCAGGTGCGTGCGCACGTGCGCGGCATCGGTCGCCGACTCAGCCTGCTGGCGCGTCCGCGGGGCGCGGAGGCCTTGCCGATCGTGCTGGATCGGCGGCGCATCTACGTGCTGCCGACGCGCTTCGGGTTGTTCGTCACCGCCTTGCTGCTGGCGATGCTGCTGGGCGCATTGAACTACAACAACAACCCGGCCCTGCTGCTGGCGCTGCTGCTGGCCACCGCCGGGATTGCCAGCAGCATCATGGCGCACCTGCAGTTGTCGGCACTGCGCGTCGAGGCGGTGTCGGCCGAACCGGTGGTTGCCGGCGAACCGTTGCGCATGCGGGTGTCGCTGGCACGTCGCGATAGCCGCGCACGGCGTGGGCTGCGCCTGGATCACCTGGACAGCAGCGGCTTCTGTGCGTTGCTCGAGCACGACATGGCCGAGGTCGACCTGCCGGTGCCCACCGAGCGGCGCGGCTGGCAGGACATCGAACGCATCCGCCTGTCCAGCACCCAGCCGCTGGGGCTGGTGCGCGCCTGGTCGTGGGTCTGGCCGGAGACACCGCTGCTGGCCTATCCCAGGCCCGAGGAACAGGGGCCGGCATTGCCCGAGGGCGCCGGTTCGCCCAACCAGACCCGCCTGCACCCGCAAGGCGAGGAACTGCACCAACTGCGCCCGTATCGCGCCGGCGATGCGCCACGCACGATTTCCTGGAAGCACTCGGCACGCCGCGACAGCCTGCTGGTGCGCGAATACGAGCAGCCGCTGGGCATCGAAGTCACGCTGGACTGGCGCACGCTGAACGCGTTGCCGTACGAGCGCCGCATCGCGCGGCTTGCCCGCTGGGTCAACCTGGCCGAGCGCGACGGGCGGCGCTACCGCTTGCTGTTGCCGGGCCAACCGCCGCTGGGGCCTGCACAAGGTCCGGCCCACCATCACCTGTGTCTGCGCGCCCTGGCCCTGCTTCCCCATGACTGAGCCGTCCGTCCCGATCACCCAGGCCAGCCGCGCCTGGGTGCTGGTCACCAGCTGGCTGGCGCTGGCACCGTTGCTGTTGCAGCTGCCCGGCCCGCTCGCCAGCACCATTGCCGTGGCCGCCGTGCTGGTCGGCGTGCTGAGCTGGCGCGGCACCGTGATGGCACCGGTGCGGCTGTTGCTGGTGGTGGCGATGCTGGGTGCGGTGTACTGGCAGATCGGCATGCGCTTCGGCCGCGACACCGGCTGCGCGGTGCTGGCCGCGATGCTGGCGATCAAGGCCTCCGAGCTGCGCACCTTGCGCGATGCGCGCAGCCTGCTCGGCTTTGCGTTGTTCGCCCCGTTCGCGGCGTTTCTGCTCGACCAGGGGCCGGCGACGATGGGGCTGGCGCTGCTGGCGGTGGTGAGCGCGCTGCTGAGCATGCAGCGGCTGGCCGACGAGGAACACCGCACCGCCACGCCTGCGCTGCGGATGCAGTTGCGCGGCATCGGCAAGCTTGTCGCCATCGGCGTGCCGCTGGCCCTGGCCACGTTCTGGCTGCTGCCGCGCCTGAGCTCGCCGCTGTGGGGCGTTCCCGAGCGCGCGCTGTCGCGGCCCGGCCTGTCGGACAACATGTCGCCGGGCGAATGGATCGACCTGATGGCCGACGACAGCCCGGCGCTGCGCGTGCAGTTCACCGGCAACGCGCCACCACCGCAGCAACGCTACTGGCGCGGGCCGGTGATGTGGGACTTCGATGGCCGGACCTGGCAGCGCGCGCGCTGGACCGGCCGCGGCCAACCCGCCTCGGTCACCGCCGGGCCTCAGCGCTATCGCTATCGCCTGGACTACGAGCCCACCGATCGTCGCCAGCTGGTGTCGTTGGACCTGCCCACGCAGGCGGTGGCCAATGCCGAGCTGTCACCCGACTACGAACTGTTCGCGCAGCGGCCATTGAGTGCGTTGACCCGCTGGGAGCTGCAATCGGCGCCACCGGCACGCTTCGACACCGACCTGCCCGACCAGTTGCGCAAGCGCGCCCTCGCCCTGCCGCCGGGCTTCAATCCACGCACGCTCGCGCTGGCACGGCAATGGCGCGCGGAAGCCGGCAGCAACGACGATGCCGTGGTGCAGCGCGCGCTGCAGTGGATCACCCGCGACTTCGCCTACACCCTGGATACCCCCCTGCTGGGCCGCAACAGCGTCGACGAATTCCTGTTCCAGCAGAAGGCCGGGTTCTGCGAGCACTTCAGCTCTTCGTTCGTGGTGCTGATGCGCGCGGCCGGCATCCCCGCGCGCGTGGTCACCGGGTATGCCGGCGGCACCTACAACGGCTTTGGCAATTACTGGGTGGTGCGGCGCATGGATGCGCATGCCTGGACCGAAGTCTGGCTGGCCGGGCGCGGCTGGGTACGCGTGGACCCCACCGCGGCGGTGGCGCCGGAACGCATCTACGACACGCTGGAAGACCGCGTGCAGGTCGGCGCGGGCGACAATTTCGCCCAGCTCGGCATGTGGGCCAGCCTGGGCCAGGTCAGCGACCTGCTGCGCCGCGGCTGGAACGATCTGGTGCTGTCCTTCGACGCCGACCGCCAGCAACGGCTGCTGCAACCCTTCGGCATCGATCGCCTGGACAGCTCGCAGCTGGCCGCCATCTTCGGCATGTTTGCGGTCAGCGCGCTGGCGTGGATGGGCTGGCTGCTGGCGCGCGGCGAGCGTGAACGCGACCCGCTGCTGCGCGCCTGGCATCGCCTGGGCCGTCGCTACGGCAAGCTCGGCCTGGCCCGCGAACCGCACGAACCGGCCATTGCCTGGGCGCAACGTGTCGCCCGTTCACACCCGAATCCGGCATTGTTGGCACTCAGCCAACGTTTCGCTGCCGCGCGCTACGCTGGCGCTGATTCGGACAGCGCCTCACTCCTCAAAGATCTGCAGCAGCATCGCCCGCGAACCGGAGCTTCCTCATGAGTACCCGCTTTCTTCTTCCCATTGTCGCCGTGCTCGGGCTCGCCGCCTGCGCGACCGCGCCCAAGCCGCTGCAGGGTCAGTTCCCTACGGTCAGTCCGAGCGATTCCACCGCCAGCGCCCAGGTCGGCACGTCGGTGCGCTGGGGCGGCAAGATCATCCAGACCAAGCCCGGGCAGGGCCAGACCTGCTTCGAGCTGATCTCGCGTCCGCTCAATGCCAGTGGCCGTCCGGACCGCAACGCCGTGGACGCCAGCGATGGCCGCTTCCTGGCTTGCCGCTCGGGCTTTTACGACCCGGCCGTGTTCGAGCCCGGCCGCGAAGTGACCTTCATCGGCAAGATCGAAGGCTACGAAACCACCAAGATCGGCGAGTACGACTACAAGCTGCCAAAGGTGAATGCCGACGTGGTCTACCTGTGGCCGGTCGTGCGCGAGGTGGATGTGGTGCCGGCCTACCCGTACGGCCCGTGGGGCGACCCGTGGGGCCCGCGCTGGGGCGGCGGCTGGGGCTGGGGCCGCGGCTGGTGGTAATCGACCGCTGAGTCAGTGACACGCAAAAACGCCGCTCGCAGGGAGCGGCGTTTTTGCTTATGCGATACGGCTGCTCGAACAGGCGCTGATGCGCTCGATCGTGTAACCAGGTCAGGGCGTGCCGAACCGTCCCAGCGGCGCGCCGGCCAGCAGATGCAGATGAATGTGGAACACCGTCTGGCCGGCATGCTCGCGGCAGTTCATCACGATGCGATAGCCGTCCTGCGCCAGCCCCTGCTCGCGTGCATACGACGCTGCAGCGAGTGCGAGCCTGCCCACCAACAGCGCCTGCTCCGGCGGCACATCGTCCAGCGTGGGAATCGCATGCTGCTTGGGAATGAACAGCACATGCACCGGCGCCTGCGGTGCGATGTCCTGAAAGCCCAGCACCTCGTCGTCTTCATAGACGATGTTGGCCGGGATTTCGCGACGAATGATCTTGCCGAAGATGGTGTCGGTCATGGGTGGGGATTGGGGATTGGTCATGAGGGATTGGCAAGAGCTTACCGCGCGCTTGTGATGTTTTGCTTTTGCCAATCCCCAATCCCGCCTCCCCAATCCCCGCCCTCAAAGCACCTCACCCCGGGTGCCAAAGGCATGCGACAAGGTGCCGCGATCGACGTATTCCAGCTCGCCGCCCAACGGCATGCCCTGCGCGAGCCGGCTCGGGCGCACCGCATGCTGGCGGGCAAGCTGCGCCAGGTAATGCGCGGTCGCCTCGCCTTCCACGGTGGCATTGGTGGCGATGATCATCTCGGTGACCTCACCGGTGGCCAGACGCTCGCCGAGCCGGTCCAGGCCCAGCTCGCGCGGGCCGATGCCGTCCAGCGGCGACAGCCGGCCCTGCAGGATGAAGTACAGCCCACGGTAGCCGGTGGCGTGTTCGATCGCCAGGCGATCGGCCGGCGATTCCACCACGCACAGCTGCTGCCGGTCGCGGCTGCTGCTGGCACAGATCGCGCAGATCTCCGCCTCGGTGAAGTCGCGGCATTGCACGCAATGGCCGACCTTTTCCACCGCATTGGCCAGCGCCGCAGCCAGGCGGCGGCCACCCTCGCGCTCGCGTTCGAGCACGTGGTAGGCCATGCG
This sequence comes from Xanthomonas sp. WHRI 8393, assembly GCF_040203315.1. Lineage (NCBI taxonomy): Bacteria > Pseudomonadati > Pseudomonadota > Gammaproteobacteria > Lysobacterales > Lysobacteraceae > Xanthomonas > Xanthomonas sp. WHRI 8393. Next base: position 1,326,249 of record NZ_JBEGGL010000001.1, on the reverse strand, counting down.
CTGGGCCGATTTCTGGCCCACACCCGGCAATACCCGGAAGGCCTCGATCAGTTGTTCGAGAAGAGAGGACATTGGGTGGCCGGGATTGGGAATTGGAGATTTGGGATTCGCAAATGCAGAAGCGGATCTCGCTTCCAGCCAATCCCCAATCCCGACTCCCGAATCCCCTCGCTCAGAACGGCAACTTCATGCCCGGCGGCAGCTGCATGCCGGCAGTGGCCGAGCCCATGCGGTCCTTGGATTCGGCGTCGATCTTGTTGGAGGCGTCGTTGAAGGCGGCGGCGATCAGGTCCTCGGCCATTTCCTGGTCGGAGAGGATGCTCGGGTCGATGCGGACCTTGCGGCACTCCTTGGCGCCGGTCAGCGTCACGCTGACCATGCCGCCGCCGGCGGTGCCGGTGACTTCCAGCTTGGCCAGTTCTTCCTGGGCGCGCTGCAGGTTTTCCTGCATCTTCTGCGCCTGCTGCATCAATTGGGCAATGTTCCCACGCATGTGTCGTTACTCGTCGTAAGGGCGGATGGAATCGGGGACGACGCGCGCGCCTTGCTGCTGAATCAGCTGCTGCACGTTCGGGTCGTTCATGAACGCTGTTTCGGCCGCGCTCTGGCGCTCGCCTTTCTGGCGACTGGCCCGCTCGTGCAGGGTCTCGACATCGGCGTTGCCGGTCTCGATGACGATGCGCGGCGTATTTCCCAACTCGGGCGCGAGTGCCTGCGCAAGGTTGGCGATGGAACGCTCGGAATTGAGGTATTCGAAGCCCGGTGCCAGCGCCAGGCGCAGCACGCCGTCACGATGGCCGATGAAGGCGGCATTGGCGGCGAGCTGTCGCGAGGGGCCATTCAAGCCGCTGCGGGTGACCAGATCCAGCCATTGCTCGGCGTCGGCGATATGGCCGTTGTCGAGCAGGGGCGATGGATCGGTTGTCTGTGCCGGTGCCGGTGCCGATACGGAGGGTGCGGCAACCGATGGCATCGACATCATCGCCGCTGCAGGTGCAGGTACCTCAGCCGCTACGGCAACTGCCACCGCAGCTTCGGGCGCGACCGCAGCCGGCTGCGTCGCAGCGGCTGCTGCGGGTGGCGCCATTGCCGCTTCCGGCGCCAGCACGGGCGTCGCCGCAGCGACGGGGGCAGTGTTGGCGCGCACCGGCGCATCGTCCATTGCCCAGGGCGGCGTGTCGTCGCTGCGCGTGGGAGCTGTCGATGGGCGGCTATCGGTCGATGCCTGCGCAGCGGGCAGCACCACGACAGGCGCGGGCGCAGCAGCGACCGGCGCCGGCGCGGCGACCGCAGCCACGGCAGCAGGCGCGGCCTCCAGGTCGGCCGGTTTCGCCACCGCTGCGGGTGCTGGTGCGGCTGCCACCGGCGCGGCGGCCTGCACGCCAGTTGCCGAAGAACGCGCATGACCGCCGGCGCTGGCACCACGTCCATCGTCGCTGCCCCCAGCCGGTACTGCCGCCGCTGGGCGGAAGGCCAGCATGCGCAGCACCGCCATCTCGAAACCGGCGCGCGGACTCGGCGCCAGATACAGATCGCGACGGCCGTTGAGCGCCATCTGGTACCACAGCTGCACCACTTCCGGCCGCAGCTGCGCGGCATAGGCAGTCGGGTCGATGCCATCGCCGACGAATGCCACCGACGGCACCAACTGCTGCACCTGGATGCGGTGCAAGGCCTCGGCCAGCGCCTCCAGCACGCCGCTCCAGTCGGGCGAGAACTCGGCCAGCGCGGCGACCACCTGCATCAGGCGCGCGCCATCGCCGTCGGCCAGCGACTGCAGCATCGCGCCGACCTGGGTGCGATCGACCGTGCCGAGCATGGTGCGCACCACGTCCTCGCGCAGCGCGCCGCCGGCATAGGCAATGGCCTGGTCGAGCAGCGACAGACCGTCGCGCAGCGAGCCGTCGGCGGCCTTGGACAGCTGCACGATCGCCGATGGATCCGATTCGATCTGCTCGGCGGCCAGGATCCGGGTCATCTGGCCCTGGATCTGGTCTTCGTCCAGCCGCTTGAGATTGAACTGCAGGCAGCGCGACAGCACGGTCACCGGCAGCTTCTGCGGGTCGGTGGTGGCCAGCAGGAACTTCACATGCTCGGGCGGCTCTTCCAGCGTCTTCAGCAGCGCATTGAACGCCGCCTTGGAGAGCATGTGCACTTCGTCGATCAGATAGACCTTGAACTTGCCGCGCGAGGGCATGTACTGGGCGTTCTCGATCACCTCGCGCACATCGTCCACGCCGGTGTTGGACGCGGCGTCGATTTCCAGCAGGTCGATATAGCGGCCGGCGTCGATATCCAGGCAGGCCGGGCACTGGCCGCACGGATCGGCACTGGTGCCGGTCTCGCAGTTCAGCGATTTGGCGAAAATGCGCGCAATCGTGGTCTTGCCCACGCCGCGGGTGCCGGTAAACAGGAATGCGTGGTGCACACGCCCACTGTCGAGCGCGTTACTGAGCGCGCGAACCACGTGTTCCTGGCCTACGAGTTCGGCAAAACGCTTCGGGCGCCACTTGCGGGCGAGAACAAGATAAGACATCGGGCAACCAGCTTCCTCTGAACCGATATTGTGCCATGGCGCGTCAAGTGGTTCGTTCAGCGGCCGTGGTACCCAGGCGTTGCCACCCACCGGAGGACTGCCGGCAGCGTCGGCGGCCGGCCAGGCACCTGCGCTGACGCCGTCATGCCGGACCGGCAGATCCTTTACCTTGTTAATGGCGCCCGTGGCGGCTAGAATCCCGCTCCTGCCGACGACCCGGTCGCACGGCAGGTACGGAGAGGTGTCCGAGTGGTTGAAGGAGCACGCCTGGAAAGTGTGTAAGCGTCTAAACCGCGCTTCGGGGGTTCGAATCCCCCTCTCTCCGCCAGTTTCATGATCCTGCAATGCGTTTGCATGGATCCAGGGTCACGCCAGTGACCCACGTCTTATGGTGGCCCCGTCGGTCCCTCGCGACGCTAGATCGAAAATCCCGCCAGGGCCGGAAGGCAGCAACGGTATCGATTGATGCGGGCGCCGAGGTCAACCGGCGGGGACACCACCCCAACCCAGACTGATGGCGCATCGACAGATGCCGCACGCATTCGGCGCGTAAATGCTGACGGTGTGCAGCCGCCACTGCGACGCGGCACTTCGCGGCCATGCTCAAGGCTGGCCAGTGATTTGCACCGGCTGCAGCGATGGCTCGGAAATACGCGCAGCGTCGGGCGCTTTCCAGCGCGGTCAACCGGCGGGACACCAACTGATCTCTTGATGTTCCCGCAGCACATGACCCCCGAGCGCGTTACTGCGTCTGCGATTCCGGATGCAGCCAGCCGGCATCGCCTTCCAGGTAATGCTCGTGCTTCCAGATCGGCACGCGCGCCTTGACCTCGTCGATGATGAAGCGGCAGGCATCGAATGCGGCGCCGCGGTGCGCCGCGCTGACGCCGACCCATACCGCCATGTCGCCGATGCTCAGCTCGCCCACGCGGTGCACGCAGTAGGCGTTGACGATGGCAAACCGACCCATTGCCTCGTCGAGCACGCGCTGGCCTTCGGCCTGCGCCAGTGCGGCGTAGGCCTCATAGCGCAGCCCGGCCACGCTGCGGCCCTCATTGTGGTTGCGTACCCAGCCTTCGAAACTGGCGAATGCGCCGGCATGCGGGTGTTCCAGCGCAGCGCGCAAGCTGTCGACCGGCAAAGGCACCTCGGAAAGCGCAAAGAGGGCGGAAGTCTGCTCGCTCATGCTCAACCTCCCGACACCGGCGGAATAAACACGATTTCACTGCCATCGCGCACGCCGTCTTCCCAGCGCGCAAACGCGCCATCCACTGCCACGCGCAGCTGCGCCGGTGTCCAGCGCAGGCCATGGCGCGTATCGAGTTCGGCATAGAGCGTGCGCAGGTCCTGCGCCTGCGATTGCACCTGCTCGCTGGCAATGCCTGCTGCCTCACGCAGGCTGGCGAAATACAGCACCGTCACTGTCGTGCTCATTGGCTTGCTCCGATATCGCGCTTGCCACCACGTTTGGACACCAACCTGGTCGGGCCGATGCTCATGCTGTGCGACAACGCCTTGCACATGTCGTAGACCGTCAGGGCCGCCACGCTGGCGCCGGTAAGCGCTTCCATTTCCACACCGGTGCGATGCACGCAGCGCACCGTGCAACGGATGTCCAGCAGCTGCTCGCCCGCCCAGTCGATCTCGAACCGACACGCGTCGATCGGCAACGGATGGCAGAAGGGAATCAACTCGTGCGTGCGTTTGACCGCCATGGTGCCGGCGATCACCGCGGTTTCCACGATGCCGCCCTTGGCGCTGCGCAAGCCGTTGGCGCGCAACTGCGCGGCGACGGCGGCCGGAAAACGCACCCGGCTTTGCGCGGTGGCGCTGCGCGCGGTGACCGCCTTGTCCGAGACATCCACCATCGTGGGCAGCCCGGAATCGTCCAGGTGGGTCAGGCGTGCGGAACGGGATTTTGCAGGCATGGGAAACGACACGATGACAGGCGCTCAGGATGCGACATTCTCGGTGAACGGGGCGCCTGGATGGAACAGCAGTGCCTTACCCGCCGATCAGGAACATCTCCACCGGCTTGCCACGGCGCGGTGTCGATGCGCGCACCTCGCTGTAGCGGTCGCCACGTATGCTCCAGCGCGCACGCAGATGCTCGGACAATCCATGCTCGCCCTCGGCCAGGGCCGGCTTGAGGTCATGGCCCTGGCTGGCGAACAGGCAGGTGTACAACTGCCCGTCGGCCGACACGCGTGCGCGCTGGCAGTCGCCGCAGAACGGCACGCTGACCGAACTGACAAAACCCACCTCGCCGGCGCCATCGGCAAATGCATGCCGCTGCGCCACTTCGCCGGTGTAATTGGCATCCAGCGGCAGCAATGGCCAGCGCGCGTGGATGCGCGCGTGCAGTTGCGCCGAAGTCACCACCGCATCGGCGGTCCAGCCATTGCAACTGCCCACATCCATGAACTCGATGAAGCGCAGCACATGGCCGCTGCCACGGAAGTGCTCCACCAGGGGCAGCACCTGATCTTCGTTGACGCCGCGCTGCACCACGCAGTTGATCTTCAGGCGCTGGAAGCCGGCCTGCTCGGCGGCGGCGATACCGGCCAGCACCTGCGCGATCTCGCCACGGTTGCCACTCATGCGCCTGAACAGCTCCGGATCCAGCGCGTCCATGCTCACCGTGATCCGGCGCAGCCCGGCCTGGCGCAGCGCCACCGCCTGACGCGCGAGCAGGGTGCCGTTGGTGGTCAGCGCCAGATCCTCGATGCCCTCGATCGTGGTCAGGCGCGCAATCAGGCTGGGCAGATCGCGACGCAACAGCGGCTCGCCACCGGTCAGGCGCACCTTGGTGACGCCGACCGAGACGAAGGCACGCACCAGCGTTTCCAGCTGATCGAAACTCAGGCGCTGCTGCGCATCGAATCCGTAATCGTCGGGCACGCGATCGGCCGGCATGCAGTAACCGCAGCGGAAATTGCAGGCCTCGATGACCGACAGGCGCAGGTCGCGCAGCGGCCGGCCATAGCGGTCCTGCATCGGCGCGGCGGTCAGGTTCGGCAACAGCAGGGCGCTCATCAGGGCACCATGGCGGCAGTCGGCTCCGCCAGCGGCAGATGTTGACCAGGCACGGCCACGCGATGGCCGCGTGCGCGGAGCACGTCGCCGTCGGCGTCGCTGGCGTAGTGGTACAGCAGCATGCGGCTCAACAGGTCCTGCGGGTACTCCCGCTCCAAATCGTCCACCCCAGTATGCGACGGGTTGCCGTGAACGCCGCAGTCATGCGCGATGAGCTCGCTGTCATCGGCATAACGGGCCAGCATTTCCGGGATCGGCCGGGTGTCGCCACTCCAGACCAGCGCCCCCTTCAGCCGCAGCCCGTAGGCGGTCTCCGGCCAGTGGTGGCGCGCCGGGAACACTTCCAGCCGCACCCCGTCGTGCCAGAACGCGTCGCCGACCGGCACCAGCTGGAAGGCATCCCAGAAGTTCGCGCCGCCCTCGGCCAGCACGTTGGGGTAGTCGGCGATCCGCCGCTGCAGCAACGGCACCACCGGCGCCGGCACGTACAGGCGCGTGCGGCCGCGGCGTTGGGAGAAATAGCTGTCCACGAACAGCCGTTCCAGCCCGCCGACGTGGTCCAGGTGCACATGGGTGATGAAGACCGCCTGCGGCAGATGACCGTACTGTGCCTGGTAGGTAGTCAGCCCTTCGCTGCCGCAATCGATGGTCAGCCACGGCGCGCCGGCGCGCTCGATGGTGGCCATCGGCGAACCGAGCGCCACCGCCGACGCATTGCCGACCCCTTGCACCCGCAATGCCCAGTTCATCAGTAGCCCCGGCCCCAGGCCAGTTCGTACGCGCGATGCAGGCGCTCGTAATCCTTGTCGACCTCTTCGCGGCTGCGGTTGCCGCGCAATTTCAGCAGCGAGCGATGCAGGCGCTTGAGATTGCGTTCGCGCCAACGCGTGGCCGGAATGCGCAACACGCCGCGGTCGAAATCGATCAACCAGCCATGCCCGCCGGCATCGAACAGGATGTTGTGCGCGTTGAGATCGGCATGATCCAGGCCGGCGCGATGAAAGCGCGCGATCAGCCGCCCGGTTTCTTCCCACGGCGCACCGCGCCCGGCGACCTGCGCATGATCGGCGAGCGAGCGCACGTTCTCCAGGCGCTCCATCAACAATGCAGCGCGATAACTCAGCCCCTCGCGCAGATAACAGGCCGCCAACGGGCGCGGCACCGGCAACTTGCGCTTGAGCAGTTCGCGCATCAGCCGGAACTCGGCAAAGCTGCGCGTGCGCCCGGCGCCCTTCCACAGATAGTGATCGCGGCTCACGCGCGCGGCCATGCCGCCGCGCAGGTACTGCCGCAACACGCTGTGACCGAACGGCGCATCCACGAACCACGCCCCACCCCGTCCGCCTTCGTCGACCGGCCGTGCCCTGTCACCCCAGCGTTGCGGCGAAAACAGCCCGGCATCGGCTTGCCGCAGCCGTTCGCGGTCGAACAGAATGGCGCCATAGCCGCGGCCTTCGCGGTACGGCGCCAGCGCTTCAGTGGCGTCGAAAGAAACCATCTATCGAGTCTAACAACACCATGGCTTCTACGCCCGCCTCGTTATGCCTGCTGCGCCTGTCCGCCCTGGGTGACGTCACCCACGTGGTGCCGCTGGTGCGCACCTTGCAGGCGGGGTTTCCGGCAAGCCAGCTGCACTGGATCATCGACAAGGCCGGGCTGAAATTGCTCGACGGCCTGCCTGGCGTGCAGTTCCATGCCTACGACAAGCGCACCGGCGTGGCCGGCATGCGCGCGCTCCGCCGCTCGCTGGCGCCATTGGGTCGCTTCGATGCGCTGCTGCAGATGCAGGTGGCCTTGCGCGCCAATGTGCTGTCGGCCTTCGTGCCGGCGCGGCGGCGGATCGGCTATGACCGCAGCCGTTCCAAGGACCTGCACGGCCTGTTCGTCAACGAGCGCATCGCCGACCGCCCCGGCATCCACGTGCTCGACGCCATCGGCAGCTTCGCGCAGCCACTCGGCCTGACCCAGACCCAGGTGCGCTGGGACTTGCCGGTTCCCGACGAGGCGCATCGCTGGGCACGCGCGCAATGGGACGACGATGGCCGCCCGGTGCTGATGATTTCGCCGTGCTCCAGCCACGCACGCCGCAACTGGTATCCCGACCGCCATGCCGCGCTGGCCGACCACGCTGCAGCGCAAGGCTGGCGGGTCGTGCTGTGCGGTGGCCGTAGCGAGCTGGAACGCAGCACCGCCGATGCCATCGTCGCAGCCGCGCGCACGCCGTTGCTGGACCTGGTCGGCAAGGACACGCTCAAACAACTCCCCGCCCTGCTCGCCCGCGCAGAGCTGGTGGTCACCCCCGATTCCGGGCCGATGCACATCGCCAACGCGATGGGCACCAAGGTGCTCGGCCTGCATGCGGCCAGCAACCCGCTGCGCAGCGGCCCGTACTCGGACGTGCGCTACTGCGTGGACCGTTATGACGCAGCCGCCCGCAAATACCTGAGCAAGCCGGCCGACCAGCTGAAATGGGGCACCAAGATCGAGTTCGACCAGGTGATGGCGCTGATCACCGTGGACGATGCGATCGCCGCATTCGAGCGTTATCGCAGCGATCATCCGCGCTGAGAATCGGCGTCGGATCGGCACTCGAACAGGCGTTCAATCGCTGCGCAGCTGCGCGCTGCGCCGCGGTGCAGACGCCCAGGACAGCCAGGAAACAAGAGCCAAACACCGCCGGCTCACGTGCGCGGCAGCCAATCACCGCGGTGCCGGCCGACTCGAAGTGTGGCGGCGCACCAGAAAGCGCCGCGCACCCACCGACCACCACGTGAGTCGGTTACGCAGACCTGCAATCAGCGGCTCTCAGACACCGCTAGCGCGGTAGTCCTGGTACGACTTCTCTTCCACGTACGACGAACCCAGCGCCAGGTTGATCTCTTTCTTGATGCGCGCGCGTTCGTCGTTTTCGATATAGACGCTGCGCGCCAGCTGCACGAAGCTGTCGTCGAAGGTCTGCGCCTGCTCCTTGAGCCGGATGTCGTCCTCGATCACCCACAGCCGCTCGTTGACGGCCTTGAGCGCCGCACGCAGACGCACGATGTCGTGACCGGCGGCCGGATGCGCCATCCAGCTGGTCTCCAGCGCGGACAGCTCGCTGCGCACGTTGGCCAGCTTGACGGGGTCGCTCATGCGCTCGGACTTGATCTGCAGGATCGCGATCTTGTCGAGCAGCTCACCAAAGGACACGGGCACCAGGATCTCGGACATGACAGGCCTCCAACGGATATCGGGCGGATTGTAGCCAGCGCAGCAGCGCGCGGCGGCGACACATAAACAAAAGCCCCCTTGCGGGGGCTGATGCGAATCTGGCGGAGAGGGGGGGATTCGAACCCCCGAGGCGCTATAAACGCCTGCCTGATTTCGAGTCAGGTACATTCAACCGCTCTGCCACCTCTCCAGATGGTCCCCAGTGTCCCGGGGCCGTGCATCATACGGGCACCGGCGCCCAGCTACAAGCGGCCCGGGCCGGCATCGCCGGCACGATCGAAGGTCCGGGCGTGAACCCGCCCTGCGGCACCGGCGATCGGCGTGTTGCTGCGGGCCGGCCGCGCCGCGATGATGGTCACGCACCTCCTTCCTTGGCGACCCGCCCCCATGCTCGAATTCGGACACCTTACCCATGTCGGCCTGCGCCGTGACCTCAACGAGGACACGTACTACGGCGACAGCGAGCTGGGGCTGTGGCTGGTGGCCGATGGCATGGGTGGGCATGCCTGCGGCGAGGTGGCCAGCGCCCTGGCGCGCGAAACCATCGTGCGCGAGGTGCGCGCCGGCACCCCGCTGGCCCAGGCGGTACGCATCGCCGACGAAGAGATCATCAAGACCTCGCGTCGCTGCAACGACACCTTGCCGATGGGCACCACTGTCGTCGCTGCGCGCGTGCTGGGCCAGCGCTTCGAAGTGGCCTGGGTCGGCGACAGCCGCGCATATCTGTGGCGCGACGGCCGGCTGGCGCAACTGAGCCAGGACCATAGCTATGTGCAGGAACTGATCGCCCAGGGCACGCTGACCAGCGAGCAGGCACGCGCGCATCCGCATCGCAACGTGGTGACCCAGGCGCTGGGCGTCACCGATCCGGTCCACCTCAATGTCGCCACCATGCAGGGCGAACTCAAATCCGGCATGCAGCTGCTGCTGTGCAGCGACGGCCTTACCGAAGAAGTCGATGATGCCGCGATCGCCGCGACTCTGTCGCAGGCCGATTGCAGCGCGCAGGAATGTGTCGAATGCCTGGTCGCCGCCGCACTCGATGGCGGCGGCTCGGACAACATCACTGCGATCCTGGTGCGCAGCTACTGAAAGCGGCCAACAAGACCTAGCGAGCGCCCGGCTGGCGGTGTGAGCGCAAGGGTGTTGTTGGCCCGCATCTGGTTGAAGGCAGACAAGCGCCTGGTCGGTCAAGGGTGCGTTGTCCTCACCGCCTGCGAATCACGCCGTCAATCTAGCCCTGAAGACTCGCTGGCAGCATCCAGGCCGCCCAGGGGCCCGGAACCGGCAAGAGCGCTGCACCAGAGCAGGAGTCGGCTACCTGGTTGAACACCATGCACACCGACAATCTCGACGGGTCCTTGCCCGCCCACCGTCGCGGGACCTTACGCGGCATGGATGCCGCGTAAGCGCCTACATGGACGTATTTGCGGCGTGTCCCGCGATGGTGGGCGGGCAAGGGCCCTGCACCCAGGCCGCAGATCACCGGCCTGCAGCCAAGAGCAAGTTCATCGCTCCGCAATAGACCGGATTGAAGTAGCTGTTAGCCGCGCAAAGCACGGGCATCGAACCCGCACGGCAGCCATCATGTGCGCACTATTCGCGCCCAGAACCGCCAGGCCTCAGCGGCGCACTGCACTCCCACCACATCGCCACGCCGCGCGACAGCCGGACACCCCTTGCCGACAGCCGCACTACCCGGCAGCAGCCACCTCTTCAACCGGCGCATCCCACAGCGCGCGCCCGGCCTTCTTGCGCAGGTACGCCAGGCGCGCCTCATGCGCCTGCGACTCCGACGCGGTCACCACCACCCGCGCGCGCGGCAACAGCAGCGCCGGATCGAAGGTGATCATGCCCTCGCCATGCTCGCTGCGCTGGCCAGTATCGGCGCTGGCAAAGCCGATCTCTTCCTGGCCCGAGGTCAGCGCGATGTACACATCGGCCAGGATCTGCGCATCGAGCAAGGCGCCATGCAACTGGCGATGCGAGTTGTCCACGCCCAGGCGCTTGCACAAGGCATCCAGCGAGTTGCGCTGCCCTGGATAGCGCTCGCGCGCCATCATCAGGGTATCCACCACGGTGGCGCGCTCGACGATACGGCCGTAGTTGTCGCCCAGCAGCGACAGCTCGTTGTCCAGGAAGCCCAGATCGAACGCGGCGTTGTGGATGATCAGCTCCGCGCCGTCGATGTAGGCCAGGAACTCCTCGACCACATCGGCAAACAGCGGCTTGTCGGCCAGGAACTCCAGCGTCAACCCGGTCACTTCCTGCGCACCCGGCTCGAAATCGCAATCGGGCTTCAGGTAGCGATGGAAGTTGTTGCCGCTCGGGCGCCGCTCCAGCAGCTCCACCGCACCGATTTCGACGACGCGGTTGCCCTTGCGCCATTCCAGGCCGGTGGTTTCGGTATCGAGAATGATCTGACGCATGAATCCTCTTGCTGATTGCTTACGCGGTTGCGCTGCCGCCGCGCTGGGCGATGGCCTGATTGCGGGCGAGTACGTCGACGCGCTCGTTGTCCGGGTCACCATTGTGGCCTTTCACCCAGCGCCAATCGATGCTGTGGCGTTGCGTGGCTGCATGCAGGCGCTCCCACAGTTCACGGTTCTTGACCGGGTCGCCGCCGGCGGTTTTCCAACCGCGGCGCACCCAGCCGGACATCCACTCGGTGATGCCCTGGCGCACGTATTGCGAGTCGGTATGCAGCACGATCTGGCATGGCTCGGTGAGCGTTTCCAGCGCCATGATTGCCGCCATCAACTCCATGCGGTTGTTGGTGGATGTGGCTTCGCCGCCGGACAATTCCTTCTCGCGGCCGTTGTAACGCAACAGGGCCGCCCAACCGCCCGGCCCGGGATTGCCGAGGCAGGAGCCGTCGGTATGCACTTCAATGGATTTCATCAGCTTCTGGTATTTGGAAAGTGGTCGGTCGTCAGATCGTGGCTACAGGCTGCGGCCAGCGCGAGGGCATCGCGATCGGGGTCGGCCCGATCGAAGCGGCGGCGCGCTTTTCCACTTCGAGCAGATACACCGCGCGCCAGGGTGCGCGATCGGTGCCGGTAACGCCACGCCCGGCGCGCCAGATCGGCCCCAGGTAGCGCTCGGTCTCCACGCATTGCAGCCCCGCACGCTGCGCCAGCAGCCGCCAGCGATCCGGCCGCAGCGCCACCGGACCGCGCCGCGCCCAGCGAAAGCGGTACGGGCTCAGCGGATTGAGCGTGAACAGCCATAGCCGCCCGCCCGGCATCAGCAACCGCTCGCATTCGGCCAGGAATTCCGCCGCGCCGCCCACCACCGCATGCTGCACCACGATGGCCTGCAGGCTTTCGGTCGGCAACGGAAACGGCATGGCGCAACGCGCATCGCCCGCAAAGCGGCCAGCGCTGCGAGTCAGCCGCAGCCCGCGCCCCTGCAGCAGCTCGCGCGGCGGCAGCTCGGGCGTCGGCGTCAGCCACAACCAGGGCTGCGAGGGACGCGTTTGCAACGCCGCAAGCGCCAATTTGCGCTCCAGCAGGAGCAGGCTGCGCCCTGCACCTGTTTCAAACCAGGATGAGACGCCAGCTTGACGGGAGAATGGCGTGGCAGGCATGGTCCCAATTCTATGCGACTGACCGCCCTGCCCGCATTCGACGACAACTACATCTGGGCGCTGGTCGCCAGCGATGGCCGCGCAGTCATCGTCGATCCGGGCCAAGCCGAGCCGGTGTTCGCCGCCGCAGAGCGCGAAGGCTTCAGCCCCAGCGCCGTCCTGCTGACCCACCACCATGCCGACCACATTGGCGGCGTGGCAGCGCTGCAGCAGCGTTGGCCGGACCTTGCGCTGTACGGTCCGGCCGACCAACGCATCCCGGCAGACGCCCACCGGGTGGGCCAGGGTGATCGCTTGAGCCTGCTTGGAAACAGCTTCGATGTGCTGGAAGTGCCCGGCCATACCCGCAGCCATATCGCCTTCGTCACTGACCGCCATCTGTTCAGCGGTGATACCCTGTTCAGCCTAGGCTGTGGGCGGATGTTCGAAGGTACCGCTCCTCAGATGTTCGACGCGCTACAGCGCCTGGCCTCCCTGCCTGGCGAAACGCTCGTGTGTTGCGGCCATGAATACACCCTGGCCAATGCGGCTTTTGCGCTGCACGTCGATCCCACCAACGCTGCCTTGCAGCGCCGTCAACAGGAAGCCCAGGCCATGCGTCATGCAGCCCGTCCTACCCTGCCGATTTCGCTCAAGAGTGAACTGGCCACCAATCCGTTCTTACGCATCAGCAGTCCCGAAATCCGCGCTGCCGTGGCATCTCGCGCAGGTGGGGCAATCTCCTCTGAAGTTGACGTTTTCGCCGAACTTCGGCGCTGGAAAGACGAATTTCGCGCATGAGGCGCCTGCTTCTGGCAGTGCTGACCGCATCGGCGGTCATCGCACCCGCAGCCGCATCGTCCAACGACGCAAGCCGCTCCAAACCCGCAGAGAGCTCGATCGCCCAGACCGCCACGCCCCAGGTGCGCAACGGTCGGGAGATCTTTTCGTCGTTTCTGGACGGTCGCGCCGATCCTGGCTGCGACAGCGAACATAGCGATACCCGCTGGGAACAACATTTTTCGCGCGCGCCGGCCCGTCTGGCAGACGACGCACAGGATGTCTTGCCGCTGTTCGGCTACGTGGTCGATGAATTGCGCGAAGCCGACATGCCGACCGAATTTGCGCTGATTCCGTTCGTCGAGAGCGGTTATCGCCCGGGCGCCCGCAACGGCAGTGGCCCCGCCGGCCTCTGGCAGTTCATCGCCACCACTGCGCGCAATCACCATGTGCCGGTTGGCGCGCAATACGACGGACGCCTCTCGGCAGTGGACTCCACCACGGCGGCGGTGCGTTATCTCAAGACGCTGTATGGCATGTTCGGCGGCGATTGGCGCCTGGCGCTGATGGCCTACAACGCGGGCGAGTATCGCGTGCTGCAGGCCATGCGCACGGCCGGCATGAACGCGCAGAACGCTCGCCCGTCCGAATTGCCCGGCATGTCCAAGGTCACCTACGAGTACGTGGAAAAGCTGCACGCGCTCGCCTGTGTGCTGGACCATGCGCAGCAGCAGGGCAATCTGCTGACCTCGCTCGACCGCCCGGTACCGGTACTCACCGAACATGCATTGCCGGCCGGCACCAGTCTCAACGCCTTTGCCGGACAACGCGACATCGAGCCGCAGCTGCTGGCCCGGCTGAATCCGGCGCTGGCCAGCGCGCGCGCCGCACCGCGGGGCGTGCATGTGCTCGCCCCGATCGCCCCTGCGCAGCCAGGTGCGACAGGTGCCGCGGTCGCATCTGCCGACACGGGCAGCACTGCGGACAACAGCGCTGCCGCTCCCACGGTCGTTGCCGCCGCGACGACGGATGCCTCCAGGCCACAGGCGCGCACCACGCATACGGTCCGCAACGGCGAATCCGCCTGGGCCATCGCACGCCGCTATGGCGTGACAGTCACGACACTGCTGACCAGCAATGGCCTGGACAAGCGTGCCGTGCTGAAGCCCGGCATGGTGTTGTCGTTCGAAGACACACCCTGACCTAAGCCGCCTGCGTCCTGCGCCGTTCCGGCGCCGCTGACACTGCAGCGGCATGCTTCTCGTCGACCTTGCACGGGGAAGTTGAGCGCCGCGCTGCGCAGGCGTAGGTCGGATGCGAAGAGAGAGCCTGACACTTACCTTTTGCGTGCGCTGCTAGCGACGCCGTATGGAATCGGACACGGGTGGAATCGGAAACGGGCGTACTCGCAGCCGATTGGCCCGCTATCGTTGCAAGCCGACCGACATCGCAGTTGATGAGCGCGCCCGCAGCGCCTGCCGCCAACCGCCATGTAGCCACCCGTAGGCGCACCAAACGCGCAACCCGACGCTGGCTTTTCTGGCCTGGCAGATTGGCTCGGCAGATCAGCACGTTGAATGACGCACGTCTTCGCAACCGCACGCCTGCAATCCTGACGCGCGAAATCCGCAACCCCGGCAGACCTATCCCAAACGGATGGCAATGCGCACGACGCCAGATCAGTTGCGGCGGGCCATCGCAGTGCCTGGTCCACGCAACCACAGACTCGCCGCAGCGCCAGCGGCGGGATACTCCACACGAACGCTGGCACCTGCCCACGACGGCATCGGCCAAAGAAAAAGCCCGGTTCCCCGGGCTCTTTCTCCACCAGTCGAACAGCAGCGGTTACAGCTGCGCCTCTTCGATCTGGATCTTGTAGCGCTTGCGCATTTCCTTGACGTACGCCTGCGCCGCATTGTTGCCGTCGATCTGGCTCAGCTGCTCGCGCAGCATGGTCTCCTGCTCGGCCGGCATCTGCTTCAGGTCGCCCGGGGTCGCCTTGCTGATGACAAACACCGCAAAGCGCCCGCCATCCAGCTCCACCTTGCCCACCGACGGCTTGCCGTCGGTCGGACGCGGCGCGCTGAAGATGGCGCGGTTTGCCGCCGGCGTCGGAATCGGCGCGGTGCGCGGCAAGCCCGGGATCGGCTGCACCTGCAACTTCTCGCTGGCGGCCAGCGCCTGCAGGGTCTCGCCTTTCTGCACACGTGCCAGCAACGCGTCGGCAGCCGCTGCGGCGGCCTTCTCGGTGCGGTCCGCGCGGACGGCGGCCATCACCTTCTCGCGCACCTTGTCCAACGGCAGGGCCGCCTCGGCGGTGTGGTTGGTCACACGCAACACCACGCTGTGGTTCGGACCGATGGTGATCGGATCGCTCACCGTGCCGTCCTGCACCAGCGTTTCGGAGAATGCCGAACGCAGCACCGCCGGATTGGCCGCAATACCGCTCGCATCGGCGCGCGAGAACGGACCCAGTGTCTGCACCGGCAGACCGACCTGCTTGGCTGCCGGCTCCAGCGCGGTGGGATTCTTGTAGACCTGATCCACCAGCCTGCCGCTCACATCCGTAAATGCCTTGTCGGCATCGGCCTTGAGCTGCTCGGCGGCGAGCTGATCGCGCACCTGCTCGAACGACTTGCCCTGGCCGCCCTTGACCTCGCGCAGCTGGATCACGTGGTAACCGAACTCGCTCTTGATCGGGCCGACCACCTCGCCAGCCTTCATCGAGAACAAGGCATCTTCAAACGGCTTGACCATCGTGCCCTTCTCGACCCAGCCAAGATCGCCACCAGCGCCCTTGGAACCAGGGTCTTGCGAATTGGCTTTGGCCAACGCGGCAAAATCGGCGCCGGGCTGCTTGGCTTCCGCAGCCAGCTTGGCCGCTTTCTCCTCGGCGGCTTTCTGCGCGGCAGGATCGCTACCGGCGGTGATCAGGATGTGCGACGCCAGACGCTGGTCCGGCTCGACAAAACGCGCCTTCTCTTCGTCGTAGCGCTTGCGCAGCGTCGCCTCGTCAGCGGCGGTTGCCGGCGGCAACTTGGCGGCATCGAGTTCGACATACTCGATCGTCACCGTCTCCGGCTGACGGAAATCCTGGGTATGCCCGTCGTACCACTGCTTGATCTGTGCATCGCTGACCGGCGCCGTATCGGCGGCCGGTGGCGGCAGCATGGCCAGCTGCACGTCACGCGTTTCGCCCATCAGCTTGAGCAAGCGCTCGAACTCGGCCTTGGTCGCAAAGCCCGACTCGGCAATCGCCTGCGGAATCACCGACTGCTGCAGGCTGTCGCGCACCAACGCATCGAACTGCGCCGGCGTGCGCGGTGGCGTGCCCTGCGCAAGTGCAGCGCGGTACTGGTCGGGGCTGAATTTGCCGTCGACCTGGAATGCCTGAATGCCGGCGATGTAATCGCGCACCGTCGCATCGCCGATCACGATGCCGGCATCTTCGGCCCCCAGACGCACCACTTGCTCGTCGACCAACTGGTCGAGCACCTGCAATTTGTTTTCGCGGGATTCGAACGTGCGCGGATCGAAATTCTCGCCCTGGCGCTGCCGCTCCTGCATGCGCGCCTGCTCGAAGCGGGCGCGGAAATCCTGCGTACTGATTTCATGGTGCTGCCACAGCAGCGAAACCGGCCACCACGACGGCGCCGATTTCCACCATGTCGGCGGTGCCTGCACCTTGGCCACATTATTGGCGCCAATGCCGCCGAGGTAGCTGTTGTCGATGACGAACAGGAACGGAATCATCAGCAACCCCAGGATGGCGGTAGCGATCCAGCCTGACGTCTTGTCGCGAAGTTTCTGCAGCATTGGCAAATCACGGCCTGTGGGCGAGCCGCGCAGTGTAACGCGCCTGACGCCGGGCACCCAGCCCAATCCCGCACCGCACCGGATCCGACATGGCTTTCGGCGCGCAATTGCCGCCATAGCGGCCAAAAAAAAGCCCCCGGCACGGAGCCGAGGGCTTTGTATAACTGGCGGAGCGGACGGGACTCGAACCCGCGACCTCCGGCGTGACAGGCCAGCATTCTAACCAGCTGAACTACCGCTCCGCTTTAAACTTGGACTGCTGCTTCTCCACCATTTCCGCAATGCGAATCCGGTGGAGAAAACGAAGCCCCCAATCGCTCAGGGGCTTCGGTATAACTGGCGGAGCGGACGGGACTCGAACCCGCGACCTCCGGCGTGACAGGCCAGCATTCTAACCAGCTGAACTACCG